>JADKFY010000003.1 GCA_016717305.1 Flavobacteriales bacterium
CCGCCGGTTTCACTCCAGCACTGACCGATGTGGGCTACCACTATGTGACCTTCGAGGGCACCGATAACGGAAACCCCGTTCTCACTTCCAGCATCACGATCACGGTGCATGTGCTTCCGGCCATCGTGGTCCCTCCGGCGACCGATACGGTTTGCACCTACGATCCACCGGTGGATCTCTTCGCATTGTTCACCACACCCCCGCAAACAGGAGGTGACTGGCTCGATCCCAATGGCGACCCGCATTCAGGGACCTTCCAGCCCGGTGTTGATACGGACGGCATCTATGTCTACGCCTCCCCTGCACTGGGCGGTTGCCCCGAGACCGGACAGGTCACCATGACGACGAACAGTCATACCAGCGTTTTGGTGACAACGGACTTGCTGTGCAATGGAGCTAGTTCCGGAACCATAGCGATCAGCACAGCTGGGAACGCGGGCCCTTGGAACTACACCTGGACCGATCAAAGCAACGCGATCGTGCAGACCACGACCGCGGCCAACGCGGATACGTTCACCGGCCCTGCGGGGACCTATGCGGTGGTGGTCACTGAAGGTGTGAACGGAAATGGCTGCAGCGACACGCTCACAGCCACCATAAATGAACCACCTGCGGTGACCATCAACTTGCTCGTGAACGATACCACGATCTGCAAAACAGGGAACGCGCTGCTCAACGCTTTCGCACAAGGAGGCATAGGCACGTTGCAACAACAATGGTCCAATGGGTTGGCGGGGAATGGTCCACATAGTGTGAGCCCGAACGGCACCACCACCTACACGGTGTTCGCTCTGGACGTGAACGGATGCAGTTCCGACACGCTCGACGTTACCGTGACCGTGCGACCTTTCCTACAGTTCGACATCGTTGATACCATGATGTGCCCCGAAGTGCCTGTTGTGCTTGCTCCGGTGAACGTGATGGGCGGCGACGGGAGCTATGCGTACGACTGGGGACAAGGACCGGGACCCGATGCCAGTGATACGATCGTGCTCACAGCTTCACAGTTGGTATGCATGGTCCTTTCTGATGGTTGTGAAACCCCCACACTGGAGCGTTGCACCTGGGTAGAGGTAACGCCGATCCCGGTGCTGATCCTTAGTGTGGACTCCACCCTTGGTTGCGAACCCTTCGCGGTGACCTTCACGGTAACGGACACTACTGGCGGAGCGACCGTGGAATGGGACTTCGGAGATGGTGTAAGTACCAGCGGGCCACCAGTTGTAAGTCACGCCTACGGCGATATCGGCGCCTTCGATGTGGGCGCCATTGTTACCTGGCCGAACGGTTGCACGGACACTACGCTCATCGTGGATCTCGTCACGGTTCTTCCCCTGCCGGAAGCGCAATTCAGTTGGTCCGAAAACCCGGCCAATGTTCTTTGGCCGCATGTGCAGTTCAACGAGCAGGCCGGGCCTTACGCGGTGACGTACGATTGGGATTTCGCTGGGCTGGGCACTTCACAAGAGCCCGATCCCGCATTTTCTTTCCCCGATCAATTCGGTGCGACCTACCCTGTCACGTTGCTAGTGACCAACGTTCTGGGCTGTGCTGATTCCATCACGCGACTGGTAGAGGTCGAGGATGAGTTGCTCGTGTACGTTCCCAACACCTTTACACCTGATGGCGATGGCCTGAACGAGACATTCTCGGTTACCGGGAACGACATCTCCAAAGCGGATTTTGAACTCATGATCTTCGACCGGTGGGGTGAGATCGTCTTCCGTTCTGCGGATCCGGCGCTGGCTTGGAACGGCACCATGAACAATGGCGGCGGCGCAATACTAGCCGAAGGCGTGTATCCCTACAAGTTGCGCGTAAAGGCCGGTTATTCCCTGGAGAAGCGGGAATTCGTGGGCCACATCACCTTGCTGAAATGACGCGTTCGGCGCAGGGAAGGATCCTATCGCCCGAAGTTCCTGGCTTCGTCGTCCATATCGCGGTGTTCGCCGAATCGAACCAGGGCGGTCCGCTGTGGTTGGAAAGATGGTCCTATTTTCATCGCGTTCCACACATCGGAACACGTGCAGGGCCAGTTCCACATAGGTTCGCCATGCAGGCTTCTTGAAAGAGCCTTTCGCCGCCGCGACCCGCACTACCGCAGTTCGCTCGCACGCGGCGGACTACTGATCGCCGGTTGGGTGCTTTCGGTTGCCTTGACCGCCCAAGCGTATGTGATCTTCAATGGGACGGACAACACCTGCGTGGGTGCCTTCCTGGACAGCGGTGGTCAAGGTGGTTCTGGCTACTCGAACAATGAGGACTATACCTACACGATCTGCCCGGACAATCCCGGGGACGCCATCTCGGTGAATTTCATCACCGCTTTGATGGCGACGAACGGCGCAGCGCCGATCGATAACATGACCATCTACGACGGCGACAACACCGCCGCACCACTGATCGGAAATTGGACCGGAAACACGCTCCAAGGGCAGGTGATATCAGCCAGTGTCGGCAACGTGACCGGCTGCCTCACCTTCGTGTGGCACTCGAACAATGCGGGGCTGGGTGTCTTCGCGGGCAGCATCAGTTGCACCACACCGTGCGCAAGACCTACCGCAGTGGCCTCCATGGTGGGCGGAGCCCCGGCGAAGATCTGCCCGGGGGAAGCTGTGAACTTCAATGGCAGCGCATCGTTCGCGGCACCCGGCTTCGCGATCGCGCAATGGCTTTGGGATTTCGATGATGGCGCGACCAGTTCCACAGGCCCTGTGGTCAGCCATGTGTTCAACAACCCGGGCGAGTATGTGGTACAACTCTATTTGGAGGATAACAACGGTTGTGCGAGCACCAATCTGGTGGACCTCCAAGTGCTCGTTGGCACGGAGCCCTCGTTCGCGGGCACTGGCGGTGATCAATACGGCTGCCTCGGTGAAACACTTTGCATGGACGGTGATGTGAATGCCGTGACCTGGAGCGCCACACCCGACGCGAACTATGGTGCTGGTGTGCTTTTACCGGACAACGTGGGTTCGTGTTTCACAAGCGAGATCACGTTCAACCAATTCGCACCCGGTCAAACGCTGAACAACATCAACGATCTCAACGCGATCTGCTTCGACATAGAACACTCCTTCCTTGGCGATCTGATCATCTCGATCATCAGCCCGAGCGGTGAGACCGTGATCCTCCATCAACAAGGTGGGACGGGCACCTATCTCGGTATTCCGGACGACAACGACGACGCGAACCCCAACCCAGGCACTTGCTGGACGTACTGCATCGACCCTTAGCGGTGAACGGCACCATGGCCGCGAACGCCGGTGTCACTTTACCAGCAGGATCGTATGAAAGCGTGGACCCGCTCACAGGCCTGCTCGGCAGCTCGCTGAACGGCACATGGACGCTACAGATCTGCGATATGTGGGCGCTGGACAACGGTTTTCTGTGCGGCTTCTCTCTGGATTTCGACCCATCGCTTTTTCCCGGCCTTACCGAGTTCACCCCGGTTTATGGGAACGCGTGTGACAGCACTTGGTGGACCGGACCGAACATCACCTCAACGTCCGGGAACTGCGATCAGATCTGTGTGACGCCGCCGGGTGTCGGGAATTTCAACTACGTCTACCACGCCACGGACAATTTCGGCTGCACCTATGATACGACCGTCACGGTCACGATCATCCCCGGGCCCACTGTTGATGCAGGTGCCGTCAAACCATCTGCACACCGGGCGATGTGCAGTTGAACGCGGTGGTGAACGGGATCGTTTCCCCGGCACCGTGCATCTACACGCTCAACCTCTTCGACACGTTCGGCGATGGTTGGGATGGTGCGACGGTGACGGTCACGGTGAACGGGGTACCCATGGTCTATGGTATGGCCAACGGAACGAACATCAGCTACGCGATCAACGTGCTTGACGGGCAATCCATCCAGATCAGCTACCAACCGAGCCTGCTTTTCAATGCGGAACACGCTTACGAGTTGCTGGATGGGAACGGCAACACGGTTTTCGCTGACACGCCACCAATGGCTTCGGGAGTGACCTTCAATGGCTTCGCGGACTGCGCGCCTGGCAATGGTTCCATCATTTATGCCTGGACCCCGGCAACAGGTCTGAACAATGCGGGTATCGCCAACCCGATCGCATCGGTGTCCACTACAAGTGTGTACACCGTGACGATCTATCAGGATGGATACACATGATGTCCAGCCACTTCCACGGTCACGATCACCGTAGGCTCCACTGTGGATGCGGGCACCCCAGGCGCCGTCACACTCTGTAGCACCGATGCGGCCGTAAGTCTCTTCGCACAACTTGGCGGAACACCTGATGCCGGTGGTGCTTGGAGCGGTCCGAGCCCAGTAGTTGGTGGCATGTTCAACCCTGGCAGTATGAGCGCTGGGGTATACACCTACACCATCACTGGCACGGCACCTTGTCCTGATGCGACCGCCACGGTCACCACCACGATCAACACACCTCCGGATCCCGGAGTGGATGGCGCCCTCACCGTGTGCAGCACCGATGGTGCAGTGGATCTCTTCGCGCAGCTTGGCGGAACACCGGACGCCGGTGGTACTTGGACCGCCCCGGGGGGCGGTGCCTTCGGTGCCACTTTCACACCTGGTACTGATGCCGATGGCGTGTACACCTACACCGTCAATGGTGTTGCACCCTGCCCCAGCGAGACCGCCACGGTCACCATGACCACCAACACGCCGCCCGACCCCGGCGTAGATGGTGCGATCACACTTTGCAGCACCGATGCGGCCGTAAGTCTCTTCGCACAACTTGGCGGAACACCTGATGCAGGTGGTGCATGGAGCGGTCCGAGCCCAGTAGTTGGTGGCATGTTCAACCCAGCGAACATGAACGCTGGGGTGTGTACTCACCGTCACCGCACGGCACCTTGCCCAACGAAACAGCGCACAGTCACCACCACGATCAACACCCCCGGACCCGGAGTGGATGGCGCCCTCACCGTGTGCAGCACCGATGGTGCAGTGGATCTCTTCGCGCAGCTTGGCGGAACACCGGACGCCGGTGGTACTTGGACCGCGCCGGGGGGCGGTGCCTTCGGTGCCACTTTCACACCTGGTACTGATGCCGATGGCGTGTACACCTACACCGTCAATGGTGTTGCCCTTGCCCCAGCGAGACCGCCACGGTCACCATGACCACCAACACGCCGCCCGACCCCGGCGTAGATGGTGCGATCACACTTTGCAGCACCGATGCGGCCGTAGTCTCTTCGCACAACTTGGCGGAACACCTGATGCCGGTGGTGCATGGAGCGGTCCGAGCCCAGTAGTTGGTGGCATGTTCAACCCAGCGAACATGAACGCTGGAGGTCTACACCTACACCGTTACCGGCACGCACCGTGTCCGAACGAAACAGCCACGGTCACCACCACGATCAACACACCTCCGATCCTGGTGTGGATGGCGCCCTCACCGTGTGCAGCACCGATGGTGCAGTGGATCTCTTCGCGCAACTCGGCGGAACACCGGACGCCGGTGGTACTTGGACCGCGCCGGGGGGCGGTGCCTTCGGTGCCACTTTCACACCTGGTACTGATGCCGATGGCGTGTACACCTACACCGTCAATGGTGTTGCACCTGCCCCAGCGAGACCGCCACGGTCACCATGACCACCAACACGCCGCCCGACCCCGGCGTAGATGGTGCGATCCACTTTGCAGCACCGATGCGGCCGTAAGTCTCTTCGCACAACTTGGCGGAACACCTGATGCCGGTGGTGCATGGAGCGGTCCGAGCCCAGTAGTTGGTGGCATGTTCAACCCAGCGAACATGAACGCTGGAGCTTATGTGTACACCGTTACCGGCACTGCACCGTGCCCGAACGAAACAGCGACAGTCACCACCACGATCACACACCTCCCGGATCCCGGAGTGGATGGCGCCCTCACCGTGTGCAGCACCGATGGTGCAGTGGATCTCTTCGCGCAGCTCGGCGGAACACCGGACGCCGGTGGTACTGGACCGCCCCGGGGGGCGGTGCCTTCGGTGCCACTTTCACCTGGTACCGATGCCGATGGCGTGTACACCTACACCGTCAATGGTGTTGCACCCTGCCCCAGCGAGACCGCCACGGTCACCAGCGACCACCAACACGCCGCCCGACCCCGGCGTAGATGGTGCGATCACACTTTGCAGCACCGATGCGGCCGTAAGTCTCTTCGCACAACTTGGCGGAACACCTGATGCAGGTGGTGCATGGAGCGGTCCGAGCCCAGTAGTTGGTGGCATGTTCAACCCAGCGAACATGAACGCTGGAGCTTATGTGTACACCGTTACCGGCACTGCACCGTGCCCGAACGAAACAGCGACAGTCACCACCACGATCAACACACCTCCGGACCCCGGAGTGGATGGCGCCCTCACCGTGTGCAGCACCGATGGTGCAGTGGATCTCTTCGCGCAGCTTGGCGGAACACCGGACGCCGGTGGTACTTGGACCGCGCCGGGGGGCGGTGCCTTCGGTGCCACTTTCACACCTGGTACTGATGCCGATGGCGTGTACACCTACACCGTCAATGGTGTTGCACCTTGCCCCAGCGAGACCGCCACGGTCACCATGACCACCAACACGCCGCCCGACCCCGGCGTAGATGGTGCGATCACACTTTGCAGCACCGATGCGGCCGTAAGTCTCTTCGCACCACTTGGCGGAACACCTGATGCCGGTGGTGCATGGAGCGGTCCGAGCCCAGTAGTTGGTGGCATGTTCAACCCAGCGAACATGAACGCTGGAGCTTATGTGTACACCGTTACCGGTACTGCACCGTGCCCGAACGAAACCGCCACGGTAACGGTGTCGGTCAACACGATGCCGGATGCAGGGATCGATGGGGCCATCGCGTTGTGTGTGACGAGCCCGGCCATCGATCTCTTCGTGCAACTTGGTGGTTCCCCGGATCCAGGAGGCACTTGGTCCGGCCCGAGTCCCGTGGCGGGTGGCATGTTCAACACATCGAACATGAACGCTGGGATCTATACCTACACCGTTGTTGGCACGGCACCCTGCCCGACCGCAACGGCAATTGTCGATGTGAACGTGGTGACGAACCCCGATGCAGGTCTTCCTGGATCGATCACGTTGTGTGCTACGGATGGCCCCGCTGATCTCTTCGCACAACTGAACGGAACGCCCGATGCGGGTGGCAACTGGACCGGCCCGAGCCCGGTGGTCGGTGGGCAATACGATCCGGCGGGCATGAACCCGGGCGTGTACACTTACACCATCACCGTTCCGCCGCCATGCGTAAGCGTGAACAGCACAGTAACGGTGAGCGAAGTGCAGCCGCCCGATGCAGGCATCGACGACGCGCTCACCTTGTGCATAAGCAGCCCGGCCACATCGCTCTTCGGTTCGCTCGGCGGAAGCCCTGATGTTGGCGGATCCTGGACCGGACCCAACGGCCTTGCGCACAGCGGCACGTTCAACCCAGCGAACGATCCAGCGGGTGATTACACCTACACCGTTACAGGCACCGCACCTTGTCCTTCAGCTTCTGCGGTGGTGACCGTGAGCGTTGTGGCGCTGCCGGATGCAGGTCTTCCTGGATCGATCACGCTTTGCACCACCGATGGCACCGCTGATCTCTTCGCACAACTGAACGGAACGCCCGATGCGGGTGGCAACTGGACCGGCCCGAGCCCGGTGGTCGGGGGGCAATACGATCCGGCGGGCATGAACCCGGGCGTGCACCTACACCATCACCGTTCCGCCGCCATGCGTAAGCGTGAACAGCACAGTAACGGTGAGCGAAGTACAGCCGCCCGATGCAGGCATCGACGACGCGCTCACCTTGTGCATAAGCAGCCCGGCCACCTCGCTCTTCGCGTCGCTTGGCGGAAGCCCGGATGCTGGCGGATCTTGGACCGATCCCAATGGCCTCGCGCACAGCGCCACTTTCAACCCAGCGAACGACCCAGCGGGTGATTACACCTACACGGTGAATGGGACAGCGCCTTGCCCAGCGGCATCCGCAGTGGTAACGGTGAGCGTTGTCGCTTTGCCCGATGCAGGTCTTCCCGGCTCGATCACGTTGTGTACTACGGATGGCCCCGCTGATCTCTTCGCCCAACTGAACGGAACGCCCGATGCCGGTGGCACCTGGACCGGCCCGAGCCCAGTGGTCGGTGGACAGTACGATCCGGCGAACATGAGCCCGGGCGTACACTACCCGTTCCGCCGCCATGCGTAAGCGTGAACAGTAACGGTGAGCCGAGGCCGTCAACACCCGAACGGCGCCGGGCCGGGGGGGGGGGGGGAGGGCGCACACCATCACCGTTCCGCCGCCATGCGTGAGCGTGACCTCCACCGTCACCGTTGCTCTTTCGGCACCACCGAATGCCGGATCGGATGGCGCGATCACGTTGTGCGTCTCAAGCCCGCTCACCGGTCTTTTCGCTTCACTGGGCGGATCACCGGATGCAGGTGGTTCATGGACCGACCCCAACGGCAATGCGCACAGCGGCACCTTCGATCCTGCCAACGATGTGATCGGCGACTATACCTACACAGTAAGCGGAACGGCTCCGTGTCCTTCGCACTTCGCCTTGGTGACCGTAAGTGTGGTAAGCCTTCCGGATCCTGGTCTTCCTGGCGTGATCACATGGTGTACCACTGATCCGGTAGGCGATCTGTTCGGTGAATTGGGTGGAACACCGGATGCGGGTGGCACATGGACCGATCCCAACGGCGATCCGTTCATCGGCACCTTCGATCCAGCTACCGATGCGCCGGGCATCTACACTTACACGATCACTGTTCCTCCGCCCTGTCTGAGCGTTACTTCCACAGTGGCGGTATCGCTTTCCGCACCACCGGATCCTGGTATGGATGGTTCGCTCACGTTGTGCATATCAAGTCCTGCTGAAGATCTATTCGCCTCGTTGAGCGGGGCACCGGATTTGGGAGGCACATGGACGGACCCCAATGGCTCCGCGCACAGCGGCAACTTCGATCCTGCGAACGACATCGTTGGGGATTACACCTATACGGTAAGCGGCATAGCGCCCTGCCCGGCGGCATCCGCAGTGGTTACCGTGAGCGTGGTAAGCTTACCGGATCCAGGCACGCCCGGTGGTGTGACATGGTGTACCACTGATCCGGTGGGCGATCTGTTCAGCCAACTTGGTGGAACACCGGATGCGGGTGGCGCATGGACCGATCCCAACGGCGATCCTTTCAGCGGCACCTTCGATCCAGGTACCGATGCGCCGGGCACCTACACTTACACGATAACGGTTCCTCCGCCTTGTGTGAGCGTTACGTCCAGCGTAGCCGTCTCGATCTCCACTCCACCGGACCCAGGCACGGACGGCTCGCTCACGTTGTGCGTGTCAAGTCCTCCATCGGATCTGTTCGCATCGTTGGGCGGCACACCGGATCTTGGGGGGTCGTGGACCGACCCGAACGGCAACGCACATAGCGGAACGTTCACACCGGGCGTGGATATCGCAGGCGTCTACACCTACACCGTGACCGGCACCGCACCCTGCCCGAACGCGGCTGCGAGCGCCACCGTGACCGTGGTGAACTTGCCGGATCCGGGCACACCGGGTTCGCTCACACTCTGCACCTCCGATGCACCGACCGACCTCTTCGCACAATTGGGAGGCACCCCGGATGCCGGTGGATCATGGACGGATCCGAATGGCATCGCGCACAGCGGCACGATCGACCCCAACAACGATCCGGCCGGCGTCTATACCTATACCATCACAGTACCGCCGCCCTGTTCCAGTGTAAGCGGGACGGTGGCGATCACGCTTTCCATTCCACCCGATGCAGGTAACAACAGTGCGCTCAGCGCCTGTGCGACCGGCGCGCCGCAGGATCTCTTCAGTTTACTGGGCGGTAGCCCGGATGCAGGAGGCACATGGACCGATCCCAACGGTGTCGCGCACACCGGCCTGTTCGACCCCACCATCGATCCCGCTGGCAACTACACCTACACGGTACTCGGTGTGGCCCCATGTCCAGCAGCATCGGCCTCGGTACTGGTGAATATTGTGACGGAACCCGATGCCGGTACGGACGCGATACTGAATCTCTGTGCGGCCGGCGCCCCTGTGCTGCTGTTCCCGGAACTTGGTAGTGCGGATCCAGGAGGTACCTGGACCGATCCCAACGGCAACCTGTTCGCCGGTCTCTTCACACCGGGACTTGATCCGGCGGGTGCATACACATACACGGTAGCGGGCACCGCACCTTGCCCGAATGACCAAAGTGTGATCATGGTCGTATTGCTCACCGATCCAGACGCGGGTATCGATGGGGCTTTAACGATTTGCGGCAATGCTGCCATCACCGATCTGTTCCCATCGCTTAGCGGCTCACCGGATCCCGGCGGGGCTTGGACCGACCCGAACGGGCTGACCCATAGCGGGAACTTCGACCCGGCGCTGGATGTGGCTGGCACCTATATGTACTTGCTCTTCGTTCCGCCGCCCTGCGTGAGCGATACTTCGTTCGTGACGGTTTCCGTGGTGGTGCCACCGGATGCGGGATCGGATGGCGCCATCACGCTTTGCTCCAACGACGGTATGGTGCAATTGATCAATTCGTTGGGCGGAACTCCGGATTTGGGCGGTGTTTGGACGAACACGGGCGGTACCGTGATGAACGGAACGTTCGATCCCGCAGTGGACCCTGATGGCACTTTCACCTATACCGTTCAGGGCACCACACCATGCATCGATGCAGCAGCGAATGTGCTCGTTACCGTGGAGCCATTGCCCAACGCGGGGCTTGATGGGAATGTGACGGTATGTCCCGAAGCACCGAACGTGGATCTGTTCCAACTGCTCGGAGGAACGCCGGATCCCGGTGGTAGTTGGACCAACCCTTATGGTGTGGCCTGTTCAGGGATCTTCGATCCAGGTGTGGATCCGGTCGGCGCCTACACCTATACGGTCTTCGGGATCATCGCTTGCCCGAACGTGAGCGCTAGCGCTACTGTGGACGTCTTCCTGATCTCCCCACCCGATGCTGGACCCGATCAAGTAAGCTGCACATTGGAGGCCACGCTCGCGGCCACAGGAGCCTGGACCTCGGGCCTATGGAGCGGCCCTTCCGATGTGAGCTTCGCCGATCCATACGCAGCGAACACCACCATCACAGCGACCAACGGCGGCGCGCACCTGCTGTTCTGGAACGTGACCACGCCCGATGGCTGCGCTTCGCTGGACAGCGTGATCGTAGTGCTCACCACACCGATCGTTCCCATCACCGGCACAAGCGATGCGGTCTGCTTCGGTGAATGCAACGGAAGCATGCAGGTCTCCGTGAGCGGTGGCAACCCCTCGCCACTAGGCTATACCTATCAGTGGAGTAATGCGGTGGCAGGACCAGCGGATACACTGGCCACGGGCTTGTGCGCAGGAACGTATACCGTGACCGCTTTGGATGAGAACGGCTGTTCCGCATCTGCGATGGCGATTATCGCAGAGCCCCCACCACTGGTCATCGACGCCATCACGACGCTGCCGGAGACATGTCCCGGTTCCTGTGATGGCGCCATCCAGGTGAACGATCCGGAGGGCGTCTACTACAACATCAATGGCGGGGCCTTGCAGTTCAATGGCCTGTTCACAGGCCTATGCCCTGGAGCCTATTTGATCCTCATGATGGACGAGGCCGGCTGCAAGGCCACCGATATCGCCATCGTCGGCACGCCACCTCCGGTCGAGGCCGCGTTCAGCTATGCGCCGGATACGATCTTCATCGATGACCCCACTGTGCAGTTCTTCGACGCCTCCACATCGAACGCGGTGCACTTCCTCTGGGATTTCGCCGGACTGGGAAGCAGCACATTGGAATATCCGGAGTTCACCTTCCCCGATGGCGAAGGTGGCATGTACGATGTCTGCCTCACCGCGAGCGATGCCAACAGCTGCCCCGACGAGATTTGCACCACCATCGTGATCTACGACCTCCTGATGCGTGCATGTGCCGAACGCCTTCACGCCTGATGGCGACGGTATCAACGATGGTTTCGTACCCATCTTCAACCTGCCCTGGGTGGACAAGTACGAGTTCCTCATTTTCGACCGCTGGGGCGAGCGCCTCTTCACCAGCACCACGCCCGGCGAAGTTTGGGGACGGCAACTACCACGGCGTGGCTGTGGAGAGCGAGGTCTATGTGTGGGAGTTGAAGTACCGCGATATGCTGTCAAGAGATTTCGGGAAGGCCAAAGGACATGTGACCGTGCTGAGATAGTCCACTTCTCTCTGAAGAGCCGCAAGCCCCGACGGCTCGGGCATTCGCATTGAGCAGAACATTCGCGCACACGTCCGGATCCATGTGGACCGCCGACGCTATTCAACAACCACGAGGCAACGCTCCGTCTCCGGTCCCTCCCCAATGACGATCGCATAACTACCGTGGTAACCCGCTCACGTCAACCTCGATATCCGAACGAGAAAAGGTACTTCCGGAGACCCATGACCGCACCGTTCTCCCCCATGAGGTCGGTGATACGGATGGCCGTGGACCCGGAGCGGCCCGTACCACTGATCCACAGACGATCGCTCGCGGGTTCGGGAAGGCGCGCAGAGCACCGTGCATGGTCCGGCCTCCCAAGGCCCCGGTGCTGATATCCTCCGACACATAATGCACGGACGTGCTGGCATAAGTACCGAAGTCGTGGATCGTCTGGCGCTTCTGCACTTCCAGCAGATACCATGGAAATCCCGGCGTGTAGAAGCGTACGAGGGTGTCGATATACGTCTCCGTTGGCAAGCCATTGTTCGTGCCGACGTTCACATCCACGATATCCACCCGAAGCACATCCGAAAGGGTGTCGGTCGGCAGCAGCAACGTACCGTAGCCCGTGACCTCCACCTGCATGGTGCCGGATATCGATGGGCTCACGATCGAACCGCCCTCGTAAACGTCCGTCCAGGAATCCCCATAGTTCAGGGGTAGTCGCAGTTCAAGCCTTGGATCGGTGTAGGATTCAAGGTTCAACAATGCCTGGTGCCCACAATAGTGGAGGCTATCGCCTGAAACGCTCCACCAGGTGTTCCCACCTACGATCTGCAGTGTAGCCAACGGAAATTCCTGCTGGTTGAACGTGACGGTATCCCATTGGCGCACCGACGTATTGGCCGCGGTCAATGCGGAGAAATCCCAAACCGCGCCGGGCCCCTGATCCGGGAGATCAATAAAGTTCCCAGCGCTTGTCCAGCCATGCTGGAATCCCGGATAAGGCATTGTTCCGGTGCCAAGAACCGGTGGTTGGCCGAACGATCGCAGAGGCAGCAGGAGAAGGATCCGAAGGGTTCGCATGGATTTGAAGATCAGGGCCCACTAGAACGAATGTATGCCCTATGCAGAGCATAGTCCACTGAAAGCAGAGAACCCGGCTCATCGCCGGGCTCTCTTGTGCTATATCCCCAGGCTGGGCCTGCAGAGTTCTACACATCCAACTTCGCGTAGATGGCGTTCTTCTCGATGAACTCGCGGCGGGGCGGCACATCATCGCCCATCAGCATACTGAAGACGCGATCGGCCTCTGCACCGTTCTCGATGGTCACTTGGCGCAGGGTGCGGCGGCTGGGATCCATGGTGGTTTCCCAGAGCTGTTCCGGATTCATTTCGCCGAGACCCTTGTAGCGTTGCACGCCCACGCTGGCCTCCTTGTTCCCGGCTTTCATGCGCTCGATCACCAGATCGCGCTCGGCCTCGTTCCAGCAGTACACCTGCTCCTTCCCTTTCTTCACCAGATAGAGCGGGGGTGTGGCGATGTAGAGGTAGCCCTGTTCGATCAGCGGCTGCATGTGGCGGAAGAAGAAGGTCATGATCAACGTCTGGATGTGGCTGCCGTCCACGTCGGCATCGCACATGATCACGATCTTGTGGTAGCGCAGCTTGTCCATGTTCAGCGCCTTGCTGTCCTCCTCGGTGCCGATATGGACGCCAAGCGCGGTGTAGATGTTCCGGATCTCCTCGTTCTCGAGGATCTTGTGCTGCATGGCCTTCTCCACGTTCAGGATCTTACCGCGCAGTGGTAGGATCGCCTGGAACTCGCGGTTACGGCCCTGCTTGGCGGTGCCACCGGCGGAATCTCCTTCGACCATGAACAGTTCGCTCGCACTGGCGTCTTTGCTCTGGCAATCGGCCAGTTTCCCGGGCAGTCCTCCGCCTGTGAAGGCGCCTTTGCGCTGCACCAGTTCACGGGCCTTCTTGGCCGCGTGGCGGGCGGTGGCGGCCAGGATCACCTTGTCCACGATCTGCTTGGCGTCCTTCGGGTGCTCCTCCAGGTAGTTCTCGAGCATCTCGCTCACGGCCATGTCCACGGCGCCCATCACCTCGTTGTTGCCCAGCTTGGTCTTGGTCTGTCCTTCGAACTGGGGCTCCTGCACCTTCACGCTGATCACAGCGGTGAGACCCTCGCGGAAGTCATCTCCGGCGATCTCGAACTTCAGGTTTTTGGTGGCCCCGCTGTTGTCCGCGTATTTCTTCAGCGTGCGGGTAAGACCACGGCGGAAACCGGCCAGGTGTGTACCACCCTCGTGGGTGTTGATGTTGTTGACGTAGGAGTGCAGGTTCTCGGTGTAGGAATCGTTGTACACCATGGCGATCTCCACGGGGATGTCCTGCTTCTCCCCTTCCATGTAGATCACATCCTCGATCAGCGGCGCGCGCGTGCCGTCCAGGTATTGCACGAACTCCACCAGGCCACGATCGCTGTAAAAGGTGTCGTTCACAAAGCTGCCATCGTCGTTCGTGTGGCGCTCGTCGGTCAACGTCAGCTTGATGCCCTTGTTCAGAAAGGACAGCTCGCGCAAACGGGCCGCGAGGGTGTCGTAGTTGAACTCGGTGACCTGGAAGATCGTGGCATCGGGATGGAAGGTGACGATGGTGCCCCTCTGATCGGTCTTGCCGACCTCTTTGACCGCGTATTTGGGCTTTCCCTCGCTGTACTCTTGTTGGTAGATCTTGCCATCGCGGTGTACTTCGGCCAGAAGCATATCGCTCAATGCGTTCACGCAGCTCACACCCACGCCGTGCAAACCGCCGGACACCTTGTAGCTGTCCTTGTCGAACTTGCCACCGGCGTGCAGCACGGTCATCACGACCTCAAGGGCGCTCTTGCCCTCCTTGGCATGCATGTCCACGGGAATGCCCCGGCCATTGTCCTTTACACGGATGCTGTTGTCGGGTAGGATCTGCACATTGATCGTATCGCAATGCCCGGCAAGGGCCTCATCGATCGAGTTGTCCACCACCTCGTAGACCAAGTGGTGCAGCCCCTTGGTGCTGATGTCGCCGATGTACATCGCGGGGCGTTTCCGCACCGCCTCAAGGCCCTCTAAAACCTGGATACTATCCGCCGAATAGCTGGCCGAGGCCTTCTTCTTCTTCTCGCTCATTTCCACTGCTGTCTCTGACATGTTCCTTGGGTTCAAAAGCCCTGGTTCCGAAGGGCACGCGAAGATACCTGAACGCCCCCTGCCGCCGAGGTCATTTTCCCAACAACGACGCGGGTTTTGTTGATATTTAACGAACCCCTTGGGCTTGCACGTCCCGAATGGATCCTTATGGCCCATAAGGAACGTCCTTGTTGGGTTCCGGAGCGCCTTAGAAGGCGTAGCTCGCGCCCCCAAGCACCAGCCCCCGTTGTACCGGGTAACTAGCCCACCGCTCATAGCGGCTCAGGCTCAAATTGCTGGCTTGGAGGAAGACGCTGAGGCGCTTGGTGTAGCGGTACTCCACACCCAAGTGCAGGTCCACAAAGCCGTTCAACTCCACGGTCTCGGTCTGGTCCGGGCTCTGGTCCAGCACACTATCGAACACAGGTGTGAAGGCCTTGCGCTTTCCCATCAGCATGGCATCCAGTTCAATGATCAGCTTGTCACGCAAACTGTAGCGCGCACCGATGGCCACTTGGTAGGGCGGCAAATTCCACGGCTCAGCCTGGTCGTCGGTATCGTAGTTGAAGATGTCCAGGCGCCCGTGGAAGCGGATGCCCTTGCCCGCATCATAGGTGAGATCGCCACTCACGTCGAGCACCTTCACGTCATCGTATACGGTGTTGAACTGGTTGCCAAAAGAGTAAAACCCATCGGTGATGTAGAGCAAGCGGTCCCGCCAGCCGGTGTAGCTCACGCGCACATCGAAGCCCAGGGCGCTGCTCAGGCTGCCGCGCAGGCCCCCGTAGATGTCGTACAGCTTACTGCTATTGGCCAGCACCGGACCAGGGATGGTCCAGGGGTTCTCTTGGGTGATGCTGCGGAAACTGTTCCGCTGGCGCTGGCCATCCACACCGGCATAGGGTACTAGAATGTCATCGAAGAGGCTGTAGCTGAGGTAGGCCTGTGGATAGAAGTGGAAGGTGGTCTTGGACATGGCGTCCACGTAAATCCCCGCACCTACCCGCACTACGTAACGTTCGCCGCGCGTGCTTACGGTGGGCGTTAAGCCGATCAAGGTTCCGTTCTGGCGGAACGAGGGCAGGGTATCGTTCGGCACACCGGTATACGCGTTGTTGTCGATCAAGAGCACCGCGCCATAGGTCTCGCTGTCCAAGCGCTTGCTGAGATCAGCGGAGAACTTCACGGGTTTCCTTGCTTCCGGTGCGGGCGGTATAGTAGCGGGCGTCCAATTTCACATCATGCGCCAAGGCCGTGCTATCGCCGTAGATGCTCTTCCACTTGGGCTGCGAAGCCTAGATCGTTGTAGACCTGGAGGATATCACCGGGCACGGGTAGGTCCAGCGTGTCGAAGCCTTCCTCGCGGAAGCCGTAGTAGTTGACGCCTCGACGCGTAGTCGGCGCGGAGCGTTACAGCGTGGTTGCGCAGCAAGCGGGTGTAGAACGCATCGGCATTGTTGAAACTGTAGCCGCTGTAGCCGACATCCTTGAGACCACCGTTGCTGCTCATGTGCTTCAGGTGGATGCCGTAGCTGTTCTTCTTGCTGCGGCCTTGATCGTAGTACACCTCTCCCAGCGGGGTATTGAAGATGCCATAGCCCAGCTTCGCATACCCCTTGTACAAGCGCTCGTTGGTTTGGGAGATGCCCAGTTTCGCAGGGGCGATGCTGTCCACCTTGATCGGCAAGTGCGCTTGCGTGGGGATCACTTGGTAGGTCACTACACGTTCTGGAAGCACGGTATCCAACGCCTGCGGTCGACGATCCACCTTCTGCACATCGGCAATGGTGGGATTGAAGATCCCATGGATGTAGTACTGACCGCCCGGCGTGGAGCCCTCTTGGGCAAGCAAGGCGATGGGCAGCAGGGCCAGGAAGGCACCGCATGCGGGGAGAAGGACGTGCGTTTTCATTCGTCGTTCTCTCTTGGGTTGCTCTCGTCGATCGGCGCTTCGATGTCTTCTTGGGGCGCGGGCGTGGTCTGTTGCACTTCGCTGGCGAGGATCGTGTCGAGGCGGGTGCGGGCCTGGGCCACCAGCTCGGGATCGCTCACATGGTCGATCACGCTCTGCAACGTGGCTTTGGCCTGGAAGCGATCGTTCAGTTGCACATAGGCATCAGCGAGCAGGATGAAGCCACGGGCCTTCCATTGCTCATAGCTGGGGTACTTCTTCACCGGATCGAAGACCTCCTTTTCGGTGTCGGTGTACTTGCCTCGCATGTACCGCACGTAGGCCATGTGGTACTTGGCTTCCGCGCCTGCTTCACTGGTGCTGGCTGTGACCACCGCTTTGAACTTGACGTAGGCATCGTCGAGGCTATTGGCCTCCATGGCCTTGCGACCTTGCAACAGACCGGCCTCGGCCCTCAGATCGTTGTTCGCACCGGGCTCGGCGATCACTTTGGAGGCCGCATCCGCCGCCTCATCGATCCGGCCCAACTCACGCAAGCACCGCATGCGGCCCACTTTGGCGGCCAGCACGTTTTGTGGGATCGCCGCCACCTTTTCCAATTTGGTGTAGTGCTCCAAGGCACCCTCCCACCGCTTGTCCCGGAAGAGGATATCGCTCGCACCGACCAAGGCGCTTTCCCTGAAGTCCGGCGTACCGGCTGCGATCACCGCCTCCAGGTCGGGCAAAGCGAGATCATATTGCTTGGCCCGGAACGCACAATCACCACGGTAGAAGCGGGCGTTGGTGGCGAAGGCCCGTTCGGGTATTTGGCGAGATAGTCCCCGAAGGCTCCGATGGCCTTGTCGCACTTCTCATCGAAGTAGAGCGCTTCGGCACTGCGGTAGTACTTCTCATCCAGATCCAACGTCGTGGGATCCACGAAGCCTCAAGCTGCGGAGATAGGACTCGTACTCGCCCACCTTGCCTTGTTCCACATAGATGCTCTCGATGCCCGCCAATGCATCGCGCGACCCTTCCACGGTGGGATACTGGGCTACGATGGCTTTGAACTCCTCCAGCGCGCGCGGCGCATCGCCCTGACGCTTATGGACCAGCGCGGTCTGCAACAAGCTCTGCCGCACATGCGGGCTGTTCGGGTGCTGCTGCACCACTTGCTCGTAGTACGAGACCGCCTCGGCGTTCTTGTCCAGGTTTATGTAAGTCTCCCGAGTTGAAACTTGGCGTCAGCAGCGAAGCGTGAATTGGGCCGCTCCGCGAGCAGGGCTTTCAGCACGGTGATCTTCTCCGTGAACTTCTGCTCGAGGCCGTAGCACACGCCTTCTGGTACATCGCATAGTCGCGCTCGGTGCTGCCCGCCTTGATCGCCTGATCATACCAGGAGATGGCCTGCTCCTCATCCTTCGCGAGGTAGAAACAATCGCCGATGCGCATCAGAGCGTCAGCGCGTTGCTTGGCTTCGGTACCACTCACCCCAGCGAAGCGACGCAGCGCGGTGAGGGACTCATCATAGCGCTTCTGCTTGAAATACGCGTAACCCATGCTGTAGCTGGCCTGCTCGTACAACTCCGTGGCGTAGGCACCTGGAGAATTCCGCAGGTCGTCGTACTTGGCGAGCGCCTGATCATAGTCCCCAGCTCCGTAGTAGGACTCCCCCATCCAGTAGTGGCAGCGGGCGTTCACTGCTTGGTCCATCGGGTACTTGAGCGCGCGTTGGAACGCCTTCGCAGCCTCCTCGTACTTGCGGCCATCGTAGAGTTCGGCGCCACGGTCGTGGGCGAGCCGTTGGTACGTTTCCTTCAGCACGAAGTCCTTGTTCTGGATCTCGTCCAGCGCCTCCAACGCCGCATCGTAATTGCGCGACTTCAGGAACACGTCTACCAGGAATCCGTAGGCCTCGTCGCGGCGCGGCGTGTTCGGGTACTTCTTCAAATAATCGCGCAATGCGACGATCGCCTCGCTGTAGGGATCGAAGGAAAGCTCATAGGCGAGCTTGGCATAGTTGAAGAGCGCATCCTCCGTCACCTTCGCATCGAAGCCCAGTTCGTAGGCACGCTTGAAGGCATTGCGTGCGTAGTTCTTCTCCTTCAGTGCGAGGTAGCAATCGGCCATGTGATATACGGCCAGCTGGCTTAGGCTATCGTCTTCGGTGGTGACGAGCGTGAGCTGCGTCAGGGCCTTCTGGTGTTCACCGGCCTTGTAGTAAGCATGGCCCAGTTGATAGCGCTCCGTGCGCCCCACCCCGGCACCGCGCGCGATCGCCTTCTCCAAATAAGGCACCGCTTCGGCATAGCGACCGGTGCGGTAGTGGGATTCACCGGCGAGCCGATTGATATCGCCGATGCGCTTGGTGCCCTCAGGATCCTCGAGCAACGGCTTGGTGTACGCGATCACTTCGTCGTAGTGCCCCTGCATGAATTCGATCTCGGCGATGTAGAAGGGCACGACCTTCCCGAACGCGGCATCGTTCTCCAGGGACTTGAACACAGGAAGAGCCACGGCGTAGCGCCCGCGTTCATAATCGATGTGCGCAGTGTAGTACTTGGCCGGCACGGCGTATGGGCCCGTGCCATCCTTCACTTTGCCGAAAGCGCTCTGCGCATGTTCGGTGTGACCTTCCTGGAAATGCGCGTAGCCGGATTTGAAACGGAACTCCTCCACATCAGCGGCGCTTAGGTCTTCCTCGTTTACCTGCAGCGCCCAAGCCAGGCAATCCTTCCAACGTTTATTGGTGAAGTAATGGCGGAAGAGTTCGAAACGGACCGCGCCTACGTGCAGGTCCTCGGGATGATCGGCCATGAAGGCCAGCAAACGCACAGGCGCATCGCTGTGGAAGAGCCGAACCGCACAGATCGCGCTGAGGTATTCCGCTTCGATGCGGGTCGGTGCGTGCGGATCGCGCGTCGTTTCTATTAGGCGGTCCAGTTCGTACTGCGCCGCCGCATATTGAGCTCTGTGGAACAGACCGCTGGCGTGATCGAAAGCGGCACGGGTATGTTCGTAGTGCGCCGGTCGCTGCGCCAGGAGCATGGAACCGCACCACGGGCCGACACAGAGGCTAACCACGAGCAATGCGGCAGAGGCGGAGAGCTTCATCAAGTGGTCAAAGTTCCTGGGGGGGGATCCCTGGCAAGGCTGGTGCCCTGCGTACTTATCCACGCGGGGATGTTCATGCGAAGCGATAGCCATCCACTACCACAACGCAAGGCGCGGCGCGGAAATTTTCCACCTTTGGCACGCCGCGCCCAGCGCGGGAAGAACGATGACCGCGACCACCGAAGGACCTGTGATCCAATTGCGCGGGGTGCGCATCTTCCAAAGCGAGAACCTGGTATTGAACCAAGTGGACCTCACGCTGGACCGAGGCGAGTTCGCCTACCTGATCGGACGCACCGGCAGTGGCAAGAGCAGCTTGATGCGCACGCTCTACGGGGATCTTCCGCTGAAAGAAGGCACCGGCAGCGTCTGTGGTTTCGACCTGTTGAAATTGAAGCGCAAGCAAGTGCCTTACCTGCGTCGGCGCATCGGCATCGTGTTCCAGGACTTCCAACTGCTCGGCGACCGATCCGTGCAGGAGAACCTGCTTTTTGTGATGAAGGCCACGGGCTGGACCGATGCGAAGAAGATCGACGCGCAGGCGCAGCTGGTACTGGAGAAGGGCGGCCTGGCGAACAAAGGCTCCAAGATGCCGCACGAACTGAGCGGCGGCGAACAACAACGCGTGAGCATCGCCCGTGCGCTGGTGAACGATCCCGAACTGATCCTGGCCGACGAGCCCACGGGCAATCTGGATCCGGAGACGACGGGCGAGATCCTCGACCTCCTCTATGCGATCAGCCAGAGCGGCCGCTGCGTGATGATGGCCACGCACGATTACACGCATATGAAGAAGCTCAATGCCCGCGTGATCCGCTGCCAGGACGGGAAGTTGCTCGAACTGAGCGAGGCCGCGAGCTAGTCCAGCAACGCGACGATCATCTCCGCGTTCTTCCGGTTGCAGAAGCGCTCTTCGAGCACCGCGATGCGCCGCTCCAAGGTGCTGCCGTTGGCGGGCTTGGCCATACAGGCCTGGATGCTGAGGCGCATGTGCTCGGGGTCGTCATGCACCAGGCAGAGATCCTCGAGGCCCGAATCCTTCACCATGGGTGTGTTGCACACCACATGCCGGCCGGTGAAGAGACAGAGCAGCAATTTCAGCTTGATCCCGGTGGCCTGGAACGTGGGCAGCACGTTCACTTGGGCCGAGCGCACGAGTTCGGTGATCTCGGCGGTGGGGATGTTCTCTCGGAGCTTCACGTTGTTCGCCCCTGCAACGGCGGTGCGCAGTTCCCGGGCTCGCGCCGCTACCGGCGATCACCAGAGGCACCGGCAGTTCGTTGAACACCTCGTTCACCAGGAACAATGCGGCTTGGTCGTTCTCCGGCACGCTGAGCGCACCGTGGTAGAGGCAGAAACGACCGGAGTCCGCCCGGTACATCCACATGCGCGCTGGGATGGAACGCAGGCACGTGCACCGCGTTGTTGAAGTGCGCGGCGAAGTGCTTCTGGTCGTTCGGTGAGATGGTGAGAAGCACATCAGCCTCACTGAGCACGGGCTCAAAGCGCTTCAACTTGCGCGCCTCCTGCGCGAAGTAGGTGCGTTTGAAAGTGGATCGTTCCGCCTTGGCGAGCGCGTCGTAGTAGTCGTGCTCCACGTTGTGCGTGCGCACCATTCGCTTGCGCCCAGCCAGGCGTGGGTCACCCAAAAAATGACAGGCATGCAAGCCCTCGAACAGGATGGGGTGATCATCTTGGAGCAGCCGGTCGAGCAATTCTTCGCTCTTGCGGCTCACCACGACGTAAGGCAGCGCGCTCAACAAAAGGTGCTTGCTCGTGCTCCGCGGATAGTAGTGGACACTTTCGCAGAACTGTTCCAGCTCCGCAGCCGGTTTGCGGCCGTAGCTATAACAATGCAGATGCACCTTCACGCCCAGCGCCGCCAGCGCGGTCACTTTATAATAGACGTCGATCACGCCACCATAGTCCGGCGGAGCGGGTACGTCGAAGCTGACGATATGCAGGTGGCGTTCGGTCAAGGGGCTAGCACGTCGCGCAACCGATCCTGTTCGCGGGCGCCGTCATGTTCACGGGCCGCGAAAGTAGCGTTCGCCCGCAAGGCAACCTGACGGGCCTTGTCGGCCTGCAATTCCCTGACGGCCTGAGCGATGGCTTCCGGTGTCGGCACCGGGATCACCACCCCGCAATCATAGCCCCGAACAATACCCGCCACCTCAGGCAGATCGGGTGGCCAGGACGGGGATACCGGCGTGCAGGTAGTCGAACAATTTGTTCGGCAGGCTGAAGCGATAGTTCAAGTTGGTGTCCTTATCGAGTGTGAGGCCCAGATCGGCGTTGCGGGTGTAGCGCATCATCTCGACAAAGGGCAGGCGGCCGATCAACCGGACACGGTCCTCCAGACCGTTCTCCTTCACCAGCCGTTGTAGAACGGGCCAAGCATCGCCGCCGCCGATGATCAGCAGCAGGCAGCCGGGCAGTTCCTTCATCGCCAGCACGGCCTCCTCTCCTCCCCTTTCCACGTTGATGCCCGCGCCTTGCAGGATCAGAATGAAGCGATCCTCCGGCAGACCAAGGGAAGCCCGGGGCACCAACGAGCCTAGATCCACCGGCACGGGGATATTGCGCACCACGGCGACCTCCTTGCCGTATCGCTCCTTGTAGGCCTGGGCAATGCTCGCGTTGACCGTGATAATCCGCTTCAGTTTGGGAAGATCCAGCGCTCGATCGCCAGCCAGACCACCCGCACGCGCGGCCGCCCGACCAGCTCGGGCACCTCGGTGTAGAACTCGTGCGTGTCATAGACCAGCTCGATCCCGCGCAGCCGTGCCACCAGGAAGTTGGCCAGCAAGGTGTCCAGGTCGTTCGCCACCAACAACTGACAACTACCAGCTGAAGAGCAACAGAAGAAAAAGCCGCACATTGTACTCCGCGTAGAAAACCGCTCCCGTTCGGAAGAGCAGCCGCATCCGCTTGGTGGCATAGGGCCGCTCCAGAGGCGGGCTATTTGGCAACTTGCGCCCGACCATCAACACCTCGTAGCCCAGCTCCCGCAACACCGTGCAGGTGCGGTGCACACGGTTGTCCGTGGCCAGATCGTTCGTTACGGAAACGATGGCGCGCATGGGCCGGGAGGGCATCGGGCCAAAGTAACGCGCGCCTACTCGTAAACTTGTTGGGACGCTTGCGCCATTTTGGGGTGTCAACAAATGAAAAGCTGGTTCTCCGAACAGTTTATTCCGTCAACTCCGCTAGGTTGGGTGCTCTTGGTTGCGCTTCTTGGCCTCGGCACTTGGACCATCATCCGACAGAGATCAAATAAGAACGAGATCGACAAGAACCCGGGAATAACCTGCGGCACTATTGTCGAGCACGAGAGATCAGGTCATAGCGGAAGACTGACGCGTACAAGAATTTGTAGATAGCCATGCGTTATGTGGCTGTCGCCGGAGGCTAATGCGGTTCGATGACTGCGTTCATACGCGCTCATGCATTGGGCTGACTTTTGCAGTTGAGTATTCCCTAGCCAATCCCTCTAACAGTCGCATGGTTTGGTCGAAGCCTAACTGTTCCGACTCTACAAGGCACTAGCGAATTCGCCACTGTGCCGCCCTCCGTAAACTTGCCGCCCATGCACCTGGAGCGCAACGCCGATCTGCGCACGCTGAACACCTTCGGCGTGGCCGCCCGTGCGCCCTGGCTGGGGCGGTTCCGGACGGTGGATGATCTACGCGCCGTGGTGTTCGCGGCGGAGCTGCAGGACCAGCCGCGTCTGGTGCTGGGCGGTGGCAGCAATATCCTCTTCACGCAGGACCCGCAGGGCGTGGTGCTGCTGAACGAATTGCCCGGCATCGCGGTGGTGCATCAGGATGAGGAGCATATGTGGGTGCGCTCCGGTGCGGGTGTGGTCTGGCATGAATTGGTGCTGCACACCGTGGCCCAAGGCTGGGGCGGTTTGGAGAACCTGAGCTTGATCCCCGGCAAGGTGGGCGCCGCGCCGATGCAGAACATCGGGGCCTATGGCGTGGAGATCAAGGACAGCTTCGATCACCTGGAAGCCTTGCGCGTGGAGGATGGCGAGTTGCAGGTCTTCCGGCGGAGCGATTGCCATTTCGGCTACCGCGAGAGCTTCTTCAAACGGGAAGGACGCGAGCGCTTCGTGATCCTCAACGTCACCTTCAAACTGAAGAAGCGGCCGGAGGTGCATACCACCTACGGTGCGATCCAGGAAGTGCTAGCCCAGCGGAACATCACTTCGCCCACGATCAAGGATGTAAGCGAGGCGGTGATCCAGATCCGTCGCAGCAAGTTGCCGGACCCGGCGGTGCTCGGCAATGCCGGCAGCTTCTTCAAGAACCCCGTGGTGCTTCAGGCCGTGGTGGACAAGATCAAAGCGGAACACCCGAAAGTGGTGAACTATCCCGCCGGTATCGGTGAAGTGAAGTTGGCGGCGGGCTGGCTGATCGAGCAGGCGGGCTGGAAGGGTTTTCGCGAAGGGCCGTGCGGCGTGCACAAGGACCAGGCGCTGGTGCTGGTGAACCACGGCGGCGCGACCGGATCGAACATCTTCGACCTTAGCACCCGCATCCTCGAAAGCGTGAAGCAGCGCTTCGGCGTGGAATTGGAACGCGAGGTGAACATCATTTAAGCAAGACCCATGGATCGCAGGATCGTTCTCGCTGTCGCGTGTTGCGCGACGCTCTTCGTTTCGGCACAGGAGAAGCTCAAGCCGCTCACCCTGCGCGATGCCGTGCTGAAAGCTGGCACTGACCTGGCGCCGGAGCGTCTTCCGCAACTCGCCTGGGTGAAGGATGCCGAGACCTACAGCTTCGTGAAGCGCGACACGCTTTGGGAGAACGGCGTGGGCAAGATGATGGACCAAGCGGCCGTCACGCTCACCGACCTGAACCGCGACCTACCGGACAGCGCCAAGTTGAAGGGAATTCCCTCCGATCACCTGGGAAAGCCCCACGCGTTTCCGCTTCGCGCACAACAGCCACATCTACACCTGGGACCGCGGCCGCCGTCTACTTAACGCCCGCGTGCGCCTCCTTCCCGATGCCGCGAACGAAGACATCACCGACAAAGGGCGCGTGGCCTACACGGTCGAGAACGACCTCTACATCGGTTCACCCGGCGAAAGCCAGGCGATACGCGTGACCAGCGATGGTACGGACGGGATCGTGAACGGAGGTTCAACCGTTCATCGTAATGAGTACGGGATCGAGAAGGGCACCTTCTGGAGCCCGAGCGGTGAAAAGCTGGCGTTCTACCGGATGGACGAGAGCATGGTGACGCCTTATCAACTGGAGGACATCAACAGTAAGCCGAGCACCTTCAAGAAGATCCGCTATCCGATGGCGGGCGGCGCAAGTCACCATGTGCGGGTGGGCATCTTCGATATGCGCACGCGGAAGACATTGTTCCTGAACACCGGCGAACCACTGGACCAATACCTCACGAACATCGCCTGGGGGCCGGATGAAAAGCACTTGTACATCGTGCATCTAGACCGTGCGACGACGAAGGCGCGCTTGGTGGAATACGACCTCACCACCGGCAACGCCACGCGCACGGTGCTCGAGGAGAGCAGCGAGAAGTACGTCGAGCCACTCGTTCCGATGCGCTTCTTGAAGCGTGACGCGAACCAGTTCATCTGGACCAGCGATCGCGATGGCTGGACCCATCTCTATCTCTACGATCTGCGCACCGGCCTGGTGCGGCAGTTGACCACCGGGAACTGGTGCGTGAAGAACATCGTGGGCTTCGATGCGAAGGAGAGCGGTGTGATCGTGGAAGGGACCGCGGTGGGAGAAGGCTTCACGGGAGCGGGCGGGATCGAAACGCAACTCTATCGTGTGGAACTGAACAACGGCCGGTCCACAATGCTCACCAAGACCAAGGGCACACACCACGGCGTGTTGAACAGCGCGGGTAATTCGCTCTTGGATACTTGGAGCAGCGTAGAAGTCTCCGGTCGTGTGGAGATGCTCGATGCACGCACAGGTCAGGGTCTGAAGACCATGCTCGACAGCAAGGACCCCTGGCCGGCTTTCAACATGGCAAAGTGGAGCTATTAACCCTGCGGGGCGAGAACGGCGACGAGTTGCACGCGCGCCTGGTGAAGCCGAGCAACTTCGACAGCCGCCAGCGCTATCCGGTGATCGTGTACGTCTACAACGGTCCGCATGTGCAGCTGGTCACGAACTCCTTCCTGGGCGGTGCTTCACTGTGGATGCTGGAGGCTGCCGAGCGCGGTTATCTCGTGTTCACAGTGGATGGACACGGCAGCCAGAACAGGGGCCGTGATTTCGAGCAGACGGTGCATCGCCGACTTGGAGAGGTGGAGGTCAAGGACCAGCTGCACGGGGTGGACTACCTGAAGAGCCTCCCTTACGTGGATACTGAACGCATGGGCATCCATGGATGGAGCTACGGCGGATTCATGACGATCAGCCTGATGCTGAAGGCCCCTGACGTGTTCAAAGTGGGCGTGGCGGGTGGGCCCTGTAATGGACTGGGCTATGTATGAGATCATGTACGGCGAGCGCTATATGGACACGCCCCAAGAGAACCCCGACGGCTACGCGGCCGCACAACTCACGGATAAGTGCGATTCACTGAAGGGTGAACTGCTCATTATCCACGGGCTGCAGGACAACGTGGTACTCCCCGAACATTCATACACCTTCCTGAAGGACTGCATCACAAAGGGCCAACAGGTCGAGTTCTTCACCTATCCCGGCCATGAGCACAACGTGCGCGGCAAGGACCGGCTGCACCTGATGACCAAAGTGCTGGACCGTTTCGACCGCACGTTGAAACCCGGGACCTGATCACTTGATCCGTCGTTGGGATCCCCGGTTCCGCCGATCCTTGGTGGGCCCACTAGCGGATGATGGTCTTTCTTTGAGCAAAACATCGCCCATGCGTCGGATCCTTACGCTGCTTACCGCTCTTCCTTTTACGCTCCTCGCGCAAACCACCTGGCAAGTGGATGTTGGGGGGAGCACATTGCCCGGCAACCCCGACCCCTACTATGCGCCTCAAGATCTGGTCATCCAACTCGGGGATATCGTAGAATGGGACGAGAGCTCCGGAACGCACAACGTGGACGGGCGCACGCAAACCTTCCCGAACAATCCGGCGACCTTCTATTCCGGCACCACGCAGAACACGACATGGCCTTTCTCGCACACGTTCCTTGTGCCCGGTTTCTACGAATACCACTGTAACCAACAAGGCCATTCCCTGACCCAGTTCGGCAGCATTACGGTGATCGACCCGAACGGCGTTCAGAGCTATGAGCGTCCGAACAACATCGTACTGTTCCCTATCCCGGCGGATGATGTGCTGATGGTCGCCCTCAACGGTTGCACCGGTGTTGTGCGCGGCGAAGTGGTCGATCTGAACGGCCATGTGGTGAAGAGCCAAAGGCTGATGGACGCACGCACCAATCCCTTCGACCTGAGCGGTGTCGCCCCTGGACAGTACTTCCTGCTGGTCTATGGCAGCACTGGCAAGCCGCTGATGCGCGCTTTCGTAAAGGGCTCTTAGGCACTATTGCCGGCAAATGCCGGGATCACGGCATGACGACCGCGCGCGCGGTCCAACTGTGTCCGTGGTCGTCATTGCATTGCACCAGCAAGTACCCGCCGGGCGGCAGGTCGTTCAGATCAACGCTGAACGCGTTCCTGCCAGCGCGCAGTTCGCCCTCGAAGATGCTCCTCACCGGCCGACCGAGCGCGTCAAGGACGTTGACGCTGCCATGCGCCGCATCGGATAAACGCAGCGTGAGGTTCAACAAGCCTTGCGTGGGCACTGGCCAAAGTTCCAGTCCGGGTTGTAGAACACCGGAGATATCCGACACGCCTGTCCCCCCTGAAATCGGGATCGCCAGATGGGCCAGGGTACCGAGGCTCAACTTGGCCAGTTGCTCATAGTAGGGTACATCGAAGTACTGTACTCTATCGTTCGGCGTGTGGTACCGTGGGTTGGGGTCGTTGTCGAAATCCTCGATCACGAGAATGGCGCCGTAGGCCTCCGACCAGAACGACGCGTGGTCGCTGTATTGCGCGCCCGGGTTGTTGATGGCGATGTTCGCGCCAAGCCCATACGCCGTATTCACCAGAAGCGCGGTGTCTTTGATGGCGATGGAATTGGCCACTGCCTTCGTATGGATGCGCATGAGCCCATCGCCGTTGCCGTCGTAAGCGATGGCATCCATGTTCACCACGCCTACGATCGTGTCATCGTTGGCGGCAGCCGCACCGGCATAGTAGATACTGCCGATCTTCCCTTGTTCCTCCTCATCCCAAAGCGCGAGCACAATGGTGTTTTCGAATTGCAGACCGGCCAGCACGCGGGCGGCTTCGAGCACTGCGGCGGTGCCACTCCCATCATCATCGGCCGCAGGTGCAGCGGCGATGCCACCGGGGATGGCGTCGTAGTGTCCACAGAGGATCACCTTCCGTCCTGGATGCACCTGGCCCGGGATCTCCACCAGGATGTTCTCACCACTGCCGGCACTGAATCCCTGGATGGTGGGTGTGTATCCCCACGAAGTGAACTTCTGCTGGTAGTAGAGCGCGGCGAGTGCATTGCCCGCGTTGTCCGAATGCCGGCTCACGATCAGCTCCGGCCCATTGCCGACATCAATGGGCACCTCGCCGCTCATTTCGTTCACGTAAACGAGCATACTGTCCACGCTCATGGCATCGAGGAGCGACGTCACCGAAGCATATTGGCCGTGGCTGGTAACCTAGGATCAATGTGAAGCGCTACGCAGGCAGCTCCTTTCGAGGTTCCTCATGCCGGAAAGATAGTTGGACCTGCGGCCTGGCCATCCCAGCACTGACCTCTCGTTCAGCCTACTGCGCCACAACCTTCTCGATAAAGGTGCGCTCGTCGGTGCGGATGGCTACGAGATAGGTGCCGGGGCCCGCGTTCAGTGAGATGGTGAGCGTACCGGAGCGTAGCTGTGGCCGCGCCACCTCGCGCCCGCGCACGTCGTACACCACGATCTCCTTCACCTTCCCGCTCACCCCGTCGATGCGCAACTGGCCGTCGCGCACCGGGTTGGGGAAGATGCGCAAGCCGAGGTCCTCAATACCATCGATACCGACGGAAAGGTCCGTGAACGTGACCTCCTTCACCAGCACCGGCTTGCCATCCTGGGCTTCGTACATGGTGCGGAAGGAATCGATCGGCGCGCTGTTGTTGTCGAACATCTCCTCCATCCAACGCGGCGGCGCGGCCTGGTACCAGCAGCGGGCATAGACTTGCACCAGACCGACATAGCCGTTCATTGGTACATGGTAATGCACGATGTCCGAGCCACTTCCCTCCACGCCGAGCGCGTCGCGGTTGAAGTCAAGGTCGGTGGGGGGAACCCCGGCGATCAAGGTCGTATCGTAGGTGATGTGGCTCGTGCTGAAGCCGAGGGGGGTGATCCGGTTATCCTTCAGTGGGGCGTCGGCGCGGAGCAGCACGGTAGTCTTGTCACCGTTCACATCGGCCATCACATGCTCGTAGATCTGGGCCTGCCCCTGATCGGTGATCACGTCATGATGGGGTTCCCAGCTCGCATCGTGGCCGACCACCTCGTAAGTGTTGTCCCAACCGCCGCTTCGGAAAATGGTATCGCTGCCTGTGGCGTCCAACACCACAACTTCCACGAAAGCACGGCGGGCAGGATACCCGCTGGGGAATTTGTGGCCGGCTAGGTTCACCAAGGACACATCGATGAAGGCGGTATCGGTGGTGCGGTCCATCATGGTCGCTTCCATCATCAAGCTGTTCTGCTGAAGCATGCGATAGGTGCGGGCGATGGTGCTGTCGAAGTGTACCTCATCCGCGCTGAGACCCAGGGCCACGCGATTGTCGCGCAGCAGTTCGAGCATGAATGTGTTGGCCCCAGCGAAGTGGTGCATGCCGAACGGCGATTTGCCTTGCAAGAAGAGGTAGTTCGCGGAGATCACCACGGCATCGTCGATGCGGGGAACATGGCAGCCCTGGCAGGAAACGATCGTATCCGGGAAGGTCGGCTCCGCGAAGCTGGAATTGAGCCACTCGTGGTAGGTGGCTTGTTCGGTGAAGATGTTGCCTGTTGGAGTACCGGTAAGATCCACCGTTTCGGTTTGCAGGGTGTGGCACCCTGCACAAAGCCCCGCGTCGTTGATGTGGGCACCGTAGGTGGGTTCGTACCCAACGAAATTGGTCATGGGCGCGGCGAACAGGTTGCCGTAGGGGCCATAGAGCGGCCGTCCCAGCGTATCGAACTTCAAGTGGCCGGAGAACTGGATGCCGAGGCTGTCGGCGGATTGAATATGGCAGGGTACACACGAAACCCCATCGAGTGCGATCGGGTCCTGTTCCATCTCGGCGATCGAATACGGTCCGCCACCGGTGAGGTATTTGTCATGCCGACCCATGGGCGCATGGCAGCTGGTGCACTTGTCCTCAATAATGGATTGAAGGCCTGGGTTCACAATGCCCTCATGGCTCACCTTGGCTCGCCAGAACGGATCGTGGGCGCTATTGGCCATCATGGTGCTGCGCCAATCGTCCACCACGTTCACGTCAGTGCCGTCGTCAGCCACCATGGCGAAGGCGGTGGCATCGTGGCCATGGCAGCCTTCGCAATTGCCGCTGGCCATGAAGTAGGTGTTCTGCCCGAAAGGCAGCAAAGCACCGCCCCCCCGGAACGCGTCCAGTTCAGCCTTTGTGTGATGGGCATGGGCCACTGGGGCGCCGTCGGACCAAGCCACGAACACGGCCACCGTAGTGAACAGCACGAGCCAAGACCGCTACGCGGGAAGAGGGCGGGGGTTGAGTTTCTTCACGTTGGTTCCTCTTAAAGGTTCGGGCAAGGTAGCAGGTCGGTACGTCGGCGGAAGGACAAGGTTCCGGCATCCTTGCGTTTCAGTGTACCGCACGCAAGCGGCGCAGTTCATCGGCTACGGCACCTGCGAGGTGGGTCACAGCGGCCTTTCCCAGATCGAAACGCACACCGGCGGCAGCGTAGATCTCCGGCAAAGTGCGCGTGTAACCCAAGGAAAGCGCTTCAGCATAACGCACCACGGCGGCTTCCGGTTCGCGTTCAGCTTGGGCCCACAGACCGATGGCCCCCAGTTGGGCGATGCCGTACTCAATGTAGTAGAAGGGCACCTCGAAGATGTGGAGCTGCTTGTGCCATAGCGAGGCGCGCTCCTCCTCCAGCCCGGACCAATCCACTACCCGACCGGAAAAGCGCTGATGGATCCGCGTCCAAGCCTCAGCCCGTTGCGCACGATCGTGGTCCGGATGCGTATACACCCAATGCTGGAAAGCGTCTACGGCGGCTACCCATGGCAACACACCGATCACACGTTCCAACTGGTCGCGCTGGGCTCTGCGCAGATCCACGGGATCCGGATAAGCGAGATCCCAGTGGCGCATACTGAGCAGTTCCATCCCCATGCTCGCCAGTTCGGCCACTTCGCTCGGAAATTGTTTGAACGCGGTGAGCGGCAGCGGGTGGGTGCGGAAGGAATGCACTGCGTGCCCTCCTTCGTGCAACATGGTCACAAGATCATCCGCAGTGCCCACCGCGTTCATGAAAATGAACGGAGCACCAGAGCGGTATAGCGGATAATTGTATCCGCCAGGGGCCTTGCCTTCGCGACTTTCCAGATCAAGCAGGGCCTTTTCGCGCATGGTACGCAGGTGGGCCGCAAAAGAAGGATGCACCTTCTCGAAGATGGCCGTTGCTGTGGCCAGAAGTTGCTCCCCGGTGCGGAAGGGCCGCAATGGGGAAAGGCCTGCACTATCCACGGCCAGGTCCCAAGGCCGCAGCCGATCCACGCCAAGCTGTTGCTGCCGTTCGCGTTCCAATTCCTCCACGAGCGGCACCACGACTTCGGCCACGCTCGTGTGGAACGCTTCCGCATCCTCAGGGCTGTGGTCGAAGCGACCGAGCGCTGCGTAAGCATAGTCGCGGTAATTCGCGAAGCCCGCGTTCACTGCCATATGGTGACGATCACGCACCATCGCATCGAACAGATCGTCCATGCGGTCCCGGTCGTGCAGGCGACGCGCCGCGATCGCACGGAAGGCGCGCTCACGCAGAGTACGGTCATTCTCTTCAAGGAGAGCGGCCGCCTTGGGTAAGGTGATCTCCTCCCCTTCCCAAGGGATGGTCATGGCGGCTATCACGGTGCTATAGTCCTGCGCCAATTTGCGCAGGCCGGCCTGGAGCGGGACGTTTTCTTCACGAAAGATCCGCAGCTGCTCACGGATGCCACGCAGCATGACGGGATAACCGCCCTCCCGGAGTTCGCCAGCAAAAGGGACCGCCGCGAGTTTCCGGTTCAGCCGATCGGTCCACGTCTCCACGAAGGGCTGTACTTCAAGGGTGAATCGTTCGTAGCGTTCACCGGCTTGGTTGTCCCGCGTGTCCTGGGTCATGCGGATATACCGCCAGGCACCTTCTTCGCTCAACGCGGCATCCAGATCGCTCCAGTCCAAGAGCCATTGCTCCAAAGCTGGACCATCGGGGAGCGCACGGTCATACAGCGTTTGGTAGTGCGGTTCGATCCGCTCAGTAGTATCAAGCACAACACCATCAGGCAGAAAAGCCTGCCCGGCGGGAACCACTTCGCTCATAGGCAGGGATCAGCTACCGCGTTGGGAACTTTTGCGCAGCGTTGTGCCGGCGCTCTTCGCTTTGCTGCCAGCGCCCGGTTTGGGAGCATTGGCCTTTTTCACGGCAGCGGCGGCCTTCGTGGCTTTGGAGCCCTTCTTGCCTGCGGTCTTTGCAGCCTTGCCGTCCTCCTCGGACTTGTCCTTGGCTTCTTCCTTCTGTTCGAACACGCCGGCTTTCAGCAGGAGCTCGTACCAGCTGAAGAGCTTGCGCACGATCGGAGGGATAGATGCGTCCTCGATCATCCTCGGGAAGCACCTGCACCCAGTTTCTTCCAAAGCGCGTCCTCATCCCCTTTCGGGTCGCCCACACTGGTGCCTTTACTGGAGGATGGAGCTTTTCGAGCACACCCTTCAGGGGCACATCATCCCGTGTGGTGAAGATGCTTATCTCCTCCAAGGAGTTCACGCGCACGGAGGAAGGGATCGGAACACGTTTGCCGTCCTCAAGGGATTCGGCGATAACGGCTTGGCGGGCTTGCGCCACAACACGGAACAGACCGGACTTGCCGGCCACGGAGATGATCTTGCTGAGGTCCATGGGCGATAGGTGGGCAAAGCTAGCAAAGGGTGCGCGCGGCGCGCGACGGCGGCCGATCAGGTCTTCTGCTTTCGTTTCCGCGCTGCGGGAAAGAGGATGTTGTTCAAGATCAACCGATAACCGGCAGAGTTGGGATGCAGGCTCAGGTCCGTGGGTGGATCGCCCACCATGTGCTGGTAGTCCTCCGGGATCGTGGCCTCCGTAGAAGGACCATTGCCCCAAGGCATATTCACCGTGGATGTACTTCACGGTGCCTTGGGCCTTGTTCTCGCCCATCACCGTGACGCCGGTCTTCACCAGTTGCTTGCGGAACGCGGTGGTCTGGCCCATGAACCCGCGCACCACCTGTTCGTGACTTTGGCAGAGCATGGTGGGCACGATGTCCCATTTCGCGCTGAAGTCGAACAAGGTGAAGAACTCGCGCTCCTGGCCGATAGGTTGGTGGATGTCGGTGGCGTCGATGTTGCTGAACTCGTAGATCATCGGATCCGTGACGAGCGGAAATCCTTGAAGGCGAAGGTGCGTCCGAAATCGATCTTCTGCTGCGCGGCGGGATCGATCGGGTCGTGGTCGAATTCGGGTGTGCAGATATCCACGCCTTCCGCCGCGAGCGCGATGTCATAGCTGTCCGTGCCGGAACACATGGTGAAGAGATAGCCTCCACCGGCCAGATAGTCGCGGATGCGGAGCGTAACGGCCAGCTTCATGCTGCTCACCTTGGCGAAGCCCAGCCGTGCGGCCATCTCCTCGCTCTCCTTCACCTGGGCCTGGTACCAAGGTGCGTTGCGGTAGTTGCGGTAGAACTTGCCGTACTGGCCGGTGAAGTCCTCGTGGTGCAGGTGCAGCCAGTCGTACTGCGGCAACACGCCGGCGATCACTTGTTCATCGTAGATACGTTCGTAGGGGATCTCGGCATAGGTCATCACCAGGGCCACCGCATCGTCCCAAGGCTGGAAGCTCTCCGGCGCGTACACGGCGATCTTGGGAGCCTTCTCCAACTTCACCACTTCCATGTTCACCTCGGGATCGGCGATCTCGGAGAAGATGGCAGCGGCCTGAGCCGTCGGCGATCACGTTGGGTAACGCCGCGCACGCTGCACTCCTGCTCGAGGGCTTCAGAATGCTCGATGAGAAAACTGCCACCGCGGTAGTTCAGCAGCCATTCCACGGTCACATCGCGTTGCAGCGTCCAGTAGGCGATCCCGTAGGCCTTGAGGTGGTCGCGCTGGGTGGCGTCCATGGGGATCAGCAGCTTGCTGGCCCCGGCGGTATTGAACAGGAAGAGCGCAGCGCAGGCCAGTACGACCCGCTGGAGGCGGTTAGAAAGGAGCGATCTCGTCGTCTGGCTCATCGTTCATCCGGCTAGGGCGCGTGATGGTCCGCATGCCATCGGTCATCCGACCCGCCAGTGCCAAAGGTCACAGGCGAGGTTTCGAGGTCAGCGAATTTAGCCAGCTCCGGGATGAAACGCAGGAACACAGTATCCAGTGCGCCGTTCCGGTGTTTGGCGATGATCACCTCGCCGATGCCGAAGGTGCTGCCGTAGTGGTCCTCATAGATCTTGTAGTACTCCGGGCGGTACAGGAAACAGACCAGATCGGCGTCCTGCTCGATGGCGCCTGATTCCCGCAAGTCACTGAGTTGTGGTCGTTTATCGCCTCCGCGGGTCTCGACCGCGCGGCTCAACTGGCTGAGGGCGATGATGGGCACGTCGAGTTCCTTGGCAATACTCTTGATCGAGCGGCTGATCTGGCTGATCTCCTGCTCGCGGTTGCCCCCTTTGTTGTCGGTTCCACTGGTCATCAACTGGAGGTAGTCGATCACGATCAGCTCCACGTTGTGCTGCGCCTTCAAGCGGCGGCATTTGGCCCGCAGTTCGAAGATGTTCAGTCCCGGGGTATCGTCGATGAAGATCGGCGCCTTGTCCAAGCGGGCCATGTGCTGGTGCAGAATGGCGAATTCGCCATCGTTCAGTTCGCCTTTCCGCAATTTCTCGCTGGCGATACCAGCCTCGCTGGACAACAAACGCGTGACCAGCTGGGTGCTGCTCATCTCCAAACTGAACACGGCCACGGCGCGTTTGTGCTCCACGGCGATGTTGCGCGCCATGCTCAACACGAAAGCCGTTTTACCCATGGCAGGGCGGGCTGCCACGATCACCATGTCGCTTCGCTGCCAACCGGCGGTGAGTTTGTCGAGTTTGACGAAGCCTGTAGGGACGCCGCTAGTTCCTCCACCACTGTTCTTGGCTCCTTCGATCTGCGTCATAGCGGCGCCGAGCAGGTCGCTCATCGCGGCATAGTTGCGTTTCAGGTTCCCGCTGGTGATCGCGTAGAGGTCCTGCTCCGTTTTGTCCAGTAGGTCGAAAACATCAGCGGTCTCATCAAAGGCATCGCGCATCGTTTCCGATGAGATGCGGATCAACTCGCGCAGAATGTGTTTTGGCTGATGATGCGCGCATGGTACTGCACGTTCGCGCTGCTGGCCACCTTGTTGGTGGCTGGCTGATGTAAAAGGGCCGCCCACCAGGTCCAGCTCCCCGCGCTTCCTGAGTTCTTCTGTCACCGTCAGGATGTCGATCGGCTGGTCCTCGCGGAACAGGCCCTGGATGGCATCGAAGATCTTCTGGTGGGCATCCACATAGAAGCTCTCCGGCCGCAGGATGTCGATGGCCTCGTTCACCGCGTTACGCTCCAGCATCAAGGCCCCCAGAACGGCCTGCTCCAGATCGGGCGCCTGGGGTGGCAACTTGCCAGCCTCGAGGGCAGGATCGATCAGGGACGGAACGGTTCTGCGCTTGCGATCGGCGCGGAGCGAGGAGGTATCAGGCATCGGACGAACAACGGCGGATCAGGAACGGGTCGCCAAAAGTAGACGCGATCCGGGGCCATCGGATGGGATACGTTCAACAACTCGTTCATAGCCCGTCAACATTGCGATCGTTTACAACTACGGCCGTTCCGAGGATGCGCAGCTCACTGAAGGAGCGCGATGGTCCATGGTCGCTATGCCTCGGTGCGTTAGCAGGAAAATTCGGGCTCTACGGCCAGCCCGCGGAAGCTTCACGCTTTGGCCTTCGTCTTGGAGGCGGGTCTGGCCTTTTCAACCATACCCATAGCGCAGAATTTCTTTATGCGGCGCTCAACGAGTTTGTCAGGATCCGTCTTCGACAATTTTTCCAAGGAGCGCACAACTTCGGCCTTCACAAGGAGGCAAGCTCCATCAATGTCCGCATGGGCACCACCCACAGGCTCGGGAATGATCCCATCGATGAGCTTGTAGGTGAGCATATCCTCGGCTGTAAGCCTCAGCCGGCGGCCTGCTCCTTGAAATCAACTTCTCCAAGGATGCTGGAACACGATTCTGGCGAGATCACCGAATACCACGTGTTCTCCAACATCAGAACGCGGTCGCCAATGCCGATACCGAGGGCACCGCCAGAGGCTCCTTCACCGATCACAATGCAGATCACGGGCACACGGAGCCGCATCATTTCGAAAAGATTCCGTGCGATGGCTTCCCCTTGTCCACGCTCTTCCGCCTCCAAGCCGGGGAAGGCTCCCGGAGTATCAATGACGGTGACGACGGGCTTCCCGAATTTCTCCGCCAGCTTCATCAGCCGCAGCGCTTTGCGATAGCCTTCGGGATTGGGCATGCCGAAGTTGCGGTACTGGCGCATCTTGGTATTGATACCCTTCTGCTGCCCGATGAACATCACCGAACGTCCTTCAACCATTCCGAAACCGCCCACCATGGCTTTATCGTCCTTCACCGTGCGGTCGCCATGGAGTTCCATGAAGGTGCCACCGGAGATCGTATCGATGTATTTGAGCGTGTACGGTCGGTCCGGGTGCCGGCTTACCTGCACCCGCTCCCGGGGCGTGAGCTTGGCATAGATCTCCCTTGCGGGCGACGGGCAGCTTCTTCTCCAGGTGAGCAGTGTGGGGTTCACATCCACGTCGCCTTGGGCCGCGACTTCCTTAAGCTTCTCGATCTGCTCAATGATGTTCTGGATAGGCTTCTCGAACTCCAGGAACGTCTGCATGGGTGGCCGTTGGGAGGACGAAAGTAGTAGCAAGGCCGGAATGAGGTCCGCATTGTCCAGCGGGTCGTTCTGAGCGTGGGGAACAGAAGTCCTAACCTTGCCCTCCCATGGTGGTGTTCCCCTTCGCCAAGATCAACCTCGGCCTCAACGTGATCCGCTTGCGGCCGGACGGGTTCCGGGATATCGAAAGCGTCATGCTGCCTATTCCCCTCGAAGAAGCCCTGGAGGTGCTTCCCGATCCGAACCTGCGGATGGGTGTTGTGGAAATGGTGCGTTCCGGACGTCCAGTGCCAGGGGACGTGAACATGGACCTGTGCGTGCGGGCGTATCAGGCGCTTCACGCAAGGCGCCCCCTGCCGGGCGTGCGGGTGCATCTGCACAAAGCGATCCCCATCGGTGCCGGACTGGGCGGTGGTTCAAGTGATGGAGCGCATATGCTCCAGGCGCTCGACCGCCTCTTCAAACTCGGCTTAGCACCTTCCGAGCTGCATGACCTTGCCGCTTCACTGGGAAGTGATTGCGCTTTCTTTCTGGAACGCGAGGCGCAGCTAGCACTTGGGCGTGGGGAGCGATTGCAGCCTGTCGAATTGAAGATCGCGGGGATGTGGTTGGTGTTGGTGGACCCGGGTATACATGTGAGTACGGCTGATGCCTATTCATCCACACCGCTAAGTGGTCGGTCCGTTGACCTGCCATCCATTCTCCAGCAGCATCTTTCGACATGGAGGACGGCGCTCGTGAATACCATGGAAGATCCGGTCTTCCGAAAGTTCCCCGAACTCCGTGGACAAGGAAGCCCTATACCAAAACGGGGCGCTTTATGCCAGCATGAGCGGTTCGGGCTCATCCGTTTATGGGATCTTCAAGGAGCGCCCGGCAGAAGAGCACACCCACGGAAATAGGCGTCAGTGGATCCTTCAGCTCCCAATCCAAGATCAAAGACACTGATCCAGACCCAGCGACGAGAATAGGTCAGGGTAAAAGACCGCTCAACAAGGCTCTTGCCTCACTGTGGTCGAAAGGTTTGGCGACGATCTTCCCGTGATCGTCGATCAGGAAGAACGCTGGGGTCCCTTGCACTGCGAACACCTTAGCCGCTGTAGAGGCCCAGCCCTTGAACTCCGAGAAACAAGGAAAGATCAAGGATTCATCACGGACCGTTTCAGCGAACGACGCGGGGTCCTCGTCCAAAGACAGGCCCACGATCTGCAGTCCCTTCGGCCGGTAGAAAGCATAGGTCTCTCGAAGACCCGGCATCTGCTCATGGCAGTGATCGCATGAACTCGAGTAGAAAAAGAGAAGAGTGAAGCGGTTCGCCGCAAAGATCGTCGTGAGAGCGATCGTGTCGTTGCCCGACGATGGCAACTCCAGTTCTGGCGCCGTCTGTCCCAGGCGCACGCGCAATGCCGCACGGACCTTTTCGCGGATGACCTCTGGAAGACGACCAACAGCCGCTGTATCGGACAAGTAGTTGTCCAGGACATGCTGCAAAGCGAGATCGGGGCCGTAGGTGCCGAACACCTCCACAAGATGCGAAATGAGGAACGATCGGCACGCTGCGCAAGGACCGGTGGTTCGGATCAAAGTGTCCGTGGCGAAAACGAAAGCTTGCTCGCTCACTGCCTCCAGGTTCCGCAAGTACGTGAGCACGGCCTGGGTATAGACCGCGCTGTGCAACAAACTTTCGTCATCGAAAGCAAAGGCGTGGAGCACGGCCTCGGTGTTCCACGCTGGACGGCCATCAGCGCACGATCGACCTGGACGACATGCGCGAAGTAGCTGTCAGGGGCCTTCTGGACCATCTGGTCCAGATGCGCGTTCCGCATAGCGTCCGCCCGTGCTGAAAGGGTGTCCAATTCCCTGCCGCGGACCACTTGGTCCGTGCGTAACGAACGGCGCTCGGTCTCCACCGCTCTTTGGATGGCTTGGACCTCCCGGCTCACGGCTTTGTATTCCCAAAGTCGCAGATTCTCCTCAGAGCGAAGCACCCTGATGTGCTCTTGGAGGGGTGAGCCGCTGAACTCCAACACCACTTCGGCTTCACGGGGATCCAAAATAAGATCCACGCGATCCGTATCGTGAACTGACAATTGGTAAAATCCAGCAAAGGCCGTCCCCTTGGGGCTATCGAATCTGAAGCGCCCCCTGGAATCGCATCGCACGGAATCCAGTGCGGTATGTGAAGCTCCCCGCGTATCGAGCAGTTTGATCCATTGGCGGTCCTGAACGCCGACCAAAGTCCCTCTGAGCACTTGGCCAAGCAGCGGGAAGCACAAGAAAATGAACGCAGTGAACAGCGCTAAGATCCGCATGGAACGATGGGACAAGGATAAAAAAAAGAGCCCCGACCATTGCTGGTCGGGGTTCAGATCGGCGACGACATACTCTCCCAGGCTTTTGTCCCAGTACCATCTGCGCTGGTGAGCTTAACTTCTCTGTTCGGAATGGGAAGAGGTGGACCTCACCGCAATAGTCACCTAAATCTTTGAATAAGCTTATGACTAGTTGTTGGACAAGACCAAAACAGCCGAGGACCGTTCCATGGAGCGATCTGTTGGATCGAAAGTCTACGGGTAATTAGTACCACTCGGCTTTGCCATTGCTGACTTTACACCTGTGGCCTATCAACGTGGTAATCTTCCACGACCCTTATGAAGAAGTCTCATCTTGAGGTGGGCTTCGTGCTTAGATGCTTTCAGCGCTTATCCCGTCCGAACATAGCTACCCAGCGGTGCCCCTGGCGGGACAACTGGTACACTAGCGGTTCGTCCACCACGGTCCTCTCGTACTAATGGTAGCTCCCCTCAAACTTCTAACGCCCGCAACAGATAGAGACCGAACTGTCTCACGACGTTCTGAACCCAGTTCACGTGCCACTTTAATCGGCGAACAGCCGAACCCTTGGGACCTTCTCCAGCCCCAGGATGTGACGAACCGACATCGAGGTGCCAAACCATTCCGTCGATATGAGCTCTTGGGAATGATCAGCCTGTTATCCCCGGCGTACCTTTTATCCTATGAGCGATGGCCCTTCCATACGGAACCACCGGATCACTTTGCCCTACTTTCGTACCTGCTCGACTTGTCGGTCTCACAGTCAAGCTCCCTTTTGCCAATATACTCAACGCACGGTTACCAAGCGTGCTGAGGGAACCTTTGAAAGCCTCCGATACATTTTTGGAGGCGACCACCCCAGTCAAACTACCCACCACACACTGTTTCCCTGTTTCGCAGGGATTAGACATCAGATGAACGAAGGGTGGTATTTCAACGTTGACTCCATCACGCCTAGCGACGCAACTTCAAAGTCTCCCACCTATCCTACACATCGGGCAGCCGATGTCAATGTGAAGCTATAGTAAAGGTGCACGGGGTCTTTCCGTCCCGTTGCGGGTATCCGGCATCTTCACCGAAACTACAATTTCACCGAGCTCGTGGCCGAGACAGTGCTCAGATCGTTACACCATTCGTGCAGGTCGGAACTTACCCGACAAGGAATTTCGCTACCTTAGGACCGTTATAGTTACGGCCGCCGTTTACTGGGGCTTCGATTCAATGCTTCACCTTGCGGCTGACATCTCCTCTTAACCTTCCAGCACCGGGCAGGTGTCAGGCCCTATACGTCATCTTTCGATTTTGCAGAGCCATGTGTTTTTGTTAAACAGTCGCCTGAGCCATTTCATTGAAACCCACTTGAAGTGGGTACCGCTTATCCCGAAGTTACGCGCTTAATTTGCCTAGTTCCTTAGCCACGGATCACTCGAGCGCCTCAGGATACTCTCCTTGACTACCTGTGTCGGTTTGCGGTACGGGCGGCTTGCATCTGAAGCTTAGAGGTTTTTCTCGGAAGTCTGATTAGGATCACTATCCACTTGCCCGAAGGCTCGCGGTACTGTTGGGTTCAGCAAGAACGGCGGATTTGCCTACCATCCCTATACCTACACCCTTCAACGCACTATTCCGTCAGTGCGCGGATCGTTCACTCCTTCGTCACCCCATCGCAATGCAAGTCGGTTACGGAATATTGACCGTATGTCCATCAGCTTCGCCGTTCGGCTACACCTTAGGTCCCGACTAACCCTGATCCGATTAACGTTGATCAGGAAACCTTAGTCTATCGGCGGGCAGGTTTTTCACCTGCCTTATCGTTACTTATGCCTACATTTTCTTTTCCGGACGCTCCAGCATGCCTTACGACACACCTTCTACGCAGACCGGAATGCTCTCCTACCGCCCCATTGGGGCCCACAGCTTCGGTAACATGCTTGATGCCCGATCATTATCCACGCCGGACCGCTCGACTAGTGAGCTGTTACGCACTCTTTAAATGAATGGCTGCTTCCAAGCCAACATCCTAGCTGTCAATGCAGTCCGACCTCGTTAGATCAACTTAGCGTGTATTTGGGGACCTTAGCCGATGGTCTGGGTTATTTCCCTCTCGCGCACGGACCTTAGCACCCATGCGCTCACTCCCGGATAATGAAGTTATGGCATTCGGAGTTTGTCCGGGTTTGGTAGGCGGTGAAGCCCCCTAGCCCGATCAGTAGCTCTACCTCCATAACTGTACGTCCGAGGCTGCACCTAAATGCATTTCGAAGAGTACGAGCTATCTCCCAGTTTGATAAGCCTTTCACCCCTAACCACAGCTCATCCGAAGACTTTTCAACGTCTACCAGTTCGGACCTCCATCCCGTGTTACCGGGACTTCATCCTGGCCATGGTTAGATCACTCAGGTTTCGCGTCTGCCGCCACTGACTAAGCGCCCTGTTAAGACTTGCTTTCGCTTCGGCTGCGGGGCTTAACCCCTTAACCTTGCCAGTGACGAGCAACTCGTAGGCTCATTATGCAAAAGGCACGCCGTCATCCCCGAAGGGACTCCGACCGCTTGTAGGCGCACGGTTTCAGGGACTATTTCACTCCTCTGTTCGAGGTGCTTTTCACCTTTCCTTCGCAGTACTGGTTCGCTATCGGTCTCTCAGCAGTATTTAGCCTTGCCAGATGGTTCTGGCGGATTCAGACAGGATCTCACGTGTCCCGCCCTACTCAGGATACCACTAGGTACAGCATGCATTTCGTGTACGGGACTATCACCCGCTATGGTCCAACTTTCCAGAAGGGTTCCACTATGCATACTGAGTCCACGTTGTGGTCCTACAACCCCGGTTGCGCCGAAACGCCCCCGGTTTGGGCTGTCCCCTTTTCGCTCGCCACTACTAGGGGGATCACTACTTGTTTTCTTTTCCTCCAGGTACTTAGATGTTTCAGTTCCCTGGGTTGGCTTCCTTTGCAGGATATCCCGTCTTCAACGGGATGGGTTGCCCCATTCGGAGATCCACGGATCACAGGATATTATGCTCCTCCCCGTGGCTTATCGCAGCCTATCGCGTCCTTCATCGCCTCTGAGAGCCAAGGCATCCACCGTACGCCCTTAGTAACTTTTCGATCTGCTCAAGATCATAATTGCTCGGTGGACCGATCACTCGGTCTGTTTTGGTCTGTCCAACAACATGTCAAAGAACGGTGCCCAATGGGCTACACGGCGCAGTGGAGAATATCGGAGTCGAACCGATGACCTCCTGCTTGCAAAGCAGGCGCTCTAGCCAGCTGAGCTAATCCCCCGTTTGCCTATCCCATGGTAGTCCTGCGCAGATTTGAACTGCGGACCTCTACATTATCAGTGTAGCGCTCTAACCAACTGAGCTACAGGACTATGGAGATGGTAACGGTGGTACCGTTGAAGATTATTATCCAATCGAGACAGCAGGTATCGAGATCCGTGCGAACACGGAAAGCAGAGACTTCATTCTAACTTACTCTAAAAAGGAGATGTTCCAGCCGCACCTTCCGGTACGGCTACCTTGTTACGACTTAGCCCCAGTCACCGGTTTTGCCCTAGGCAGCTCCTTGCGGTCACCAACTTCAGGCACCCCCGGCTTCCATGGCTTGACGGGCGGTGTGTACAAGGCCCGGGAACGTATTCACCGCATCATGGCTGATATGCGATTACTAGCGATTCCAGCTTCACGGAGTCGGGTTGCAGACTCCGATCCGAACTGAGACGAGTTTTGAGGATCCGCATCTGGTCACCCAGTAGCTTCCCTCTGTACTCGCCATTGTAGCACGTGTGTAGCCCAGGACGTAAGGGCCGTGATGACTTGACGTCGTCCCCACCTTCCTCACCGTTTACACGGGCAGTTTCTCTAGAGTCCCCGGCATTACCCGCTGGCAACTAAAGATAGGGGTTGCGCTCGTTATGGGACTTAACCCGACACCTCACGGCACGAGCTGACGACAGCCATGCAGCACCTCGCATGTTGTCCGAAGAAGATCACGTTTCCGCGACTGTCAACATACGTTCGAGCCCTGGTAAGGTTCCTCGCGTATCATCGAATTAAACCACATGCTCCACCGCTTGTGCGGGCCCCCGTCAATTCCTTTGAGTTTCAATCTTGCGATCGTACTCCCCAGGTGGATCACTTAACGCTTTCGCTAGGTCACTGACAGTATATCGCCAATGACGAGTGATCATCGTTTACGGCGTGGACTACCAGGGTATCTAATCCTGTTCGATCCCCACGCTTTCGTGCCTCAGCGTCAGTATCGCCTTAGTAAGCTGCCTTCGCAATTGGTGTTCTGTGCCATATCTAAGCATTTCACCGCTACACGACACATTCCGCCTACTTCAAGCGCACTCAAGATCGTCAGTATCAATGGCAAGTCTACAGTTGAGCTGCAGGATTTCACCACTGACTTAACGACCCGCCTACGCACCCTTTAAACCCAATGAATCCGGATAACGCTTGCACCCTTCGTATTACCGCGGCTGCTGGCACGAAGTTAGCCGGTGCTTATTCCTCCGGTACCGTCAACCCTCGACACGTCGAGGGGTTTCTTCCCGGATAAAAGCAGTTTACAACGCGTAGCGCCTTCTTCCTGCACGCGGCATGGCTGCGTCAGAGTTGCCTCCATTGCGCAATATTCCTCACTGCTGCCTCCCGTAGGAGTCTGGTCCGTGTCTCAGTACCAGTGTGGGGGATAACCCTCTCAGGCCCCCTAACGATCGTAGCCTTGGTGAGCCGTTACCTCACCAACTAGCTAATCGTGCGCATGGCCATCCTTTACCGCCGGAGCTTTCAAAACAAGGTGATGCCACCTCGTTTATTATGGGATATTAATCCGGATTTCTCCGGGCTATCTCCCAGTAAAGGGCAAGTTCCATACGTGTTACGCACCCGTGCGCCGGTCGCCACCAATGTATTGCTACATCGTGCTGCCCCTCGACTTGCATGTGTTAAGCCTGCCGCTAGCGTTCATCCTGAGCCAGGATCAAACTCTCCATTGTAAATGTTCGTTTGATCTGGTTCGTTGACGAGGTCTCTCATGTTGATCTTTCGATCACAAGGATACCTTGCTGTTCTCAGATTGGACAATAGGTCAAAGAACTTTATCGCTCTGGGACCGAGGTCCGTTTTCCAGTCATGTTCAGTCTTTCAGCACCCCCTTTTGCAGAACATTTTCGCGAGAGGGACGGCAAAAGAGTTCGTTTCCAAGATACCTGCAACACCATTTTTTAAAATTTTTTCAACCCCTGTCGACCCCCCCACGAAACACCCCTTACCGGAGGGCGCCTCAAAGAACGTCCGTCGGAAAGCGGCTGCAAATGTAGGGGGGCCTTCTGAAGATGCAACTATGGTGCAATAAAATATTTCAATTGGTGCCTTATGGAGTCGTCACCGCAACGGGCAATACCTTGCCATTGAACAGCTTATGACCATGCAAAGAAAATTCAGCCACGTACCTCCCCATTTGCTCTGCGGTCGTCGTGGACTTGAAACCGGGGAATGCCGCCCGTAACATGGCCGTATCCACCGAGCCCAAAGCAAGGCAGTTGCTGCGGATCCCCTTGTCCTTGAACTCTTCGGCCAAACACTGTGCGATGCAGGCAAGTGCTGCCTTGCTCGCGCTGTACGCCACAAGACCCGGGAACTTGTTACTGTCCTGAAAGCCGCCCATACTACCGATGTGTACGATATGGCCCGGTGGATCTCCGGAAAGTTCCTCCTCCAAGGCTTGTGATAGTTCCAGTGGCGCAAAGACGTTCACACGGTACAACTGCTCAAGTTCCTTACGGGAATGGAGGCCCATGTTGGTGTTGTTCAATAGGCCAGCGTTGTGGACCAAAGCGATCACTCGCTTTCCTCCTAGTGCATCCTTGATCGAAACGGCCGCTTCTTCATCTTCAAGATCAATAACCAGGATACGCAACGTCCCGGGGCCATTGGTACATGCAGCGACAAGAGCATTTAGCGCTTCTTCGCTCCGGGCCACCGCGACCACATCGACCCATGCCCACCAAGGCGATAACCGTTTCCGGCCCACACCACGACTGGCGCCCGTGACCACCACCACACCCCCATTGTCTCTTTCCTTCTGCGCTCCCATTCACCTGCTTTTACATTTGTAGTTGACGGTGTAAATGACCAACGTGTTCATGCCTCAAATGTATCTGAGCATGATGGAAGAGATGAAGGGATCGGTGTTCTTGGGCAATACTTGGGACCAATGGGTACTTGCACTCTCATTCGCCGTGGGTGCTTGGATCCTGGCGAAGTTGACCTATTGGTTGTTCAACATCACATTGGGAAAGATGACGGCACGCACAGCGACGCGGCTGGACGATATACTCGTTGGGAGTTTGCAGCGGCCCATAGTGCTTGGGCTTACCCTGTTCGGGTTCTATTTGGGATACCAGCAATTGGAGGTTCCGGCTCGAATGGAAATGTGGGGGGACCGTATGTTCAAGGTAGCGCTCGCGCTGACCATAACTTGGCTGGTGGCACGGCTTCTGGATGCGCTGGTCCGTGAATACTTGGTACCCCGTGCGCAGCGAGGTGAAACGGTCGTGATCGAAAGTCAACTGGTCCCGGTGATCCGTAGTGGGATCAAACTGTTGGTGTGGAGCTTGGGCCTGGTGTTGGCCATGAACAACGCGGGATACAACGTAGGTGCCCTATTGGCCGGGATCGGGATCGGTGGCTTGGCCATGGCCATGGCAGCCAAGGACACGGTGGCGAACATCTTTGGCGGCATCACGGTGTTCTCCGACAAACCATTCAAGGCCGGGGACCGCATCCGCATAGAAGGTCACGATGGAACGGTGAAGGAGATCGGCATTCGTAGTACGCGGATCCAAACACTCGATGGACCGGTGGTGGTGGTACCCAACTTCAAGTTCAACGATACGGTGCTAGAGAACGTAACAGGTGAACCATCGCGAAAGGTGAAGCATGAACTGGGCTTGGTGTACGGCACCACACCAGAGAAGATGGAAGAGGCCATCGCGGTGCTGAAGAGCTTGGTCGCAGACCATCAAGATATTTTGTTACTGGACCATTTAGCAAGCTTTACTGCGTTCAAGGACTTTTCGCTAAGCATCGTCTTTGTCTACTACATCCGCAGCGGGGCTGATATTTTCGCTGCACAGACAAAGGTGAACTTGGACCTGTTGCGAAGGTTTTCCGCAGCGGGCTTGGAGTTCGCCTACCCGACTTCGGTGGAATTGCAGGGTACCTATAAATAGCGCCTCGTCAACGGATGAACACTACTTCTTTCGTCTGTCCTTGCGCGCCTCTTCTCGTTCGATCTTCTGCCTGCGGCGCTCCAGAACCTCCGGGTCAAGTACATCACCCACATTGCGCATTTGTCGAAGTACCCATTGCTGGCGGTTGCGCAAATAGGCCGAAGGCTTTGAGCAGCTATACCGGCGTGGTGAAGGCAGAGTCGCGGTGATAAGTGCGCATTGTGGCGATGTAAGTTTGGATGCAGGTCTGTTGAAGCAGTGCTGCGCTGCGGCCTCTGCTCCAAATACCCCTTTGCCCATTTCCGCCACATTGAGGTACACTTCGAGGATGCGTTCCTTGCTCCAGAACGTTTCGATGAGCAGCGTGAACCACGCCTCCAACCCTTTCCGGACGTAATTCCTGCCGGGCCAGAGGAACACGTTCTTCGCCGTCTGCTGACTGATCGTGCTCCCACCCTTGATGCGCTTGCCTTTCTTGTTCTTCTCCATGGCCTTGCGCATGGCATCCCAAGAGAAGCCGTTATGCGTCATGAACCGCTGATCTTCGGAGGCGATCACGCTTAGGGGCAGGTTGCGGGCGATCTCTTCTAAGCCAACGGTGGTACGACTGATCTGACCCTGTTCGTTCGATTGTTCGACCATGATCCAGGTTACGGGCGGGTTTGCCAAACCGAGCAAGCCCACCCACAGGACGGAGATCACGATAAACCAGAAAATGGTGGCCAAGGAGATCCGGAAGAAACTTCGAAATAAGCGCATGGAACAGCGCGTCGAAGATAGATGGTGACTTATAACGGCGTTCCCTCCTTCTTCCGAACGATCGAATAGTACGTCAGCAACGCAACCCCTCCGCAGATACTTACCATGATCAGGTAGGGCAACGGATTATCCGAGTCATCCTTCATGGCGAAGGTATCGAGCAAATAGCCCAGCAAAAGTCCTAAGCCGACCCCCAAGCCAAGCAAGCCGAACTTCAAGCTCCTGTTTGGATCCTTCTTGGCGATCAGATCGCTCAGCGACATTCCTTTGTCGATCATTGCCATGCGCTGTTTGTGTTGCGCGGAAATGGCGACATAGACGATCCCGAAAATGGAAGCGAACACGATCAAGGGTACAAGTACTTCTGCTGCTGGGGTATCCATGGGGTTACGATTTTGTTTACGACCCATGTGACGCGCCCTATCCTTCGGAGGTTACGATCCGTTCATCCTTGCCAAGAAAGGCTTGTATACGTGCAGGTCACCGCCTGTCCGAACTCCTTGCGTGAACATTCCGGACACGCACCTTCGTGTAACCGAACTTAGGGCTCACACGTCACACCCACAATTCCAGTGGAGGACCATCTTGCCATAGCGCGCACCCTTTCCGGGGATACCCGGGCATTCGGCGTGCTTATCGGCCGCTACCAGAACATGGTCCAAACAGTCACCGGACGGGTCATGCGCAACCGCATGGATGCCGAAGAGGTGACCCAGGACGTGTTCGTTAAAGCGCATCAAAAGCTAAGCGAATTCCAAGGTCAAGGAAAATTCTCTACTTGGTTGTACAGCATCGCATACAGGACCGCGATCTCCGCGTTACGGAGCAAGAAGGACGCTGGGCGATCTTTGGATGAATTGCAGGCCCACGGAAGTGAACCGATGGAAGATGCAATCGAACCGATCAACGAAAGGCGGGTGCAGCTTGAGATCGCCTTGGGAAAACTCGATCAGGAGGACGCAGCATTGCTCACTATGTTCTATTTGGAGGAAATGAGCGTGGAAGAGATCGTAACCGTTACGCAACTTAGCGCGTCCAATGTGAAAGTGCGCTTGCACCGGAATCGAAAAAAGCTGCTGGCGTTGCTGCACGACCAACTGAAGAATGAGCTATGGACGATGAGCGCGAGAGCATAGGAGTGAACGACCCCTTGCGTGCGATCTTCAAGCAGGCCGGGCACCACGAAGCGCCCTTGCATTTGGAGAACATGGTACTTGCCAGATTGGGAACATCGGTGCTCCAAGTGAAAGCAGAGCCATTGATCGGCCGATCAGGTTGGCTAGTTGGTGGCTTGCCGATCCTGTTGCTGGTCCTTTACGTAGTTGTATCTCCCACCGTACCGGACACTGCCACACCGCACTATTTTGACCTAGTGAAGAGCATAGGTACGTCGCAATTCCTCAAGGTCATCGCCTCACCTTGGGCCGTTGGAGCACTCGTGATCGTTGCGTTGTTCATGCTGATCGACCGGTTGATCGGGACACGCATGGCACCCGAGATGGTGCGTTAGAGCAACGCCTTCGCGGCACTGAGCGCGGCCACGTAGTTTGGCTCACTACCAATTTCCGGCACCAGTTCATGGTACTGGATCATTCCGTTCTTGTCCAACACCCAAACGGCGCGGGCAAGTGTGCCTTCCAAGCCTCCTTCTGCGATGGCCACGCCCCAGTTGTTCCACATATCTCGGTAGCGGAAATCGGAAGCCATCTTCACCTTGTCGATCCCTTCCGCGGCGCAGAAGCGCTTCATGGCGAAGGGAAGGTCCATGCTTGCAACAAGTATGGTAGCGCCCAGATCAGCGGCATGTTGGTTGAACGTTCGGGTTTCAATCGCACAGGTGGGTGTATCCACGCTGGGAAATGCGAGCACGATCACGACCTCACCTTTCAGTCCATCCAACGCATGGTTCGTTTTATCGGTCGCTACATAGCGAAAGGTTGGTGCAGCTTGACCTACTTGCGGAATGACACCGTTCAATTTGGGCAATGGCATATTCGTTCGTTCTGAAATTCGTCAATAAAGCGATCGAGGAACAGGCACAGATGAACACCGGTTCACTGCTCGCTCATGGCCGTTGGAATGGCCTCTTCATAGATCCTTCGGGCTTCCTCAATATTCCCGAACGGTGCATCGTCCACCATCAATTTGCCTTGGGTCACGTGACCAAGTAATACGCAGGGCACTTTGGTGGCCTGCATAAGATCGAGGAAATCGATCTCTTCATCCTCATTCACCGTTACAACTGCGCGGCCCTGGCTCTCTCCGAAGAGGTATGCATCTGGTCTGATCTCACTATCGGTGATCACATCGAATCCCAATCCACGCGGCAGGCCCATTTCCACTAGTGTGGTGAACAGTCCACCTTCACTGATATCGTGTGCTGCGTTGATCAACCCTTTACGTATCAAGATCAAGAGCATGATGTGGAGCTTCCGTTCCTCTTCCAGATCGAAGTGGGGAGCCGGAGATCCTTCGATCTTGTGGTGACGGACGAGGTATTCACTACTTGAAATATCCTCTTTAGACATGCCGATCAAGAAGATCAGATCGCCCTTGTACTTGAAGTCCAAGGTCATCCGCTTGGTAATGTCCGGCAACACTCCCACCATACCGATCGTCGGTGTAGGAAATACAGGTGTGGTGCCTTTCTCCGAAACCGATTGGTTGTAGAAGCTGACATTGCCACCGGTAACAGGTGTCTCCAAAGCTCTGCATGCATCGCCCAAGCCCCGTATCGCTTCACTGAACTGCCAATACACCTCTGGATCATAGGGATTCCCGAAGTTGAGGCAATTGGTAACGCCGCAGGGTTCGCCACCTGTGCAAGCGATGTTGCGCGCAGCCTCACACACAGCGATCATGGTTCCCACATAGGGATCGGCAAGAACGTAACGGCTGTTGCAATCCACCGTCATTACCAGTCCTTTTCCGGTTTCCTTCACCAAAACCAAGCCCGCATCACTGGGCGCGTTGGTGCTCATGTTATTGGTACGCACCATGGTATCATACTGCTCGCTCACCCATCGCTTACTTGCAATATTCGGACTTTCCAAAAGCTTGTAGGCAACCGCTCTCAAGTCATCCGGTTCGGGGACTTTCTTGATGTTGAACTTCTTGTTCGCTTTGATGTATGCTGGCTCTTTGACATCACGGGTATAAACTGGCGCACCACCACCGAGCACAAGGCTCTTTGCGGGGACTTCGGCCACCATATCACCTCCTTGGAAATAGCGGAGCGTATCTCCTTTCGTAACGGTTCCGATCTCCACGCAATTCAGGTCCCACTTATCGAAGATCTTCTTCACCTCCTTTTCACGGCCTTTCTTCACCACCACAAGCATCCGTTCCTGGCTCTCGCTCAAGAGGATCTCCCACGCTCGCATTCCTTCTTGTCGGGTGGGCACCTTGTCCAGGTCAATGTCCATACCGGCTCCACCCTTCGCGCTCATTTCGCTGGTACTGCAGGTGATCCCGGCCGCACCCATGTCCTGCATGCCAATGATCGCATCGGTCTGTGCCAATTCCAAAGAGGCCTCCATGAGCAACTTCTCCATGAAGGGGTCACCGACTTGTACTGCAGGCAAGTCGTCCATGCTGGTCTCAGTAATGTCCTTGCTGGCGAATGAAGCGCCATGGATACCGTCCTTACCTGTCGCACTGCCCACGATATAGACCGGATTGCCCACGCCATGGCTGGTTGCGCTTATCACGCTATCCGTTCGAACGATACCCACGCTCATGGCATTCACCAATGGGTTCGCGGTATAGCACGGGTCGAAGTAAACTTCGCCACCAAGTACAGGCACACCAAATGCATTTCCGTAATCGCCGATGCCCTTCACGACACCCCGCATGTGCCAACGGCTGCTCTTTTCCTTGGTTATGTCACCGAACCGCAAACTGTTCAACTGCGCGATCGGGCGAGCACCCATGGTGAAGATGTCGCGATTGATCCCACCTACTCCGGTTGCCGCACCTTGATAGGGCTCGATCGCACTGGGGTGGTTGTGGCTCTCGATCTTGAAAGCGCAGGCCCAGCCGTCGCCGATATCCACAAGGCCGGCATTCTCTTCCCCTGCTTCGGCCAATAATTTGGGGCCCGTTCGCGGAAGGGTCTTGAGAAGCTTGATGGAATTCTTGTACGAGCAATGCTCGCTCCACATTGCGCTGAAAATGCTCAATTCATTGAAATTCGGCGCTCGCCCAAGCACTTTTTCGATCTGGGAGAACTCTTCTGGAAGCAAGCCGAGCTTGGTTGCAATTTCCACACCGGCCGGGGCACTATCGGGAACTGCCGTGGAGGTGGACTTCTTCGATTTCTTGGAGGATGTTGTCGTGCTCATTCGTGTGGGCAAAGGTAGCCTTGCGCACCACGCCATCCACCGCTTTGATCCGGGACCAAGTGGATCTAAGGATCCAGGAAAGACCTGTCCGACCCGGGAACATGTTCCGATCCAACCAAATGAGGGTCAGTCCATCCGCCGTTCAGTGAGGACCTCGTTGTACACCGGTTCCGTTATTGATCTCCCATTTTGGAAATAGAACACTTCACCGTAGGAATGGACCACTTTTCGCAGTTCAGCACATCCATCCGGTACAGGTACGTGGTCGATAACAACCACTCTATTCGTGTGGCTCTCAAATAGATGAGTTCCGCAATCGGACGCACTACTTTCCGGGGTATAAATGGTTCGAGAACTGACGATCGCCTCACTTTCCTTTTTGATCGGGCTGAGTTTCCGGTTGGAAACGGGCCGTATTGGTTCTCTTGTTGGAAGCTCGATCTTCTTTGATGATGAGGCAGTAGCAGGCGTAGTGACCGGAACCACGTAATCATCCATGGCAAACACACCCTTCACTTCGGCATAAGGCTCTAACGTTGCTATCTTTCTTGTTTCGAGCTTGGTGGTCGGGATGGTTTTTATCCTCTCCGTTTCCATTTCATGGCTCTGGTCCGAAGCGGGCATGATGCGATCGCTTACGGCTCCTAGATCAGACCCAGAAACCAACGATGCACTATTATTCATCCGTACCTGCATTGGAACAATGCTGGTCGCATTCATGATGCGTGAATAGTCCGTGGAATATGCGAAATCCTCTTCCGCCGTATCGAAGAAGACCAATCCGACCGGTTGCGAATAAGTAAAGGACCTATCCCCGGTGAACTTCTCAAGGGTGATCTCGAAAGGGAACTCAAAATCCCAAGACTCAAGGAGTACTGGCACTCGACAATCGAAGAATACTTCCTTCATTGGACATTCCGGATGCTCTGCACGGATCAGGTAACTCGCCTGAAGACCTAGTTCCAATTCGAATCGGTTGGAGGTCATCGGTATCTGGTATGGCTCTCCGAACTCCGGTAATATCGTGATCCGGGTCCCTTCCCAGCCGGCACCCTTCACCTTGATCAAGGCTTCAGCAACAAGAATGTCTGCGCTTACGGACCGGACCAACATGGTCATGAAGAAGATCAAACTGGTTGTGCGAAGGGGAAGCATGTCAAGGGTCCTATTGGTTGTTCGGCAAAGGCCAAGCCGAGGCCTACCATCTTCTGTTTGCGCATGTTGATCGGCCATCACCTCCTTGTGATACAGGAACTTACACCTGCCAAATGCACGAACCGCAAGAGTTGCTGCGATTATGAACAGCACTTTGCTGTGGAAAATGAACCACACTTATCCCCGATCTAGGCGTACTCATACACCCCAACTGTGCATTCGTCTAAAGAAAGGACACGGTCCATCCTCGAAAAAGTGTGTGCCCGGAACCACCAAATATCGTTCTGATCTGGAGTTACCAAAACTCAGGTTATATCAGGAACGAAAGGGTTTATCGAGGACATGGATATTCGCCGAGGTCAATAGCGAAATGCCTGCGAACATGTTCCAGACCAACGCTAAAACACAATGAGTTCAGGACGTGGCACATGATCTTCAAAGAACATTGGCAGAATACCGTGAATTATGAAAACGCGCATCACACTCCTCATCGTTGTCATCGGACTACTTCATTTGACATCCGCCGCAGCCAACATGAATAGCGACCGGTCGCGATCCAACAAACCTTCACTTGTCGAAAGCTTTAGCGGTGATCGTTCCTCATTGACCCGCGCAGCCGAAGAACGCGGGCTTATGATCAACATCAACCCAAATGAGAATGGACTTACTGAAGTTATGGTGAAGTCCAACATCGGCCTTACACTCCTGAAAGGCCAATATTTGAATCGTGACTTGTCCGTCCCACACGGTGAATTCACCTACTACCACCCAAATGGTCGGCTCGAAAGCAAAGGACGTTATGACCATGGTGTGAAAAGCGGCAGTTGGGTACGCTATGATCTATCGGGGAACGAACTATCTGTGCGGGAATACAGCGGCATGAGCACAGAAGAATTAAAAGAAGCAGCGGGTATCTATTCCATGGCCCGAAGCAAATAGAGAACCTATTCCACCGGAACACCCAAGACAAAAGTGCCGTCCAGCGTTCCGATCCGAGACAGTATTGCCTATAGACCGTTATGTGACAGGACTGCTCAGGGGGCAGTAGACAGGAATAATGAAGGCGCTCTTGCTTACCTGAGGCATCCTACCCCGCCTGCCTACCGTCTACATTGCGATCCGAATGACCGGTTTCCTATTGGCATTAGGCTATACCGCACTGCTGCTCTACTTCATGCGGCGGATGCGGTTCTTCAACGCGGTCCCGGGACTTTCCTTTAGATGGTTATCAGGGATCTTTCTGCTCAAGATCGCAGCGGGTACGGCGTTATGGGCGATATACACCTATGTCTATCCGGATCGTCTTACGGCAGATGTCTTCAAGTACTTTGATGACAGCGCCCCCATGTTCAATGCGTTGTATACCGAGCCGGCAGATTACTTCCGAATGGTCTTCGGTATCGGTAACGACACGGAGGCATTCTGGTGGAAGTACTATAAGGAAATGAACAATTGGGAGCGTGCTTTCGAGAGCAACCTCTACAACGATTCGCATACGATAATCCGGTTCAATGCGGTGGTCCGGTTGTTCAGCTTCGGGGAGTTCCATGTACACACTGTTGTCGCTGCGTTCCTTGCACTAACGGGCCTTTTGGGGATCTACCGTGCCTTTGTGACCTCGTTGGTGGGGCTGGAACGGGTGTTGATGGCCGTGGTCTTCTTGCTCCCTTCCGTATTGTTCTGGGCCAGTGGGGTGATCAAGGAAAGCCTGTTGTTCTTCGGCATGGGCCTCTTGGTCTATCAAGTCTCCTACTTCCTCGTAGTGCGATGGCGTTGGTGGGACCCATTCCTGCTGCTCTTTACCGTGGCGATGTTGTTCTTCTTGAAATTCTACGTTTTGCTCAGCTTGACCCCTGCACTGATCCTTTTAGCTTGGGCACGTCGCGCAGATCGGCCGGCACTTTGGTTGAAGGCCTTACTCGTTTATGGGTTCTTCATCCTTGTCGGATTGAACCTGCAGCGTGTGTTTCCGGGCTGGGATATTTTGGGGATACTTACCATGAAGCAACGCGATTTCGTGGGTTTGGCGGTGTTGATGGATTCCGGCAGTTTCGTAATGCCAACACTCCTCCTGCCGGATGTTTGGCTCTTCGCTTCTCAGGCCCCATACGCGTTGTACATCGCTTTGGCCGGACCTCTGGTGCATGGTGGTGGTGGTGCATTGGGGTTGATCGCCGGAGCGGAGAATGCAGGCTTCCTTTTGTTCTTGTTCGGTTGCTTCATGTTCCGTGGACCATGGCGAAAATTGGATCATGCGTTGTTCTTTTCAATGCTGTTCTATGTGCTTTTGCTCGCATTGATCATTGGGTACACCACACCTGTAATGGGAGCAGTTGTGCGATACCGTACCCCCTTGTTGCCGTTCCTAATGATAGCCGGACTCCTCATTCTGGACAAGGATCGGATCGTGAACAAGTGGCCTTGGATACGACCTTTGCTCTCCACATGAGTAAGACCTTCACAATACTGCTGTGCAGCCTTTTGCTCGCTGGCTGCTACCATTCCCAAGAAGCCGACATGGTGGTCCACAACGCGATCATCCATTCATTGGACGGCAACGGCACCACCTACCAAGCCATGGCTATTCGCGATGGGCGCATTCTTGAGCTGGGTCCTGAACGCCAGATCCTGAACCGCTATGCAACGGACGATAAATTCGATGCTGCCGGCCAAGTGGTCTACCCCGGATTCATTGATGGACATTGCCATTTCCTGGGCTATGGGCTGAATAAGCAGAAGCTGGACCTGCTTGGCACAACGAGTTGGGAAGATGTATTGGAACGTACCAAAGCTTTTGCCAATGCAAATCCCGACACGGAATGGTTGATCGGTCGTGGTTGGGACCAGAACGATTGGGCGTTGAAAGAGTACCCGAACAATGCGGCCTTGAACGCACTTTTCCCTGATCGCCCGGTGCTTTTGCAACGTGTAGATGGCCATGCCGCGGTGGTCAACCAAAAGGCTTTGGACCAAGTGGGGATGGATCCAGACAAAGCGATCGAAGGTGGTTTGATGATGAAAGTTGAGGGCAAACCCACCGGCCTTTTGGTGGACAATGCGGTGAGCGTATTCCAGCAGATCTTCGACCAGGCCGATGAGAAAACGAAACGTTCCGCCCTGCTGCGTGCGCAGGAAGACTGCTTCGCGGTGGGCCTAACAATGGTCTGTGATGCAGGACTTGACGTGGGGTCGATCGAATTGATCCAGAAGATGCAGGCTGAAGGCGCCTTGAAAATGCGTGTCTATGCCATGGTCGCGGATGCGAAGGAACATCTGGACCACTTCGCGCAAACCGGCGCTATTGAAGAGGATCGTTTGATCGTACGCAGTGTAAAAGTATATGGGGATGGGGCGTTGGGTTCCCGCGGCGCACTGTTGAAAGCGCCATACAGCGACCAACACGATCATTATGGGTTGCAACTCTCTTCGCGAGAACACTTTTTGGAGATCGCCGATTGGTGCAACGAACATGGTTTCCAGATGAACACCCATTGCATCGGTGACTCCGCCAATGCTTTACTATTGGGCGTTTATGGCGAAGTATTGAAAGGAACGAACGATAAACGGTGGAGGATCGAACATGCCCAAGTGTTGGATCCGAAGGACATGGCACTTTTCGGCAAGTTCAGCATAATCCCCAGCGTACAGCCCACACATGCCACCAGTGATGGTCCATGGGCCGAGGACCGTGTGGGTCCCGAACGCATCCAACATGCGTACGCATACGATGAACTCTTGAAGACCATGGGTTTGTTGGCATTGGGTACCGATTTCCCTGTGGAAGGAATTGACCCTTTGCAAACGTTCCGGTCAGCGGTGTTCAGAATAGATGCAGATGGAAAACCTGTTGGTGGTTACCACCCTGAACATGCGTTGACCGCAGCTCAGGCGTTGAACGGCATGACGATCTGGAATGCGATCGCGAGTTTCACTGAGAACGACCTTGGCACCTTGGAAGCTGGCAAGAAAGCAGATTTCGTTGTTCTGGACCGCGATCTCTTGAAGGTAGATCTGCAGCATGCGATGAAGGTGCGGGTAAAGGCCACATTTGTTGGTGGGGAGAAGGTGTTTTGAATGCTTCGTTGGTCAACTATTGACCCAACTCCTTCAACGTCCGCTCGATCTGCAACCAATGTCGCTCTTGGTGTGCGATAGGAAAAGCGAACGCATCGCCTGCCTTAAAGCGTAGTATGGGTCCAAGGGTGCTTGTGATCTTTTCGCCCTCGATCCCTTTCTCCTTTGCTTCATTCAACAATTGAAGCATTCCACGGAGCATCTTCTCGAATTCGTCCAACGCTGTCCACCCCTTGAGTGATCGCGGTTCGAGGCTCGAACATGCCCATGGTCTTCATGCGCCAAGAGATGGTACCGTCCGATCCGGGTTGCATGGCTTTTGTGCTAAGGGCACCGAAGCGACCGGGTGAGTACGTCGAAGAATAGCGGAGCTTGTTCACCGGTCTTGCATACAGGGCACTCAAGCCTCGGTAATATACCTCGCTGCTCAAGATCATATGTTCGACGATCTCCATTACGCTCCATCGCTTTGGCGCTGGTTTTCGTTGAAGGCGCTCCAAGGGTTGAACACGTAGAACTTCGGATCTTGCCAATTGGTTCTCCACCGTTCTTACAAGGCCGTTGATAAATGCTAGTGTATCCATCGCTACAAACGTATCGCCTTGGGTAGCGAAAGGCGGTTGATCTGGATCAAGAACGGATCAAACCTTCGCCCGTAATCTACTGAAGGTTTCCGGGGTCATGCGCAGGTAGGAAGCAATGTCCTTCTGCGGAACCAACTGCAACAAATGCGGACTGCGCTGGACCAGCTTTCGATAGCGTTCTTCGGCGGTCAAGGCGATCTGTTCGATCTCCCGCGTCGCCCTTCCCACCAACAATTCTTCCAGGATCAATCGACCGAAACGGTCCATGGCCGGCACCTCATCGTACAAGGCAATAAGGTCTGCGTGATCTATACCGACCAGCGCGGTGTCGGTGATGGCCTGCACGTTCAAACGTCCAGGCTTTTGTTGAAGGAACGACTCATAATCTCCGGACCAACTATGGTCGTATGAGAAACCTAGGCAGATCGAAGTGCCGTCATGTTCGAAGAACAAACGTTGCACACCGCCGCGCACGATGTAGAAGAAATGCTCTACATCGCCGACCCTTGAAATGAATTCGCCCTTTGGGAACAACAGTTCTTTCCAGCAAACCCGAACCCGCTCCCATTCATGCTCCTTCAACGGCACATACCGCTCAATGGTGGAACGTACCAAGTCCATTCAATGAATTAGGGAAGCTTCACGAAATGTGCGTTCCATCTCGTGTTGTTCTGTTGCAACTGGATCGCGTAGGTACCAGGCGCAATATCCTCAAGGTGCAACACCACTTTGCCAATGCCACTATGGTTCAACATGCGCACCAGTTTTCCATCTGACCCGATCACTATAATGGAGAACGCACCCGATGCAGTACCAGGCAATTCGACCGTAAGTTGATCCTTCGTTGGATTGGGCCAAAGGGCGAATTCAGCATTTCCATGTTCTTGCACCCCAACGAACAAAACCTGTTCCGGTTCGCTTATGCTGGTACAGCCATTGGCGGCAATGAATTCGACCGTGTACAAACCCGTATTTGGAGCATCGAGGACCTGTGCCGTCTCGCCATCCATGATCACTCCATTCCGGTACCATTGGTAGGCAGGCCCCACCGAACTTGTTAGTTGTGGACCAACAGCAGTGATAACGGGAACCGGTGGTGTGGGCAGCATGATGAACTCCAGTGTATCGCTGTAACCGATGCAGCCGGACGGGGTTTCCAGCAATCCGAATACTGTTTCCGATGCGCTAATTTCCCTCGGTCGTGCGGTCGATTCGTCGTTCCATTCCACGGAACTGAATCGCTCCGGTGCATCCACTACCACTGTGGTTCCTTCGCAGAACGTGATGGTCTCGGTGATCAGGGCGGCTTTGTTCAGCACGGTTTTGAAGGCATCGAGCTTTCCCGCACCCCACCGGTTGTCCGGCAGCTGGGCCGGTGTGAACTCGTCGGCGTATGCATTCTCGGTGATCGCTTTCAGTATTTCCTGTGCAGTTGCTGTGGGGCAACGTTGCAAAAAGAGTGCAACTGTACCCGCCACCACCGGTGAAGCGATCGATGTCCCCCCCTGCCTGATGTGCATTCCGCCGGGGTCCACTTTGTATCCATTGGCCAAATTGATCAGGTCCTGGATGGCTTGGACCGGTGCTGCGGTAAAGGTGATATCACCGGAAGCGGCAATGTCCGGTTTCTTACGAAGATCACGTGTGGGGCCCTTGCTACTGTTGATAGCGATATCGCGCGCTATCCCGGGCACCGTTTCCACGTTCCCGGCATAGTTCACATAGGATACCACGTTGTTGTAGTTCGCTACCGTGATCACGTTCGGCAAACAAGCCCAGGAATCGACCATGTGCTGGTCATTGTCGGGCATTACATAATTCACGATCTGCGGGAAAACATCGGCGGTGGGGGTGGCGGTGATCATGGCCGATACGGCGGAATTGGAATTTCCCCAGAGGTCAAATTTTCCATTGCCCGTGGACATGAGCCTGAAATAACCGGTTGAATCAGGGTCCACCATCACCACTTGCAATAGGATCTGATCACCACGTTCGGCCGCGTAATACTGAACAACACCCAATTGGTTCCCTGAATTGCTGAACAGCGTATCCACCACGTTCTGGCCAATGATCTCGTCAATGGTGCGGAAGGTTGAGTTCCCGCGGAATTCAAAGGTTGGCAGGATCCGATCATACCCCATGGCGAAATGGACCTCATCGAAATCCACGGCATCGGCCCACAGTTCGATCACAACAGCCGTATCGCCCAAAACGCTGTTGGTATGCTTTGTGAACCACGTAAAGCTCGTATCGGCCCCGACATCAGTATGTAAATGGTAGGCTGGCCATGCGTTGAAATTGCCAGCCGCAGCCACCATTACTCGGCCACCTTGTTCATTCAACATCTCCTCAATGAACAACGCTGCCGCATCCTTCCCATCATGCGACCCCATGATACTGCCTAAACTGGCATTGATCACAGCAGGCTTTCCTTCTGCTTCTGCCTCTCGAATGATATACTCCACGCCATCGGCTATGGTGGCAGGCCAGTTGGGCGCTCCTAGCCGTGAGGCAACGACAATAATATCAGACTCTGGAGCCACGCCTTTATGTCTTCCATTCGCCAATCCGTTCCCGGACCCGGTACCGACCACTGTAGTTCCATGTCCATAAGCGTTGTTGGGAGGTTCCACGGGTACGAAACCGCCAGCATCCAACTGCTGTTGCGTGTATTCCACCCCGTATCCGAATGGTGCAGGTGATTGACCGTTGGGCCCTGGGATCTGGTCCCAATACTTGAAAACGCGTGTGTCATCGGAGGCTGTCCGAAAGTCCGGGTGGAATATATCCAAGCCTGAATCGATGTACCCCATGACCACACCGGTCCCATCATACCCTTGCGGAAGTGGTGCCAGCCCTTGTTGCACTTGGTTCACACGATTCTTCACGCGCATGGAATCGTTCAATAGCATTCCCTGATGGAGGGTGAATTCGAAATGATGCACCGCATTCGCCAGGGCCAGTTCGCGGACCTTATCAATAGGCACTCTAGCGCTCACCAATCGTGGCAATGTCCGCTTCACCTTACCGCCTAACGCCTTCACTGCAGCGCTAACGGCCTCCTCATTTCCATGAATGAACAGGTCTACTTGATCACCGGGTTGATGCTGCCGGTCCAAGAAAGCACGGAGGTGGAAGTCCATTTTCTGCAGATACTGGGCTTGGACTTGTGCGCACGAAAGGATTACCAACAGTAGTAACAGGGAATACAGCTTCTTCATGGGATCAAAAGTAAGGGGGTTCAACCGCGCTTCATGTCATCGAATTGTGGTAAACGAGGCAAGAAATCAACGGCACTGCGTTCGTGGTCCACGCTACAACAAAAGTGCTTGAGACCGTTGGTTATCATCAAATACCGGACCTTGAAAACCGAATTGTAGCGAGCGGCTTGTTCAAAGGTACGTGTACCGATCCGCACTGTTGGTGCCTTGCACTCGATCAGTGCCACGGGCTTGCCTTCGTTGCCAAAAATCACGATATCCGCCCGTTTGGCCAAGCCGTTCAATTGTAGGGGAGTCTCCACGCCCAAGATGGAAATGGGACAGGCAAGATCGACCATTAAGTAGTTGATCACATGTTGCCGCACCCACTCCTCGGGCGTGAGTGCCAGCCACTTGCGACGCACAGGATCGAAGACCAGCGTTCCCCGATCCGTGTGCTTAGTTTTGACACCATGGTCGGGCAGGTCCAATACCTGCGTTCCCGGCTTGTTCATCCCTACAAAAGTGAGGACCAAAGAAGAAATAGTTCGCAATTGGCTGCCACGTTATACAGGATTGCCCCTGGATGCCTTCAAACCACACATCCTATTGACCAACTTCGACAACTACTTGGACATCTTCTGCGAGCAGACCGGAGGGTCCATCCTTGTGCAGGACAAGGCCATGAAAGTTGCCGTTGCGGAGGACATGGTCATGATCAACTTCGGTATGGGTAGCGCGAATGCGGCCACGATGATGGACCTGTTGAGCGCCATTCAGCCGGAGGCAGTGTTGTTCCTGGGCAAATGTGGTGGATTAAAGAAGAAGAACCTGTTGGGCGACCTGGTGTTGCCCATTGCCGCCATACGTGGTGAAGGAACGAGCGATGACTACTTCCCACCGGAAGTACCCGCTCTACCGAGCTTCATGATCCAACGTGCAGTGAGCGGGGCGGTGCGCGACCGGGAACTGGACTATTGGACAGGTACCGTTTACACCACCAACCGCAGGGTGTGGGAGCATGATGATAAATTCAAGGATCGGCTGCGGACCATTCGCGCCATGGCGATCGATATGGAAACTGCGACCTTGTTCATGACCGGTTTTGCCAACGAAATTCCGACCGGTGCCTTGCTTTTGGTCAGTGACCAGCCGATGGTTAGCGAAGGGGTAAAGACCAGCACCAGCGATGCAAAGGTTACCGGTTCGTTCGTTGAAACCCATGTACAACTGGGCATTGATGCCTTGCGAGAGATCATCAACGAAGGGCGTTCGGTCAAACATCTACGCTTCGAATAGAAGAATACAGGCCAATGAGCACCTTGGAAGATTACAAGCGCATCATGGCCGATCTGCGCGGTGGCAAGTTCAAGCCAGTGTACATGTTGCATGGAGAAGAGGGCTTCTTCATAGACCGTATCGCCTTGGAGATCGAGCGCACGGCCTTGGCGGAGGAGGAACGCGACTTCAACCAGACCGTGCTCTATGGGCGTGACTCAGACCCGGATATGGTAAAGGATACGTGCTTGCGCTTCCCTATGATGGCCGAGCGGCAAGTGGTGATCGTGCGCGAAATGCAATCATGGCGCATTGATCAATTGGAGAAATTGGAGCCGTACTTGAAAAAGCCCTCACCTACCACGGTGCTGGTGATGTGCTACAAGCACAAGAAGGTGGATGGAAGGAAGAGCGTATTGAAGACGATCCAGAAAGGTGGCGGACAGGTCTTCACCAGCGACAAGATCCGAGAGGAGAAATTACCCGACCTCCTCATCAGCTTCGCCAAAAAGCAGAAACGGAAACTTGGCAACGCCGAGGCCGCCTTGCTGGCCACTCATTTGGGCAGCGACCTTTCCAAGGCCATGAAAGAAGTGGAGAAGGTTTGTCTGGTGACCGAGGAAGGTGGTGCGATCACAAGCGACATCATCCAGCGGTACATTGGCATTAGCAAGGACTACAACATCTTTGAGCTCCAAAATGCCATTGGCAACCGCGATGCATTGAAGGCCCAGCGCATTGCAGACCATTTCGCAGCGGACCAGAAGGACAATCCTTTCGTGTTGACACTTGGTTTCTTGAACACCTATTTCGCCAAGCTCGCACTGGTCCATTCAGCCAAGGGCAAGAGCAGCACCGAGATCGCCGGTGTGTTGAAGGTGAGCCCCTATTTCGTGCGGGACTACGTGGCCCATGCGCAGAACTATTCCCTTGGCAAAGTGGTGGAGGTGCAGCGGCACTTGCGCCAGTTCGACTTACGCAGCAAGGGGCTTGGTGGTGATGGAAGCGACCAGGGCGAGCTGTTACGGGAACTGGTGGCGAAAGTGATGGCTTGAATTCCGGATCATTGGATCGACAGATCCGCCATCGACAAGAAATTGGGGTGAAGCGTTAACCCGGTGGGTATGGATCCAAGAACGTCGTGTTGAACTTGATCATCGGTCGGTCCTGAACGATATCCTCCTTTACCTTAGCCGCCCTTTCCGATCAACCAGATCCCCTTAACCGTGTTCAAGCGCTTCCTTTTCCTCCTTGTCCTCTTGCCATTATTCTCTTCTGCACAAACCGGCACTGTGCGTGGTTTCGTGTATGATAAGGCCACTGGCGAACCGATCATCTTCACCAACGTTATCCTTAAGGGCACCACCATCGGGGCCGCAACGGATGTGAACGGGTACTACTCGATCAGCAAGATAAAGCCAGGGCGTTACACCCTTGAGGTGACCTACTTGGGTTACGATACGGCCCAAAAATCAGTCGATGTGGTGAACGGTGGGATCATCACCGAAAAGCTGATGATCGGAAAGAGTGCGATCGAGATCAAAGAGTTCGAAGTACGCGGCGACAAGCAGGAACTGCAAACGCAGGTCCACATGGGCGTTACCAAACTCACCCCTCGGATAATTGAACGTATGCCGTCCGTTGGTGGTGAAGCGGATCTTGCACAGTATCTACAGGTTGTACCTGGCGTGATCTTCACTGGCGACCAAGGTGGTCAATTGTACATCCGCAGGGGATCCCCGATCATGAACAAGACCATGATCGATGGCATGGTCATCTACAATCCGTTCCATAGCATTGGCCTTTTCAGTGTGTTCGACAACGACATCATTCGCAACGCGGACATCTACACGGCGGGCTTCAATGCGGAACATGGGGGCCGCGTAAGCTCCATCATGGACATTACCACCCGCGATGGAAACAAGAAGCGTTTCAGCGGAAAGGTGGCGGCAAGCACATTTACCGCGAAGGCCTTATTGGAAGGGCCGATCATGAAGCAGAAGACACCGGGTGGTGGGTCCAGCTCCTTTCTCTTGAACTTCAGGCACAGTTATTTGGACCAAAGCAGCAAGGCATTCTACAAAGATGTTCGAGAGGGCGGGTTACCCTTCAAATTCACGGACCTCTTCGGTAAAGTGAGCTTCAATGGGGCCACGGGCAGTAAATTCAACCTGTTCGGCTTCAATTTCAGTGATGGCGTTCGATACCAGAACGTAAGCAATCTTGGCTGGAACAATTGGGGTGCGGGTGCAAACTTCGTATTGGTACCGTCCGGAACAGCTGTACTGATCGATGGGACCTTCTCCGCCAGCAACTACAAGATCTCGTTGAAGGAAGGCGATCTTGATCCACGGACCAGCGAGATCGCCGGCTTCAATGGAGCGTTGAACTTCAAGGTGTTCAATGGGGAGGACGAGGTGCGCTATGGGCTGGAACTTTTGGGCTTCAAGACGAATTTCAAGTTCTTCAACAGTACCGGGAGCAAGTACGAGCAAACAGAGAACACATCTGAATTCGCAGCCTATTTCTCCTACAAGAAAGTGCTGAACAAAGTGATCATTGAACCCGGGTTCCGTTTGCATTACTATGCATCGCTATCCGTTGCGAGTCCGGAGCCCCGTCTGGGCTTCAAGTGGAACATCTCGGATAATTTCCGGTTCAAACTTGCGGCGGGCAGGTACAGCCAGAACCTGGTGGCCGCCAACAGCGACCGCGATGTGGTCAACTTGTTCTACGGCTTCCTTTCCTCCCCGGACAACCTGCCGAAGACCTACACCACGCCAGACGGAAAAATACGTGACGTGAAGAATCCCTTGCAGCGTGCCAATCACTATGTAACAGGTGTGGAATTCGACCTCTCCAGCACGTTGACCGCGAATTTCGAGGTCTATTTAAAGGATTTTCGGCAGATCACCAACCTGAACAGGAACAAGATCTTCAATGACACGCCGGAATTCCAGGACAAGCCGGACGAGGTCAAGAAGGATTACATCATTGAAACCGGCAAGGCCTACGGTGCGGACTTTCAGCTAAAATACGAGAAGGACCAATTATACTTCTGGGCCGTTTATAGCTACACTTACGTGGACCGCTTTGATGGCATTCGAACCTACAACCCCGTTTGGGACCGCCGCCACAACTTGAACTTGGTCGGAAGCTACGCCTTCGGGAAATTCGATTCCTATAAAGTGAACATCCGCTGGAATTTCGGAACCGGATTCCCTTTCACCCGCACTCAAGGTTACTATGGATCAGTACCCTTCAATGGCGATATCAACTATGACTACACCAATAGCAACGCGGACCTGTCGGTGATCTTCGGTCCGTTGAATGACGGCCGCTTGCCCACCTACCACCGTTTGGACTTGGGCTTCACCAAAGTATGGAAGTTGGACGAGAACCAAGTGGTCGAGGTGGACCTGAGCTTGACGAACACTTACAACCGGGAGAACATCTTCTATTTTGATCGGGTGCGCTTCAAACGGGAGAACCAGCTACCCTTGCTCTTTAGCGCAGGGATCAGCTACAAATTCTGATGAAGGGGCCAGGGCAGTTTGCCACTTCAAGTTGAACAAGGAGTTAACTCGCCGTGTAGCTTTCATTCGCGTTCCTTGGTCAACGCTTACATTTACACCCCGTGATCACTTCTCCGCCATTCTGCGGGTCGATCGCCATGTGATGACGGGCTCCACCAAGTACATTTTCGTTACCGGAGGCGTTACCTCCTCGCTGGGCAAGGGGATCATTAGTGCCAGTCTTGCCAAATTGCTGCAAGCGCGAGGTTTCACGGTCACCATCCAAAATTGGATCCGTATATCAACGTGGACCCCGGCACGCTGAACCCCTACGAGCACGGGGAATGTTACGTTACCGAGGACGGTGCTGAAACGGATCTTGATCTGGGCCATTACGAGCGTTTCTTGGATGTCCATACCAGTCGCGCGAACAATGTGACCACAGGGCGCATCTACCAGAACGTGATCAACAAGGAGCGGCGCGGCGAATTCCTGGGGAAGACCGTTCAGGTGATCCCGCACATCACTGACGAGATCAAGAGCCACATACAAGCTTTGGGGCGCAAAGGGATCTATGACTTCGTGATCACCGAGGTCGGCGGAACGGTGGGCGACATTGAGAGTTTACCTTACGTGGAGGCCATTCGCCAGCTGAAATGGCAAAAGGGTCGCGATTGTCTTACGATACACCTGACACTATTGCCCTACTTGGGCACCACGGGTGAACTAAAGACCAAACCCACACAACACAGCGTGAAAGAGCTGTTGAGCTTGGGCGTTCAGCCGGATGTGCTTGTATGTCGGACGGAGCACCCGATGGTCAAGGGCATGAAGGAAAAGATCGCCTTGTTCTGCAACGTGGATGCCACCGCCGTGATCGAAAGCCGCGATGCGGATACGATCTACGACGTGCCCATGTTGATGCAGGAGGAAGGCTTGGACGAAGTTGTCCTACGCAAGCTGGGTGTGGCCAACGCACCTGAACCGGATCTTACGAGCTGGAAGGATTTCCTACGGCGCTATAAGAACCCGACCAGTGAGGTACACATCGGGCTTGTCGGAAAATACGTAGAATTGAAGGATGCGTACAAGAGCATCAAGGAAGCGTTGGAACATGCAGGAGCCACCAACGAGAGCAAGGTCCATATCAAATGGGTCCACAGTGAAAAGTTGACCGCGAAGAACGTCGCGAAGCATTTGGGCGGCCTGAGCGGCATACTGGTGGCTCCGGGATTCGGGAATCGTGGCATCGAAGGCAAGATCGAAGCCATCAAATATGCACGTGAGAACAAGGTGCCATTTCTGGGCATTTGCCTAGGCATGCAAGCTGCAGTGATCGAATTCGGACGTAACGTCCTGGGATTTGCCGATGCGAACAGCACGGAGATGAATGCGGACACCGCTCATCCGGTGATCGCGATGATGGAGGACCAGAAAGAGATCGAGAACAAGGGCGGGACCATGCGTCTTGGAGCCTATCCATGTAAGATCACGGATGGCAGTCTGGCCAGCAAGGTCTATCAGCGCAAGGATATCACGGAACGCCACAGGCACCGCTTTGAATTCAACAACGCGTTCCTAAATACCTACAAGAAAGCCGGTATGGTGGCCACCGGGATCAATCCGCAGGGCAAATTGGTGGAGATCGTGGAGATCAAGGACCACCCGTGGTTCATGGGTGTGCAGTTCCATCCGGAATACCGCAGCACCGTGGCGAAACCACATCCGTTGTTCGTTCACTTCGTTGCAGCAGCGATGAAGGAAGGAGCCGTGGCCTTGGCAGTGGAAAGCGTTGCGGAGAAAGCGTGATCTTGGACCGTTGCTCCGAGCAACACGTTGCGGACCCGGTTTTCCTCAGAAGCCATGTGAACCGTTGGGGGCTGACCGATCTGATCAGCCTCTTGCTTGATCCTCCTTCATCCCACCCGGTTATCTTCGCGCCCTCTTAGCCGCCCCATAGGGCGCATTAGCACCATACATGGATCGCAATTCGGTCATCGGTTTCGTTCTTATCGTCGCCATTCTGGCGGGTTACACGTGGTACAGCATGCCCACGGCCGAACAACGTGAGCGCGTGCAACGGGAGCAGGACAGCTTGGCCACCCTGATGATCGAGGCCAAGGCGCAAGAGGCGGAAGAAGCCTTGAATGCGCGGAAGACCGAGGTGGAACAACGAGCCAAAGCGGAAGGCAGCATTCCATCGACGGTGATCGTTGATGGCGACACCTTGGATGCGGATAGTGTGCAGCGGTCGGCACTGTCCAAGCGCTATGGCATCTTCGAACCATCGGCACAAGGCGACAACAGGAGCATTGTTATCGAGAATGAGCGTCTCCATGTGAGCATTTCCACACAAGGTGCCAAGCCTTCGGTGATACAGTTGAAGGAATACAGGACCAACAGACAAACACCGCTCATTCTGGCCGATCCCGATAGTGGCATATTCGAATTCCGCTTCTTCCTTGGAAATTTGGACATCAGTACGAAGGATCTGTTCTTCAGTGCCGAGAAGCTCGGTTCCACAGGTGTGCGATTGACGGCCAACACAACGGAGACCGGCAAGAAATTGCAGATCACCTATCAGCTGGACCCGGAGAACTACTTCATGGACCTCCGTGCAGAGCTCATCGGCCTGGAAAACGAAGTGGACGCCCGCAACGCGGTCTTCCACTGGGACCTCGTAGCCTTCAGCAATGAAAAGTACCGGCAAGGGGAAATGGCCAAGGCAGGCGTCTATTACAAGTATTTCAGTGATGATCGTCAATACCTGAGCGAGTCCGATGCTGAGGAGAAGAAACTGGAAGGTCGTACGAACTGGGTCGCTTTCAAAGAGGATTTCTTCACCGTTGGCTTGATCAGTGAGAAAGGTTTTTCCAGCAGTGGCTCCCAGATCGCGATCACCCCGTTGGAGGATACCACGCACACCAAACGCTACAGTGCGCAGCTCTTTTTCGAGATGGAACGCGGCGCCGTGGTGGATCTGCCAGTTCGCATCTATTTGGGTCCGAACCACTACGGCACATTGCGGCGCACGGAGATCCCGCAGTTCGATCGCATCATTGATCTGGGGTGGGGTATTTTCGGTTGGATGAACAAGTGGTTGGTGATCCCGATCTTCAACTTCCTTGATGGATGGGGCTGGAGTTATGGTATCATCATTCTTGTGCTCACCTTGGGTGATCAAGATGCTCTTGATGCCGTTGACCTACAAGAACTTCGTTTCCAGTGCGAAAATGCGCGTGCTGAAGCCGGAGATCGAAGTGATCACGGAAAAATTCAAGGACGGGGATACGTTGAAAAAGCAACAGGCCACCATGGACCTGTACAGGAAAGCAGGGGTCAATCCTGCAAGTGGCTGCTTGCCCATGTTGGTGCAGATGCCGATCCTGTATGCCATGTTCCGGTTCTTCCCGGCAAGTATCGAATTGCGGCAACAGAGCTTCTTGTGGGCCGATGACCTGAGCACCTATGACAGCGTATATGCTTGGGCCGCGGAGATCCCGTTCCTGAGTTCGATGTACGGGAACCACATCAGTCTCTTCACCATTCTCATGGCGGCCAGTACCATGGCCTACACGGCGATCAACAGTCAGCAGATGCCCCAGCAACAGGGCATGCCGAACATGAAGGTGATGATGTACATGTTCCCCATCATGATGTTGTTCTTCATGAACAGCCTGCCTGCGGGCTTGAGCTATTACTACTTGTTGGCAAACGTGATCAGCATCCTTCAAATGACCTTGTTCAAACGTGTTTTCGTGAATGAGGACAAGATCCGCGCACAGTTGCTCACCAACATGAAGACGCCGAAGAAGAAGACCAAATGGCAGCAGCGGTTGGAGGATATGCAGAAGCAGCAACAGGTGGCCCGGAAGAAGTAGATCGGTGCTGCTCGGAGATTATCTTGTACCGCCATTCCTATCCCAGTTTGGCACGTGATCCGCTGGCGCACCCCAATGACCATTTACACCATGATCCTGAAAGCATTGATCCCCGCCGTTTTAGGCACCACCCTGCTCTTCTCTTTGTACCGACAAGCAAAAGACCGTTGCAAAGGATACAACCTACACATCCTTCCCCGGCACATCTGGATCCACAACTGAGGACAAGAAGGAAGCGGAACCTGAAAAGGAAATGGAAATCCCTAAGTTCGGTGGAGCGCAAGCAAGCGATTCGTTGTATTTCAAGCTCCGTCGCACACCGTGTTTCGGCAGATGCAAGGTATATGAGATCAATGTGTACCGCAGCGGTTACGCCACCTTCAACGGACATAGCAATGTGGAGCTGGAGGGCATGCACCAAGGCCGTGTGGGTATGGACACCTTGAATACGATCCTTACCCAAGCTGAGAAGATCGACTTTTTCAGTTTGGAAGACCGCTACGACAATGAAGGCATTACCGATCTGCCCAGTACGATCATTCAGATCTCCGCCAATGGCAAGAACAAGAAGGTGGTAAGCCGAGTGGGCACTCCGGAAGCACTGAAGAGCTACATCGCTATGGTAGAAGAACTGCTCTACCCCATGCCTTGGAGACCCGTTCCCAAGGCCGAATAGCCTCCCCGTTCATCCCTGATCCGGCAGTACGACCTGCAACCTTTCAGTCAGTCGCCAAGGCTGTTACCTTTGTGCCCGCAAAAATCGCCATTCACCATGCGCATGTGTGATGGCCTAACCTGAACAACTTTATGAAGCGTTCCATTACGCTGCTCTTGGCAGCACTGTTCGTGATCGGTCTACGTGCCGACGAAGGCATGTGGCTCTTGAACAAGCTGAAACAAGTCAACGAGGCCCAAATGCAGAAGTTGGGCTTCAAGCTCACGGCCGAAGACATCTACGCGATCAACAAAGCGGCGATGAAGGATGGTATTGTTCGGTTGGGCGGTGGTTTCTGTAGTGGTGAAATGGTGAGTGCCGAAGGACTTTTCCTTACCAACCACCATTGCGGGTATGATGCTATTCAAGGGTTGAGCAGCGTTGAACACGATTACCTCACAGATGGCTTTTGGGCCATGACGCGTAAAGAGGAGCTGCCCGGTGGGTTCAATGTGAGTTTCCTTCAGCGTATTGATGATGTTTCGGAGCGGATCAACGGGGAGTTGACCGATGCGATGACCGAAGATGAGCGTGGTGCGAAGATCGCGGAGATCGGTGCCAAACTGGTGGAAGAAGCTGGCACTGAGAATGGGAAAAGTGCTGAACTGAAAGTGATGTTCGAGGGCAATGAGTTCTACGTATTCCATTACATCACCTATCGCGATGTGCGTTTGGTGGGTGCTCCGCCCAGTGCCATCGGCAAATTCGGTGGCGACACGGACAACTGGATGTGGCCAAGGCACAACGCCGACTTCAGCATCTTCCGCATGTATACCGGACCCGATGGTGAACCAGCAGACCCTTCCGAATCGAACATCCCGTTCAAGCCCAAATGGCATTTTCCTGTGACCTTGCAAGGTGTGCAGGAAGGCGACTTCGCGATGATCATGGGCTATCCCGGCAGCACCGACCGCTTTTTGAGCAGTTACGGTGTCAAGCTGGCCTTGGACGTTGAGCAGCCGAGCCGAGTTAAAGTGCGCCGTGCCAAATTGGATGTTTATGATGAGCACATGGATGCCGATAACAAGGTGCGTATCCAGTACGCTAGCAAGCATGCCCAGGTGAGCAACTATTGGAAATACTTCATCGGCCAACAACGCGGGTTGAAGCGGTTGCATGTGTTCGATAAGAAGAAGGATCAGGAGAACGAGCTGATGGCTTGGGTGAATGCGGACCCGGCACGTAAGGCCAAGTATGGTTCCATCCCCACTCTCTTGGAAGGTGGGTATACGGAACGGGCCAAGTTCGAAAAGGCGAACGTGTATATGCAAGAAGGTGCTTTCGGAAGTGAAATGATCCTGATGGGTTTCCGCATGTACCGCTTGCGCATGCAATTGGCCACGGACCCCAAGGATGCGCCCAGCATAGCGGCTGCCGTGGCGCAAGTAAAAGCCGCGGCAGACGAAATGTGGAAAGATTACGACCCGTCCACCGACCGTGATGTTACCGCTGCCATGTTCCGGTTGATACATAGTGATGTGGAGCGTGATCTGCAACCGAACGTGATGGCCACTATCGAGAAGAAGTACAAAGGCGATTTTGATGCTTGGTCCAAGGATGTGTTCGCAAAAAGCTTCTTGACGAACCGCGCCAGATTGGATGCCTTTCTTGCGAAACCCACTGCAAAAGCAATGGACAAGGACCTCGGCTTCCAAGCATCGGAAAGTTGTTTGAACCATTTCCGGAACATTATTGGACCTGCTGTTGCAGCGAGCGAAGGCGATCTGGAAAAAGGCTATCGCTTAATGGTGGCAGCGATGCGGGAAAAGGACCCGAACAAAATGTGGTATCCCAATGCGAACAGTACCATGCGATTGACCTATGGTACCGTTGGTTCGTACATCCCTGCCGATGCCATGCACTACGATTTCTACACCACCGCCAACGGCATTCTGGAGAAGGAGGACAACACCAATGACGAATTCGTAGTTCCGCAACGTGCGCATGACCTGATCACGGCCCGCGATTTCGGCAGGTATGCTGATGCAAAAGGTGAACTGATCACGGGCTTCATCAGCAACAACGACATTACCGGCGGTAACAGTGGCAGTGGTGTGTTCAACGGCAATGGAGAACTGATCGGCATCGCTTTCGATGGCAACTGGGAAGCCATGAGCGGAGATATCGCATTTGAACCCGAATTACAACGCACCATCAGTGTGGACATTCGCTACGTGCTGTGGACCATTGACAAGTTCGCTGGTGCTGGCCATTTGGTGAAAGAAATGACCGTGGTGGAGCGAAAGGCCGTTCCGGAGCCGGAGGCCAAAGTCGAAGAGGTGGTTCCTGCGACACCTGCAAAGACCGGTAAGGCTGTCAAAAAGTAGAGTGGATCAGTGATCCAAGAAAAAGGGTTGTCCAATGGGCGGCCCTTTTTCATTGTTGACGAAGTAATACCAATTCGCACTAAGGTCTAGGCCGACCTGCTCGCGCTTTTTCCGCATGGCTTCTCCGTCGTGATCGTTCCATAGCTCTGGCTATGCACCCCCCCACCGTATCGCCCTGCGAAAAAATCCCTTCGCATCTTTAGCCTATGCCTTAATGCGAAATGGTATAAGACCTCGTGCGGGGAGGGCGACACCCAATTGATCTTCGTTACCATGCCGCCGCAAGGCTTTTTCGTGATCACCTCCCCTATTCTACAGGCATGAGGAGCAGGTCGTACTCCCTGGCGCTTTCGCCCTGCCTAAAGTCGCGAAGGGTATCCTTCAAGATCGAATATCCTTCTTGCTCCACACGCAGGATCAAGGTGCCTGTCGTGCGAATGAACAGCGCGTAGTGGCCGTCCGAATTGGCTTGCGTCACAGCCTGTCTGCGGCCATTGCCGTCATTCCATTCCACCAGTGCATCAACAACGGGAGCACCGGAGATCGCATCCACCACCATTCCATGGAGTTGCAATTTCAACGTATCCTGTGCACCTGCGTTGGGAACGAAGAAGGCCAAGGTCACAAGTATGAATAGGTGGGGCTTCATCAATTTGATCGATCCAAGGCACTATACCACTAGGTTCGAAGATATACCAACTAGTGCAATTGCTAGGTCAGTAAGAAGATCGGTCCGCGACTGCACGTCACTATCGAACTGCAATGACCTCCTTGTCCGATCGATGGGATCTGTTCGGTTCAATACCACGATGATCTCCCCCGTTCACCGAAGCCAAAACCGCCCCGACCGATGCCATGACCGGAGCGAACATCACCCCGAACAACGGAACATTCAGCAGCAAGCTGAACAAGGCTCCGTTCGCGACCACAGCCCCTATCCGACGGTTCACCGCACGTACACTTTCGCTCACACCTAGGCGGTGTCGTTCATGGATGTAATCAAACATGGAGAACCCGTAGAAATAGGCGGAGATCCCAAAAAGGAGCACCAAGCTGATCGGCGCCAAAATGGGCATCACCAACGTCGTGGTCCAAATGAGGATCGTAAGTCCGATCTCGATCGTTCCATTCCTTATTGCTACGAGTGCTCCACGCAGGGCATCCTTCAGCAAATTCGGCCAACTGAAGGGGAAACTGCGACCGGTGATGAGCTCCTCGGTCCGTTCGCTGGCGTATGCCAGCAGTGGCGAAAGCAGGATCAACACCAAGTACTTGTTCGCGATGTACAGCAGGTACAAGATCGCGATCTTCAGGAGCACGGCCACTACCATTTCTCGGGCACCGTTCAGGAATACTTTCACATTGCTCCACCATTTCGTGGTCTCGGTTCCCACGGGAATGGAAAGTTGTTCAGAGGCCCACGCAGAAAGTGTATCAGCGGGTTGTTGCAGAAGAGCATACAAACCGAAGGTGAGCAACAACCAGAGTACGATGGGCACAAGGAAAAGCCATCGCATACCATGATCCCGTGTGAATGCATACGCACGGAAGAACTCAACGGTGCCGGAGCGGAGGTTGCTGAAAAAGTCCATGCTTTGGGCGTGTGAAGCGTACTTGTGTCCTGTTCGACAAAGATGGACAACACTGTACCAGCTAACTTTAGCACCGCATGGAATTGGACGAATTAACCGCGATCTCGCCTATTGATGGTCGTTATAGGGACCGGACACGAACACTGGCGAAGTGGTTCAGTGAACAAGCCTTGATGCGCTATCGGCTGCACGTCGAGCTGGCCTATTTCACCTTTCTGTGCAAGGTCCCTTTGCCGGAATTGGAAGGCACTGACCTTGGGAAATTGAAGAACGTACAGGATCGTATCGACCATTTGAGCACGAGCGATGCCCAGCGGATCAAGGACATCGAGAAGGTGACCAACCACGATGTGAAGGCCGTGGAGTACTTCCTCAAAGAGCGGTTGGAAGAAGCAGGTCTTTCCAAGCAGAAGGAATTCGTCCATTTCGCGTTGACGAGCCAAGACATCAACAACACCGCGCTACCATTGCTCATCCGAAATTTCCTGAACGACAGCTACCTAAAGGCGATCATGGCGGTCCGCGATCGATTGCATGGTCTTGCGAAGGACTGGGCGCAGGTCCCGATGTTGGCACGCACGCATGGGCAGCCGGCCTCACCCACACGAATTGGAAAGGAGTTGCAGGTTTTCGTGGAACGGATCGATCGGCAACTTGTGTTGTTAAGAGCGGTACCCTTCACTGGAAAATTCGGAGGTGCGACGGGAAATTTCAATGCACACCATGTAGCATATCCGCACTTGGACTGGAACAAGCTCGCCGACCGTTTCTTGACCGAGGAATTGGGCCTTGAGCGACTTCAATTCACCACCCAGATCGACCACTACGATAATCTGGCCGCGCTTTTCGATGCCATGCGAAGGATCAACACGATCCTTTTGGACCTGTGCCGCGATATGTGGCAGTACATCAGCATGGAATATTTCCAACAGAAGATAAAGGCTGGCGAGATCGGGAGCAGTGCCATGCCACACAAGGTGAACCCGATCGACTTTGAGAACGCGGAAGGGAATTTGGGCATTGCCAATGCACTGTTCATCCACTTGAGCGAGAAACTACCCATTAGCAGATTGCAGCGCGATCTCACGGACAGCACCGTGACCCGGAACATCGGAGTGCCCATGGCGCATACCATGATCGCCATCGATTCCGTGCAAAAGGGGTTGGGGAAACTCGTACTGAACGAAGCTGCCATGGAACACGACCTCAGTGCGCAATGGCCGGTGGTGGCTGAGGGGATACAGACGATCCTACGCAGGGCGGGACACCCCCAGCCGTACGAAGCTTTGAAGGAATTGACGCGTGGAAAGGCAAAATTGAACCAAGCGGATCTCGCAAAATTCATTGATGGACTTACAGTGGACGATGCGATGAAGGCGCGTTTGAAGGAATTGACCCCGCACAACTACACAGGGATCGATCTGATGGGACGGGACCAAGCGTAATTGTCCTTGATGCTGATCCGCGTTAGATCATTCGTAGTCCGCGTGCTTCGCGGAAAATGGGTCCGCTGGTCCTTGGTCCTTCTGCTCTTGTTGATGATCGTGATAACCGTTGGCGAAAAGCGGATCTTGGACCATTCACGGGAACGCCTTACTGGAGACATATCTGTCCTACGGCATAATGAAGTGGGCGTGGTCTTCGGCACTGCGGCAGGGAGCCGTGGCGGTGGGCGGAACAAGTTCTTCGTGAACCGGATCAATGCTGCGGCGGCGATCTACCACGCAGGCAAGGTGGATCATTTACTGCTGAGCGGGGACAATGGCACCCTGTCCTACAACGAACCCATGGCCATGCGCAAAGCACTTATGGCAGCTGGAGTGGACAGCACGGACATCACCTTGGATTTTGCTGGGTTCAGCACCTTCGATACGGTGGTTCGTGCAAAGAAGGTCTTCGGCCTGGATCATTATACCGTGATCAGCCAACGCTTTCAGAACGAACGAGCACTTTGGATCGCACGGGCCTTCGGGGTGGATGCCATTGGATTCGACGCAGCGGCGGTTACCGAGTACGGCTCGGCCTACACGTGGTTGCGGGAACGTGGGGCACGCATAAAGATGTGGATCGACCTCTTCATTGGAAAAGAGCCGCATTTCCTAGGTGATCCCGTCACGATCGGCGAGCAGAAACTACCGTAAGGTGGGTCGATGAAAGGTTTCCCAATATCCACTCAGATCCCGAATTCGACTTGGAAGAGGAAGGTCCATGCATTCCCCGCGTGATCGAACGACGCGATCCCGTCCTGCCAGCGATAGCCTGCGTATGCCTGAAGTTTTACCCGGTGTCCTTTCAGGTATTTGGTTGAACCGAAAAGTGCTTCCTCCGTTCGACGGGTAAGACCGGCCACCTCACTTCCGGGATCGACCAATGAATAACGACCTGCGACTTCGTAGTTGCTTTGAAGCACCTTGCTGAATTGCGTATTCAAACCACGGCCAGTGGTAACGAAACGGACTTGTCCTTCCGCATTCGTTGTGATCGGCGCAGGGCTTCTGCGATCGAAGAATTCTGCGCTCAGGGCATAGCCACTGTACTTCAGCAGCATGTCCACAATGAGCGTATTGATATTCGTAAGCGCATACAGGTCTTGGCCCAATTGCCCGCCGGTCCGAGTGGCTCTATCGTTGTGGCTATAGGCCGATCCGATGGAGAGCTTGGGGCGCGGTTCGAACTCCAGATCACCTTCACTGTAATCACCCTTGTTCGTAAACGCGCCAAAAGGCAACCACTCCAACCGGCCGGTGTAGGCCATACCACCAACATCGGGGGCTGCATTCCTACCGTTCCCGGAGGAGATCGCACCCTTCATTTGAAACTCTTGGCCACCAACCGGAATGGTCCAATATGCAAAGAGCCCGAAATCGCGATCCAGAGTGAACGCGCCATTCGCGATGGATCTGTCCGGGAACTGGAGATTGCCGGAACTGTTCACGCGTTGCCGGTTCCCTGGCAATTTGCCCTGTCCAAAACCGCTGTACAGATCTTTCTTGAAGTGGTAATAGACCAAGGCATCCCGCACGGGTTGCACTACTCCTTGGGCATCCTGATCCAGATCGGCCCGAGCGAAATTCAATTGGATATAGTAGCGTAAACGATCGTTCACTACGTAACCATCGAACCTTAGTCTCATCCGGCGAACACGCGCGTCCACCGACTTTACGCTGAGGTCTTCCCCGTTGTTCGAAGTGTAGCCCAGTCGATTCTGCATGCGAAAGCGCAAGTTGAATTGGAATACCGGCGCGCGGGTCAAGGTTATACCGTCCTTGAGGTCGATCTGGGCACGTTCGTCCAATTCGGTCTGGGCAGCGATCCCAGATGCCATGAAAAGCCCTGCCATAAGAAGCAATGTCTTGAAAGATGAACTCACCATGGTCCAACAAAGAACGTAGATCCATAGCACCTGATGAGGGCTCGCACGATGATCTTCGGACGTGAACTGCAACCAAAGTGTGGGCTCTTGCGCACATGCGGTGAAAGGTGGATAACCTTGTTCACAATCGTTCGGCTCCTCCGTCGATCCCATCAAAGGATCCGTCGAACTTCGCACGAACGTTTACGCCATGATCGCAACACTTTTTGGAAAGAAGAAGATAACGGAGGAGAAGTTGGCCAACGTTTTCGTGAACGCCATTCTTGAGCTGAGCGAACAGGGTTTTCCAGCGGTGGCCGCAGAGATCAACGAGTCTCCTGAATTCGTGGTGGACCCGGCCATTGCAGAGACCGATGACGGTGCATTTGCCTTGGTTGTACTGGCCGCGAACTTGATGGAGGCACAGCGGATCCTGGGCCCTGGAGCGGACCGTCGCATTGCGGCCTTGTCCATTTCCAAATTCGCACAAGCCACCGGACTGAAGACCACCGACTTGGAGCGCGAGGTACAACGCTTGCAAAGCCAAATGTCACGTTTGAATTTCCCCAGCAAGAACACGGTCTACGCCATGGGTAAGGTGCTCTTCCAGCAATACGATCTGTTCTGTTTCCAGGACACGTACTTCCGCGAGATGAAAGCTCCGAACCCGATCATCCTGAAACGGTTGAACGGTTTGATGGGCTACTTCTTGTGGAATTGGACCGAGGTGAACGAGCAGTACAAGATCGTTTGAACCCGAGCCCCAACTACCGTCGTACTGGGCGAAGAGTGGCCCGCGACCGTTGACCCAACGATCGTCACTCCGGGCCTAGGGAGGCTCTGCGACCTATGACCCGCCCGATCGTCACTCCGGGCGAAAGGAGGCTTTCGCGACTGAAGACCCGGAGTCTCACAAATGACCCACGCGAGGCATTGGTGAGACTCCGTCCCGCAGCATTTGCGGGAAACTGGGTCCCCTCCCACAGTACTTCGGGACTGCGATCGCTCCCAGTTTCCGGAGGGACGATCCTTTGGCTGCGCTTAGCGTTACTGACCGATCTTCAGTTGTTCCACCGCCATATCCACGATCTGTTCGCCGATCGCAAGGCATGCCGTTGCTGCCGGAGATGGTGCGTTGAGCACATGTATGTGATCACCACGTCTTTCAATGCGGAAATCATCCACCATGGCACCATCGCGGCCTAGGAGCATTGCGCGTACCCCTGCTCGTCCCGGTTCAATATCCTCCATGGTCAGTGATGGGATCAAGGTGCAAAGGGTCTTCAGGAAAAGGCGCTTGCTGAATGCCCTTCTGTATTCATTGATCCCGTAGCTCATGTTCTTCATGAAGAGCTTCCAGGTACCGCCGTACGAAAGGGCATCCAGAGTGTCCTTCATATCGAAGTCGGTCTTGCCGTAGCCTTCGCGTTTGAAAGTGAACACCGCGTTCGGGCCGCATTCGATGCTACCATCGGTCATGCGTGTGAAATGGACACCGAGGAAGGGGAAACGGGGATCCGGAACAGGGTAGATGAGGTGCTTCACTTTGTGTTTTCCCGCAGGGGTGAGATCGTAATAATCGCCTCGGAACCCAACGATCCGTTCCTTGACCTCTGCCCCGTCCTTCTTGGCCAAACGATCACTTTGCAACCCTCCGCAGAAGATCGCATAGCGTGTATTGTAAGTCGCTTTCGAGGTACGCACGATGCTCACTTCGCCTTGTTGTTCAACGCCCAGGAACTCCTCGTTCAAATTGACGCTGCTATGCGAGTTTATGCCCAAAGCGATCTCAGCCATCTTCTCCGTGGCACCTCGGAAATCGATGATCCCGGTACACCCCACGCGCACTCCTTCGATCCCGACACAGAACGGTTCTATCTCCTTGATCTGCGCTGCAGAGACCCGTTCCATATCCTCAATGCCGTTGGCCATCCCCGTTGAAAAGATCTTTTCCAATCGGGGCAATTCCTCGGCCTTTGTGGCCACTATCAGCTTGCCACAGATATCGTGTTTGATCCTATGGTCCTTGGCGAATGCTACCAATTCCCTCCTTCCCTTCACGCAATTGCGTGCCTTGGAACTGCCGGGCTTGTAGTAGATCCCACTGTGGATCACACCGCTGTTATGTCCTGTCTGGTGATCGGCGAGGGCCTTCTCTTTCTCCAATAATAGCAAGCGCAGCTTGGGAAAACGGGTCTGTAACTTGTACATGGTCGCAGCACCAACGATGCCACCACCAACGATCACGACATCCCAGTTCTTTAGATTCTCCATGTTTGGTCGCTGACCAGCGCGAAATTAATGTTAGGGGTTGAGAGGTTGAGGCGGTTGAGAAGTTGAATGCGCGCAACTGCCAACCATTCAACCATGCCATCGGCAGGCAAGCCCTCAACTTCATCAACCTTTTCAACCCTCAACCTATGAACTCTTCAACTCAACCTCCTCATTCGGCACCATAAAGAGCAGCACCAATCCCACCACGAAGAAACTCCCGATGATCACCACGGTATTGCGAAGGTCTCCTGTCAGTTGGAAGACCAGGCCGTAGGCGAAGGTGCCGAGTACCGTGCTCATGTAAAAGCTCACATCGTAGAATGCGAAGTACGAAGCATGGTCAATGGTATCGGGCAGGAACTTGGAATACGTGCTTCGCGAAAGTGCTTGGCTCCCACCCATAACGAGACCGACACCACAGGCCAGAAGGTAGAATTCGCTGGCCCAATGCACCATATATGCCCCAACGCACAGCAAGATCCAAACAGAACAGCCGATCATAAGAGCACGCACGTTCCCGAAAAGCTTGCTCAACTTCACGAACAAGAAGGCACCAACAGCCGCGACCAATTGTATGAGCAGGATGCTGATGATCAGACTCGCATCGCTGATCGGTCCTGCCACACCATTGGCATCCATTTCCTGCACCTCTACCTTAGCGTATGTAACGGCCAGGTACATCACGGTCTGGATCCCCATGTTCAGGACGAAGAAGGCCATGAGGAAACTGTTCAGCCTGCGGGTACTTTGCAGTTCCTTCCACACTTTACGTAGCTCGCGATAGCCGTTCGCCACAACATTTCCAGTGGGCTTTCGGCCGTATGGATTGTCCGGTAGAACACGGAATGCAAATTGAGCGAATCCAGCCCACCAGATCCCAACCGTAATGAACGTGATCCGGGCTGGCAGGCCGTCCTTGTCCGGTATCCCGAACCACTGCGGCTTCATCACCATCATGAGGTTGATGATCAACAACAGCACGCTACCCAAGTAGCCCATCGTGTAGCCACGTGCACTTATACGGTCATGGTCCTCCCGTTCGGCGATCTCGGGTAGGAATGCATCGTAGAAGATCAACGAGCCGCTGAAGCCAATGCATGCAAGCATGACCAGAGCAAGGCCGATCCACAGGTTCTCAAGCCCGAAAAAGAAAAGTCCCGCGCAGCTGATGGAACCCAAGTAGCAGAAAGCCTTTAGGAATTTCTTCTTCTGTCCGGTGTGGTCGGCAATACCGCTAAGGATCGGCGAAATGATGGCGACCAATAGGAAGCCGGCGGATAAGGCGTACGAGTAAAGGGATTGAGCAGGCAGGCCATACCTCTCCAGCACAAGATCATTCCCTTCTACAATGGTGATCGCGGCGTAGAAGATCGGGAAGACCGCCGAGGTGATCGTTAGCGAGTAGACCGAATTGGCCCAATCGTACATCGTCCAACCACGTATCAACCGTGGGTCGCCCTTTTGCATGGGGCGGAAGGTATGGAGGATCACTTCACATGCGATCGTCCTCAGGGCGTAGGACCCGGGCGAAGGGAGGCTCCTCGACCGGCGGTTCTTGCCGAACATTGCCGAGGCTCGCCGGGTAGCTGCGGGAAAGCCGGAGGAATGTCGTCCGCGGAGGTACGTTCGTCACCGTTGGGACTCTGAACAATGAACCGTAAACTACCGGACGTCACACCAGACGACTGAAGGCACCCACCCGGCGGTTCTGCATACCGAGGTCCGTACCGGTATCGTCCACAGGAGTATCCCCTGCTTTGGACTCAACTATGATCCGGGTTGTATCGATACCGGATTCCACGAGCGCATCGCGCAAGACTTCGGCCCTTTCCTTGCCCAGAACGAGCAGATCTGGGCGCACGCGGGTACGCTCCATTTCAGTGGCGTCCATATGGCCGATCAACTTCACTTTCAAGGTCAGGTCAGCTTTAAGGATCTCCACCATATCGTTCAACCGGGATTCCATGGCAACGTCGATCCCTCTTTGGAAACGCTTGAAGTAGAAGGTTTGACGATCCAATTTGTCGGTAGGCTTCAAGTTGGGATTATTCGCTTCTTTAGCGCTGAAGATGTATTCACTTTCGGCGTTGTCCAGCTGCTCACAGGAACACTCTCCCCGGTTCTTGATCGGATACACTTCCACATTATCGATGTAGTAATATGCACTGAAGACCTGTTGGCGTGTTTCGCCACGCGGGCGTTTCACCTTGGAATTCGCTGTCTTTTCGTTCGCTGAGAAATTACCGATGGTGAGGAACTGTTCAAAGCCATCGGCCTTGTATGCGCCACACACTCCTTGCCAACTGAATACATCATCATAGATCTTTGTGCGTAGCTGCGGCACCTTCACTTCGTAGGTCAAGCTTGCTGCATCCTCTTGTTCAATGCGCTGTTTGCCGAAGTACGCACCAAATTCCCCGGTGGCATACTTGCTCAAGTCACCAAGGTTCACATAAAAGCTCACGCAATAAAGTGAATCCTTCTTCATCGGCTTGGCCAATTTGGATTGGAGGTACGAGCGAGGTTCCTTGTTACCATAGCTCCACCAACGGACCCCGGCGTAGTTGATCCCGCTCAGGGCGCTTTGTTCACCAGCAAAGTTTTTCGGCACGGAGATCCCCGTTTCATTCGTGGCATCTTCACTGAACAGATCCGCCTTCTGCTTGGTTGCCGAGCCCCAGCCGGTTGCGTATTCAATGCCTCCAGTGCGCTTCAATTTCTTCCCTTCCACGGTCTCGAAATCGCCATTGCTTACCCAGTTGCGATCGTGATCGATAAGTTGGGCTTGGGTGGCGGTACTTAGGAAGGCGAGTGAACAAAGGAGTAAGGTCCGGGTCATGGGTGGTGTGTTTCGTAGAGCGTCGTAAGCTGGATCGATCAGTTCTGGCGGTCGGGCAAGATAGATGAACGGTGCCAAAGGCCAATATCCATGCCACCGTTGAGAATTGCGGCGAACAAGGCTCAATTCCGCTATCCCTTCTGTGCCTCGCGAATAATGTTCAGTGCGCTGCCGGCCTTGAACCAACCGATCTGCGCTTCGTTATAGGTCTGGTTGCACATGATGGTATCGCTGGAACCGTCCTTGTGCTTGAAGACCAAGGTGAGCGGCTTGTTAGGGGCAAAGGAAGTAAGGTCCGTAAAGTCGATGCGATCATCCTCTTGGATCTTGTCGTAATCCGCCTCGTTGACGAAGGTGAGGGCGAGCATGCCCTGCTTCTTCAAATTGGTCTCGTGGATACGGGCGAAGCTCTTCACCAAAACGGCACTGACACCGAGAAAGCGCGGTTGCATGGCCGCATGTTCGCGGCTGGAGCCCTCGCCGTAATTGTGGTCGCCAACGATGATGCTCGGTTGGCCTTTTGTTTTGTAGTCGCGCTGCATTGCAGGCACCGCACCGTATTCACCGGTAAGCTGGTTCTTCACCTTATCGGTTTCTCCATTGAACGCATTGGTGGCACCGATCAACGTGTTGTTGCTGATGTTGTCCAAATGACCGCGGTAGCGCAGCCATGGGCCGGCCATGCTGATGTGGTCGGTGGTGCACTTGCCTTTCGCCTTGATCAACACCACGGCATCGGTGATGTTCTTACCGTTCCATGCAGCGAACGGCTCCAGCAACTGGAGGCGCTCACTGTCCGGCTTTACGATCACTTCAACGGAAGCACCGTCCGATGCTGGCGCTTTGAAACCGGCATCCTTCACATCAAAACCTTGTGGCGGAAGTTCCAACCCCTTCGGCTCGTCCAATTTCACTTTCACTCCTTCCTCGTTCACCAATTCGTCGGTCAGCGGGTTGAAGGAAAGTCTACCGGCAATGGCCATGGCCGTTACGATCTCCGGTCCGGCGACGAAAGCATGCGTGTTCGGATTGCCATCGTTGCGCTTGGCGAAGTTGCGGTTGAAGCTGGTGATGATGGAATTCTTCCGGTTGGGGTCGTTCGTATGCCGCGCCCACTGGCCGATGCAGGGTCCACATGCGTTCGCGAGCACCACACCGCCCATTTTATCAAAGGTTTCCAAAATTCCATCACGCTCTGCGGTGTAGCGCACCTGTTCGCTGCCCGGTGTAATCGTGAATTCGCTCTTCACTTTCAACTTCTTGTCCACAGCTTGTTGGGCGATGGATGCACTGCGGGTTAGGTCTTCGTAGCTGCTATTGGTGCAAGATCCGATCAAACCGACCTCCAACTCTTCGGGCCAGTTGTTCTCCTTTACCGCAGCGGCGAATTTGCTGATCGGCCATGCGAGATCAGGAGTGAATGGACCGTTCACATGCGGCTCCAAGGTGTTCAGGTCCAGTTCGATCACTTGGTCGAAATACTTCTCGGGATCCGCATAAACTTCGGGGTCCCCGTTCAAGTGTTCGGCAACTTTATCCGCCATGTCGGCGAGTTCTGTACGGCCTGTCCCCTTCAAGTAGCGACGCATACTGTCATCGTAGCCGAAGGTGCTCGTTGTTGCACCGATCTCCGCACCCATGTTGCAGATGGTTCCTTTGCCTGTGCAGCTCAGGCTCTCGGCACCCGGACCGAAATACTCAACGATCGCACCTGTTCCGCCCTTCACCGTAAGTATACCGGCCACCTTCAGGATCACGTCCTTGGAAGAAGCCCATCCGCTCAATTTACCGGTGAGCTTCACACCGATGATCTTGGGCCATTTCAGTTCCCAGGCGAGGCCGCTCATCACGTCACAGGCATCAGCACCGCCCACACCAATGGCCACCATGCCCAAACCGCCGGCATTCACGGTATGACTGTCGGTGCCGATCATAAGTCCACCAGGAAACGCGTACTGCTCAAGCACTACTTGGTGAATGATCCCTGCACCCGGTTTCCAAAAGCCGATGCCGTATTTGTTGCTGATGCTCTCAAGGAAATTGAATACTTCGTTGCTCTTCAACAATGCTTCTTTCAGGTCCTCTTTTGCACCAACTCGGGCTTGGATCAAGTGATCGCAATGGACCGTACTGGGGACGGCCACTTGCTTACGGCCGGTGGTCTTGAACTGCAACAAGGCCATTTGGGCCGTGGCATCCTGCATGGCCACGCGGTCCGGTGCGAAATCGACATAATCCTTTCCCCTGCCGAATACCGTGTTCGCCTCGCCATCCCACAAATGGGTGTACAGGATCTTCTCGGTAAGGGTGAGCGGCTTGCCAACGGCCTTGCGGGCAGCAGCAACACGTGCGGGATAGCGGTCATATACCGCTTGGATCATATCGAGATCGAAAATTTGGGCCATGTTGAAGGATACGGTTTGGGGCCGCAAAGGTAAGGTTGTGCGCGGAGTGATGCAGTAGCCGTGGAAAGGCCCCAATGTTTCTTCAAAATAAAAGGTAAGCCGTGGACTTTAATGGACGAAAATAGACTGGTATTGGCTGATGCCTTCCCTGTCCATTTTCGTCCATTTCTTCACCCCAAAGCAAAACGAGCGAACCGTTTCCGATCCGCCCGTTGTATTCAGAAAGGATCAACGGTCAGTCTTCGATCGAGGCGGCCAGACTGTCCATCGCCATAACGTTCAGTGCTCCTTCCCCGTGGGCGGTCGGGTTGCCCAAGAGATCCATATTGCTCAACAAGGTGGCCACATCCACATTCACCTGAATGGTGAGCGGGGAGCCGGCAACGACTTCCTGATGCACGTGCGCGTGGGTATCGCGAACGAGTGCATCACCCACGCAATGGTATGCGAAAGTTGAGTCAACTCCCACCTCGTATGAACCGTTGTTGTCCATGTCCACATACCCTTCCATTCGCAGGAATTTACGGACACTGGTCCACGACCACATCATTTCGGCCACGTTCAATGGGTATGGCTCTACTGTGGGGTCACTGTGGTTGTCATCATAATCCAGACCCAGCTGGATGTGTGCTTCGTGAACATGGGCAGGTGAGCTCATGGACCCTAAGGAGAACAGATTATCAGAAGGACTGGCAGCGGCGTTCACCAGCATTTTTGAATTGGGGAATTCGGCCACTTGCACATCGACATCATTGGTCAGTTCAATGTGCGAGGCATAGAACCGCAGGTCGGTGAACCGAATGTTGTTGCCCTCCATATCGAAGTAGGTTTCTGCCATATCGAAAGCAGAACCGAAGTGAAGGAAGTTGAATTGGACCTTTACTTCCGAAGTGTTAGCGGCAGGTGTCGGTGGTGTGGGTTCCACAGGGTCCTTTTTACAGGCAACGAAAAGCGCGGAACTGGTGGCCAATAAGGCCAGGGTAACTGTTAGTTTGTTCATGTTCGGTTTTAGGACTTGATGAGGTTGTACGTGATACCTGCTACAAAACGTTCGCGGTTGGGCACCATCAGCGTTCCCAGATCATGCAACACTGCATATTGGAAGTTGGCTGAAATGCCCCAGCTGCGCCACCACACGCGGGTTCCCACGTGGGCGAACAGGGTTGAACTGCCGGTACCATCAAGGCTTTCGCCGTTGCTGGCATCCATGCCGTACAGTTCGTGATAGGCGCCCAAGGAGGGGGCGAATTTCCAGTTCTCACCGAAGTTGAACTGGTGGAAATACTCTGCAGTGGTACTCAGGCCATGCCCCAGCCGTGCGCTATTGGAGTTCACGGTATTGTACCGGCCGATCATGGATATGCCGAGACCGTTCTTCCGGAAACGCATCTTGTATTCCAAGGAGGCAAGCGCATCCCATGTTCCGGTACCGGGTTGCAGGTCCATGGGCACTTCGGCGTTGTTGTACAGGGCCTTTGTAGTTCCCAGCGGCACTTTCGCACCGGCACCGACCATGAATCGGTGGACCACACGATCATCCGTCGAATTGGACTTGGTATTCGCCACCAGGTACCGTGCAATGAACAGCGGGTCGCCCAAGCCGTAAACATCGCTTCGAGCAAAACCGTCAGTCGCTTGATAGTTGTTCACCATTGGGACCGAAACCAACACCGCGAAACGATCACTGAACCAAAGGTCAGCGCGGAGTTCCGCCACCTGGTAGAGTTCCTTGTAGTGAATAGTGCGCGCAACTGTCGGAGTGGCACCATGTCCGCCATGCTTTGGCTGTGCTGTTGGCACACCACCCACCAGCAGGTTGCCTTCGAGGCGGCGGTACCTGTACATCAACGAGATGGAGCTGGCCCGGTCGTTCGGCTGAATGCCCAAATAAATGCCGCATACATCGCAGCAGTGGCCAACGGTTGAAGCACATAGCAACAACCATCCGACCAGAAAGGTCTTCATAGGGAATTGGATCTATCCTACTTGTTGAAGGAATGGATGTTCAAATGACCGCGTTCATGGCAAGTTCCTCTTACCAGAAGTCGAGCTGTCTTGAACTACCCTCGAGGCACGTGGTCGTCGGATCGGAAGAAACCGGTCCTTATCGCTGCGTTCACACGTGGAAATATCCTCTCGGAGCAAGGCAAAAGAAGTATGGCCACCACTGGATCGACCGGTACTTGTGGCTCCAGTCGAACTTGGAGCCGTTCTACCGGCAGTTCTTGAGCAGATTCTGATTCGAGCGCCCTAAAACGTTTTGAAAGTTGGCATTCACCGTGGCAGGTCCTCATGGCTTCGACCACATCGCGTTGCACACAGAGCTCCTTTTCGATCTGTGCCCGGTGTACGTGGAATTCCACCAGAACAGCCATTGGCGCAAAGAGCATTGCTGTGAACAAGCACAGGACAAGGACCCCCGAGGCGCGGAACATGGGTCAAAAGTAAGCAGTAAGGGTCGTCCGTAACTGACGTTGATCATTTTCTCACCCTACATTCGGCACCACCTCAGCCGAACTACGAAAAGCTTAATTTACACATGCACGCAGGCCGCAGATTCACGTTCAAGGAAGTTATCCGATGGACCCGCCGCGATATCCTATTCTACCTGGTATTGGCCAGCATACCCACAATGCTTTACCAGTTCTTGGATTGGACTTGGCTAACGATCCCATGGGTACCGATCGCATTGGTGGGAACTGCAGTAGCATTCATCACGGGGTTCAAGAACAACGCAACCTATGACCGTTTGTGGGAGGCTCGTTCCATCTATGGCGGTATCGTCAATTCCAGTCGTGCTTGGGGCATCATGGTCATGGACTTTGTCACCAACAAACACGCCCAACAACCGATCTCTTCCGAGGCATTGCGAAAGATCCACAGCGCGTTGATCCACCGCCACATTGCATGGTTGCATGCATTGCGTTTCCAACTGCGTGTTCCGCGTGCTTGGGAACACATGATCAAGAGCTACAACAAGGAATACCGGAAGTGGTACACGATCGATGAGGTGGAGAACAAGGTTGAAGACGCGCTCACGGGATTGATATCACCAGAGGAAAAAGCACTTGTCTTGGGCAAGTCCAATGCGGCAACTCAACTGATCACACAACAGAGCAAGGCCTTGCGCGAACTACTGGATCAAGGCTTGATCGAAGACTTCCGCCACATGGAATTGGAAAAGCTTCTCGTGGAATTCTATGCACTACAGGGCAAGTGCGAACGGATCAAGAACTTCCCTTACCCTCGCCAATTCGCCACGTTGAACTTGATGTTCGTTCGGCTCTTCATTTCTTTGGTCCCCTTCGGAATGTTGGGAGAATTCGCCAAAATGGGAGGCGAGTTCGTGTGGCTTACCATTCCGTTCAGTGCGCTGGTGGCATGGGTCTTCAACATGATGGAGAAGATCGGCGAAAGCACGGAGAACCCTTTCGAAGGAAGCGCGAACGATGTGCCCATTACCGCATTGACCAGAACGATCGAGATCGACCTGCGCGAGATGTTGGATGAAACGGATGTTCCGGCGCCGTTGAAGCCTATGAATATGATCTTGTCTTAAAGTTAGAATGTCAGTGTGCAATAAAGACTTTCGCAAATCCCTTCAACCCGGACGTGTCTTGCAGTTGTATCGTGTACAGGCCCGCTTCGAGTTGTTCAGTCGCCAACGTGATCGTCGAATTCGCGGATAAATAGTCCTCCAGAACGTGTTGACCCACCGCATTCGTGATCAGAACCTTCACTTGTCCAGTGATCTCAGGAGGCAGCTCGATCCGGACCAGATCAGAAGCCGGATTGGGGAAAACAGCGATCGCCATGCCAGCATTCTCTTGTACTTCAGTTGAAAAGTCGGCGAAAATGCGCTCGTAGTTCTCTGCGAAAGAATAGCTCCCGTTGCACGCTGGCGCCGCATCCCAATTGATGCTCCATGTCATCAGACCACGCAGATCGGGATAACCACCGGAATGTTGCAAGGCATACGCACCGGGTTGTGTTCCGGCCCCCAACAGGTAGCGCACGGCATCGAAAACCGTTGCCGTATCCGCGTAGCCGCCACCGGCTGCGCTAACACAAGCGGGTAGCGCAACGGCAATTTGATCGGCACGCATTCCTTCGAAAACGCCACCTGAAGTGGAAAAACCTTGGATCACGGCCTCGGTTTGGCTCACGATGAAGTCCGCAGTGCCCTGCTCGTAGATCACACCATCCAAGCCGTACATGCTGCCGCTGTTGTAGAGCTGCACTTGCAGGATATCGACCGAGTCACGCAGCGCATCGATCACGGGCAGGTAGGCTCCCCAAAGACCGCCGAATGCACTTTGGCCACCCTGCACGTAGGCCGTTTCCGGGGCCATGGTCAGGAATAATTTGCTGCCGTTCGCAGAGCGATAACCTGCCATGATCCCACGGATCGCATCGATCAAGCGAATGATCGTGGCATCCACCGGTGCGGTGATCGTTCCCCCAGTGGTCGAAATGGACGAGCCTTCGAGATCGATGTCCATTCCATCGAATCCATATGCATTAATGATGTTGACCATGCTGGCGACGAACTGATCACGCTCCTGGTCGCTATCGAGATGCACCGGTGCGTTGGCTCCACCGATGCTGATGGACACCACCTTGCCCGCTGCGCGTAGCTGAGCAACTTGCGTGGTGAACTCGGCGATCGTGTTTCCCGACGGCGTGAACACTATATCGTGGCTGCTACCGACAACGGGTTCCGCGAACGAAACCTCGATCACATTGTATCGTGGATCGATCTGGTCCAATGGTAAGTATGGAGCAGCGGCATCGTTCCAATTGTGCCAATATCCGATCAGGGCGGGATGGGGTTGTGCTTGGGCAAGGAGCGTTGTACAGAAGAGGAAAGCGAAAATGGCAAGGAGGATGAGTCGCATGGATGGTCCTGATCAGTTGGAAAAGTAAGGCTACTGGATCCTCAACACCCGCGCACGGTACGAACAGATCCATCTTGTTAGTTGGACTTCCAAACAAGTCTCCCCATGAAAAAAGGGCCTCGCGGCCCTTTCTTCAATTCGTTCTTCCTTCTCCTTGGGAGAGGGGTCGGGGTGAGGGATCACTCCTCCACCACCTCGAAGGCGATGGTACGGACCACATCGCGGTGGAAGGTCACTTCCGCCTCGTAGCTGCCCAGGTTCTTGATCGCTTCACCTTTCAGTTTGATGTGCTTGCGGTCCACCTCGAAGCCGAGTGCACGAATGGCATCGGCGATCTGGATGGTATTCACACTACCGAAGATCTTTCCACCCTCGCCTGCTTTGGCGCCGATCTTCAGCGTCTTGTCGGTGAGGCCTTCGGCCATCTTGTTGGCTTCGTCCTTGATCTTCGTTTCCTTGTGGGCACGTTGTTTCAAGGTCTCGGCCAATTGCTTCTTTTGACTTTCGGTTGCACTAACGGCCAACCCGCGGGGCAGCAGGAAATTCCTTGCATAGCCCTCTTTCACTTTCACCAGGTCATTGGCATAACCCACGTGCTCAACGTCTTGTTTCAGGATAACTTCCATTGTCAGTTCGTTGTTTACTTGAGCATGTCAGCCACGTACGGCATCAGCGCCAAATGGCGGCAACGCTTCACGGCTTGTCCAACTTTACGTTGGTACTTCAGGCTGGTGCCGGTGAGGCGACGTGGAAGGATCTTGCCCTGCTCGTTCACGAAACGCATCAGGAAGTCCTCGTCCTTGTAATCGATGTAGGTGATCCCCATCTTCTTGAAGCGACAGTATTTGTCCTTCTTGGTCTCGATGGCGATCGGGGTGAGATACCGGATCTCGCTATTGTCTGCGGCCATGGCTTATGCGTTTGAGGGTTCTGCGGTTTCCTTCTTCGCGGAGCGCTTGGAACGGCGCTTTTCCGCAAAGGCGATGTGGTGTTTGTCCATCACGATGGTAAGGAACCGGATCACGCGTTCGTCACGACGGTATTCGGTCTCGAGCTTGGCCACGAGCGCTGGCTCGCTTTCAAACTCGAACAGGTGGTAGAAGCCCGTGGACTTCTTCTGGATGGGATACGCAAGCTTGCGCATTCCCCAGCTCTCTTCGTGGTGGACCTTTCCACTGCCTGCTTTGATCAGGTCTTTGAATTTCTTTACCGTCTCCTTTGTCTGGTCCTCAGACAAAACGGGAGTTAAAATGAAGACGGCTTCGTACCGGTTGGTCATACCTTTTCGGTTGAATTGGGGCGCAAATGTAGGTGTTTTACCGTGAAGTTGTTCGGTCTGCGAGCACTTCGGCACCCGGAAATGAACTGGCACCTCCGATCACGTTCTGAAAAGTGTTGAAAACTTGTTGGACCGGTAAACCAAAAGAACATTCTATCATGTTGACCCTCAAATGATTGTCCATCCATCAGACCGATCGTTCTATCCGTGAACTTCCCAACGGATCTGATCCACGACCGCCCCGGATCGTTACCTTCGCAAGCATTCCATTCAGCTTGCTGCATTTCAGTTGAGCATTCCTTCAACCCCTCCTCGTCCACATGGACCAATACGTCGTTAGTGCCCGTAAATACCGACCAGCCACCTTTGATTCAGTGGTGGGCCAGGACCATGTGACCGGGACGCTGAAGAATGCGATCCGCACCAATCATGTGGCACAAGCCTTCTTATTCACGGGTCCGCGGGGTGTAGGCAAGACCACCTGTGCTCGCATTTTGGCCCGTACCGTGAATTGCGAGGACCTGGGTGAAGACCTTGTGGCCTGTGGCAAATGCCCACCGTGCAAAACCTTCGATGAGGGGCACAGCATGAACATCTTCGAATTGGATGCGGCCAGCAACAACAGTGTGGAGGACATCCGTACGTTGATCACGCAGGTGACCATTGCACCTCAAGTGGGCACCAAGAAGGTGTACATCATTGACGAGGTGCACATGCTCAGCTCCCAAGCGTTCAATGCCTTTTTGAAGACTTTGGAGGAGCCGCCTAGCTATGCCATTTTCATATTGGCCACCACGGAAAAGCACAAGATCATTCCCACGATCCTGAGCCGATGCCAGGTCTTTGATTTCCGGCGGATCCGTTTGGGCGATATCACTGGGCATTTGGCCGACATTGCTCGAAAGGAACACATTGAAGTAGAGCAGCAGGCCTTGCATGTGATCGCCCAAAAGGCCGATGGCGGCTTGCGGGATGCGTTGAGCATCTTCGACCAGTTGGTTAGCTTTTCAGGGAATAAGCTGACCTACCAGGATGTGGTCACGAATTTGAACGTTTTGGACCATGAGCACTATTTCCGGGTCACGGACAGCATTATCCGGGGCGATATCCCAGCAGCATTGGTTGAATACAACGCGATCCTGCAGCAAGGCTTCGATGGACACCTCTTCGTTAGCGGGTTGGCGCGCCATTTCCGCGACTTGCTTGTAAGCCAAGATGCGCGTACGCTGCCCTTGTTGGAAGTCGGCCAAGAACTCACTGCCCGATACGGTGATCAGGCCCAGCGTGCCAGTCGCGACCTCTTGGTAAATGGATTGGACCGCCTCGCCCATTGCGACAGCCAATACAAGGCGAGCAAGGAGCCTCGCCTGTTGGTGGAGTTGACCCTGATCCAGATGTGCCGGACCATGGGCACAGGGGACTCCAAACCGGAGAATGGTGCATCAGCAAGTGCCGCAACCGATCAAAAAAAAAGTCCTGACCCAAGCATAGCTGCCGAAAAAGCACCTGAACCCGCACCTGCGGCCAGCCCCAGCGTGGTATCGGAACCGGTGGAGGCAACTGTCCCGATCCCTCATGATGTCCCTTCACCCAAGTCGAATGGTGTGGATGAACGCCTGAACTACGTACCCAAGCGCCGGTTGGCCGGGCAAGTGAGCATCAAGGAAACCGCTGCAGCGGCGGCCGTGGAAACCGCACCGATGGTCTTGCAGGACGAAGATGGTTCCGGCCCGGCCTCGTCCAGGGAAGTGAACCCTGCCTTGCTCTTGAAAATATGGCGCGACTATGCCATGTTGCAGAAGAAGAACGGGCGCGACAGCTTACACGCCACGCTATTGGCGAACGAGCCGAAAGTGAGCGGTCCTGGACGCATCGCCTTCACTATTGTGAATAAGGTGCAAGAGAACTACATGCGTGAAGAGAAGCCCGAACTATTGGGCTACATCCGCCGCAACTTGGGTGATCCGGGTTTGGAATTGGAAGTGATCCAAGCCGAGATCAAAGTGAAACCCCGGTACACCACCTTGGACAAGTTCAAGTTGATGGCGGAGAAGAATCCGGCCTTGTTGGTATTGCGGGAGGAATTGGACTTGGATCTGGGGTAGTACTTACGGACAGTACGAGTTGCTTCGACACACTTGCACATGAGCGCAATTCACCCGTTGAACCGGAAAGTGATCACGACGATCTGCATCTTGTTCGCAACACAGTTCTTGGCTGCGCAGAAAACGGATACCACCCGTTTCAAGAATGGGCACTATTGTGTTTTTGATCGTGGCAAGGACGGCTTTCCTATAAATCCAATTGAGTATTACGACACAACTGGTGTATTGACCCACACGCGCAGCTACCGGGGCCAAATGCTGGATGGGCCACTGACCGTCTATGATCGAGAAGGCCGAAAGACCGAACTAATAGCCTACAAAGGTGGACTTAAACACGGCAACAACATCCAATATTTTCCGGACGGTTCGATACATAATATTTGGACGTTTCGCATGGGCGAGGTCCACGGCAACGGAAGAACATACCACCCGAATGGCCAGCTCGAATGGAGTATGGGCCTGAAATCTGGCCGATTGCACGGATTGCGGGTATTGCGCGATTCCACTGGTGCCAAATTCAATGGGGAATACACCACGAATTTTCCACTGAACAGGGGCTATTACACCACCAGCAACATCAACGGAAGACCCCATGGAAAGTTTTCGGTAATGCGCAGTGATAGCACAATGAATTACACAGGATATTTCAATAAAGGCTATCCCGACGGCGAATACATTTACTACGACAAAGCAGGCAAAGTGCGTTACCGCGACTACTACAATAAGGGGAAATTCGTAGAAAGCATCCAAGGTGATGGCAAAAGTATAAGTGAACCCAAGCCACTGGATGATGAGCCGCATTGAATTGGCAAGGCTGTAGTTGCATCTTTCCACGTTTATTCACGTTCATTCACGGTTCCTGCTCTATTAGTTCCAGCCGCCAAAGCGCACGAGCAAGCCCGGCTCGAAGCCGGGTTGAATCTTACCTTCGCCACCCGAACAAACCAAGCACCCATTAAAGTACCCGTATGTCGAAGATCAAGGTAAGCAAGCCCGTAGTGGAATTGGATGGCGACGAAATGACGCGAATCATTTGGAAGTGGATCAAGGACCAATTGATCCTGCCCTATGTGGATGTGCCCATCGAGTACTACGATCTCGGCATGGAAAGCCGCGACAAGACGGACGATAAGATCACCGTGGATGCTGCCAATGCGATCAAAAAGCACAATGTGGGGATCAAGTGCGCAACGATCACTCCAGACGAGGATCGTGTCAAGGAATTCGGCTTGAAGCAAATGTGGAAGAGCCCGAACGGGACGATCCGCAACATCTTGGGTGGAACGGTATTCCGCGAACCCATCGTGATCAGCAACATCCCGCGTTTGGTGCCGGGTTGGACCAAGCCCATCGTGATCGGCCGTCACGCCTTCGGTGATCAGTACCGCGCTACGGATGCGGTGATCAAGGGAAAAGGAAAGTTGACAATGACCTTCACCCCGGAAGATGGTGGCGAAGCACAGACTTGGAACGTGTACGACTTCGAGGGCGGCGGCGTGGCCATGAGCATGTACAACACGGACGAAAGCATCGATGGCTTCGCACACAGTTGCTTCAATTTGGCCTTGCAGAAGAAATGGCCATTGTACCTGAGCACGAAGAATACCATCCTGAAGAAATACGACGGTCGGTTCAAGGACATCTTCGAAGAGGTGTACCAACAGCATTTCAAAGCCGATTTCGCCGCAGCGGGCATTACCTACGAGCACCGCTTGATCGATGACATGGTGGCCAGCGCCATGAAGTGGAGCGGTGGCTACGTATGGGCCTGCAAGAATTACGATGGTGATGTCCAGAGCGATACCGTTGCCCAAGGCTTCGGGTCGCTCGGCCTAATGACCAGCGTGCTGATCACCCCCGATGGCAAGACCATGGAATCTGAAGCAGCGCACGGCACAGTTACTCGCCACTACCGCCAGCACCAGCAGGGCAAACCCACTAGCACGAACCCGATCGCGAGCATTTTCGCATGGACGCGGGGCCTCGCTTTCCGTGGCAAGTTGGATGGCAATCAAGCATTGATCGATTTCGCGAACAAATTGGAGAAAGCCTGCATCAGCACCGTTGAGAGCGGCAAGATGACCAAGGACCTTGCAGTGTGCATCCACGGAAATAACGTGGGGCCAGAAGCCTATTTAACGAGCGAGGATTTCATGGCTGCGCTAAGGGAGGAGTTGGAGCGGGCCTAGAATAAACATTGTTGATCTCTTGAACTGGCCTTTCGAGGCCCCTTCTCTTTTCCTGACCTTCGTGCGGTGAGACCCCCTCGATTTCAACGCGTCGTTTTTCTGGCCGCTGTTGTGGTGCATCTCTTCACCGCATGGTACAGCACGGGTTACCAAAGCGCCGACGAGCATTTCCAGATCATCGCGTTTGCGCAGACCAAGTTGGGTGAGTTGCCCGTGGAACATTTGCCTTGGGAGTACGACGCGGGGATCCGTTCATCGTTGCAACCGTGGATCGCGGTCCAAGTATTTCGAGCTGCAGAACTAGTTGGGATCAAAGATCCATTCACGAGGACGTTTCTCTTGCGCTTGCTCACTGCTGCTCTGGCAATGATCGCTGTCCGCGGTTTCGTTCGAGCAACGTTGGACCAAGTTTCGGTCGACCTCTGGAAACCATATATCCTCCTCTCCTACTTCTTGTGGTTCTCACCCTTTCTGCACGTGCGCTTCAGTTCGGAGAGTTGGGCGGGGATCTTTCTATTGTTCGGCTTTGCCCCGCTAATCCAACGTACTGTGGAACTGGAACCACGAAGGCCCGTGAAAATGCTTTGGACGGGAATTGCCTTTGGCATTGCAATACTCTGTCGGCCGCCGGTGGGGTTGATCGTGATCAGCGCCTTGTTTTGGCTGGCATTCGTTGGCAAGTTGAGATGGAACGGAATTGTTCTGGTTCTTGGCGGGTCAGCAGCAGTGGCGATCGCTGGTTATGCATTGGACAGCGCATTCTACGATAGATCGGTCTTCAGCTTGTGGGAGTATGTTCACATGGGCTTTGCGGGTGACCCTGATCACCGGTTCGATGAATTGCCCTGGTACTACTATTCACCATGGGTCGTGAAATATGCCATTCCTCCGATCGGAGCTTGCCTGTTGCTGGCGTTGACGCTCCTGATCTGGAAACGACCGAAGCACTTATTGGTGTGGTGCTTCGTCCCGTTCTTCGTAGCGCATACGTTCATTCCGCATAAGGAATTGCGCTTTCTCTTTCCGCTCGCGGACCTAACGCCCTTGCTTCTCGTGTTGGGATTTGTTGAATTGCGAACGCTTGTCCCCGGTAATAGCTGGCGCACAGCTGGTCGGCTCGTGTTGGTGATCCTGACCTTCGCGAACCTTCTTGGTCTTAGCGTGATCCTCACAAGCCCGGCAGGCATCGGTCGCACGGTGCTGGCGAAAACCCTTCACGCAGTGCAACCTGCAGCAGGTTCACGCATCTCCTACGTGATCGAGCCCATGCTAAGTTGGCGCATCAGCCTTCCAGCGTTCTACCTGCCCGCGCACATGACGGACAGCGCGTTCACCATGGAGCAATACGCCGGTGGCAACCTGAACACTGAATACCTTGTGGCTCGCACTCCAGATGCTGAACTTCTACAGTCTCGCAGCGGTCAACACTTGGAAGCACTCGCACGCACGGAGGCCGTGTGGACCGAACAACTGATGCGTTGGTACACTTGGAATGAAGGTCCCGAACCCTGGACCTTGTTCCGCGTGACGAAGTGACCCAGTGGGCGATCTTTGCACGCCAAATTCACGTAAGACGCCCGTGTCAGCTACCTCATCACCCATCACACGCAAGGACCTTGACCGGTTGGCGGTCCCGGCGATCATTGCCGGCATTGCCGAGCCGGTGATCTCATTGGTGGACACTGCGTTCGTGGGCTCTTTGGGCACCGCCGATCTGGCCGCCGTGGGCATTGCGAGCAGCTTCTTCCTCTTGGTGGTGTGGACCTTGGCGCAAACCCGAAGTGCGGTACTTGCGGTGGTCGCTCGCTTCTACGGTCGGGATCGGTTGGATGATGTGAAGGACTTGGTGCCGATCGCCATTTGGATGAACTTCCTGTTGGGCTTCGTCTTCTTCGCGATCACCAACTATTTCGCCGAAGGCATCTTCAGGATGTACAATGCGGAAGGTGAAGTGCTTTCCAAGGCGGTGGAGTACTACCACGTACGCAGTTTCGGACACCCCATGGTACTGGCCACGTTCGCTATGACGGGGGCGTTCCGCGGTATCCAGAACCTGAGCTGGAGCATGTGGATCAGCATTGTTGGCGCCTTGGTGAACGGCGCCTTGAACCCGGTACTGATCTTTGGCTTTGGCCCGATCGCAGCCATGGGCATGGTGGGCAGTGCGTGGGCCAGTTTGTTCGCACAGGTGGTCATGTTCGTTATGGCGATCTGGATCATGCGCAATCGCACACCGTTCAGCTTTTTCCCTAAGAAATGGAAGCATCCACAACTGTGGAACCTGTGGCGACTGAGCGGCAATCTGTTCGCTCGCACCATAGCGCTGAACACCTGCTACTACTTGGGCAACCGCTACGCCACGGGTTATGGCGAAGCGTACATCGGCGCGCATAGTATTGCCATGCAGATCTGGTTGTTCAGCGCGTTCTTCATAGATGGATACGCCGCGGCCGGTAGTGTGCTGATCGGTCGGTTGAACGGTGAACGGAATTGGACCGATCTCTACCGCGTGGCTTGGCAAGTGGTACGCATGAGCGTGATCATCGGCGGGGCCTTGTCGTTGCTCTACTTGATCGGCTATCCCTTCATTGGTGGCGTATTCACCAACGACAAAGCCGTGCTCACTCTCTTCCAAGCGGTATTTTGGATGGTGATCATTACGCAACCGATCAATGCGGTGGCCTTTGCTTTTGATGGCGTGTACAAAGGGCTCGGCGCGGGCAAGATCCTGCGCAATGTGCTGTTGATCTCCACGGCGGTGTGCTTCATCCCGGTGATCATGGGCACCAACCACTTGGGTTGGAAGTTGTTCTCGGTTTGGACGGCATTCCTGCTGTGGATGATCGCCCGCGGCGGATTGTTGGCCGTGCATTTCGAGAAACGTTACGGGAAGCGCAAGAACGCGGTGGCTCGCACAGTCTAATGTCTACAGGGAAACCGTGAATGAACGGGAATGGACGGGAATAATGCCGATCTCATTCACGCCCATTCCCGTTCATTTCCTGTTCAATCTTCCAATGGAATTCGCCTAGTGAATGGATCTAACGTGGCAGGTCGACCCCTCCGGAATGGCAACCCTAACCGACCCGTACCTTTGCAACCCCCGCCATGCGGGATGTGCCACATGCGTCGCGTTGCCTTGTCCGTGCTGTTGTTATTGACCTTGTCCGCGGTAGTTCCCGCACAGGACAGCACGGACTATGTGCAACCACAGAAGGAGAAAAAGGTACCGCGTCCACTGAAGGACCGCATCTGGTTCGGTGGTGGCGTTGGACTCAACTTCGGCACGGTTACGGCGATCCAGGTTGCGCCGCTGGTGGGTTATTTTCTGGACCAGAAGAAAAAGGTCTCCACGGGGATCGGGCTCACCTACACGTACTACCGCGATAACCGCTACGCCCCTGCGTTTACCAGTAATCTTTACGGCTATCGGCTGTTCGCCCGGTACCGTCCGATCAGTCAATTCTACGTGCACGGTGAATTCCTGAACATGAATGCGGAACTGTACGATCCTAGCCAGAACGAATTGACCCGGATCTGGATCCCGCACATCCTAATTGGCGGTGGCTATGTGCAATCGCTGGGTGGCCGCAGTAGCATCTATCTCCAGATCCTTTTCGACGTGCTTCAGGACCCCAACAGTTTATACGCGACCCAGCCCTTGTTCGGCGCTGGCATAGGGGTCGGTTTCTAACATGGATCCATCCACGGCATCACATTCCAGCAGTCGAAAAGGGCGAGGCTGGCGCAGGGTGGGCCGGGTGACGCTCCTATTTGTGGCGTTGGTGGTCCTTTTGGCGATCCTCTTCGCTGTAGATGTATACATACCCGCTCCATTGGAAAAGGGTGAAACGGCTCAATTGCCGGAACGCACAACGGATCAAGAAGGTCGCTACCACGTGGGCAATAATTGGCTAGGCCAAGACAGCTTTGGCTTGTACGAAGTGTACATTGAAGGAGCCGATCTGGAGCGCGGCTTGGCCTACGGTTCCTTGGCGAAGGAATTGATCGTACACCAAGAGGAAGTCTTCATTGCGCGGATCCAAAAGATGATCCCCGGAAAGCACCAACTGTCCTTCCTGAAGTACTTCTCGGCGTGGTTCGATCGCGACATCGACGAATATGTTCCGATGGAATACCAGCGCGAGATCTACGGTGTGAGCAGGGCGTTCAGCGATCGTTTCGATGTGGTCGGTCCTAAATTCATCCGAGCATTGAACTACCACGCCGCGCACGATATCGGGCATGCGTTGCAGGACCTTGCCATGGTGGGTTGTACCTCATTCGCTGCTTGGGGTGACCGCACGGCGGATGAAGAACTTCTGGTGGCCCGTAATTTCGATTTCTTCATGGGTGAGGAATTCGCACGCGACAAGCTGATCACCTTCATCAAACCCGACGCGGGCATTCCGCATGTGCTCGTGAGCTGGGGCGGTTTCATGGGTGCCACCTCGGCCATGAACTTGGAAGGACTCACCATAACGATCAACGCATCGCGAAGCAGTATTCCTTCCGGTGCCCGCATGCCCATTTCCTTGTTGGCGCGCACGATCGTCCAGCATGCCAGTAACATTGATGAGGCTATCGCCATAGCGAAGGAGCACGAAGTCTTCGTTTCGGAAAGCATACTCGTAAGCAGTGCAGCGGATGGCCGCGCCGTGCTAATTGAGAAAGCTCCGGACGGCATGGGAATAATGGATCCTGATAAGGATCTGGTGGTCTGTTCGAACCATTACCAAAGCGACCATTTCGCAGGGACGGAAGTGAACATTGCGAATATCCGCGAGAGCGATTCAATGGCGCGCTACAAGCGTATGTTGCACCTGGTGGACAGCACGGCAATATTGGACCCATCAAACGCTGTGACCATTCTTCGTGATCGAAAAGGTCCTGGAGGAACGGATGTAGGGATGGGCGATCCGAGTACGATCAATCAGTTACTGGCGCACCATGCTGTGGTCTTCCAACCCGAAGAGCGAAGGATGTGGGTCTCCAATTCACCCTACCAATGTGGTGCGTTCGTATGTTATGACCTGCGCGATGTTTTCGCTCGCTGTGCCACAGGTCAAGTCACCGGTCCGGTTTACGACACCACGCGCACCATCGCTGAAGACCCCTTCGTTCGCACAGCTGAATTCGCGGGACATGAGCACTGGCAACGCGTGCGCATGGCGATAACCGAGCGTGTGTTGACGGGCAACTCATTCACCCTTTCCCCGATCGAAGAAGCCACATTCGTTGCCTCAAACCCGAAAAGTTGGCTCACCTACGCAGCTTTAGGCGATCTTCGCAAAGCGGAAAACAAGCTTGCAGCTGCCATCGACCACTACCAAATGGCGTTAACGCTACCCGTTTCGTCAATGCAGGAAAAGAAGAAATTGGAGGATAAACTGGTAGCTTGTTCATAGCGATGAACACGACAGGAACACGTTCCATCGCGGAAGAGCAACTTGTTCGAATGCGTGCCCACTTGTCCGACCTTCAAGCGCGTTCGCCATGGTACAAGCAGGTGTTCCAAAAGGCCAAGGTCCACCCTACGGACGTGCGCAAATGGGAAGACGTGCTTGCACTTCCGTTCACCACGAAGGATGATCTCTCGTTGCACAACGAGGCATTCCGGAGCGTACCCTTGAACAAGGTTGTGGATCATGTCTTCACTTCAGGCTCCACCGGGATCCCCGTACCTTTTCTACTGACCGAAAATGACTTGGACCGATTGGCACGCAGCGAAGCCGCATCGTTGGCCAGCACGGGGATCACAATTGACGACGTGGTACAGATCACCACCACCATGGACAAGCGCTTCATGGCCGGGCTGGCGTATTGGTTGGGCCTACGGCGCATAGGTGCGGGCATTGTTCGCAGCGGACCTGGCAATACGGTTGGTCAATGGGAAACCGTTGAACGTTGCGGTACCACGGCCTTGATCACAGTGCCCTCCTTCCTGTTGCGCATGTTGGAAGACCGAGCCTCACATTTACAGGACATTCGCAAGACCACGATCAAGAAAGCCATTTGCATCGGTGAACCGATCTCCGACGGGAATGGAGGTCCAAATGAATTGGCAAAACGGATCAAGGCCCTATCGGATATAGCCTTGTACGGTACTTACGCCAGTACGGAAATGGCCACGGCAAGTACGGAGACAACCCCATTTGGTGGTCATGTTGTTCCATCGGACATGATCCTGATCGAAGTACTGGATGAGGACGACAAGCCGGTGGAAAACGGCGGGATCGGCGAAGTGGTGGCCACCCCATGGGGGGTTGAAGGCATGCCCTTGCTGCGTTTCCGTACTGGTGACATCTGTTCTTCAACCAATATTCAACAAGCCGATGGTTCCTTGTCCCAAGTGCTTGGTCCGGTGATCGGCCGCAAAGCCCAGCGCATGAAGGTGAAAGGCACCACGCTCTACCCGCAACAAGTGATCGATGCCTTAAATGCGGACCCCTTGGTGAATTCCTTCGTGGTCATCAGGGAACATGATGCTCATGGAAATGATCTGGTACGTGTTTTGTTGGACACGGTACCCGATGAACTGCACAACCTTGGCGAAAGGATCGGTGAAACCTTAAGGGTAAGACCCATACTCGAATTGGCCGACCCCGCCAAGATCTTAGCCCTCAGGAACGACCCCAAGAACCGAAAACCAACACCCTTTATTGACAGGACCCAGAACCACTAACCAAATGATCATGAAAACCACCCTACTCACTCTCACCGCCGCCATTGCTTTTGGCACCAGTGTTCAGGCACAGACCATGGCCGATGCCTTGAACAATAAATGCCAAGTAACCTGGATCGGACTGGATTTCTCTGAAGCAAAACTCATTCCCACGGTTGAATTTGCCACTGTGGAAGCTGATCCCGGCACGGCAATACTGAAGTGGAACAACCTGTTGGAGCAAGAGCACGAGAAGTTTGACCTGGCCAAGGCGCTGGGCATTTCCAATGTGGTGACCAATACCTCCTACGTTGCGCCGGTGAATGAAGGGGTGAAGTCCCAAGACCTGTTGAGCCGCACAGCAATTACATTGGACAAGGAAAAGGTCCCTTCTATGGTAAAGAAATACAAGACCAACGACGGGGACGGTGTTGGCGTGGTATTCGTTGTCAGCGCCTTCAACAAAACGTCGGAGATCGCTGAATTCTATGTCACCTTTTTCAACATGAAGACCCGGGCAGTGCTGCATTCAGAGCGCATTTCAGGCAAACCCACTGGTTTTGGGATACGTAACTACTGGGCCGGAGCGGTCACTCAAGTGCTGAAGACCATAGAGAAGGAATACTCGAAAGCGTGGTTGAAGCGCTTCCAATAGTTCGAACCGTTGTCCAGCGGGTATTTGCCAAAACTTGAACCCGCACTGAGATCCTGTCCCGTGCACCGCAAGTTGCACGGGACAGTGTATTTTTGGCCATTGGCAAGTCAAAAAGTTGATGGTGAAATGTGCAGAGGAGCTGAATCATGAGCATGGAACACGTTGATGCATTGGTGATCGGTGCGGGTCCTTCGGGTACGGCTGCCGCAGCATGGTTGGCAGACAAAGGGCACAAGGTGGTCATCATCGAACGTGCGATCTTCCCACGTTTTGTGATCGGCGAAAGCCTGCTGCCATTGAGCATGGGCCATTGGGAGGAAACCGGTTTGTTGCCAGCCTTACAAGCACAGAACTTCGCCGTGAAGGAAGGTGCGCGCTTTTACAGGGACGGAAAGTTGTTCAATTTGGCCTTTGGTCAGAACTACACACAAGGTTGGACCTGGACATGGCAGGTACCGCGCGCTGATTTTGATGATGTATTGGCGAAAGCCGTGATGGCCAAAGGGGTTCCGATCCATTTCGGGCACGAAGCGATCTCGGTTGACCTGGAACATGAAAAGGGAGTTCACTTGATCTCACGCGGCAAGGACGGAACGAAGGAATTCACCGCTCCCTTTGTGATCGACAGCAGTGGTTACGGAGGTGTTCTAGTGAAGCTATTGGACTTGGGCGATACGCGGGAGAACAACGGTCGCATGGCACTGTTCACCCATGTTGTGGAAGGCGATACCAAACGGGCCACGGTTGCCGATCCGATGCAGATCAGCTTTGAGGTCTTAGCGCGCGACCTTTGGTTCTGGAGCATCCCGTTCAGCAATGGCAACACCTCCATTGGTTTTGTGGGCCATCGCGATCACTTCCAAGAAGCGCTCAAGTCACCAACGAAGTCGGAAACGATCCGCAAGATGCTTGAAGGTTCGCACATTTTCGGTGAGCGGTTCAAGGACGGCAAATTCGACTTTGAGCCCAAGGTGATCGACGAATACACCCACTACAATTTATCACTAACAGGGCCTGGTTATGTACTTACCGGAAACTGTGCGGGCTTCTTGGACCCTGTGTTTTCCAGTGGTGTTGGCTTTGCCACCGAAAGCGGATTGCTAGCCGCGAAACTTTTGGATCGGCAGTTGAAAGGTGAGACGATCGATTGGCAGGTCGAATACGAAGCACATATCAAGAAGGGCGCCGCCGTATTCCGCAGTTACGTAGACGACTGGTACTCGGGCGACCTACAGGATGTGTTCTTCGCGAACAAGGTGGAGCAGTCGCACAAGGAGCGGATCATTTCCGTTCTTGCGGGTTATGTGTGGGACAAGTCGAATCCCTACGTGACCAAGCATGACCGATTGATCAAGGCATTGGCCCATTCCATCCGGATGGAAGAAGGTCAGGATGCGGAATTGATCCGGCCGACCAAGTAACGTTTCCCGACCAGTTCACTGCAGGTGGAAACGGCGCTTACCGTAACGCCGAGCAAACCGTGAAGGTTCAGGTTCTGACCCGTGAGTAGCAAGTTCGGGACCTTGGTCCGCGGTGCGATGAACGTGCGCATGGGATCTGCGCTGTTCTTGTGGATCCCGTACATGGAGCCGGTGGGCGATCCGATATAATCGCGGAAGGTGATCGGCGTGCTGCTGTGCATGGCCACCACACCTTGCGAAAGACCGGGGAATCGCTTCTCCAACACTGCCAGCAGTTCGCGTTCCTTCTTCTGCTTGAACTCTTCATAACCAGCGCCGCGTTCGCCGGGCTCGGCGATCGTGCTTGCTGATCCCGCCCATTGCTCCCATTCGGAGAAGCGCATGTAGGTCATGATGGTGATCGCATCGGCATAACCATCGGCCTTGGAGGACATCGGTGTGGTGAACATATAACCGGAAGGCCACGGCGAGCTGGACTTGTCCACTCCATCCCACACATTGTCCACGAATGAATGGTAGATGTTATGGTCCAGGTAAGGGAAGGCGTGTGGCTTCATCACCAAGTGAAGCGTAAACGAGGAAATGGTCTCTTCCAGCGAGCGTATGCGTTTTGTGTAGGCCGGGCGTAATTGTCCTTCACCCACCATATCCAACACCAAGGAGGGGTGAATGTTGGCGATGCAATGTTTGCAGCGGTAGACATCGCCATCGGCGGTACGAACGGCATGTATACCGTTATGACCCATATCGAAACCGACAACGTTCTTGCGTGAATGGATCACAGCCCCTTCTTTTCGTGCATTCGAGGCGAGGTATTTCGCGAACTGCGATCCCCCATCAATACAGCGCCAGGAGCTTTCGATATAGGTGTTCACCACCAAGGCATGAACATAGAACGGAGAGCGATGGTCCCCGGCGTACAACGGATTGCTGCCGCCCAATACGTTGCGCAGCGTCAGGTTATCGGTCAATGAAGCGATCACGTCTTGGGCATTCCAGTTCAGTTCATCGTTCATCCAGTCCGGCCGTTCATCGTACCGGACACGATAGAGCGGAAAACGTTCGCACACTTCACGGATCAGGTCGCAGAACTTTTGGATCGCTGGACGTTCTGTGGGGAAATCCTGTACCAACCGCTCCACGAAATTCTCGTATCCCTGTGCGTAGGCATATTGTTTGGGATCTCCGGGCAGCTCTATACGGTCGAAACCGTCCATGTCCATCCGGTGCAACTTCAGCTTATCCATTATGCCGAAGTAGTTCAAGTAGGTGTGCAAGTTCTGTCCGGGACAAAGGCCCCCGATGTAATGCACGCCGGTATCGAAGATCGTCTTGTCGCGGCTGAAGACCTGTAGGCTTCCACCGAGTTGGTGGTTCTTTTCCAGGACACACACGCTGTAGCCTTCACGCGCCAAGATGATCGCGCTCTCCAAACCGCCGAGACCGGCACCGATGATCACCACATCAAATTCGCGATCGCTCATTTCCCTTTGTGCAGGATCACCAGTTCATTGGAAGTACGTGCCTCGCGTAGGGCCCATTCCACACGCAGGCCTGCTTCTTCGGCGATCGCCGCAATTGTTTCCTTCTTCATGAAATCCAATTCACCCTTTGCCATATTGAAACCCAGACCGATCGAAAGCCGTTCGGTCCACTTGGTTCGTTCATGTCGTTCATCGTTCGATGCGAATCCATCGCGCACGAAGATCGCGCCTTCGGGCGAAAGTCCGTTCGCGCAAGCCAAAAGCAATTCACGTTGCTTCGCCATTGTAAGGTAATGAAGGACATCCTTCAAGATGTAGGCATCTGCAGGTGGCGGGGCCAAATGCTCCAGATCGGCAACGGAGAAGTTGATACGAGGACCTTTTCCGAAGGCATGTTCCGCGATCGCCACCTTCTCGGCATCCCGCTCAAATCCTTGCACGGTGCGGTCCTTGGCGCTCCATCCGAGCAGGAGCGAGACCATGCCATGTCCACTTCCGAGATCCACCACGCGCGCATCCAAGGGTATTCGTGCATGGAGCAGTTCATGCAACGCGACATCCATTTGGGATTTGATGCGTGTATACCATTCCAACACGGGGCCTTTGTACATGAAGTTGCGTACCAACTTTTCGTGGAACCACTTTGGTGTTTCGCGCATGCTCCGGATGGCTTCGTACTCTTCCTTGTACCATGTCGCGATCTTCTTTGTGCGCTCGCGATCCCCGGTACCGAAACGGGGATCACCGGGTTCTATGGACGGCAAGGTGCGCATGCTGATGAGGGCGTTCTTCAACAATGCATCGTTCTTGCTCATCGCCGTCCCGATACCATGCAATACCACCGGTACAATGGGAACTTGCAGGGCCTCCGCGATGTGGAAAGCGCCTTTGTGAAAGCGACCGATAGCGCCGTCAATGGAACGTGTCCCTTCGGGGAAGATGATCACGGAAAGACCTTGCGCCATGGCCTCGCGCGCACGTTCGGTGTTCACTTCGACCCCATCTTCCGTGCGTAAGTAACCAGCGTAGCGCACAACCCTGCCGAAGAACGGACTGTTCCAAACCCACCGGTTTGTCATCATCACCACCTTGGGCGAGATCATGAGCATGGTGAGGATATCAACGAAGGAGGCATGGTTGGCAATGACGATCGATGGCCTGTCCACGATCACCTTGCGGAAGCCTTCGATGTCCTTCTTCGTATTCGCCATTACGTAAACGAGCGACCCCGTGAAAAGGCGTACCAAATTTCGAAGCCATTGTTGCTTCATGGGTTTCGGTGCAGGGATCACCAGCAGGACCAACCAATACAAGGAGAGGAGAATACAACCTAACAAGAAATATAGGAACGCGAAGGCGGAAATGAGGAACGAGAACAAGGTGAAGGGCTGTCTGCCCGAGGCGGCACGATCACCAATGAACAAGCGGAACAACACGGGTTGCACGGTGAGTGAAATGGTCAAAAGAACCACCATTCCCGTAACGCTCAACACCGCAATGGAACGCAAAGCGGGATGTTGGGCAAAGAGCAGTACACCGGTGCCAACGATGGTGGTTATACCGGACAGGATCACCGCATCACGGAAAGAACGGGAGTTGTCGGTACCGGTCCTATACCGTTCCAGCAGACCTTCGGTGGTAAAGATGCAATAGTCATCTCCCAGGCCGAAAACAAAGGTGCAAACGAGGATATTCACCAGATCGAATTGGATGCCGAACAAGCCACAGATCCCCAAGATCCATACCCAACCGAGCGCCATGGGCAGGAAGGTGAGCAAGGTCAGTTCGATACGGCCGTAGGTGATCAACAACGCGAGGAAAACGATGATCGAAGTGCGCCAAAGGATATTCGACAGGTCGCTGCCCACCAACTGTTGGATACGCTCGTTGAGCATGCCCCGGTGAAGAACCACCGACGCGGGATCTCCGCGAACTGTTTTCTCAAGGCCTGCAATGGCATGGGGTGGCACCATCAACCGGCCGGCCACGATCACTTCGTTGTTCACGCGGGCCACCACTTCGCCACTGACCGCACGCACCGCTTCGGTGGGTTGTGGTACTACACTTACCTGTAGTTGCCGCAAGAATGGATCAAAGGCATCTGCAGTAAAGCCATTGGATACAGCTGCACCGCGGAACCAATTTGCGAATCGATCGCTTTCACCCTGCGGAAAAACAGAACGCCAGCTTGCGATCCGCTCTTCCGCACGTTGTTGCGATGGCCATAGATCAATGGGCATGGCACCTTTCAACATCGGATCGGCACCCGGATCTTTCCGCAACTTGTCCACTGCACGTTCCAGTGCTTGTCTGGCTTCTTCCTCGCTGGCACCGGCACCTGCCCAGAACACGGGAACCGCCCGGGCCGTATCACCTTCCAAGGTGTTGCGAACCGCTTGCATTGGGGCAGAGATCCAACTCAAATGTTCGGGATCGTTATCGTAGCTCACCTTACTAATGAAGGGGACGAGCGCCACGGTCACCACCAGCAAGAAGGTCAGTCGCCAGAAGGCACCACCTCGCTTTCGTTCCACGCTGGGCGACTCCTCCACCATTGAGCGCTCCGGTACAACAGAGAAGTGAGGGAGCACCAACAAGACCGTCAGTGCAGCACCGATCAGCATGAACGCTGCGATGAAACCAAGATCGGCCAGGATCCTGCTCCCCACGAAGGAAAGCGCAGCGAAGGCAAGTGCGGTGGTAAAGCAGCCCAAAAGCATGGGTCCTGCAACATCCTTCAAGGTGGCCCGCACATTCCCGGTGTGGCGTAGGTGAGTGAAGAAGTGGAAACAATAGTCCAGCGCAATACCCAGCAAGGCGGCGCTCGCCCCCAAGGACAACGCAGAGATCACGGGCCGAACGGTCGCAATGGCCCCAAGACCGATCGCGAAACCAACACCAGGTGGCACCAGGAACAACAAGGGAACACGTATGCTCCGGTACCGCCAGATCAAGAGCCCGATGATCAGGACAAGTGCAACGATGCTGGTGGCTTTTGCATCCTTGCCGATCCTTTCGGCATTCGCCACTGCCATGGGTACACCACCGAAAGCAGCCCCTGTGGTACCGATCGCTTTGCTGTGGACGATCGCATCGTTCACCTTGCGCATAAGCCCTTCACCGTTCTCCGCAGCGGCGGCATTCGGGGAGAGCACCACAATGGCCATGGAACTATCTTGTGAGAACAGACCACCGTTGATCAGTTGCACGCCTGCGAGTTCGGCGGAGGCCATGGTGCGCGCCAACACCGGCGCTGCCAATCCCAAGGGATCCATTGCCATTCGCTCAGCATCCAACTCGGCGCCGGGTCTTGTCAACTCGTTCCGCAAGTCTGCAACCACCTTCTGCAACGCAAGGCTGTCCATACCGGCCACTTGCTGCAAACGGGCACTATCCGCATACAAAGGCAAATTCTTCAGCACGTCGGAAACCGCCAATTGGAAACCCGCTGGGTCCGGTTCGAAGAAAACGCTGTCCACAAGATCGGGAAGATCCGTTCGAATGACTTCCACGAAACGCTGAGCACTAACGGTAAGGCTATCGATATCAGTGGACCCTTCAGCCCGAAAGCCGACCACCATGCGCCCGGAGCTCCCGGCGGCATCCAGCAGGGCACGATACCCGTCCAAGGCCCGTTCATGGGGCAATGCATCGAAGAGATCTTGACTGAAACGCGCGCGGGAAGCAGACAACAACGAAACGCCCACGACCGCGAACAGCGCTACAACCCACAGCCAGCGAACCCGCTTTGTACGGTCATAGATCCAAGCTACAAGTTCTCCCATACCCCGCAATAGTGCCGCATCGGTTGTAAACTTAATGGGTGGGGGGGAATGATGTCGCACAACGGAAGCTCATTTATTCGCCTCTCACGACACGAAACCACAAGTTCTATCCCGCACTGGACTGCCTTCAGCATCCTTTCGTTCACCCTGAGATCACCTGCACATACTTATCAAAAAGCTTTCCTCCCCAACTCGTCTTCCTTAGCCACTCGAATAGCACGATCCCAGCAACCGCACAAAGGATACCGGCCAAAACATCAAGGATGTAATGATGCGACGTGTACACCGCAGCGAACCAGATCCCGACCATGACGATCAGGAAGAACACGTTGATCGTGCCGGACCGTGCCTTGATACCGGTATAGAGGACCAACAATGGATAGGCCGAATGCAGGGATGGCATGGCCGCGAAAACGTTTGAGCTTTTCGAATAGAGCCCTGCAAAAATGGATGTTCTGGTCAGCGTATCAAAACGCACAAGTCCGGCGGTGTTCCCTGGGGTTCCCTTTAGTAGGTCGAAGCCGCACTCTTTCACGTACCACGGTGGCGCTGCTGGATAGAGGTAGTAGATCACGAAGCCGATAAGGTTCACGAGCAGGAAGGTCAGGGCGAAACGTAGGAACCGATCCTTGTCATGCACGAACAAGTAAGCTGCGAATGCTAAAGGAACTGGAACCCAACACAGGTAGAAAAGGCCGGATAGAAGATCCAGAACGGACTGTTTGTGGAGTTCGAGAAATTCATTCGGCGTAATGGAAATCCCTGCCACATCGATCCCGAACCAGGAGCGCTCCCATTCGTAAAGATCTGCAATGTGAACGGTGTTGACCGTGTAGTTCGGAAAGGCCTTCATCAGATCGAAGATCACCCAGAAGACAATGAAGATCGAGAAACCGAGGATCCACCGACGGGTGATCGAAGATGCCATGTACAGCCCGGAGAACAGCGCCACAAGAATGAATTGCTCGGCACGAGGTCCGATCAAATAGCCGGCAACGACCAAGTAGTTGGCCGATGCCATCACTGGTACTATGGCCCTACGCCACGGGCTAGGATCCATGACCGCACGTTGCCCATCGTTCATCGATAGTAGAGCTCTGAGATGGGTGCTCCGTTAACAGGATCCGATCCGGAGAACTCTGCATATTCCACGTTCGGGAACCAGTACGTTCCTCCATTGATCTGAATGAACACACGGTCCAATAGCATCAGTTTCTCATTCACCACGACCATGGCATGTCTTGCCGCCGTTCCCGCTCCATTCTTATAGACATACACGGGCATTTTATCAAAACCTATGCAACGAAGCTCGATCTTGTCGCCAAGGTCCTTGGTACGCAGGCCATAAACAAAGGTGCGTTGGACAAAGTCCAGCTCCTCCCTCCTGCCATCCTCTTGGTACCTGCGCCAGTAGACATCCACCGGATCTTTGGAGTTGATCGATCCGTCCGGCTTCAGTTTCAAGGCGTAGATGATCGTATTTTCATTCACGCTCCGTTGGATATAGAACAGCATGTTCGGCTCATTGGGCACAGTGAATTCGAATGCCGATGTATCCGTGTTTCCCGGATCGGAAACGCCACTTGGCCCATTGGACATGCCGCTGAACAACAGGAATGGGATGATGAACAGGCCGAATGTTCTCATGACCGATCCGATCCGGTATTTTCAATGGCACGACGGGAATCCCGCAGTCGATTGATCGCAGTAATGTTCGTAAGGACCGCCATAACCGCGATCGGGAAGGTAAATATGGAAATGGTCTCGAACACCGGGAACGGAATTCCATCAATGTGGACCTGGTAACTACCGCCGATCACTTCAGCCATCAGCCCGCAGGCCAAGGCCGAAACGCCGGTAAGTACAACACGTTCTGGGCGTTGCATCAAGCCACCCTTGCATTCTATGCCAAGTCCTTCCGCACGCGCACGTACGTAGCTCACCATCATGGAACCGATAAGCGCAACGAACGCCAGTAAGGAGCTGAGGAAATAATCTTGGGAAATAAGGTAGTAACAGATGCCCAAGAACATGACCAATTCACTGTACCGATCGATCACCGAATCGTACAGCGCACCAAAAAGGGATGATGTTCCACTCGCACGGGCGACCTGCCCATCGAGCATATCGAACAGACCAGCGAACAGGATCAACGCACCTGCCCACCCGACATAGCGTAGGTCTCCACGCTCACCAAACTCTGCACCGCAAATGAATATGGCGGCAACACCTCCGTTAAGCATAAGCCCGAACGTTGTGATCTTGTTGGGTGTAACACCCATGCGAACGAGAAAGTTGACCAAGGGGTCGATCAAGCGATAGATACCGCGCTGTAGGCCTTCACGAATGGGCCTTCCCGGCGTAACATCGATAAGTGTGTTGTTCTCCATTGCGCTAAAAATCCAACTTAAAACGACCTCGAATTCCCCATTCCGCAACATTCCCATGATCCAGGTACGAGAGTCGACGAACAAGGTCCACACGAAAAAGTTTAAAGATGTTAGCTATGCCAACGCTTGCTTCCATGTAGGGTCCTTGATCAAGGCTGAAGGTGGTTGTATTTCCCGTTCCATCGGTAGGAAAGCGCAAAAGGTTGGGATCGTTCCGTGGATCATTCTCAGCCCGCATTCCACCGTAAATGCCCTTAAAGGTCATCACTTCCCTCCACTTCAGTTTCTTCAATAGCGGGATCTTATTGAAAAGCGCGCCGTTCAAGAAATAATCGATGTTGATGCTGACATATTCATCGCTCACGAATTCCAAGAAATTCATGAGGTTGTACGATTGCAATTGGTACGAATAGGTCTGGTTCGCCCGATGGATCGCAAGCAAGGGGAATGGCACTTTGCCAATGACCGTTCCACCTTCCGAAGTCACATCGGCATACCCGAACTGGGAGAAGTAGAAGCGTTTATAGATGTTCAATCGAAGGCTCGTATAGTTGTAGCCACTTCCCAGAATTCCATTGATCCCGCGTGCTGCATTAAGGGTTAGAATGGGATACTTGTTCGGCATGGGGATGCGGTAGGTCTTGCCTTGATAGAACTTCTCGTTGGGTGCCCAGCGCAATTCCAAAGTCGCCTCGCTCGTGGTCACATCCTGTTCGTTCTGTCTCGTTTCAAGGTCCAATGGTTCGGTGCCTGCTTGGAAGCGAAGGCCACCCGCAGCGGATTGTTTCCAATTCTTGAAGCCAAGCTTGAACGAAAAGCGGCTTGGGAATTCCTGCCAGTATTCAATGTTGGCGATATCGTTGTACAGCCACTTGTCGTTCACACCACGTTTGAAGGAGAGCAAGATGAAATCCTCCTGAACGAATTGCAGCTCTTGCCCCGGGATCTTGGTGTCGCGCTGATAGCTGGCTCGGATCGCGCTGACAGGAAACTTCCAGATCGAGCGCCCGGACAGCGAGTACGTTGCACCTATCAGGTACTTCCAACGCTCATCCTTGAAGCCATAGGCACCATAGCCTTCGAAGTAGATGCGTTCGCTGAAGTTCGTGGTTGTTCGCCCGCCGAGCCGCAGTCGAAATCCTTCAACCGGATTGAAACTGTAGAAGGTGTTCACCGGACCCAGTTCCCATGGCCCGAAATTCTTGAAGCCTGCGAGCAGCAGCGTGGCAATGTCCATGGTACGCCGGAAGGATGGCATCTTCTTCAGGCTGTCGATGTTCTGGTAGGTCTTCGATTCAGCAAAGCTCAAGGGATCGTGCCGGGCATTGCTCCAATACGATTCTCCTTGCTCCTCCACGTTCACGGTATCCGTTGGTTGTTCCGAATAGAATTCTTCCGGGTGTTCAATGCCAGCAACGACATTCTTCAAGGAGAAGCTGCGTTCACCGTAGATCCCGCCACCGTTCTTGGAGATCCCAAAGTCTGCCCGCATTCGACTGAAGGTCATTGGGTAGCGTCCGGTCGTGTCTTTTTCGAATCGTTGGTCGATCCTCAATTCCCGCACCCAGTTAAGGTTGATGTTCTTGTTCAACCCCATATCCACTTTCCTTATGGAGTATTTGCCGTCCAACGAAACAAGGACCTGGCCTTGAAAAACGAAGTCGGACAAATTCCGTGGGATGAAGGACAATTGTACGAGTTGTTCACCGTCCAGATCCAATGTGTCCGTTATAAAGAATTCGTAGAACGTTGGTGCGCCATCTGCGATCGGGCTAAGGAACATGTTGGTGAGCACCGGTATGTTGTTCTCGTAGATATCGACCTCACTGTACAAGTAGTTCAAGTACGTGGCCAATCCCTCATCATCCAAGTACTCTTCGAAGCTCACGCGCTTTACGCCCTTCACCACGGTTTTGGTGCGTTCCGGATCTCGTCGCCAGAAATTGTCCGTGATCGTCTCTTTCAAGTACATGGGCAGCACGGCCTTCCCTTCCAGAAGTGTGGTATCCACATTATCGAACATGAAGGCGTACTTCTTGAAAAGTTTGCGGCCTTTCAGGCGTTCCGTTACGCCGCTCAACGACATCTGGAGCTTCTCGTATTCTTCGTATTCCAGAAAATCATGGCTCTCGGTCCGGTTACTGTCCTTATGCGCGATCACTTCACGGACCAGATCCACGGCCGGATTGTCCTTGTTCCGGTACTTGTGCTTCTCCCTACGCACAACCGCCTCGCGCAGCAGGATCGCATCTTGTTCCAACGACATGTTCAAGATGGTTTCCACCCCTGCGGGAACCGTTCGGACCAAGGCTTTGTACCCTAAGCTCTGAAAACGCACGGTGATGCATTCGGGCTTGTTGCAACGTAACACGTACTTGCCATCCGGATCGGTAATGGTGCCTACCTGTGTGCCTTCGAAGACGACCGTAGCGAACGGGATGGGTGTTTTGGTCTCTGCATTGCGCAGCACGCCAAGGACCACGGTCTCCCCGTCGGCTGTGCTATCAAGGGCGGAAGGGCCACACACGTCATGAACATGACGACCAAACACGTTATGCTATTCCAAAGCACAACCTTCATCCGTACACAAAGTGCTTATGGAGAAGGTAATTGTACCCCACACCGAGCCCGATCGCTGCGATCAGCTTGACCAGCAGGTAGTGCAGGCCGAGCCAATTGGTTCCGACCACGATCGCAGCATAATTCAACGCGATATAACCTAACCAAACCATCAAGTACCGCCTTGCCTGGGGTAGAATGTGGCCATCGGTCGCGAGAAAAGTCCATTTACGATTGATCAGGAAATTGACAACTCCACCTGAGACATTTCCGGCCACGGTGGCAAAACGTGGGGTGATGTTCGGGCCTTCGACCAACAGGACCATGACCAAAAGATCCACCACCGAGGCAATGAACGCCGAGACTTGCGAACGGACCAACCTACTCATCAAGTAGGCCAGATACCAGTTAGAAGGGCCGTTTGCAAGATCAGGTTCGTGTATATACCCGCAAGGACATCATCGCCCATGACACCCCAGCCTCCCGGCAGTTTTTCCAATTGTGAAATACCCAATGGTTTAGCAATGTCCAACACGCGGAACAAGACGAAAGCCGCCAAGGCGTGGGGCCAACCACCTGGCAATCCGATCAAGGCAATGGCCATTCCTCCGGCCTCATCCACCACCACACGTCCGCTATCCACCCCCCATTCGTTTTCCACCATTGTGGAAGCAACAACTCCGATCGCGCACAACGCGGTAACAACGATCACGACCCAGAGGATCGGCAACGAAGCCCATCCCGATGCCCACCATGCCGCAAGTACGACCCCGGCAGCCACCGTACCCGAACCTCGACCGAGATAGCCGATGCCCAAAAGGGAGGCGACCAATTTCGGTGCTGAGTATGGTGGCGTTCGTTCGTTCATGTGCCCTGGGTTCGGCTATCCCTTGGTTCAGAGTGCTTCAACCAGTTCTTGGTAGTAATCCAATCCGAGGTGGGTGATCAGGTCTTCGCCCATGATGTGGCGTACGGTATTCTGCAACTTGATCAATTGCTTGAACAGGTCATGTTCCGGCGGAAGGCCCGGCGCGGTCTGCGGCGATTTGAAATAGAACGATAACCATTCCTGGATCCCGCTCATTCCCGCTCGTTGTGCCAGATCGAGGAACAGGGCAAGGTCCAGTACGATCGGTGCGGCCAAGATGCTATCCCGACAGAGGAAGTTCACTTTGATCTGCATTGGGTAACCCATCCATCCGAAGATGTCGATGTTGTCCCAACTTTCCTTGTTGTCGCCGTGCGGTGGGTAATAATTGATCCGCACCTTGTGGTAGAGATCACCGTAGAGCTCCGGGTTCACATCGGGCTTCAGCACTTGTTCCAATACGCTCAATTTGGACACCTCTTTGGTCTTGAAATTTTCCGGATCATCCAATACAAGTCCATCACGATTGCCGAGGATATTGGTGGAGAACCAGCCCTTTACCCCCAAAGCGCGAGCCTCGAAACCGGGGGCCAAAATGGTCTTCATCAAGGTTTGTCCGGTTTTGAAATCCTTGCCGGCAATAGCTACACCACGTCTCTTGGCCAGCTCCACCATCGCGGGAACGTCGCACGACAAATTCGGTGCTCCATTTGCGAATGGCACTCCGCTCATGATGGCGGCGTAAGCGTAGATCAAACTGGGTGCGATCAACGGATCGTTGTTGCGCAGTCCCTCTTCGAACGCTTCGATCGTGGCGTGGACCGGTGCTTGTTCAATGTACTTTTCTGTTGATCCGCACCATACCATCACCAGCCGTTCACAGCCGTTCGACTCTTTGAAGGAGCGAATGTCCTCCATAAGCTGTTCAGCGAGATCGGCTTTCGTAGCTCCTTGCTTGATATGCTTGCCGTCCAAGTTGCGCACATATTCCTTATCGAACACAGCGGTCATTGGTTTGATGCGTTCCAACTCAGGACGCACTTTTTCCAACATGGACTGATCGAGCACTTTGGCCACGATCGCAGCTTGGTATACGTTGTCCTCATAGATGTCCCATCCGCCGAATACGATATCGTCCAATTCGGCGATCGGCGCAAGGTCCTTGATCAATGGATTACGATTCTCTGTCCGCTTACCAAGGCGGATGCGGCCCATTTGTGTGAGCGAACCGACGGGTGCAGCCAACCCTTGCTTCGCAGCTTCCACACCTGCGATCATGGTAGTGCCCACCGCACCAAGGCCCGGGATCAGTACGCCGAGCTTACCGGTCGCAGCAGTGACAGGGGATCGTGATGAGGGAAGTGAGAATGAAGTGTTCTGGTCCATTTGTATCTTGTCGTTTATATTGTTCGTTCATAACGGTAGTAGCATCGTCCGGCTGATCGAGCTGCCGACCCACCCGTTGACCCTACTGCAGCGCCGTTCCATCATTGACCTGCGAGTTGCCGGCCATGTGTTCGAGGACGTTTGCCGCTGTTTCAATATCTGTTCGTGACAGTCCTACGGCCACTTGTTGCAATACACTGTTGCGCCTATCGATAGCGTTCTGAAGAACGGTATTTCCCAATTCGCTAATGACAAGGTGTTTCCGTCTGCGATCCTTAGGGTCCACACGTCGCTCCAACCATCCTTTCGATTCCAAAACGTCCACATGCCGAAGGATGGCACTTTTATCAATGCACATTTGATCGGCCAACATGCTCTGCACAGGGTCCTCATTTCCAGCTACCATTTCCAACAAACCGAGTTGCACCAAATTCAATCCAAGGTCGTTTTTGTCGAATGATCGGGACACCATATCAGTAAGATTCCTGATCGCGACCGGCAATGCGGCGGCGAACTGCTGAATACACCTATTGTTCATTGTTTTCTTCATCGCATGTCAAGGTCCATTGTTGAGGAAACAGAACAGGTCGCGATCGACCGGCTTCGTAACGAACGCGAGCTCCGAAAAGCTCATCCGATAAAACGCGATAGGTGGTGATAGATCGGTGTGGGACTATCGGCCCCACGCGGTTCGTACGCACCGGCAATGATCGGAATGTACATCACCCTTCTGCGGCTTGCCGTACCGACCAGAGTGCTCCGTTCCACTCTGTGCCAGCATCGGCCGTCGTGGACCGTAAGGTCGCCTGCCTTTATTTCAAATGCCACTTCGCGTGGGTCCGCGCGATGGTCGAAGAAACTCAGCTTCTTCGTAAGCATGCCCCAAACACCCTGCTCCTGTGATCCAGGGATCAGACGCAAGCCACCATTACGTGGGTCCTGGTCATCCAGGTGGATCCCCACATTGAGCATCGGCATTACGGGCTTTCCCATGAAGAGATCCCGCACACTGTCCGTATGCCAACCCATTCGGGTGAATTTGCTCGAATCGCTGTTCACATAATGGTTCACAACCAAACCATCCTTCTCATCGACGCCCAAACGCGCTCCATTCCCGACCAGCTCAAGCAACAAGTTGAAGCGTGGATCAAGCAGGAACTGCGCCAGGACCGAACTAAATTGATTGGCGAAGGCGAACCGCTGCACGATCCTCTCGCCGTTCACATCCACGCCCCATTTCAACGGAGTGCCATTCACCTTTTCACGTGCCCCTGTGATCCATTCCTGCTGCACCGCCACGCATGCGGACCATAGCAGATCTACCGTTTCCCGATCAATGAAGTTCCGGAAATGGATGAGTCCGGTCCTTTTGAAATAATCCTTCTGGTCCTGAGTGAGAAAGGCACCCAAGGTGGAACTGGGTTCAATTGTGGTGGTCATTGTGCCATCGATTGAGTTGCAAAAGTAGAATATTGGTTGACAAGATCAACTTTGTTGATCGTTAACTTTTTCGGTGATCAACTTTCTTAAGTTGAACACAGGCCCACTCTGGACCGAAGCTATTCAGCAAGCACACGTGTCAAGGCGAAGTGAACTGGGAATTACAAGAGTGCCCGACCCTTTTTGAAAGCATGGCCCTTCCCTGAAAAATGATCCGCACACTCGTTCGGATGAACGGTCTTTGGCGACCGAAAGACCACGGAAGGAATCGTCCTTAGTGCGTTGCTCAAAACACATTCTCGCACTTCCCCTCCGTCCATTATCTTCGCGGCCCTTATCCCTAAAAAAGTTGCCTTCTCCCAAAACTATTCCCGCTTCTGATATGGACCTCGATGGCTTCATCTCCATTATCTTGGGCGGAGCTCGTTTCAGCCCCAGTAATGCGGAGTTGGAATTGGCCGATCGTTCACACGCCTATTTGAGCGAGTACGCCAGTGGCAAAGTGATCTATGGGATCAATACCGGTTTTGGGCCTATGGCCCAAGTAGCCATCCCTGAAGCGGACCGTCGTTCGTTGCAGTACAACTTGGTGCGCAGCCATGCTTCGGGAGCGGGTGCCGATCTTCCGGATGAGGCTATCCGGGCGATGCTCTTGGTGCGTGCAGTGACCTTTTTGAAAGGTGGTTCTGCGGTAACGCGTGGGGTGCTGGACGGCCTTTCGAACTATTTGAACACCGGCGTTTGCCCTACTGTTCCTGAATTGGGTGGTGTTGGTGCAAGCGGCGATCTCGTACAACAAGCACACTTGGGCCTCGGGCTCATTGGGGAAGGCACTGGAACCTACCAAGGCAAGAAGGACAGCATGTCTGCGATCCTGAAAGCGGCAGGCGTTTCCCCGATCGAACTGGGCTTGCGTGATGGACTGGCGATACTCAACGGCACGGCGTGCATGACGGGGATCGGCCTTTTGAATGTGCACCACGCCTACCGGTTGTTGGACCATTCCATCGCCATGGGCTCGTTGCTTACGGAAGTGCTTTGCTCGTGGGATGATCACTTGAGCGAGACCCTGAACGGAGCAAAACGCCATGCGGGCCAGCGCGAAGTGGCCGAACGTATGCGAGCCAACATAGCTGGTTCCAAGCTTACGCGTGACCGCAGTGGTCATTTGTATGCGGGTAAAGAAGAGGTGGATGCCAATGGTGTGTTCACTGAACTCGTGCAGGAACATTACAGCATCCGTTGCATTCCACAGATCCTTGGACCTGTGCTGGATACTATTCGCAACGCTGAAAAAGTACTGCTGGATGAATTGCACTCGGTGGATGACAACCCACTGACCGTGGCGGACCACGGCGTGTTCCACGGTGGCAATTTCCATGGCGACCAAGTGGCCTTGGAGATGGACAAATTGCGGTTGGCAGTGGTAAAGATGTGCATGCTGAGCGAACGCCAGCTGAACTTCTTGATGAATGACAAGGTGAACCAGCGCTTTCCAGCTTTCCTCAACATGGAACGGCCCGGGATCACATTGGGAATGCAGGGTATGCAATTCACAGCCACAAGTACGACTGCAGAGAACCAAGCGCTTTCCACCTCGCTGTACATCCACAGCATACCGAACAATAACGACAATCAGGACGTTGTGAGCATGGGCACGAATGCAGCTAACGCAACGGCCCGAGTTCTGAACAACACCGATCGCGTCATGGCCATCGAGGCACTCGCCGTTGCACAAGCGGTTGACATCAGCAAGGCGGGCGACAAGCTCTCCAAAGGTGGCAAGGCTTTCTACGATTCCGTTAGGGCAGCGAGTCCTGCTGTGAACAGCTCCACCCAACCTGCAGTAGCCATAGAGGCCGTGGAACGCTTGATCTTCCGACCTTTGTCCACATGGCGGAAATAAAGGCTGAAAAATGGGCGCTGGTCACTGGTGGATCCCGGGGAATAGGTCGTGCCATTGCCATGGAGTTGGCCCGGAAGCATGGGCTCAACATCGTGTTGAACTATGCGAGCAACACCGAAGCGGCTGAACAAACCGCCAAGGCGTTGAAGGAACTTGGAGTACAGGTCCACCTCGCGCCTTTCGATGTGAAGGATGCCGCTTTGGTCACGGAAGGCATCGACAATTGGCGAAAAGCCTTTCCGGACGCGCGTTTGGAAGTGGTGGTGAACAATGCCGGGATCACACGGGACAACCTGATGGTGTTCATGCAACCCGAGCAATGGCACACGGTGATCAACACCCATTTGAACGGATTCTTCAACGTGACCACTGCTGTGCTTCAAGGACTTGTTCGCCAGCGTTATGGCCGGATCATCAACGTTGTCTCGCTGAGCGGCACCAAAGGCGTACCGGGCCAGACCAACTACAGTGCGGCCAAGGCCGGGATCATTGGTGCCACACGTTCACTTGCACAAGAGGTGGCCAAGCGGAACATAACGGTGAACGCCATAGCACCTGGCTTCATTGAAAGTGACATGACCAAGGACCTGGACCAGGCCATGTTGAAACAGTTGATACCCATGGCACGCTTCGGGACGCCGGAAGAAGTGGCTGCAGTGGCGGGCTTTCTGGCTTCGCCCGAAAGCGCTTACATCACTGGAGAAGTGATCCACGTGAACGGAGGCATGCATTCGTAGCTTGCACATTGAATGGAAGAGCGCGTTGTGATCACTGGAATGGGGCTTTGGAGCTGCTTGGGCACCGACTTGGCGGCTGTAGAAGCATCTTTGCGCGCTGGCCGATCGGGCATATCCATCGACCCGGTCCGGAAGGAAATGGGTTACCGGAGCGCCCTTACCGGCACGGTACCAACACCGGATCTAAAGGACCGCCTGAACCGCAGGCAGCGCATTGGCATGGCCCAACAAGCGAACTACGCTTACGAAGCCACCGAACAGGCCATGGCGCAAGCGGGAATTGATGTTCCGTTCTGCGAAGGGAACGAAGTAGGGATCATCTTCGGAAATGATAGTTCCGCGCTGGCCGTGATCGAATCGGTGGATATTATCCGAGCCAAGAAGGACACCACCCTGGTAGGTTCAGGGGCCATTTTCCAAGGAATGAACAGCACGGTGACCATGAACTTGGCCACCATTCTGAAATTGAAAGGCATCAACTTCACCCTGAGCGGTGCCTGTGCCAGTGGCTCTCATGCTATCGGCATCGGCTATTTGTTGATCAAGCAAGGCTTACAGAAGATGGTGATCTGCGGCGGTGCGCAGGAAGTGAACGAAATGGCATTTGGAAGCTTCGATGGCATCTCCGCGTTCAGTCCGCGGGAAAGTGACCCGGCTGCTGCATCGCGTCCCTTTGATGCGGATCGCGACGGCTTGGTACCCAGTGGTGGCGCCGCCGCCTTGATCGTGGAGAGCTTGAGTTCCGCCAAGGCCCGTGGGGCCACCATTTTGGCGGAACTCACCGCCTACGGTTTTTCGAGCAACGGCGCACATATCTCGGACCCCGACCAGGACGGACAGATGCGGGCTTTGCACATGGCCTTGAAAATGGCGGGCATCGGTCCGGCCGACATCGATTATATCAATGCCCACGCTACAGGAACGCCTATCGGAGATCGCATTGAAGCGAAAGCTTTGGACGCGGTTTTCGGAGAGACGAAACCGTACGTGAGCAGTACCAAAAGCATGACCGGGCACGAGTGCTGGATGGCGGGTGCGAGTGAAGTGATCTACTCGATCCTGATGCTCTTGGGCGACTTTATCGCGCCGAACATTAACTTGCACACGCCGGACGAGGATAGTGCGAAGTTGAACCTGGTCAGTAAGACAATTGACCATAAGTTCAACCGGTTCCTTTCCAACTCATTCGGTTTTGGGGGAACGAATTCGACATTGATCATACAACGGTACGCGGACTAGAGGCCATGGATAAAGCGGAAGCACGAAAAGAGATCGAGACCAAGACGATCAAATTCTTGAGCGAGGAGTTCGAGGTGGACCCTTCGTCCATTACCCCTGAAGCCCCGCTGAAGGAGACCCTGGCCTTGGACAGTTTGGATTATGTGGACCTCGTTGTGGTGATCGAGCAGAATTTCGGTTTCAAAGTGAAGGGCGAAGACTTCATGCGCCTCACCACCTTCAAGGATTTCTACGACCACATTGAAGCGGAGGCCGCTGCAAAAGCGTGAACCAGAGTGCCGCACGTTGGTCCGTTAATAGCAAGGGTTTCCCGCTCGGTTATCGGTTCTTCATCTTCGTGATTGCTTTTGGCTGCCATTCTTCACGGAATTCCGAAAGCCGACGTGATCATGTGGCTCAAGAGCCAAGGAGCAGTGATTTCCAAACAATTGCAGCTGCGGATCAATTCAACTTCAATGGAACTGTCCGCGATTTGTACGGACCGGTCGGCTTTATCAACATCGAACTGCTATCAGATTCCGGCAGGATCAAAGGAACCACATCTGACCTTACGAGCGGAGTGTTCGGTTTCTCACTCACACGGGCAGAGGTTGCCGAGTTGGACTCCATACGAATCGCCGCACCGGGTTATGATACCCTCATTGATATCTTCAACAGCGATCGGATCAAGGATCCACTGACAGTACTGAACTAAACCTTGACACGTTCGCCTATGAGATATTTCATTCTTACAGGCACCAATGCGCACAACTCGAAGATCACTAAGGATACCACTTGGTTTGACAAAGAGGGACACAGTGTAATCAAAGCCCAAAGCGATAGCATTTGGAGCACCGAACCTTAGTCACAGGTGCAACCAGATTTGCACAACTCCCAGAACGGTTCAACCCGCTACCTTCGCGCTCCGTTTTGGCCACTTCACCTGCAACACCCAAATGGTCCGGTAAGAGCAAGGGATCCCCGCTCGGTTATCGGTTCTTCATCTTCGTGATCCGCACGTTCGGGGTTCCCACGGCGTATTTCTTCTTGGCCTTCGTTGTGCCGTGGTATGTCCTCACATCGCGCACGAGCAACAAGGCCTTGGATGTCTATTTCGCCAGGCTGCGCAAGGCGGTTCCCGGTATCAAAGGGCTCAGCTACTTCGGTTCGTACATGGCCATGGGCCGCAACATCATTGATAAGGTCGCAGTGCAAGCCGGGTTGGAGGAGCGGTTCAAGTGGGCAAAGATCAACGGCCAAGGCGTGGCGGAGATGATCGCTGCGCACAAAGGCGGCCTGCTCCTCAGTTCACATGTGGGCAACTGGGAATTCGCCAGTCACTTCTTAAAAGGCCATCCGGGCAAAGTGAGCATTGTGCTATTGACCGCCGAGGACGAGCGGATCAAACAGGTCATGGAATCGGAGTTGTCCCCTGCCAGTTTCGATATGATCCCGTTGAGCAAGGACATGTCGCATGTGTTCCGGATGAACAACGCCTTGATGGACGGCCATGTGCTGTGCATGCACGGCGATCGTAACCTGCCCGGATCCAGAGTGCGTGTAGCCAAGTTCCTTGGAGAAGATGCTGATTTCCCAGCGGGACCCTTCGCGTTGGCGCAAGCGCACAAGGTGCCCGTATGTATTTCCTTCGTGATACGAACCGGACCGATGAGTTATTCGTTCTTTGCAACAGACCCGATACCCGCTGGCAGTTCCGGGGACGAAGTTTTTGCGGTGTTCGTTCAAGAGTTCGAGGCTATTGTTAAGAAGTATCCATTGCAATGGTTCAATTATTATGACTTCTGGCAACATGATACCACCGCTGGCAAGCGGTGAAGCAGCCACGGCTTTGATCCCACAAAAGGAACCTTTTGTGTTGATCGATACGTTGGTGAGCACCACCACGGACACCTTCTGTTCGGCATTCACCATACCTGCTGAACATGTTCTGGTGAGCAACGGCAAATTATTGGAGGCCGGGTTGATCGAAAATGCGGCACAAACGGCCGCACTAGGCATGGGCTACACCGCGAAACAGCAAGGAGCGCCCCCGCCTTTGGGTTTTATCGGGGCCATCTCTAAACTGGCTGTTACCGGAAAAGCCGCTGTGGGCGATCGCCTGGAAACCACGGTGATCATTCGATACGAAGTCATGAGCGCCCGCGTTTTGGAGGCGAATGTTCATTGCGGAGAAAAGCTCCTTGCTACTATGGAAATGAAAGTGTTCATCATTGATCCCAATGCCAATGGACCTCAAGGATAGCATCACGGAATGCGCTGTCAGCTTTGGCGACCTTGACCCTATGTTGATCGTATGGCACGGCAACTACTTCGGCTTCATGGAACTGGGTCGTGAAGCTTTTGGGAAGCACAATGACCTGGACGCCATGGCCATGTACGACCTCGGCTATTTCACGCCGGTCGTTCGCTCGATCATTGATCACAAGGCCCCGCTGGTCTATGGCGATGTGGTCACCATTCGCACGTGGATGCAACCCAGCCCAGCGGCCAAGATCCTGTTGCACTACGAGATGCGGAACAAGGCCACGGACCAGATCGTGGCCACAGCGGAAACCGTGCAGGTGTTCTTGGACAAGGAGCGGAAACTGATGATCGACCTTCCTGAATTTTACCGGGCATGGAAGGAACTCAAGTCGAGTTGACCCCCGACCATGCGTGTTGTCCTCGGTTCGGCCCATGTCGTTTCTCCTATCGGTGAAGGACTTGCGGCATCCTTGCAACGCATGCGGGAAGGTGGCAGCGCGTTGCAACACATAGCCCCTTCTGATGGACCAGCAGCCGTGGTCGGCAAGATCCCTGAAGAATTGTTAGCGCCCGGTCCTGATCGGCTCTATCACCTGGTGGATAGGGTCCTTGGCAATGTGCTGGATGACCTTGACCGACCCCAATTGAACGAACGCTGGGGCTGCTACATCGCGAGTACGAAAGGGGATATCGAAGCGTTGGCAAGCGCGGATCCGGACCATGCGAGACTTCCGTTTTTGGCGGACCATATTCAACGAAAAGCGGGTTTCACACAACGGCCGTGGATCATCTCCAATGCCTGTGCATCGGGCACATCAGCCATTGCGATCGCGGGTGCTGCCATCGCTCGTGGGCATATCGATCATGCCATTGTGCTCGGTGTCGATGTCCTTTCTCGCTTCGTGCTTCGCGGCTTTCAAGCATTGCATGCAGTGAGCGAAGCACCTTGCATACCGTTCGACGCGGCCCGCAATGGAACTTCCTTGGGCGAGGCCTGTGCCGCCGTGGTACTGACCAATGATCCAGCAATTCTAAAGAACAAGCTGGGCACCTTCTTGGGGGGATCGATCGCCCACGATGCCAACCACATATCCGGTCCGTCGAGAACCGGTGAAGGTTTGGTGCGTGCCATCCAAGGTGCCTGTGACAAAGCAGGGATCAAAGCCAGCGACATCCATGCGATCAACGCGCATGGCACGGGCACGGACTACAACGACGGCATGGAATCCATCGCCTTTGAGCGTTGCGAACTTTCAGCTGTACCGATGAGCGGTTACAAAGGCTGGTTCGGTCATACGTTGGGCGCTGCTGGCATACTGGAAAGCATCCTCGCGTTGGAAGCACTGGATCGCGGCTGGGTCTTGCGGAATGAAGGACTGGTCAATGCGGGCGTTCCCGGTAAGGTGAATGCCTTGCTGAAGGATGAACGCACCACCGGGGATCTGTTGCTCAAGACATCGAGTGGTTTTGGAGGATGCAACGCGGCAGTTCTTTTGCGAGCATGGAAGCCATGAGGATCCTTTCAACCACGATCTACAGGAACGGTCGATTCTCCGTGGATGGGAAAGAACTTGCTCGATCCGCCGGCGATCTTGATCACGACCTTACGAAGGCATGGACAGCTATGGAGGTGGAACTTCCTCGATTCGTGCGAATGGACCGGAGTTCGAAATTGGTATCCATTGCAGCCGCGCCTTTTTTCGCTGCGGATGGAGCGCTGTCAAAATACCCGAAAGATCGGATCGGCATGGTGATCATGGGCACCCACGGATCCATGGACACGGACCAACGGTACCTCGATCAGCTAGAAGCAGAGAACCACGCCAGTCCTGGGCTTTTCGTGTATACGCTGCCCAACATCGCCATGGGCGAATTGAGCATCCAGCATGGCTTGCATGGTAGTGGCCTTTGCTTGTTGAGCGATGCGCCGGACATACCCCAGCTGCACGATGCCTGCGACATTCTGTTGCATGATCATGACATGGAAGCGGTTATCTGTGGCTGGTCGAATATCTTCGCCGGTTCGGCGGAAGCCACATTCATGGTGGTGACCGCTGGAAAAGAAGGAAATTGGGACAACGACGAATTAGAACGGATCTTCAATGAGCACGGATAGCATTACCACACTGCGTCAGGACCTGAAAGCGCAGATCATTTCACACCTCAACCTTGAAGGCCGTACGGTTGAGAGCATTGCCGACGACATGCCTCTGTTCGATGAGGGCCTTGGATTGGACAGTATCGACGTCTTGGAATTGATCGTCCTCATGGACAAGCATTACGGCGTGCGCATCGCTGACCCGAAACAGGGTCGTGAGGTATTCCAGAGCGTGGCCACCATGGCAGACCACATCCAGGCGAACCGGTGAACACGGGACGGATCGCGATCACAGGCATGGGGGCTATTTGCGCCCTCGGCAACGATGTGGACGCGCTCACCAAAAGTTTGGTCGAAGGCACCCGTGGCATAAAGCCTTTGGAGCATTTGGATCTTGGTTTTCCTGAACTCCACTTCGGCGAGGTGGCGCTTTCGAATGCTGAATTGGTCCAAGAACTGAAGGCACTTTTAGGTGAAGAATTCGCCCTTCCGCTATCGCGCACCGCGCTATTGGCATTGTTCGCAGCCCTAAGTGCGACCCGCGAAGCGCTTGATGAAAATAACACCGTGGTGATCAGTGCCAGCACCGTTGGCGGCATGGATCTGAGCGAACGGCTCTTCGCCGATTGGAAAGCCGGTGAAATGACGCAGGCTCGTTATGCAGCGGAACATCCTGTGGGATCTCACACGTCTTTCGTGGCCGATGCGATCGGGTGCAAAGCCATGCACACCACGATCAGTACGGCGTGCAGTTCTTCGGCGAATGCCATGATCCTCGGTGCACAACTCTTGCGCACAGGCCGGGCGAAGCGCGTGCTTGCTGGCGGTTCCGATGCCTTGTGCAAATTCACGATCGAAGGGTTCAAGGCATTGAGTGCGATGGATACAACCGGCGTTACCAAGCCCTTCAGCAACGAGCGCAACGGTATGAACTTGGGTGAAGCAGCGGCCTACCTCGTAATGGAATGCGAAGCCGATGCCTTGGAAGCGGGTCGTAAACCCTTGGCTTTCTTCGCTGGTGGTGCGAACAGGAATGATGCACACCACCAAACGGCCACTTCACCGGAAGGCAATGGACCTTACCTGGCCATGCGGGATGCATTGGAAATAGCTGGTCTCAAGCCTGATGAAGTGGATCACATCAACGCGCATGGCACTGGCACCGACAACAACGACATTACAGAATTGGCCGCCATGGAACGGCTCTTCCGTAAGGTGCCGCAATACACCACAACCAAGGCGCTAACGGGCCATACGCTCGCGGCGGCCGGTGCATTGGAAGCAGTGATATCCATCATTTGCATGCGTGAAGGGATCGTTCCAGTGGGGCATGCCACGAGCGCGGCGATCACAGGCCATACGGCCATGCCCGTTGCCCAAACCATCCGCAGGCCATTGAGAAATGTACTTTCCAACTCATTCGGTTTTGGGGGCAATGACACGGCGATCGTACTAATGGGATCCTAGCGGAATGTTCATCAGAGGAGCCATATCCGAAGACGCAGAAATGGGGGGATCACTTGCTCTGCCGCCCGGTGCCGATCGGCGTATGGCGAAGATCCAGCGGGCCACATGTCACAGCATGTACGCCGCGTTGAACAAGACAGGCACCACTGCCATTGATGCTATTTTCGCCGCAACTGCACTTGGCTGTTTGGAGGACACCGAATGCTTCTTGGACGAGATAACTGGACCCTCCACTTCGCTGCGGTCTCCCCTGCCCTTCATGCGTAGCACGCACAACACCATGGCAGGTCAATTGGCACTTTTGCTGAAGGTCCATGGTCCCAACATCACCTACTCGCAATCTCTGTTCGGTTTCCATGCGGTACTGTTGAACGCCCTATTGCATTTGGAAGAAGAACCGAGCCATACGGTTGCCGCTTTCGCTGCGGATGAACGCACGGAGTTGGCAACGGCGTTGGTGCAAACCAATATTCCCGGAACCGTTCTCGGCGAAGGCGTTGCATCGTTCATCCTTGGTGGAACAGCGAAGACGGGAGATGTGGCAAGGATCACACGCTTGGAACAACGCATTATCACGGATGTCGAGTTGGAAAAGATCATGGAAGAAGAGCAGATCGGTTCCGTGTTCTGCTCTCAATGGACAGCTGATGCAGAGTTCCCGAAGTTGTCTTCAAAGACCGTGGTCGAACGATATGATCCGGCCACCGGGAACCACGGTGCACAAACCGCGCTTGCCTTGGGCAAAGTGGTGGACCGGATCGCGTCGCCCTCCATTACGGGGCCATGCATGATCTTGGATCAGGTCGGAGATCGGCGAGGGATCATTGTGGTAGCGCCATGCTGACCCACCGGATCACGTTCTGGCCTTTCATGTTCGTGCATCTAATCGCGATCGCTTGTTGGACCCTTGGCTACATCGGTGGCTGGGTGCCGATCCTTTCAGTGGTCCTTCATCTTGCCTTGTTGACATACGGCAGTTTAACCCCGGACGCAGGATTCTTCATCCCGCACAGCGTGAACTTGGAAAAAGGCACATTGGCGTTGACCTATGACGATGGTCCTGTTCCCACCCATACCGAAGCGATATTGGACCTGCTGAAGTCCGAAGGTGTAAAGGCAACCTTCTTCTGCATCGGTGATCGCGTATTGAAGCACCCTGAATTGGCGAAGCGGATCGTTGCGGAAGGCCATGTGCTCGGTGTCCATACACAGGGCCATTCGTGGCGTTGGGGTTTCATGGGCAAGCGCGAAGCACTTTCGGAGATCGAGCGATGTGTGGAAAGCATACGATCGGTCACTGGTAAAACACCGAAGCTCTTTCGTCCACCCTTCGGAGCAACAAGTCCGAACACGGCGTACGCGATCCACAAAAGTGGTTTGATCCCCGTTGCATGGGATCTTCGCACCTTTGACACCAACGCAAAGGAACCGAGCAGATTGATCGAAAAATGCCTTGCGAGAATGGGTTCAGCGACGAACATTCTGATGCACGACCCGGTACCTGCCGCACTTCTGCTGACCAAGGCCCTTATCCAGCGGGCGAAGGAACGTGGTACGCGACTTGTTACGGTGGACCCACCAGCGACAAATAAATGAAGATCCAACCGATCATATTGGCCATTGGCCTGTTCTTCGCCACAGGCGTGGCCGCGCAAGAACGAGCACCGTTGGAACGCACCGATCCATTGGTAAAAGCCTTGCTGGAACATTCCAGCCGCACGAATAGCCTGAAAGCCGATTTCTCCCAAGCGAAGCACTTGAAAATGTTGGCTACCCCTGTAATTTCCGGAGGCATTATCCGCTTTGCGAAACCGGGAAAATTGCGCTGGCAGGTGGATACTCCCGAAGCCTCGGTCGCAGTGGTCGATGGCAAGACCGTAAAGATCAGCCAGAAGGGCAAAGAGCAGCCAGTTACCGCCGTTGATCGCCAGACCTACGGGGCTATCAGCGACTTGATCGAAGGCATTGTTTCTGGCAAGCTGATGAACGGGCAAAACATGAAGACGCAGTTCTTCAAGACAACAAAGGGAGTACTCATTGAACTGGTGCCGAACGACCCGAAAATGGCCAAGCACTTGGCACAGGTCCAGCTTACGTTCAATACCGCCGACCATACATTGCGGGAGATGCGCATGCAACAACCGAACGGTGATTTTACATTGACCACGTTCACCAAGGCCTCATTTGGTGTTGATCACCCGGTAGGAGCCTTCAACCTACCTTAACACTATGGAAGGACTCTTCACGCTGAAGAATACGCCGACAACGGGAACCACGGAAAGTGAGGTGGTCGTAGGGATCAATGCTACACACGGGATCTTCGCAGGACACTTTCCGGACCAACCTGTATTACCAGGCGTTTGCATGGTGCAGATCGCCATTACGATAGCGGGCGCAATGCATGGCAAGGCACTACGCGTGTCGAATGCACGGACCATGAAATTCCTTGCGCCGGTGGATCCAAACAAAACCCCTGAGCTGTTGTACCGCACCACGCTTACCCCATTGGAAGGTGCCGTAAAGGCAGAGGTACAGGCAACTGCGGAAGGCAATTCCGTTTTGAAATTGAGTTTGGAACTAGTGGCCGAATAGGATCGGAATGGGAGTTTCGCTTGGCCCGGGCATAGGCGTTCTTATCCCCACCTACAATAACGCTGTCACCTTGGAGAGTGTGTTGCGGCATGTGATCTCGTATGCAGGTCCGCATGTGATCGTGGTGGATGATGGATCCACGGACGGAACAGCCAACATCCTTTCTTCCGTTGAAGGCATATGTGTGGTAAGTATTCCGGTGAACAAAGGCAAAGGCAATGCACTGCGCACCGGCTTTGCGGAGGCACGCAAGTTGGGCTGGACACACGCGATCACCATCGATAGCGACGCCCAGCACGACCCTGCCGATCTACCGGCCATGGCACGAGCAGTAGTGGAAGATCTTTCTGCGATGGTGATGGGTGCCCGCGACATGGGGAAGAGCGAGATCCCGGGCAAAAGTTCGTTCGGGAACAAATTCAGCAACTTCTGGTTCCTGGTGGAAACAGGGATCAGACTGCCTGACACACAAACAGGATATCGGGCTTGGCCATTGGAACCGCTGTCGAAGATCCGCACGATCAGTGATCGTTTCGGTTTTGAAGTGGAAAGCATAGTTAAGCTTGCGTGGAACGACACACCCTTCAAGGTGGTACCGGTGAGTGTGCGGTATGATTTTCCGGAAAGGGTATCACACTTCGATCCGTTGAAGGACTTTTCGAGGGTGAGCCTCACCAACACCTACTTGGTAACCGTAGCGTTGCTCTGGTACTGGCCAAAACACTTGCTCTTCAAAGGAGGCTTGGTGCGCATATTGAAGGCGGAATTCCAGCGCCCGGAAGAAAGCAGTTGGCGCAAAGCCTTATCCATCGGCTTCGGGTTCTTTATGGGCATTTTACCGATCTGGGGCTTCCAACTTATGGTCGGCATTCCTTCGGCGCTCGCCCTCAGGTTGAACCGCGTCCTCTTCATCACCGCCGCCAACATCAGCATACCACCATTGATCCCATTGATCATCTACGGCAGTTACAAAGCCGGGGCCCCGTTCATGGGCGAAAACGCAGTAGATCTGCACTTTTCAAGGGACATCACCCTATCCGCCATTTGGGAAAGCCTTCAACAATACCTGATCGGCGGTGTGGTCTTGGCGGTGGCAATGGGCGTACTTGGCACAGTGGTCACCTTCGTGTTGTTGCGGCCGTTCCGCGGGAAATAGTGAGGGACTACGTACCTTTGCAACTCGTTCTTTGGGGCCGACCTGGATTTGACAGCGGCTTTGTATTTCGTGTAAGCATGCCGGGGGTGAGGTGCGCCCCGTATCCCAGTGCCTCAATGCTGTAACAGGCAACACAGACTACGCTCTCGCAGCTTAATAGCCCACGGCTATTCGGCTTAATTCGCGCGAATAACAGTACCGCGAACGAGTACTCCTCGGTGAGGCCCGTCAACCTCCTTGCCGACTACGGGGTGTCATCATGGAAGACTGGCCTGTGCGGTGATCCGTAGTACAGGTAAGACACAGGATCTAAGTCTTTGGTGGGGTGCCCTTCCCCAGCTAAAGGTCGAAAACCAATGAATGGGCTACGCATGTAGAAAGCTCGTTATGCGGTTGTTTGGACGAGGGTTCGATCCCCTCCGGCTCCACAGGAAAATTGAACGGCCATCGCGAAAGCGGTGGCCGTTCTTTGTTGTAAGAGCAGAGAATAGCGTTGTGCATTGATCATATTGATCTGCGTCCATCACTCCGGGCAACGACCCGGAGAGCCTTCCCCTTCCATCCAATTTGACCACCCTTACGGCCCGAAACCTAAATTCGCCGCCCGAACATGCCAACAGCCTATAAGAAGATCGGCCTCATCCGCGAAGGCAAGCAGCCAGCGGACCGCCGTGTAGCACTAACTCCTTCGCAATGCAAAGAGGTAATGCAGCGCTTCCCCGATGTGGACCTGCTCGTCCAACGAAGTCCAGTTAGGGCTTACACCGATGCTGAGTACGAAGTGATGGAGATCCCCTTAGCGGACGACCTTTCGGATCGTGAACTCATCATCGGCATCAAGGAAGTGCCGTTGGATATGTTGATGAACGGGAAGGCCCATCAGTTCTTCAGCCACACGATCAAAGAACAACCGCACAACGCGGAATTGCTGAAGGCGGTATTGGACAAGAAAGTCCGGTTGATCGACCATGAACTGCTTACGGATCCGAATGGTGACCGGGTGTTGGCCTTCGGTTATTGGGCCGGAGTGGTGGGTGCCTACAACGCATTCCGTGCCTGGCAATTGACCCATGGTGGTCCAGCACTGAAGCCGGCCCATGAGTGCCATGATCTGGAAGAACTTGAGGAGCATTTGCACACTTACCCTTTGCCTAACGGATTGCGGATCGTATTGACCGGTGGTGGCCGCGTTGGCAAAGGTGCAATGGGCATTTTGGAGCGCGCCGGTGTGGTGCGTGTGAAGCCCGATGCATTCTTGGGCAACACGTTCGAAGGTCCGGTGTATACCGTTCTTGGCAGTGCTGATCTCTATGAACGGGAAGATGGACAACCTTTCGACAAGGCCGCTTTCCATAAAGACCCGACTGGCCACCGCAGTAAATTCTTGCCCTACGTAAAATTGGCCAAAATGTACTTGGCCTGTCACTATTGGGATGCGCGTGGCCCGAAGATCCTATCCGCCCAAGACCTGAAGGATCCGGCGTTGACCTTGGAGGTGATCGCGGACATCAGTTGCGACATCGGCGGACCGATCGACAGCACCTTACGTGCAACGAAGATCGCCGACCCGTTCTTTGGCTATGACCCTTCAACCGGCAAGGAAGTGCAAGCTGGCACCAAAGGAACCATAACCGTAATGACGGTGGATAACTTACCTGCTGAACTACCGAGGGACGCATCGGATGCCTTTGGTCGGGACCTGATCGAGCGGGTATTACCGAGCCTGATCAACGATGACAAGGAAGACATGATCGGCCGAGCTACGATCGCGGAGGACGGCAAGTTGAGCGAGCACTTCCAGTACTTGGCCGAATACGCGAAGGGGTAACTGCGTTCTATGGACTAATTTGTCGGCCTGAAGACAGATCACATGAACCGTTCCTTGTTCGTCCGAATCCCTGCCCCAACCCTACTGATCACATTCTTGGCAACATCGCTTTTCAGCGGATGCAGTTGGATGACCGGCTGCGAAGAAGGCATGGGCCCGGTGGTGGAAAAGAACATCGTGTTGGATGCCTTTACAGGTATTTCGATCGATGGTAGTTTGGATGCGATCCTGCACACGGAGGGAACTGCTGGTGTACGTATCGAAGGACAAGCGAACCTGATCGAGTTGATAACGACAGAAGTGGAGGAAGGCCTATTGGTCGTGGGATCCAAGAAGTGCTACAGCACAAGCGAGAAGCTCATTGTGCACGTTACACAGCCGTCCATGGCACTTATGCGGGTAAAGGGATCGGGCAGCGTTAGCTGTGAAGGGACCTTGCATGCTTCGGACCTTTCGCTGGAGGTGGAAGGTAGTGGGGATATCAAGTTGGACATTGCAACCGTGGGTTTGAACACGTTGGTTGAAGGGAGTGGGGATATTACGGTGACGGGTGAATGTTCCACGTTGAAGGCGACCGTGACAGGTTCGGGCAATGTGGACGCATACGAGCTTCGCGCTTCGGATGCCGAAGCTGAGGTGACCGGTTCGGGCGACATCCATGTCAACGTGTTGAACAACTTGAACGCAGAGGTGACAGGTAGTGGCGATATCAAATTCAGAGGTGACCCCATTGTGACCAAAGAGATAACCGGCTCCGGGGCCGTTACGAAGCAATGAGCAAGTCCATCGTGTTCACTCTTTCGTGTGCGCTCGCTCTTGCCGCATGCGGAGGACCGGCAGTCGAACAAAAGACCGAACTGTCGCATACAGTGCTCCAAACTGCGGATGGAATGCCATTGGAACTTCCCATTGTGGATCCCAACGTGAAGCACGACACCCTGCTCGTGCAGGTAGCATTTGCCGTTGGTGATGGAACCTATTTAATGGTGGCCTCCAACGTTACGGAAAGCTTCGAAGGGTTGCGACTGTACCACTACCGTGCACTTCCGGACAGTTCCGCGGAGACCATTGCGGTATCCGCACCGGGCTACGACAGTTGGACCATGTTACCCACCGTTTTCGGCCAAGCAGGCACGTTGGAGGGCTCCTGGGTATTGGCCAATTTCGGTGAACGCGGTTCTTGGGGACAAAAGATCATGCGGTACGATGGAACATTCCGCGATCACGGCTTCATGGACATCGCGCACCCGGAACGTGTGAACGAACCGGATACCGCATACATCCGGTTGACCAGCATTGCACCGCATATCCGCATTGCCCTTCATAACGACACCACGAGCTTCACCCTTGCGTGCGATAGTGTTTACATGTACGACGACCTCGATGGCCATAACGACATCATTGTCCCGGCCAATACAGTACACTACACCTATCATCCAGCAACGGGTTTGGTGTTATGGGTGAATGGGATCGCGCGCATCGCTCCTGCCCCACCGGCATAGCTTCGTACACAAGGGATGTGGCAACCTGTTCCTGAAAAAGAACACCATGGCATTCAACATTTTTGATCGGAACAAACTCGCTGGAGCATTGGTCTTGATCGGCCTTTTGGTTTCGTTCAACTCATTCAGCCAAAAAAAGGCGAAAGACCGCCCATTGGTGCCAGACCCCGGCAGCGCATGCGACACGAGCAGTTGGAAACTGGTGTTCCACGATGAGTTCGACGGCACCGTGTTGGACCGCAGCAAGTGGGTGACCTACTACCCATTCAGCAGCGATGGTTCCGACAATTGTGAAGCGTGCCGGTACATGGGCGGTACCAACTCGGTGTATATGGACGAGCAGGTGCGTATTGGCAATGGCCTGTTGGAACTGGGCGTTGAGACGAAGCCGGTGGAATGGTTCACCAAGAAGGTGGACTTCGCGGCAAGCACGATCCGTTCCATCGGCACGGCGGAATTCAACTTCGGTAAGTTCGAGATCCGTTGCCAGTTACCCGAAGGAAAAGGACTTTGGCCGGCGTTCTGGATGTTCGGAGGACAAACGGAGATCGACGTCTTCGAGGTCTGTGGCGAAAAGCCGAAATGGATCAAGGGGTCCTTGCATCGTTGGAGCGATCCACGATACAGCAACACCGGCAAATACAAAGGGGAGAACCATAGTGAGGACTTCCATGTCTTTGCCGTGGAATGGGATCGTGACGAATTACGTTGGTACGTGGATGGCGAGCAGATCCATAGTCGCGGTCGCTTTACAGATAAACACGGCACGCCATTATCGGCCTGTGATCGCGCACCGGGTGAGCAACGTTTGGCGCCCTATTTCCCGCGAGCAGAGGACAAGGTGAACGTGATCGCTGGGAATGGTGTTAGCGAGCCCAAGGGCTATTGCAAAGGCCCATCAGGGCCAACGGTCTGGGCGGGGAACACCGCTTTGGTGGTGGATTGGATCCGGGTCTACCAACGCGAACCACAACAGGACCTTTTCGACACCTGTGCACCGTTCCCCGCGAATTGTCCGTAGTTGGCGGATCGCGAAAAATGGAGGCACTGGAGGAAAGAACCATCGAAGTTCAAGGACCGCATGGCAGTCTGTATTGGGAAGTAGGCAGCGGCTTACGCATCACGGGCCGTAGCGAACACAAAATCACAGTAAAGGCAAGTGGTACAAAGGGTCCAACATGGATCAGGGCCACCTCAAAAGATGATCCATGTCCCCGTGGTCCGATCAACTTGGAAACCGAGATAAGGCTTACTGCACGATAGGGATCAGACCTCGGACCCCCATGTCGATCACCACATCGCCAGCAAGGGGTTCGAAGATCCCATCACCGTTGTCGATCCATTCGAAACTTTGGTTGGTGGACAACGACACCACGATCTCCAGATCCTCGGTTTCATTTCCCGTGATCACCAATGGTGTGGCAAAACCTCCGGTGACCAAGCAAGAACCGGCAGGGATCGGTGAAGAAAGGAAGATCGGGTTCGGCACGGTGGTAACGCCCGGTGCTTGACCGACCGTTGGAGCTGGAGTCGGAATAGGAGCAGGCAACGGGTCCACTTCAAATGCCCAGAAACCTTGAAGCTTATCGTCATTCACGGTTACACTTTGTTGGCCCACGTTGAATGTACCGATGTACGTATTGAAACCAATGAATGAGGCCAATGTTCCGGTAAGGTCCATTATACTACCACCGACCGAAGTTGCATCATAACGGAAGTCAATGTCATAGTTTTGATAAGCGAGTGAAACGCGGAGGTACTCGTAAGTTCCAGCAGAAAGTTGCGAAAGCGGGATGTTCAGGAAAGTTCCGTTCTGTCCAACATTCACGCTTTGGTTGAAGTCGATCGCATTGGCACCACCGGCCGTGGTCTCGGCCGCGTGATACACCACATCACCTTGGCCCGGAAAAGTCCATGCATTTGGAGCGAACTCCACGTAATGGCTGCTCATGGTATTGAAACGCGGATTTTGTGCAGCGTGACCTGCCGGCAATATTGGCTCAGGTTGGCCTTGCCCATTCAATCTCACCTGAGTGCTATCGAACCGGAATTTCAAGATCAAGCGTGGGCCATTGTCCACTTCCGGCGTCGACGGTGGCGCAGGGTCTGGATCATCCTTTTTACAGGAAGCCAAGAAGGTCAAGGACAGTGCAAGGGTGGTGAAGAGGATGGCTCGCATGGTTTGTAGGTCTATCATCTTAACGGACAGGACCTGCCCAAAAGTACACGGATGCATTCGGTCCGGACAATTCTGCTTTTAGTATGCACGCATAACTTTTCGCTATTACCTTCGTCTCCTGTCCATGCGCCCAGAAGAGACCATCGACTTCCCGATCCGCAAAGTGTGGAGCCGCATTTCACGGCTTTACAACAGCGAAGCCAACAAGTATGGCGGCACCATGGCCATTGGGCAGATCCTCCTCAGCGTGGACCCTGACGGGACACCCAGCACCAAACTCGGACCGAAGATGGGCATGGAGAGCAGGAGTTTGGTGCGCACGCTGCAGACTATGGAAGACGATGGTCTCATCAAGCGGGTCCCCTGCACGGACGACAAACGGGTAGTGCATATTCACCTCACCGCAAAAGGCAAACAAATGCGCGACGTGAGCCGCCACACGGTGATCAAATTCAACGAGGCGGTGCAGAGCCGCTTCACGCCTACACAACTGAACAACTTCCGCACTGTGATGGCGGAACTGGATAGGATACTCGAACAGGAACAACTCTTCGGAAATTGAACCGCGACGACGCAACGACGCGACGATACGCAACGCAGAACAAGAACCAAGGAGAGGATGAACGCAAAAAGAAACAACCTCGATCAATACGTCGCGAACCCGTTGCGTCGTCGCGCCGTCGCGGTTAACAACACTGAACAATGACCAATCGTAACATCAAGAAAGTAGCCGTCCTCGGAAGCGGCGTTATGGGATCACGCATCGCCTGCCACTTCGCGAACGTGGGGTGCGAGGTGTTGCTGCTGGACATCGTCCCGAAGGAGGGCACGGACCGCAACAAGATCGTCAACGATGCCTTGAGCTTCGCGCTGAAGAGCAACCCCTCGCCCATCTACGACAAAGCCTTCGCGAGCCGGATCAGCACCGGCAACTTCGACGACGACCTCGCCAAGATCAAGGACTGCGACTGGATCATCGAAGTGGTGATCGAGCGCTTGGACATCAAGCAGCAGGTGCTGGCGAACGTGGAGAAGTACCGCACCCCCGGCACGCTGATCACCACGAACACCAGCGGCATTCCGATCAACGCGATCGCCGAAGGACGCAGCGCCGATTTCCGCAAGCATTTCTGCGGCACGCACTTCTTCAACCCGCCGCGCTACCTGCAATTGCTGGAGATCATCCCCGGTCCGGACACGGATCCATCGGTGCTGAGCTTCCTGGAGGACTACGGCCAGCGCGTGCTCGGCAAGGTCACCGTGCTGTGCAAGGACACGCCCGCCTTCATCGCGAACCGCATCGGCGTGTTCGGCATCATGGGCCTGTTCCACTTGGTGGAAGAAATGGGCCTAACGGTGGAAGAGGTCGATCGCTTGACCGGTCCGGTGCTGGGCCGTCCGAAGAGCGCCACGTTCCGCACCGCCGACGTCGTTGGCTTGGACACGTTGGTGAAAGTCGCGCAAGGCGTGAAGGACAACTGCCCGAACGACGAGCAGAACGCGCTCTTCACCATCCCGGGCTACTTGCAAAAGATGGTCGAGAAGAACATGCTCGGCAGCAAGACCGGCAAGGGCTTCTTCTTCAAGGACCGCGCGAACAAGGGCGAGATCATGGCGCTGGACCTGAAGACGCTGGAATACCGTCCGCAGGTGAAGCCCAAGTTCGCCACCATGGACGCGGCGAAGAAGGAGGACGACCTGGTGAAGCGGATGTCGATCCTCTACGACGGCAGCGACAAGGCCGGCGAGTTCTACCGCAAGAGCTTCCACGGATTGTTCGCGTACGTGAGCCATCGCATCCCTGAGATCACGGATGCCTTGTACAAGATCGATGATGCGTTACGCGCCGGCTTCGGTTGGGAGCTGGGACCCTTCGAGACCTGGGATGCAGTCGGCTTGAAGACGGCATTGGACGCCATGCAGAAGGCGGGCATCGCGGTGTCGCCTTGGGTGGCCGAAATGCTCGCTGCGGGCACACCACCTTCTACAAACGGAAGGCGGCAAGCGGCTCTACTACGATGCCGCGAGCAAGAGCTACAAGCCTGATCCGCGCGCGGAAGGTGTGCATCGTGCTTCTTGACCTGCCGGAGAGCAGCATCGTGTGGAAGAACAGCCAGGCCGTGGTGCGCGACATCGGCGATGGCATCCTGTGCGTGAGCTGGAGCACCAAGATGAACACCATCGGCGCGGAAGTGATCCAGGGCCTCAACAAGGCCATCGACCTCGCGGAAGGCGGCTACAAGGGCCTCGTGGTCTACAACGACGGTGCCAACTTCAGCGCGGGTGCCAACGTGGGCATGATCTTCATGATGGCCGTGGAGCAGGAGTACGACGACCTGGACATGGCCATCCGCACTTTCCAGAACACCATGATGCGCATGCGGCATTCGTCCATCCCCGTGGTGGCCGCGCCGCACCAACTGTGTTTGGGTGGTGGCACCGAGCTCAGCATGCATTGCGACAAAGTGGTGGCGCACGCCGAGACTTACATGGGCCTCGTGGAATTCGGTGTGGGCGTGATCCCCGGCGGTGGTGGCAGCAAGGAGTTCGCGCTGCGCCTCAGCGACGAACTGCATGAAGGCGACATGCGCATCAACCGCTTCCGCGATCGCTTCCTCACCATCGGTCAGGCCAAGGTGGCCACCAGCGGGCACGAAGCATTCGGGCTCGGCTACCTGCGCGAAGGCCAGGACGAAGTGATCGTGAGCCGCCAGCACCAGCTCGCCTACGCCAAGGCCTGCGCGCTGGACATGGCCAACAAAGGCTACACCCAGCCGCCGATGCGCAAGAACATCAAGGTCCTCGGCAAGGAAGCGCTGGGCATCGTGTACGTGGGCGCCAACAGCATGGAAAGCGGCAACTACATCAGCGCGCACGACACGCTGATCTCGCAGAAGTTGGGCTTCGTATTGGCCGGCGGGGATCTGAGCGAGATCACGGAGGTTTCGGAGCAGTATCTGCTGGATCTGGAGCGGAAGGCGTTCCTCGAACTGTGCATGCAGCGGAAGACCTTGGAGCGGTTGCAGTCGATCATTACAACTGGGAAAGTGTTGCGCAACTAGTTCGGATGTTTACCACGTTCCATATCAACCGATCCATCATCACGCCGCTTACAGTGGCCTGTATCAGTTCGGCATTTTCGCAGGAGACCAAGACATTCGACCGGATTTTCGGTGGCGGTCCGAATTACAATGGCATGGCGCTCGTGATTGATGAGAATTATACATTCAAGCAGACACCACCACGTGTTCAATCCAACGTATAAACCAAAAAGGTAAAGCGGTGTGGACCACGGACCTGCGCGTACGGATGCAGCCTTATTTACTTGGGCAAGCTATCCGTTGGCGAGGATCAAAGGCGGTGATGTGGTCATCCAGTTTTGAAGACAAGCGGATCTGCGGCATCCGAAAGAACAACGGAAGGTTGTTGCTTCTAACAGAAGTTGAAATTGAGCGTGCTAGAAAACGCCAAGAGTCCAGGATGAAGAAATGAACACCTCGGGACCATATTCCGGTGATTATTTGGGCGTGCCCCTCGCAAAGCCTCGGGTCGCGCTTTCCGCTTCAAGTCCTCGCGCGGAATACCGCGCTGTGGGCTTTTCGCTTCAATCGCTCACGCGAAACGTTCTGATTCCAATTGTGGCTTCCTTCCTTTCTAGTTCGGCGATCGCACAAGACACTTTGCGCTTCAACTATCGTGACGCGAAGAATGTCCTTGCCCATCTCAGCATTGACTCCCGGACCGATTCAGTGTACTCACCTATTCGCGGACAGGATCTACGGATGTTCCGTAACGACAGTACTGTTGTCGAGATCTATCGCGACCCAGGCTATGCGCATTTGGTCACCCGAATGATCACCAAGAGTGATAGCGCGCATTCTTGGAACTATTATCAGAACGGTCAATTGCGCCTTCATGTGATCGAAGCTGGAGAGAACTTCACTGATCTCGTCTATCACAAAGGCTACTACGAGAACGGTCAACTCCAATCTGAGCTAGACTATCATCCTCGAGGCCTTGAACTATCAGTCAGTTACTGGCCCAATGGCGCCAAGCAGTCCGAGTATCTCTGGTATCGAGGAACGATCGTTGGTGAATACACGGTGTGGCACGACAACGGCCAGATCAATATCAAGGGTCACTTCTTTGAGTTTTCATTGGAAGAAATGGAACGGCGCTTCTGCCCATCCAAAGAAGAAGGCACATGGACATACTGGTCTCCCGATGGCCGAGTTGAGAAAGTCATCAACTACAAGGATGGTGTCGAGATCAAATAGTCGAGACCCCGCACTCCGCGTGAGGGATAGCAGCGGAAAGCCCACAGGCCTGTCTTCAGGCCGAGGACTTGCAGCGAATAACCCGACGGCGCGCATTTGGCGCCGGCACGCCCACACTTCGACAAACTCAGAGCGACAATCGCAAGGGAGATGAAGAAGCGCGCGATCAACGTCAAAGGGATCCCGGTCACCGTTGTGGAGCGGCACGAGCAGGATTACATTTCGCTCACCGACATGGTGCAGGGCTTCGAGGGCGGGAGCGCGCTCATTGAGCAGTGGCTGCGCAACAAGGACACGGTGCTCTTCCTCGGCGTGTGGGAGCAGTTGAACAACGCCGCCTTCAATTCCCTCGAATTCGAGGGAATTGGGAACGCGGCCGGTCGCAACAGTTTCTACCTCTCGGTGAAGAAATGGATCGATGCCACCGGTGCGATCGGGCTGCATGCGCGCGCTGGCGGGCATGGCGGCACGTATGCGCACAAGGACATCGCCTTCGAGTTCGGTTCGTGGCTGAGCCCGGAGTTCAAACTATACCTGATCAAGGAGTTCCAACGGCTGAAGGAAGCCGAGGCCAGCAACCAATCGCTGGAGTGGAACCTGCAGCGCACGCTGGCCAAGGTCAACTACCGCATCCACACCGATGCCATCAAGGAGCATCTCATCCCACCGGTGCTGACCAAAGCACGGATCAGCGGCGTATATGCCACCGAAGCCGACCTGCTGAACATGGCGCTGTTCGGCCTTACGGCAGTGGAATGGAAGCGAGCGAACCCTTCACTCGCTGGCAACATGCGCGACCATGCGACCTTGGAACAACTCGTTGTCCTTTCCAACATGGAGAGCATCAACGCGGTGCTGATCCAGCAGGGCCTTTCGTCATCCATGCGGCTTCAACAACTGAACGGGATCGCCATTGCGCAGATGCGCTCGCTAACCGCAAGTCGCGCAGGTGATCGGTTGCTGGCGGTCGGCAAGAAGAAATCAAAGAACTAAGCACACCCCTGACCATGAACGCATACATCATAGCAGCATACCGCAGCGCAGTAGGCAAAGCGCCGCGCGGCAAATTCCGTTTTACCCGTCCGGATGAATTGGGTGCGCACGTGGTGCGGCACTTGGTGGCCAGCGTGCCCGGGCTGGACAAGGAGCGCATAGACGATGTGATCGTGGGCAACGCGACGCCCGAGGCCGAGCAGGGCCTGAACATCGGGCGCATGATCAGCCTGATGGGCCTGGACACGGACAAGGTGCCGGGCATGACGGTGAACCGCTATTGCAGCAGCGGCAGCGAGACGATCGCGATCGCCAGTGCGAAGATCCACAGCGGCCAAGCCGATTGCATTGTGGCCGGTGGCGTGGAGTGCATGAGCCCGATCCCCTTCGGTGGCTGGCGCATTGTGCCGAACGCCGCGGTGGGCAAGGAGCACCCGACGTGGTACTGGGGCATGGGCCTTACCGCCGAGGCCGTGGCGCGCGACTACAAAGTGAGCCGCGAGGACCAGGATGCCTTTAGCCTGAAGAGCCACGAGAAGGCGCTGGCCGCCATCGCCGCCGGGCGTTTCAAGGACGACATTGTGCCCTTCGAAGTGGAGCGCGTGTTCCTGGATGCGAAGGAGAAGCGCCAGGTGGAGAAGTACATCGTGGACACCGATGAAGGTCCGCGCGCGAGCACGATAGAGGGCCTGGCGAAATTGCGTCCGGTGTTCGATGCGAAGGGGACGGTAACGGCGGGCAACGCCAGCCAGACCAGCGATGGCGCGGCCTTCGTGCTGGTGGTGAGCGAGCGCATGCTGAAGGAACTTGGCGTGAAGCCGATCGCGCGCCTCCTCTCCTACCACGTTGCCGGCGTGGAGCCGCGCATCATGGGCATCGGTCCGGTGGCGGCGGTGCCGAAGGCCATTGAAAAGGCCGGGCTGAAGCTGCAGGACATCGAGCAGTTCGAGTTGAACGAGGCCTTCGCAAGCCAGAGCTTGGCGGTGATCCGCGAGTTGGGACTGGACCCGAACATGGTGAACGTGAACGGCGGCGCGATCGCCATGGGGCATCCACTGGGTTGTACTGGGGCAAAGCTCTCTGTTCAACTCTTCAATGAAATGAGAAGGCGAAAGCAGAAGTATGGTGTCGTTACCATGTGCGTTGGTACCGGGCAAGGCGCGGCAAGCGTTTTTGAGTTGTTGAATTGAACGGCAATGGACAAAGACACTCAGGCGATCGTTCAGGACATCAACCGCATCGTGCAAGCGCAGGAATGGTTCGACTTCCAAGTGGTAGAGTATGTCATCGATCGCTTGGTAATCGGAGGCGGTGCTGACTTAACGTACGGTCATAGCCTTGAACTCGTCTTCGAAGAGGTCTTCTTCTATTCCGGGGTTATCACTGGTTGGCATACGGATACCCGAAAACCCATGATCACGACTCCTGAAGGCAATGAACTGATCGAATTGAACATGCGCTTCGAGGTCCAAGCAGGCTATCAACTTTTCGTCATCCATCCCGAGGACTTCAAGAGTAAGATCTACGTGGCTGCCATGCGACTGACTTTCAACACGGACGCCGTGTACTATTACCAAAGGGAGAACCTGAAGCAGAACGAACGCATCGCCGGATTCGTGAAGAAGTAGGCTCGAAGTATGAGGCCAACAAGACATAGTGATGGTTTGGGCGTGCCCCTCGCAGGGCCTCGGGTCGCGCTTTCGCTGCAAGTCCTCGCGCGGGTTACCGCGCTGTGGGCTCCGCTGCCATCGCTCTACGCGAAATACACGTTGAGGATGCAAACGCGCCAGTCATGAACGCCGGAACTCAACGCTTCTTCGAACAAGTGCCGCGATGTTGCTGGCACTTCCGCCCTTCATGACATCTGCTCAGGACTGCAAATACTATGAGCATGAAAAGCGTAAGGAGCGCCTGTGTCAGAAGGAGGCAACTCGATGGTTGAAAACGAATCACGAGCTATACGGGTTCGAACCCAGGCTCCCTCTCCATCGGTTCCAGCTTGACTATGATGAGAGCAACGAGGGTGACCTCCGGGTCTATTGCGACTATAAGAGAGGTCGATTGGATGAAGAGGACACTGTAAGCGCCGACAGTGCAAGTAGCTTGGAACAGCGCTTGGACCAAGAGCTGGCCTATCGGCTGAGTCTCTTGGAGAAAAAGGTTCCATGGAGTGAACATCATTGGATGTTCGAGCTCTATCAAGGGCTCGAGTGGCATGTGATAGAGTTCTACTTCGACATCAACACTCTTCGATTGCTCAGAGTAGAATACGTGACCGACGCATACGAACGCAAAGTGATTCGCATATCACAATGAATACTGAGAAGCGAGTCATCCATAGAAGACCATTCGCAGCGATCAGCCTGAAAAGCCCGGCAGCCTGTCCGTAGTTGTTCATGCGTGTCGAGAAAGAAGCTGTCACCCGCTGAAACCATGAGCGCCCTGCACTCCAACATCACTATTCAACTGGTAACAGATCGTTACCAGTTGCAGTCGGTTACAATTTGTAACCAACTGACTTCCGCGGTCGGGCATATCCGAGAATATCCGCAAATAGCCGAAACGTATCCGCAAACAACTACCTCAACAAACACGTTGAACACCCAGCAGGCATTCGATCTTCTGATCGTCTGATCTTGCGAGCGCAGCGAAGCAATCTTTCCATTATCTGATCACGACCATGGCAACCGAAACCAAGAAAGCCCTCCAAGGAGGCGAGTTCCTGATCCGCGAGAGCGACCCGCAGGACATTTTCATTCCCGAGGAATTCAACGAGGAGCAGCGCATGATCGCGCAGAGCGCCCTCGAGTTCCTGCAACAGAACGTGTGGACCCAACTGGACCGCATCGACGCCATGGAAGAGGGGCTGATGCCGAGCCTGCTGGACAAAGCGGGCGAATTGGGTTTGCTGGGCATCTCGGTGCCCGAGGACCTGGGCGGCTTCGGCAAGGACTTCGTGACCACGATGCTGGTGACGGAGGTGACCGGCGCCGGACACAGCTTCAGCGTAGCGATGGCGGCGCATACGGGCATCGGAACACTGCCGATCCTGTACTACGGCAACGAGGAACAGCGTAAGAAGTACATCCCGAAACTGGCCACCGGCGAGTGTAAGGCCTCGTACTGCCTAACCGAGCCGAGCGCAGGTAGCGACGCGAACAGCGGAAAGACCAAAGCGGTGCTGACCGACGATGGCAAGCACTACATCATCAACGGCCAGAAGATGTGGATCACCAACGGTGGCTTCGCGGACATCTTCACGGTCTTCGCCAAGATCGTGGACCCCAAGACCGGCAAAGAAGATGACAACCTGAGCGCCTTCATCGTGGAGAAGGATTTCGGCGGCATTACGCTGAACCCAGAGGAGAAGAAGATGGGGATCAAGGGCAGCAGCACGCGCCAAGTGTTCTTCAACGATTGCAAGGTGCCGGTGGAGAATTTGTTGAGTGAGCGCGGCAACGGCTTCAAGATCGCGGTGAACATCCTGAACATCGGCCGGATCAAGTTGGCCGGCGCGGCATTAGGCGGTGCAAAGGCCGTGGTGGACCAGAGCGTGAAGTATGCCAACGAACGTTTGCAGTTCGGCAGGCCGATCAGCAGCTTCGGCGCGATCCGCCAGAAGCTCGCTGATCAAGCAACCTATAGCTACGTTTTGGAAAGTGCCACCTTTCGTTGCAGCAATGACATGGAGCAAGCGATCGAAGCATTGGAGGCGGCGGTGCGGACCACGCAAAGGCCTTGCTGAAAGGTGTGGAGCAATACGCGGCCGAAGCAGCGATCCTGAAAGTAGCTGGCAGCGAATGCCTGGATTACGTGTGCGATGAAGGCGTGCAGATCTATGGCGGTATGGGCTACAGTGCGGAGAGCCCAGTGGAGCGAGCCTATCGCGATAGTCGTATCAACCGGATCTTCGAAGGGACCAACGAGATCAATCGCATGTTGATCGTGGACATGTTGCTGAAGCGTGCGATGAAAGGCCAGTTGGACCTGATGGGACCGGCGATGAAAGTGGCTTCTGAACTGATGGGCATCCCTGACATGCCGGAGCCCGATGATTCCCTGCTCGGCGACGAGAAGCGCATGGTGGCGAACTTCAAAAAGGCCGTGCTGATGGTAGCCGGTGGCGCCGCGCAGAAGCTGGGCTTGGAGTTGGCGAAACACCAAGAGACGTTGATGCACACGGCAGATATGGTGATCGATACCTACCTCGCGGAGAGCACCTTGCTGCGCACCTTGAAGTTGGCCGAGTTGAATGGCGCTGATAGCGTGAAAGAGCAGGTGGCCATGTGCCAGCTCTTCATCCACGATGCGGCCGACGGATCCACAAGCACGCGAAGGAGGCCGTGAACAATTTCTCCGATGGCGATGAGCAACGCGCGATGCTGATGGGCGCCAAGCGCTTCTGCAAGAACACGAACTTGAACACTGCGGAATTACGGAAGGCGATCGCGAAGAAGATGATCGCGGAGGGGAAGTATTGTTACTGACCTGCGTGACAGCGTGAAATGCGGTTAACCGCGACGACGCGGCGACGCGACGTTTACGCAACGTTACATAAGAAGAAAGAACGCCGAAGTGGAGAGATCCGCTTCGGCGTTCTTGTGCGCTTTACCATTTTCATGGATCAACCTAAATGGTCGGGTCAGGTCCGCAACAACTTCTTCAAGATCACGATCTGACCCATGTGATAGTGCGTGTGTTCAATGATGCCGTGCAGGTTGCGGTACCACGTACCATATTTCGAGTCGGCCATGTCTTGGTGCAAATGATCCTCGGGCAGTTGTTCCACCAGTGTTGCGAACCGTTCGGCGTCGCTCCATACCTTCTCTAACATGCGTTGCCAATCCACTTCGTTGGTGATCGGCGGATGTGTGAAACTGAACTTGTCGTGCGCGTCGAGTGGTCCGTCTTCCAGTACCACCAACACTGCATCGATGAAGTAGCTGATGTGGAAGGTGAGCACCGCGATGGTATTGAAGCCTTCGCGTTTGGTGGTGGCCTCCTGCCATGTGACATCCTTCAACGTATCGCGCAAATTCACGCTGGTCCAATTGCCACCGAAGTGGACTTCGCGGAAGTGTTTGGCGATCATTAATGTCATCATGGAATGCAGAAATTATTCCTGAACCTTCGTCGGGCTGGATCGCGCTGGACACAGCGGCAAATTTCTAACAGTTAACCAACCTGCCGCCCTCGACCGGACCTGTTCCTGTTCGACCTTTCGAGTTGCGCGGACCTACTGGCCCATCACCTTCTTGAGCTGTTCCAAAGCCGCCGGGTCCATTCCTTCGAGACCCTCCATGCCACCTTCCATCATCATGGCCTCCATGCCGAGCTTCGCGATCCGTGGACCGTAGGTCTGACCGATGGTATTGAACTCCGTCCAGCACTTGATCCCGAGGGCTTTCTCACCACGCTCTTGGATCCGCATGCTCAGGTCACTTGCTTTGGCAGAGAACTTCTCTTGCTGTTCAGGATCGATCTTCTTGTTGGCGACCATGCCCGCGAGCGCACCTTCGTAATCGGCCATCAGATCGCGGAACTCACCTACGAGCGGGTCGCATTCAGCAGCTTCGTTCAACACTCGCTCCTCCTTTTGATCAGGCGTTTCATTCGCCGGCTCGCTGGAGCAAGCGGTAAGGATCATGATGCAAGTAGCGATAAGAGGAAGACGGATACGGATGGTCATGGTGGGCGTTTTATGTGCTACGAAGATGGGTGATCCTCGTGAACCCATCAACATGACGTATAGCCGGCGTCTATCACGGCTGAACACCGACAGCCGACAAAAGCCCACCGCTCGCCCGAAGCAAGGTAAGTTCCGCAACCTTCGTATCGAACCCCGACACAACGGCTTGACGTGCGGCGTTAGCAAGATCCAATTGGGCCTGGCGGAATTGCAGCCCGGTAAGCTGACCGGCTTGGAACAGGTCTTTCGTGCGATCGAGGTTGAGCTGGGCCGTCTTTACTGCTGCATCCTGGATCCGCAACACCTCGCGTTGGCTGCTCCATGTTGTAAATGCATTGCGTACATCGCGTTCCACTTGGAGCCTGGCTTGCTCTTCGGCAAGTACCGCACTTTCGGCGCGGAGTTGTGCTGTCTTTGTTTGCGTGTTGATGCGGCCTCCATCGAAGATCGGAACACTGAGGGTGAGGCCACCGTTGAATCCTTGGGTATAGGTGCCCAGCACCAATCCCACGCCATTGTTCTGATCACTCACACCGTAATTCGCACTAAGGTCCAGGCGTGGCCAGCGCAATGCCTTGGCGATCCGTTGATCCACTTCCGCTGCTCGCACCTGCGCAACCGCTGACCGCAATTGCACGTTGCCTTGCATGGCCTCGCTCAACAACTGGTCCACCGAAAGTGTTCGTGCATACTCCACGCGATGCGAGACAACAACCTGCGCATCCGGGTCCCTACCTAACAAAACGGCCAGATCGCGTGCGCTTCGTTCGCGGCGTTGGCGGGCGAGGATGAAAGAGGCGCTGTCGGACTGGAGGTCCACTTGTGCATTCAAGACATCCAACCGTCCTGCACCACCGAGCGTTGCTTTGGCCTCGAGGCGTTGGAAGCGATCATCACTGATCTCCAAGATCCGCTGGGTGATGCGCAGATCCTCATCTTGGGCTGCGATGGCATAGTACAGTGCGATGACCTGCGTAATGGTCCCTTCGACCTGTGCTTGCGTTCTGAGATCGGCGAGATCGGCAGTGAGCAATGAACGCTGGTATGTGGCAAAATTGCCTAACCCGTTGAACAGTGTGTAGGTCAAACCCAACTGACCGGCGAGCGTAGTGTTCACGACCCCCTTGCGCGAGACATCCTCCAAGCCGGGGGCGAAGTCGAGCTCGGTGTCCTGGTTACTGTAATTGGCGTTGGCCCGTGCATCCACTTTCGGCAGCAATCCTGAATTCCCAGCAGTCGCCAGTGCATTCGCAACCTCAGCATCGTTGCGCGCAATGAGGATACCGTGTTCACTGGCCAGCGCAAGTTGAACGGCATCAGCCAACAAGAGCGTATCCTGGGCCATGCCCACGGTCGCCAGGATCGCAACAGCACTAAGCGCGTGTATCCTCCAGGTTCTCATAGGGCAGTTCTTTCACGGCGGGTTCATCCTGTTCCGACGTAGGCCATTCAGCATACCAGGCCCACCATCGCAAACGGCGGATCTCGTTGAGCCCGGCCAAGAGGGTGGGAAGTACAATGAGCGTTACGAACGTTGCAATGGCGAGTCCATAGGCCACGGTTACCGCCATGGGGATCAGGAATTGGGCTTGGAAACTCTTGTTCAGCGTGATGGGTAACAGACCGGCGACAGTAGTGAGCGATGTTAGCAAGATAGGTCGTAAGCGCGAGAGCGCAGCAGTGCGCAACGCATCGTTGAACGACATACGTTCCTTCAAATTCGCATTGAACGTGGTGACCAGTACAAGCGAATCATTCACCATGACACCGATAAGGGCAATGGCACCGAAGAAGCTGAACAAGCTGATCTGCACATCGTGGATCCAGTGGCCCCAAGCCACACCGATGAAACCGAGCGGTATGCACAGCAATACCATCAGCATCTGCCAGAAACTCCGCAGTGTGATCACGATCAAGGAGAACATGACGATGAGCGTGATCGGCATGATCCGGGCGGCCGAGGCTCCAACTTTACGACTCTGCTCTCCTTGTCCTTCGAAACTGTAGCTGATGCCCGGATGGCGGGCGAGCAGCGGCACCATCACATCTCTGGCAACCAAGGATGTTGCATCCGTCGCGCTTTGTGCACTGTTCGCAAGGTCAGCTTCTACGCGCACTTCGCGTTTGCCGTCCAAGTGACCAATGGCCCGGATACCACGTTCAACGCGATAGCTTACGAGTTCGCTCAACGGCAACTGCCTTCCATCCGGCGTGCGGATACGCATGTCCTCCAGGTCACGGAGCGATGCCCGTTCATCCTCGGCATAGCGGACCCAGATCTTCACTTCGTCCTCGCCACGTTGAACGCGTTGCGATTCGAGGCCGAAGAAACCTTGCCTCACCTGTCCGACAACATCCTGCAACGTGAGGCCGAGCAATTGTGCCTTTGTCCTTCATCTGCAATACCACTTCGCGGTTGCCGGGCCGATCGCTGTCCACCACATCGCGGAGCATCGATAGCTGCACCAACTCATTGCGCAACTCTTCCTTAGCAGCGTTCAGTTCTGCAAGATCATTGCTGCGCAGGGATACGGATATCGGCTTTCCGAACGTACTCGTGAGCCCGAACGAAAGATTGGAGACACCGGGAATGGAACCGCTCCTTTCCCGCAGGCGATTGGTCAGTTCCTCGCTTTTGAATCCGCGCTTCTCCCCATCGAGCAGGATGATGTTCAACTTGCCTTGCTCCGGCCGAGGGCCAAGTATCGTTTGCACTTTCAGGATCACATCCAAGCTATCCGCGCGACCTGCGCTCAGCTCGTCGTTCAGCGCCCACACCAACTGCTCGATCTTCTGCAATTCCGCGAAGACGATCAGCTCACGCGTGCCGGTCACCATCTCAAGGTCCACAGCAACATCATCACGTTCGATCACTGGGAAGAACGTGGTGCGGATGATACCCGCTCCGACGGAACCGATGGTCAATGCGAAAATGAAGAACGCGATACCAATGGTGAGCACCTTATTCCGCATGATGCGATCGAAGAAGGGGCCATAGCGTCGGTCGCGAAGATCTCCCATCACACCGTTCATGTATGCTTCCAATCGATTCTTCTTTCCACGGCTCAGTCCTCTACTGTGTGCGATGTGCGCAGGAAGAATGTATGCCGCTTCGATCAACGAGAAGGTCAACGTACCGATCACAACAAAGGCAAGTGCCGGTGCGAAATCACCCAAGCGCCCTTCGATGAAGAAGAAGGTACTGAACGCTGCCACCGTAGTGAGCACACTGCTGATCACTGCAGGGAGGACTTTGTTGATACCGATGAATGCGGCCTGGATAGGTGGTAGGCCCCGTTCGTATTCTTGATAGATGCTCTCCGTGATCACAATGCCGTCATCCACGAGGATACCTACGACGAGGATCATACCGAATAGGCTCATGACGTTGATCGTGATGAAGCCCGGAGCCAGAATGAACATACCCGCGAAGGCAACTGGAATGCTGAGCGCGACCCAAAATGCCAAACGCCAGTTGAGGAAGAGGGTAAGCACGATCACGACCAGAAGGAACCCTTGGATCCCATTCTCCAGAAGCATGGCGATACGTTGCCGCAACACAATGGTAGCATCGTTGATCAATGAAGCTTTGACCGTGGTGTTCCGTTCATTGAAATCGGCCATGTATTTCGTGGTGGCATCGGCGATGTGCAAGATGTCCTCACTGATCGTGCTGCTCACATTCACCACCACGCTGGGAACACCGTTAACGTAATTCCGCGCAGGGTCATCGGCCCATGCATCGCGCACATCGGCCACGTCGCTCAATCGAAGTACCCGTCCATCCAGGCCAGCGCGTACAACGACATTACGCAAGCCCTCGGCCTCCATGCGTTTGTCGCGAACTCGTATGAGCAACTCCTCATCGACGGTCTTGATCTTGCCACCTGTAACGTCCAGATTCGCACCGCGGACCGCGGCTGCAACTTGAACAAAGGAGAGGTTGTTCGCACGTAGATCATCCTCGCGAAGTGCCACTTCGATCTCTTCCTCCGGAAAGCCGGAAAGCTCCACCTTGCTAATGCCTTCGGTGGATCGGAGGTCCTGCTCAACACGGCGCGCAACTGTCTTAGCGCTTTCAGGTCCAGTCCTTCTCCGCTAAGTGCGAAGCTGACCGCCGGACGGATGTTCTCCATTTTGAAACTGCGGATCGGCTCCATGCCATTGGGCAATGACGGGATCCGATCCACGGCATTCTTCACATCTTGGAGCACCAGATCGGTGTTGAAGCCCTTGATGACCTCGATGGTGATGACCCCACCATTCTCTTGGCTCACACTGCTGATACGCTCAATGCCCGTGATACCCTTCACATCGTCCTCGATACGCAGAACAACACCCTCCTCCACTTCCTCCGGAGCTGCACCGGGAAAGATGATCTGCACTTGGATCGTACGGCTCTCCGCCTCCGGGAACAACGAACTCCGCGTTGCTTTCCAGCCGAAGAAGCCGAAGATGAAGATCAGGACCATGACGGTATCCACCGCCACGGAATATTTCAGGAAATATGCGGTAAGGCCTTTCATCACTTCACTGGTGCTACCCGCAATCCTTCATGGCCCCCGCTCAGTCGATCGGTCACCACCACCTGGCCGTTCTTCAGTCCACGCACCACAGCTTGTTCAACACCTTGATGAAGGATCTCCACCATGCTCTTTACCAAGGAAGAATCCTTCACCGTGTAGAGTGATCCATCCTCAAGCAACGCACTGCGCGGCACGGATACCGCATCGGGCAACGCACCTGCTTCAATGGCGCCGCTGAGATACTGCCCATCACGTAGGCCCTTTCCGTCCACTTGCACGAACAATCGAACTGTCTGCGTGCTTGCATCGATGCTTTCTCCGGTGCGGATGATGCGACCCACCCATGTTCCGGGACCTTCTGTACTTGTCAAGCGAAGTGTATCACCCACATGCACCAAGGCCAATTCACCAGCGCCGATCGCTGTCTCCAATTCCAACGAACCGGGGGCGATGAATTCACCCAACCGAGTGCCCGTTGTAACGATCGTTCCAGCCTCCACTGGGGCACTCACCGCAACGCCGTCGAATGCGGCAGTCACTGTGTACTTGCCCAGACGTTCATACAATGCACGAATACCGTAGTACTGGTCCAGCACACTTCGCCCAGCCAGGTAATTACGTTCCTGTTCATTGGCCATTTTCGGCAGCTCCGGCAATTGACCGTCCACCGGTACACTCTTCAAGTAGGCTTCCCACTTTGTGGAAACATCCGGCAGGTCGAGGCGCATGTCCGGGACCAATTGCACCAGGGTACGCAAGAAGGCGCTTTGCTGCGCATTTAATTGTGCGCGCACCTCGCTATTGTCGATCTGGAACAATACTTCACCGCGGAGAAAAGTGACACCTTCACGGAACGTCTTATCCGTGCGCTGCAGTGTGCCGCTCACCTCAGCGTTGATCAACATGCGGTCCGTGGCGCGCAGCCTTCCGGTGATAGGAATGCTCAATCGCACCGGACCATTGCTTGCCGTGAGCGTCCGCACCGCACGAGCGGCGGTGACCACTTCCATGCGTTCGGGATCCTTGCGGCTACTTGCCAATTTCTTGCACGTACCAATACCACCGACAATGAAGAGGAGGCCGAGGATGATCGTGAGCCTTCGTTTGAAAAGATCTTTCATGAGCGGATGGAACGGATGATGAATTCGGGAACGGAATTGCGGCGTTTTTGGATCATGCGACGGAACGCCTCATCATTCATCCCATGGATATGGGTCAGCATGGGACGCGCAATGAATGGATGCGCGCACAGCGCCATGATGTTGACCAACAATTCGCGGGGATCGATATCGATGATCTCACCGCTCTCCCGCGCTTGTTCGAAGAGTTCTAAGTAGTGGGTCCTTCCCGCTTTTCCTTTATCGATGAATTCGAGGAGGTTCGTGGGGTCGCGATGTAGTTCGGCGATGATGAACTGCGGGAGGAGCGGTTTCTTCCAACATACGATCGAGATAGGTGGCAACGAAACGCTCGATACCGGAGAATAGATCATTCGAATCCTCCAAAACTTTCCAAACGCATGCAAGTTGGCGATCAGCACTACCCTTGAACACCCCTTCAAATAGACGCTGCTTGTCTCGGAAATAGTAGTGCAACAGGGCCTTGTTGATCCCGGCCTCATCGGCCACCTCCTGCATTCGTGCTCCGGCCATCCCTTTGTGGGTAAAGACCTTTCGCGCAGCATCGAGGATGCGTTGTTCAGTGGTTACTTCGGCGGTCATTCCAGTTTCGGGGTGCAATATTAACCATTTGGTTAAACCGAATAGTGCAATGATCAGCGGAAATTTGGGAACTGCTCCCATCCGGGTGATCAACGGCCCGAAAAAAGAACACTTCAACGTATGCTACCTTCGAACATGCGCTGGACCACCATCGTCTCCATTTTGATCTCGGGATCCTGTATCGCCCAATGGACCCAACTCACAGATCTTCCCGGAACGGCACGGGACGATGCGGCATCGTTCGCCATTGATGGTAGGATCTACGTGGGCACGGGGCGCGAAGTGGGCTTCGGGTATACCAACGATTGGTTCTGTTACGAACCTTCAACAGAAAGCTGGTCCACGATCTCGTCCATGCCTACGGAAGGACGGCAGTATTGCACAACCTTCACGATCGCGGACACCGGCTATGTGTTCGGTGGAACCGGGCCCGGCGGTGCGAATAATGAATTGTGGGCCTATCATCCCGAGACCGATATATGGGAGCAGAAGGCTTCATTGCCGGGCGAGGCGCGGTATGCTTGTGTTGCTGCAACTTATCAATCAAACGCGGGCATCCCTTGCGGACCGGTATGCTTGCCAGCGGTGTTCCAACGAACGAGACATGGCGATACGAACCTGCTGCAGGTTCGTGGACATTGATGGACCCTGTTCCCGGTCCCGCTAGGCATCGCGCCGCTTGTGTGGAATATGTCAATACGATCGCTGTTATCGGAGGAGCGGACAGCAATTTTACCGCATTGAGCGATGCTTGGTACTACCCCGGGAATGAATGGTATCAATACGATAGTTTGTCATATCCACGTTGGGGTGCAGATGGTAGCGGGAATTCCGTATCAATAGTTGCATGCGGAGCCACTGATCAAAGCGTATTTCACCATGAAGTGTGGCAACCCTTTGGTGACAACATTCTGTTTCCCGACTTCCCTGCCGGTGATCGTAGGGGTGGCGTGGGTGTGGGCATATCGGCTGGTTCGCAGTGGTGGGGCGGTGAATTCTACTATGGGCTAGGATTGGATGGCACATTTGCACGGCGCAATGATTGGTGGCGGTTGGATGTACCTGTGGGGGTCGAAGCAGAAGGTCCTATCCACGCGTTCTCCATCTATCCGGTTCCGGCGCATGATGCTATCACGGTCGCAATTTTCCCGAACGCAGGTAGGGCAGAACTGTTCGTGACCACGATCGATGGTCGCATCATACTTCAACAACAAGTCACCAGCATAAGCGCAGTGCTTAACACTTCAACACTTGCCACCGGAGCATATTTGGTCACTGTGCGTACTGCAACAGGTACGACCATGCAACGCTTCGTGGTACAACATTGAATCCTCATGCAATTCCTTTCTCCCGAACTGGACCACTATGCCGAATTGAACACGGCACCGGAACCAGCCTACTTGCGCGAGCTGGCTGAAGAGACGCGCGCGAACGTGGAACTACCGAACATGTTGAGCGGTCATTTACAAGGCCGATTCTTGAGCATGATCAGCAAGTTGATGGCACCGCAATTGGTCTTGGAGATCGGCACCTACACGGGTTATTCGGCATTGTGTTTGGCCGAAGGGCTGGCACCGAACGGTGCGCTCCACACGATCGACATCAACACCAAGCTCGCGACCATGGTGGACAAGTACTTCCGCAAGGCGGGTTACCACGATCGCATCCATCAACACCTTGCACCGGCCACGGAAGTGATCCCGCGCATTGAAGGCAGCTTCGACCTGGTCTTCATCGATGCCGACAAGCCGAACTATTGCAACTACTTTGACCTTGTGGCGGATCACATGCGACCTGGGGGTTTGATCATTGCGGATAACGTGTTGTGGAGCGGAAAGGTGCTTTCGCCAAAGGCCGAACAGGATAACGAGACGAAGGGTTTGGTGGAGTACGCGAAGAAGGTGAAGAGCGATGCACGGGTTGAGAACGTGCTCTTGCCGATCAGGGATGGCTTATTGGTAAGTAGGAAGGTTTGAACGTGTTCGTTATCTTCGTTCCATACCAACACCAACACGGATGGAAGCGCAACTCTTCTTTAAGGAACTGGGTCGTTTGTTGTATGCGATCGCCGCGGCTGATGGACGTGTGGCCGAAGCGGAAGTAGCGGCCTTGAAACGGATCGTGAAGGAGGAGTTGGTTCCCCAACACAACGGCACCGATCATTTCGGAAGTGACAAAGCCTACTTCACCGAATTCGAATTCGATGTGCTGGCAGAGCGCAACGCGACGGCCGAAGGGGCGTTCGATTCCTTCACCACGTACATGGCACTGCACCATCACGACCTTTCACCCGACCGCAAGGAACTGATCTACCGCGCCGCAGATGCCGTGGCAACCGCCTTCCATGGTGTGGACAAGAAGACGGTCCCGTACTTGGAGGAATTGCACAGGCACTTGGAGCATACTGTTTGAACGGTCGCGCTATCTTGGCCCGGTTGCTCCTCGCATGATCGACCTACGTTCCGACACCGTTACACGCCCCACCGCCGCCATGCGTGCGGTCATGGCCGCTGCAGAAGTAGGTGATGACGTGTTCGGGGAAGACCCTACAGTGAATTCGCTGGAACAACGAGTAGCCACATTGTTCGGACATGAAACAGGGTTATTCTGTCCAAGTGGCACCATGGCCAATCAGATCGCGGTGAACATCCATACGCGACCTGGCGATGAGATCATTTGCGATGAGGGCACGCACATCTACCGTTACGAAGGTGGTGGCACCATGGCGACCAGCGGGTGCAGTGTGAAATTCGTACCCAGCGATCGGGGTCGGTTCACGGCGAATAGTGTGAAGGCCGCGATCAATGATCCCGACGCACAATGGCTTGCACGTACACGACTCGTTGAATTGGAGAACACGTGCAACCGTGGTGGTGGCGCTGTGTGGGACTTGGCTGAAGTGGATCGGATCCGAGCGGTTTGCAATACCCATGGTCTGGCGATGCACATGGACGGCGCACGTATTTTCAACGCACTCTCCGTTAGCAAGGAAAGTCCGGATCAGTGGGGGCAACGCTTCGAAACGGTATCGATCTGTTTGAGCAAAGGGCTGGGTGCGCCTGTGGGGTCGGTCCTTGTGGGGAGCAACGTATTCATGACCGCCGCCAGACGTGTGCGGAAACGATTGGGGGGTGGAATGCGGCAAGTAGGCATCTTGGCTGCGGCATGCCACTATGCCTTGGACCACCATGTGGACCGACTTGTTGAAGACCACGCTCGTGCGGCCCAAATTGGTTCGACCTTGGCTGAGCTTCCTTATGTTGCAGAAGTAATACCTGTTGAAACGAACATCGTCATATTCACCTTGGCCGGAGACCTTCAGGCAGCGCCATTTCTTGGGCAACTTAAGACTGCTGGTGTGTTGGCCGCCGCCTTCGGGCCGAACATGGTGCGCATGGTCCTTCATTTGGATGTGAACGACACCGATGTTGAGAAGACCATTGATGCACTGCAAGCTTACCGTTAGCAGAATTGAATGATCGATCCCAAGAAAACGATCCAGTCATTCGGCACCCGGCCGGGCGCACAGCCCCTTTGCCCGACCGACCAGCATGCGAGATCAGGAACCTCAGTTGACGTAGTTATTTCCTGTAACATGATCGCCTTATGAAGCCATCGGATGGTCAAGGTCGTATCATGTTCGTCAGCATTGTGCTGGTGCTGCTTCTCGGCTTCGTATTCGTATTCTGGTCCTTCAAGTATTTGAACGAGCGCAGTTACGATCAGTCGGACTTGGCCCTTCAACGCACACAACAGATGTTGCAGTTGCGGCTGGACGGCTTCTTCCATGAGGTGGAAGAGGACCTCCGGGAAGAGGCTGCAGCAGCGGCTGCACCCGATAGCCAATTGGTGGCGGACCGCTGGTTACCGTTGCTGCACACGCACTGGCCCATAACGGCGATCAAGCTGGCGGACGAGGGTGGGAACGAGACCGCTTTGTTGCGGAGTGATAGTTCATATCGGTTGATGCGTACGATCAACGGATCGAAAGATACCCTGCCGACCATGATGCGGTTGTCCGGAAAGCGAGGCTCACCATGGATCGGTCCTTGGTACGGGGAAGAAGACTATGATCCGCGGCAACGCGTATGGTTCGGCAAGGCGATGGAGGATGCACGCAACGAGCCAAGTTGGACCATTCGTATCTCGGATGACGGTCAAACACCTCTCTTGCAAGTATCTTACCTTATTCGCGGCGATACGATCGGTGAGCCGCTCCGTGTTATCACCTTCACGGTCGACATTTCCCGATCTTCCTGGATCGACACGCACTCCACTTCGCTTTTGCGGGCCGGTATTGTGCTATTGGACAATGAAGGAAGGTCACTTGGGCAATTGACCGCTCGTACAAATGAGGCATTGGTGAGCGCGGCGGATACCGCGGTGATCAATTGGCAGCAGCACAAGTCCGGCAAGGCATTCAAGGTGAGGTCGAACGGTAAGGAGTATGACTGTATTGTGGTTGCTTATCCGTTGAACGGACAACAACTCTTCACCGGTCTTGTGTCCGATCTGGAACCGGTGGATCTCTGGCTCATGCCTGAGAATTTGGGTCTTTTGGTCATTCTGATGCTCCTGTCGGTCCTTTCCTTGTTGTTGATCTGGGCCTGGCTGCGTAAGCGAAAAGCCGATGATAACATCCGGATGCAGAAGCAACGCAACCGATCGCAGGAGCTGAAACTTGCCAAGGCCATCGGGGAACGCGAAGTGCTTAATCGGGAGGTACACCACCGGGTGAAGAACAACCTACAGGTGGTGAGCAGCTTGCTCAATTTGCAAGCGGGGCGGTTGGACGATGGTGTAGTGAAGAACGAGTTCCTACGGGGTAAACGCCGGATCGACACGATCGCGCTTGTACACCACAAACTATATGGCCTAACGGATCTGCGTAACGTTGATCTTTTCCGTTTCTTCAACGACCTTATCGCTTCCTTGGCCCACATGCACGTCCCACAGAGCCGGGGCGTGAGCACCGAGGTGGAAACGAACGGCACCCACGCCGATCAGGATACCGCGATCGAACTGGGGATTATCCTGTGTGAACTTGTGGCCAACACGTTCCAGCACGCATTCCCCTATGCGACCGGTGGTCATGTGGAGATCCGTGTGGTCCAGGTGGAAGGCGCCCTCTACCGGTTGACCGTGCAGGACAACGGAAAAGGACTGTCGGAAGATGGCGCGCACGGAACGGGGAAACTGGGTCTGGAGATCGTGGAGGCGTTGGCCGAACAATTGGATGGCTCTTTCCACGTGCGCACCAACGGCGGCGTGCAGTTCGAAGTACTCTTCCGCATGCAACATGAATTGACCAAAGACATGGGCGCAGAAGAGGACCTTGGACCGACCGAACAATAGCCGGGAAACCACCTGCTACCGGATCCACTCCAACTCCACTCTTCGCTCTATGGCATTGCGACCGGTGCTCTTGCTCTCGCCATAGAAATTCACCATCAATCGATCGCCAATGATCCCGCGTTGGAGCAAATACGCACGCACGGCCTTTGCGCGGATCTCGCTCAATCGCAAATTTCCTGCAGGATCGCCGCTCCGATCACTGTAACCGGTGATCAACACCTTTTGCTCCGGTGCCCGCGCGAGTTGCTCGAAAACCTCGTTCAGGAGCACTTGCGAGTTGGGGTCCAACTGAACGGAATTCCAAGCGAACTGCACCGTGATGTTACGGCCCACCAGATCACTGAGGTTGGCACTCGGGTTATCACTTCCCTTGTCCAAATTGCCCTTCACATCACGGACTTCCAGTTCCATTCCGGATAGCCGGTCTTCGATATCATCCATTCGATCACGGATCACCCACAATTCCCGCCGCTGGTCCATGCGATCAATGCGATCGTTGATGTTGTCCAATTCAACCTTCAACCAACGGTCTCGTTTTCTCACCTTCTGGGGTGCCACCACTGGTTGATCGGGCTCGGTGGTTGCCGGCCTTTCCGCAATGGACTGCATGATGCGCTGCGCAAGAACGGGGTCGATCGCACCGCCTTCGGAATCGGCAAGTTGAAGGTCCAAGGCACAGAGGTAGTTGTCCTCATCGAACACCGTTCCGCAGGTGGAGTTGATCTGCACCGTGGTGCCCGGGTTCAAGGAAGCGGGACCCAGAACTGCAACCTCAGCAAGCGGAAGCAGATCCGCTCGCAGTTGTCGCTCCAGCTCTTCTCGTTGACTACGAACGTAATAATAGATCGCCAAATACTTGTCCTGTTCTTCGCCGGCCACAACACCATTCCGCGCTTGGCTCCAGTCAATATGGGTCAACCGCGACAGCTGCAGACGTGTTGGCTCACTAAGCCCATTGAAGGCATTTGGCGCTCCCAGTTCACGTGCAGCAGCCAGCACCATGGCATCGATGTCCGTGGTCAATTGCTCGGCCGGCAGATCAGAGACCACACCCATGTTGGTGAACCGCACCCGTGCATCGAGGTAGGCCCCGATAGCGGCTTCCATCAATTGATCAAGCTTCAAGTGCAATTCCCCATCGGGGGCGGCTGTGCGTGTCAACTGGAAGGTTGGTGTACCGGCATTCACATTCCGCCACGTCGCATTGAACACGGGTTCAGGTATGGCGGGATCATCTGCTGTCCCACGCACGATCACATTGCCTTCGGAGCTGGAGCCATTGAGCGTAAGTCCCGTTTGACCCGCACAAAGCAGCCCATGCGATAGACCCAACAAGACCGGTAAAAGATTGAGAAAAGTGAGGCGCCTTGCCATTTCGACCGTGAAACTACCGGGTTGGCGCGAGGTATTCCAGTCCTGACCCCAAGAAAATTTCAACGATCACGATCACTGGAAGGCTCATGGCCTCATTACCAGTGCCGCAAGTTGCCTTCGTTCGCGCACCCAACGCCAAGCCTCATCGCGCCGTGCGAAGACCCTGAACGGGAAAGCCGGTCGTTCCAGGATCTTGAATATTTCGGCTTGCGCCCGGCCCTCGGGATCTATAGCGAGCAGACCAACAGGGTGTCCCTGCGCACCGCACACTCGGCGCAGGAGCATACGCGCATCTTCTGCTACGTTCGCACCTCTGGCATGTTCGATCAGCACCGGTGAATTCCCTGATCGATCCAAGGCGGCCACCAAACGAATGAATTCCTTCATATCGGAGATGCGCACTTGGGCCCCCATGCCCAAAACCAAATGCAGGACACCATCTTCACGCCACAACTCGAACGGTTGGTCGAAAACAGGCCGATCATTCATGGCCCAAACTTCCCCAAATAATAGACGCAAAAGACCTGCCTTATGCCGACTATATCAACACTTCGAATGTTGGATCGCAATTCACTTCAGGACCTCCGGAATGGCTTGGCCAACGGTGGCATCGGGCAACGAACAGCCGATCAACATAGCGATCGTAGGGGCTATATCCGTGATCTCGACGCGCTTCACCAGCTCTCCTTTTGCGATCCCTTTTCCGAAGAAGATCAGCGGCACATGCGTATCGTACATCCACGTTCCGCCGTGGTCCGTGCCGCTGGCCGGGCTGGCTGGGTAAGCGGCAATATAACCCGGCAGGTTCACGAAATAGAGGTCGCTCCCACGGTCCGGGTGGTGACCATTGGCAACAAGCCAACGCGGACCTGAACTACTGGGCGCATGTTCCAGGTCGTATGCCGTGTACACATCATACATGCCCGGAACGGTGCGCGCGGCATCGGCGGCAATGGCTTGAACGGCTTGGATAGTAAGACCCTTGCTTCGGACCAACTCACGGTCCAAGAACAACTTCTCGTCATCCACAGCAAGCACCCAAGTACCTTCGCCATACACCTTCCGTAGCGCAATTCCGACCTTCTCCTCCACAGCCTTCAGATCCATGTAACCAGCGCTGGCACCGAGCGAAGCTCGATAGGCTGGCACATCAGGTGCACCATGATCAGCGGTCAGGAAGAGCGTGTAATTTCCCGTTCCAACGCCTTCGTCCAAACCCTTCAAAAGCCGGGCGATCTCCAGATCGAGCCTCAAGTACATATCCTCCAATTCCAAAGCTAGGGGACCCATGCGGTGACCCAGTTTATCGGTGGCGGAATAACTGATCGAAAGCATGTCGGTAATGGCATCGGCACCAAGCCCTTCCGCCTTGATCGCCTGCAATGCAAGGTCGGTAAGGATGTTGTTCGCCCCAGGCGTGTTGATGAATGCCGTCGTGGCGCGCTTTCCTTTGGCCAAGCTATCCAAGTCAACGGGCAACACCGGCGCAGCTGCATCGGGCAGAGGCGATTCGTAACTGTTGTTGTCCGGTAGCGGAGAATGATACCGATCAAAAGGCAACAACAGGTCCCAGATGCCGCTCATGTAGGTGGCTGCACCATTCTGCTGGTTGAATGTCTTGATCCAAACGGGAAGTTCATCCATGTACCAGTTGCTGGAAACGAAACCGTTCCGCATGTCTTGGAACCAATAGGCTGCATCGGCTGTTCGACCCATAGGCAGGATCGCACCTCGATCCTTCAGGGAAATGCCGATGGTGATCGCTTTGCCACTGGAAGCACGTTCCAATTCATCGGCCAGCGTAGTCGCCTGCATGGGGCGCGGTGATACGCCCATTGACCTTTCATCAACCCCTAGAAGGATCGCGCTCGTGTCTTCTACACAATAACCGATACGCTTCAACCGACGATCGTACGGATCATTGGCAACGATCCCGTGGTAAGCAGGCAAACTTCCTGTAAAGATCGAGGCATGTCCGGGACCCGTGTCCGTATTGGAATAGGGATACTGCGCATCGCGGCAGAACGCACCTTCATTCACCAGCCGCTTGAAACCCCCTTCGCCGAAATTGTCCCAGAAACGGTAGATGAAGTCCACGCGCATTTGGTCCACCACCACACCAACCACCAGCTTGGGAGGCGCTTGCCACGTGGGTTGTTGGGCGTACGCAAAAAGCGGAAGACAGACCGTAATTCCGACAAGGCGAGCAGCACGTTGGATCATGATGAGCGGGCTATGACGAAAAAGATCAGCAAACAGGCCACCACACTGATCAGTGCATTGGCAATGGCTTGGGTGAAGAGACCTTCGCGCAGCAGAAGGAAATTCTCATAGCTGAAGGTACTAAAGGTGCTGAAGCCTCCGCAGAAACCTACAGCGATGAACGCCTTCATGGCATCGCGCCCTTCAAAGGCATTGTTCATCCGCAGGATCACCCATGCCAAGATCGCAGTGGCGAAAACGTTGGAGACCAAGGTGGCCCACGGAAAAGCACTCCGAAGATCCAAGGCAAGGAATACGCGTGACATGCCGAAGCGCAGTACACTACCCAAGCCACCACCGAGGAATACCGCGAGCCAAAGGTTCATCCCAAACGTTGTATGCGCATCATCACACCAGTGTGTAAAAGTGCAAAACTCCAACCGATCAGTGCGCCATACAGTGCACCGACCAATACATCGCCCGGATAATGCATTCCGAGGTAGATCCTGCTGTACCCGATCACCACGGCCCAACCGATGAGCACGGGAGCCAGTCCGCGCAACGAACCATGCAACACACCGATCATGAAGACCGCAATGGCGAAGTGGTTGCTGGCGTGTGAAGAAACAAAGCCGAAGGAACCACCACGGAGGAATTCTCCCTTCTCATCGGTCAGCAAATGGATGCTTCCGTTAAGCGCTTCCACATGGCTCGGACGCAGGCGTTGCACCGTATTTTTGAAGAGCACTACGGAGCCCGAGTCAGAACAAAGCACCATCAAAGCGATCACCGGAACGGACCATGCCAGGCCGTTCCAACCGAAGCGTTGCTTGAGCAGAAAGAGCAACAAGAGATAGACTGGGATCCACGTCAGCGGTTCACTCACTTGCGACATCACTGCATCGGAGAACGAGGAATGCAAGCCATTGATCGCCAGGAAGAGCGACCGATCCCATGCGTCCAAATGCTCCAAGAGGGACATTACGCGTGCAGTTTCCGCCAGAGCAGGTCCTTCAACTCATCCAGGCCGAAACCTGCTACACTGCTGATCATTACGTGCTCCAGTTCCTTTGGCAGCTCCTTCTCCAGTTCGGCCATCATGCCTTTGTCCAACATATCGCATTTCGTGACCGCCAACACACGGTCCTTGTGCAACAGTTCCGGCGAATACTGATCCAATTCGTTCAACAGCACCTTGTACTCTGCAGTGATGTTCGGGCTATCCGCCGGCACCATGAAGAGCAGGACACTGTTCCGTTCAATGTGCCGTAAAAAGCGAAGACCAAGACCTTTCCCTTCGTGTGCGCCTTCAATGATCCCGGGAATATCGGCCATCACGAAGCTCTTGTGTTCGTGATAGGAAACGATACCGAGATTCGGGACAAGTGTCGTGAACGCATAATCCGCGATCTTGGGTTTCGCGGCGGATACCACGCTGAGCAAGGTGCTCTTCCCGGCATTCGGGAAACCGACCAAGCCCACATCGGCGAGGACTTTCAGCTCCATCAACACCCACTTCTCCATGCCCGGTTCGCCGGGCTGCGCAAAGCGTGGGGTTTGGTGCGTTGCCGTTTTGAAATGCTGGTTGCCCTGTCCGCCGCGGCCACCAGGTAATAAGATGTGCTCCTCCCCTTCTTTGGTCACTTCGCACATCACTTCGCCGGTCTCAGCATCCTTTATCACGGTGCCCAATGGCAGTTCGATCACTTGGTCCTTACCACTTGCGCCGCTGCTTTGGTTGCTGTAGCCCACCTTGCCTTCCTCAGCGATCACATGTTTGGTGTAGCGCAGGTGAAGCAAAGTCCACAGCTGCCCATTTCCCCGAACGATGATGTTGCCACCACGCCCGCCATCGCCGCCATCAGGGCCACCTTTGGGCATGTACTTCTCGCGCCGCAGGTGGCTACTGCCTTTGCCCCCCTTACCGGAGCGGCATTCAATGCGGATGTGGTCGATGAAGTTCATTGGGGCGCAAAGGTCGCGATTGGCTGCGATGTATGGTTCTTACCTTCCGCGAAGGTTGCTGGGCAACGATCCGGCAACACATGATGTCTTACTTTCATCCTACCATTGATCGTCAAACTCCAAATACCATGAAAATATTCTCCTTTCTTCCTATCGCGGCGTTGTTCGTTCTAATGAATGTCCCCAATGTCGCGAGTGCCCAAGTACTGATCCCAGATACAAATATGCGAGGGGCGCTGAATTACGCTATTACAGGTATCGTGAATGTTAATGGTATTATGGATACGCTACATCCAGGAATTGCAGGTCTGGACGTTTTCATGGCCCCTAATATCGCGCTCGAATCCTTAGACCTTACGGGAATCGAGTATTTGGATTCTCTTAATGACCTGATAATAACCTTGGGATCCATGGCCTCTGGATTCGAATTGACGTGGACAACATGGCCTCCAAATTTGAAGACCCTATTCCTCGATGCAGCATGCACCTCGATCACTCTTCCGCAGTTACCCGAGAAATTGACCGCGTTGAACTTCAGCAACTCAGGTTGTCCTTCAGGCACTCCGACTTTTTCCATTACCAACATTCCAGATACGGTTGAAAATTTGCGTTTATCTGGGGACTTGATCGTAGAATGGGCAGGAACTGGTTACATCAATGAGATCGATATCGAGTTGTCGGAAAACTCTACCAGCTTTGTTATCCCGCCGATCCAGGCTGGAAGCATTTACTTGAACGCTAATACTAGCGATGGCGTTGTTGACTTGTCTGCCGTGGATTGCCCGAGCGTTCTTTATTCGAATGGTGTTGCTGGAACCGACATGACTTGGCCTCTGAACATGATGGATCTCTCTGTTACTTATGTTTCTTATGGATCTCTCGGCACAATGCCTCCCACGCTGCAAAGCCTTATGATCGAGTCATCAATGGTCTGTGTCCCATTTTTACCGGATGGAGTGAACTACCTTCATCTTGGCACTTATATCGGGTGTATTCCGAATTGGCCTGCATCATTATTGTCTTGTTTTGCGCATGGGGGGAGTCAAACACAAGAAACAGTAACGTACTGCTCAGTGTTGAACAGCGAATGCCCCGGCATTTATCCCGGAATTACTGGCCACGTGTTCATGGACACCGATGCAGACGGCCAATATGATGGTGATGAACCGGCGCTGCCACAGGTGATGATCAACATACAACCCGGAGGCCAAACAATTGGCAGCAACCACGATGGTTATTGGGAGGGAGGTGTGCAACCGGGAAATTACACGATTATCCCATCATCTAACTATCCCTACATCCAATCAATTTCTCCAACACAACACACCGCCGATGTTCCGAACCTAGGCGATAGCGACACGGGCAATGACTTCGCTGTAACGCTGATCCCCGACATCCAAGATCTGCGCGTAACGCTCTACGCCGACCCTGCACGTCCAGGTTTCGACAATCGGCTCCACTTGTCTTGCCAGAACTATGGCACCGTTGCTGTGGATGCTGAGTTGACATTGAACTTCGATGGAGATCAGACCTGGGTCGGTAGTTCGGTTACGCCAACCACCACCGCTGGCAATACGGCAACGTGGAACTTGGGTAGCATGGCCATCGGAACTACCACGCACTTCACCGTGGACGTCAACACAGCGGCTTCCGTGGCACTTGGAACAGATATCTCCCACACGCTGACAGCTGACCCGGCTGCAACGGACGAAACTCCCTTGGACAATATCAGCACCTTCACCGCTACTGTCGTTGGCAGCTACGATCCCAACGACAAATCCGCTTCACCAAACATGCTCGCACCCGCCCAAGTGCAAGCCGGTGAAACCCCGATAGAATACACCATCCGCTTCCAGAATACCGGCACCTACTCGGCCGAACGCGTAGTGATCTTGGACACGCTTTCCGAAGACCTGCAATGGGAGAGCATGCGCTTCATCGCGAGCAGTCACCCGAACCATTGGTACGTTACGGATGGGGTGCTACACGTGATCCACAACGACATCCTGTTGCCTGATAGCACGAGTGATGAACCCGGTAGCCATGGTTTCATTAAATTCAGCATGCTGCCCGCAACGGATCTGCAGGATGGTGCCACGATCAGCAACATCGCGCACATCGTATTCGATTTCAACCAGCCGATCATCACGCCACCCGCCGTGTTCTCCGTGGATGTTGAAGCTTGAGTGCTGCCACATGTAACCGAACAAATGCATGTTTACCCAAACCCGGCAACGGATCTATTGCGTGTTGAATTTCCTACAGGAACATTCCAAAACACAACCTACGTGGTTCGCGATGTGCTTGGGCAAGAAGTTATCGGAGGTCGCTTGAACGGTAGCAAGCAAGTGATGATCTCCGATCTGGAGGACGGATCATACACGATCGAGTTGGTCGGCAAGGAAACGCGAAGTGTTGCGCGATTCGTGAAGCAGTGATCGTTGAAGGGTTAGCTAGTGGTTTCTAGCTACTAGCTATTTGTTCCACATAGAACAAATAGCTAGCAGCCAGCAGCAAAAGGCCAGTAGACAAAAGCCTGTTCAACCCAACGCCTTCACCAAACGCGCGGTGATCTCCGCTCTGGTACCAACACCTTCCACAGCTTTGAACTTTCCTTGTGCGCTGTAATAGTCCTTCAAGGGTGCAGTCTTCTGCGAGTACTCCTTGATCCGGTTGCGGATGATCGCTTCGTCCTTGTCATCCGTGCGGGAACCTTCGGAACCACGGTGCAAAAGCCGTGATACGAGCTCGCCTTCGGGCACTTCCAGAGAAAGCATGGCCACTATGGGTTCATCCTTGCCGTCGAGCATTTCGTCCAATGCCTCGGCCTGTGCCTTTGTGCGTGGGAAGCCATCGAAAATGAAGCCCTTCGCATCCAAGTGTGCTTCGATCTTGTTGCGGATCATCGCCACAACGATACTATCCGCCACAAGGTCACCGCGATCCATCAATTCCTTCGCCTCATTTCCCAATGGACTTTCAGCCTTGATCTCGGCGCGCAGAAGGTCACCGGTGCTCAGATGGATGAGCTCGAATTTCTCTTGCAGGAATTGGCTTTGTGTACCCTTACCAGCGCCCGGTGGGCCGAAGAGCACGATGTTCAGTTTGGTCATGTATCGTTTTTGATGATGCGGAGGATCCCCGGAAGGTTCCGGCCCAATCCGTCGTGGTCCAAGCCTGAACCGACAACAAAATCGTTTGGGATACGCACCGCTACGTGATCAATGGGAATGTTCTGTTTGTAAGCGTCCGGTTTGAACAGCAAGGTACAAATTGAGATGCTCGCCGGATGATGGTCCTTAAGTGCATCCATGATGTAGCGCACGGTGGTCCCGGTATCCACGATATCCTCCAGCACCACTACATGGCGATCGGTCAACCGTTCGTTCAAGCCGATCAGGTCCGTAACGCGGCCCGTGCTGTTGGTACCGTGGTAACTGGCCACCTTCACGAAGGTGATCTCGCATTCGATCTCCAACCGCTTGATCAATTCCGCAGCGAAGAAGAAGGCGCCGTTGAGCACTCCGATGAACAACGGGCGCCTATCGGCATACTTCACTTCCAATTCCCCCGCGACCCTACTGATCGCATCACTCAACTCCTGTTCAGGAATGAAGGGTTCGAATTCGAGGTCGTGCAAACGGATACGGCTCATGCGGAAAGAGGTACGAACGTCTAAGGTTCGGGGCGCGAAGGTAACGATCGTTGGCGGGTCGATTTTCCTATATGGGAAACGTTGTGCAACGGCCCAAAGCACTACTTTCGGTGCGATGCGCCCGACCCTTTTCGCCGTTGCTCTTGCACTCGTATTTGCTTTTCCCTCTCCCACTGCGCAAGCGGGCGGCGAACACGAACCTACCGGTGCCCGCTTCGCAGGTATGGGCAACAGCGGACTGACCGTGAGCGACCTGTGGTCCATGCGAATGAATCCCGCAGGTTTGGCCGGATTGGACAAGGCCATGGTCGGTGCCTTCTACCAAAGCCACTACCTCACCAAGGAATTGTCCCAACAAGGATTGGCGGCTGCAATACCCTTGGGCAAAGGCACATTGGGCATCACGGGTGATCGTTTCGGCTACTCCTTGTACAACGAATCGAAAGTGAGCGCGGCCTATGCCATGCGGTTCGGGGAAGGACTGCGGATCGGTGTGCAGTTCGATTACCTCAGTGTTCGCTTGGGCGAGAACTATGGCAGTGCGAATGTGCTTACTGGTGAGTTGGGCATCCAAGCGAAATTGACCGAAGGTCTGTGGTTGGGCGCGCATGTGTACAACCCGTTCCGCGCAAAATTGGGCGGGCCTTATGATGACCGCGTGCCCACCTTGGTACGTGCGGGCTTCGGTTACACCTTCAGTCCGAAACTGCTCATGACCCTGGAAGCGGAGAAGGACATCGACCGTAAGGAACGGTTCCGCTTCGGTGCTGAATACCATCCGAACAAAGTGCTTTATCTCCGCACGGGAATTAGCACCGGCGCGGTGCAAGGCCATTTCGGTGCAGGCGTTGTGCTGGATCGATTACGGATCGATCTGGCCATGAGCGTACGATCACAGTTGGGTGCCACCCCCATCATCGGCATCAACTACGCCTTCAAATGAGGCGTGTATTGGCGGGAGCGGTTTTCTTGTGTTTCGGCGGAATGGCCGATGCACAGGTGGATGAGATTCCACGCGATGTGATCGAACAACGAATTGAGGCCGCCAGTGACCAGCTCGGTGATGACAGCAGTGTGGACCTCACAAGCCTGTTCGATAAACTTTCGGACCACCTAAAGGACCCGATCGACCTGAACCATACCGACGCGCAGGAACTGAACGGCCTGATCTTGTTGAGCGATGTGCAAGTGAGCGCGATCCTTGAACACATCCGGAAAGAGGGTAAGCTCTTGAGCCTTTACGAACTCCAAACGATCAACGGACTTGATGCAGCAACGATCGAAGTGATCCGGCCTTTCATCACGGTACGCGAGAATGAAAAGAGCACGCGTGCGTCGCTCAAGGAGATCCTCTCGAATGGCAGTAGCGAACTGCTTTTCCGCAGCACCATGAACATTGAAGAGCGAAAAGGCTTCATGGACCGAAAGAACATTTTCGGCAAGGAGTATTACGATCCCGATGGGGATGCACTGCCGGACTATGGCAACTCGACCGTGCGCGATTCTCTACGTACGAACAACAAAGTATACCTGGGCAGTCCGTATCGCTTGTATACGCGCTTTCGGTTCCGGTATCGACAGAACGTGAGCTTTGGCATTACGGCGGAGAAGGATGAAGGCGAGCAGTTCTTCAAAGGCAAACAATCACAAGGGTTCGACTATTACAGTGCCCACTTATTCTTGCGCGATTTTGGCCGTTTGAAGGCCTTGGCGATCGGTGATTACCAAGCGCAATTTGGGCAAGGGTTGACGTTCTGGAACGGACTCGCCTATTCCTCAAAAAGCAGTTTCACCATGAACGTGAAACGGAACGCCTTGGGCCTTTCACCCTATACCAGCGTGAACGAGAACTTGTTCTTGCGCGGTGCGGCGGCCACCTATGCTTTGGGGAAGAACGTAGAGGTAACGGGGTTCTTTTCACGCAAAAGGATCGATGGCAACGTGCAGGGGATCACCTCCCTGAACGACTCCTTGGGCAGCCAGGTGGAAGAGGTTACGTTCAGCAGTTTCCAAGAGGACGGTTTCCACAGGACCCCCACTGAGCTGAGCAAAAAGGATGGGATCAGTGAGCAGATCGTCGGTGGGAATTTGCGCTACAAACGCAGGTCTTTCAGTTTGGGTGCCACAGCGGCCCATGTGATGTACGATGCTGATCTGCAACCCAACTCTGCGCCATACAACCAATTCAATTTCAACGGAAAGACAAACACCACGGCCGGGGTCGATTGGAACGCAATGTATCGCAACTTGACCTGGTTCGGTGAGGCCAGTATGAGCGCCAATGGAGGCATGGCGATGAATACGGGGGTACTGGTGGCCTTGGACAAACGGGTGAGCATGAGCCTGCTGTATCGCAACTATGGGCGCGACTACCATGGGCTGTACAGTGTTGCCTTTTCAGAAGGTGGCAGTCCGTGGAATGAGCATGGCTTGTTCACGGGGTTGGAGATCCGCCCGAACCGTTATTGGACCTTCAACGCCTACTTCGATCAGTTCAGTTTCCCATGGTTGCGCTATTTGACCGATGGTCCCAATGCGGGATTCGATTGGTTGGCACAGTTGAATTGGAAGCCGAGCCGCGGTGTGGAACTTTATGTGCGCGCTCGCCACCAGGACCGCGCAAAGGATACCGCCGAGGATATTGATGGGATCGACAATTTGGTACGCGTGGAACAGACCAACTACCGTGTGAACGCTACTTACAAAGTGAGCCCTTCGGTCAGTTTGCGTACCCGTGTGGAAACCGTGGATTACCAGCGCGGGTCGAGTCCGTTGGAACATGGTTTCCTGATCTATCAGGACTTCGTGCATCGACCCATGAGCAGTCCGATAGAGACGACGCTCCGTTTCGCGTTGTTCGAGAGCGCCTCATACAACGCGAGGCTCTACGCATACGAGAACGATCTGGTCGGGGTCTTCAGCATACCACCATACTATGGTCGTGGGATCAGGGTCTACGCCATGTTGCGGATAACGCCATTGCGTCGTGTGGACATTTGGCTGCGCTACGGGGCTTGGATCTATAATGACCAGACGGTGATCAGCAGCGGGCTACAAGAGATCCCGGGAAATACGCGGAGCGATCTGAAGTTGCAGTTGCGATGGAAATTCTGAGGTCTCGTGACCCTTATAAACCTAGGACCGCCACCAGCCCCACTTGCGCAGTTCGATGACGGCCCCCCACCAAACCATGGGCTTTCACCCAATTCGAGTATTCGTTCAGAGCGAATTTTTGGTTTCTTCCTCATATACGGGAAGAAGATATGGATCGGATCAACGGATCGAAAAGGCCAGTTGAAGGGCGCTCAGAGAGCGGACATCAAGATATCCCTCCTATCCAGTGATCGGCGCGAACGGGAAATTGAAGATCAGACCTGCCCCATTACGACCATCGCTTCGAGCGTTGGCGTAAGGCTGCCACCCTCCTTTTCAATGGTAATGGCAAAGGCTTGGGCTTGGCCCACGTCCTTCATGCGCTGCAGACCGCGGGAAGCGACACCTTTCTCGATCATTCCGGCGTCGATCGGTTTACCATCCACCAACGCCCAAAGTTGGTACTGCTGACCTGCGGGCAATTCGGCAAGGGTCATGGGATCGATGTGAACAGCACTTGCCTTTGGGTCCCAGTAGATGCGCGCTTTTTCACCGACTGCATTACCTACACCGTTAAGCAGGATCGCTTTCCGTTGTGGGTCCATGACCACGGCGAGTTGGCCTTGGCTTTGTTCATAGCTCGCCCGCTGCACGTTCAGGTCCTCGGCAAGCACAGCTCTATCGTTTTCCAACCGCGCCAATTCGGTACGGGCTTCTTCAAGTCGCTGATACTGGATGATATTGAATGCGCCACTGACCACCAAAGCCGCGATGCTGGCCGCAGCCAACCATATGCCGGTGGACCCTGTTGCACGAGCGGATCCCATCGGGGAAGCCTGGGTGAAAGGGATTATTGGTGAACTGTTCTGGACCTTGTTGTTCAAGGCTTCGATATGTTCGAAAATAGAAGCCTTGGATGTTGCAGGTGGCGGCACGGCATTGCGCAAGGCGAACTCCTGGAGCGTGCCTTCAATAGCATCCAATTCCGCAGCCACCAACGGATCGGATGCTCGCGATGCCTGCACCAGCCGTGCCTCCTCTGGGGAGACCTGGCCTAGTACATAGGCTTCCAAAAGCCCTGATGCGATCAATTCCGCGGCGTTCATCTATGGTCCTTCAACTGCGTTCTCAATTCCAAAAGGGCGGCCCGTGTTCTGCTTTTCACGGTCCCCAATGGAATTCCGGTGTTGTCCGCGATCTCTTGCTGGGAGAAGCCTTGGTAGTAAGCGAGTTCGATCAGCTCCCGATGTTCCGGTTTCAGATCCATCACCACATCCTTCACTCCGGCGTCGTCCATCTGTTCCCGCACATCGTCGTGCCCGGTTCGATATACGACATCATCAAGGGATCGGACCGACCCGGAATGCCTTACCGCAGCGGACCGCACCATGTCGATGGCCGTATTGCGGGCAATGTTCATCATCCACGTGAAGGGCCTGCCTTTGGCGGGATCGTATGCCCCGGCGCTTCGCCAGATCTTCACGAAGGTGTCCTGCAACACCTCTTGGGCCAGGTCGTTATTGCGCACCACCCGCAGGATCACGCCGTTCAATGCACCGGAATAGGCATCGTACAGGGTGGCCAGTGCTTTCTGGTCTCCTTGCTGTATCGCTTCGATAAGTGGGGTGTCATTGACAGGCATGGGGAGAACGGGCGGTGCAAGATAACATTGGACCATGGACCAAAAACAGACGGCACCGCTCAAGGTTCAATTCCATGAGAGTTCGGAATAGAGAGCCACATGGGGAATAAACAAGGGCCGCCCCTTCAAGATCCAATATGGACCCGAAAGCCACCCACTACCTTTGCGGACCGAACGACCCATGCGCCACATCCTATTGATCTTCGCCTTGGCATTCACCCTCAACGGGAGTGCCCAATTGAACAACTGGGACCCTTCGTGGAACAGCACGGATTCGGCTTTGGTGTTCCATGACGATCTGGACTACTACTTGAACGCTTACAGCAAGAAGGAGATCAAGACCATGCGCAAACAGGTGCGCATCTGGCGAATGAACTTCGACAAGTTGATGCGTAACACCATACGCGACCTGCGCACTTACAGCGAAGGGCACGGCATGGATCCGCACACGCACGACTTCACTTTGCCTACCGCGCAGAGTGGCAGCAATTACACGTTGAGCGCCAACAACGGAAAGATCCGGGCCTTCATGTTCGGCAGCATCACGAACCCACCTGCCCGTATGCAAATGGAACGGTGGAGTAATTTGGTTAAGAAATACGCCGACAAGGAGGTTCAACTCTTCGTGATCTATGGCGACGAACTTCACCCCGGCGACGGCAGGCAATTCAAGGCGTACCCCCTGCCGAAGAGCGAACATGAGAAGCTGGCGTACGCGCAGGAATTCGCACAGCTCGGCACTATGCCCGTATTGGTCGATGGCCTGAACGGATCCGTATACAATGCCTACGGTCGCGTACCGAACGGAGCGCTCCTGGTGGACAAGGACGGCAACTTGGTCTTTCGCAGCACCTGGGCCGATGCTCGCAAGATGGAGCACATGATCGACACCTTGCTCAAGTGGTACAAGGCCGGTAAGCCGAAGGAATTCTTGGCGCAGTAAGCGAAGAAATGAAGGGAATCAATGGAATGAGTTGAATGTGAAAATTGCCGTGCCACGGGTTCGGCACATTTTCACATTCCTTTCTTCAATTCCGCAGTACTGCGGAACCACTTTTGCCCCCAATGCTCGCAACCATCCTTCTACGCAGACCTTCCGAAGCCGAAGAGATCGCACGCTTGATCTTGCAAAGTCATGCTGGATCCCGCGTGTTCGCGCTGCACGGTGATCTTGGCGCGGGCAAGACCACGTTGATCAAGGCGTTCTGCAAGGTCCTTGGTGTGACCGACCGCACCAGCAGCCCCAGCTTCGCGATCGTGAACGAGTACCAGCGGGATAACGGTGAAGTACTCTACCATTTTGACCTGTACCGCCTGAAGGCCTCGGAAGAACTTGAAGGCATCGGGTTCAATGAATACCTGGACAGTGGCGCCTATTGCTTCATCGAATGGCCTGAGTTGGCCGCAGAGAGTTTGCGCGAGGTTGTTCACGTGCGTTTGGAGGTGGCGGACAACGGTACCCGCACCATCCGTCTGGAACGAACATAGGACCGGGGAAAGATCCTTTCTCCACCTGGATCCACTCCGGTCGTTGGCCGTATATTCGCAAGCCTTCCGCCGGCACCATGGCACCAAGCTCCGAGATCCTCAAACAACTGGCCCGTGAGGTGGCCCGCACTCCGCAGGAACAAGTGATGGAGGTGGGCAAGCGGGGCCGGAACCTGACCATCGGTATCCCCCAGGAGATCTCCTTCCAAGAACACCGCGTTCCGCTCAACCCTGCTTCGGTTGCGGTGCTGGTGGGTCGTGATCACGATGTGGTGGTGCAACGCGGTGCCGGAAAGTACGCCCAGTTCCAAGACAGCGACTACAGCGAAGCCGGTGCGCAAGTGGTGGATAGCGCCGAGGAAGTCTACAAGAGCGACCTGATCCTCAAAGTGGCACCACCGTCCCATGGCGAGATCGAGATGCTGCGTCACAAGCAGATCCTCGTTTCGGCGCTACAACTCACCGTGCAGCCCAAGGACACCTTGCGCCGCATGATGGAGAAGCGCATGACCGCAGTGGCCTGGGATTTCATCAAGGACCGCGAAGGGATCTATCCGATCATTAGGGCCATGGGCGAGATCGCCGGTACGACATCCATCCAGGTGGCCAGCGAATACCTCAGTGCCGATAAAGGCGGCCAAGGATTGATGCTCGGTGGCATAAGTGGTGTGGCCCCTGCGGAAGTGGTGGTCGTAGGCGCTGGTACGGTAGGTGAATTCGCCTCACGAGCCGCGTTGGGTCTGGGTGCCAGCGTAAAGGTCTTCGATAAGAGCATCTATCGCCTGCGTCGTTTACAGAACGACCTTGGATGTCGTGTTTGGACTTCCGTGATCCAACCACAAGAATTGTTGAAAACCCTTCGCACGGCGGATGTGGCCATTGGAGCATTGCGCTCGGAGCAAGGTCGCACGCCCATGGTGGTGCCCGAGGAGATGGTGCGCGAAATGAAATCCGGAAGTGTGATCGTGGATGTGAGCATTGATCGAGGCGGTTGTTTCGAGACCAGTGAAGTGACCACGCACTTGGATCCCGTTTTCAAGAAATACGGCGTTGTGCATTACTGTGTCCCGAACATTGCCAGCCGCGTTCCCCGTACAGCCAGCACGGCCCTAAGCAACATCTTTGGTCCAATGCTGCTTACCATGGGTGAGGTAGGTGGCTTCGAGAACCTGATCAAAACGGACCTGGGCCTTCGCCATGGTGTGTATCTGTACAATGGCGCGGTAACCAGTCCCATATTGGCCGAAGCCTTCAAGCTCCCCTACAAGGACCTGGATATTCTGCTTGCAACGTTCTGAACCACTTTGACGCTCTTTCGCCGAATCCGCTTCTACGCTATCGGGCTCCTCATTGGTGGGGCTGCGGCCTACGCGATCCTCGGGGATCGATTGACCAACGGCGCTTGGACCCCCGAATCGAAAGTAAAGCAACGCCTGCGAAGTACGTTATTGAAAGCAAGTCCAAAAGCGCAACAAGAACTGATCGTGCGTAACCTTCAACTGGCCGATGTACGCTTGGCCATGCCCACGGCCGACATCGATTTCGGTGACACGGAACGTGGTGATGACACCATCTTTTACTCAGTGGAAGCCATGCTCAATGGGAATTCCACAACGATGGTGATCATGGCCTTGCGCGATTTCGATACCGACAGCACGGCTACGTTGTGGGGTTTTGGAACACCCTGAGGTGTGGCATTCGTGCCCCGAACAGGGTGGTAAATTCCCCAGCTTTGACTGGGTTCATCAGGTTCCTTATGCGTGCAATACATTCCACAGAAGGTCTTGCCCTTCTGGCCCGTGATCAGCACTACGACGCACAGATCAATCCACCTGAACATGGCAACCGACGCACATCACAACGTACCAGAAAGCGGTCCACTGGCCGATAACAAACCCACTGACATGCCTGCCACCCGAACCTTGTTCGTTGTGATCGCTGCGCTCTTGGTGGTTTTTGCGATCGTCGCAGCGGTCATGAACTTCAATAGTCAAGAAGAAACCCCCGCATTTCCACCGGATGGCGAAACAGGGCAGATGACCGAGTAGGAAGTTGAAGATGTATGAGTGGCTAGTTATCAGTCGTGGATCCAGCGATCACCGAGGACTGATAGCTAGCCGCTCGCTTTATACCATTTGGACAATCAAAAGCGTCCAGAGATGCGCAGCTATTTTTCATCAGGACGAATCGAAAAAGTCTTTGCATAGCCATAGCTACGGAAATACTTTTTCGATGAAGTAATGATGGAAAAGAGCAAGTAGATCGGATGTTCTTGAATGTCCAAATGGTATTACACCCCATTCAAACTGTTCGCACCGGCACCTGTTCACCATAAGCTTGTCCCACTTCATCGTCGGCGAGAACGATGAACGTGAAAATGCCCAGCATGAGGCCGAACGGAATGTTCAAGCAGTGCAATCCGGAAATGACCATGGTGGCAGTGCGATGTTTGCGTTGGCTGATCCAGTAACCGCTTAGCAGGGAAAGCACTCCCCAAACCTCGATAAAGACGAGCACTGTGAGTCCAATGACTTGCATCATGCCACCCAGCCAGTGAGGCAAGCGTTCACCGTTGCTCATTTCGGAGAGCAGATCACTGTTCAGGAAGCCACCAATGAACACGATGAAGAGTGCTGCAAACCCGCTAAGGCAAACGAATATGCCATAGACGTAATGCAGGATGCTGAGGGTTGAAAGGTGCTTGGTCATCGTCGTTCGGGTTTGATGAGCACAACGTACTTCAACTTCGACGTCCTTGGAAAGGGATGCAGGAGCAACGGTATTTGAGCCGTATGGACGGTCCGAACAAGGAGTTGACCGAGCGACCTTTGCCGACCACTACTGCCTTGCCTTTCTCCGCTCCCGTTCCGCCTTGATCAAACCCAGCTCCCGGCCGGTCTGTCCACGGGCACTGGTGTTCTCCTCAGCCCGTCTGATCAGGTACGGAAGCACTTCGCGAACTGGGCCGTACGGCATGTACTTCGCCACGTTGTAGCCGGCAGCGCTCATGTTGTAGCTGATGTTGTCGCTCATGCCCAACAGTTGTGCGAACCACACCCGTTCATCGTTCCGTGCCAGTCCTTTCGCATCCAATAGCGAAGCCATCAACAAGGTGCTCTTCTCGTTGTGCGTGCCCACACATACGGCCATGTTCGCGAGATGGTCCGCGCAGTAGCGCAAGGCATCATCGTAATCGGCATCCACAGCGGCTTTGTTCACATGGATCGGCGAGGGTCTTCCGGCTTTCTCTGCCGCATTCCGCTCCTTTTCCATGTAGGCGCCACGCACCAGTTTTACGCCAAAATGATAACCCTTCGCCGTGGCTCTTGCATGAGCCGCTTTCACATAGGCCAAGCGATCCGTTCGGTACAATTGGGCCGTGTTGAAGACGATCGCCCGTTTTGTGTTGAAGCGTTCCATCATCCGCTCCACGAGCTCATCCACTGCTGGTTGTACCCAGCTCTCCTCGGCATCCACGAAGATCGGCGCATCCGCCGCATGGGCTGCGGAACAGATCTTTTCGACACGTTGTTCCACCCGGTCCCACTCCGCTTTCTCCGCTTCGCTCAACGTGCGGCCCGAACTCTTGATCTCCAACAATTCCGTCCTGCTGATCCCGGTGGGTTTGAACACGCAGAACGGGACATCCTTTCGCTCCTTGGATACGGCGATGTTGAGCAAGGTCTCCTTCACCGTGCCATCCAATTCATCCTCATCATCCTGGCCTTCAACACTGTGGTCCAAGATGGTGCCGATGCCGCTATTGGCCAAGGTCATCGCGGACTTCAACGATTCCTTTATCGTCTCTCCGCCGCAAAATTGTTTGAAGATGGTGGCTTTCACAAGACCCTTAACCGGTAAATGCAACGCCAAGGCGGCCTTGGTAAAACCGCTTCCCAGTTTGGTGAGCCACGGTGTGCCGATCACCGTGAAGAGCCACTTCGCTTTCCAGAGGTCCGCATCAGACCTTGACGCGAAGGCGATCGCTGTATTTCCAAGATCAGGGAGCTTCCGATCGACGACGGAAGGAGCAGCGGCAGAAGAGGGTGGCATGGTTCGCGGTTCCTTCGTTTCTTTGACGAGTACCGAACTGGCGCAAAAGTAGCAATGGGAGCAACGCCGCTGCAGGTGAATGAGATCGATGCAGGTGGGCATCCGGTCGTGCTTGGCGATGACGCGCTGAAGCAGCTGGACCACACACTCTCACGAGCGGGACATACCTCCTTGTTCGTGCTGGGCGATGAGAACACCTTGCGCCATTGCCTGCCCGAATTGCTTGCCCATGTGCCCGCACTGCGACAGGCGCGAACGATATCGGTACAAAGCGGTGAAAGGGCCAAGGACATCGCCGTGTGTAGTGACATTTGGGGCCACTTGACCAAGGAAGCGGCCGATCGTGATGCCATTCTGGTTTGCTTGGGCGGCGGCGTGATCAGCGACCTCGGGGGCTTTGTTGCAGGTACGTACAAACGGGGCATCCGCTGGGTCGTCGTGCCAACCTCGCTCATCGGCATGGTCGATGCCGCGATAGGTGGCAAAACAGGCGTGGACCTCGGCGGGGTGAAGAACCTGGTCGGTGTTTTCCATGATCCCATCGGCGTTTACGTCCACATACCCTTCCTGCGCAGCTTGGGAAAACGTGACCTGTTGAACGGATTGGCCGAAATGATAAAGCACGGGTTGGTGCGCGATGCCGCCCACTGGAAGGCGATCTGCAAAGCACCGCTCCATGACCTGAAGGCATTGAACGAGCTGGTCCAACGTTCGGCAGCGATCAAGGCCGAAGTGGTGAAGTTGGACCCACGCGAGAAGGACCTGCGCAAAGTGCTCAATTTCGGACATACGATCGGGCATGGGCTTGAAGCCCATTCGTGGGAAAGTCCACAACGCATGCTCTTGCACGGTGAGGCCGTGGCGATCGGCATGATCTGTGAAGCTTGGCTCAGCTTCCGCGAAGGATTTTTGGAACGCGATCTTTATGAGTTGATCGCCAAACAATTGATGGGTCTTTACAAACCCTATCAGTACCACAGTGCAGAACACCACCGCATGGTGGAGTTGATGCGCAACGACAAGAAGAACAAAGGCGGAGAGTTCCGTTTTACAATGCTAACCGGGATCGGTTCCGCCAAGGTGGATGTTCCCATTTCCGCGCTGCAAGTACAGGCTGCGTTGGAACATTACAGACTGCTCATAAGAAATGGCGCTCAAGTATAGGATCCGTAGACCCGTTGGACCACTGAAGACCACTGTGGAATTGCCCAGCAGCAAGAGCGTGAGCAACCGCGCACTGATGATGGCCAGCTTGATCGGCGATCTCAGTTTGGTGAAGAACCTCAGTGATGGCGACGATACCCGCGTAATGCACCAGTTGTTGCGCGACAAGCCGCATACAATGGATTGTGGCGCGGGAGGTACCACTTTACGCTTCCTGCTGGCGTGGGCCGCTGTACAGGAAGGAGAAGAACACGTGATCACGGGCATACCCCGATTGATGGAACGCCCACATGACGACCTTGTACAAGCCCTATGTACGTTGGGTGCCGACATCACCCGTGTTCCCGAAGGCTTCAGGGTGCGCGGCAAACGCATGAAAGGAGGGCACGTCCATTTCGACTCGCCCATCAGCAGCCAGTACCTCAGCGCGATCCTGCTGATCTCACCACGCTTGGAGAATGGTCTGGACCTGCGCTGGACAGGTACCCGATTGAGCGAACCCTTCGTGGGCATGACCCTGAAGATGTTGAGCCATTTCGGGATCTTCCCGCGTTTGGAAATGGATGGTGTGCGGGTCAACCCCGGAGCATATCAACCTGTTGAATATGTGGTGCCGCCGGATTGGAGCAGTGCCGCTTTCTGGTTCGAACAAGTGGCCTTGGATGCAGGTGCCGAAGTGTTCCTCCCGGGCTTGGACAGCGAAACCCTGCAAGGTGATCGTGAAGCGATTCGCCTGTGGGCACCGTGGGTACACGCCGAATTCGAAACGAATGGACTACGCCTTTCACACCGCAAGGACCCTGATCCGTGGCCTTCGGATCCCGTGGTACTAAAACATGTGCCGGACCTCTTTCAGCCGTTGGCCTTCACCCTTGCCGGGCGCAGTGCCAGTGCAACGTTGTCCGGGCTCGACAATCTGGTGGTGAAGGAGACCGATCGCCTGAAAGCCGTTTCCGAAGTCCTTACCACGTTGGGCTGTACCACTTCCTACAAAGGCGGGACCTTTTCCATGGCCGGTGCGATCACCAACACGACTCCCCTGCCCTTCGATCCCAACATCGATCACCGCATGGCGCTTTCTATTGCACCGCTTGCCTTGGTCCTACCAGAGGTCACCATCCATGATCCCGGCGTAGTGGACAAATCCTATCCGCGGTATTGGAATGACCTACGTAAGGCGGGTTATTCGGTTACGGAAAGTTGACCCTGTTTGTACTGGTTTGGCTATCCATTCATGACGGTTACACTGAGATCCCATGGAGAAGCATGGATCAGTGACCTGAAGAATGCGGACCGGTGTGACGAATTGCCATTGGATCCACCATCTTCGTACCGTTCCGATCATCGACAACACGATACACCTGTTCTACCCGACCACTGACCCACCATGCCCTTCCCATCAGACCTCGAAATTGCCCAGAAAGCGAAGATGCAACCCATCGGCACGGTTGCCAAGTCCTTGGGCATTGACCCGGATTCCATTGATCAGTATGGTCGGTACAAGGCGAAGTTACCGTTGGACCTGATCGATGAAAAGAAGATCTCGAAAAGCAAACTGATCCTCGTAACGGCGTTGTCTCCAACTCCGGCCGGCGAAGGCAAGACCACCACGAGCATCGGGCTATGCGAAGGCTTGAACAAAGTGGGCAAGAAGGCCATGGTGGTCTTGCGCGAACCTTCCCTCGGTCCGGTCTTCGGGATGAAAGGAGGTGCCGCCGGTGGCGGCTATGCGCAAGTGGTGCCCATGGAGGACATCAACCTGCACTTCACCGGTGATTTCTCAGCGATCGAAAAGGCCAACAACCTGCTCAGCGCGCTCATCGACAACAACATCCAAAGCAAGACCCGCAACCTGGGCATCGATCCGCGCACCGTGGCATGGAAACGCGTGATCGATATGAACGATCGTGCCCTGCGCAACATCGTGATCGGCCTTGGCGGCACCGGGAACAGCATGCCACGTGAGGACGGTTTCAACATCACCGCGGCCAGTGAAGTGATGGCGATCATTTGTTTAGCGCTTGGATATGACGATCTGAAGGAACGCTTGGGGAACATCTTCGTTGGAAATTCCGCGCCGAAGGACGGAAGTACGTGTATGCCCGCGACCTCAATGCACAAGGCGCCATGGCGTTGCTGCTGAAGGATGCCATCAAGCCGAACTTGGTGCAAACGTTGGAAGGGAATCCGGCGATCATCCACGGTGGTGCCTTCGCGAACATTGCACAGGGCGTGAACAGTGTGCTCGCCACCAAAATGGGTTTGAGCCTTGCCGATTACGTCGTTACCGAAGCCGGGTTCGGCGCGGACCTGGGTGCGGAAAAGTTCTTCGACATCAAGTGCCGAGCAGCAGGTCTTGCACCCAGTGCAGCCGTGATCGTTGCTACGGTACGCGCGTTGCGGTTCCATGGCGGTGCGCCTGTGAAAGAGGTGAACAATGCAGCACCGGACAAGGTGAAAAAGGGATTGGCCAACTTGGGAAGACACATTGAGAACATGGGCAAATTCGGTGTGAAGGCCGTGGTCGCCATCAATCATTTCCCGACCGATACTGAAGAAGAGATCGAACTGGTACAAGCCTTTTGCGCCGAACTCAAAACCGAGGCCGTGGTCGCCAAAGGTTTTGCAGACGGTGGTGCAGGCATGACGGACCTTGCCAATGCCGTGGTACGCGTAGCCGATAGTGGTGAAAGCAAATTCAAGGTGTTGTACGATCTTGATCTTACGATCGAAGAGAAGATCGAAAAGGTCGCCAAGGAGATCTACCGCGCCGATAGCGTTTCATACAGTGGTGATGCAATGACAGCGCTGCGCCGGATCAATAACCTGGGCCTATCGAAGATGCCTGCGTGCATCGCCAAGACGCAATACAGCTTCAGCGATGACCCCACCTTGTTGGCCGCACCTACGGGATTCAAGATCACCGTGAACGATATCGAGATCGCAGCAGGTGCCGGATTCGTAGTTCCTATCCTGGGCAAGATGATGCGCATGCCCGGCCTTCCCGAAGTGCCCGCAAGTGAGCACATGGATATTGACGCAAATGGGGTGGTAAGTGGGCTGAGCTAGGAGAGGAACCCCAAAAAGCACAACACGCAGGGGGCGGGGTTTGGGGGGGGGGGGGGGATTTGTTGGAAAAACCCCCCCCCCCCCCTTCCTCGCGCCTCGCGCAAGGTCCCCCAACCTCCTCCTTTGGGGGGGGGTTGTTGCCCCGGGGCCGTGCCCGCGCACGGCTCCGGGGGGGGAACAGCCCCGCGGGGGCACCTCCCCCCGCGGGGGGGGGGGGGGGGGGTTGATGTGGGGGCGGCGGGTTTTGGGGGGGGGGGGGACTGCGGGGGGGGGGGCCGGGGGGGCACGGGGGGCGGGGTTTTCGGGGGGGGGGGGGGGCGGGGGCCGGGGGGCCGGGGGGGTCTTGTGGGGGGGGGGGGGTGTGGGGGGGGGTTTTTTTGGAATTCCACGACGGAATTCCAACGGACCACTTCCTTTGCCGATCTCGAAGTTGCAAAATGGCAGGGGGGGGGGGGGGGGCCCGGCGGGCCCCGGGGGCCGGGGGGGGCGGGGGGCGGGGGGGGCCCCGGCGGCGCGGGGGCCGGGGCCCCGAGGGGGGGGGAGGGGGCGGCCCCCCGAATTCTGTACGGATCGTGAGAGACGCGGTGAACGTCTTGTTCAAGTGTAGCGGTAATACCGGATCATTGGCTACCTGTTCCATGCTTCGGACACGGAACTCCACGACCTGCGCATCTCGCACTGAAATGATCCTTGGAAACACATTTTGCGTCCTCCAAGACCATGCCGATCCGCGTTTGTAATTCCTGTTTGTTGGATCTACATTGTTCGTCCATTAACCAACCTACCCATCATGAACATCACATTCAACGAGCTTCGGCGGATCAAGGACAACTTGCCAGATGGGAGTATCCACCGAATAGCACGGCAACTGGACCTCACCGTGGAAACTGTTTGGAATTACTTCGGCGGTTACAGCCACCCCGACGGTGCGCCAATGGGTGTGCACTTGGAAGGCGGTCCGGATGGTGGTATTGTCGCTCTCGACGATACCCGTATTTTGGAGATCGCCAACAGTATCCTCGAGGAGCAACCGGCGCACGCATAGTGCCGGGGGACCTACGTCCCTCTGTTCCCCGAAAAAGGAAAGCGGCCCGACCAACGGACCGCTTTCCCTTTTAGGATACTCTATCCTTTCCGATCAACGTTCGATCACCCGGAATTCCACCCGGCGATTCACTGCTCGGTTCTCTTCGCTGGTGTTGGGCTTCAACGGTTTGCTTTCTCCGTAACCCTTCCAACTGACGCGCTCCTTGTCGACCTTCTTTCCGATCAAGAAATCGGCAACTGCTTTGGCCCTGTCGTTGCTCAGTGTTTCGTTGTAGGCATCGGTACCTTGATCATCGGTGTGGCCTTCGATCTCCACGCGCATGAACGGATAATCCGTGAGCACATCCACCAATTTCTCCAGTTCCTCTTCGTAGCCCGGTAACAACGTGGCCTTGTCGAATTCAAATTGCACGTTGTCCAAACGCACTCGTGTCCCGATCGCGGGTTCCACCTGGTGGATGTCGACGACCTTGGTGCTGCTGTGATCGGGCACCACCTTCTTGGGCGGTGGAGGCACGCTCTCCTTGGGCTTTGGAGTAAGGTCCGTGCCCGGTGGCGCCAGACGAACGTTGACATCATCAATGTAGTAGTACGCGCCACGTTCGCCTTGGGGCTGTTTCTCATGCGCCGTGTTCTCATCGCCATAGAAGTTGCCGATCAACACGTAGTTCTCTTCACCGGTCGCATCGAATACACCGCTCACCTTGTGCCATCCGCTCTTCTCCACCTTTTCCTCATTCACGTTAGGGGTCAAATACAAGGGCAAGCAGTCGCGCGTGCTGATCGGCGAACTGATAAATGCGATACCGATATTGTTGCTCGCCTCGTTGCTGCGGTAAGCGCGTCGCGTCCAACATTCGGCGATGTACCGTTGGCCTGCTTCCAATGGTACCGGCAGTTCGCTCTGGATGTATTCGTGCCAGTACGTGGGCGTGTTTCCCTTGCCGTAGGTCTTGATCCCCACCATGGCACTACCTCCATGGGGTGAATCCTTCCCGCTACTGTGTTTGGAAGGATGTGACCAACATTCAGCATCGCTCTTGGTGCTGAAATGGTCGGGCGTTGTCTGCGTGGGAGAACTCCAACTGCCCATGTTCGCGTTGAACTTGGCAGGGTCCGTGGTCCATTTGCAATACAAACGCACGGTCTCCTCAAAGCCCGGATTCGCCACCAAGTTGGGCATGGTGTCGTTCTGCAAGGTGCGTTGCAGAACATTCTGGGCATGGCCCACGGTTGCGAATGCGAGTACCGTAAGCAGGGTTGAGCTGGTCCGTTGCATGGGCGCGAAATTATTCGTGAGGGCAAGGCGCAGAAGCAAACGGTGTGCCCGGTGTCAACAGTCCATGGTGGAACATGCACGGGTTTGGCCTTGTCATTCGCACCTTCGCGACCCGGAAAAGACGACGGCAAATGGCTGCGCGTTTTGATCCGGAGGTGAATGAAGAAGGTTTGGGCACTCCTTTCTGAAAGTCTATCCGGTTCAGAGGAACAGGACTATACCGCTATCGGGATACGGCGTGCGATCGTGTTGTTGAGCATACCAATGGTGCTGGAGATGGGCATGGAGGCCCTGTTCGCGTTGGTCGATATCTTCTTCGTGGCACAGCTAGGTGAAGTGGCAACGGCAACGGTGGGCCTTACCGAGACCATGATGGTGCCAGTGTATTCCATCGCCTGGGGATTGGGAATGGGCGCAACCGCCGTGGTGGCCCGACGTACCGGGGAGAAGAACAAGCCAGGTGCGCGGGTGGCCGCCGCGCAGAGTGTGCTCATTGCCTTACTGATCGGTCTGGCACTGGCGGTACCGGCGGTGATCTGGGCACCCGAAATGCTGGTGCTGATCGGTGCCGGGGAAGATGTGCGAGCCGTCGCGTTGCCTTTTACCCGGTTAATGCTCGCTAGCAACTTGATCATCATGTTGCTCTTCGTGGTGAACGCCGTTTTCCGTGGCGCGGGAAATGCGCGCATGGCCTTGCGGACCTTGGCATTGGCGAATGGCATCAACATCGTTTTGGATCCCTTGTTGATCTTCGGAGTGGGCTTCTTTCCAGAATTGGGGGTCTTCGGAGCTGCGGTTGCAACGTGTACCGGCCGCACGATCGGTGTGCTCTATCAATTGTACCACCTTACCAGAAAGGGCGGTCCCTTCGCCATACGGCTGCCCGATCTGCGCCCAGTGCGCGATGTGCTTGTCGGGATCATCAAGATCTCCATGGGCGGCATGGGGCAATTCCTGATCGCGAGCTTGAGCTGGGTGTTCCTGGTGCGCATCGTGGCCGGCTTCGGAACGGTCGCGGTAGCCGGATACATGGTGGCCTTCCGGATCATCATTGTAACACTGTTACCTGCTTGGGGAATGGCCAATGCAGCAGCAACGCTCGTAGGCCAGAACCTGGGAGCAAAACAACCCGAACGTGCAGAACGCAGTGCATGGCTTTGCGGCCACTACAACATGTTCTTCATGGTAACCGTCATGCTCTTTTTCTGGGCAGCAGCGCCGTGGATCGTTTCCTTCTTCGACCAAAGCCCCGAGGCGGATGCCTTCGCCATTCTGGCCTTGCGCGTAGTTAGCTTGGGCTACTTCTTCTACGGCTACGGAATGGTGCTTGCACAAGCCTTGAACGGTGCCGGTGACAGCCTTACGCCCACATGGCTCAATGTGATCTGCTTCTGGGCGGTGGAAATTCCGCTGGCCTATCTGCTTGCAAATTCACTGCACTACGGACCGATCGGTGTTTATGCCTCCATCGCGATCAGCGAAAGTCTGCTGGCCGTCTTGTGCGCGATCATCTTCAAGCAGGGCAAGTGGAAGTTGATGAAGGTTTGAGATCAGCCCGTGAAAATGTGAAGTATGCGCCACAAGGCCCACTTCACATCCTTGCATTCCCTCAACTCCTTTCATTACCACCCTTCCTGCTCCCTCTGACCAACGTCGTCCGGCCGGCACCCTTGTCACCATGCAAGCGAAGACACGAGCCTCTACGTGATTTGAAGGATCAGGTGCCTCACTCCGTTCGCAATGGACAAAGACGCGATAGTTGAATATCGAAATTAAGTCGCACATTTGGTTCTATTCGACCTATCAACTCTTCGCCCATGTCCATTCAAAGGCCCCTGCTGATCATTTTCCTAATGTTGGGAGAATGCACAGTACAAGGTCAATCGAAGAGTTTAGAACTTGGAATTGAAGGTGGGCCAAGCTTGACATCAATTCGAGGAAACATTCTTACAGACGAACTCGAAAGCATCATAAGCTATTCGATCGGACCTACTGTCCAGTTCAATTTCAGTGAACGATTTGCCTTGCGCACCGGCTGTTCGTTGGAAAGAAAAGGTTCTGCAGGATACCTCATGGCAGTGGACGTGAATGGGAACGTAATAGGGAAAACTAAGCTCCACGAGGATTTCGACTATCTGACCTTCCCGTTGCTTGCAAGGGTCTCATTCGGAACGAAGGTCAAATTCGTGGTGAATGCGGGCCCTTTCCTTGGCTATCTGCTGAAGCAAACCGAACACAGTGATCCGATCCTGGATTTTCCGGGGTATTCCGTTGAACACACGGACCTTTATAGACGTACCGACCTTGGCGTTACTGCTGGTGTCGGAGTTGTCATTCGAGTTCGTACGCATCTCCGCGTATCTGCAGAGCTACGGAACAATCTGGGTTTGATGAACGTGAGTGCTTCACCCCTGATCAACAATGGCTCGTTCAAGACCAATTCAACAGTCTTGTTGGTCGGTTGTGGATATGTGTTCGGAAAGCAATGAAGGGGCGGAAAGCGGTTAACCTAGATCGAAATGACGATCCTGGACCACATGCAAAGCGCCTGTCGGTGAAACTCCGAAAAGCTATTCCATACTCCTTCACAGCACCGCATTGCGAGCCGGTAGGCGAGCCCATCTGCGTAATCTGCGGAAAACCATTCCATTGCACGGCATTCTCACTCCAGTTCTACAGAACCCCTACCTCGGCTTCAAAACCGCCCAAGACACAGCATACCGGTAAAGATCGCGTTGCGCATAACGCTTCTATAAAGACCAGTTCTGCTGCATTACTGGTAGGTGCGGCTTACGTGTTCTGAGCCACAAACCGATCCGTAGAGGAACCACTTCGTACCCAAAACGGCATTGCGAGCCGGTAGGCAAGCCCATCTGCGTAATCTGTGGATAACTATTCCACTGCACGGTTTTAACGCTCCAATTCTTCGGTCACACTCCTACCGCGGATTAAGCACAGCCCAAGGCACCAACATCTCTTCCAACGATATCCCACCATGCTGGAACGTATGCCTGAAGTAGGTCACGAAGTGGTTGTAGTTGTTCGGGTACACGAAGAAACGGTCGCTCTTGGCGAAGATGTACACCGTGCTCACGTTGGCTTTTGGTAGAAAGACCGTAGCTGGATCCTTCACCACCAGCACATCGCGGTTCTCGTACGTTAGGTTGCGTCCGTGCTTGTAGCGCAAGTTGCTGTTGGTGTTGCGGTCGCCGACCACCTTGCTCGGTTCGTTCACGCGCACTGTGCCGTGGTCCGTGGTGATCACCATGCGGCCACCGCGCTCCGCGATGCCTTTGATAATGTCGAACAATGGCGAGTGCTCGAACCAGCTTTTCGTGAGGCTACGGTAAGCGGCATCGTCCTCGGCGAGTTCGCGGATCACCTCCATCTCGGTGCGGGCGTGGCTCAGCATATCCACGAAATTGTAGACGATCACATTGAGCGGATTGTCCATCAAATTATTCAGGCTCTCCGAGAGTTTGCGGCCTGCGTTGAGGTTCAGGATCTTGTGGTAGCTGTACTTCACATCCTTGCCCAAGCGCTTCAGCATGGCACCGATGAATTCCTCTTCGTGCGCGTTCTTGCTGCCTTCCTCGTCCTCGCTTATCCACTTACCGGGATGCCGTTTTTCGATCTCGCTTGGCATCATACCAGTGAAGATCGCGTTGCGTGCATATTGTGTGGCGGTGGGCAGAATGCTGTAGAACAACCCTTCCTCTTCCACGCGGAAGAATTCACTGATGATCGGTTCCAGCACACGCCATTGGTCCAGACGCAGGTTGTCGATAAGCACCATGAAGAGCGGCGACTTCTTTTCATCGATCAGCGGTGCCACCTTGGCCTTGAACAGCTGATGGCTCTGCAACGGCGCGTCTCCCCTACCGTTCACCCAATCCACGTAGTTGTCGATCACGAACCGACTGAACAACTCATTCGCTTCGGCCCATTGGCTGCGGAGAATGTCCGTCATGCCTTGGTCCTGGCCTTTGCTCAGTTCCAATTCCCAACGCACCAGTTCGGTGTACAATTCCTTCCACTCATCGGTGGTGTGCTTATCGCCCAAGCGCATGCCCAGCTGGCGGAATTGTTGCTGGTAATCGCTGGTGGTCTTTTCGCTTACCAGTCGTCGTCCTTCGAGGTTCTTCTTCAGCGAAAGCAGGATCTGGTTCGGGTTCACCGGCTTGATCAGGTAATCGCTGATCTTGCCACCGATCGCACCTTCCATGATGTGCTCCTCTTCGCTCTTGGTGATCATCACGATCGGCACGCGGGGCCGAACGAGCTTGATGCGCGCCAAGGTCTCCAAGCCACTAAGGCCGGGCATGTTCTCGTCGAGGAACACGATGTCGTATTCTTTTTCGGTCGCCTTCTCCACGGCGTCCAATCCGTTGTTAACGGTGTCCACGGCGTAGCCCTTCTCTTCGAGGAAGAGCACGTGCGGACGTAGAAGATCGATCTCGTCATCGGCCCAGAGGATTGTTGCGGTCATGTTCGGCGGTGGTGCAATTGCGGGTGGTCCTGCAGGCCTTGTCTTGGTCAAGTTCATGCAGACCCAACGCAGGAATGGGTTCTGTGTTGCCCGGTGGTACTTTCGGGGCCGTGAAGGTATGTTAATGCGAACAGCGCCAAGGGCGCGATCAGAGCCGAGTCGAATCCAGAATTGACAGGACAACAAGCTCGAAATGCCTTTACGACCGCGAATAATTCCTTCTGGGGAAATGTCAAGATTTCATGACGTGATTGTCGGCGACATTGCTTTCGTTCTGCAAATCTTGGCACCCTATGGGACAAAATTGAAGCTGAAGTGGGAAACGAGGACACATTTGGAGCCCTTATGGTTTGGCCTACCAAGGAAATTCAAGAGCTCTTCAGCTATTGACTTGGTTTTCAACCTCAAGTGGAAGATGGGAGCATGAACTATCGTTGTACGGGCGGAAGAAATGACTTGTACGACATCCAAAAACGCCCCCTTCATCAAAGATCCCTTTCATTTCACCATCATACACTGCAAAATGCAAAAGTGGGCTTGGTATTTATCGGCGGTTTCATCACCGTGCCGCCACCCTGGTCTGATTGACCGACAAGTAATAGCGCCTGCGGTACATCGAACAATTGGATCTTTCGCCCTTGTTGCATCCCAGTGCCATGGGCGTGAAGGTGCGGTTCGCCCTACATTCGCGTTCCCCTTGCCCACCCTGCCCATGCGCCTTCCATTCACGCTCCTCCTCACCCTTGCACTTTCGGCGGCGCACGCACAACCGTGGGTGCAACTGATGCTGGACCCAACGACGGACCTGCACACGGTGAAGCAAGCGTTCGATGAAGCGTGGGAAGGGCGTGCCTACGAGAAAGGCAAAGGGTGGAAACAATTCCAACGTTGGTATTGGTTCATGGACCAACGCACCTGGCCCAGCGGTCAGCGGTTGGACCCGGCAGTGTACATGGAGGCCGCTGCGGAAGTGAACGCCGCGCGCTTGAACGTGGCCGGACAGCGGAACGCTTCAGTGTGGGAACCCCTGGGCCCCACACTGTGGAACAGCATCTCTTACAACCCCGGCAACGGGCGGGTGAACACGGTGGCCATCGCCCCATCGGACCCCAGCATCGTGTATGCAGGCACACCAGCATCCGGCCTTTGGAAGAGCACGAATGGCGGCAACGGCTGGGCATCGCTCTACACCGATCTGCCATCCATGGGCATATCGGGGATCGCTGTACACCCCACCGCACCGGACACCGTGTACATCGCCACGGGCGATGGCGACGGGAGCGACACCTTCAGCGCCGGTGTACTAAAGAGTTATGATGGCGGCCAAAGCTGGAACACCACGGGCCTCAATTGGACCATCGACCAAGGGCGTAACGTGCGTGCATTGCGCATGCATCCGTGGAACCCGCGGCGCCTGATGTGCGCCACCACCAATGGACTGTACCGCACGGTGAACGGCGGCACCACCTGGTCCCAAGCCGGGTCCGCCTCCTTCTACGATGTGGACTTCAAGCCCGGGGACAGTGTCATCACCTACGCGTGCAACGATAAGTTCTATCGTAGCAGCGCCAGTGGCTTCACCTATTCCGTGATCACCAATGGAGTGCCCGCCAGCGATCTGGTGGGCCGCATGGCCATCGGTGTTTCACCTCTCGACCCCGAGCTGGTTTACCTGCTGTGCAGCAATGAGGAGGACGGCTCCTTCTTGGGCCTATACCGCAGTATCGATGGTGGCGAAACCTTTGAAGAACGCTCCAACAGCCCCAACCTTTTCGGCTATGAAGAAGATGCATCCGATCCTGGCGGACAAGCTTGGTACGACATGGCCCTTGCAGTGGACGCCAACGATCCGCAGACGGTGTATATCGGCGGCATCAACGTGTGGAAGAGCACGGATGGTGGGCAGACTTGGACCATCATATCGCATTGGGTAAGCCCTTCGGACATCGGATACACCCATGCGGACATCCATGGGCTGGAGGTACTGGATGGCAAACTATTCTGTGCCTCGGATGGTGGTCTTTACGTGAGTGAAGATGATGGCGAGGAGTGGACGGACCTGAGCGCCGGGCTGGACATTACCCAGTTCTACCGCCTCGGTGGCAGCGAGATCCAAAGCGACCTGATCATGGCCGGTGCGCAGGACAACGGTTCCAACCGCTTCCTGAACGAGGCGTGGACCCATGTCTACGGCGCAGATGGCATGGAGGCTGCGGTAGACCCCTGGGACCCTTTCACGGTCTATGCATCATACCAACTCGGCGGCCTCATGCGCTCGTACGATCGCGGGGAGAATTGGGATTTCATTGGCGACTCGGTGCCCGATGATGGTCCGTGGGTCACCCCCTTCGCCATTGATCCGAACAACCCGGATCGCATTGTGGCCGGCTACCGCAACCTGTGGATCAGTGAGGACCAAGGGAACTTCTGGAACATGGCGAGCGACTGGGACAACGAAACCTCCGTGCGTTGTTTGGCCATTGCCCCTTCGGATGGGAACGTGATCTACGTGGGCCGCAATGACCTGCTTGTGCGCAGTGACTTTGGTGGCGGCATTTGGCAAAACATAGATGGGAGCCTTCCCGACCTCTCCCCCACTTCCTTCGCCGTTGACCCAATTGACCCCATGCATGTCTGGATCAGTTTCTCCGGCACCTCCGCTGGATCGAAAGTCTATGAGAGCAACAACGGCGGCAACAGCTGGACCAACCAGAGCATAGGCCTGCCGAACGTACCGGTGAACAGCTTGGCCTTGGACCCCGGCGTGGTGAACGGCATCTACGCAGGCACGGATCTCGGCGTGTTCTACCGCGATGATATCCTTGGCGCATGGGAGCCTTTTGGCGAAAGCCTGCCCAACGTAATAGTCACCGAACTGGAGGTGAATTTGGCGAGCGGCAAACTGCGCGCCGCCACTTACGGCCGGGGCATCTGGCAGGCGGATCTGTATGCGTCGCTCATTACGGGGATCTCCAGTAGCACCACCGATGGACCCGGCCTGCACCGGTTGGATGGCGAAGGCCGCTACCGCGTGGTGCCCACGGAAGCCCATGGCCGACTATTGAATGTGCAGGTATTGGATACCCGCGGCCGCACGCTCAGTGCACAGGTTGGCACCGGCGACCGCTCCGTGATAGACCTCGGCGACAAGCTGCAGGCGCTTACTTGGTCAGCATCACTACGCAAAACGCTACGTGGACCTACCGCATCAGCAGATAAGGACCCAGCCATGAAGATCCTCAACGACCCCATCTACGGCTTCATCACCGTGCCGCATCCGCTGGTGTTGAAGCTGATCGACCACAAGTGGTTCCAACGGTTGAGGTACATCAAGCAACTGGGGTTGTCGCACTTGGTGTACCCCGGTGCATTGCACACGCGCTTCCACCATGCGCTGGGTGCCATGCACCTCATGGGCTTGGCGATCGATGTGCTGCGCAGCAAGGGCCACGACATTTCAGAAGAAGAAGCGTTGGGCGCCGCGATCGCGATCCTGCTGCACGATGTCGGGCACGGTCCGTTCAGCCATGCGTTGGAGCACAGCTTGGTGCAAGGCATCGATCACGAAGCCATCAGCGCGTTGGTCATGGACCGGTTGAACGCCGAATTCGATGGCGCGCTCGATCTGGGTATCCGCATCTTCAGGGACCAGTACCCACGCCGTGTTCTGCACCAACTCGTGAGCAGCCAGTTGGATGTGGACCGCATGGACTACCTGAACCGCGACAGCTTCTATACCGGCGTGAGCGAAGGCGTGATCGGCGGCGACCGCATCATCAAGATGTTGGAACTGGTGGATGACAAATTGGTGGTGGAGGAAAAGGCGATCTACAGCATCGAGAAATTCATTGTTGCGCGCCGCTTGATGTACTGGCAAGTGTACCTGCACAAGACCGTGGTGGCCTGCGAACTCATGCTGGTGGAAACGCTGCGCCGTGCGAATGAATTGGCCCTGGCCGGAACGGCGGTGTTCGGATCACCGGCCTTGTTGCGTTTCCTTGGTGCGAAACACCACCGCGATTCCTTCATGGACCCCGCCGTGCTCAACGACTTCCTTAAGCTGGACGACCATGACGTGATGGGGGCTGTGAAAGTGTGGAGCGACCATCCCGACACCACCTTGTCCAACTTGGCAAGCGACCTTGTGGAACGCCGCAACCTGCGCATCCGTTTGCAAGAAGAGCCGTGGGATCCGGCGCGCATTGCAGACTTGAAGCAACGCGTTGCCAAGCAGTTGAAGATCGACATCGCCCAGGCGGATCGTTTCGTACTCCACGGCAGCATCGTGAACAACGCCTACGATCCCAGCAAGGACCGCATCGAATTGAAATACAAGGACGGCACCCTACGCGACATCGCCGAAGCCAGCGACAACCTCGGCATAGCAGCACTCAGCCGCCCGGTTGAAAAGTTCTACTTGGCTTGGCCGCGGTGGTTGGGGAAGTGAGGGGGGGGGGGCCCCCCCCCCCCCCGGGCGGCGGGGCCGCCCCCGGGGGGCAGGCCCCGGCCCCCGGGGGGGGGGGGGCGGGGCGGGGGGGCCCGCGCCCGGGCGGGGGGGGGGGGGGAGGGATGAAGGAAGGAGCGCAGGACCACAAGTGCGAGAGTAACACAATGAACATGGAAAACAAGCGAACCATACCCTTCGTTCCTTACATCATTGCGCTCATTATTGGGCGTGCTCTGTACGGAGAATTCGACGTTGAAACCATGCGCTTCGAAAACACAGCCTTGGCCATCGTGTACATGGTCGGTTTCGGGATGGCCCTGTATTTGATCGTAAAGGGCCACATGGGTAGGACCAAGTGAGATGTGACCGGTTCGGACCCGTGGACAGGACCTCTATCTTGATACTTGGTTTTTGAAGAAGCCACGCGGAACGCAGGACCGCGGCAGCGCGAGCTTAAGCCCGGACACGAAGGGCGCTACTTTTTGGCTCAGCGATCTGCAACATTTGAAGAACCAGAATGAGATCAAAATCGACCAGTGAAAAGTTTGAAAATAATTGGAAGTCAAAGACAGTAGAGAACCTCGAAAATGACTTTTGGGGCGAACCGATGTATGATAGCCATTTGGTTCTAACCTGCCACCGCTTAAGAAAGAAGCCGCTGGGGGATTTTGAGACTGAGGATCTACGGATAATGATCGGTCAGAACATTGGATTGAAATATTTGATCCCTCTGGCTATTGACACCTTGTTGGACAATGTCCTTGCTGAAGGTAATTTGTACGAGGGGGACCTATTGAACCGGTTTCCAAATACGCCTCGATCGACTTGTGCTTGAACTTGCCTTTCATGGGTCACTGGGTTGCATAAACCCATTTCAGGACAGAGTCAGTTTCTCGAAGACGTAGGACCTTGTCGATGAACGCGCGAGGTGCTCGGCTATGGTCCTTGCAGCCTATTGCAGTACAAGGCGGTGTGTATGCATTTCTGCTCCGGACATAACGCGCAGCAATAGAACACCGCGCGGTAGATCCCGCAGGTCCAGTTGCATGTACTTGCCGATGCCCCGGAACTGCCGGAGCAGTCGGCCGTCCATGGAGAGCACTTCGATGCGGTCGATGTCCGAAGGGTTAGCGATCTGTACGTTGCCGTTGCTCGGAACCGGCCATACGCGTGGATCCGTTCGGGTGGAGGCATTTGTAATACCGCTCGGAAGTTCGACCGAGAAGATCGCCGGCGCGGTGATGACGGGTTCGTTGAAGTCGAAGTAGATGTTGGCCACATTGTCGATATGGTCCCCAAGTACCAGACCGGGGTACGGTTGGATCCGGAATTTCACGAAGCCATGGCTGTTCACTTCGTCGGCCGTACTATCTGCAAGCAGGATCGGGTCGAACACGAAGTGGAGAACACCTTGTTGTAGGAACCAATGCAGTGGGTGGCTGCTGCTCACCACTCGCAACGTGGAAGCATCGAGCAGTGCGGAGAGCGTATCGGTGATCACCACCCGGAAGGCGGGTGCCGTGCCGGTATTCTGGAACCGGACCAGGTATTCCAAACCGCCGTCCGGGAGGGTATCTCCCGGTGCGATGGATGCCGGTGCCACGCTCTTGTCGTTCGGGTCGCACGAGGCCAGCACCTCGTGGTAGAATACGGACAGATTGTTCTGCGGCGTGGTGTCTTGTGCGGTGCCGTAGGCCGAGAGCGAGTAAGGAATGGGCGTGGCCGGAAGGGTGGCGGGCTGGGTATGCATACCGATCGTTGTTTGCCACCGAGCACCCGGTGCCAGTTGTACCTGCCATTGAGCGGTTTGGCCACTGAGCACATCCGGTGCCACCGTGCTGCCCACCCAGGTCTGTCCACTTTCGAAACCGAAGTCGATCAGCGCATCCTCGGTCTCCGTGCCCGGGTTCTCCACGGTCAACCATACGGCATTGTCCTGACCACGAATGGCGAACCACGAACTGAGGTCCACGCGTAGGTCGTGTACTCCTGGCATTGGCCAGTAGCCCATGTGCAGGCCGGTATCCACCTCCAACGTGGCCAATTCAACAGTGAACGCCGGGGTGGTGCGCGTGTGGTAAGGCACGGCGTCCGCATCCACCGTGAAGGTGCCCGGATCCAAGGGCATCGCGAAGCGCCCTGAACCATCCGGCGCGGTGATGTACGCTCCGGGCAAGGCCCGCACGTACGTATAGCGGAACGGCCCTTCGCCGGGGTCCTTTGTTCCGTTCATATTGGCATCGATGAAGACCGACCCGGAAACCGCCTCATCGTTGATCGCACATGGCGCAGTGTTCAAATTGCACACGTTCACCGGAAAGCCGAGTATGCTGTTCGGGGCATTGAAGTTCGTTGGGATGTTGGGTAGACAGCTCAACGGATTGTTGTAGCAACGCAACGTCTGCAAGCTGTTGGGCAGCCACGGTAGGCAGCCGATCGCGTTGTCGTAACACGCAAGGCTTTCCAACGAGGCCGGTAGATCAGGAAGCGTAGAAAGCCCGCTGCCGTAGCAACTCAAGTAGCGTAGCCCCAACGACAAGGTGGGCAATGCGGTGAGCGGATTGCCGTAACAGGACAGCACACGCAGGCTATCGTTCAACGCCGGCAGGGCCGTGAGCGAGGCGTTGCCGCAGTACAGGTTGGACAGTGATACCGGTAAGGCAGGCAAAATAGTGAGTGGATTATCGTGACAATCGACCGTGCTGATCCCGTTGGGAAGTGCGGGCAATGTGGAAAGGCTGTTGTATCCGCAGCGTAGTGTGTAGAGGCTTGCTGACAACGCGGGCAACGAGGTGATCGCGTTGTTGTTACATTCCAACACCTCAAGTCCGCTGGGCAATGCGGGCAAGCTGGTCAGCTGGTTCTGGGCGCAGTAAAGCCTCCAAAGGGGCGCGGGCAGTGCTGGAAGCGAGGTGATGAGGTTCGCTTCGCACCGCAATTCCACCAAGGTCGGCGGGAGTTCGCCCAACGATGTGAGCTGGTTGTTGTTGCAGGTCAATCTTTCAAGACCTGCGGGTAAGGGTGGCAGCGAAGTAAGCGGACCGTACGATACGCCCAGGCCTGTAAGACCGAGGGGCAGTGGGGGAAGCTCCGTTAACGCGTGGATCTCCAAGCTCAGCGTTTGCAGGTTCGTGAAATACCTGATACCATCGATGTTCGCGATCGGTACGGCGTAGAATGCCAAGTTGGTGGTGTTGATCACATCCGGATGGAGCGTGTCCAACACGTTGCCGTTCATGGCTGCCGGCACCCAGTACTGCAATCCCTCAGCGAACGCAGCATCGGTGATCGTGAACTGCGCCTGCACGTTCGGCACCAAGGCGAAGAGCACAGTAGCGAAGACGGTAAGGCGTATGGGTGGATGTTCCATGCACGGAGTGATTTGGAAGTGTGAAGATAGGTGCAAGATCATTGGCCGATCCCGGCACTCGGGTGTTCAATGCAAAGGTCAGCGCGGCCTCTCCGGCAACCCACTCACCGCACCACCACCTTCCCCAGACTAATACTTACGCCTTCCTGCGTTGCTCCCACGAGCAGATAGCTCCCTGGCGCAACTGTTCGGGTGTGCAATGTGGCGATGCCTTGGCGCATGGGTACCTGTTGGATCGTGCGACCTACCGGGTCGATCACCGCAACGGAGCGGATTTCCGTCATGCTGGTACGCACCGTGCATTGGTCCGTGGCGGGATTCGGCCAAATGTGGGTTGTTACCAAGGACCGCGCGGTCGCTATGCCCGTTGGGCCCGTGAGCGGTGAATCGTCCGGGTCGATGATGTTGGTTGCTGTGAAACGTGCCAGCACAGCACTTCCCCCATTGAAGGTGGTGTTGCCCCATGCGGGCACGTTGCTTGTTGGCATGGCATTGCCCAAGCCGGTGTGCTTGCCCACCACGAGCAAACTGCTGTCGTTCTTGAACACACCGTACAGTTTCACGTTGTCACCACCTTGCTGCGTCAGCGTATCCCATTGGCCCACGAGCAACGAACTGTACAGGGGTATACTGAGGTCGTCCTCATACTCCCGCACAAAATTGTTCCACGCGCTAAGTCCACCGTTCGCTGGCTTCACCATCTTCTGGTAGGCATTGGCCGTGGTGATGGTGCGCCGCCCTTGGCCCAGCACCACCACGCGGCCACTGCTGGTCACCTTCAGCATGTTCTTGCCCAAGTAGGTGGTGTTCACATCGGGCCAACCACCGTTGGGGTTCGGCCATCCATCCATGTTCGGGTCGGGGTGCGGGGCGCCCAAGTTCCCTGCCCCTTCTGCGTACTCCGCTACGTAGGTGCTGTGCATCAAGGTGCCCGCACCCAAGGTCAACTTGCCCAACCAACTGATGTGGATGTTGCCCTACGTTCCGGAGAACTGGTTCTGGAAGCCGCTGGCTCCCGGGTTCGCAGCGATGTTGTTCCCTTCCCAAAAGTTCTCGACGTTGTTGCCGTGGCAGCGCGCGTTCACCACCAACATGCCGCTGTTGGGTGGTTGCGAATAATCGATCGCGAGCGCATCGATGTACTGGTCCGGCGTGGAGTTGAGCGTATCGCCAGCGGGGTTCACCTCATGGTACAAGCGGCTCCACCAGAGCAGCGCTCCATCGGCATCCATGGCCATGACGGCAGGTTCGAAATCGGGCAGGCCCCCATTGGGCAACACGCTCTTGGTATTGAAACCGATGTACATGGCATTGGTGCGCCGATCGATACAAACGCTCTGCGGTCCGTGGGTGAAGGTGGCGCTGCCACTGTAGCCCGTGTAGCCGGGACCATCCGTGGTGTTGTTCGATCCGCCGGGCAGGCACTGCGCGTTGTAGAGGATGTCCAACGGCCAAGTGCCCTTCTTCATGCCTCCATTCCCATCCGGTAACCATGCGTTGTACTCCGCAGCGGTAGGCGAACGCAGGTCGCAGCGCGATGCATCACGTTTCAGTACGATCGCACTGTAGTCCAGGCCGGCCACGCCCCCGGGGTAGGTGGTACCATCGCCACGGAATTCGGCGCCTCCGCCCACCGGCCAATGGATCCGCCAGTGCGGCACCACTTCATCTTCGCCATTCGCATCCATACGGTAGAACGCGCTCCAATTGTAACTATGCTAATCGCCATAGGCATAGACCACCTTGCCATCGCTGCCCACATCCCACGGTTGGTAGGACTTGGGGTATTCGCCGGCCGAACACTTCACATTGTTCACCCATACAAAGCCGGTGGGCGCACCGTTCACGAAGTTGTTGTCCAGCTTGCCAATGAAGTAGCCACCGGTATTGCTGTCCTCCGTGGTACCGCTCAGGTAGATATCACCCGTTGGTGTACCCGGTTCGTTGGTGGTCTTTATATAGCGGAGATCCTCGGCAGCACCGGGTGGCAATGCATACACGCCAAGTATGTGCTGCAACGTATTGTCCAAGCGCAAGATGAACGGTGTGCGCCCGGTGCCCAGGTCGTTGCTGATGCCGGGATCGTTCAGCGTGACCACCGTTACGTTGTTCGGCAGCCAATCCAAGGCATCGGCCACGCCGATCACCAGCACATCGCCATTGCTGATCTGCACCACATCATTGAACACCTCATTGCCGGCACCACCGGCATAGGTGACCAAATTGGTCTGTGCAGTGGATACAAGCGCGGAAAGAAGACCGGCAACAAGGATAATTGTGCGCATGGTGTGGGGGAAGCTCATGAGGTGATATGCCGCAACGGCAGGACTGTTCTGCTTTGCGAAACAAGGTGAGAACGACGCAACACGCAACCGCTATTGGACGGAATAGGGAACCAACCCTACCAGCCGCGTAATACGATCGACATGAATATCCATACCTCGACAAGGCCGGATCGAAGAGGCGCTTGACACGTGAAAGCCAAGTACGCAGGTCATGTATTTCGAAGGACCAAAACACGACAAAAGGCCTTGACAGCTTCCATCCATTATCAACATCCCGTTTATTCCATCGTCTCTGCTCTCTATCTTTTAACCCACGCCTTGCCAGAAAAGGCGTCGATCATGTGGTTGATCCGGGTAGGTGAATTGGTGGTATGGCGTGGGCAAGTGGTGCCCATAGTCAACCGCTATGTGGACAAGGAAGGTGCGCAGTACCACATACACACCAAGGCTCGCGACGGTGCCTTGGTGCAGGATGTGCATGTTACCCTTGGTCAGTTGTTGGGTGCCTTGAACGACCATGCCACCCATTGTGTGGGCGACAAGGTGGAGCTGACCCGTTTCGACCTGTATATAAAGGCACGGTGGTGGAGCTTTACACGGGGCGAGGTCTTCTATCGGGTAAATGACAAATTGGACAGTGGGCGCATCCGCGTAATTCCACAGACGGAACTTTTGCAGCGGCTGGCGGTCGTGGCGGCGGGGTGATGCCTGTACCAAGCTCCGGTTTAGCTTTGAACCGAACGCACTTCAAGGTTGGCAGCTCGTGCCGCGCTGGCATACCCCGAGCAGGTCCTTGTGATGTGGTCGCTATTGGTGCCTTGGTAAGGTTGGCGAACCTCTCACTCTTATGCTGGTTGAGCCGGAGGCATGGGCAGCAGGCAGGCCAACAGGTCGAAGGGCCCCATGCGCATCAACACATCCAGCGAGAAGAAGAGGAACAGGGCCAGTTGGGCGATGATCTCGAAGGAGGCCGTACACATGCCCCGTTCGATTTGGCTGATCCCGGGTTGGTTGTAGTTAATGGCCAAGGCCACTTCTGTTTGCGTCCTGCCACGACTGTGGCGGATCATGCTCATCCGTTTTCCTAATTCCAAGTTGGTCATTGGGTTTATTGATAAGGTGATGGAGCATGATTCAAATGTGGAATGCACATGGAATATTGTTTCCACCCTATTAAATAGATATTAACCGCATCTTGGTTGAATAGTGCGGTCGTGGTGTTGCTCACATACGATCGTGGTACCGCACACATACGATCGTGGTATCGGGCACATACGATCGTGGTGGTGGGCACATACGATCGTGGTGTAGGACACATACGATCGTGGTGGTGGGCACATACGATCGTGGTGTAGGACACATACGATCGTGGTGGTGGGCACATACGATCGTGGTATCGCTCACATACGATCGTGGTATCGCTCACATACGATCGTGGTATCGCTCACATACGATCGTGGTGGTGCTCACATACGATCGTGGTGGTGGGCACATACGATCGTGGTGGTGGGCACATACGATCGTGGTGGTGGGCACATACGATCGTGGTATCGCACACATACGATCGTGGTGGTGGGCACATACGATCGTGGTGCTGCTCACATACGATCGTGGTGGTGGGCACATACGATCGTGGTATCGGGCACATACGATCGTGGTGGTGCTCACATACGATCGTGGTATCGGGCAAATACGGGCGTTTTGGGTTTCGCCCGTGACCAAAAGGGTATTCAACCGTGTTCGCGGGGGTCAATTTTATAGGTATATTCCATAAATTATACGAATACTCCATAGCATATAGGTTATGGCCATATTCAGCGAACTCTGTGGGGAACTATGCAGTTAAACAGGCTGTGTCAACCAATTTAACCTAAAAACAAACGCCCTCTGACCGAGGGGACACATAGGTCAGAAAAGAACAATGCGTACCAACATCAAACTCGGTTTGTATCTGCTGCTGCCGACAGCCCTGCTAGCCTTGTTGAACCACGTGATCAGCAAGCTCACCGGAAACGCTTTCTTTCCGGCACCCCCTCTCACCTTGCTGCAAATGCAAGCACTAAGCGATGCCTTCGCAAAGTCGATCGATGATTCCATGGGCGGCAGCGTTGAATCACGGACGATCCGTGATGCCAAAGTACTGGAAGTTCGCACTGCATTGATCGCAACCGCCGATTATGTTCGTGCAGAAAGTTATGGGGATGCTACTAAACTGGCCTCGAGCGGTTTCGAGCTCGCCAAGAAGCCAGAGCCGATCAATACGGTAGGCATTCCCGGCAACGTTACGGTCACTGCCACGGATGTTGCCAACGAAGTGCTGGTGCGCTGGGGCAAAGCGGAAGGAGCAAAGATGGGCCGCGTAGAGCGTGCCCTGAGCGATCCGACCTTGGGCACTACCACGTGGGTAACCGTTGGTCAAACCACACGCCAACGCATGGTGGTATCGGGGATGCCATCGTACGAAGCTTGCTGGTTCCGTGTGATCGGTGTAGGCAAGACCTCCGAAGGCCTCCCAAGCGACGTGGCCATGGGCCGTGCCGCATAAGCGCACCGCGCGTTCCCACGAGCGGGGAACAGGAACCTTCTTCTTTGGAAATGAAAAGCCCCGGCCGTTGTGCCGGGGTTTTTCACGTTAAAGACAACCCTTGCACACGGTCTCGCGCACTCCATCCGTCGCAGTGCAAGTACAGTACATTAAGTTTTAAACCGTTTCTCATAATTGTCTAGGTATTGTAATATCCGTGCACCATCTTCGTCTTCCACCCGCGCAGTTCAGGTTGCTCCAGGATCGCGCATCGTAAGTAGAATGCCTTTGCTTGTCTATGATCCTGTTGAGCACATACCCCCGCACAACTGCTGCTCCGAATAGGGTGCAACCCGCTACAGGTGTTGTCCCTGTAAGCGAACACAACGCGACACAACCACTAACAAAGAAGCCCCCGGTGCGGAAACACCAGGGGCTTTGGTCGCTCATGTCCCACTTGACCCACGGTAATAGGTAAACGAAACAGAACAGCACAAAGGTAAGATGTCTCCCCCCGCAGGCGGGGGCAGCGTTCACCGCCCTTGGTCGGTCTTATCCAAGCAGGCACGTGGAAAGAGCCTTGGCCACGGACAACCTGTATCACTAGAAGGCGGACCGAAACGATGCCTCCCGGCCAAGTGCCGGAGGCCATACGAACTTGAGTTTTAGATATGAAGCGCCTCATCCCACATGAGCTTTACCAATGCCTTTGGTGGCATGCCCTAGTGCTCGTGTGGTGGGCCGCAACCCTTCCACCTGCCTGTAGCCAGAATTTGGTGCCCAATGCGGGTTTCGAAGAGACGGACTCATGCTTTTGGGCCTCGGACATTTCCCTCCCGGGGCGGGTCCAAACCACTGGTATAGTGCCTACCTCACATTTGATCACCTGCAAAGTTGTTTACCACATGGTTCCGTGAATGGTTTGCCGTTGAACACATTCACGTACCAGCAACCGTTCGAAGGGAACTCCTGTGTCGGGTTGTTCACCTATGTAGACCTCAGTGGTCAGGAGCAGCGCGAATGGGTCATGGTGCCCTTGGTGGAACCGATGGTGGTAGGGCAGACCTACTACTGCAGCTTCAGGGTCAATGCAGGATTTGGGGGTAATGCGCAGTACCCGACCATTTGGTTGGCCAACAACAATGTGGGCATGCTCTTTACAACCTACGACCGGCGTTGGTTGGCGGGATATCCTTACCCGGCCGCGCTGAACACAGCGCACGTGCTGCACCCGGAAGTGCTTACGGATACCGTTGGTTGGACGTTGGTGAGCGGCAGCTTTGTGGCCGATAGCACCTACCAATACCTGATGATCGGCAACTTCTTCAGCAATGCGCTTACCGATACAATTCACTTTGCACCGGATGGTGATCCTTGGGCATGGTACCCGAGGGGTTATAGCTTGATCGATGCGGTGTGCGTATCGCCCAGCCCACTGGGTTGTGTGCTGGGGCAAGGGGTGGGCGATTTTCTGGTGCAGGTCCCGCCTTGTTCCCGAACCCGGCCAAAGACCAAGTGGTAGTGGCCGGCAGAAGTGGAGCGCGTTTACAGGTGATGGATGCGCTGGGTCGGGCGGTCTGGCAGGGCAGGGTGGAAAGCGAACGTTGGGTATTGCAGGTAGGCGCATGGGCACGTGGCGCGTATGTATTGCGTATGGAGCAAGCAGGGCGCGTGGAAGTACATAAGTTCGTTTTGGTGGAGTAAGTGCATCGTTCCGGTCCTTTCGGTGAATACTAAAACACGAAAGGTCATGTACACATCAAAGGTTTTCAGGCACCTCGTTTGGGGTGCATTGGTGCTGGGCGTTAGCCAGGCACAGGGTCAAGTGTCTGTGCCAGGTCATCTCCCCCGCTACCGCGGATCGCTCAAACCCGTGGAGGTCGGTACGACTGGGGAACCTTAGAACATTTTCTCATGCTTCGGCACCGCTGGGCCTCATACGCTGCCGCCGATACGGTCAACCGTTAACGAAACGGGTTATCCATGATGACCCGTAGCTCTGTGAGCAGCAATTACGAGAGCCACGACCAAGAAGACCTGCATTACTTGAACTGTGCCATGGTAGACTGGGTTGATGTGTTCTCGCGGGAGAAGGTGTTGAAATGTTGAAAGAACCACGGATCATGTCCCGCGGGACCGGCAGAGTGAGGTAGTTGGTTGACCGCGGACGGTGCCATTATGGCACGGGAAGAAGGGCTGGAAAGGTTCGGCAACGTCAAGTTGAAGTGAGGACCATCGATCGCGCCTTGCATTTCCCGAGCACGATCGATCCCAACTTGTTGCACCTTTGGCCCATGCGAACGTTCGGTTGGGTCCTGCTCGTGCTCGTCGTTCTTATGACGGTGGCTTCCTTATTGAACAAGCAGCGGTGGTGGGTCCGCATGTTCGATCTGCCACGGGCACAAGGCATCGTGTTGGGAATTGTCGCCATCGTGCTCTTCGGCATTAGCGGGCCACTGAATGGAATGGAGTGGAGCGCCCTTGGCGTGCTGTTCATTTGCTTGGTGTACCAATCCCACGAGTATTCCCCTACACACCGCTTTCGCCAGTGATGTCGAAACGCGCGGATCCAAGGTCCAAGGCCGATCGGTTTGCGTTGATCGCGGCCAATGTGCTGGGCCCGAACCGCGATGCAGCCGCCTTCCTGCGGATCGTGGAGAAGCATGACCCCGACCTGGTGTTGACCTTGGAATCCGATGCGTGGTGGGAAGCTGCGTTGGAACCACTGGAGCGCACACGCCCGCATACGATCAGGTGCCGTTGACAATTGTACGGCATGCACCTGTTCTCCCGGTTCCCGCTTACCAACACCGAGGTGCGCTACTTGGTGGAGGACGATGTTGCCTTCCATCCGCACCACCATCACCTTGCCCTCCGGTGCCAAAGGTGTTGGTGCATGGCCTACACCCGGCCGCCAGCACCGGGGAGAATTCACCGCGAAAAGAGCGCGATGCGAAACTGCTGCTCGTGGCCCGCGAGATCGAAGAGGCACCGTGCACCACCATTGTTGCCGGCGACTTGAACGATGTGGCCTGGTCCACCGCTTCCGATCAATTCCGAAAGACCAGCGGCCTGCTTGACCCCCGCCGTGGACGTGGTTTCTACAATACCTTCCACGCCAAGATCCCATTCTTCCGTTGGCCGTTGGACCACATCTTCCACAGCACCGACCTCGCGCTGCTGGACCTGGTGCGCCTTCCTGCATTCGGCTCCGACCACTACCCCATGTACATCGCGCTGGAATATCGCCCGTTGAAGGACAACGGCGATAACACGGAAGTGCTGGACCGCGAAGAAGAGGAAGATGTGGATGACAAGATCGAGGAAGGGAAAGAACACGCGGGGAAAGGTTGATGGCTGGAAATCTTCGGAAGGTTCCTACCGCTACTGCCTGTTGGGGAGGCCGCACGGATCGTGGATCCCGGGAGCGTTTGGGAGAAATGTGATGCTCGTTCCACAGACGAACGGAGCGCTTTCACAAAGTCATTCTGCAGCGGTCTTGGACAAGTTATTCCCGCGACGCATCGGTGCTCCAGAACGCTTCACCGAAGTTGAGGTACACCCCGTGCAGGGACCAGCACCCAGCCGAGATCGAAGCGCAAGTTGATGTTGTTCTCGCTGTCCACCTTGTTCCTGAGCCCGGTGCCATAGGTCAGAATTCCATTTCCATCACCTGCGCTCCTGCTTTGTTATGCCAATGGGTACTACCGCATCCAAGCAGGGCAGGGAACGTGCCTCGGCACGCGGTACTACTGCAACACCACACCCTTCATCGCGAACTCCGCACGCATGGCGGTGAACAACACGCTGCTCGTGTGGTCCATCTTGGCCAGGTCCACGGCAGCCTCCGAATGCTGGTCCGCGGCTTTCTGTGCAACAGGATCGTCGGCGTACTTGTAGATTCGCCACGCGTTCCGTCCTGATATTCCAACGCAGAGAGGTTCTCCACCCAATCGCCGGAATTGAGGTAGAACACGGATCGGCCATCGTTGCTATACACGTGCTTCAATGCAGGTTGGTGAATGTGACCGCAGACCACATAGCGGTAACCGCTCTGCATTGCGATATCGGTCACCGTACCTTCGAAATCATTGATGTGCTTCACGGCACCCTTCACACTGTCCTTGATCCGTTTGGAGAGGGAGATACGCCCGGTACCGAAGCGTTTGCCGAACCAGTTGACCACGGTGTTGATCGATGAAGCATGTCGTAGCCTTTGCCGCCCAACTGCGAGCCATTTGGAATGTTCCATGGTCACATCAGAACACGTCGCCGTGGAAGAACCAGGCCAGTTCGCCATGTAGATCGAGCACCAATTTGTTCACCACCTTCGGAGCCACCGATGCTGAAGCCCTCGAACTTGCGCAACAACTCGTCGTGGTTACCGGTAATGTAGTGAACCTCCGTGCCTCAGGAAAGCAGTTTGGTGATGTACACATAGCCTTCATGTGCGAAGCGGGGAAGTAGCTTTTGCTGAACTGCCAGATGTCCACGATGTCACCGTTCAGGATCAGCGTGCGCGGTCGAATGGTACGTAGGTAATTCAAGAGTTCTTCGGCGCGGCAGCCATAAGTTCCCAAATGGACATCGGAGATCACGACCAGTTCCACCTCCCGTTTCTCCTTGCTCTGCATGGTCGTATCAATTGATCTATCGGAATGCTGTTTCCGGACAGGGAATCTCTTCCCTATCCGGCTCGCCATCGCCCAACCAACAGCATTTCGTCGTGTTCATTCCGTTGCCGCGTACCGGGCGGGTTCGTTCGTTGCACCCGGTGTGGATCTCTTCGGCACCACCCATTCCCCAACACCGTCCGGGTAGCGCGCACACACCGGTCCGGGCATACCGTCCTTTGTGAAGACCACTTCATCGATCACTGTTCCAACGCCCCCTACTTGATGGTAAAGCACAATGTGTTCACCACTTGCGGCCAGTGCGAAATTGGTATGGATGCCCAAGCTCGTATCGTCCACTTTATCGCACCACACTAACACTGTAGTTCGTGCGGGCACAAGCGTTTCGGGCAATTTGAATTTCTTCGGGTCGTCGGGTCCTGCATCGGAAACGAACCACTCCCCTTCCTTCAACAACAGGTCCTCGCTCCCGGTGTTGTACAATTCGAACCGATCCGCCGGCTCACCGAACTCGCCCAAGGTCATGGTCTTCTCGGCAACCACTTCATTGATCACCAACTTTCCGGTGAAGGGGTCGTTCTCGGCGTAGTGTACAACTGGCTCCGGTCCTTTGGCACATGCTAGGAAAAGCGGAAGTAGCATCATGGGCCATGGTCAACTTCATGGCGCAAACGTATCCCCTTCATATTGGCGCAGGATAACCGCAGTGTTATGCTTTCGCTACATGGCGTTGGAGCCTTGATCACGCCCGAAGATGATCTGCAAATGCGCAAAAGATCGCTGTACCTTCGGCGTGTGCGTACACTATTCATGCTTCCGCTGCTCTTCGTGGCCTGTACTTCTGCACCATCGGTAAGCGAAACGAATGTACCAGGACCTTCCGTGACCGAGATGTCCGAAAAGACCGTGGCGATACATCCGATCCATCATTCGGCCATGGCCCTTGTTTGCAACGGTCACACCGTTTTGGTGGATCCACGACGGCGCCGAACGCTACGCGGCTTACCCAACACCGGAGCTGGTGTTGATCAGCGATATCCATGGCGACCACATGGACCCGCCACCTTTGAGCGGGCTTGACCTTTCCAAGGCCAGCATCATTGCGCCGAAAGCCGCAATGGAACGAATTGCCGGATGACCTGAAGGCACGTTGCACCGCACTGGCGAACGGCGAACGCGGGAGCACCTCGGCATCGGCATCGAAGCCATGAAGCGATGTACAACATGCCCGATCCGAACGAGACCACGCCACCCGAAAGGACGCGGCAACGGTTACGTGCTCACCTTCGGGAACGAACGCATCTACATCAGTGGCGATACGGACGACATTCCCGAGATGCGCGCTCACCAACATCGATGTGGCCTTCGTGTGCATGAACCCGCCGTACACCACTGACGGTACAACAAGCGGCTAGCGGCGTGTTTCGCCTTCCACCCCAAGGTGGTGTACCCTATCACTATCGTGGCAAGGATGGCCTTAGCGATGGGCCCTCTTCAAGAAGTTGAACGAAGGCGATCCGAAGATGGACGTGCAGTTGGCGGATTGGTACGCGGAGTGAGTTTGAACTGCGTGTAGGGGTGCATCGCTCACTGCGACAACGTTTTGCCCAGATCGTATGGTCTTCTATTCGATCAAAGACCGCTACGAATGAAAACGATCAGCACGTTGTTCCCTGTCGGAGCCCTTCTGCTCTCAGTTCATGTAAGAAGGACAACATTCCTGATGTACCACCGGTCAACGAAGGACCGACCGATGTAACAGGAGTTCAACCTCCGGTGATACCATCGAATTCGGATTGACGGACAATATGGTGATCGACGATGATTCAGTGGTTCTGCAAGTTGCTCTTAATGGGAGCTTGACGCATGACATTGATAGTGACGCAGATGGTACGGTGGATTTTCAGATCAGTATGAACTCCAGTCAATCTTTGGGTGCTGGGCTGCAAGTTTTCACACGTTTAACGCCGATGCATGCGAATGCGCTGGTCCGTAGTTTTGAGCGCATTGATACTACCTTTTTGATCAACGATACCGTAACGATGGATCAAATTAATCGGACGTACTCCTGCAGTCGATCGTCACCTTTTGACAGTGTTGTTTCCACAACGCAAAATGCGATAAAAATTAGTTGGTCCAATACCGGTGATCTACTCACCGTCATGGATGAATTCCATGCAGGTGAAGTCGTGTTCCGTCGAACCAATTCTTCGGCACCAGTCCCGAATTATGAACCTCCGTACACCGTTTATACAACCACCAATCGAAACTGCTTTCTCTTGCCCTTGGACCAATTGCTATACCTCGGCCTTGCCATACGGGATAATAATGGGGACGAACGTCTTGGGTGGCTCAAACTCAGTCATAAGTGGAATTCCAAGATCGTGATATACGAAAGTGCGTTGCAGGAGCTTTAGTTCCTTTGGCTTGGCAGGATTTGTTGCGTATACCTCTTTCTTTAATGGAACTACAGTACAGGGGGTAGGCCATCAGGAACCCGAAGCAACACACGTATCAGACCGGGTCCAGAAACCCATTCTTGTGGTGCCGTATCCATCGCAATACGGTTTGTTCTGCGAAGCACCACACCTGCAGAACGCGGTTACTTTCGCGTTTCTCTTCGCGTCCATCGGGGTGTTTCACCACGACATCACCCTTCACCAATAGTGGACCATTGGCCGTGATCTCGCAAACGGTCGACGCTACTTGGAGGGCATCCTCTTTTGCACCTGAATTCATTCTGTAGCTCAAAGCGCCGCTGGGGCACTGATCGATCTGGGCGATGATCTGTTGTGTGGTCGCACCTTCAGGTATGATCCATGGACGTTCGCCCGGTTTGAACACGTCTCCCAGACCCTTCCAGCAGTTCTTGCTGTGTATGCACAGGTCACTCTTCCAAACAATGGTGACTTCGCCGTTGGTATAGGTGTGTTCCTTGCTCATTTAAGTAGGGCTTTCAAATGGATGGGGTTCTCCAAAGTACGATGCACCGGACAGGCTTTGGCGATCTGCACCAAACGTTCCTTTTGTTCGGTTGGCAGATCGGCCGGAAGATCCACAAGGATGGTCATTTCCGTTTCCACCTTGGCACCTTCCTGTGTGCGGTCCATGCTCACCGTGATACCAATGCGCGGCACCACCCACTCTTTGCGGTCCGCATACATCCGCAAGGTGATCGCTGTGCAACTCGCCAAGGCACCGAGCAACAATTCGTGCGGTCGCATGCCTTGGTCGGTGCCGCCGTGGTCCGCAGGTTCATCTGCGATCAACTCCAGCCCGCGGGTAGTGATGCGCGTGGCATAGGGTGCGCCGTCCAATACGGCAGTGACGCTTCGTTCTGTTTTGGCCATGGTGCTAAGGTCGGAAGTAAAAGGCGGACTGCAAGAGTTCGAGATGACCACTATATTGGCCATTGGTTGTCTACTCCCGGAGTGGCAACTTCCTGTGATGTCCCTCACCAACCAACCGCTCTCCCATGACCCTCGAACCTAGCGAATTCGATACGCGCATAGCAACACTGGTCCGCGTGAGCAACGAACTGCTCGAGATCCGCTACAAACCCGGAACGGTCTTCATTACTGAAGACGTTGCCGAAGTGCAGTCCATGCGCCGCACCATCATGGGCAGCGCGCCTTATGCCACGCTCACGATCATACCAGAGGACACTGATTTCAGTATGGAAAGTATGCGTACCGACCACGCGGGAGCCGACCGCAGCGAGAGCCAGATCATCGCGACCGCCATCGTTGCGAAGTCCACCTTGATCGAGCGGCTCACCAACGTGTACTTAAACTTCTTCCCGCAGCTCCAGCGCATGCTGGTTACGGACAACGAGGCCGAGGCGCGCGTGGATGGAGCAACAGCTGAAGGAGATCGCGAGCACGGGGAGCTAATAGGTTGATCGATAGGTGCGTGACATTGGAGGGTCTTGAAGACCCAAGCCTGCGGTGTCCGAAATAATATAAAGGGCCCCGTGGAACGTCCACAGGGCCCTAACTGGTTCAACGCTATCTCTTCGACCTAACGTTGGTCAAGTGCTACTCTCCTTTCTGCTTACGGCGTCTGTAGTCCAGTACGAATGGTACTGCCAGTAGTGCCGCAAAAATGATACTGACCACAATGGTCCCTCCATCGATCTCCATCTTCAAGTTCTTGTTCGTTGATACAACCTGTTCTCTTGGCCGCCCCAAATGGCACAGCCTGCTCATCACTAACGGATCCCCGCCAATGACGCTATCTGATCAGTGAACGATCACCAGAAGAAGTGGAAGGGGAAGAGCAATGCGCATCGCCGTAGGTCCAGTAGATGATACCATTGCGCGACGACCATAAGAACAAATGCCGTGACGGCTGCACGGTCGCTCGCCCGGCTCATCAATGCGAACCCGGTAGCACGGTCCTTCACAGGCGAAACTGGTGGTCCGGCAAAGGGCTGTGCAAGGCTTTGCGGTGTGGAGGGTTGTTGGAAGAATGCAGATGGAAGGAAGGCTGGATGGCCGAGGTGCGATGATCCAGAACCTTGAATATCGAGGCCGGAATTCACCGGGTGAGACGCAATACATAGGATCGTGGCCAGCACCACAATACAGAATTGCACAATACGCTTCAAACCGGAGAAGCTTCGAGGTTGACCTTGGAAGATCCGGGCTTTCTTAACCACCAGGCCGCTCTTGCCATCTCCTGTTGAACTTGCGGTCAGCGTGCTCCTGAACGCTGATGCGGAGCGCGTGCGGGGTAATGCGCCTGGTAAGATCCCCTTGCTGAACAGGAGGCAAGGGTGGTGCGACATTGTAGAGAGTTGGGGTTCCATGCGGCAAACCGCAAGAAGTCACAAAGCTAGCGCTGGCTCGATCATGGTGCGCTCCAATGTGATCCCTATTTCAGTGGGACCTAGTTCTTCCTCACACCCGACCATTCCACCGAAGTGCTGATGGCGGAGTTGGAGATAAGCATCTTCTAGGCGGAAAGGGTAACACCGAAGAGTATCGCGAGAGAAATGATCCCCAAGAACACAGCAATATGGGTGATGATGTTTTCGGTTGTTGGGCTGAATGTGCTCATGACAAGCTCCGTTGAGGTTCTATACGCTTAGTCCAACTTCATGCCAGAACGAAACCACCAGAGGAAGAGCGTCATGTTGGGGAATGGGATGGACGATCCGGGTATGACCGGGTGTGGCCGCCCCATTCCGACAAGGCGGCTTAGGGCATGTCTTTTGCCTAAAGGAGAAAGTCAAACCTCCGAAACATGCGCACTACGATCCACTCCCTTGCTTTCGTTTCACTCCTGTTCTCCACTACGGCCGCCGCACAGGACTGGGGCATCGGTTTCCGTTTGGGCGACCCGAGCGGATTGACCGTGAAACGGTATTGGAACAACAAAGCCTTCGAGGTAAGCGTTGGGCGATCCTACCTCTTTACCGGGAACAAATTCTACAATAAGGCATACGAACGCTGGTACGATCGTCGCGACTTCAACTACGACAAGCACGAATTCCTGTCCTATACCCGCTCTGTGCCGGTAGGTGTTCAACTCCATTATCTCGTACAGAACCCTTTTGGTAAGGTGAACGGGTTAAGCTGGTACTACGGGTTCGGCGCACAACTGCGGGTGGTGGGCTACCAGTTCAGCTACCGCTATAAAGTGCCGAACGACAACGACTGGATCTATGTGGAAGACGCTAGGGCCAGTAACGTGGACCTGGCAGCAGATGCCGTGTTGGGCGTTGAATACACCTTCCCCAAGGCACCCGTGTCCCTCTTTGTTGACGGCACGGTATCGATGGAAGTGTTCGATGATCCCTTCTTGTTCTTCTTGCAAGGTGGCACCGGAGTTCGGTTCCGGTTCTAAGGAACGGATCGCTTAGCAAGGTCGGTCAACTTCGACACTGTTCAGAGGGTATGTGACGAATGTTGGCAACCACGTCTCCTATCTCGAGGTAAAGCACGGTGGCAAGATCAGCGCTGTCCGTGATCCGGGATCATATCAATAACAAAGCCCCATGATCAATGGGGCTTTGTTATTACCTAAAGGTCGACCAGACCTAAGTGCTCCACGGTCGGCGAGTTGTGGTCATGCCCGCAACGAACCTTCCACCCCGCCATCGTCCTTACTCCCAGTTACCATGGCTGCAAGGATCTTGATGCCGGCAAGGATCTTTCCATTCTTCGTGTCCCAATAGTAGCCGTCCTCGGGGGTCACTTTCATCAAGCGTAGGTCCGGATCTTCGGCACCTTCGGGAACCCATGCTTCGACCCACTTGCTGAAGAGGTCTTTGATGCGTTCGCGGTCATTGGAGAATTCCACTGTACCGTTCACGGAAAGGAATTCCTGATGCGATGGATTGGCGAAGTAGAGATCGGTACGCGGGTCTTTGGCCAATTCCATGTACTTGCTACTGGTGCGTAGCGTAAGGAACCAGAAGTCACCGTTGTCATCCACCTCGGCCACGCTCATGGGACGACTTTTCGCCATGTCGGCTTTCAGGTCGGTCACCATCATACAGATGGATTGATGGTCCACGATCTCTTTGAATTTCTTAACGGCCTCCTTGCCGATCAGTTGTTTTTGGTCGCCCATTGTTCTGTTGGTTTCCGGGTACGGATCCAACACCATGCCACCCGCTATTACGCATACGCAGCACGAGGGGTGCGTGGAGATCCTTGCCCTGAGGGGAAGCGGAACGATGCGCAAGGCCACAGTGGGAACCATGGCACATTGCCAAAGTTCACCGGTCGCGTATGCTTGGAACGGGAAACGAGAATTTGTCCACCACGAAAGCAGAGAGCATAGGAATGGCCAGTTAGCCGCTTTGGCCAGATGTGCGTTGGATCAGATCGGGTTCTTAACGACCACCCAAGCGAAGACCAGCAGGATGACGTAAAGGAAGATCACCAAGGCAAGAGATGATGTACGACGGAGAAAAGAGAACATTTTTACGAGTTGTTTCAACCAGAAGACGCGTGGTTCCTAGTAAAGTTGCCTCTGTGACAGGATAATGATGGGAAAGACCAGCGGTCTCGGGACAATGCAACAGGGCAAGTGGATCGATCAGCCCAATGGGCCTGATAACGTGGCGATAAACACCGATCGCCCCATAAGTTCATGTGCCTTGTAGGAAGCGACCTTTATCGGGACCCGAACTTCGTGTAACCAACCATCCGCACCATGCTCCCAGAACACAAGCACCCGCACAATGCCCGATCGCCCAATGAGAACGTAGGGGAGCCGCAAACCATTTCGCTGCGGGCCGTACTGTTCTTCGCCTTGGTGGCTGTTGGATTGGCGGGCCTGTTACACCATGCCATCTCCGGAAAAGGTGGCTTGCCGGGACTGCGGTCCTCAACAGATCACACCGTTCAGCAGTAGACGGCTTCGTTCACTTTATCTGCACGACTTGATTGATCGTGGCGCAGGCTTGGTCCAATTGCACACTGGTCGATAGCTCCTGCACCTCGCCATTGGCGCGCAGTTCGATCGCACCAAAGCTGGTATCGGGATAGATCCGACAGGCTCGGAAGAAGAGGTTATCATCCGCTTTTGCGATCACTTGGTATTGGCCCGTAACCAGGAACGTATCGGTACCTTCTACCACGCCGAGGATCGTGTCGGTGCGGCCACGCGCTGGACCAGCGGCATATGTAACGATGCAATCGTAACAGCGAGCCTCCAAGCTCACGGTGTATTCCTTCACCTCCTTCTTGCAGCTGCTGATCAACAGCACTAAGGCCACCACGCCTAAGCCAGTCTTGTACATGGGCTGAAAGGTAAAGCGCTCTGATGGAATAACACGCCAGTTCGCCAACGAACTACTTCACTTCGGCACCCGTTGTCTGGCTACCACAGTAGGCCAACCACGCGCCGTATTGCTCCGTCGTCAACACGTTCTTCAGTTCGGAGATAATAGTGGAGCCATCGGCTGCAGAAACTCCATCATTCCGATGCTTTGCACCTGCCGCAATGCATTCCTCCTTGCAGGCTTCTTGGATCCTGCGTGCGCGCTCCATTTGGTCGGTCGTCAACTTGAGGGAACTCCACATGCTGGGGCCCGTACCCAACAAACAGCTTTGCAGGACAGCGGTGCTCTGGGCGGCAGCAGAACGCTGGGCGAATCCATTGCTGCTTAGTGCTACGAGCGTGGTGAACAATACGATAGTCCTGATCATTGTATTGGTCATTTTAGGTTCAGAGCTACCTGCAAGGTACGCTGCTTTGGTGGCTAAGGAAAGTAGCTAGGGCAGAAGTTTCCAACAACGTCGGTAAACACGTGAAGGTTGGCTGTTTCCGCGACCTGCCGCTTAGGAGGTTTTAAGGTTTACCCGGTTAGCACTTGTCAGTTCTGGGGGGTGGGCGACATCTTTTGGCATCCCCTAACTTCGCCAACCATAATCACCACCATGCCCAAATTCCTCAAAGGACTTTTGATCGGTGCCGCAGTACTCGCAGTGCTCGGCTACTTCGGCTTCGGATACATGAAGAGCCAGACCAAAAAGGCAAGCCCGGAGGAGGTGGTCACCTTCCAGGTCGATGGCGCATCGATCACCGTGGATTACAGCCGCCCATCGAAAAAGGAGCGTGTGATCTTCGGCGAACTGGTCCCTTATGGAAAAGTGTGGCGCACAGGGGCCAATGAGGCCACCACCATATCGATCGACAAAGCGATCACCGTGGGCGGGGCAGCATTGGCAGCGGGCACGTACACTTTATGGACGATCCCGCAGATCGATACATGGACAGTGATCTTCAACACTAAAATGTACCCTTGGGGTGTGAATTACGATGGAGAGCCCCAACGCGACCCCACTGCCGATATGGTGAAAGTGGAAGTTCCAGTGGAAAACCTGCCTGGTCCGGTGGAGCAGTTCACCATTGCTGTGGAAGGCGATCCGGCGGCGTTGATCTTGAAATGGGACCAAGTGCAGGTCAGTGTTCCCATCGGGCAATAGACGGGAGCGGCCATGCAATTCACTGCAGAACAGATAGCCGACCTCCTAGAAGGAGAGGTCGATGGTGATCCGCAGGTTCTGGTGAACGACTTGGCCAAGATCGAAGAAGCACGCAGCGGAACGCTCACCTTTCTGGCGAACGCGCGGTACACCGAGTTCATTTACACCACCAAGGCCACGATCGCGATCGTGAACAAGGACTTCGCACCGGCCCGCGCCCTGCCCAGGACCTTGACCCTGATCCGTGTGGCGGATGCGCGCATGGCCTTCACGCATTTGCTGGAGCGCAACCACGAACTGCAATACGAGAAGAAGGGTTTTGAGCAACCCAGCTACGTAAGTCCCAAGGCGCGGTTCGGGAAGGACGTGTACATCGGGGCGTTCAGCTATGTGGGCGACAACGTGCAATTGGGTGATGGCGTGAAGATCTTCCCCAACTGCTACATCGGCGATAACAGCACTATTGGAAAGGGCACTAGGATCCACGCCGGTGTGAAGATCTACCACCAGTCGCAGATCGGTGAGCATTGCGTGATCCACAGCGGCGCGGTGATAGGTGCGGACGGCTTCGGCTTCGTACCCCGTGCCGATGGCAGCTACGAGAAGATGCCGCAAGTGGGCCATGTGATCCTCGAGGACCATGTGGAGATAGGAGCTAACAGTACCGTGGATCGTGCCACTATTGGCTACACGATCATCCGCAGCGGCACCAAACTGGACAACTTGGTGCAGGTGGGCCACAACGCGGACATCGGTCGGCACAACGTGGTGGTTTCGCAAGCAGGCATTGCAGGCAGTACCAAGATCGGCAACCATTGCCAGATCGGCGGTCAAGTAGGCATATCAGGCCATTTGGTCATCGGCGACCGGGTGCTGATCGCGGCACAAAGCGGCATCGGCAGCAACCTGGCCGACGGCGAAAAGGTGCAAGGCAGCCCCGCCTACAAGAAAAGTCTGTACGACCGCAGCTACGTGGTGTACCGCAACCTACCGGCCCTGCAAAAGCGCATCGACGCGTTGGAAAAGGAACTGGCCGCTTTGCGGAAGGGGAAATCCTGAGGCTTCGGACCTTACGCCTCCTCTGTTCAGCCAAAACGGATGCGAATGGGGTGAGTGATCGCGCACATGGCCTGCGGTTATTTAAGTTCATTCCCGTCCATTCACGGTTACTCTGTTCCAAGTACAACTCAGTGACCTGGAGCACATGCACCGGGAACCATCCCAAATTCTACCTTCGCCGGGCTTAGTGCGCGGTGGCACCAACAACACCATCTCGCCGATCCAGTATGAACGACTTCCAGCACACCCTTAAAGGCAGCGCAGTAGTAAAAGGCGTTGGCCTGCACACCGGCGAGCCCTCGACACTGACCTTGCGACCTGCACCTGTGGGCCACGGCTACAAATTCCAACGGACCGATCTCGAAGGCGAACCCATCATTGATGCCGATGCCGACCTGGTAGTGAGCACAGCCCGTGGCACCACCTTGGGCAAGGGCGATGTAACGGTGAACACCACCGAACACGTTCTCTCAGCGCTCTATGCCTTGGGTGTGGACAATTGCCTTTTGCAGGTGAGCGGCCCAGAACTCCCGATCATGGACGGAAGCGCCTTGCCGTTCGTGGAGGCCATTGAGAGAGCCGGCTTGGAGCAGCAGGATGCCCCCCGCAATTGGTACGTATTGAAGGAGCCGATCTACTTCGAGACCGAAGAACGTGGCACCGAGATCCTGGGCGTACCCACCCCCGGTGGCGAATTCCGCTTAACGGTGATGGTGGACTACAACAGTCCTGTGTTGGGCACCCAGCATGCGAGCATGTACAACAGCGGCGAATTCAAGGCGGAGATCGCCCCGTGCCGCACCTTCGTATTCCTTCGGGAATTGGAACAACTCGCCAAGGCTGGCCTGATCAAAGGTGGCGACCTTAACAATGCGATCGTATTGGAAGATCGAGAAGGCACCACGGAAGACCAGCTAAAGGAGTTGGCCAAAGTGATCGGCCGCGAATACCAAAAGGTGGAGATCCGCCGCAATGGAGTGCTGAACACTACCGACCTCAAGTTCTTCAACGAACCGGCACGGCACAAACTGTTGGACATCATCGGTGATCTTGCTCTCGTGGGTCGGCCGATCAAGGGACATATCCTTGCTGCACGTCCGGGCCACTTCGGTAATACCAGCTTTGCCAAGCGCATCAAGGAGCGCATGCGGGACGAAGAGAAGAACCCGGTGAAGTATCTGGACCTGAACAAGCCTCCGTTGTTCGACATCCAGCAGATCGAGAAAATGTTGCCGCACCGTTACCCGTTCCTGTTGGTGGACAAGGTGATGAGCATGGATGACACCACGATCATTGGCGTGAAGAACGTAACAATGAACGAGCCGCAATTTACCGGCCACTTCCCCGGAAACCCAGTGATGCCGGGCGTGTTGCAGGTGGAAGCCATGGCGCAGGTGGGCGGCATTTTTGCATTGAGCCGTGTTCCCGACCCAGAGAACTACACGACCTACTTCTTGAAGATCGATGGCATCAGGTACCGTCGCAAAGTGATCCCGGGCGATACGATCGTCTTCCACTTGGAATTGGCAACTCCGATCCGTCGTGGATTGGTGCACATGCGCGGCAAAGGGTATGTGGGCAATCAACTTGCGGTAGAGGCCGAGATGATGGCGCAGATCGTGAAGGACAAAGCGCCACCGGTGAAGATGGCCAGTGAAGTGGTCACGGAGATCCCCGAACCCAAGGCCACTACAGTGAACCCATGAGCATCTCCAAATTGGCATACGTCCACCCCGATGCCAAATTGGGCAAGGATGTGATCGTGGAACCCTTCGCTTCCGTCTACGCCGATGTCGAAGTAGGCGATGGCTCGTGGATCGGACCGAATGCAGTGTTGATGGACGGTGCACGGATCGGTCGCAATTGCCGGATCTTTCCCGGAGCCGTGATCAGTGCGATCCCACAGGACTTGAAATTCGCTGGTGAAAAGACCACAGCGGAAGTCGGCGACGGCAGCACCATTCGTGAATGCGTGACGATCAACCGTGGCACTGCGGACCGTGAAAAGACGACCGTTGGCAAAGACAGCTTGTTGATGGCCTACGTGCATTTGGCGCACGACTGTTCGGTGGGCAACAACGTGGTGATCGCCAACAGCGTGAACCTTGCGGGCCACGTAACGATCGATGATTGGGCGATCCTGGAAGGGAACGTAGCGGTGCAACAGTTCATCCACATCGGCGCGCACAGCTTTGTTGCCGGTGCCTCGTTGGTGCGCAAGAACGTACCGCCATTTGTGAAAGCCGCGCGTGAACCACTGAGCTACGTAGGCGTGAACGTTGTTGGCTTGCGCCGCCGTGGCTACACCGATGCCGAAGTGGCACGGATCGAAGATGTGTACCGCGAGATCTTCGTGCGCAACAACAACGTGGACCGCGCCGTGCAGAACGTGGAACAACTTTTACCCCGCAGTCCGGAGCGTGGGCAGATCCTGGATTTCATTCGGAACAGTCCGAAAGGGATCATGCGGGGGTTGTCGGAATAGTGTTCCTTGCCGGAATGCATCAGGTTTGAAGGTGCACCCCGGAGATCATCCATGGAGATCCGTTTACAGGACATCGCAAAACACTTCGGTAGAGAGGTGGTGTTCCAAGGGGTTGCCCTATCGCTTTCCGCAGGCAGCAGAACAGCGATACTTGGCCCCAATGGCAGCGGAAAAAGCACGTTGTTGCAGGTTATCGGCGGCGCCATCATTCCCACGGGCGGCACTATTGAACACCGGCTAAAGGAACAGGTCATTCCACAGGAAGACGTATATCGTCACGTATCCATCGCGGCACCTTACTTGGGCTTGTACGAAGACCTTTCCCTGCGGCAGACGATCGACTTCCATGCGCGCTTCAAACCACTTCGCGAGGGCATATCCTTGGCGGATGTGGCACGCATCGCCTACTTGGAGCAAGCATTGGAGAAGCCTGTCCTGCACTTCAGCAGCGGCATGAAACAGCGGTTGAAATTGGCCTTGGCGATCCTGAGCGACACCCCGCTCCTGCTGCTGGACGAACCCGCCAGCAATTTGGACAGCGATGCGATCGCTTGGTACCGGAAGCTGTTGCAAACACATGTTGAAGGTCGCACCTTGCTCATCGCCAGCAACCGTCAGGCGGTGGAGCACGACCTCTGTATCGAGCAGATCGAAGTGGATAGGTTCAAGGTCTCTGTGGATCCACTTCGCACGGCATGAACGGCGCGGGGATCCGACTGATCGCATACCGGCTGGCGGGTGCTTTCCTGTTGATCATTCTCGTCTTCCCGCGTTTCGACATCGTTAGTGCGGTTGGCGTTGACAATTCCTTGGCGTGGGCCTTCAACCACTTCTTCAGCACGGGTCTGGATCAAGCGAGCCATATCATTTTTCCGCACGGGCCGCTGGCCTTTTTGATGTACCCGCAAGCCTTGGGAGGTGATCTGGATGCAGCCTTCTTCGGAACGGTAGCGATCCTTGGCACCTTCTTCTTTTCGCTGTTGTCGCTGGGTTCCGATCAAGATCGATCTGCTTGGCACTTCCTGCTTGCGGCAATGCTAGGTGTGATCGTGCAACCGCAAATGCAGTTCGTGGGCATTGTCGCAGCTGGACTGATGCTGCATTGGACAACACGATCCACCGCGTGGTTGGCCGTTGCGGTGATCGCTGCGCTGATCGCTTTGCATGTGCGTGCTGGCGTGGGGATCATCGCATGCACCTTGCTCTTCGCCCACGCGGTGATCCTAATTTGGAAAAGACGCGAATGGCGAACCGTCGGCATCACCCTACTCGGCTTCATTCTGGGTGCGATCGTCCTACGATCCGTGCTGTACGGTAGCCTTGTCGGTTTCGGAACGTATTACATCGGATTGTTTGAACTGGCACGGGCTTCATCCGCAGCAACCGGCCTTCATCCCGATAACGATTGGTCCGTTCTAGGTGTCGCCATTCTCCTTTTCATCGCTTTGCCTATCGTGTACAAGGACGCTCGGCTGCGCTATGCCTTCGCGCTCTTCAGCTTGGCCCTCTTCGCTTCATGGAAACATGGCATAACCCGCGAGGACATCTACCATGCGCGCGGTCTGTTCATCTTCATCGCTCTCTTTTTCGGTCTCTTGTTGTTGGTTTGGAGATCGCCCCGACCCATGGCCCTACTCGCAATGGCCACGGTCCTGATCCTCGGTTACCGGGCGTTGGCGAGCACGCTGTTGTACGAGGAGTTGGTTGTCGCCCCTGTCGGCGTGCAGCGCTATCACGAATGGGCCTTCGACCGTGATACCATGACGCAACGCGCTTTGGAGGTTTCGACCCGCAACCTTGCCGTGCAACAACTTCCCAAAGAGCTGGTGGATCGGTTGAATTCCGGTAGCGTCGATGTGTATCCGTGGGAGTTCAGTTACATCCCTGCGAACGGCCTTCATTGGAAACCGCGGCCGGTGCTACAGAGCTATGCGAGCTACACACCGTGGCTCGATGGACACAACGCGGATTTCTTCCGGGACCGCTACGGCGCTGATCGGATCCTCTGGCATTTCAATGCGGACAAATGGGGCGGTCGAATGGGCAGTGTGGATGACCGTTACCTCTTGAACGACGAGCCACGAACCATACTGGCGATCTTGGATCAGTATAAATGGACAGCAGGAACGGATCGCGTAGCGGTGCTCGAACGCACAGCGGAACATCAATTGGGAGATACACGAACCGTTGGTTCGTCCGTCGAAACCTGGGATGAATGGATCGATGTCCCCAAGGCTGCGAACGGGATCCTGCGGGCCAAGGTGGATGTGCAGGGAACGCTTTGGCGCGCGCTGAAGGACTTCGTGTACAAGGATGCCGTATACTCGGTGTTGTATCGCTTGGCCGATGGGCGCACCTTGAGCTATCGCATCGTACCGGACCTTGCCATCGAAGGCATATGGGTAGCACCCTTCATCCAACACCCGGAGCATTCGAAGATCGAGCAAGAAGTGGTGGCGATCCGGTTCCAGTGCAGCGAAATGGCCATGGTGTCGCGTGATCTCGCGATCGAATGGGAATTGACCGCACTTTCCAACGATGCCGAAGTGAAGAATGCCTTTGGTCTTTTCGGGAAGGTGGACATCGATGGCGATACCGCCACTGTTTCTGTATTGGACATGGAAACGACCAGCGCAAATTGGGAATGGAGTGCAAGCAACCGGACCGATAGCATCGCCCATTCCGGTCGGCATTCACACCTGCTCGTTCCAGAGGCCTTCTCCCCTACCTACATCCATCCGATGGACAGCTTGACCGAGCCTTTTCACGTGCGGGCTGCAGCATGGGTCCGCGCGCCGAAGGATGCAAAACTCGTTCTCGCCATTGCGGTGGAGGACACCCTCGGCGCAATATCGTGGGAAGCCGTGGATGTGCAGGATATGCTCTTCGATGAACAGGAATGGTGGCGTGTGGTGATCGAACGCGAAGTACAGCCCGGCCCCGGCAGAAAGCTGAAGGTCTACGTTTGGAACACCGGTGAATTACCGGCCTTGCTGGATGACCTTTCCGTGGAGATCGTTCCTGCGCATTGATGATCTGTACCTTGAACAGCTCAGCATTTGCTCTCCGATCCTTTGCGCCTTCGCGACTCTGCGGTCTTCTTCTCTACCTGCTCGTTACCTCAATTTCCTCCGAACCGCTACATTCGCGCCACTTTCCGGTATGCCCGGACCTTCAATAACGATCCTTCCATAAGCATGGCCACGACATCAGACATCAACATAGGCACCTACATCCGTTTCAATGGCGACATCTGCCAGATGATGGAATGGCAACACCGCACACCCGGCAACTTGCGTGCGTTCTACCAAGGCAAGATGCGCAATCTGCGCAACGGCAAGATCAACGAACACCGATTCCGGAGCGGGGAAGTGATCGAAGTACTGCGGGTGGAAGTCCATGAGCTGCAATACCTCTACCGCGAAGGGGAGAACTTGGTTTGCATGGACCAGGTGACCTACGAACAGAAGTACATTCCAGTGGAACTGTTCGGGGACAGCCTTCGCTTCATGAAAGAAGAGATGGTGGTGCAAGTAGGCTTCGAGAGCGAAACCGCGATCATGGCCAGCGCGCCTAAAGTGGTAGAGCTGGAGGTGACCTACACGGAGAACGCCGTGAAAGGTGACACCAGCAACAAGGTGATGAAAGCCGCTACGGTTTCCACCGGTGCGGAGGTCAGCGTACCCAGCTTCGTGGAGATCGGTACTGTGATCCGCATCGATACCGAAGCCGGGACGTACATGGACCGGGTGAAGAAGTAAGCACAAACTGATCCATTCAAGGACCTCGCCTGTTCGGGCGGGGTTCTTTCATTTTAGCCAAGCAGCGATCGGTGCTATGGGAACGTCACTACATTGGTATCGCTAACAAACCTCGGCACCATGAAGAACTTGATCGCATTCACCCTTGCAGTTGGTTCTTTTGTTGCAGGCCAAGGCCAATATTGGTGTCCGCCCGGTGCGCAGTGGAACAATGACTATTGGACACCGTCGGGCGAGGTCGGTTATTTGGTGACAACATACAACGGCGAGGTGCTCTTCAATGATTCACTTTGCCAGGAACTAAGCACGGTGGGCCATGCGTACAGCTACCAATCCAATACTGTTTCGGTGTGGGACGCAGTGATCAGCTACACATATTCTTCAACAGATGTCGTCTACCTCTGGAATGGAACGAACTTCGACACCTTGTACAACTTCAGTGCACAACCTGGAGACCGATGGCGATCTGGAGGCGATGGTTTTGAACCGGGCATTGAGTTCATGGTTTTGGACACTGGGCACATGAATTTAGATGGGGAGTTGCTGCGTTCCTTGTCGGTTGAGATCGGACAGGAGGACCTGTTTTTCGTGTCGGATACCCTTTTAGAACGCGTTGGCACCGTCCAGACCTTTTGGAACATCCTTCAGTCGCAACTATTCTACATCGATGGAGGATACGGAAGACTCCGGTGTTACAACGATGATGACATCAACATAACGCGGGTCGAAGGTGCTTGTGAGATCGCTTTGGGGGTCAACGACATTGAACAGGATCCCACCATCCACGTTTGGCCGAACCCTGGCACGGATCATTGTGTCGTTTCGGGTTTGTCAGGCAGCGGTCCAACGCGGATCACCTTGAATGATGCATTTGGGCGTGTGCTGCAAACAAGCAATTCGACCGGAACAAATGTTGAATTGAATACCAGTGAGCTTAGGGCTGGCGTGTATTTCGTTGTGGTGGAGAACGGTGCGGGTCGGCAAACTGAGAATTGGATAAAGCAATGAGAGTCTTGCTGTTCCTCTTCGCCAAGTGCACTGTGGAATAATGATAATTGGATATCATGGGGCGAGATCGGCTATATCGTCCCATACAACGGCAAAGTGAGTTTCGCTGATCCACTTTACCAAGAACTGATCGCCGGGGGCAGTTACATCCATTCCAGTTGCGCTACACACTAGCCATTCAGATCAACCAGAAGTACATAGCACTGGAATAGTTGACCTTTACCACACCATGAAGGACGGCACCTCGCTATGGCAAAGGATCGGACCTGACCGCCGGGCTGTCCTCATTTCTATCCTTCTCGGTTCCCTGTTGTTCGCACTGGCGGCGATCTATATCGGCCCGAACTATGAACCTGCTTTCCTGGGCGTTTATCACGCGGAGTTGTCCAATGCACCGTTTGATATGGACCAACCGAATTGGATGCGGCTACGGATATTGGCGCCCTTGATCGGCTACCTCGTTCATCTTCGGGGTCCACTCTTCTTCCTTGTGCCGTGGACCTTTCTGCTCCTGTTCATCATCCGGATACAACTCCTTGGCCACAGACTGACCGGGTCTTGGATCCATGCCACTTTGTTGGCCAGCACCGTCGCCTTCTCTTGTACCACCTTCATCCCGCTCATGGCCCCGGGGTATGTGGATACGGTCGCGTATTTCTGTGTGCTCTTCTGTTTCATCCCCGGAGTATCACTTCCCTTGGCAGCGTTGTTCATGGCGTTCGCACTATCCAGTCACGAATCTGCGCTGGCCTTGTTACCAGCGGCGATCCTCTACCGATGGATGCAGAAAAAGGAGCTGCGTACCCCATTGTTGTTCTTGGGTTGGCTGATGGTGTTCATGCTGCCGTATGTGTGCTATCGAGCATGGGCGAATTCTTCTGATCCCAGCACATTGCAGGTGTCGTACTATCTAACCATAACGAACATCCGCAGCCAGATCAGAGGCTTCCTCCCAACGCTTTGGGGCATCTTCCTTGCCTTTCGGTTGTACTGGATCATTCCCTTGGCGGCACTTGTGCTTTCGATCCGGAGGAAAGATCATTCCCAAGCGATCCTGCTGGTGCTCATCGTTGCCGGTGCGGGAAGCCTTCTTCTGGTGGCATACGACACCACACGGCTTATGTGCATGGCCTTTCCGGCAATACTGTTGGGCTCCATCCAGTTGATCAAGACCTTACCACCTATGATCACATTGCGTTCCGGAGCATTGCTCTTTGGAATGAACTTCCTGATCACACCGGCAATGGTGGCCGCTGAGACGTTCCATTTGCTTCGAAGAACAGATCGGGAGCGTACCTTACTGAAGGAGGCACAGGTCCTTGAACAAGCACCGCGCTCCGTGACCCTCTTGAACATTTCTTCGACAGGAAAAGAACCGGAGCGACGAACAGTACAAGTCACTGGATGATCCCTCCGATTACCTTTGGACACGTTCCGCACCATGTACTTGGATCCCCCACAAACCGCTGCCCAGATCGCCGAATTGCTTGGTACGAAAGCAAAGGGCAATAGTGAACGGCTCGTAACCGGTCTCAATGAGATCAATCGCGTGCAAGCAGGCGACCTGGTCTATGTGGACCACGAGAAGTACTACAACAAAGCGTTGAACAGCGCGGCAACCACGATCCTGATCAACAAGGATGTGGAGGTTCCTGAAGGCAAGGCGATCGTCATCAGCGAAGATCCCTGCGCAGATTACAACAAGCTCGTTCGGCATTTCAATCCACTGCTGGGTTGGCCGCGAACCGAACCGGTCATCGGTGAAGGTTCCGAAGTGCATCCTTCAGTTGTCGTCGGGCCCAATGTGAAGATCGGCGCGGGCTGTCGGATCATGCCGGGTGTGGTGCTTTACGAGAATACCACGATCGGCGATCGGGTGATCATCCATGCGAACACCGTATTGGGCGCTGATCCATTCTACTTCAAGAAACGACCCAACGGATACGACAAGATGATCCCGTGCGGCAGCGTGGTGATCGAAGATGATGTCGAGATCGGTGCCCTGTGTACGATCGATCGTGGGCTCAGCGCGGATACCCGGATCGGACAAGGCACCAAGTTGGACAACCATGTACAAGTGGGTCACGATACGCTCATCGGTAAACACTGTCTGATATGCGCCCATGTGGCCATTGCCGGTGCCGTGGTCGTGGAAGACGGCGTAACGCTTTGGGGCCAAGTAGGCATTCCCAGCAAGCTAACCGTTGGCAAAGGCGCGGTGATCATGGGGCAAAGCGGGATCATGAGCAGTGTGGAAGGGGGCAAGAGCTACCTCGGTTCACCGGCAAGCGAACTGAAGACGAAGTTGAGGGAGATCGCCCTCACCAGTCGTCTGCCCGAACTCTTCCGCAGTATTGCGGAACGCAGCGTTCCAGAAAAGAAGCAGAAGGACTAGATGGCCCGGCTGGAACGCATCATCGAACGATTGGACTTGAAGGAGTTCCAGCTGAAGGCCTTGTTGGATGTGACCAAGGCGATCAACAACACGGAGGATCGCGAAGCCCTGTTGGCCCTTTACGAACGCATCATCCGCGAAGACCTCGGCATCACACGATTGATGTTGTTCGAGCGGACGAATAGTTGGCAACGGATAATGGCCTTCGGGAACGACCTGGACAGCGTGGTGATGGACATAGACAAAGCGGTGGGCAGTTTCACGGACATTCAAGTGATCGGTTCGGAAAGCACGGGCAGCTTGGGCGCGTTCGATGTGGCGGTACCGGTCTATCACCGGGGCAAGGCATTGGCTTTCCTCTTGATCGGCGACATTGACGAGGACGAACAAGGCATGAGCCCTACGGTGAAGCACTTGAACTTCATCCAGACCTTGACCAATTTGATCGTGGTGGCCTTGGAGAACAGGCGCTTGGCACAACAGGAATTGGCGCAGGTGCGCAGCAAGCGCGAGTTGGAACTTGCTGCGGAGATGCAGAGCATGTTGATCCCAACGGACCTGCCGAACACCGACCTGATCGATGCGGCAGGCTGGTACCAACCCCACAGTGAAGTGGGTGGTGACTACTACGACCTGATCGAATTGAGCAATGACCGCTACGTGGCGTGTGTGGCCGATGTGAGCGGAAAAGGGATCGCCGCCGCCTTGTTGATGAGCAACTTCCAAGCGAACCTGAACGCGTTGGTACCGCGCGCAACCGACTTGGAGCAGCTGGTCACCGAACTCAACGCGAAGGTGCAGGCCAATGCCCGAGGTGAACGCTTCATCACCTTGTTCATCGGCTTGATCGACCTGCGCACCCGGCGCATGCAATACGTGAATGCGGGGCACAATGACCCCTTGTTGCACCACGCTTCCGGCATAACGCCGATGCGTGAAGGATGCATCGCCTTGGGCATGATGCCGACCCTCCCTTTCCTGCGCAGTGGTGAAGTGGAATTGCCCACCAACAGCACGCTTTTGTGCTATACCGATGGCTTGGTCGAGCAAGAGAACGAGGCTGGGCTCTCTTTCGAAACAGCGCCAGTTGCGAAGATCCTGAACAGCATGGTCAACTCCAGTGCGAAAGCCATCAACGAGGCGCTGGTATCAGCGTTCGATAGGCACCGGAACGGTCAGCCTTATTTGGATGACATTGCGGTATTGACGTGCCGCTTCAAGTAGCGGAGTGAATTCCGTCAGTCTAATTGCATCTTGTGGCCCACTTGGCCCGGATCCGTGGTATTTCGATACCGCAGGTCCAACAGGACGATCAGCGCAGTGAATGCCCAAAAGGGCACCGAGGCTTTGTCCGTATCCAAGAAATTATTCAGCCCACCGTGCAGGTAGTAGGTGACCAAGCCCAAGAAGGTGGCCAACAACAAACGGCGATCAGCTCCCTTGGGCATGCGCGCATACAACCGCATGGCGATAGAAACTGAAGTAAGCACCAACGCGAGCATAAGCAGGATCCCCAGCAGACCTTGTTCGGCCAACGGTCCCAAGTACTCGCTGTGAGCATTGCCCTGCACCCCGAAGTTGGTACTGATGATCGTCCGGTCCTCCGAGGCTTGATAGGGTGCGTACTGGAACATGTAGGTACCCGGTCCAAAGCCCATTAGTGGTCGGTCCAGGAACATGCGCAACGCCGAATTCCAACGGTTGATCCGTTCAAGATTGGAGGCATCACTGGAAATGTTGGAGATGGACTTTACGTGCTCGCCCAGATCATTCGAAGACTCCTCGGTATTGCGCTGCATTGCAATGGTGATCTGCTCCTGTTGCGACCATGCGATCCCACCCAGTACTACGGCACCAAAGACCAGGGTCCATAACGGGATCCTGAACCGCATGATCAGGAAAAAGCCTACTGCACCGATAAGGCTTACCCATGCCGCACGGGTGTAAGAGAACAACAGACCGGTGGCAAGGATCACGAACAAAAACGTCGCTGCGACCCTTTTCATGAAGGAGAAACCGGGGAAGGCGATCGCGTTGACGGAGTATGGTAAGAAGAAGGCGAGAATAGCACCGTAACCCGTGTGGTCCTTGTAGAACGGGGTCATTACCCAATGCGCGGCTTCTTGGCTGAATTGGTTCTGCCAATGGCGTACCAACGTGTAAATGACCACCACTGCAAGGCCGAGCATGTACGCCCATATGAACCGATGAACATTCTTCTCTTCACGGAACAAACGGGTCACCATGAAGAACATGGTTGTAACGAACCAGACGCGAGCGATCACGAATTTGATCGAGACCATGGGCATGGAGCTGGTGATCGTGCAGAGCAGCATCCAGCCTATCTGTGCCAGAATGATGTAGGTGATAGGATGTTGCCAGATCCGCTTGTCGATCGTGGATCGTTCCACACCCAATTTGAAAAGGAACAGCACGGTAAGCCCTACCATGATCGGTTCTGTCGGCAGTGAAATGCCAATGCCGCCGATGGACAGTTCCTCCAGATTGATGGAGAGCGGTGTAGCGAAGGAAACGAAGATCAGAAGGTTGTCCACGGCATACACCATGGCCCAAGCGATGATCAAAATAACCGGCAAAAGGTTGAACCAGTAGAATTGCCCGACCATGAACAGGGCGTTCAAAAGAACGAAGACCACACAGGTGATCGGGATCCACCATGAACGACTTAGGGCGACGGCCATAGCTCAGCTCTTGCGATCTCGCCAAACAACCATCAGAAAACAAAGGAACAAGGCCGATGCGGTTGCCAAGAAGACGATCAGCCAGCGCACCGGATACACTTTACGATCGCTCACCTCGGGATAAACGATCACGTTGGTATAGGTAAGTTCCTTGGTCATATCATTGACCACTTCTTCATGCTGGGTGAGCAACAGATCATAGTTGATCCTGAACATATCGCTCAATTCGGTCAACCGTCGGAATTCACCGCCCTTCGATTCCAGGTCCTTGATCATACTGAGCAACTTATCGCGTTGGGCTTGGCTGGAGCCCGTGTTCAGCATGCGGACGTATCCCTTTGTCAATTCCTTCGCTTGGGTTTCGTAGGCCAACATGCCGGCCGTATTACGCAGTATATCCAACCGCGATTCAACGGAATCGAGCTTGTAGGAAGCGTGTTCCAAAGCTCGTTTTGCGATATTCAGGACCTCGGAAGATTTCTCCCGCTGTAGGCGACGTGCGAGCAGGTTCACCTGCACCAGCATTTCATTCACCATGTTCCGGGCACGGACGGGGTCCTCATCGGTCACGTCAATATCAACCGATTCGTACAGTGTCTTGGTGATGTCCACACGTTCGGCGAATTCATTGTAGAGGGCGAAGTAACCGGCGTTCACCGTGGTGTCCACATCATACGCATTGACAAGATCGAACTTCACGATAAGACTGTCGCGAATGCTGTTGCTTCGGAGCAATTGGAGCAACTGGTCAGTTCGGGTCTCGATGGAATAGCTGTTCAGGTTCACCGGATAGACCGTGGCGGATGATACGTACCTTGGTTTGATGAAGGTTGGACCGCTCAACACACCGGAAACGAAAACGGCGATGATCCCCACCATTGCGAACAATTTCCATTTGGAAGAGATAAGCTCGATGAAGCGGTCGAAATTCTGGTCACTGGCCATGGGCGTTGCGCAATTTGGGAATGGTCTGCTGCACTACGATGAGCAGCAGTGATAAGAGGAATGCGGAGATGGTACTACCGATCACCACCAAGGAACGAACGGGGGCATGCTTACGGTCAGCAGGTTTTGCTGAACTGACAACGAACTTGTGCGGGAGATCACTTTCAAGGTCCACTTGTGCCTGTTCCAACTTGGACCGTAGCACATTGATCCGCTTGGCATCCTGGTTCAGTTGGTCTTGAAGTGTGATGTATGGGCCACCGTAGCGGGCCAATACCGCAAAGCGCTCTTCCAATTCGCGGATCGCCCGTTGGTCGCCCTTCACGATCGCTGCACCCAGGTATTCATTGAAACGTTCGGTCTGCGTGTGGTAGTCGTGAACACCCAAATTTCGAAGCACCCCCATGCTATCGGTCATCACTTGCATCTCTTGTTCCAATTGGCGCAATTTGCTTTCCACCAACAGCACTCCCTTGTCTGCACGTTCATGGACCATTTCCTTCCACACGGTATCCACCTCATCGGCAATGAAATTGGCAATACCGGCAGCACGCACTGGGTCGATATCCAACACGCGAATGCGCACACTGCTGAACTTGGTCCGTGCGAAGCTGATGTGGTCCTCGAACGATTCTTGCAACTCCGTATTCCGGTGCTTGCTGTCCTCGTCTATTTCATAAACATCGTACAATCCGAATTTCTCGGTGGTACGTTCCCGGATCTTGTCCGAGTTGAGTACCTGGATCAGTTGTTCGCTGTCCCCATCGTCACCCAAGGCCAAGATATCATCACGTCCAGTGGCGTTCTCACTGAGGAGTGATTTGGAAGCCGAGTTCGTAACAGCAGGGAACATGATCACCTCACTTTTGTAGGTGGGTGTGATCACGAAAGCGGCAATCAGACCTACCACTGCCCCAAAGGCGGTAACAATGAGGATCGTTCTACGGTTCGACCAAAGGAATTGGATCAGGTCAAAGCTATCTGGGTGCTTTCCGGGCGTTCCTTGGTCCATGCGTCCTCCGAGGGGAAAAAGAGGGCCAAAAGTACACCTTCGCCCCCACTGTGGAGGGGCATCTCAGCCACCCTTGGGGGTTAGTGCAATGGCGGCGCGCAAAACACGTGGACCCAACATGCCCGTGGACCAAGCCAAAACCGCGGCCCCAGCGGCGAATAGGCCGAACTGCATGAGCAATCCTGTTACACCGGAACCGAGCCAGAACCCCAAGGCGAAAAGACAGATGGCATAGACCGCACTGCGCACCCACAGGCCCAATGGCAGTCTAGCACCGAACAGGAGCCCCGCCAACACCAATTGCACGATCGCGGTTGCGACCTGGGTAACCAAGCTGGCCAATGCGGCTCCTTCGGCTTGCCAGCGAGGGATCAAGATCAGGTTAAGGCTAATATTGAGGATCGCGCCACCTGCAGCCATCCAGTTCAAGTGCTTCAGCTTGCCACCGGCGGTAAGCAAGGTGCCGAAAACATAGGTCGTACAAACCGCAACGAAACAGCCGATCAGCAATGCGAACACCGGCGCAGACTGCTCGGTATGCTCCGAGTAGCGCAGGTCCATTATGGGTTCGGCGAACAACACACCGAAAACGGCAATGGCCAAGGTGCCGGTCAGGACCAACCGCATGGCGAGCACCGCCAGCTCTTGAATGGCTTTGTTCCCTTCCCCCTTGGGCCCCATCAACATGCGACTGAACATGGGCAGGAGCAAGCCCGCCATGAGGTAGCCCAGCATGTTCAACGCTTCAAAGAACCGGAAGGCTTGGGCATAGATCCCCGCTTGCAACGGCCCATCAGGCAGCATGCGTTCGATCATGAGCGTATCGGTGCGGTAGTAGAAGGTCATCAACAGGATCAGCAGGGCATAGGGGAAACTCTGCTTCACCACCACCCAAGCGAAGGCAGGTCGCCAGCCCACATTGACCTTGCCGCTCAACCGTAAGACCAACACCAGTGCGACCAAAGCCGTGGCCCCATAAGCAGCGGTTTGTGCCCATACGAACCATTCGATCCGGAATTGTTCGCCGGTGTTCCTTCCCCAGAGCATCCAGCCAACAATACCGATCAGCAGCAAGCGGTCCAGAATGCTCAAAAGGCTGTCCTGCTTGAAGCGTTGTGCCCCTGCGATGTTGCTACGCAAATACAAAATCGTGGCCACCAAGGCTTGGTTCAAAACCATAAGCGATAGAATACCGAGCTGCGCACCCGAATACCCAAGGAAGAGCCCGGCCCCAAGGTGATCAGTGCGTACAAGCCCACCAAAAGCACCCGCACGCCAAGCACATTGCCCAGGGTCTTCCCCATCAGGTGGGTATATTGGGCCACGTTGCGCGTGTTGTGGCTGGTCATACCCAGGTCCAACACGATGTTCAACAAAAAGCTCAAGCTCAGCAGCGCGGCATAGGTTCCATAGCCCGCGCTGCCCACGGCATCCTGCACGCCGGCATCGATGCCCAGGATGTAGAAGGGCTTCACCAGCAGGTTGAGCACCAACAGCAGGGCGAGGTTCAGGAGGAAGGAACGTTGCATGTTCGCGGTGCGAAAGTGCGCATTCATTCCGGTCCCATAGCTACCTTCACGGGATGAGCGACACGAACACCAAGGTCAACCACTGGCCCAGCAACGCTGTATTGATCGTACTTCTTGTGTTGGCATGCGGATCAGTTGCCATCGACATTTTTGATGGGTACTGGCCGAAGACCGTGAGTTCCGGGTTGATCGTGGTGGGCATTGTGGCCTTGATGTACGCTCGCCGCTACCATAGTAGTCGTTGGCGCGTGATCATGATGATCGCATTCACCTTGGCCGCTGTCGCCATGCTCGGCCGGTTGGCCCTTTGGCAGGGTTGGGTTTGAAGTTCGCGCTTACTGCAACCATTGAGTGGGTCATTGTACATCGTTCGGGTAAAATGATGAAGCGATCCACGAGTGCCACCTATCTTTCCAACATGCTTCGAATGTTAGTTCTGCTGTCAATGGCCATTCCGGTCATGTGCATGGCCCAAAAAGGGAAAAGGAAGGCTCACGATCACACGAAACTGTATTACGTGATTCATTGATCCTCAACGCGGAAGTTGCCGTCACAGTTGGCGATCGGACAGCGCCATGAGCAAATACTCTAAAGCCTTGTGGATGTGGCCCGACCTACAAACGAAATATGCAATGGCGCAACTATGTGCTCTCCGGAACGACTCTGCTGGCTATTGTAAGTACCTTCCGACATATGATGCTTACACCAATGAAAAGACCAAGTATGACCAGCACTGCTGGAGGCAGGACAGCGTCCCCTTCTCCGATTCTGGATTCTCCGAGAAGGACTTCGGTGGGATGACGAACGTATCGCGCAAGTGGTTTCGCGCCACGAATAAAACAGTGCATACATTTTATAATAGTGAAGGCAATAGGAAGATCGTCCTGACCACAACGCCCACAGACACGGTATTCAGCGAATGTGAGATAATGGCAAGTTATCCAGGTGGAGAGAGTGAACTTTTCAAGAACCTTGGGACCAATGTTCGTTACCCACAACTTGCGCAAGACGCAGGTATCCAAGGCGTGGTTTACCTGAGCTTTACCGTGAAACGCAATGGTTCTCTGGCCGATATTGAGATCATACGTGGGGTCCACCATAGCATCGATGCAGAGAGCATTCGGGTAGTTGCGAACATGCCGAAATGGAACCCAGCGAGACATAACGACCGCGCTGTCCCCATCAGTTTCAACCTGCCGATCAGATACACATTGCGGTGAACCACTTTTGTCCCCATGCGCATCGCTGTGAACACCCGCCTCTTGCTGCCCAACAAATTGGAGGGCATCGGCTGGTTCACGCATGAAACACTATCGCGCATCGTGAAGGCGCATCCAGAACACCAATTTCTGTTCCTCTTCGATCGGGCCTTCGACCCGAAGTTCATCTACGCGGAGAATGTGGAAGGCGTGGTGCTCTTCCCTCCCACCCGGCACCCTTTGCTCTACCGCATTTGGTTCGACTGGTTGCTGCCTTGGCGACTGCGGAAACTGAAAGCCGATGCATTCATTACGCCGGATGGCTACTTGGCGCTGCACAGCAACGTGCCCACCTTGGCAGTGATGCACGACCTCAACTTCGAGCACTATCCAGAAGACCTTCCAACTGCTTACCGCAACTACTACCGCAGCTACTTCCCACGGTTCGCACGGCATGCCACGCGCTTGGCCACGGTGAGCGAGTTTTCCCGGCATGACATTGCCGAAACCTACGGCGTTCCGGAAAGCCGGATCGACGTGGTGTACAACGGTGTGGGCGATGTATTTCGACCAGTTGACGAAGACACCAAGACTGACGTTCGGAACGAATTCACCGCAGGGGCGCCTTATTTCATTTGCGTGGGGTCATTGCATCCGCGGAAGAACATCGCGCGGCTCTTGGCGGCCTTTGACGAATTGCTTCGGGCACATCCATCTGACCTGCGCCTGTTGATCGTGGGCGAATCGTTCTGGTGGGATGATCGCATGAAGGAAGCTTTCAGCACCATGCAGCATAAGGACCGCGTGGTCTTCACTGGTCGGTTGGAACGCGAACGGTTGAATGCGGCGATAGCTGGTGCGGTGGCCCTTGCTTTCGTAAGCTACTTTGAAGGCTTCGGTATTCCTGTTGCCGAGGCCATGCGACGCGGAGTGCCCGTGGTAGCCGCCGAAGCCACGAGCTTACCCGAGGTTGCTGGCGATGCCGCCTTGTATTGCGATCCGTTCAACGTTACGGACATTGCAGATGCGTTGTACAAAGTGTGGAGTGATAAAGCCCTGCAAGAACAGTTGCGCACCGCCGGGCTGAAACGGGCCGAACGCTACACATGGGACCACGCCGCGACAACGCTTTGGGCCTCCTTCGATCGTATGTGCGTGGATGCTGGGCTCCACATGACCCATCGTAAATGAGCCGCCTGGCCGCATACCTGTTGAAGGATACGCTCGAAGCAGGTTGCGACGAAGCAGGTCGTGGGTGTTTGGCCGGTCCGGTGGTGGCCGCTGCGGTGATCCTTCCACCACGGGCGCACATTCCGGGATTGGATGACAGCAAGAAACTGACCCACGAAAAGCGAGAGATCCTTCGCCCGCTTATCGAGCAACGCGCATTGGCCTGGGCCGTGGCTGCCGTTAGTCCACAGGAGATCGATGCGATCAACATCCTGCAAGCCTCGTTTCGTGCAATGCACTTGGCGATCGCCGCACTCACCACAACGCCCGAAAACTTATTGATCGATGGCAATCGGTTCGTGACCTATCCCGGCATACCGCATTCCTGCCAGATCAAAGGCGATGGTCGTTTCCGAAGCATTGCAGCGGCCAGCGTTTTAGCAAAGACCCACCGCGACGCGTTGATGGGAAAGTTGCACTTGGAACACCCGGAATACAATTGGGCGGTGAACAAGGGATATCCCACGGTGGACCATCGCGCGGCGATCGCACGTGTTGGCACCTGTGCGCATCACCGCCTAAGTTTCAAGTTGCTCGCAGAACCAGTGTTGTTTTGAAGAACCAGTTGTGTCCCCGCTATGCGGGATCTCACTTCGTTCAACTTGCGACTTGTGTCTTGTGCCTTTGATCCGAACCTATCGGCTGTTCCCGTATCCACACCGCCCTGTGCAAACGGTAGGGATGCACACTCAACAGGGGCATGGTACCCAGATACCTTTGATCGCAATTCCATGCGTCGTATCCTCTTGATCATTTTGTTGCTCGCCATTGCGGGCGCGACCACTTGGACCTTGTTGAACTGGAACACGGTTGTCCGAGGGTCCATGGATCCTTGGCAGTCCGTTCCGCAACGCGCCGCCGTGATCATTGAGGTGCCCGATGCGTGGCAGACTTGGGACCGGTTCACGCATACGTCGCAACTCTGGGGAGCGATCGAGCAATTGCCCGCAATGTCCGCGATGGGCCGGCTGATGGCCCGCACGAATGAGCGCATGGAAAATGACGCTGCCCTAAAGAGCGCACTGGCCAATGTTCCGGTCTTGATCTCCATTACACGCACCGGTGGCGATGTGGTGGACGTGCTTTTTGTATGTGCACCGAAAAGGTCCAACGGTGTTCCGATGCAGGCCTTCGCAGAATTGTTGAACGGGAATGAAGCGACCGTGGCAGCGCTTTCCAAAGGCGACATCGTGCAGGTCAAGCCCGACAGCTCCTATTCCGAATTCTCATTGACCGTGCAGAATGGACTTTGGATGTTGGCCACTTCACCGGCCATGATGGATGAGGCCCTTTTGCAATTGAAGACCGACCGATCGCAGACCGACACGTTGTTGCTTGCCGCCCGAAATACACTTGGAGCCGGTCCACAGGCTCATGTGTTGGTGCATACGGAACGGGCAAAAGCGCTTCTGAACTCGTGGTGGACCCCAGGAACCGTTGAACAACTTGACATTCCATCGGGTTGGATCGCCATGGATCTGGAAACCCGCGCCGATGCTGTCCTTTTGAGCGGACTGTTGTTGCCTAATGAAGACCACGGGATCGTGCGCACCATAACAGGACAAGGAGCAGGACGCAACGACCTTTCACGTTGGTTGCCGGCGGAAGTATGCTCTTGGAGTGCGGAACACATTGAGGATGCTGAACTGTTGCTCCGTGACCTTGGCGTGGCGAAGGATGCTGACATCTCGACCTATGCACCTCCCTTGTTCAATTGGGTACACGGCACGATCGGTCATGGCCGCGGGTTGCCTACCACCACGGGTACTACTCCACAATGGTTCTTCTTTTCAACCGACGACCCGGCACTCGCCGAGGAAGCATTGACCGCCGATCCTCCAGAAGACGGTTTCGACACGATCACCTATCGTGGCAAGCGCATCACACAGTTGGACCTGGCCAATGGACATGCGAAATTGCTCGGCACTGCTTATGCGGAACTCGAGCGGCCTTGGTGGTGCATGCTTGGCAACGTGGCGGTGTTCGCTTCAGAGCCGAGCATGGTACGCACTGCCGTTGATGCCTGGATCGATGGCCGCACCTTGGCGGAGGATGTGCGCACCTCTGCATGGACGCAACGGATCGCGACGAACACCGGGCTCGACCTGCGCTGCGATCTTGCCCGCTGTTGGACGGCGTTTGGCGTTGGCCTGAAACCGGGACCCTCGGCGGAGTATGCCAAGCAAGCGGAGTTCATGCAGCAGTTCGGAGGGGTCTCCATCCAACTTTCCCCTGCGCGTCATGGACAATTGAACGTAGCAGTCGGTTTGCAATTGGCTCCCTTGGAAGAACGTGTTTCCGGGTTGCTGTGGAGCACCTTGATCGGCCCGGTAACACGTAAACCGGATCTCGTGCGCAACCATACGAATGGCACACAAGAGGTAATGGTGCAAGACACGTTGGATCGGTTGCACCTGATCGGGAGCACGGGCAAGGTGTTATGGAGCCGCACTTTGGAAGGGTCCATTTTGGGTGAAGTACATCAAGTGGACCGTTTCCGGAATGGCAAATTGCAGTACATGTTCAATACCGCGGTTCGGCTGTACGTGATCGATCGCAATGGAAAGGATGTGGGCGATCTTCCTGTCCAATTCCCTTCTCCCGCAACCGCTCCCTTGGCCGTATTCGACTATGACGAACAGCGTGACTACCGCGTCCTAGTGCCTGTCTCGGACGGCCGGATCTTGAACTACGGCATTGATGGCACACAGGTAAAGGGTTGGGAGCCCCAGCGATTGAAGGTCGCATCAGCGAACCCCGTTCACCACGTCCGGATCAAGAACAAGGACTACTTATTGATCGCGGATGGCAGCGGAGGTATTCTGCTTTTGGATCGACGTGGGGAAGAACGTGGGACATCGGAACTGGATCTGGGTCCATCCCCTGAGTTGGTCGCCGTGCAGCCTGGTGTGGACCTAATGGGCACCACACTTATCTGGACGGATTCCACAGGGAGCTTGAACCGAGCAACCATGGGCGGCACGCGTGCAGTGCTGTCCGAGCAAGGAAATGGAAGGACCTTCTTGGGAACGGTCGGAAGCGATGGGGAAATGGACGTGGTGCGGATCAGCGGTGATACGATCTCGGTCCATCACGGCGGGAAACGCGTGTTCATGCGCTCATTCGGCACGCCACTGGCTCCTGTATCGGACATGTATCACTTTGGCGAAGGAACTTCCGCCTATGGCATAGTGCAGCCCGAAATGGATCGCGTGACCTTGGTGAGTTCCACCGGTGCTGAAATGGAGGGCATGCCGGTGCATGGTGCAACACGCTTCAGTATCGGGGACCTGAACTTGGATGGACAGTTGGAACTGATCACCGTTACCAAGGATGGGCATATCGTAGCGCATCGACTTCCGTTCACCAGTGATGGTGGTCATTAGCGACATACTGTCGTAACCAAACCTTCATCACTACAGGTGATCGGACTTGCCAAGCCCGCATGCTCTTCTAGCTTTGGCGCTCCTTACGTGATCGGAATTGCGCGAGGCTTGTTGCCCGAATGAGACAGACACTAGTTCGCACGGTGCTCCGAAAGGAAGTAGTGGGCTTGGCGCGGCTCACGGTGATCATCCTGGCGATCTTCCTCTTTTTGCTGGAATTCGGGTACCGTGCCGATGCAGCAACAAGTGGCCTCTTGGACCAGCTGAGCTATGGGTTGGTGGCGGCTGCAGCTTTTGTGACCCTCGGCAGTTTATTGCGAACCTACCTGCGAGGGATACATCTACGAAAGGCAGAGCTGGCGTGGTTCCTTGCGGCATTGGTCCTGATCCTGGCCAAGCCTCTGGGTATGGAGACATGGGGTGGGATCTACCGATGGCCGCACCTGATGTTCCTCTTCTTTTTTGTGTTCATTGAACTCTCCAGGTTGGAATTGGGCCGGAACAGTGTCCTTTTCAATCCGGCACTGTTGTTCACCGCAAGTTTTGCCCTGCTCATCGCCATAGGTGCAGCCCTCTTGATGTTGCCCAATGCGGCCACGCGCCCGTTGGGCATGGTGAATGCGATCTTCACGGCCACCTCGGCGGTTTGCGTTACAGGCCTCAGCACCATTGATGTGGGCAAGGACCTCACCTTCCAAGGCCAATGGGTGCTCTTGCTCTTGATCCAGATCGGTGGTTTAGGGGTGATGACCTTCACCAGCTTCTTTGCATTCTTCTTCAAAGGCCGTAACTCCTTGGAAGAGCAATTGCGCATCCGGGATATAGCCAACACCTCTTTGGGCAACGCACGTTCGTTCATTACCCAAGTGATCCTGTTCACCCTTTCCGTGGAACTGGTGGGCACGATCCTCATCTTCTTTAGTGTTCCGGAAAGCATTTTCGAGAGCTTCGGGGACAGGGTCTTCTTCTCCTTGTTCCATTCGGTTTCCGCGTTCAACAATGCGGGTTTCTCCACACAAACACTGGGTATGTATGAACTACCGTTCAGATTCAATTATTCCTTGATGTGGATCCTTGCGACCTTGTTCATCTTCGGCGGACTGGGCTTCAGCATCATCTTCAATTTCAGCCGCTATTCGAAGCTTTGGATCATTGGCCATGTGAAGCAGGTCATCACCGGCAAACCCTGTGAACGGCACCCACGTCTGGTCAACTTGAGCTCACGCTTGGCGCTCCAGGTAACCTCCATGCTGATCGCAGTTGGCACCATGGCGGTAATGGTGTTCGAGTGGAATGGCGCCTTGGCGGAACACACCACGTGGTGGGGTCGCTTCAGTACGGCGTTCTTCACCGGTGTAACCCCACGAACAGCGGGTTTCAATGTGGTGGACTACAATAACCTGAACATACCGACATTGATGATCACCCTCCTTCTGATGTACATCGGGGCTTCACCGGGCTCCACTGGCGGTGGCATCAAGACGACCACCTTCGGGATCGCCACGCTGAACATCTTTGCGACAGCAAGGGGACGTAGACGTGTGGAATATGGTGGGCGCGAGATCAGCAATGTCACCATCCGCCGTGCCTTCGCGGCGATCGTCCTATCCCTCGTCTTCCTTGGGCTATCCACTTCGGTGGTGGCGTCTTTGGAGCGAGGCCACAGCTTGCTTCCCATTGCCTTCGAGTGCTTTTCCGCTTTCAGCACCGTGGGCTTGAGCATGGGCATTACCGCCACCTTGGGGTCCACGGCCAAGCTGGTACTTGCGATCGTGATGTTCGTTGGTCGTGTAAGTGCGCTTACTTTGTTGGTGGGTGTATTGCGCCAAGTGCAGGTAACCCCTTACCGCTATCCAAAAGAGGACCTCCTCATTAACTAGTGTGATGTCATGAAAGTAGCAGTCTTCGGCCTCGGCAACTTTGGAAAGCACCTTGCGATCAAGCTCACGCAATTGGGCCACGAGGTGATCGGCATCGACCACGACATGGACAAGGTGGAAGCGATCAAGGGCGAAGTGTCCTACGCGGTGTGCATGGAAAGCAACGAACCCAGCGCCGTAAGCACCTTGCCTTTGAATGATGTGGATGCCGCCGTGGTAGCGATCGGTGAGGACCAGGGCGCGAACATCATGACCACAGCGCTCTTGGTGAACCTGAAGGTGAAACGCGTGATCAGCAGGGCGATCAATCCGCTGCACGAGATGGTATTGAATTCCATGGGCGTTACGGAGATCGTTCACCCTGAGGAAAAGGCCGCGGATGTGCTGGCCCGTAAACTGAACCTGCGTCGCTTGGTGGACCAGTTCGAATTGCCCGGTGGTTTCATCATTGCAGAGATCGTAGTACCGGACAAGATGGTGGGCAAGCCGCTGAACAGCATCGTGGAACTGCGCGAACGCAAACTGGGCATGGTCACCGTGCTTCGCAAGGAAAGTGAGACGGGCTTCATGGGCCGGCGTTCCATCAAGCTCGGCGCCTTGGGCGTAATGGATCCCGACTTCGTGCCTTCAAAAGGCGACATCCTCGTGTTGTTCGGCACCAAGGATGATGTGATCCGGTTCACCGGCGAAAACGACTGAGGGGAATTACAGGGCAAGCGGACTTCCTCACTACTTCACTTGTCATCCCGGACTGCGACCCGAGACTCACTTCTTCGCCTTCCTTAACAAAACCTGCTGTCCCTCGGAAAGTCGCGTATCCTCAGGTAAGCCGTTGAATTTTGAAAGTCTGGCCAGCTTGACGCCGTACTTCTGGCTCACGTCCCAAAGGGTTTCGCCGGTTGCTCCAGTATGCACCTTCGCACTCTTGGCCGCATTGCGTTTGGGCTGGATGTAGATCACTTGTCCGGCCTTTAGCGTGGAATTCTTGTCCATGTCATTCCAACGCGCGATCATGCCGTGTGTCATTTCAAGCTGTTGTGCCAGATCGCGGAAAGATTCCCCTTCTTTCGCCCGCACGAACTTGATGCGTCCTTCGAACTGCTCGATCGAACGCCCGGTGCCGAAAGTGATCACTTGACCTTCTGAACGGCTGCGTTGTGAACTGTTCGGGTTGGATCGTTGGAGTCCATTGCGCTGGTGTTCCCGCTGGGTTTCGCGGGTTTGTACGCCACATCCACACCACGGTCCAGGTTGTGCAGCTCGTATCGTTCGATCAAGGTGATCAACTTGCTTGGGTAGTTGGGATCCGTTGCATAGCCCGCCTTCTTCAACCCCTTCGCCCAGCCTTGGTAGTCGGTGGACTTCAGTTCGAACAACGATGCGTAGCGGGCCTTTTGCAGGAATGCCGCATGGTCCTCGTAGCTCTGTGCCGCGTTCTTGTACTTTCGGAAACAATCGTTCTTCTTATCGTCATCGTGGTAGGTGCGGCCGCCGGTCCAATCGGGCGTGCATTTGATCCCGAAATGGTTGTTGCCTTCCCGCGCCAACACGCTGTTGCCGTTGCCACTTTCCAAAAGGCCCTGCGCCAACGTAATGCTCGCGGGAATGCCATGTTCCTTCATCTTCTTCACGGCCACCTCCTTCCATTCGGAAATGTATTCTTCCGCGGTGAACCGTTGGCCACTGGGTTGCCCTTGTGCGAACAAGGTCGCGGACCCAGCGAGAAGCGGAAATAGGAGGTGCTTGAGCATGATGAAAGGGTGCTTCGGATGGTTGGTGGACACCTCGGCAATAAGCGAAACTATTGGCGATCAGTCGGCCATTCAGCGCCACGGTAGTCGAGAAACCCACCGCCCGTTGTGAAAAGAACGTTACAAAAGGGTAGAAACGCATGCCAGCAGGGCGAACTTCGCAACTTGGAACGGTCCAATACGACCGTACACTGTTCAAAACATGACCGATAACCCAGGCAAGAACGAGGAAGAGGAGGAACGCTTCCGGCGCATGGGCTTGGAAGAAGGCGATTTCTACCTCAGTCCGGAAGGCTACATCGTGTTCACCGAACAGTACCACCTGAAGCGAGGACATTGTTGCCAGAGCGGGTGCCGGCATTGCCCGTATGGGTTCAACAAGAAAACGAAGAAAGAGCAAGTTTGAGGCAGCACTCTACCGAGAAAAGGTATCTTCATGTAAAGATCATCATGCGTACAGCCCTACTCTTCGCGTTTCTGGTAGCGGGTTCGTTTAGCAATGCTCAAAACTGGGCCTTGATCAACCCAGCCTACAAATACAACTATAGCAACGACGGTTCGGACACGATCAGCAACCAGGTCTTCGTGACGCACATTGATACGTTGGGGGTTGATAGTTTTCGGTATGAATTGAACAGAGTCGCCGTTCATTGCGACACCTGTGGAACTGGCGGATCGACGGTGCTACTGCGTTTGGATGAGCCACAATTCCTTGGCGGGGAAGTGACCCACACGGAGAATAGATGGCACTTCAGAAATGGGCTCTCCTTCGTGCTATTTCCTGAAGCCATGGAGGGAATGACCTGGCTGATGGACTCTGCGAATATGGTTTGGGCCGAAATGGGTCCTACTCTGATAGGAACCCCGTTCGATCCTTTGGAGGAACGTCGTTCGATCCAACTCACAACAGGGGACAGCCTCGTGATCGGTCAAGACCATGGGATCTTGCACTGGCCTTCGGATAAAGACCTGATCGGCGTCAATGGCCCCGACATCGGTACGCTGATCCCCGGTTTGGTGGATCTCTTTCCATACGAGATCGGCGATGTGCTACAGTATGCCACGTGGTATGGTGGTTGTGATGCGATCGGCGGTTGCTTCGGGGATCAGCGCGACTATAAATTCACGGTCGCTTCGGCTGGCGAGGTTCAGGACAGTGCAATAGTTTTCGAAGGTTGGATGATCGAACATACCGACCACTACTTCCAGAATAATATTGGGTCACCGACGTACCATATCCACAATTACTTGAACCAAGCAGCCACTTGGAGCGCCGGGACTCCCGAATACCCATGGCCTGAACTGATATTCTCCTTCCCTGGTCAGTTGGTCCGCACCACACACCGCGTGTCACTCGACGACACGTGGCCTGTCCTGTGTGTGGCGGAACATGGACTTGATGCCTCTGGTCGATACATCATTGGTTGCCGCAGTCTGGGAGATGGGTCCTTCCTCTTCGACCAAGAGCCACAGCCTGCCGATGATGGGTATTCGGCGTTCACTGGCCCAGAGGACTACTGCCCTGGAGGAACGCAGCCGGATTGCGGCGTGCGGTACACGGCCGGACTCGGACTTGAATGGTTCATTGGGAACTATTTCGAACGGGGAGAATCCTACGTGCTGAGTGGCGCGATTCTCGGCGGAGATACGCTTGGAACCATCACCCCGGATGACATCCTACTTGGCCTGCGCGAGACAAGTCTGATCGATACCTCGTTCTTCCCGAACCCTGCCAACGATCAATTACAATTGAGATCCGCAACTCCCGGCACCACTTATACCATCCTCGATCTCAATGGCCGGATCCTTGCCACACACAAGATCACCGCTACCAACGAGAGCATCAACGTGCAGCACCTTCAGCCCGGTGCCTACTTGTTAAAGATCGAAGGCATGACAGCCCAACGATTCATGATCATGCGATGATCCGTGTGAAGTACCGACCTTCGCGGTGATGAGCACTGCGACCACCACCGACCTCGATCAATTCCAACAAACCATCCGCGAAGGCATTCCCGATGTCCTTCCGCCAGCCCAACCGCTGGACCTTTCCGTGAGCCACGCGCCCAAGCGCAAGGACATTCTCACGACAGTAGAAAAGAAGCTGGCCTTACGCAACGCCCTGCGTTATTTTCCAAAAAGCCAGCACGGAATACTGGCCCCGGAATTCGCGCAGGAGTTGAAGGAACACGGTCGCATTTACATGTATCATCTGCGTCCGGAGCATGCCATGCGCGCTCGTCCGATCGCGGACTATCCCTCAAAATGCACGCAGGCCGCAGCGATCATGTTGATGATACAGAACAACTTGGATCCGGCTGTGGCACAACACCCGCACGAACTGATCACCTACGGCGGCAATGGCGCGGTGTTCCAGAACTGGGCGCAGTACAGGCTCACGATGAAGTACCTGAGCGAGATGAGCGATGACCAGACCTTGGTGATGTACAGCGGCCATCCGCTCGGCCTCTTCCCAAGCCACACTGAGGCACCGCGCGTGGTGGTGACCAACGGCATGATGATCCCGAACTACAGCAAGCCGGACGATTGGGAGAAGTTCAACGCGCTGGGCGTAACTCAGTACGGGCAGATGACCGCCGGCAGCTACATGTACATCGGTCCGCAGGGGATCGTGCACGGCACGACGATCACCGTGTTGAACGCTTGCCGCATGTTGAAGGGAGCGGACAGGACCACCAAAGGCAAACTCTTCGTTACGGCCGGTCTCGGCGGTATGAGCGGTGCTCAACCGAAGGCGGGGAATATCGCCGGCGTGGTCACGATCTGCGCAGAAGTGAACGCCACGGCCGCACACAAACGTCAAAGCCAAGGCTGGGTGGATGAAGTGATCGAAGATGTGGATGCGTGTATCGATACGGCGATCACTTCGCAGAAGAAGGGTGAGGCGCACAGCATCGCTTTCCTCGGCAACGTGGTCGACCTGTGGGAGCGCTTGGCGGAACGAAGCATCCATGTGGACCTCGGCAGCGACCAGACGAGTTTGCACAATCCATGGGCCGGTGGCTATTACCCAGCGGGCCTCAGCTACGAGCAGAGCAACGACCTGATGGTGAAGGACCCCGCTGCCTTCAAACTACGTGTGCAGGAAAGTTTGAAACGTCAGGTGAAAGCGATCAATACGCTCACCGGCGCGGGCATGTACTTCTTCGATTACGGCAATGCCTTCCTGCTCGAAGCTGGCCGTGCAGGCGCAGATGTATTCGGCTCCACTCTCCTAGGGAGAGGGGCTGGGGGTGAGGGCGAATTCCGCTACCCCAGCTATGTGGAGGACATCATGGGGCCAATGTGTTTCGACCACGGCTTCGGGCCGTTCCGGTGGGTATGCACCAGCGGCGATGCGAAAGACCTTGCAACAAGCGATCGCATTGCGGGCGATGTTTTGGAAGCAATGCTCAAGGAAGCACCCGATACGATCAGCCAACAGATCGCGGACAACCTGCATTGGATACGCAACGCTCAATCCAACAAGCTTGTCGTTGGCAGCCAAGCCCGGATCCTTTATGCAGACAGTGAGGGACGGATCCGGATCGCCGAAGCTTTCAACAAGGCGATCAAGAGTGGAGAGATCTCTGCTCCGATAGTACTAGGTCGTGATCACCACGATGTGAGCGGCACTGATAGTCCCTATCGTGAGACCAGCAACATCCGAGATGGTAGCCGCTTCACCGCCGACATGGCCGTGCAGAATTTCGTGGGCGATGCGTTCCGCGGCGCTACGTGGATCAGCTTGCACAACGGCGGCGGCGTAGGTTGGGGCGAGGTGATCAACGGCGGCTTCGGCATGGTGCTGGACGGAAGCGCAGATAGCGACCGCAGGCTGAAGAGCATGCTGCTTTGGGATGTGAACAACGGTATCGCACGCAGAGCTTGGGCTCGCAACCCGAATGCGGTTTGGAGCATCGAGCAGGAGATGAAGCGCACCCCCGGACTGAAAGTGACTTTGCCGAACGAAGCGGAAGACGACCTTATTGATCGTGCGATCGGAAAATGAATGGTTCAGACCAAGAATGCCGCCGAGGGCCATACGACCATCTCCCCTTGTGATCTTCTAACTTTCTGATCATTTTCGTTCCCGACCCAACCCTGGGACCAAAACCTCCGTGTATGTGATGGAAAGACAAATCAACCCCAACCAAACTCTGATCGACATGAACTTACGCTCGTTTAACCTTGGAACTGCCCTGCTGCTTGGTATCGCGGTCTTTGCGCAGCCCATGCCACCATACGACGTCACCGTGGGCGGCGTTGTCCTAGGCTGCTCTCCGAACGGCTCTGTGAACATCACCACGAACTCCATCACCCAGCCTGCCATCGATATCGATGTAACCTTGGATGCCAACTGCAGTTTTTCCGTTGACTTGCTCATGGATTCGTACAGTGGGGGCTTCATTCTGAGCACACCATGCAACGGAGCCATCCAGCAAGCTGCAGCTGCCTATCAAGTGAACGCTCTCCAACTCGATTCCACTTATTTGTTCGTTACGTTCAACTGCACCAATTCCGCAATTGATTGCTTAGGCATCTCGGGTGGTTCGAACCTTCCTGGATCTCCGTGCAACGATAACGACCCGAATACCCTCGGAGATGCATGGACCGCGGATTGCATGTGCGCTGGCGGACCAGCCCTGCCCTGCTATGCCTGCATCACCATAAGCCAAGCTACCACTCCTGCAGTTGGTGACATTCCCTTCATGGCCTACTTGGAGAACTGTTCGGGTGGCGGTGTCGCACCATACACCTACGCATGGTCCTTTGACGGCGGCCTTACCTATGAGGCCGCACCTGCCGACACCGCGATGGCATTTACTACTGGCACGCATCTGGTTTGCATGATGATGACAAGCGCTGATGGATGCACAAGTATTGCCTGCGATAGCTTGATCGTGGATAGCAACGGCGTGATCAACGGAGGTACCGGGGCGTATGATTGCTTGCAGATCTTGAACGGTCCGAACGTTCCCGGCACACCGTGTACCTTGTTCGGAGCGAACGAATTTGGTACATGGAGCGCGGCGTGCATGTGCATGCCCGATTCATCGAACACCACGTGCGAAGCCGGCTTCTTCGCGATGCAGGCCTACCAATGGGTGGACAGCGCGGCCAACCCCAATGGTGGTGGTGGCGAACCGGTCCCGAATGAATTATGGATCTGGAACCTGAGCAGTGGTGGCGCCGGTAATTTCCAATACACCTGGGACTTCGGCGATGGCACCACTTCAACCGACCCGTTCCCTACGCATACGTACGCCAGCGGCAGCGCCTACTTGCTCTGCCTAACGATCGCCGATGGGGCCGGTTGCACCGACACGTATTGCGACTCGATCTCGGTGGATGGCGATGGCCTGCTCAATGGTTTATTGGCGCCCGGCAACCGGAACACATTCACAGTGAATGTGATGAACGCGTTGAGCACCGGCGTGCAAGAAACGCCCGCCCACGCTGACCTGAGCACTTGGCCGAACCCGGTGTCGAACAATCTGATGCTCTCGCTCCAAAGTGCAAAGAGCGGTCGTTTGGAAGTAAGCATTTTGGACCTGAACGGTCGTGTGGTCCTTTCCACATCCGATCCAATAAGCGCTGGCAAGAACCAACTGGTTGTTCCTGTGAACGAACTGGTGAGCGGTGTTTACGTCGTTCGGATCGGCGATGGAACAAACTCCGTTAGCCGTCGTTTCGTGAAGCAGTAGGCTCCTTGACCGCAATTCCGAAAGGCCGTCCTACCTTGGTAGGGCGGCCTTTCTCAACTTATCCGGCATCCTTCGGAACGTATATTTCGTCATGCTCACCCAACCATTGCCAAGAGATCTGCGTGTATGAAGTTGAAACCTGAAAATCGAACCCCATGAGAACCCTGATTCGCTCCCTCGCCCTATACATTGCCATTTTCCTCGGAATGGCTGCCACTGCGCAGAACGCGGTCACAGTGACCGGCACGGTTTCCCTTGCATCGGCCTGTCCTATCCGGTTCGTTTCACCACCAACACGGCACCTGCCATCGACACCACGATCTACACCGGAGCGAATTGTGCTTACAGCTTCACTTTCTTCCCGGTCGAGACATCAGGCACCTTTGGCGTAGAGACGAGTTGCGACGGCGGCGTGACGTGGAACGCCGTGACAGGTTCGTGGAACATGCCTTTTGAGACAATTATCCTCGATCTATCCTGCAATGGGGCATCGGGCCCAATGAATGATGAATGCTTCAACGGGACATTGATCACAGCGGACAGTTCGTGCGTGTCTGTTTCTGGAAACTTGGCCAACGCGACCGAAACGCTGCCTCCGATCAATTGTGCTGGATTCATGTCATCGCTCGCGAATGACGTATGGTACCGTTTCTACGCGACGGGAATTACCTCAGTGGTCCAGGTGACCGGCGATGCTGACTTGGACGTGGTTCTCGAAGTCTTTATGGGAAGTTGCACTGCTTTAGGCTCCCTCAGTTGCTCGGACAACACTTTTGATGGAGGTCTAGAAGAGGTCACGTTCACGACCATTCCTGGCCAAGAATACTTCTACCGCATCTATGAGTTCACGCCCGGTGAACCGGCCAGTTCGCTCACGTTCACAACCTGCGTTATCGGTAGCAACAGTAATTTGGACTGTGAAGATGTGCTTGGGGGAACCGCATTGCCAGGTACATCATGCGACGATGGCGATCCGAACACTCTAAATGACAAGTGGACTCCGTGGTGTGCGTGCACTGGCTCGCCCGATGGAGCGTGTCTTACCTACGGATTGGAATCGCAGTACATGGAGAACGGCGTTCCGGTCCCATGGCAAGTGGTTCTGTCCGCTTGGAGCACAGGTGTAGAACCCATGACCTACTCTTGGTTCGTGGAAGATACTTCCTACGTGGCCGGATCAGAGATCATTCACACCTTCGAACTGCCGGGTATATATGCATGGGGTGCAACGATCCGGATGCGAACGGTTGTTCGACCTGGACAGGGAACGCTGATATGAGGATCGGTTGCGACGGCTTGATCGGTGGTTCAGGGTTGATCGGCACCCCCTGCGATGATGGCAACCCGGCCACTACCAACGACACGTGGGCAGCTGACTGCAACTGTGTTGGAACGAGCTGTGAACCTCCAGTCCTAACGTCACCTTCAGGTTTTCTGACGATCTGCTCCAACGACAGCCTCATCTTGCAGGCGAGCACGACGGGCACCGCACCCTTTGCCTATAGCTGGACCGGACCAGGAAACTTCATCCCGAACGACACTGTACCAAACGTGTACCTCCACGATTTCGCATCCGGAACATACCATGTAACGGTTACAAATGCCTGCGGTACTGCAGATGCCGAAGTCCAGGTCGCGGTGACCCCTGCCCCGGATGCCGGCATTTCCGCAGGAGTTTCCATTTGCGACATTACTGTACCAACAGACCTGTTCCTCGTCTTGGAGGGAAACCCTCAAACAGGAGGATCATGGTCTTATTCCGGCCAACCGCATAGTAGTGTCTTTAACCCGGCTATCGACAGCTTGGGTGCGTACCAGTACACAATATTGGGTACTGCTCCGTGTAGCTATAGTGCGGCCACCGTGTTTATTTCACCAATACCTACATGGTTCGGCGATGCGGACGGCGACGGTTTGGGTGACCTGGACGTATCCTTGGTGTCCTGCATACAACCCGTTGGTTACGTGAACAACGATGCCGACTTTTGCCCATCGATCTACGGCACCATCGGATCAATTTGCGATGATGGCAACCCGCTCACCACCAATGACTTTATCGATGCCACTTGCGTATGCGCAGGGATCGACTCGTCAAATGTTGACTGCCTCAATATCCCGAACGGTCCTAACGTAACGGGCACCGCATGCATCCTTCCCAACAACGAGATCGGAACATGGGACGTCACTTGCACGTGCATCCCGGACACTACCACCACTGTCTGTAACGCCGGATTCTGGGTGCTCCAAGCATACGATAGCACGGCAGCTGGTGGAGTTGAACCGATCCCGAACGAGGTATGGATCTGGAACCTCAGCACTGGAACCAGTCCTTACCAGTTCTTCTGGAACTTTGGCGATGGCACTTCGTCCACAGACCCCTTCCCAACACACTTCTACGCAAGTGGTGGCCCCTACACGTTATGCCTTACCATGAGTGATGCATTCAACTGCACTGCTACCTATTGCGATAGCGTTTCCGTGGATGCGAACGGGATCTACAACGGTTTTGCCGGTGAACCGAACAACAACCGATCCGGTTTCACGATCAATGTGTTGCAACAACAGCCCACCGCGATCAATGAGCATGAGAACTGGAATGCGCTTGAACTGTGGCCGAACCCGGTAAGTGAAGAGATCAATCTTTCACTGATCGGTTCGCGGAGCAACCGATTGCAACTAAGTGTAATAGATCTGAATGGTCGTGTGGTAAAGAGCAGCAGCAATGCGATCGCGAAAGGCAACAATCGTTATAGCCTGCCAGTGAATGACTTGGAAAGCGGCATGTATTTGTTGCGGATCAGTAATGATAACAACGAAATAAGCCGCCGTTTCGTGAAGAACTAGATCGATCCGATGTACCTTCCGAAGGGCCTTCGCACAAGCGAAGGCCCTTCGGCACATCGCAAATGGTGAGTGAAGCCCTCATAGCCCGCTGCCGAAAGGAGGAGCCTAAGGCACAGTACGAACTGTACCGGCTGCTGCATGGGCTTATGATGTCGGTCTGTACGCGTTACGAGCGGAATGAACAGGATGCCGTGGCGGGCATGAACCAAGGCTTTCTAAAGGTCTTGACCAACTTGGACAAGCGCCGTCCAGAAGTACCCTTCGAGTTGTGGGTACGGCGCATCATGATCAACACGATGATCGACACCTACCGATCGAGCAAGGAACGAAAAGCACAAGAGACCATGGAAACTTCCATTGATGAAAGTCCAGCGGTGGAGGTGAACGAATATCTACGCCAAATGGAATCCGAGGCGTTCGCTCAGTTGCTGGACCGCGTGCCGGACATGTCACGGAAGGTCTTCAACTTGTTCATTGTCGATGGCTATTCGCATGCCGAGATCGGAGAGCTATTGGGGATCAGTGCTGGCACATCCAAGTGGCATGTGTCGCATGCCCGACAGGTACTACAACGTTGCATAGCACAACTCGCGGGAAAGTGCGTCGCAAAAACCGCATACCAATGAAACACGAGAACGAATTCGACGAGTTGGCGCGCCAGAAATTAGAAGGGCGTAGCATTGCTTTCGAGGAGAGCGACTGGACCGCGATGCAAGGTTTGCTGAAAGCCGAAAAGAGCGATCGGGGCGGTGTGTTGGGTCGGCTTGCGAAATGGCTGGGTGGTGCGGCTTTGCTGACGATCCTTGGCATAGGTATTTGGAAGTACATCGATCACAGCACGGAGGAAAAAGGAAGAACCACGGTTGCAACAACCGTTGTCGAAAACACGAACTCAACAGAAGTACCATCAACACCTCTGAACGGAACTACTGAGCGATCGGAACAAGAACTTCATGGATCGAACACAACCTCAATCCAACAGGAAGTAGATCGAACAGCTGCGATCTCGACCGGATCGCAAGGACCTTCAGGAGAAACACCCTGGAAAACCGAAAAACCTGAAGTGTTGGCGAACGTTGCGAGCAACAACGAGCGCACGAACAAAGCCCGTCAGGATCTCAACACGCAAGGATCGACATCCACTGCGGTCAGGAAGAAAACCCCTTCAACGAACGACCGATCTACAACTGTTGTCCCGACTTCCGTAAAAGCTGATGTGATCGAACCAGCCATTCCTATTCAGGATGAAGGAAACAGCCTGGACACAGGTGTATCCAATGAAGGAACGACCATCGCCGATGTGATCATGGACCCAAGCGAAACTCCTGTTGTGTCCATGGGTAATGAAGATGGACCGGCCCAAAAGACAGATGGAACTACTGTTGCAAATGATGATCCAGGCGAAGAAACGCCTTCACCGGACGGAATTGGAACGACGGCAACTACCATAGCGGATCCACCTGCATCGAAGGACAGCGAGCCGTCTGAAGCAAATTCGAATACACCGACAACACCGGATGGAATTGCCATGGCCACGACCACGCCCCCGTTCAAGAATAGCGAACGCCCCGCCGATCCGGACAGCAGTGCTATGACACCTAAAAGCAAAACGTCTTCCGAAGAACAGGAAGGGCAAATACAACCGTCGGTGAATGACACGAACGTTGTAGCACCAGAACCGCCACCAATCGCACCGTTGATCACACCCCGTTCACCTTGGCAACTGAGCGTTTTTGGCGGGGCCGTGAACACCAACACGCGCTATTCCGGTGCGAACAGCGAAGAGTGGAATACTGATATCCAGAAGCAATGGACGGCGAATGCAGGTGTGGAATTGGTACACATGGGAAAGAATATTGGCATCGGCACCGGGCTGCATTACAGCACCTATAGCGAGCAGATCGAGATCTCCGAGAAGAACCGGAACACATTGGCCATTCGGAATTTCTGGTACCTCTCCCCGATCGATACCACCATCTTGTTAATCACGGATACGATCCAGCAAGGCGGACAGACGGTCTACGTAGGTCAATCCGTTCAGACCACCATAAATGTATTGGCGCAAGGCACGGATAGCACCAATACCACGACACGGCTCCGCGATGCGCGAAGCACGCGGAACAAGGTGAGCTACGTGGAGATACCGCTGTTACTCGATGCCCACTTGGTGCAAGGCCGATGGAGCATAGGATTACGGGGCGGTCCAACAGTAGGCTTGCTTACAGGTCGGAAGGGATCTTTGCCCAACAGCAATGGTGAAGGCTACACCACGTTGAACGACCAGCCGTTCCGCGAGGTGGTGTTCGGTTGGACTGCCCGAGCCTACGTGCGATATCGCTTCAACGCGGCGTGGTCCATTGGTTTGGAACCCATGATGCGTGGCCAATTGTTCAACACGTTGGGGTCCGGCGATCTATCACGGAAGGCAACAGGGTATGGCGGCGTGCTCAGTTTGAGCTACTTGTTACGGTAAGGTGTATTTCCGCATTGTTGATCTAGAGGAGATCTCGCGCACTGCATTCTTCAATTCCGATCACCGAACTTGCACCCGGAATGCGGAATGGACTTCTCGCGGCCATGTGCCTGACCTTTGCGTGTACTTCACCCATGAACAACTTGGAAAACCTGCAACCTATTGTGCGCGAAGGCGTTCTCCGTGCTGTTATTGAGATCCCCGCCGGTAGTGTGGACAAGCGGCAATACGACCCTGCTACGAACACCTTCCCCATCGATCTGCGGAACGGTGTGCCGCGCCGTATCACCTTCCTGCCGTACCCGGCCAACTACGGTTTCATACCGGGCACTAAAATGGACAAGGACCGAGGCGGCGATGGTGATGCTGTCGACATATTCGTGCTTTGTGGTGCTTTGCCCAGTGGTACGGTGCTGGAAGTGGAACCCATCGGCATAATTGAACTGCTCGATGCAGGCGAACGCGACGACAAACTGATCGCATTGCCCATTGACCCCGCTTTGCGCACGGTGGATGCCGACGACATCACTGAACTACCCCAAGCTGCGCAGGACATTCTGGTGACGTGGCTATTGAACTACGATCCAGTAGACGGTGCCGAACTCGTTGCGGTGAAAGGAAAGGCAGCAGCCCTCGCCACTGTTGACCGCTGGACGGTCCGTTGATCAGGAGCGCACCTTTGCACCAGCGATAAGCAAGGCCTCGCGAATGCGTCCCATGGCCTTTTCCACTACATCATCGGTAAGCGTCTTGTCCGTGTCTTGCAGCAGAAGGCTTATGGCATAGCTCTTCTTTCCACTGGGCAGTTTATCTCCTTCGTAAACATCGAAGAGGTCCACATCGCGGAGCAGTTTTCGTTCCGCTTTGAATGCGGTTTGCCGCAGCTCTTCGAACTTCACCTCGGCATTCAGCAGCAAGCTCAGATCCCGACGCACCGTCGGGAATTTGGAGAGTACGCTGAAGCTGATCCGCTGCTTCCTGCATAGCTCCAGCAGCACGGTTGTGTACAGTTCCGTGTAGAAGACCGGTTGTGACACGTCATGCAATTTGCCTTGTGCTTTGGTCACTTCACCCAATACGCCGGCAGCGCGCCCGTTCAGTTGCAGTGTGAAGGCATTCGTGTACAAGGGATGGTCCATTGAGGTCCAACCCGCTAACGCATTGATCCCCATTCGCTCCAACAACGCTTCCACTTCTTCTTTCGCATCGGCCAATTCAACCTTGCGATCAGCACTACGCCAACGTTCGCGCCAACGCCGACCGGTAATGGAAAGTGCGAGTGTATCTGTTTCCGCCGCGCCCTTCTTACCTGTGGAATAGATCCGGCCTTGTTCGAAAAAGCGTAGGTCACGTTGCTGTCGATTGATGTTATGGGCCATGGCCTGCAACGCGCCGGACAGCAGTGTGGGGCGCAACACATCCAGTTCAGCGCTCAAGGGATTCGCAAGGCGCACCAATTCAGTGGCACCGCCTTTTTCTGCACGCTCGCCATTGGTCAAGGAAGGGGTCATGATCTCCCGGAAGCCTCGCGCTGCCAAGTGTTCGCTGCAACGCTGGGACATGCTTTCGAGCGTAAGTGCTTCGCTGAGCACCGGTGGGCACATCAATCGTTCCGGCAATGGCACTTGATCGAAACCATGGATCCGTAACACTTCCTCGATCACATCCGCCGGTCGAAGTACATCTGCACGGTATCCTGGTGCGTTTAACAGAACACCTTCTGGATCACGCCTGACAACCTCGATATCGAGCAACTCCAATACTTCAAGGATCCTATCATGCGGGATCCTGATCCCGGTGAGTGCATCACACGCAGCAAAACGCAGGTCGATCATGTGATCGATCTTGGGTCGTGCATCCAGATCGACCACCTCGCTAACTACGCGTGCCCCGGCCACTTCCTTCAACAAAAGCGCAGCCCGCTTAAGTGCATATACAGTGCGGTCCGGATCAACACCCCGTTCACAACGGAACGATGCATCGGTACTCAGGCCATGGCGCCGTGCGGCACGCCGAATGGTAGTTGGGTCGAAGTACGCGCTCTCCAAAAAGACACGCTGCGTATTATCCGAAACACCGCTTGCAGTGCCGCCATATACCCCAGCTATGCAGATTGGGACTTCGGCATCTGCGATCACAAGGTCCTGCTCGTTCAGTCGGCGGTCCGTCCCATCCAATGTAATGAACGGTTCATTCGATCTCGCCTTGCGGACCACAATGGACCCACCTTTCAATTTATCCGCATCGAAGGCATGCAACGGTTGACCCAATTCATGCTGCACGAAGTTGGTCACATCCACCACATTGCTGATCGGCTTAAGGCCAATGGTGATCAGAGCTTCCTGCAACCACGACGGTGAAGGACCCACCTTGACATTTGCCAGCGTAACTCCGGCATAACGCGGGCAAGCAAAGGGATCCGCCACTTCAACTTTCACGGCAACGCCATCACCGTCCTTTGCGAATTCTTCAACGGAGGGCCACTTCAACTCCATGGCTCCACCCGTCCGATAACGAATGGCAGCAACCAGATCCCGAGCAACACCAATGTGTCCCATGGCATCGTTGCGGTTCGGTGTAAGGCCGATCTCCAGGATATGGTCGCCCTTCAGACCCAAGAAGTTCGATGCTGTTGTCCCGATCGTTGCATCCGCATCCAACACCATGATGCCATCATGGCTTAGACCAAGACCGAGTTCATCTTCTGCACAGATCATACCCATGCTCTCCACTCCGCGGATCTTGCTTTTCTTGATCACCACCGACCCACCGTCGGTCATGTGGAGTGTGGTGCCCACGGTGGCCACCATCACCTTTTGGCCTGCATCTACGTTCGGTGCACCACACACGATCTGCACGGGATCACCATCACCAAGGTCAACCTTGCAAATGCTCAATCGGTCGGCATCCGGGTGTTTCGCGCACTCCAGGACATGCCCTACCACCACCCCTGTCAGCATACCCTTGATCGGCTCGAAGACCTCCGTGCTTTCAACCTCCAGCCCAGTACTGGTAAGTATTTCCGCCGCTTGTTGGGGAGTTAGTTCCGTGTCGATGTACTTCTTCAGCCAGTTCCAGGAGATGCGCATTGGGGTCTTTTCCGTTGGGGTCGCAAAGGAACGGCGATCCACTGGGATCAGGAAGGCGGATGAGCATCTACTTTCGCGGCATCATGACCGAGGTGGAATACGAAAAGCGACGGATCAAGAACAGTGTTGACGACATTGTTGCATTGAACGCGAAGATGTACTGCGAACTCGGTCCCGGCGAGAACGGTCTTTTGTCTCGGGAGTTGAACTCGCGTGGGGTGAAGTCCATTGCGGTTGAAGCGCCATGGGCGCAAGCGGTGAACATGGCCTGGGCCAAGGAAATGGGGATCCGGATCTACCTCCAGGAATTCTTCACCGGAGACCTCTCCGTGATCGAAGAACCCGTGGACTGTTTCATCCTGACACATTGCATTGCGCACTTCCGATTCTCGCCCTACATCTTGATGCGCAAATTGTATGATGCCTTGCCGAGCGGTGGCTACATGTTCCTCTCCACAGTGAACGCCACTTCGTACATGCGGGCAACGGAATTCCTTCGCGGTCGTTCAAATTCTGAACGAGTGCCTCCGGTGGAGAACAAGATCTTCATTGAGCGCGCCAAAGAATGGAACCGGACCGGGATGCAACAGATCTGGGACGATTGGATGCATGTGAAGGAATACACACTTCCAGAGATCAAGGAATTGTTCACCGCGACTGGCTTCACGATCGAAAGGGCGACGCTCCGTAACAACCATCCGGAATGGAACCGGGCGTTCTGGAAGAAGAACCTAGCGATCAAATTCCTGCCACACTTGGCGGATGAGATCGTCGTGGTTGGACGGAAGCCCTGATCCGAAACCTTGCCAGAAGGGCCGTAATTTTACGGCATGGATGCTATCGCGCTCGCGATCCCTTTCTTTTTCCTTTTGATCGGTGTGGAACTGGCTTGGAGTGCTTGGACACATCGAAAGGTCTATCGCTTCAATGACTTCATTTCGAATCTGGGATGCGGGATCGGTTCCCAGATCGTTGGCGCCTTTTCCAAAGCGTTCATATTTGCTGCATACCTCTTGGTCTTTGATCGGTTCCGCGTATTCAACATGGAGAATTCCGCGATCACATGGATCACCGCATTTCTACTCGTGGACTTGCTCTACTATTGGTTCCACAGGTTGAGCCATGAAGTGAATTTCCTGTGGGCCGCACACATTGTCCATCATCAGAGTGAAGAGTACAATTTGAGCGTTGCTTTACGCCAGAGTTGGTTCCAAGGACTTTTCAGCTGGTGGTTCTATGTGCCCCTGGCATTCCTCGGGTTCCATCCACTCGTTATCCTAACGGTAGCGGCCGTTAACACCTTGTACCAATTTTGGATACACACCAAAGCCGTGGATCGCATGGGACCCTTTGAATGGTTGTTCAACACACCCAGTCACCACCGGGTACATCACGGCAGTGATCCGAAATACCTTGACAGGAACCACGCTGGCACCTTGATCATTTGGGACAAGCTCTTCGGCACTTTCCAAGCGGAAGTAGAGGAACCGACATACGGTATCACAACACCCTTGGGCACATGGGACCCGATGTGGGCGAACTTCCATTATTGGGGAGAGTTGGTCACCATGGCGAAACGGACGTCCACATGGACCGACCGGATGCGCGTGTTCCTGAAGTCACCGGGCTGGAGACCTCAGGAATTGGGTGGTCCATCGATCCCGGTTGAATGGGACAGGCATACCTACACGAAGTTCGATACACAGCTACCCAACTCCTGGTCCAGCTACATTGGCTTTCAGTTCGTTATACTGCTGATCGTCTCATCCTATTTTCTCTTTCAACAGCAGCTCTTGTCGGTCGCACTGCAATGGTCTTTGGGTGTCTTGATCGTCTGGTGGGTAATGGACCTCGGCGCACTGCTTGAAGGCCGGAAATGGGCACTGATCGCTGAATTTGTGCGAACACTTGTACTTATTGGCCTTCTATTTTGGCTCCCGCTGACCATAGCGACCTACACGATGATCGCTGTGACCATCGCACTTCTTGTCCCGATCCCGTTCCTGTTCCATGGTACAAAGAGCGACCAAAGGGAACGTTCGGAAGGTTAGTACATTGGTCCCTTCGATTTTTGGCGCTCCCTCCCTCCATTACCACCATGGACCTGCTTAAGAACACCCCGATCAACCTTACTGTATATGGCTTTGCCGTGTTAGGGACCATTGTTGGCGGTTCGATGGACAACTCAACACTTGTTCTGGCATGTAAGCCTTTGATGATGATCGTGTTAGGCAGCTGGTTCTATTTCAACAGCCGACGGGTGGGTGATCGGTTCACGCTACTGATCCAAGCCGGCCTGTTCTTCTCCTTCATCGGCGATGTGGCGTTGATCTTCCAAGAACAGGACGAATTCAATTTCCTGATCGGACTGGCGGCATTCCTGATCGCCCAATTGTGCTATGCTATGGCGTTCATCCACAACATCATGGAAACGGGACCGGCGCGCGGCACGTGGATCTCGGCTTTGCTGGGGGTCGTTCTGATCACCTTTGGATACTTCTTCGCCAGCAGTCTCATGCCCTATCTGGATGAGTATGTGGTGGTCCCTATCGTGATCTACACTGTCGCCATCTGCTTGATGGGTGTCTCCGCCGCTTTTCGATTGGGCCGCACGTACATCAAGAGCTTTCTGTACGTGTTCATTGGTGCCTTGTTGTTCATCACCTCGGACAGCATTCTGGCCACCAATACATTCCATCATCCTTTGGATCATGCGAAATGGTCCGTGATCCTGACCTATGCCGTTGCGCAAGTGTTGATCGCATCCGGCGCATTACGTCATGTGTTGGACCCTGAAGAGATCCGCCGGAAAGCGGCGTTGAGCACCTAGTTCACCCGCTCAACTGATCCTTCCCCAAACCGGCCTTCCCGCGCTTCGTTCGGCAAGTTCTCGTGAGATATTGGCATTCTCTGGATCATTCAGATCAGGGTCCTTGTCCAGGATGCGCAAGGCGAGTTGCCGTGCTTGCTGAAGTAGGTCCACATCGGCCACAAGGTCTGCAATGCGCAATTCTGGGATCCCGCTCTGTTGCGTTCCCATTAGGTCGCCGGGGCCCCGAAGACGCAAGTCGGTCTCTGCGATCTCGAACCCATCATTTGTACGCACCATTGTCTCGATGCGCGCCCTGGCATCATTGCCCAGCTTGTCGCCGCTCATCAGGATACAAAAGCTTTGTTCAGCACCGCGGCCCACTCGACCACGCAACTGGTGCAATTGGGAAAGGCCGAAACGTTCAGCGTTCTCGATCACCATCACGCTGGCGTTGGGCACATCAACCCCGACTTCGATCACCGTGGTGGCCACGAGGATATTCGTTTCGCCCTTCTTGAAGCGCGCCATTTCGTAGTCCTTCGTTGCTTGGTCCATGCGACCATGCAGCATGCTTACCGCATACTTCGGTAAAGGGAAGCGGCGCGACATGCTTTCAAAACCATCGGTGAGGTCCTTCAATTCCAAGCCTCCCGCTCCACTGCGGGACATTTTGGCCGGATCACCTTCCTCGATCAACGGGTAGACCACGTACACCTGCCTTCCCTTGTTGATCTCCTCCTCTAGGAATCCGAAGACCGCATTCCGCGAATGATCACTTCGGTGAACGGTGCGGATGGGCTTTCGACCGGGCGGTAATTCGTCGATGACACTCGTGTCCAGATCGCCATAGAGCGTCATGGCCAATGTGCGTGGTATGGGCGTCGCGGTCATGACCAGCACATGGGGTGGCACTGCGGCCTTGGCCCATAACCGGGCACGTTGCGCCACTCCAAATCGATGTTGTTCATCGATCACGGCCAATCCTAATTTGTTGAAGACGACACGGTCCTCGAGCAATGCATGGGTACCTATGATCAAGTGTACTTCGCCCGCTTGCAATGCGGCGAGAATGCGCTTCCTCTCTGCTGTCTTGGTACTGCCGGTAAGCAAACGCACGACCACAGGCATGCCCTCGAGGAACCTTGAGATCGTTGCAAAGTGCTGCTGGGCGAGTATTTCCGTCGGTGCCATCAACACGCTTTGGAAGCCATTGTCCAATGCGATCAACATCGCCAAAAGCCCGACCAACGTCTTGCCACTGCCCACATCACCTTGCACCAATCGATTCATTTGCCCACCCGTGGCCATGTCCTTTCGGATCTCCTTCACCACACGCTTTTGCGCACCCGTCAACTCAAAGGGTAAATGATCATTGTAGAACTGGTTGAAATGATCGCCGACATGGCGAAATACATTCCCGCGCACATGTTTCTGCAACTCTTGCTTCTGCTTGAGAAGGAGCAGTTGAATGAAGAACAGCTCCTCGAACTTGAGCCTTTTGATCGCGGCATCCAACTTCAGCTGGTCTTGTGGTGCATGCACTTGGCGGAAGGCTTCTTCCCGCGAAACACCGCCGAGCCATTGCACAAGCGAAGGGTTCAACGTTTCGGGCAACTGCCCTTGCAACAGCGGCACCAGGGTCTTCAGCAGGTTCCATTGGGCGCGGCTTCCCAGCCCTTTGGCGGTAAGCTTTTCGGTGGTGTTGTACACGGGTTGCAAACGCGCGTCCAGCCCTTGTTCCCACGTGGCGGCGAGTTCCAGTTCGGGGTGTGCAAAACTGTACTGGCCGTTGAACTTGTTCGGCTTTCCGAATAGAATGTACTCTTGACCGGGCTTTAGGGAAGCGTGCAACCAACGAGCACCTTTGAACCACACCAAGGGCACGGTACCTGAAGCATCGGTTAGGCTGGAAGTAAGTCTTCTACCTTGCTTCTCGCCTAAGGTGCGTAAAGGTCCCAGAACACCGCGAAGTTGTGCGTTGGGCAATTCCTCGTTCAATTCCGAAACGCGATGGAATACGCTTCTATCCACGTACCGGAAGGGATAATGCAGGAGAAGGTCCGCATACGTGTGGATGTTCAGTTCCATCCGCAACAACGCGGCACGTTGGGGGCCTACTCCCTTAAGGAACTCGATGGGTGTTTCCAGGATCGCTACCACGGGGGGAAATTACCAAGCGGAGCTTCGCTACATTTCACCGCATGTTCGGTAGCACGAATTCTTGGGGTCCGCTGATCGGAACATTTAGCGCTGAAAGGCAGGCGACCAAGTGGGAACGGGCATTGGCATGGGCAGGCATCCTCTTTGTCGCGGTATTCGCGATCGTGTATGCTAAGGAACGCTTGTATGCCGACAGTGCCTATTTCCTCACGCAGGTGGTCGATGATGGGAACTTCCACATCATCAATGGCCGTTGGCTTATTCCATTGAGCCAATGGATCGCGCTGATTGGCGTGCATCTTGGACTGCCCATTGGAACGATCATCATCTTGTTCTCGTTGGGCAATGTCTTCCTGCTCGTAACACTTTACCTCTTTGTTATCCGTGTGTTGGGCAACCCTACGGCGGGTCTCACCTTGGTGGCGATGCAGTTCGTAGGCATCACGCATGCCTTGTTCTGTCCCATCTTCGAATTCTACTACGGGGCTATGCTTTTGGTCGTGTTCTTCGCCTTGCTCTATAGCGCGGGCCTCCCGCTGTTGGTGCGCTTAACCTTGATCTCCGTCACGTTCGTGTTGGTGGTGAGCAGCCACTTCATGGGCATGTTGGTCATGTTGCTCGCCTTGGCGCTTGTGCGGATCTGGAAGTACCCGAAATTGTCAATTCTCCTGACCGTCTTGTTGATCGTGCAACTTTCACATCGCCTCTACTTCCTCTCCTACTACGAGTCGCACGCCTTCGAGAACATCGGAATTCGTATGGACCTCTGGGGAGTGTTCTGGGTCTTTGCACCCGGGCGTTTGTTGGGGCAATTCCTGCAGGGCATCTGGCACTATCCAGATACGATGCTTCTTGCGTTTTTGGCAACCGTGATGATGATCCGCAACAAGGACGTATGGGGTTTGTTCGTTTACTCTAGCGGCCTGTTTGCTATGTACGTGCTGATCTCACTCTTCTTTCCAGATGCCACGCATGACCGCTATCGGGAGATCCTCGATTACACCCCCACGGCATGGACCGTATTGGTGATCGGCCTACGCGTGATGGGTATTGCCAATGCGCGGGACCTGGTCCTTGTCGTTTTGGCCATTTCACTTTGCTTCCGGATCGGCTGGAGCACCTATGTGGCCCGCACCTACACGGAACGTGTGGAATGGATGGAGGAACGGATCGCATTCGCACGGGGGAAGGGGATCCGCCGCAGCGTCGATCTGGAACGCCGCACATTCCAACCACCGGGCCGGATTGTTGCCCCTTTGGCGAAACTGAATCCGCCTGAAGTGCTCATCCTTTCAGCATGCCAAGGCCCTGATTCGGTGGTCACTATTGTGCCCCTTACTTCCGACGACCTCATTCCGGGGTACAGCGCTTGGCTGGATGAGCAGTTGAAGCAATTCGGCACGGAATTCCCGACTTCGGCGAATGGCAAATACTTCCACATGAGCAAGGAAGAATTCCAGGTATTGCAGTAGACCCTGCTGATGTGCCCCGGGTACTACTTGGTCCCTGCGTGTACCACTTCGCTCCGCAGCAACCCCGCCTTGAAAACCGCTTCCGGTTCCATTCGCTCGGTCATTGCATCCTCGATCACGGTGAAGCCTGCACGTTGCAACCGCTCCATATAATCACGTCCATAAAGCCGGACATGATCGAACTGGCCGTAGCGACGTAGACGTTCCTTGGGGTCGGTGATCAATAGATCCTCCTCAGTCCGTGCGTTGCGCATATCAACAGGTACCATAAGGATCGCCGTTCCTCCCGGAGCAAGCACACGATGGAGTTCACGCATGGCAGCGGCATCATCCGGTACGTGTTCCAACACATGCGAACACAGAATGAGGTCAAAGTGGTCGGCCGGGAATTGGATCTTGGTGATGTCCAGGTCGATCGTGCCTTCTGGATAGGTGTAACCCGGCTCGTGTTTATCACCTGCAACATACGCCACATCCGGAAGGGCCTTCAGCTTTTCGCGTAAGCAAGTCTCCGGAGCCACGTGCAGGATCCGGATGCCAGGGCGAAGCAACTTTCGTTCCTTCAAGAAAAGCCAGGTCATTCGTGCACGTTCGCGAGACCCACAAAAAGGACAGAGCACATGCGGCCTTGGCGGCGAACCGGATGGTAGGTAGGCGATCGCACCGCGTTCACAGATCGGGCATAACACCACATCGCCAGCCAACACGCGGTCGCGGATCGCTGTTCGCAATGCACTGGGCAAAAGGCGTTGTAGAAAGCCACTCATTTCCAGAAAGCCGCATTCCGCAGCGATCGCTCCAAAGCTAACGGAAGAGAGCTACCAGATACCTGGAACGAGCCGGTAGGTGCCCGCCATGCGCTGCTTGTACTCCGGGTGGCGTTGTCCGAGCAAACCTTCCTCGTACCGCACTTTGAGCACGAGCACTACAACACATACAGCAAGCGCGACCCAACGTAACAAACTTGGCGCACCGAATGTGACCGCACTTCCACACAGCAAAACGGAGGTGTACATCGGGTGGCGCACCATGCGATAGATACCACGTTGGCTAAGGGTGTTGCCCGTGCGTGGATCAGGCATTATAGTGAAATTGCGGATGCCTAAAGCGAAACCGGCAGCTGCAAAGACGACCAAGCCAAGCGCAAAAAGCATCCATGCCCAAGGCGGCAAGTGCCAACCGCCGGCAAAGAGCAGGACAGCGATCATGCTGAATTGGCCGAACACCAGAAGTTTTCCTTGCATGGTCAATCCTCCGAGTTGATCCACTTCACCCTAGATCGCACCTTCCCCGAAGAGCAACGCCGGCTCTTCCATGAATTGCTTGAAGGTGTTCAGGAAGGCCGCGCCGGTAGCACCATCCACCACACGATGATCGCAGCTCATGGTCACCTTCATGGTGTTGCCCGGAACCACTGCTCCTTTCTTCACCACAGGTTTGGCCACGATGCCGCCGATCGCCAAGATGCATGCATCCGGCGGATTGATGATCGCCGTGAATTCATCGATGCCGAACATGCCCAAGTTCGATATGGTGAAAGTGGACCCTTCCCAATCTGCGGGTTGTAGTTTCTTGTCCTTCGCGCGTTTGGCATAGTCGCGAACTTCTGCGCCAATGGTGCGCAAGCTCTTTCCATTTGCGAAACGCACCACTGGAACGAGAAGGCCCTCGTCCACCGCAACGGCAACACCGATATGTACATGTTCGTTGTAGCGGATCCTGTCACCGAGCCAGCTGCTGTTCACTTTTGGGTGCTTCTTCAATGCCAATGCCACGGCCTTGATCACGAGATCATTGTAGCTGACCTTGTCCGGCTTGATCTGTTCGTTGATCGCCTCACGCACCTGGATCGTGCGCTCCATGTCCATTTCAATGGTGAGGTAGAAATGCGGTGCCGTGAATTTGCTTTCGCCCAATCGCTTGGCGATGGTCTTGCGCATCTGGCTAACGGGCACTTCCTCGAACGCCTCCACTTGGGGCACATTGTATGCCGCGCCCCCACCGGTGAATTCTTCGATGTCCTTCTTCGTTACACGGCCTTCATCACCACTGCCATGCACGCGTTGTAGGTCGATGCCTTTCTCTTCCGCCAACCGGCGTGCCAACGGACTTGCTTTTACGCGGCCATTGCTCGCAACAGCTCTGGGTGCAGCCTGCCGAACAGGTGTTGGGCTTTTCTCTGCTACGGGCGCAGGCGCTGCTTCCTTCGCCTCCACTTTCGCAGGGGGTGCAGCTGCGGCATTTTTCGCAGGAGCTGGCTCTTCGTTCTCCTCTTTAGCAGGTGCTTCCGCAGCGGCATCGGCGAGCAGCTTGGTGATGTCCTCGCCTGCTTTCCCTAGCACTGCGAGCACGCTGTCCACTGCTGCGGTCTTTCCTTTCGGCACTCCGATGTGGAGCAGCACCCCGTCGGTGAAGCTCTCGAATTCCATGGTGGCCTTATCAGTCTCGATCTCGGCCAGCACCTCTCCGCTTTTCACGGCATCACCAACTTCCTTGTGCCAAGCAGTCACCACCCCTTCGGTCATGGTGTCGCTCAATTTCGGCATGCGTACGATCTCTGCCATTGCTCAATCCTTCTCGAAGGGATAATCCTTCTGGGTGTAAACGTCCATGTACAATTCCTCCTCGGTGGCCATGGGGCTGTCCTGTGCGAATTTCACGGCGGCCTCCACTTCCTTCTTCACCTCATCATCTATCATCTCCAGGTCTGCTTCTGTGGCCCATTTCTTCGCAAGGATCGTGGTGCGCACTTCTTCGATCGGGTCTTGCTTCTTGTAGCCTTCGACCTCTTCTTTGGTCCGGTATTTCTGGGGGTCGCTCATGCTATGCCCTTTGTACCGATACGTCTTGATATCCAACAAGTATGGTCCATTGCCAGCGCGGATATGTTCACAGGCCATAGCGATAGCCTCGTGGACATCTTCGCATTTCATGCCGTTCACGCTTTTACCCGGCATATCGTAGCTCTCGCCCAAAGTGCTCAGGTCATGCACGTTGCTGGTACGTTCCACGCTGGTTCCCATCGCGTAGTTGTTGTTCTCGATGATGAAGATCACCGGCAACTTCCACGTCATGGCCATGTTGAAGGTCTCGTGCAGGATCCCTTGTCGTGCAGCCCCATCGCCCATCATGCACAAGGTCACATGGTCCTCACCACGGTACTTGTCCGCGAATGCGATCCCTGCACCAAGGCCGATCTGCCCACCAACAATGCCGTGCCCACCGAACAGATTGCGTTGCTTGTCAAAGTAGTGCATGCTTCCGCCCTTCCCTTTGCTGGTGCCAGTGATCTTACCGAAGAGCTCGGCCATCACGTTCTTGGCCGGAACACCTAGTACCAACGGGTGGCAATGGTCACGATATCCGGTAATGATGCGGTCCGAGGTCCTTATCGCGGTGATCATCCCGGCCAGGATCGCTTCTTGTCCGATGTACAAATGGCAGAAACCACCAAACTTCTGCATGGTGTAGAGCTGGCCGGTCTTCTCCTCGAAGCGGCGCATCAGCACCATTTCCTTGAACCAACGGAGGTAGGTTTCCTTGCTGAAGGACGCGCCATTGGTGGCGGCGGACTTCTCGGACTTCGGGGACTTTTCGCTCTTGTTGGCGGCTGCGGTCTTTGTGGGCATGGTACAGGAAAGCGTGAAGGGCAAAGATAACCTTGCTGGTCGCAGGTCCGGGATCAGCCGTTCAGGAACGAAGCATCGAATGAAAGCGGCAACAAAGCACCAGCGCTTTTCAATTCCACTACCGGGCCATCCGGTGCACCCATCAATAAGCGAATGGGCGCACGACTTTGACGGACCTCTTGTTCCAGCAACGCTTGTCTACAAATTCCACAGGGGCTTACAGGCCGGTCCCCTTTCACCGAAGGGACCACTACGGCCATTGTCTCCACCACCGTATCCCGATCCAACGACATAGCGGCGTGCAAGGCGGTGCGCTCCGCACAGATACCAGCTGGAAAGGAGGCATTCTCCTGGTTGTTCCCAGTGAACATCTCCCCTTTCTTGGTTCGAAGGGCGGCACCTACCAAGAACTTGGAATAGGGTGCATAAGCGCGCAAGGCTGCATCATGCGCCGCTTGCAACAACGCACGGTCCGCCTCCGGCAATTCCGCAGCAGAGGCATGTAAACGATACTCGAACGGAACGGAACAAGAAGTGGCCATGAGCATCTATTAAAGTCACGCCAAATGGCGGAAAAGTGGACGAAATTACGACCAACACCTTCGTTCGAAGTCCCCTACATGGTCCGACACCCGCCCAAGACCCGTAAATTCGCACCCTTGCCCGAAAAAGCCTGCACTTTTACCTTCGTTGATTTGTGTATGCCAGTACCGGAGATCAAGGGCATCAACTGAATGAACCCGACCGCCACGATCCTTGAGCAATTCCTACCGATCTCCTTGGAGGAGATGGACGGCGTGAAGTTGCAGGACCGTGTAGACACGAAGTATGTTTTCGGTGAAGGCCGCCTCCCTGAAGTACTATCGGCCATGTTGGCGGATTACCGGTTGCTCGAAGTCGCAGGGATCAGAGGAACCAAATACAAAAGCCTTTACTTCGACACAACGGACTTGAAGCACTACAAGGACCACCACAACAAGCGGACGTTCCGAAGCAAGGTGCGCTTTCGGGAATACATAGGTAGCGATCTGGCCTTTTTGGAGGTGAAGTGCAAAACAGGACGCGGGCGTACCGACAAGAAGCGGGTACGGGTCGACTCGATCCCTTCAACTCTGAGTCCGGAGCAACAAGCGTTCGTATCCAAAGCAAGCCGCATGGAACAGCCGGTGCAGGCCAGCTTGTGGAATTACTTTACCCGTTACACGTTCGTAAACAAGCATTCGCCGGAGCGGTTGACCATGGACCTGGACCTTCGGTATACGGACACGAGCAATGAGCGCGTGTTGGGCGGTATTGTGATCGCCGAATTGAAACAGGTACGTGCCGACAGGACCTCTCCTTTCGTACGGATCATGCGGAAGCGTTCGATCCCAACCTCCAGCATGAGCAAATACTGTGTGGGCATGTTGCTCATGGAGAAGAACGTGAAACACAACGCATTCAAGGAAGTGCTTCTGAAGCTGGAACGGATCCAGAAAGCAGCCTGAGCAATCCCAAAGACCATGAAGCTATTCGGCATGCCGCTTTTCCACGCAGATATGTGGGAACTCCTGTTCAAGTTCGGGATCGATGTAACGGTGCTCTTCATCCTGATCCGCTTGATCTATTATCCGATCCACAAGAAAAAGGATTACCTCTTCACCTACTTCCTGTTCAATACGCTCATTTTCTTTCTCTGCGTGCTGCTCAACAGCGTTAAGCTCAGTATCGGATTTGCCTTCGGTTTGTTCGCCATCTTCGGTGTACTGCGCTACAGGACCGAGCAGATCAGCATCAAGGACATGACGTACTTGTTCGCCGTGATCAGCATTGCGGTGATCAATTCATTGGCCAGTAAAAAGGTGAGCGTGGCGGAATTGGTGTTCACGGATGGCATGATCCTGCTGATGACCTATGCCTTGGAGCATCTGTGGCTAACCCGGCACGAGGCGGTGAAATTGTTGATCTATGAACGGATCGACCTGATCAAACCATCGAACCGAGAGGCCTTGTATGCGGACCTTCACGAACGGTTGGGCGTGAAGGTTTCACGTATCGAGATCGGGAAGATCGATCTGTTGAAGGACACGGCGTTGATGCGTGTGTTCTACTTCGAAGATGAGCAGGGGCACGGCTCGTTCAACGAATTGGCCACGGACGATGATGATTGAGCAGAGGATCTGAATGATCCGAACTCTTATCAACTGTTCCCCAAGTACAACGCGCCTCCCAGGCTATCTCTTTTCGCACCGGTAACACTGGACAGTGCAGTGACACCACCTCGCAATCGGAGCACCCCCAGCAGCGCGAACACCACCGCCTCTTTGTACTCCACGGTAACGCCGTCGGGCACAACAAGAGGTACATGAACAAGAGCACGTATCCGATCGATAAGGAACGTGTTCAGCGCACCGCCACCGGTAACAAGTACGGGTTCCCGTTGCTTATTCAGCGCGCTGCCCACTTGTGTTGCGATGTGTTCCACCACTGTGCGCATACGATCCGCCAAATTCTTTCCTTGATCCGTGATCAATGGACGAACGTGTTCATTGAACCACTCCCTGCCCAATGATCTTGGTGGTAGTTCCCGGTGGAATGGAAGGCCGTTCAACGATTTGAGCAAAACTTCGTCAACCGTTCCTGAGCGCGCAATGGCACCGCCCTCATCATATCTACGGCCTGCTGCTTCAGCTAATTCGTTGAGTGCCTGGTTGCCGATACATACATCATATCCCAAAACACTGTCGGCTCTGTGGAGTGCAATATTGCAGATCCCGCCGATATTGAGAAACGCCTTATGGTCCGGAAAAATGAGCTTTTCACCCAGCGGTACCAAAGGAGCACCTTGGCCTCCGAGCGCCACATCCATGGAACGAAAGTCGCAAACCGTGTTGACCCCGGTGGCTGCAGCGATCCGCGCTCCACAGCCGATCTGCATTGTAAGGCCTTCGTCCGGCGTATGAAAGATGGTGTGCCCGTGGGAACCGATCACATCCACGACCTCTTCGCCCAGCATTTTCGCACATCCTTCACCGATCGCATCGCCGATCTCCCGATGCAAACGAGCAAGGTCCAATGCGGTACCGGACATTACAGCGACCAACTTGTGGCGCATTCCTTCGGAGTATGGTATGGTCCGCGCCTCGCGAATGCTGTAGGTCCATTGCCCTTTGTCCTCGGTAAATTCACACCAAGCGAGATCCATTCCGTCCAATGAACTACCGGACATGACCCCGATCGCCGAGTAGTTCGAGCTCATTGCTGTGGTACGATGTTGATCGATCTGCATTGTCGGTCGGCTGAACTACTTAAGCGATCAAAAAGACCATTTCCACTCGGTTCCATTTCCGTTGCGCGAAGGTATCCGCTACTTTTGCTTCCCTAGTTGAAAAAGCCCCCCATGCAAGATACCCTCACCCAAGCCGGTATGAATTTCGACCTCTCCGAGGAGCAGTTGGCCGTGCGTGACGCAGCTCGCGACTTTGCGCAGAACGTATTGAAACCCGGTGTTATCGATCGTGATCGGGAACAACGCTTCCCGAAGGAGGAGGTCAAACAGTTGGGGGAATTGGGATTCTTGGGCATGATGGTGAGCCCCAAGTACGGCGGCGGCGGCATGGACACGGTGAGCTACGTACTTGCGATGGAAGAGATCAGCAAGATCGACGCCAGCACCAGTGTGGTCATGAGCGTGAACAATTCGCTCGTATGCTGGGGCTTGGAGAATTTCGCTTCCGAAGAACAGAAACAGAAGTATTTGGTGCCCTTGGCGAAAGGGGAAAAGATCGGTGCCTTTTGCTTGAGCGAACCTGAAGCCGGTAGCGATGCCACCAGCCAGCGCACCACCGCCATTGATATGGGCGACCACTATCTGTTGAACGGCACCAAGAACTGGATCACCAACGGTGGCACTGCAAGTACCTACTTGGTCATGGCACAGACCGATGCGGCCAAGAAGCATAAGGGCATCAATTGCCTGATCGTGGAAAAAGGCATGCCCGGTTTTGTGGTGGGCGCTAAGGAGGACAAGCTCGGGATCCGCGGTAGCGACACCCATACCCTGATGTTCCAAGATGTGAAAGTGCCCAAGGAGAACCGCATTGGAGAAGATGGTTTCGGCTTCACCTTCGCCATGAAGACCTTGGGCGGTGGGCGCATAGGCATTGCTTCACAAGCCTTGGGGATAGCCAGTGGGGCTTACGAATTGGCGTTGGCGTACAGCAAGGAACGCAAAGCTTTCGGCAAGCCGATCAGCGAACACCAAGCGATCGCCTTCAAGTTGGCGGATATGGCCACTGAAATTGAGGCGGCCCGTCTTCTATGCCTGAAAGCAGCTTGGTTGAAAGACCAACATTTGGACTACAGCCAAGCAAGTGCCATGGCCAAAGTATTTGCAAGCGAAGTGGCCATGCGCACTACAGTGGAAGCTGTCCAAGTACACGGTGGATATGGCTACGTGAAGGAGTATCACGTCGAACGCTTGATGCGCGATGCCAAGATCACCCAGATCTACGAAGGCACCAGTGAGGTGCAGCGTATTGTTATTAGTAGAGGTGTCCTGAAGGGTTGATCGTACGTTGGTCGAATTGGTTGAAGGTTGGCTTTCAACGTTTCACTACAACACCCCGACCACTGTTTCCAACTTGATCCCCCTGGAACCTTTCACCAGGATCAGTTTGCCGGTGACCGGCTGATCCTTGAGCGCGATCAACAGGTCTTGCACGTTCACGTATCCCGATTTCCGGACTTTTTCGAACTCCGTTCCAATGAACACTGTTTCCAGACTTAGGCGTTCTGCAAGGTCAACGATCGCACTATGCTCCTGTGCACTTTCCGCTCCAAGTTCCCGCATGTCACCGAGGATCATCAGCTTTGGCCGATCGGTACGAATGGCTGCAAAATTCTCCAGTGCGGCCTTCATGCTGGTCGGGTTGGCATTGTAGGCGTCGAGGATCAGTTCATTCTTACCGGTATCTGTGAATTGAGACCGGTTGTTGCTCGGCACATAGGCCGTTAGTGAATCTGCTATCCGCTGGTCCGGAACATTAAAGTGCTGGCCAATAGCAACGGCCAGGAGAGCATTGTGCAAGTTGTAATCGCCAATTAGCCGAGTGGTTGCTCGGAAAAGTGACCCATTGTGCCCAGTGAAGGTGATCTCCAAGAATGGTCCTGAGCCACTGGCGTTCCCAACGGTATTGGCCTTCAGATCACGTCCGTAGGTCACTCGTACGGCGCCCTTGCTCTTGGCCATGAGCAGGTCGTCGTCGGCATTCACGAACAGGGAACCTGAGTGAACCTGTATGTATTGATACATTTCTGTTTTGGCGGTAACAACGCCTTCAAAGGAGCCGAACCCTTCCAAATGCGCCTTGCCCACATTGGTGATCGCACCGTACGTAGGCTCCGCGATGGCGACCAGTTCCGCAATGTCGCCGATCTTGTTGGCACCCATTTCGATGATGGCAATGCGGTGCTCCTTGGTAAGCCGCAGCAAGGTGAGCGGTACGCCGATGTGGTTGTTCAGGTTGCCGATGGTGGCCAAGGTGGGCCGATCAGCACCGAGGACCGCATGTACCAACTCCTTGGTGGTGGTCTTCCCATTGGTGCCTGTTATGCCGATCACCGGAATTGTGAAGTGTCGGCGGTGATGAGTGGCCAAGTTCTGCAGCGCACTCAGCCCGTCCTTCACTAAAAGGAAGCGTTCATCCAGAACAACATCGGGATCATCGACCACCACAAAACGGCTTCCTTTTTCCAACGCCTCTTTGGCGAAACCATTCGCGTTGAAGTTGGGACCCTTCAGAGCAATGAAAAGTCCGCCTTCCAATACGTTGCGCGTATCCGTGCATACCCCCGAGCATTCCAAGAATCGGGAATAGAGGTTTTCCAATGTGGTCATCAACAAAAGGACCCCGACCTTTTAGGGCCGGGGTCCGAAGATAGGATCATGCACGATCGACCTATCGTTGCAGCTTCTTGCTCTTTTTATCGTCTCCTAGACCGCGGGGGCTTCCAACGCGTGTCATAGCACAACGGAACCCGATGGTAGGTGTGCTTTGGCGTTCGTCAAGATGGCGACGGGTCCCTGGATTTGCCCAGTAAATGCGATCCGCCCATGAGGCGCCTTTGTACACGCGGCTGCGATCGTTCACCAAAGAGGTCTTGCCCCAATCGTACATCGGGTTGCCTTCGAAATCAGGTTGCTCGTAGTAAATACTGCTCTGCACATCACCATCAGTGAAATCGATGTTGTCGCTGCTCCGGTAATTGCGACGGTCGATGTTCTCCTCAACGGTAACCTGCCGAACGCGCACATCACCAGGCTGGTCGGATTGGTAATCGCTTAACCCGCTAAGCAGTTTTGGACTAATTTCAAGGTCCTTGCCTTTGATGTTATCGATCATGTCCTGCACACGTTGCATGGCTGCATCCTGTTTCCGAGTGTTGTTGAATTCAATGGCCTGTTCGATGGTGGTCAAGAGTTCATCGATCAAGGCAGCTTCCTCATCCGTGGCACGACCTTGCATGGCTGTCTGGAACTCCGTCAGGTAATATTTGATCCCGTTCACATCGTAGATCACAAGGTCATGTTTGTCCTGCACGGCACCATCGCTGTCAAGCACTTTGGTCTTGAACACATTGCCACGGAACGGGCGGAAATCATCCTTGTCTTCCGGGCTAAGTGGGCGGTAAACGTCCATTACCCACTCGCTCACGTTTCCGGCCATGTTGTAAAGACCGTAGTCGTTGGGCCAGTAACTGAATACGGGTGCTGTGACATCAGCATTATCATTCAGGCTGCCCGCCACACCCATATAATCACCACGACCACGCATGAAGTTGCCACGGAAGTCGCCATAGAAAGCACCTCCCTTCTTCCGGCTGTCATAACGTACCCAGTGACCATTCCACGGATAGATCCGTCGTTCAACCACACGCTCATCCACCGTATTTCCCAAGAGGCCATAAGCGGCGAATTCCCATTCCGCCTCGGTCGGTAATCTGTAGCGAGGCAAGAGGATACCATCTTCCATGCGCACGTTCCGTGTATCCCTGTTCGGATTGAAGTCGGTTACACCATCCACTTTCTTGCCGCTTTCGTACTGACCGGCGAGATAGGCGTCCGTAGCGAAATGGTCTTCGTTGATCTGGTTGGGGTAGTGCTCAAAGAGCCCTTCGCGGATCAAGATCACTTCATTAACACGATCCGTACGCCAAGCGCAATAATCGTTGGCTTGAAGCCAGTTGATCCCCACCACAGGATAATCACGGTAAGCGGGATGGCGCAAATAGTACTCCACATAAGGCTCGTTGAATGCCAGTTTACTCCTCCAAACCAAGGTGTCGGGCAACGCCTTTTTGTAGATCTCCGGATAATCCGCGGCGAAGACACGCTCCAACCAATAGAGGTATTCGAGCCAGTAGAAATTCGTTACTTCCACCTCATCCATATAGAAAGAGGATACAGTAACTGTCCGCGGAATGTTGTCCCACTCGTGCAAAAGGTCGTCGGTGGTGCGGCCCATTGTGAATTGGCCACCCTCGATGAGCACAAGGCCAGGTCCGTTCTCCTGGTCAGTGAATTCGGTTTTCTCAAAACCTCCGTTCTTGGAATCGTTATAGTTCCAGCCGGTGGCTCCGCTCTTTTCGAATTGGCACCCGCTGAACAATGCGACACCAAAAGAGAGCAAGGCGATCTTCCTGATAAAGTTCATGGTCGGTCGGTTTCTGTTGCAGGTATTGGATCAGAAGGTTGGGCACGCTACTACGCGGAACCTGCGCTTCTTGGCTTTGCACTTGAAATTGAGCTGCAGACTTATCTCGTGTGAACCGGCTGTGGCCGTGGTAAGCTTGGACGTGGTGATGTCGTAACTGTATCCGAATTTGAACTTCTCGGTATGGAAGCCGATCAAAGCGATAAAGGAGTCGCGTGCGCGATACCAGACCCCCGCTGTGATCGGACCGTGGTCCACATAAAGACCAACGTTCAATTGACGGAACGCTGCTTGTTGCTGATATATTACGTTGGGAGAGATCCTCGTACGGGCTTCTCCGTACTTTCCCTTCATACCAATGGGGATCGCAGCACCTGCGTGACCGGTGATCTTCAACGGCAACTTGCTATTCCCAACTATCAGGGATTCATTCGGTTGGGTAAGGTGGTTCACGGAAGCACCGACGAAGAAAATATCGGTATAGCCCAATACCCCAGCACTGAAGTCCGCATTCCCTACACTCCCTCCACGGGGTACATCATTCGTCTGGTAGATGAAGCCCCTGCGCGGGTCGATCTGGTCCCCGAAAGTGAGCTTGCTCCAATCCAGCGATTTCTGGAAGTAGGTTGCTTGGAATCCCACCTTGATCGAAAACTTGCGTGATATGGCTTGTTGATAACTGTAGATGCCGCTCACCGTCGTAGTGTTCAACGTCCCTTTACCAGCTTGGTCATGGGTTACAAGAACGCCGAGCCCTCCGTTGATCGCATCCACGTGCTGATCATAGCTCGCGCTGGTGGTCACAAAAGTGCCGGTCAGTGCAGGCCATTGGTTCCTATAGTTCAGCACCACGCGTGGGCACCTCGCGGTACCTGCGAACGCTGGGTTCAGGTACAAGGGGTTGGCATAGAATTGCGTGAACTGGGGGTCTTGGGCATGTGCACCCATTACCACCAATACACCCAGTGCAAACCCTATGGCCGCACGCCTAACGGTCCATTCCTTCATGCTCTTGATCGATCGGGGCTCTTTGAACAATGCCAAGTATACGAACGCACTTGCATTACGGTTTCTTTTCCTTGACAATAAGCTCGAACTCTTATCGTTGGTGGAGTGTTCTTTTATACAAGGGTCGAAGGTAGTATTTTCGTTCCGTCTTGTTGAAAACCTGTTGATAGGCCTCCATGAAACTCACTGCTTCGCTTCCCATTTCCTTCTGTTTTGCACTGGCACTGCCCGTTTCGGCACAAATAGGCCATCAACGGTCGCTCCAATGGGCGGACAATATATCCACAATTCCGAATGCCGGGTCGGCCACCAAGCAGGTCGCAGGTTCCGCAGGGGAAAGACCCCGACCGACCGATGGACCAATGGTCTTGAAGGATGCATATTTGGACACGAAGCGCGATGACCTGCCGATCTGGACAGAATCGATCCCCCTACCCGTGGGTACTGCTACCTTCAATGCCAGCTTGACCGCTGCAGTATATGAGCCGGTGCCCCAAGTATTCTTGGACTTGTACCCTGCATTGCGTGACGTAGGAGCTGAACCCGTTGTGACCACGTCTTTGGGCATGATCAGGAAAGTGCCCCATGGACAGCTATCCGTGGAACCCTATCGCCGGGATCGCGCGGGAAGGATCGAACGATTGGTGAGCTTCCATGTGGATATTGTGCAGAGCAGCGGCCAAACGGCCAGACCCAAAAGCTATCCGTCCGTCTCCAAACTGGTGGCAGGTAGTTGGTTCCGGGTGACCGTACCAACCGATGGCGTATATAAAGTAACGTACGACCTCCTACGAGACATGGGCATGGACATGAACAATTTGTCCAGTGACCGTATTAACGTTTACGGGAGCCATTTCGGACAATTACCCTTCACCAACATTGAGGAAAGGCCAACGGACATGTTGTTGAACGCGATCACCGTGGAGGATGGTGGCGACGGACAATTCGGCCCGAATGACCACTTTCTGTTCTACGCTACTGGGCCGCACCGTTGGGATAGGAACGGCGACGAATTCGTGCATACCAAGAACGCCTATTCGGACTCCGCGTGCTATTTCATCGGGATCGATGTGGATCCTCCCAAGCGCACTGCCCAAACCAGCCAATCAGGTGAAACACCAACAAGAACGGTTACCAGTTTCAAGGACCGCCAGTTCATAGAGTTTGACCTGATGAACCTGTTGAAGTCGGGAAGGACCTGGTTCGGGGATCTATTCGACCTTACCCTGACCTATAACTACAGTTTTTCGACACCGTTCCTCGTGCCCGGATCAGCGGCGAGCATTCGTATGACCGGGGCGGCGCGTACGATCGGTACGTCGAACAGCAGCAGTTTCGTTATTACCTCCGGATCCAATTTGAACGAGACATTCACCGTGGGCGGTGTCCCGGAGAACTACACCAGCCGATACGCCTACTATTTCAACAACAATTTCCCGTTCAACCCAAGCGGGAACACTGTGCCCCTCACCATAACCTTCAACAAATTCAACCCTGTGTCCTCGATCGGGTGGCTTGATTATTTGGAACTGAATTGCCAGCGCCAATTGCGCATGGTGGGGTCCCAGATGATCTTCCGAGATCCGACCTCGGTCGCCGCTGGTCAAATATCCGAGTTCGTGTTGGACCAAGCCCAGAGCATAGATCGGATCTGGGAAACGAGCGATCCAACGAATGTGCGCTATCTGGAATACACTACGGACGGTGCTTACAAGCGTTTTACCGTTCAAACCGACAGTCTCCGCGAATTCATCGCATTCCGGAACTCCGATGTGCCCGCGCCTACTCCAATAGGCCAAGTGCCTGCTCAGAACCTTCATGCAACCCCGGCACCAATGGACCTGGTGATCGTTTGTCCTCCCCAATTCCAAGGTGCGGCTTCGCGTTTGGCGGAACGTAGGATCAGCGAAGGATTGAACGTGATCATCGTCTCTCCACAGCAGGTGTATAATGAATTCTCTTGCGGTGCCCGAGATGCTACCGCGATCAAGCGTTACATGCGTATGCTCTATGACAAGGCCACCACCCCGGAGGAAATGCCGCGTTACCTACTCCTTTTCGGCGATGGTTCGTACAACAATTTATCCCAAGCGCAGGGCAACCAGAATTTCATCCCCAGCTACCAGACCAAAGAATCCTTGATCCCTGCCGAGTGTTATGTGAGCGATGATTACTTCGGCTTGTTGGATGCGACCGAGGGGGAAAGTGAAGGCAACTTGGTGGACATCGGTATCGGACGCTTTCCGGTTTCGAGCACACAAATGGCAGAAGATGTGGTGAACAAGATCCTGGCATACGACCAGTTGAAGTTGCTCAGTTTGACCGGTTCAGCCTGCTCCGAGACCGGTGAAGGTGGGCTTGCGGATTGGCGCACGCATGTGCTCTTCACATCCGACGATCAGGAAGGTGACCGCTTCGAGGGCGTGATACACATGTCGCAATGCGATGCTCTGGCCCGTCGAGTAGAGTCGGAATACCCGCAATTGAACGTGGAGAAGGTCTACTTGGATGCGTACCAACAGATCAGCACTCCCGGGGGCGAGCGCTACCCCCAAGCCGCTGCCGAACTGCGCCAAAAAGTTGAAAAAGGGTTGCTCTTAGTGAACTATGTGGGCCATGGCGGAGAGGTCGGTTGGGCACACGAACGATTCTTGGACAACAGTACGATCTTGGATTGGCGCAATGGTGACCGGCTGCCCTTGTTCATGACGGCGACCTGCGAGTTCACCCGGTGGGATGATCCCGGACGGACCTCGGCCGGCGAGTACGTTTTCCTGAATCCAAGTGGTGGTGGCATTGCCCTCATGACCACCTCACGGATCGCATACTCCAGCCAGAACAACGTCTTGGCAAATGAGTTCTTCGACCACATCTTCGAACCGCTTGAGGAATTGGGTCGCTTACAACGGTTAGGCGATGTGTATCGCGAAACAAAGGGTGCATTTGGTTCCGCTGGTCAATACAACCACCGCAACTTCGTGCTTGTAGGTGATCCCAGCATGCGTTTGGCCCTTCCGCGGGGAACGATCAATATCACCTCGGTAACAGATACGATGGGGGTTCCGGTAGATACGCTGAAAGCCTTGTCCACCGTGCGTATTGAAGGATTCGTTGACAACGGGAGCGGACAGCCGATGGAGGACTTCAATGGAAAGGTGGTACCGATCATCTACGATAAGTCGCAACAACAGTTCACGTTGGCCAACGATGGTGGCACCCCGTTCTCCTTCTACCTGCGGAACAACGTGATCTACAAAGGGCGTGCTTCCGTGAACAACGGCTCCTTCGGATTCACTTTCGTGGTGCCCAAGGACATCAACTATGAAGTGGGGAACGGCCGGATCAGCTGTTATGCCGAAAGCATGAGCACCAATGCCGTGGGATACGACAATGAACAGCTAGTGGGGGGTACGGCCACTGATGTAGCGACCGATGAGATCGGCCCCAGGATCGACCTCTTTATCAATGATGACAACTTCGTGCGAGGAGGTCTTACTGACGATTCCCCTTTGCTCTACAGCAAACTATTCGATGAGAACGGCATCAACACTGTGGGCAGCAGTATTGGCCACGACCTGCTCGCCGTGCTGGATGAGAACACCGAACAAGCCGTGGTGTTGAACGATCTCTACGAAGCAGATCTGGATACATACAAGAGTGGTGAAGTACGATACAAGTTCAAGGACCTCCCCGAAGGGAGCCATACCCTGCGACTGAAGGCTTGGGACGTGTTCAACAATTCATCTGAAAGCACGACCGAATTCGTGGTTGCGGCCACGGAAGAATTGGCCTTGGACCACGTGCTCAATTATCCGAACCCCTTCACCACCCATACGGAGTTCTACTTCGAACACAACCGACCATGCACGGACCTTGATGCACAAGTGCAAGTGTTCACCGTAAGCGGCCGCTTGGTGAAGACCATTAGCCGTAGGCTCAATTGCAACGGATACAGAAGCGAGGGGTTGGCATGGGACGGCAACGACGACTTCGGGGACAAATTGGGTCGCGGCGTCTACGTGTACCGCGTCAACGTGGCCACGCTTGAAGGGGAACGGGCAGAGAAGTTCGAGAAGCTCGTGATCTTACGCTAGAACAATAAACCCCTCATTTCCACGTATATTTGCCGTCCTTTTCCTGAACTTGTTCCTTGTACATGATCATCCGGCGTACCCATTGGTCCCTCCTTTCCGTCTTTGCATTGTTCGGGTCCACCTCGTGGGCACAAGTAAGTACCACGTGCATCAATCAACTTACAGGACAGGATTGCAACCAAGGTGTGCTCAACACCATCACTACCGCTGTTCCCTTTCTGCTCATTAGCCCGGATTCGCGTGCTGGTGGCATGGGTGATGCTGGTGTCGCTTTATCCGCCGATGCGAATTCGATCCACTGGAACCCGTCCAAATTGGCATTCGCCGAGAACGACGGCGAATTCAGCATGAGCTACAGTCCGTGGTTGCGCAACTTGGTTCCGGACATGAGCTTGGCCTATTTGTCCGGATATAAGCGCTTGAGCAACAAACGGAGCGCGATAGGCGGTTCGTTGCGTTACTTCAACTTGGGCAACATCGTGTTCACCGATATCAACGGCTCCACGATCAGGGATTTCAAACCTGCGGAATTTGCCGTGGACCTAGCCTTCGCCCAGAAGTTCAGCGACCACTTTTCCGGCGGTATCGCATTGCGTTACGTCAACAGCAACCTCACTGGAGGTCTCAGTGTGCAAGGTGCGAACTCAAAGGCCGGTCAATCCGTTGCGGCGGATGTATCCATCTTCTACACGAAGGACCAGATCCCTGTGGGAGAAAAGGACCTCACCTTCTCCTTTGGATTGAACATTTCGAACATCGGGGCCAAGATGTCCTACACCGAGACGGCCGCGAAGAACTTCATACCCATCAACCTGCGCTTGGGACCGAGCTTTAAGCTGCAATTGGACGAGTACAACAGCATCGCCTTCAACTTGGACATCAACAAACTGTTGGTGCCCACACCACCTGTCTATGACCCTACTGGCCAGATAGACCCGGTAACCAATCGTCCGCTGGTGATCAGTGGTCGCGACCCCAATGTGGGCATTGTAAGTGGGATCGTTGGCTCCTTCTCGGATTCGCCAGGTGTTGTAACCTATGATGGTGATAGCAACGTGACCGTATTGAAGGGGAGCAAGTTCAAGGAAGAAATGCGCGAGATCAATTTGGCCGGTGGATTCGAGTACTGGTATGCAAACCAATTCGCCTTCCGGACGGGTTATTTCTGGGAGCACTACACCAAAGGAAATCGCAAATACTTCACTCTTGGGGCTGGTGTCCGTTACAGCATTTTCTCTCTGGACCTGAGCTACCTCATTGCCAATACACAACGTAGTCCCTTGGCCAATACACTCCGCTTTACGCTCGGCTTCAAGTTCAGTAAGGACAAGAAGAAGAAATCGGAGGACGGATGATGCGTGTAGGCTTCGGCTTCGATGTACATCAATTGGTGCCGGGGCGGGAATTGTGGCTGGGTGGTGTGCAGATCCCACATTCAGTTGGTGCCTTGGGCCACTCCGATGCTGATGTACTGCTCCATGCTTTGTGCGATGCGTTGCTGGGTGCCTTGGCATTAGGCGATATAGGACAGCACTTCCCGAATACGGACCAGAAGTGGAAAGGGGCTGACAGCACGGTCCTTTTGGCTGCCGTTGTCGATCTTGTGCATGCAGCAACCTGGAAGGTGGGCAATGTGGATTGCACGTTGGTAATGGAACGACCGAAGATCCTGCCTTATGTGTTGGAGATGCGTGCCGTGATCGCGAAACTGCTGGAAGTTCCTTTGGATGCCGTGAGCATCAAAGCCACCACGAATGAGACCATGGGTTTCATCGGTCGACAAGAAGGTGTTGCTGCACACGCTGTGGCCACCGTGGTAAAGTGATCGAAGACCGCCTACCTATTTCCGAGCACCGCGTAACGGGCCTTCACCAAGCTCGCTAACGGGGATCATCGGACGCGATTGCGGACCACGCTCTGGCGATGGTAGTTACGCAACTAACACCTGCCAATTGACAACTGTGGTCTATCGATCGAAGTCCACCACCCCGACATGCTACATTTGGCCTTCACCTGCGAAGAAGTATTATGATGCGTGAGATCCTGCGCCGTTTTGAAGAGCGCGCACCCGAGATCGTATTTGAATGGAACGATGCACCTACCGGAGCCAAGGGCTGGGTAGTGATCAACAGTTTGCGTGGCGGAGCCGCAGGCGGCGGAACACGCATGCGTAAGGGATTGGACCGGCGTGAGGTGGAGAGCTTGGCGAAGACAATGGAAGTGAAATTCAGCGTATGCGGGCCACCGATCGGAGGAGCCAAGAGCGGCATTGATTTCGACCCGGCCGATCCTCGCAAACAAGAGGTGTTGGACCGGTGGTACAAGGCGGTGATGCCATTGCTGAAGACCTACTACGGTACCGGAGGTGATATGAACGTGGACGAGTTGCACGATGTCATCCCCATTACCGAACGCTATGGTCTGCGCCACCCACAGGAGGGTGTGGTGAACGGCCATATCGGCTCTGATGAAGCCACAAAGGTCCAAGCGATCTCCCAACTGCGCACAGGGGTAAGCAAGGTGGTCGATGATACGGCGTATGTCCCCGTTGCAGGCAGGTATGCTGTTGCGGACATGATCACAGGCTGGGGTGTAGCAGAAAGTGTACGGCATTATTACAGGATCCACGGGATCCTGAAAGGCAAACGCGTGATCATACAGGGCTGGGGAAATGTGGCGACTGCCGCTGGCTATTATCTGGCCCATCAAGGGGCGAAGATCACTGGGATCATTGACCGCGAAGGTGGACTACTAGCACCGGATGGTCTTTCAGCGGCGGAAGTAACAGGGTTGTTCACCCACAAGGATGGCAACAAATTGAAGGTCGAAGGAATGCTCTCTTTCGATGAGACCAATTCCAGAATATGGGACATTGGCGCTGAGGTCTTCTTGCCCTGCGCTGGATCCCGGTTGGTGGCCATGGAGCAGGTGGACCGAATGGCCAATGCAGGTCTGGAGGTGATCAGCAGTGGTGCGAACGTCCCCTTCAACGATAAAGAGATATTCTACGGTCCTATCGCTGAACATGCTGATGGCTTGGTGAGCGTGATCCCCGATTTCATCGCCAACTGCGGCATGGCACGTGTGTTCGCCTACTGCATGCAACGTGGTGCGCTACTTACCGACAAAGCAATATTTGAGGATGTGAGCAATGTGATCGGCCACGCGTTGGAGGCCGCGCACGGAAAAGACCCCTCACCCAAACACCTTACACGCACAGCGCTCGAACTCGCCTTACAGCGCCTTGCCTAACAATTCCCTTCGGCACTTTCCCGTTAGATCCATACAACCTAGCCCATGCACATCGAATTATTCGCACAGATCCAGGATGCCACCGAGGCCGCCAGACAAGTGCTGGAACAAAACGCTGAAACTCCGATCATTCCGCAAGAGACCACATTGTCGGTGTGGGAACTGATCAAGATGGGCGGTTGGTACATCATGGGCCCCTTGGGGTTGATGTCACTGATCGCGGTATACATCATCATTGAGCGGAGCATGGCGATCCGCCGTGCGCTGCGCGATGAGAAGGACTTCATGGCCAAGATCAGGGACTACATCCACGAAGGCAAGATCGATAGCGCACGGAATCTGTGTCAAACATCGAACACACCTGTGGCCCGAATGCTGGAGAAAGGCATCAACCGGATCGGAAAACCGCTGAAGGACATTGAAGTGAGCATTGAGAACCAGGGCAAGTTGGAGGTGTACCAATTGGAAAGCGGGCTTCCGATCATCGCAACTGTTTCGGGTGCAGCACCCATGATCGGTTTCCTCGGAACGGTGATCGGTATGGTCGTCACCTTCCACACCATGGAAGTGAGCGGAGCAGGTGTTGAATTGAGCAAATTGAGCGGCGGTATGATGCAGGCCATGATCACCACCGTGGCTGGTCTTATCATCGGTATCCCTGCCTATGTGGGCTACAACCTGCTGACCGCAAGGATCAACAAAGTGGTGCAGAAAATGGAACAGCGCACCATCGAATTCATGGAGGTGCTCGATTCACCCGCTAAATAGGAAACCGTGGGGCTCAAGGTCAGTAATAAGGTGGATACGGGGTTCAGCGTCAGCAGCATGACCGATCTGGTCTTTCTGTTGCTGATCTTTTTCGTGATCCTATCGACCATGGTAAGTCCTACCAACATGCCCGTGGACCTTCCCATAAGTGCGAACCAGACCAAGGAGAAACCTCAGGTGGGTGTGCGCATAGATGCGGAAGGCAAATTCAGTGTGAATGACCAGTCCATCGATCCTTTGGACCTCGAAGGTGTACTGAAGGACAAGATGATGGTGATCGAAAAGAACCCGACCCTGGTGGTACATGTGGATCAGCGAGTGCCGGCCGGAGTAACGGTCGGTGTGTTGGACATCGCGAAACGCAATAAATGGAAAGTGATCTTGGCCACGCGGCCCAAATAGCATGGCTCTAAAGGTGACGAATAAGATCAACGCAGGGTTCAACCTCAGCAGCATGACGGACATCGTCTTCTTGCTGTTGATCTTTTTCGTGATCGTAAGCACCATGGTAAGCCCCTTTGCTTTGCCTGTGGACCTGCCAAAGGGAAGGACCACGGCCAGCAAGGACAAGCCGAAAGTGGCGCTTCGGTTGGAAAGCTCCGAAGTAGTGAAATTGAATGGCGCTACCATTCCGCTGTTAGGCATAGAAACCGCACTGGTGGCGGAAATGGCCAAGCACACGATGACCGATGCGATCATCTTGCACGTTGCACAAGATGTCCCCACCGGAGACATGGTGACCGTATTGGATATTGCTAAGCGCTACAAATGGCGCATTGTCCTTGCATCGGCTCCCACCCCACCGGGTGAAATGAACAACAAAGCGCCATGACCGGGGCGATGGAACAAGCACAACGTAAGGATCGCACCACAGGTGTTATCACCACCGTGGTGTTCCATGTACTCTTGCTGATCCTCTTCCTGTTCATCGGGTTGAAACACTTCGACCCACCACTGCCCGAGGAAAGCGTCGAGATCGCCATGGCGGACTATGGCACCACCGATGATGGCGGTGGCGACACACCAAAACCGGACCCCGGCGAGCAGTCAGCAACACCCGTTCCTACACCAGCGGACCCAGAGGAAGTGGCCACCGATGATGCCAGTGAGGTGGAGGTGGTGAAGCCGAAGGAGCCCAAAAAGCCGAAGCCGAAGCCTGATCCGAATCCCAAGCCGGTAAAGCCCAAGGAACCCACGATCGACAATCGGCTGAACGAAGCGATCAACAATTGGAACAAGCCCGGTAGTGCTCCTGCGGATGGCCCCAGCGCCAAGCCTGGCGATCCCGGATCGCCCGATGGCAAGCCAGGTGGTCTTGGACAGTTCCGGGGCGAGGGTTGGGAGATACGGGGAAGCGGTCGTGGTCTTGCACGTGGTCCGGACCTTTCCGAGAAACCCCAATTGCAGAACCCTACTTGGGTGGAGGTAAAGGTGATCGTGGACCGTGCAGGCACTGTTATCCGTGTTTCGATATCCGGAACGGGCACTCCCGATGTGGCCATTCAGAACGTGGCACTGCGCGCTGCGAAGACGTGCAAATTTGTCGGCCTACCAGACGGTCCACCGGAGCAAGCCCATTACATAAAGCTGAAGTTCTTCCCAGGGTGAACCATGGACTATGCGGCAACGCTGACGTATCTGTACGCGCAGCTACCCATGTTCCAGCGCGTTGGTAAAGCTGCGTACAAAGCCGATCTCGCCAATACCCACGTGCTCATGGAGCTCTTGGGCCATCCTGAAAAAGGGTTACGCTGCATCCATGTTGCGGGCACCAATGGAAAGGGCAGTACGAGCCATTTGTTGGCCAGTGTGCTCCAAGAAGCCGGTTACAAAGTGGGCTTGCACACCTCGCCCCATCTGAAGGACCTGCGCGAACGGTTCAGGATCAACGGCGCAATGATACCGCAGTCGACGTTGGTCCGTTTCGTGGCGGAGAACCGAAACGCCTTCGAGCCGGTGAAAGCTTCCTTCTTCGAATGGGGCGTTGGCTTGGCATTGTGGTGGTTCCGTGAAGAAAAAGTGGACATCGCCGTGATCGAGACCGGCATGGGCGGTCGCTTGGACAGCACGAACGTGATAACCCCTGAAGTCTGTGTAATCACCAACATCGGTTGGGACCATATGGACTTTCTTGGCAAAACCCTGGAACAGATCGCTAAAGAGAAGGCCGGGATCATCAAAGACGGTGTTCCGGTTGTGATCGGTGAAGCCAACGAGGAGGTAGCAGCTGTGTTCCGGGTGAAGGCAAACTCCCTGAACGCACCCATCACTTTCGTGGACCAAGAGGCGGCACTCCCCTATCCTTCGGCCTTGCTCGGTGGCCACCAGGAAAAGAATGCACGCACGACATTGGTCGCCTTGGAACAATTGGAAAGGAAGGGCTGGTCCGTTTCGCGGGAGGCCATTCAACACGGACTCCAAAAGGTTGCAAGGAACACCGGTTTCCTCGGTCGTTGGCAAGTGCTATCGACCCACCCGTTGGTGATCGCCGATGTAGCCCACAACGTGGATGGAATGCGCGTGGTGAAGAAAATGTTGACAGAAACCCCGTACAGCAACCTCCACATGGTATTCGGCATTGTCAACGACAAGGACCCGAACCCGGTCTTGGCAGAAATGCCCAAAAAGGCGACCTATTACTTCTGTAAAGCGGACATACCCCGAGGACTTGATGCTTTGGAATTGCAGGTGAGAGCGAAGGCACATGGCCTAGCTGGGGACAGCTACCCATCGGTACAGGCCGCGTTCGTAGCGGCACGGACGCATGCGGGGCAAAATGACCTGGTCTTGATCACAGGCAGTGTTTTCGTTGTAGCGGAGGTGATCTGAACAACTCCTATATTTGCGCCCCTTTCGGACGAGAAGTTCAAGTTCGAGAGAAATTGTTGAAGGAGGCATAGCTCAGCTGGTTTAGAGCATCTGCCTTACAAGCAGAGGGTCGCTGGTTCGAATCCGGCTGCCTCCACAAAGGCCGAGCAGTGCAGCAATGCGCTTCTCGGTCTTCTTTCTTGGGATGTTAGCTCAGCTGGTTTAGAGCGCATGCTTCACACGCATGAGGTCGATGGTTCGAATCCATTACGTCCCACTTAGCTCAGCTGTTTTAGAGAGTCCCGAACCAACTTCAGGAGGAACGGGAAGATCGATGGTGGATCCATTACCTCCCACTTAGCCCTAACGGATAGTTGGGGCTATTTCCGTTCATGACCCAAAACCATTCTGGTATTGGGAGAACTAATTCTCCGGTCCAGATGCGTCGTAGCAAGCCCAACTGAAAGCACAGGCTGCCCAAATGGCTGAACTGTAGTCAAATTGGCAATTGTCCATGTGCGCTCCTGAAATAGACAGGAACCAATAGCGCAAAACCCACACCATCAGGCCGTTGCCTCCTCTCAGTCGAGTTAAACAATGTGAAGAATAGAGCAGTAACATACCATGCTCCGAACTAAGCACGGTCTTTGACCGTTGATGATTTGTAAGGAACCGAAGCTCGGGTAGACTACGAGAACGGTGAGAAACTAGAGGAACTACTCACAAAATGCTTCAATAGAGATGTCTAGAAGGAAAAAAGCCCTTATCCTTACCCGCCCGGTGAAGGAAGGGATCAAGGAGATCAAGGTCCGTTTGGACGCCAGGACAATTATTACGCTCGCCAGCAAGAAAGCTTTGGATTTCTGGCGGACGCGCTACCCAAAATTGGAGGTAATCGGTTGATCATCTTTTAGACCAGAAAAACAACGAAATGCCACGTAAGAAGCCTGCACTCATTCTGGAACGCCCCATTAAGCCCGGTGTAAAGGAGATCAAGGTCCGTTTGGATGCCCGTACGATCATCACCGTTTCAAGCCAAAAGGCTTTGGCCGCTTGGAAACTACGCTATCCGAAACTTCAGGTGATCAACTGATCACTAAATAGGGAGTTGTGTTCCGTGACCCGTACGATCCGGTTCATCCGTACCGAAGCAGCTCTCATGGGTTCAAACATTTTTTTTCTGAAGGCATTATAGCTTTTGGAAGAGGATCCATAACGCTCGTTGTGGGTCGAGCGGATCATTAGATCTCGATCGGAGGCATTTCACCTCTTACGGTGAGTTTCCGTTAGAGTGGATCATGTCGGCTAATTGGAATGACCCAGAGGGCGACGGAGTAGATCCATCCACAGTAAAGATTCTTTAGGCTCTGGAGCAAACATGAGCCTGTTGATCCAACCGCTCGGAAACCCTTTTTCCCACGGCGCGAAGTTCTATTTTTGTCCGCACTTCCAAGGAGAAAGGCACAGTCTACCCCATGAGCGACCAGCTGCGCCAGATCACCAGTTATTTAGGCCATTTGGTAAAGGCTCGAACGCGGCATGGGGTGCACAGTCCGTTCGTATATGAACTTACCTCACAAGTACTTCGTCCGGGAAAGTCGATCCCTGAATTCGATGAGATCGAGGCGTTGCGTGAGGACCTGCTATTCAGTGAGCAAACGATCAGGGTGAACGACTTGGGTGCGGGGTCACATGTGTTCGACCTACCCGTGCGTCGTGTGGCGGATGTGGCCCGCACGGCTTTGAAATCGCCCCAACAGGCCCAATTGCTTTTCCGCTTGGCTCGTTATTTCAAGGTGAAGAACGTTTTGGAACTGGGCACGTCCTTCGGCATATCGACGCTTTACATGGCATTGGGCGCCGACGAAGGATCGGTCCATACCATTGAAGGTTGCCCACAGACAATGCGGATCGCTCGGCATCATTTCGACCACATGAAGCAAGAGAACATCATACCCATACTGGGAAGTTTCCGCACGCGATTGCCAGAGACATTGCAGCAATTGGACTCGTTGGACCTTGTCTTCGTGGACGGCTTTCATGCAATGGAACCCACCCTGGACCATTTTGAACAGTGCTTGACGAAATCACACAACGACACCGTCTTCGTCTTCGACGACATCCATTGGAGCAGAGGAATGGAGCAGGCGTGGGAGGCTGTAAAATCACATGATAAGGTATCGGTGACCATCGATCTGTACAATATGGGCCTTGCATTCCTGCGGAAAGAGCAGGCGAAGGAACACTTCACGCTGCGTTATTGAGATCGTGCCGGGTTCCGTGGTGATCCCGAACTTTGTACCATGAAGATCTACACCCGCACTGGCGACAAAGGCCAGACCGGTTTGTTGGGCGGCACCCGCGTTGCAAAGAACAGTTTACGAATAGAGGCATACGGAACGGTCGATGAACTGAACAGCCACATCGGGTTGTTGCGTGATCAGGCCGACGGATCCCTTGATGAGGAATTGATCCCGATACAAGAGGTCCTCTTCACATTGGGCTCCCGTTTGGCCAGCGGCACGGATGAGCAGGCCGAGAAATTCAGGGTGCCCGCTGTAACGGAACAACACGTGGCCAACTTGGAGGAGTCCATGGACCGCATGGAGGCCGAGCTACCGGAAATGCGCAACTTCATTCTTCCCGGTGGTCACTTGGCTTCGTCACAGGCGCATGTGTGCAGAACGGTATGCCGCAGGGCCGAAAGAATGGTCGTTCGGTTGGCAGCGGAGGAGGCTGTATCGGAGATCCTTGTGCGCTACCTGAACAGGCTCAGTGACCACCTTTTCGTGCTCGCCCGCAGCATCGCCCACCGCAATGGCGTGGCCGATACGCCTTGGAAGCCGCGTGCCTAGGGCGTTTGCGAGTGTTTGAAAAGTCGTTCCCATTCGCAACTTGAAGCACCTATATTTGCGGCCAATTTTACAGACCCTAACAGGCCTACCGTATGTATTGGACACTTGAACTGGCTTCGTACTTGGAAGATGCGCCTTGGCCCGCGACGAAAGATGAATTGATCGACTTCGCCATGCGTACCGGCGCTCCTTTGGAAGTGGTGGAGAACTTGCAGGGCATTGAGGACGATGAGGAGATCTTCGAGACCATTGAGGACATCTGGCCCGATTACCCGTCGAAGGAGGACTTCTTCTTCAACGAGGACGAGTACTGAGCCTCAGAAATTGAACAGCCTTTGCCCCGGCCACCCGATCATAACGAGAAGGGCCGGGGCTTTTGTTTGAGGTGTTTATGGGTGCACACCCACCCGGCACATGATCGAATGCAACCCGATCTTCGCCTACCTACTGTCTCCTTGTCAGCATTGCGAACGCGGCAGGATATCTGCTGAACGCACCGCCTTACCTTTGCAACCTTGAACTAATTCCGGAACTGCTTGGTCAGCCGACCCATTGGTCGGATCACCTATCCAACAACACAGCTCGTTCCACTTCCATCTTCGACCCCACAGCACCATGATCGGTTCCCTTACCAAGGCATTCAAGAAAGTATTCGGCGACAAGGCCGATCGCGACCTCAAGGAAATAATGCCCTTGGTGGAACTGACGAAAGCGGAGTTTGCGAAACTTTCCAATTTGAGCAATGATGGACTCCGCTCGCGCACCACGGACCTGAAGGCACGGATCACCGAAGGCACCAAGGCCAACAGTGAAAAAGTAGAAGCCCTGCGCGCGGAGATCGAGGAACGTGCAGACATGCCGATCCATGAGCGCGAGACCCGGTATCAGGAGATCGACAAATTGGAAGAGGAGAGCGTGAAGCAGATGGAAACGACCCTGCTCGAGATCCTGCCCGAAGCATTTGCTGTTGTAAAAGAGACCGCACGTCGCTTCAAGGAGAATTCCGAAATGCGGGTAAAGGCCACCGATATGGACCGGTTGTTGGCCACAGAACGGCCGGATGAGATCCGCATTGAAGGAGATCAGGCCATTTGGAAGAACACCTGGAATGCAGGCGGGACACCGGTCACTTGGGACATGGTGCACTATGATGTGCAGTTGATCGGCGGCATTGCACTGCACAAGGGCAAGATCGCGGAGATGAGCACCGGTGAGGGGAAAACACTGGTGAGCACCCTGCCCGTTTACCTGAACGCTTTGACCGGAAGGGGTGTTCACTTGGTAACTGTGAACGACTACTTGGCCAAGCGGGATGCCGAATGGATGGGGCCGATCCATGAATTCCATGGCTTGCGTGTGGATTGCATAGACAAGCATCAGCCCAATAGTCCGGAACGGCGCAAGGCCTATCTTGCGGATATCACCTACGGTACGAACAACGAATTCGGATTCGACTACCTGCGTGACAACATGGCCCATGCGCCCAACGCATTGGTCCAGCGCAAACACCATTTCGCGATCGTTGACGAAGTAGACAGCGTATTGGTCGACGATGCGCGAACCCCTTTGATCATCAGTGGTCCTACCCCGAAAGGCGACATTCACCAATTCGATGAGTACAAGCCACGTGTGGAAAGGCTTTATGCAGCCCAGCGGCAACTGGTGACGAAGCTGATCACAGAGGCGAAGGAGAATTTGAAAGGACTTTCGGATGGTACCGCCACCAAGGAGCAATTGGAAAAAGGTGGTTTGGCACTACTGCGCGCATACCGCGGTCTACCGAAGAACAATGCGTTGATCAAATTCCTGAGCGAACCCGGGGTCCGTGCCCAACAGCAGAAAGTGGAGAACCACTACATGCAGGACCAAAGCAAGGAAATGCCGAAGGTGGATGCTGAACTGTACTTCACCATCGATGAGAAACAGCACGGCATCGAATTGATGGAAAAGGGTATTGACCTGATCAGCGGTGATGTGAACGATCCGGAATTCTTCATCATGCCCGATGTGGGCGGCAGCATTGCCGAGATCGAGAAGAGCGGAGCCGGGACCGAAGAAAAGGCCAAGCGAAAGGACGAGTTGTTGCGTGATTTCGGGATCAAGAGCGAACGCATCCACACGGTGAACCAATTGGTACGTGCTTATGCACTCTACGAAATGGACGTTGAGTATGTAGTGATGGATGGCAAGGTGAAGATCGTGGACGAGCAAACGGGTCGTATCCTGGAAGGAAGGCGCTACAGTGATGGCCTGCACCAAGCGATCGAGAGCAAGGAAAAGGTAAAGGTTGAAGCCGCCACGCAGACCTATGCAACGGTGACCTTGCAGAATTACTTCCGAATGTACCACAAGCTGGCTGGTATGACCGGAACTGCGGAGACCGAAGCACAGGAACTGTGGGACATCTATAAATTGGATGTGGTGGTGATCCCCACCAACCGACCGATCGTTCGGAATGATGCGGAGGATATGGTCTTCAAGACCAAGCGCGAGAAATACAACGCGGTGATCGAGGAGATCGAGGCATTGAGCAAAGCTGGTCGTCCGGTACTTGTAGGTACCACCAGTGTGGAGGTGAGCGAGTTGATGAGCAAGATGTTGAAGATGCGTGGTGTCAAACACAACGTGCTCAACGCGAAACAGCACCAACGGGAGGCGGAGATCGTGGCCCAAGCAGGTTTCACCAGTGCGGTTACGATAGCCACGAACATGGCGGGTCGCGGAACGGACATCAAGCTGGGGGCCGGTGTGAAGGAAGCTGGTGGTCTGGCGATCATCGGTACCGAAAAGCATGATAGTCGCCGCGTGGATCGCCAGTTGCGCGGTCGTGCAGGTCGCCAGGGGGATCCGGGTTCGTCACAGTTCTACGTTTCTTTGGAAGATGACCTGATGCGCTTGTTCAACAGCGAACGGATCAGCAAATTGATGGACCGCTTGGGCTTGAAAGAGGGTGAGGTGATCCAGCACAGCATGGTAACGGCGAGCATAGAACGCGCGCAGAAAAAGGTTGAAGAGAACAACTTCGGCATACGGAAACGGTTGTTGGAGTATGATGATGTGATGAACAGCCAGCGCACGGTGATCTACAAGCGCAGGCACCACGCACTGTTCGGCGAACGGTTGAAGTTGGACATCCTCAACATGTACTATGACGTCTCTGCGAGTATCGCGAACGAATACCATGGCATTGGTGATTTCGAAGGCTTCCAATTGGAGCTCTTCCGGAAATTGGGCACCGAAAGTCCAGTGGATGCTGAAGGATTCAAATCGATAAAAACACCGGAATTGGTTGAGCAGGTCTATGAGGCTGCCATGAACGCTTATGTGCGCCACGGAAAACAGATCGGCGCACAGGCCATGCCGGTGATCACCGACGTGTTCCTGAACCAAGGCCAACAGTACGAGAACATCGTGGTGCCGATCACCGACGGTATGAAGACCATGCAAGTGGTCACCAACCTGCAGAAGACCTACAAGACACAGGGGCAGGAATTGATCGGCAATATTGAGAAGTACATCACGTTGGCGATCATCGACAACGAGTGGAAAGAGCATTTGCGTGAGATGGACGAACTGCGCAGAAGCGTGCAGAACGCGAGCATTGAACAGAAGGACCCGTTGTTGATCTACAAGTTGGAGAGCTTCAATTTGTTCAAGGCCATGATCGACCGGATCAACGAAGAAGTGATCGGTTTCCTTGCCAAGGCTGGTCTACCAACTGCGCAACTGAACGTGCAAGAAGCACAGAACCCTCGCGTTCCGCAACAACGCTTGCAGACCAGCCGGACGGACGTACCCCAGCACCGAAACCAAAGCAGCACAGCGAACGGGCCTAGGCCAACAGCCGCAGCCTCTGCACCGGGTCGCGGGGCCATGCCGCCGCCGCAACAACGCCAACCGATCGAACCCGTTCGGGTCGAGAAGAAGGCCGGCCGTAACGACCCGTGTCCTTGTGGAAGTGGTAAAAAGTACAAGCAGTGCCACGGGAAGGAGGCCTAGGTTTCCACCTCTAGGCTGATCTTCCGAAGCATACATTTCGGAATGCTTGTTTGGAAACGCATTTTGTTACTTGGCTTCCAGTGTGCTGTGGTCAGTCTGGCTTATGGTCAAATGCACCTTGGACTTGATGTTCGTACAGGCATCATTGGCGCACTAGACACTTGGGACAAGAGCACCCGACAGGTGACCCAAGGAGGCAATGGGCCACTGATCGGTATCCGTGCCGTGCTGATCGACCAGGCAAGTAGGATCACGGAAATGTCGTTTTCAGCGGGTTACCAACTCCAACAATTCACCATACAAAGTGGAGGATCAGGTCTGGCCTATTCAAATAAGGATAGTCTGCGCATCACCTCTGGATGGATCACATTGGGCATCGCTCCGTTGTTCGCCGTTTCCAAGGATCTCCGCACCAAATTCACGCTTGGCGCGAATGTTCTGCTCCCGTTACATGCCACTCGTACCGGTATGTCCAGTTCCTTCGTACTATTCTCGCCTACATCCGGTCCGATCACCTACGATCACAACTCTTTTCGCTATGGAAAGTTCACGTTGCGCTTAGGATTAGGTCTGAACCGAACATTCGACATCGGCGAAAAGCTTGACGTTCAGATCGGTCCGTGGTTGGGGGCTGGTTTGTTGAATGAAGCCTCTGGTAATTTCATAGTGCGAACGCTCCAAGCCTTGCTTTCGGTCCAATTCACGCGGAAATTCGAACGTTCTATTTTCAAGGGTGCCGAAAGGCCATCTAGTGATTGGTGAATTCTTCATTGATCGATCGATCCTTGTGTATGATAGGTAGTCTAACAGGCTCCTAACCTAGGGTCGAGTTGTTAGGACCTTGAAGTTCCGAAATGAGCCGTGCCCTATTTCTACACTATGCAAGCATCGTCCCATTTTGCAGGGGTACTGGGGTTCCTACTTGCCTTCGGGGCAGCACATGCCCAGACATACTTGGGTGCGGAGTTACGAGCCGGGGTCGTAAAGCCGAAGTCATACGCTCCTTACGGTTCCAACTCTACCGATGGGAGCATTGGTACCACAATTGACCTCAGGATACTGCTCAGTGATCGAATAGGCACAAAACTCATCATGAACTATGGGGTCGGGTACTTGCAACAATGGTACATCGTGCGAACAAGAGACGGCGGTCTTGGAGGCCGAACAAACGAAGAACTTGATATTACCTCGGGTTGGTTGGTGCTGGGCGTGGCACCCGGCTGGGCAATGTCCCGAGACAAACGAACCACGGCGGAACTGGGCATTGATCTATTGATCCCAATTTTGGACAATGTCACGGGATACACGCGCACCTCCGGTCCTTATGGAAGTAGCACGTTGAAGTATGATAACGAACCAATTTCGTACGGAAGAACGAATGCGCGGATCGTTTTCTCCGCACATCAACTGCTCATATCCAAGAAGCCATACGTGATTCGGCTCGGTGCCGGTTCAGGATTCGGGTTCACGGAAGAATCGCAAGCGGCATCCAGCGTGCTTACTTGGCAGGCCTTTGTTTCGATCTCCATGATGTGGAAGCTCAGCAAAAAGGAGCCTTGAACTTCTCGACCCTCCCCTACCTTCGGCAATGCCATTTTGGGAAGGCTTCGGTTTCGGGTTGGCCACGTCGTTCTTGATCGGACCCGTCTTCTTCACCTTGTTGAAAGCGTCATTGGACCATGGTGCGCGAGGTGGCGCATTCGTGGCAACGGGGATCATTGCATCGGACATTTTGGTGCTTATGATCTGTAGAACAGGCGCAAATGGCTTGTTAAAACTCCACATAGGTGAAGGCTTCCTCGCCGTGATGGCGGGGATCATTCTTTTGGGGTTGGGAGTTTGGTACATTATGAAGCCGCAACCAGGACCTGAAGCCGAACGTCGGTTGGGCCGCGCGGACACCCTGCAACTTTTCAGCACTGGTTTCTTGGTGAATTTCGTGAACCCCTTTGTGTTCATGGTGTGGACCGGGTTCACCCTGCACGCTGCAACGGTACATGGCCACAACAATGATGGGGTCGTTTTCCTAGGTGCGATCTTGCTGGGCATCTTTATCACGGACCTGATCAAGGCATGGTACGCTCCAAAATTGAAACGGTGGCTTTCACCTAGAAATTTGAAAGCGTTGTACCGTGTGATCGGGGTCGTGATGTTGGTTTTCAGTCTTCGGGTGTTCATGCACGCGGCAACGACCTGGAACTGAAATCACAGCCGGCGATTACATTTGGTTGAACCTTAAAAGATCCAACGAAATGGAGATCAATTGGTTGATACAGGTCATCGCAGCGATCATTCCCTTGTTGATCGGTGCCGTTTGGTATAACCCCAAGGTATTTGGCAAGGTCGTTATGGACGCCAACCCTGGAACGAAGCAAGGCCATCCTGCAGCGGTATTTGGCGGTGCACTGGTGCTTGGCATTGTTCTTTCGTTCACCTATAAATTCCTTGGCGATCACCACTACGCCTTCCAGACGTTCTTCCGTCCAGAAGCAGAACATGGCGTCGGTGTGGATGTTGCGTCACCATTCGGCATCCAATTGAAGGAATTGATCGATGGCTATGGCACACGCTTTCATTCATGGACGCACGGACTTGCTCATAGCTTAATTGTCTCGTTCTTCATTCTGCTCCCGGTAATGGCGATCAACGACCTGTTCGAAGGACGGTCGTTCAAATATTTCATCACGATTTGGGGTTATTGGGTGATCACGATCGCCACCATGTATATGCTGTTGGCCCAGTGGGGATAGGGTGATCACACACCTTTCAAACGTTGCCAAAGCCCATTCATCAAGTCCTTGAATCCGTCCCCATCGATCGCGGGAGGAGGAAGAAGCTCCACGCGCAGATCGTTTCCTTCCGGGATCAGCTTGTATGAATAGACGAATGGTTTATCGGCACCAGGTTCTCCCAACTGACCGAAGCGCAGATCGCAGAACAACAACGTATCATCCTTCAACTTGATCACGTAGTTGTCGTCGGACAATTGGATCAAGCGTTGCACCTTATCGTTGTCCAACCATTTGCCCAATAGCGCGTGGTTCTTTGGGATAACAACGAGATCGACATCGGGTTTCTTGTCCAACAGCGAATAGTAACCCAGTCGATAGGCGTCTTGGCTGTTCACATTGGCCGTCCAAAGGATCGCGTTGAACGGAGTAGGTCTTGTGGAGATATCGGAATACGGAATGCCTTGTCGTTCCACAGAATGTTCCACCTGTTCAAAGGCGATGTACTTGAACACCAGTGTCAGCGCCATGTATACCGTGCTGATGCAGATACCGATCCAATTGAGGGTCCTTCTGCGCGGATCAGCACGGTTGAAGAACATGGCTATCGCAACGAAGACCAAGAAGGGTACAGTGTAAAGCGGATCCACCACGAAGATGTTGTTGTAGGCCACTTTCCACGGCAGCGGCCAGAAGAGTTGCGTACCCCATGTGGTGTGGCAATCGAGCAACGGATGTGTGACCAAGCTCCACCAGAAAAGCCACGACCACTCTTTCACGGAAACCTCGTCGCTCCTGTTGCCCTTCCACAGGACCAATGCGATCGCTACAGCAGTGACGGCCATGATCAAAAGCCAAACATTCGTGGACCCCGCACCATGTACGAAGACCAAGCCAATAAGAAGGATGAATACCGCCAGCAATGATCTACGATGCTTCTTCACCCACCAACCGAGCAGCGGTGCCATGACCAAACTGAACAGGATGGAATGCGTTACACCACGGTGCAGTTCGTTCGCACGGAGATCATCGAAGAGCCAACGTGAAAGAACGTCAAGGTCGGGAATGGTACCGGCGATCGCACCCCAAAGCATGGCCTTGTTCCCGATCTTTCGGCCAAGGACGACTTCACCCACGGCGGCACCCAGCACGATCTGTGTTACAGAATCCATTTAAGCACTCGTCTTCTTGAAGGGTGAGCGTAATTCGAACTCACCAGGCTTTACCCTTCGCAGGAACGGGCCGACGATGGTATTGGCCAGAGCGTTGCGATGCTTCACGTACCACAACATGTCCACGGGTTTGGCGCCGATCGAGCTTTTTGCTTGCTCTGCTGCACGACCGAAATTGATCATTCGCAACTCTTTTGCGAACGCGTGGTCCAACAGGTCGAACAACATTCGTTGATAGATCATATGCTGTTTGTTCAGCGCATAATCGATCCCTACAAAATGGGCATCCAACATATCACCCAGAAGGAAAGCGGAATTGAAGCCGACCATTTCACCATTCAGGAAAAAGCCATGGAAAAACATTGCTTCGCCCCACTGTGCCTTCCACTTCGGATACACCGCCACGTTGAGTCTTCCGAAAATAAAAGGGGAACGTTCCAGCACCTGATCGAAAAGCCGTTGCATCGTAGATAGATGGGCCGTGATCTCCTCAGCACTGAGATCCTTGATCACCAGACCTTGTGAACGTTCCATGATCGTATTGGAACGGGTGCGTGCTTTGGAGGTGAGGGCTTTGAAATGGTCTTCGAGGCTTTTCCAATCAAGAGGGAGCGCCATCACCATGTTCACATCCATGGCCAAAGGGTGGTAATTCTTCGTTTCCAAAATGGCAGCGCCTCTATTCTCGTTCCGGTATTCCTTGAAGATCAGAACGGCCGGTGGTATGGCCAATCGTTCATCTGAACGCAGTTCGTGCATGGCCGTTTCCACGGCGAGCACCTGGTGATCCAAGGGCACTGCCTCGATGAAATGGATCCCATGAGCGCCGCTATGGAACGCATTGCCACAGACGAGGCTACGGACCTTTAATTCTTGAACGATCCGTGAGCCGATGGCCTTTCCCAGTCTACGCACTCCCGGCCCATAGTCGCTGCCGTTGTCTTCCACATCGAGTACTTGGAAATAGGCAATTCCGATCGGTTTGAATTCTTGGCAATGGAATACGACGTAGCGGAATTCCATTGACCCGACCATCGCATCCTCCAATGTACAGAGGTGGTCGTAGTGCAAATAGGAAACCGCATCCGTAGTAACGGCACTCCAATCCTCCCGACGGACCAAGTGGATGGAATCGTGGATACTGAGACGTAAAGGAGGTAATTCGGAGCGTGAATGTTCCAAAGGGATGGGGCTGTCCGGGGAATTCACGGAAAGTACGCGCCGAAATTACGGGATCTGATGGCCTATGGCTGCTCGCTGTTGGCCATTCATTCGAACGGGAAAGATCCGTCGATAGCGGATCGTTAGGTACTAAAAGCCGAAAGCCCCGTTTCCGGAGCTTCCTGCCTATTGGTGTATGGAGTTTGGTTCTAGAATTGGACCGGCATGCGCATTTCAACGCGTACCGGCAGTCCCTTTTCAGCACCGGGCTGCCAAGGTTGGGTGGACTTGATCATCTCCACCAATTGTTCATCCACTTCACCGGAATCCCCATCGATCACCTTGACATTACTGATCGCACCCGACTTCTCCACGATAAAGCTCGCGGTGATGTTCTTGTTCAGTTCCTTGCCGGGGGGCAATTTCACCTTCTCTGTAATGATCCGTACGAACTCCTTTTCGCCTCCTGGGGCCTTTGGCATGGTCTCGGCCAAGTTGTAAACGATGTTCAAAAGGGGTTCGTGATCGTAGACTTTCTCTGCGAGTGGTTGGCCCCATTTGTCGTAGCGCTCCCAAACACCGGTCTTGTATCCTAATGCATAATTACCCTTGCTCTCGATCTTTCCGTTGGAGTGGAAGAACACGAAAGGTCCTTGTTCGATCATAAGGGCTTCATCCTGGAACCGTCCTTCGGCCTTCAACTCCCCGGTCATGGTGTAGACCTTTCCGATGAAGAGATCACCATCCTTCCCTTCCTGCTGCAGGTAATACGTTGCCTTCCCTTTGGAAGTGGGTTCAAGCACCTCGCTCAAATAGACCTTTTCATTCTTTGGACCACCGTCGCCAACCGACATCACGGCCTGCATGGTTAGCACCGAGATCGTTGCTGTTACCAATGTGGCTTGAAGGGCGGATATGACGGAGGCTCGCACGGGGAATGGTCGTTTGTTATGGCGTAGTACGAGGGACGCATGAAAATGGTTGCAGCAAACGGGGGATAAACACAAGGGAGGAGGAATAGGACACAGGAAAGACACAAGATCCAAGACACAAGTTGAGGCGCAGCCGAAATCCCGCACAGCGGGGACACAAGTTGGGGACGTAGACGAAATCCCACGCAGCCGGGGCGCAAGTTGGGTCTCGGCATCGCACCAACAAGTCCTTGCTGCATACAGATTGCCGCTAGAACGACGTTCCAAAGAGATCTGAGCATTTCGACCGTTGAACTCATGAACATTTGGTCCAGATCAGCGAGAAGGGACTGATCTGAGTCAAACGTACTTGCGGCCATGCCACTCGCGCCACGATTCACGTGGTCCCAAATGCAAATAGCCGCAAGTCCACTTAGAAGACCGCATAATTACTGGTTGTGTTGGGGTACTCCTCTTGGCTTGAATTGACTGCACTATCCATAACTTCATCGCTTCCGCAAGTCTATGTAGCTCATGTACCAAACATGCAAAACTGAGCAACAGAAGTAACGAGTTCCTCAAGACCATTGAATTGTAGAAGTTAAAGATGGCCGGGCCATCCATAGTGAACCGATGACTCGTACCGTCAGTGGCGCGGTCCCTTTAGCTCGCCCACCCTTCCCTATCCAAACTCCTATACTGGATCGCCTCGGCCAGATGTTCGGTGCGGATATCGGGACTGGCCGACATGTCGGCGATGGTGCGGCTCACTTTCAGGATGCGGTCGTAGGCACGGGCGCTGAGGCCAAGGCGGTCCATCGCTTTTTCGAGGAGGCCTTGTCCTACTTTATCGATGCGGCAGATCTCGCGTAATTCCTTGCTGCCCATTTGTGCATTGCTGTGGATGCTCTTTCCGGCATAGCGAGCTTGCTGCACTTTGCGGGCGAGGATCACGCGTTCGCGCACTACCGCACTGCGTTCGCTGGTGCGTTCGGCGCTCAATTCACTGAAGGGGACGGGCGTTACTTCAATGTGTATGTCGATGCGATCGAGCAACGGTCCGCTCACCTTGTTCAAGTATTTCTGGACCACCCCGGGGGCACATACGCACGCCTTGTCGGGGTGGTTGTAGTAGCCGCAAGGGCACGGGTTCATGGCGGCAACAAGCATGAAACTGGCCGGATATTCCACCGTGAATTTCGCCCGGCTGATGGTGACCACGCGATCTTCCAAGGGTTGGCGCAGCACTTCGAGCACCTGCCGTTTGAATTCGGGCAATTCATCCAGAAAGAGCACGCCGTTGTGGGCCAAGCTAATTTCCCCCGGTTGCGGGAACGAGCCACCACCCACCAAGGCCACATCGCTGATCGTGTGGTGCGGCGAACGGTACGGCCGCACGCTGAGGAGGCTGTCCTCCTTCTTCAACTTGCCGGCGACGCTGTGGATCTTGGTGGTCTCCAAGGCCTCGTCAATGTTCAATGGAGGCAGGATCGTTGGCAGCCGTTTGGCCAACATCGTTTTTCCCGCACCCGGTGGTCCGATCAGGATGAGGTTGTGCCCGCCCGCTGCAGCGATCTCAAAGGCCCGCTTGATGTTCTCCTGCCCTTTCACATCCGCGATGTCCACGGGATAGGAACGGCTGCTGTTTGCGAATTCCGCTTCGATATCCACAGTTGTCGGTTGTATCGATGATCGACCGTGCAAGAGGTCCACAACCTCTTTCAAGTGCTCAACGCCATACACGGTAAGGCCGGTAACGATCGCGGCTTCGCGCGCATTCGCGGCAGGTAGGATCAGTCCTTTGAATCCTTTGGCTTTCGCTTCGAGCGCGATGGGCAATGCACCTTTGATCGGTCGCACACCGCCATCCAAGGAGAGTTCGCCCATGACCAAATGCGTCTCGAGCATTTCCGCTGGGACTTGCTCCGTAGCGGCTAACAAACCCACTGCCAATGGCAGGTCGTACGCTGTTCCTTCCTTGCGGATATCGGCTGGTGCCAGATTGATCGTTACGCCTTTGCCGCGTGGGAAATACAGGCCGTTGTTCTTCAGGGCCGCATCCATGCGTTGCTGGCTCTCCTTCACGGCACTGTCCGGCAACCCAACTAGGAAGAAGAAGGCCCCGTTCTCCACATTCACTTCGGCAGTAACGATCGTGGCATTGATGCCGAAGACAGCGCTGCCGTAGACTTTGATGAGCATTGGTGTAGGTTGATGGCTTGCGTGGTTCCTTGTTGAAGGAGAAGGGTTGTTCGTTGTCGATTCACGTAGTCGCTGCGGGATCGGGTACCCAACTGATCACTATCCCGCCTATTTCAAATTCCTTCCGCCCAACGCTCTCAACCATTGGGATCACGCCGCTTGGGCAACGCAAGATCTCGTTCGATATGATCGATGAATGCATGGATCACTTTGATGTGGACCTCTTGGATGCGGTCGGCGTGTCCATTGTGTGGGACTCGTACTTCCACCGTACACAGCTCGGCGAGTTTGCCGCCATCCTTGCCCGTAAGGCCGATCACGTGCATGTGCTTCTCTCGAGCCATCTGAGCAGCACGCAACACGTTGGGGCTGTTCCCGCTGGTGCTTATCGCCAGCAACACATCGCCTTCCCTGCCGTGGGCTTGGACAAAACGCGAGAACACGTGATCCCAGCCATAGTCGTTGGCAACACAGGAAATGTGGCTCGGGTCACTGATGCTCATGGCGGCGATCGGGTCGCGATCATCACGAAAACGACCGGTGAGCTCTTCTGCGAAGTGCATGGCATCGCACATGCTTCCACCGTTACCGCAGCTTATGATCTTGGCATCTTGTTTCAGGCAGTAGCTCATGAAGGCGGCGGCCTGCTCAACCGCAGCCATGTTGGCTGCATCAGAGAGAAAGGCTTGCAGCACTTCGGCAGCTTGGGTGAAATGGGAAAGGGAACGCTCGTTGTTCATCCTGTCAAAGATGCATCAAAGTGTGTGTCCGTGCATTACCTACCAAGGCTCGGTGATCCACCACCTGCGCCAACTGGCGCAAAGGGAAGAAAGAGGAACCGCAGATGGACGCAGATGAACACGGATAAATTCGGGATCCCAGTTTCATTGAGATGCTAATTGCGGGATGTAGCTCGATCTATAAGGCATTGTCATACCAATGAGGTCGCAAATTGCGACCTCAAAGAATTCGTCGGTTTCCATTACGGTCCATCATGACGTGAATACCGTCAACAAGCAGACGCGTAATATGGCAATACATCTACAAGAAACCAAGCGAGCGGGTGAACACAAGGCCGATCCGCTTCCGCAGAAACACTATCGGCTAGCCTGAAGCGCGAGTTTCCGCATGCCTTCCAGACCGCGTTGCAAGAACCCTTCGTACTCGTTCTTGTCCGGAGTGTAGCCCACCGGGTCGGTCAAGAGTTGACCATCAGGGCTGAGCAAGGCATAATACGGTTGGCTGCTGATCACGAAGGTCTCCAATTGCACAGTGCTCCATTTGTTGCCTTTGGTCACGATCAATTTCTCCTTGCCGGTGCAGGTCACATATTCGTGTTGCTCGTCCTTGGGCAGCTCGCGTTTGTCGTCCACGTAAAGTGAAGCGAGCACATATTCTTCTTCGATCAACTCCTTCACCCCTTTCTCCGGCCATACATGTTCTTCCATCTTCCGGCAGTTCACACAGGCCCATCCGGTGAAGTCGATCATCACCGGCTTGTTCACCTCTTTGGCATAGGCCAAGGCCTCGTTCAGGTCGTGGAAGGCTTCTGCTTTCTTCGGAAGGATCCAACTGTAACCAACAGGTGGTGCAAGACCGCTCATCAATGCCATGGGCGTGAAGGTCTCCGCTTTCTTGTCCACTCGCAGACCGAAGGCCAAGTAGATGGTGGCCGCAGTGAAGACAGCGATAAAGCCCCAACGGATCCCGGACTTCGACTTTACGGGACTGTCATGCGGGAACCGGATCAAACCAAAGAGGTATAGCACGATACCCAACGAGCAGAGCACCCACACCACCATGAACAACTCGTAGGGCACAATGGACCATTGCTTCACCAGATCGGCGTTGCTAAGGAATTTGAAGGCCAAGGCGATCTCGGCGAAACCGAGCACCACTTTCACACTGTTCAACCAACTACCGCTGCGCGGAAGTGAATTAAGCCAGCTTGGGAACAAAGCGAACAAAGCGAAGGGTAATGCGAGAGCCAAGCCAAAACCACCAAGCCCGGCGGTTAGCTGCCACGCACCACCATCAGCGGTCAACGCACCTGCAAGCAATGAACCCAAGATGGGACCAGTGCAGCTGAAGCTGACGAGTGCCAGCGTGAGTGCCATGAAGAAGATGCCGATGAGCCCACCGAACCGGGAGGCTTTCGCATCCATGCTGTTCACCCAACTGCTTGGCAAAGTGATCTCGAAATAGCCGAAGAAGGAAACCGCGAAGACCAAAAAGATCACGAAGAAGAAAACGTTAAGCCATGGGTTGGTACTGATCTCGTTGAAGATCTCTGCATTCACGGATCCCAACAAGTGGAAAGGCAGGCTGAAGAGCAGGTAGATCCCGAGAATGAAGGCACCATACGTGAGCGCGTTCTTCAGCCCTTTGCCTTTCTCATCGCTCCCTTTGGTGAAGAAGCTCACTGTGAGCGGGATCATCGGGAACACACAAGGTGTCAACAATGCGACCAAGCCACCTAGGAACCCAAGAAGGAAAATGCGCCAAAGCGATGCGTTGTCCCGTACTTCGGTAACCTCGTTGGAAGAGGGCACCACGGGCGCATTCAAGTCCACCGAAGCCAGTTTGTATTTACAGTCGTCCGTTGCAGCGAATGATTTGGAACCGATGGTGGCAAGTCCGGTGGAAACGTTGAAGGTGAACGGCAACGGGTCGGGAAAGATGCATTTGCTGTCTTCGCAGGCCATGTAATTCACCACCCCTTTGATATCTTGTGTTACATCGGTCACTTCCACCTCTTGAATGAACGCCACTTGGTGCTTGAACTTCCGCACGACAATGCCGAACATATCGTCCATGCCCTCGAGCATATCGGCACTTTCTTCCTTGGCTTGTCCAATGAACTTTGCCGGCATCAACGTGTCCAACACAAAACTTGTTGGAATAGGACCCATGCCGAATTCCACCTGCGAATAGACCGCCCAAGGATCCAAGATATCAGCCGTGAACAGGAGTTTCCAGCGGGTATCGCTCACCTTCTCCGTGACCAACGACCAGGTTACTGGATCCTCTTCTGCCTGTGGAATGCCCCCGACAACCACGGAGGTGCTCGGCGGGATGGCACCTGCAGTACTTACATCGCTTTTGAACGGGAACCCTGAAAGTTCGAATTGGTTGGTACTGAGCGTGACCTTGTAGAACACCGTTGTCGGCGGCAGGCACATTTCATCGTTACAGGTCATGTACTCGAAGTTCCCTGTCACGGGTTTCGAGGGATCCTGTACGCTGATCTTTTGGGTGAAAGTGGCCGACCCCTTGAACTTCTTCACGTTCATGCCGAAGACCTCGTCCATGCCGTCAAGCACTTTCTCGCCTGTTTCGGAAGCTTTACCCAAGACGGTAACACCTGAAACACTATCCACTGCAATGGAGGTAGGCCAAGGACCCATATCGCCGTAGTTCTGCTGTGAGTAAACGGACCAACCGTGCTCAATGGTGGCATGGAAACCCACTTCCCAAACGCCGTTCTTTTCAGTGGAAGAGATCTTCCACTCCACCGGTTCCAACGCATCCGCATTCGGTGGTTGGGCTTGGACGGCCACGAAGGAGAACGCGGCATACAAGGCGAGCAGGATCCTCATCATGGACAATTACTTCGAAGCGGATGGTTTCACCTCCAAGCGAAAAGGTGCAGTTGTTGGTGGTAAGCACGTCTTGTCATTGCAAACCATGTATTCCACTTCACCCTCCACGACCACGGGGTTGGAACTGGTCACTTTAACACGTTGGACAAATAACGGTTCGCCGGAATGGTAGCGGACGTTCATTTGGAAGTTCTGGTCGTACACCTCTTCCGGTTCAGGTTCGACAAGTGCTCCAGTAGACTCCACGCCCTCGGAAGGGTGTATGGTGATGGTGGTCGGGATCGGTCCCAAGTCGTTCTCAAGTTGAGTGGCGTAAATATGCCAACCGGCCTCAACGTGCGCTGTCATTTCAAGAGCCGTAGTCCCATCCTCTAGGGGTGTGGAAACAAAAGACCATGAAACCGGAGGATCGCCTGGGATGAGCATGGACAGCAAACCGATGAGAGCAATTGAAGGCATGGTGAAGAACTTCTGGCAAAAATAGGCCGAACCAAAGCAGGCTTGGCCGATCGATCAAGCAAAGGCTAGGGATCCCACCGCGAGATAACAAGTATTGGGTATAGAGGATCAAGGATGGCTCACAGCGATACTTGACGCACGACAGCTTGGAGCAAAATTCCTACGGAAACTCTACGCTCACCACCCTGGAAACAGGGATCGTGGTTCCATACTTCAGCACGATGTTCTCAGCATCGAAGGTCCAGATCGTGGTCTCCACGGCTTTCAGACCTTCATCGTCCTGGAACAAGATCCTACATTTGCCATGGTGGGTATTCCCAAGCCTGGTAGCACGTTCCATCATTGCCATGATACCCGCTCGTTCGGGATCCGTGAGCATGAGCGCCTGCCGGGGAAAGCGCAGGGAAGGAATGCGTTCTTTCTGGACCACTGTTGCGTTGATGGGAAGCATGGCGGTTGGATTTGTGTAATAACGAAGTTAGATCCAAAAAGGACGGTTCCTACAAAGGCTGTTGAAAAGTTCCTGGAATTGGTCATACGCCCGACCACTCCACCCGCAGCATCCTGCGGGTATCGGCGGTAGCCCCGATCCCGTCTGCCAGCCGATGCCCACAAAGCCAAAGGACTTTCTCTCCATGGGTCAATACGTAGGTACGTTGCTTACGATCTCGAGGCACTTTGGCATCAATGAGCAAGTCGCTCACGAGCTTACTGCCACCAAGGCCGATCGGAGTCATGCGGTCACCATGTTGCCATGGCCGAAGTGTAAGTGGGAACGTGATCCGATCAGCATCGAGCCACGCAACGTTGCGCCCCATAGTAAGGTCCATGGTCGCCAGAGGGGCTAGTTCAACTGAGAGTGGTGCCTCGGCCGGAATAGTGTCGACATCATCGATCTGCCAAACGGGAAGTGGACCCGCGAACTCGCCGATCACCAGTTGTGTGCGATCCACGAGCACTTGGCATGTCCCCTGCAGAAAGATCGCACCAACGTTCCTTTCCTCGATGGATGTCCGGATCGCAGCGAGCCGGTCAGGATGAAACCCTTTGTGCCGAAGTACATGATGCAAGAACAGGAAAGGGGCTTCGGAATCCGTGATCGCTGAGAAAGGCAAGCGTACAGAGCCATCAGGATCGGGCACAATATCCTTCAGCAATTCGGCGAAGCGTCCAGTTGCCAGACCTTGCATTTCGCTGGCAAGCATGGTGTTACGCTGCAGATTTCGGTGTGTTCCCGGCCGCCAAGCTTCGAGCATTGGAAGCAGCTCGTGCCTCACACGGTTGCGCAGGTAATCGGCATTTGCGTTGCTGGAGTCTTCACGCCAAGGGATCGAATTCGCTGTGGCGTATTCCAAGATCTGCTTTCGTCCAATACCGAGCAGCGGCCGTATGAAAGGCCCGGAACGGATCGGGATACCGGCCCATCCCTGCGAGCCCATGCCTTGCAACAGGCCCATGAAGAACGTTTCGATGGAATCATCTGCGTGGTGTGCCATGGCCAGTTTCTCGGGTCCTGAACCCACCAGTCCGTTGAACCATTCGAGCCTCAACTCACGCGCTGCCATTTGCACGCTGCTCCCGCTTACCTCCATGGCCGCGCGCACATCCACATGGTGCGCCACGAACGGGATCCCATTATCGGCACAATACTGTTCCAGAAAGGCACGATCACCATCGCTCTCGGCACCGCGCAAACCATGGTCCACATGGGCAACATGGCACGGATGGCGCAACGAACGCAACACATGCAGAAGCACCATACTGTCCACTCCACCACTCACTGCGACCCACAAGGGCTCATTAGGAGCGGCAAGCCGGCCCTTGGCGATCGCGAGCCTGATGACCTCACGCATGTGCAAGTGCATCGATCACGGAACGGGCTTTCAGTTGGCACTCTTGCCATTCCATTTCCGGATCGCAAAGCGAAGTGATAGCGCTGCCGGTGTGAATGGAAGCATCGCTGCTATTAGCATCATACATCAACGTGCGGATCACGACGTTGAAGTCTGCTGTCCCATCGGGTGCAAAGAAACCGAGAGATCCGCTGAAAAGCCCACGCGGCGTTCCTTCCGCCTCTTCGATCAATTGCATGGCGCGGAATTTCGGTGCACCGGTCATACTGGCCATGGGGAACGCAGCAGCGATCGCATGGAACGGCGTTGTTCCGGAGCGCAATGTTGCCGAGACGGTGCTGATCATTTGGTGGACACGCGGAAAGGAGATCACCGCGCAAAGTTCATCTACCTTCACCGATCCGGACGCAGCGATGCGCGCGAGATCGTTGCGCATAACGTCCAAGGCCATAATGTTCTCGCTACGTTCCTTTTCGTCCACCGCCAATTCCAGAGCCAGCCTTTGGTCTTCCATGGGGTCCGAGTGGCGAGGTCGTGTCCCCTTCATAGGTTGCCCGATCACCTTGTCGTTATCAAATTCAAGGAATCGTTCAGGGCTTGCGCAAAGTGCGAAACGATCTCCATTGCGGTAGAACCCTGCGAACGGTGCCGCAGAACTTTCAAGTAACCGCTCGAAGGCTCGGAATGGATCGAAGCACGAGATCTTGGCGCGCCGTGCGGTGCAGAAGTTCACCTCGTAAATGTCACCACGATGGATGTGTTCCAACAATTTCTCCACCTTGGCCAAGTACTGTTCGCGCGTGAAGTCCTCCGTCCAAACTATGGGAATTGGAGCGTGGGTCCCATTCGTTTCGCTGAAGAATCCTTTCGCCCATGATCTGGCCTCATCCTCCTGACTGGCCGGCACATGCATGACCACCTCATCCTTGACCCACTCCACTACAAAGCGCGGAACGGTCCAAGAGCAAAGGAGCTGTTCGCTTGAGGGGAAAGCACTTTTCAGGTCCGGTTCCAATGCATCCTTCCATTCATAGCGCATGGCACCGAATGTCCAATCGGTTACTTGGTTCGCCTTATTGAAAGAGGGAGAAATAACGTTTTCCAGTACACCTATTGCCAACACCGCTCGATCACGGTCCGCGATACGACGATACATGAAGTGCGCTTCATGCTGAAGGAAAGCCCAGTTGATGGCCTTCGTGTTGGTGATCGGTATGGTGATGCGGCTTGGCACGGTGTGTGCGAAAATACCGGAATGCGGAAGTGGGATCAACTTCTGATGCGTGCCTTGATCATGCGCACCAAGGCCAACAACAGCAACAGGGCAGAACACAAGACCGCCACGCGTCCTACTTGGTCGCCATGGCGCACGTAGAAGGTGATCTCATCACTTACCACAACACTGCCGCGGATCGCGGTAGGCTGCCACCAATCGGTTGCTTGATGGATGGTCCCTCTTCTATCAACGAAACAGGAAATGCCGGTGTTGGCCGAACGCACTACGGACCGCCGTGTTTCAATGGCGCGGATCGTGGCGAAGGTGAGGTGTTGGTGGTAGCCCGGCGTATCGCCCCACCACGCATCATTTGTGATGATCGCGATCAGTTCCCCGCCGTTGCGCACATGGGCAGCCACGTGTTCTCCGAATACCGATTCGTAACAGATCGCAGGCACCACGTTCAAGCGATTACCAGGGTCACGCAACACTTCTCGTTCCTCCTGCTGACCCAAGGATCCTGACGTACCACCCAGCTCCACGGATAGCGCGCTCAAGTGACCGAGGACACTTTCGAATGGCATGCCTTCCACACCGGCCACCAGTTTTGATTTGTTGTAATGCTCAATGGGGCCTTTCGACGGCAGGAAGATCGCAGCGTTGTACGAACCGAAATAGTACTCCGGCATTCCGGCAGGCGGTGTACCATGGAACAACGGACGTGCATAAGCGGGCAATTCGGCACCTTGAGGGAACAGGTACTCCGCCGACATACCTGCCAACAATGCCGCTTGCGGATGCATTTGTTGGAATTCCAACAAACGTATTGTGCTGCGTGCTTTGGAGAGGTCGTTCTCCCAAAGCCCGTTCAGTTCGATCGTGGTGCCCCTTGGATCAATGGAAGCACCTTCTTGTAAGGCGGTCTCGGGCATTACCACCAAAGCCGTGGTATCAGTGATCTTTGTAGCAGCCAAGGACAACATGCGATCCAATTGGTCCATGGGATCCATACCGCCGAATTTCTCCGTGTAGGGGTTCACGCATGGTTGCACGATCACTGCTTCAATGGTTCGTCCTTCATTCACAGGGAACTGAGCGAACTGCCGGTAGGAGATCAACAACGGAAAGGCGATGACCACTGCTGCGACCACACTTCTTCCGATCCATCCACGGCGCTTTTCGAGGAAACGGACAATGGCACCATCGAGGAAGAAAGTAACGAGCAAGACCCAAAGCGAGCCCCCGAGCATTCCCGTGTATGCATACCATTGGATCCATTCCGGGTTGTTACCGAATACATTCCCGAGCGAGAACCATGGCCATTGAAGGTCCCATCTGTGGTGGCCGTATTCAAAGGCAAGCCAGAAAAATAGGAAGCCGTAGTTCGCCGCTCTTTTGTCCACGGCTTTTGAAACCACTCGTTTCAACCACCATGGCACGCACATGAACACGGTATTGAAAAGCATGGGGGAGAAACCGCTCATCAACCGTGTGCCGATCGGTTCGTCAACCACAAAGAACCACCAAGATGAAGCAGCGTTCCATACTAGCACGGCGAACATTGCATACGGCACGAAGGCCCTGGGTCGTGCAACCGTTCGTTGGTCGTGCAACCGTTCAGCATGGAGCAGTGGCAGCCAAGCGAAAAAGGCCAAGAACGGGAGCCCTCCTATTGCAGGCCATGCCGCCGCCCAGAGCACCCCGCTCGTAGCGGCCCAAAGCAGAATACGTTGTCGTGTTGGCGGCATGGGCGCGCCTTGCCGTCGGCAAGCGGGCGCGAAAGTAACCGGCGCGCAGGCTTTACCGCTAGCTAGGAAAGAAGGAACCGTGAATGGACGTGAATGAACGGAAATAAGATCTCGTGAACGTATCGGCAATTCCCGGACGACCATGCGGAAAACAGTCCCTATGGAACGACACCGCATCCAAAAGAGAATGGCCAGTGTTAGTCGCTTCGTACGATCGGCGGCTGTTCGGCGATCACTGCAACAAATACATCTTTCCGAAGCCCTTATGGAAATAGCCCGAAGCTGTGGTTTGGCGGTACTCGATGTCCTCCCCGTTCATTTGGGCGATCACCCGGTAGAGATAGACGCCACGCGCCAGCTTGTCACCGAACTCATCCTTTCCGTCCCAAGCGTAATCCGTCATGTTGCGACCAATGCGTAGCGGCCCGAGCTCGTGCAGCCCGATCTCACGTACCACTTTGCCGGTGATCGTTAGGATCTGGATCTTCATGTACGTGGGGATCTGGCTACCGGTAAGGGTGAACACGAAGCGCGTACTGGTGGTGAAAGGATTCGGGTAATTGAGCACTTCCGTGATCGTTGTCCGGTTGATCACTTCAAAGGTGATGCTGTAGTTATTGTCACCAGATGCGTTGTTGCTCAGATCCTTTGCAGTAACGGTGAGCAGGTACTTGCCATCGGTCGGGAGATTCGGCCGATAGAGGATGCGTGCCTTGTTCTCGGGACCATTTGCAGGGATGAATTGCATGAGCTCATCGCCTAGTCCGTTCCGGAAGTAGATCTGTTCTCCCGTTTGGCCGGGCCGTGTTAGATATACTTTGAACAGGGCGGTGTCCTGTGGGGAATCCATGATGCGCAAGGTGTTCTCATCGTCCAACAGGAACTCGATCTCGGGTCTGGCTGAAACGATATCACCGTCCAGGATGTGGATCCCATCGAAGGTGACATCGAGCAGTGGGTTCACGTCGTCCACGGTAACGCCGAATCGCCAAACGGCGATGTTGTTGAAGTGGTACTGTTCGGGTTGATCGTACTGATCCGTTACCGTGTCTATCGGATTGGCCTCCACGATCAGGGTATTTGCACCGCCGAAACCCAGTGTGCTGAAGTAGAGGGTATCGAACTGGGCACCGCCTGCTGGCAAAGGGGCATGGTAATCATAATGTACCAAGCGGCGCACGTTGTTCTGATCCAGCACCCATGCGGCCATGAGCAAACTGTCCATATCGAATTCACTGATGTTGTGCACAGCCACCGCCACCTTCGCATTCTGGCCTTCGGCCAAGCCTTCCAACCCTTGGTAGTAGCCCAATTGTGGATCAATGGCACATTCCGGCACTGGGTCGTAGAGCAATTGCCAACGTTCTTGTTGTGCGGGTTCGGGAAATGGTTCGTCGTAGTCGTGGTACTTACCCTGGATCCTCAGACTCGGATACATGTTGGCATCCACATAAGGTGAAAGGTCAGGGATCGAATCCAAGGGTGATTGGAAATCCGCAAGTTCGACCACGTTCCCGCTCGCACTTACGCCTTGCAATTGGATCACAGTGCTGTCGTTCGCATTCAAGGGCGTCTCGTTCCAATAGAGACCGTGCCATTGCAAGGCTGGACCGATATCCCTTGTGGTTATGAAGCCGTTCGCGTCTGCGCTGGAGATGGACGTTTCCAAACGGATATCCGAATGCAAGCCTGCACCGATGGTATCAATGAAGGTGCCCGGCATTCCCTTTTGATAGTAACAGATGTACGGCACACTGTCCGTACCCGCTGGCATGCCCAGCCCTTCCAAGTACGCCAATGCACTTGTTCCTTCAGGTGAAGCAGACATGGCAGTTCGATCAACGAACAACCAGGTGTAAATGATCATATGGTATCCATCAGGGATCCCTGTTGTGATCATGTCTTGAAAGGACTGCATTTCAGCCGGGTTGTTCTGGAAGAAGACGAAATAGCCCTTCACTCGATTCCTGCAAACACTGAGGTCGTTGAAATTGCCAAAATCATTATCCGGGTTGTACGTAATTGGCGGAGTCGCCAAATTATCGATCCATCGTGTCCCCTCCCACTGATAGGTATAAGGGTCTACCACGGCCACGTGCCAAGCCGAGGTGGCTCCGCATCCTCCGAAATCGACCTGGTTCAGGTCCAAACTCCATCCAATATCGTCAGCATAATCGAAGCCTCCGGTCCATACTTGCAGATCATGCGGTGCCACCAACAGATCAAAATCCCGCTCCGGTCTGTCGTAGGTGATCGAGCTGAAGTCGTTGTTCTTGAATTGGAAGTAGTGGGCCTGACCCCAACCCCGCTTTCCGGGTATGTGTTGGAATGATCGTTCATACCAGTTGTAACCACCATTGCCCACACTATCGATGCTGCAACGCCAGAAGTATACCATGCTGTCCAACTGGGCATCCAGGGCGTAGATGGAACTGGGTTGCCATTCCACAACACCACCGGCGATGGAAATGTTGGTCTGCTCCATCATCGGGCTATTGAACAAGTCGGTCGTATCGATCTGGAACACGTAGCTGCGCAAAGGCGCTAAGGGATCGCCCGTACTGGCTCTAAGTGCTGGGCCGCTATTGGGCAGAATAGCAAAGTCGTACGGCCATGTGGGCAGCAGATCACCTGAAGTGATAAAGAGCGTGGAGTTGGCAACGTTGTTGGTATTGTCCTCCAATTCCGGGATCAGGTCCGGGTTCAGGTCCACCTCCGCAGTGAACGTATTCACCCCTTGACCACCAGCGAACGCAAGCGTGGGCAAACGGAAATAGGCGGTATCGCTGAAGCCGATCTGATCGAGCAATGTGGTAAAGTTCTGTGGTGCGGTCAAATTCGGATTGGACCGTTGGAGTTTAAAGGCCACTGTGTCCTGAATGATCCGTCCGATATTCCGGACCAACAACTTCACATCGAAGCTGTCCACATCGGCATTCACGTTCTGAGGTGCAAAGAGCAGATCCTGATCACGTACCACGAAGTCCGGTTCCGGCGGGGAGTTCAGGACGAGCATGGGGTCGCCTTCCAAGGTGAACCCGTGGACCGTTCCCAGCGTGAACGTATTGTTCGAGGCACTCAGGAATTCCAGTCCCGAATACTTCATGTGTTCGCCGAGGGTCTTTCCATAATTGACCGATGCCATGCTCCGGTAGAAGTACTGATCGTACTGTGTAAGAAAAGATGATATCCCCAGATCCGAACTGGCCAGAAAAGCGATAGGACCCTTGTTCGGGCGCATGGTCCAATCCTCACTTTGGGAGAACAGGTCGATGTTGAAATGGATATTCCCGATATAGCATGAATTCCCGATCACCAGCGGATACTTTCCGTTCCATTCGTAATTCCCCGGATCATCAATGGTGATGTCGAACCCTTCGCCATAGGCATGTGCCAGGAAGTTCAGGATGGAGACCCCACCCTCGATCAGGGTTCTAACAGAATCTGCTGCTGCTGTGGAAAATGTACTCGACGAACTCTTTCTGAACCGCCAATACTGGGCACCGAACGAGGTGTTGTCATCGGCAAATGGCTCCAAACTTCGAAGGCTGTAGGCGAGCAGTTCTTGCTCATTTGCGTTGAAACCACCACTCAAATGGGATACGTTCTTCATCCAGGCATCCACCGGCTGGTGCTCGAACTCATTCACTTTGTCCAAATAATCGAACACCTGTTGTTCGGTGAACGCACTCAACCGACCGACCGGAATATCCATACGACGTGCATCGAAATTCAATCCCATCGTGAAACACTGGTCACAAGGAGGCCAACCATAGGTGGGCACCAGACAACGTTCGTACGCACCATTATTGGGTACCACTGGGTTCCTGAAGCCATCGCCGAAACTACCTCCACCGTAATTCGTGACCACTGATTTACCGATCAAGAAAAGACCTTGTGGCTGGGTTGTCCAAGTGTCCAGCGCGAACTTGCACCAGCCTCTAATGGCTTGCGCATTCTTGGGCACACCACCGCCGAATTGATCGTAGAGTTCGTCTATATCAGCAAGGATGGTAGGCCTCGGTTGCAGCGCTGTTGTTGCCCGGTATGTGGCATAGGCGGTTGCACCGTTCCAAAGGCTTCTATGGGCCACGATCATTACAGCGGAGTCCGGGTCCACTGCGCTGTAATCGACAAAGTAGCCATTGCCATTCACCGGTGAAAGTCCGGAGATCACACGAACTGTTTGTGTAGCAAAAAGGAATGAATGCGTGGTGGCACTGTCCAGGTCCACAGGCAGGAGAGCGTCCCACGTTGGACCTGCCAAGGTCGGTTCGATCCTCCGCGTTGTATCCCCGCCGGTGTACAGCACGGGCGTCCCGGTAAAGGTGGGAATAGCAACACGTGCCACAGTTTCACCGGACACGTTCGGTACCCAAAAGTCCAATGGTCCTGCTGCAATGGATACCAAGTCGCGCGGGTACCTGACATGAATGTTGGCCGGTGCTTGGAAGTCGCGGTACGTCGCCGTTAAGCCCGTAGTGAGATCATGCGGGACACGGAAGCGTAAATCCAAATTGTTGACCAGGTCCGAACTAGGCAATTGGAACGACTTGCGAAGAACTTGCGAGCCCGTGAAGATGGTATCCAGTTCAGTGATCGAGAAGCCCGCTCCCCGCTGGATCTGCAGATGATGGTTGGGCACTCCGAAACTGGCAGAACTTTGAGCGGCGACGGTAACATTCACTCGCGCCAAGGGTGCATCCGGGCCGATATAAGCTCTTGGTGTAAGAGTAAGTCGTGTGGTCTCCACATCGGGTCCTTCGGTGAACAAGGGTGCTCCACCATACCCTTCACTGGCGATCATAAGGCCACTGGTGTAGCCGTATTGACCATCATCCAGACCATGCCAATAGAAATTGGACATGATCGTGTTGGCCAAACCCCAAACCCACGGTTTCGCTGTGTAACTGGCCAGGTCGGGGTTGGCATAGGCCAACACGCGTTCCTTCTGCACGTTGGGGTCGCTATCCCAGGTCAGGAAATAATGGATGGTATCGTTGACAAGGCTATACCAAGGGTTCGCGTGCTCTTGCGGGCTGGCGAACATCCGAGTATCGATCCAGCCATCGTTCTTACGACCGATGAATTCGATATAGTCGGCACCGTTCAGTACGCCGTCCTCACCGCCATGGATGTAGATCGGGACCTGCTTCTCGCGTCCAAAGAGCATGAGATCATCCAGCTCCACGGAGCCGAGTGGGAATCCGGCTGTGGCCAATGCTGCGGAGTCGATGCGGTATGCACCGTCGGCATACACATCAAATCGCCAATACTGATTGTCATGGTCGATCCACTCATTGCCATAGGTGAACTGCCCGAACGAGGCGGTTGCTTGGAGCACAGCGATGGCAAAAAGTACCGGTCGTACCATCAGGATGATTTCTTGAACAGGTCGAATTTCAGCGAGAAGATGTTCGAGTACAGCGACGCGCCGCCACTGCCGATATTGGAAAGTGCGTAGTCCAGCGTGAAGCTCTTGATCTTCAGCCCCAAGCCGATGTTCGGTTGCACGCTGAGATTCCGCTTATCGTTCACATCCGTAATGTACTGCATGTTGGATATGCCAGTGCGCACGTAGACAACGCCTGCATAACCGAGTTCAAGGCCCACGCGGGGATCGGTACTGAAGGTGCTGGTCTTGATCAGTGTATTGCGTTTGCCATCGAAGGTATTCTCAAGGTCCAAAGCGACGATAAGGTCGAACTTCTTGGCGAACTTGAATTCACGCGCCACGCCGAGCATCAATCTTGGCAAGGTGAGCTCAACGCTGTTCACAGGAATATCGTTGTTGGTCTGTTGGAAAACCTCCACGGTGCGTTCGTCCAGCGAATAGCTCCACGCGTTGAAGGTACTTGTGACGTCACGGGCCACCGCACTTATGCGCCATTGGTTGCGTTGGTATTGCAAGCCTGCATCGAGGCCGAAGCCCCAAGCCTTTCCGAAACCACCTACGCGGCGGTAGATCACTTTGGCACTACCTCCCACCTGAAGGCCGGGGATGCGCAATTTGCGTGCGTAGGAAATGAGGAATGCATGGTCCGCGGTGCTGAAGGATGTGATGCGATCATAATCGATGTTGCCCGATGGATCGATGAGGTCTATGGTATTGGGGATGTTGTCGATCCCGAAGCGGATAAAGCTGAAGCTGATGGTGCTCAACGAATCGATCGGTTTGGCCACACCGATGTAGTCGTACTTGGCGATCCCTGCAAAGTACTCGCTGTGCATGGCCCCTATCTGCAGGTCGCCCTTTACCCCAAGCAGTCCGGCCGGGTTCCAGTAACCACTGGTAACATCGTTCGTGACCGCAGTGAAGGCATTGCCCATCCCCAATGCTCTTGCCCCTACACCAACGGCAAGGAATTCGTTGCTGTACTTGGGTGCGTCCTGTGCGAATGAAAGCGAGCCGATACCCGAAATGGTACAAAAGAGAATGAGTATGCGTAGCACCTTCACGTTCGGGAACATCATCTTTTTGCTGTTGAATAGACGCAGCTTATAACTCCGGGTGGCCTCGATCATTGTTCCGAAATTTACCAACTTCCTTCGGTTGCCGATCAAGCTGGTAATTTGGCGGCCCCGAAATGGCCATCCTCCCCCGTCTACCGGACCTACTAACGACCGCGAACCTATGCTGCGGGGTATTGTCCGTAATACTTGCCACCCAAGGAGAGCTAACAAGCGCCTGTTGGCTGGTTTTCGCGGGTGCATTCTTCGATGTGCTGGATGGTTTTGCAGCGCGTGCATTGGGCGGTGGCACACCCTTAGGTGCGCAGTTGGACAGCATGGCGGACATGATCACCTTCGGTATGGCGCCGGGCATGATCGCCGCCATACAGCCTTACAATGCCTTGCTGGCGTATGTGGGAAGCACGGAGCGGACCGCCTTCGACCTATTGAGCGAACCCTTATGGATGGCCATTGCCTGCGCCATGGTCATTGCGATCGCTTCGGCTTGGCGCTTGGCCAAATTCAACAATGACGATCGGGAAACAACAGGGTTCTTCGGCTTGGCCACCCCGGCGAACGCTTTGCTCTGGGCCTCGTTCGGGTTGATCTCCTTGGGCGTGGGTATCATGCATGGCCCCATGGCATCGGGACCCGAGTTGTTGATCACGGAACTCACTGCTTCCGCCCCGGCGAAACTGGTACTGGCCGTTGCACTTGGCATTCTCATGCTTTCGGATCTTTCATTGCCGGGACTCAAGTTCAAACACTACCGATGGAAGGGGAACGAAGTGATCTACATCCTGCTTGGGCTGGGTGCAGTGCTGATCATGCTCTACGGAATTCTGGCCGTGCCATTGATCATGCTGGTGTATTTGGCAAGTCCTATTTGGGGCAAGGTCTTCAGTATGCCTACATCTTGATCCGAGCAGTACCTCCAACCTGTTCCATACCTTCGCTCGGCCAAAAAGGCCCTACTCGCACCTAGATGAAAAGCTTCCGCGCCTCGATCGATGTAATGCCCCACGACAACCTGTTGGACCCGCAGGGTAAAGCAGTAGGCGACAGTATGCCGAACTTGGGTCTGGACATGATCTCCAAAGTAAGGATCGGCAAACACATTACGCTGATCGTGGAAGCCAAGGACAAAAAGGCCGCAGAAGCCAAGGTGGAAGAGGCTTGTCAGAAACTGCTCGCCAACAAGGTGATGGAGAAGTATGAGTTCGCTGTTGAAGGCTAAAAGAGTAACGGGTATAGTACCAGGTACATGGTACGCAGTGATCGGCACTTTACTCTACGCCAGGTACTCTCTACTAAGCCTTCTTCCTTAGCACGAAATTCTTGCCCAAGTATTTTTCACGCACTTCGGGGTCGCTCGCCAATTCCTCGGCTACGCCTTGCTTTAGAATGCGGCCTTCATAGAGCAAGTATGCCCGATCGGTGATGCTCAGGGTTTCCTGCACGTTGTGGTCCGTGATCAGGATCCCGATGTTCTTCTCCTTCAGTTTGGCAACGATGCTTTGGATGTCCTCCACGGCAATGGGGTCCACGCCGGCGAAGGGTTCGTCCAATAGGATGAAGCGTGGTTCCGTGGCCAACGCACGGGCGATCTCGGTCCTTCTGCGCTCTCCACCACTGAGCACATCACCGAGGTTCTTACGCACATGTGTAAGGCTGAATTCATCCAAGAGCGATTCGAGCTTTTCGGCTTGCTCCGCCTTGGTCCGATCGGTCATTTCCAGGATCGCACGAATGTTATCCTCCACGCTCAATTTACGGAACACACTGGCCTCTTGTGGCAAATAGCCGATCCCATTCTTGGCCCGTTTGTACATGGCCATGGTGGTAATGTCATCTGAATCGAGGAACACCTTTCCTTGATCGGGTTTCACCAACCCAACGATCATGTAGAAAGTGGTTGTTTTTCCAGCCCCGTTCGGACCCAGCAGTCCCACGATCTCTCCTTGTTCCACTTGCACGCTCACACCGTTCACGACGGTGCGGCGCTTGTATTGTTTGAAAACATTTTCAGCACGCAGCATGTTAGAAGGTCACGTTCATCATGAACCGAAAGGCCCATAGTTTGGTGTTGGGGTGGTCCAAGTAAGCAATACGACGAACGGCATCCACACGGATGAATTTGAAGATGTTCTCGATGCCTGCGCTCACTTCCACGAAAGGGCCGCCACTAAGGTCGTACATGAACGGGAGAAGTTCCATTTCATTGCGGTTCTTGTCGTCCAAGCTACCCCAAACGGCCTTCGCCCCGACCACCTCACGCCACTTCAACTTGCGGAAGAACGGTACACGATTGAAGAATAGGCCATCGAAGTGATGATCCAACTCTCCACTCACGAACCGGTCACTGATGAACTCGAAGAAATTCATGGTATTGAACGAGCCTTCGGTGTTGTAGAACGTTTCGTTGCCCGCGTGGATGATCAACAAAGGATACGGCAGCGTGCCGAAGACCTTTCCTGTTGTAAGGGTATAGCGGAAAAAGCCCAGTGCTCCGACCTGCACTCGCTGCTGCACCCGGGCCAGTAGGTTGGTGTAGTCGTATGCACCGTTCAGCAGCCCCTTGAAACCGTGGGTATATTGAACGCTGAGGACGGGGAAGCGCGTGCCGAGACTGACCCTGGTAAAATCGCCGGAAACGTACTTCTCTTTGAATGCGAACCGTGTTCCGAAAACAACTTCCGCAGTTGTGATGCTGTTGATCAACTGGGGTTGGCGTTCATCATCAAAACCGACATAGGCCAACGTGCCACGTGCGTAGAGGGTCCGGTGTAAGAGCATGAGCGAACTGCTGAAACCCATGAACCACTCTCGTTCCAGTTGCACCCTGTACTCATCAACCAAAGTGAGCTTATTGTTGGGTGTTCGTCGGAAGGCGGAAGAAAGGATGTTATCCTGCCGGAACGCATTGGTGCTTTGGCCAAGTTGCTCAATGTCGCGTTTGAAATAGGCACCCAGGATCATGCGCGGTTCCTTGGAAATGAAACCACGGCCGCCGAAGCTGAACTTGAACTCCTGGTCCTTGGTACCATAAGCCCCGTAGGCTTCGAATTCCAAGGTCTTGCTGAACAGACTGCTTGTACGTGCGCCCATGCGGAACCGATGTCCTTCAACGGGATTGAAACTGTAGATCGTGAAATATGGCCCAAGCTCTAAGTAATTTAGCGGGTAATAGCCGGTAACCACGGTATTGACGATATCGAGATAGGTCCGGAAACGTGGGATCGACTTCATGGTATCCACCATGTGGTAGATCGCGTACTCCTTGGCCGATAGCGGCACATGCCGATGGGTGTCCCAATAATCGGCCCCTAAGCTCAAGGGGGCAATGTCCATTACGACTTCCTCGGCCCCTGAGTAGAACTCATCAGATTGAAACGCATTGATCTCGAAATTCTGATACGTGGCCGTGCGTCGTCCATAGAGACCTTGCACCTTGTTCTTATTGGGTTTACCGGTATCCTTCTTGGCGTTCAGGTCCACGACAAGTTCATCCTTGGTCAGCATCCAGACTTCGTTCTGCACCTGTTCATACTCCTGCTGAACCTTGAAACTTTCCACGAAATTGAGGTTGGCACCTTGGGCGATCCCGGCTTCGATCCGATGCACGGCATAGGTGGTATCATTGATCCACATTTCGCCCTTGAAGGCGAGCTCTTGGACCCGTTTGGGTTTGAATTCCAACTTATAGCACCAGTACTTACCGACGTAAGCGCTATCGGTCAAATAGTAATCGTAGAATCCCTTACCTCCATCGGCGATCGGGCTCACGAAATTCCGTCCAAGATCACTAGGAAATTATCGTAGATGTTCACGTTCTGGTACATGTCGCCCATGAATTGTGAAACGCTTTCATTCTCCACCCCGCTCACCTTGGTCCCGTGTATGAACTCCTTTCGGGTCTTGGGTTGTTGGCGGTAATACACGTCCGAAAGGGTCTCCGTCATGAAGATCGGCAGGTACGGCTTGGAGTCGGTGCTATCGATGTTTTCAAAAATGAATGCGAAGGGTTTGAAGAGTTTCTTTTGGGTGAATTCCTCGGTAATGTTGTTGAGGTCGAACTCCACCTTGTTATAGGCTTCGTAATTGTAGGCTTCCAGCTTCTCCCGATTGTTGGTAGGCTTGTGCTGGACCACTCTACGCAAGATGGTGAACGCCGGATTTTCGTCAGGTGGCCGAATGATCACCTCTGTCAATTCCACTGAACTGGGTTGTAGTGCGATATCGACCACCTGTGCCTTGTCCTTCTTCACAGCGAAAGTGCGCGGTAGGTAGCCCACGAAGCTGGCCCGAATGGAGTCCGTAGCATAGTAGGTTTCGAAAGCGTACTTGCCCTCCATATCGGAAGTGGTGCCGATCCTGCTATCGATAAAAGCGATATTCACGAATGGCAGGGTCTCGCCGGTTTTGGCATCGGTCACACTTCCGGAAATACGCGTGGTCTGGGCCGAAGCATGTAGCCCTATCAACAAGCCAAGGGCGATCAGGAACCGTTTGTACACTGCGGTCCTGACCATTATTTCACCATGCCGGGAATAGCCGCGATCGAGTTGCGCTGCCGTCGTTCCATATGCCGTAAGGTACGAGCGGAGAGTAGGATACCGAACTCGTACAAACCCATCAATGGCAAAGCGACAACGACCTGGCTCACCACATCAGGAGGCGTTAAAATGGCGGAAATGATCAAAAGGCCAACAAAAGCGTGTTTTCGATACGTTCGGAGAACAGCAGGACCCACGATACCTGCTTTTGTAAGGAACAGGATCACCAACGGCATCTCGAATACCACCCCGGTCCAAAGGGTAACGGAAGTAACCATGGAGATATAGCTATCGAGCGCCACTGTGTTGTGTACGGAAGCACTCACTTGGTAGGTTCCGAAGAACTGGATGCTTAGGGGTGCGAGTACAAAATAACCAAAGGCCACACCCAGAAGGAACAGTACAGTGGCGAAGCCCACCATTCCCCGAAGGGACTTGCGTTCGGAGGGGTGCAGGCCGGGGCCGATAAAGCGCCAGACCTCCCAGATGATGTAAGGGAAAGCGATAATGAGCCCGACCACGAAGGACACCATGAGATGGGTGAAGAACTGCCCGCTCATACTGATGTTCTGAAGATCTAGCGCCAAATTCCCCGGACACAAACTATCGTTCATGCCAATTGCTCGACCCAAGGCGCAGAAAGCACGGTACGTAATGAATGTGGGCTCCTTCGGCACCAGCACGATCTTGTCGAATACAAAGTCCTTTGCAATGAATGCTGCGGTCATGCCGACAGCAATGGCCATGGCACTGCGCACCAAGGTCCAACGGAGCTCTTCCAGATGCTCCAGGAAAGTCATTTCCGGACTATTGTTGGGGGTAGCCAATGGTGTGGGGCGTGCGCTGGCCCAAAGATAACCGGGGCAAAAGGTAGTAAGGGAGGTTGTTTGGTTGAAGGCTGTTCCGGGAGGTGGCCCGGAATGACAGGTTGTGGGGTTGTGGGTCGGGGGTTTGCTATTGGCTTCCAGCTACTAACTAGTTGATCCGCCGAGAACAAATAGCCAGTAGCCAACAGCCACAGGCCACTGGCAAAGGACTCTCGTGAGCCGTTCGGCCCGGTTCCTCGGGTCTTAACAAAAGATGGTCTGATCTTGTTGTCGCCAGCAACTTCAGATATGCTACATTTAAGCATTCAAATACCAAAGACGCGGTCCCGCTCCGGTCGCACAGATCATGATCAACGTAGAGACAACACCCAAGGATGCCCTAGAGCAATTCTTCGGATTTACCAAGTTCAAAGGTGAACAAGAGTCCATTATACAAAGCGTCCTCGACGGGAAGAACACCTTTGTAATAATGCCCACCGGCGGCGGAAAGAGCCTTTGCTACCAGCTGCCGGCCCTAATGAGCGAGGGCACTGCGATCGTGGTGAGCCCGTTGATCGCTCTTATGAAGAACCAGGTCGATGCCATCCGTGGGTTCAGCTCCGAGGAAGGCATAGCGCACTTTCTCAACAGTTCCCTTACGCGGAATGAATCCATGCGGGTCCGCGAAGACATCAAGGCCGGCCGCACGAAGATCCTGTATGTAGCCCCTGAGAGCCTGACGAAGAAAGAGAACGTCGAATTCCTCAGTGAGATCAAGATCAGCTTCTTCGCGATCGACGAGGCGCATTGTATCAGTGAGTGGGGCCATGATTTCCGCCCGGAATACCGTCGCTTGCGCACGATCTTCGACGAGATCAAGCGCGTACCTGTTATCGCCCTTACCGCTACGGCCACAGAGAAAGTACAGGAGGACATCCTGAAGAACCTCGACATACCAGGAGCTGTCACCTACAAGGCTTCCTTCAACCGGCCGAACCTGTATTACGAGGTACGCCCCAAGCGTGATGTGGCCCGGGAGATCACCCGGTTCGTGAAACAACATAGCGGTCGCAGCGGGATCATCTATTGCCTCAGCAGAAAGAAGGTGGAAGAAGTTGCTGAGACCTTGAGCGTGAACGGGATCAAAGCCTTGGCCTACCATGCAGGTATGGATGCCTCCCAACGTGCCCGACATCAGGACATGTTCCTGATGGAAGATGTGGACGTGATCGTGGCCACCATCGCCTTCGGGATGGGTATTGACAAGCCGGATGTCCGATTCGTGATCCACCACGACATTCCTAAAAGCCTAGAGAGCTACTATCAGGAAACAGGACGTGGTGGCCGCGATGGAGGTGAAGGCAAGTGCGTGACCTTCTATAGTTACAAGGACATCGAGAAGTTGGAGAAATTCCTTCAGGGGAAACCTGTGGCCGAGCAGGAGATCGGCAAACAGCTGTTGCAGGATACCGTGAGTTACGCCGAGACCAGCATGTGCCGTCGCAAGTATCTGCTTCACTACTTCGGTGAAGAAATGAAGGGCAACGATTGTGGGAATTGCGATAATTGCTTGGACCCGCAAGCCACATTCGAGGGCAAAGAAGATCTTGTTCAACTGTTGGAGGCCATTGTGGAAAGCAAGGAAAGACATCGCGCGAAATTCATCTGTGATCTGATCACGGGTACGGAGACTTCCGAGATGAAGACGTACAAGGGCGATGCCATGAAGAGTTACGGCAAAGGCTCAGAGAAGACAACGCAGCATTGGCTTGCTGTCTTGCGGCAGGCTCTTGTGCAAGGCTTCCTGCATAAGGACATTGAAAGCTACGGTAACCTCAGCCTTACGGAACAAGGCAAGAAATACCTGAAAAAGCCGACATCCATCAAATTCGCAGTGGAGCGCGATTACAGCGATGTGGACACGGTCAATGATGAGGGACCGAGTGCACGGACCACAGCGGCCGATGAGCGACTGATGAAAATGTTGCGCGACTTACGCCAACAGGTCGCCAAAAAGCAAAAGCTGCCACCATACGTGATCTTCCAGGATCCGAGCCTGGAGGAGATGACGATGCGCTACCCGATGACCATTGACGAACTAACACAAGTTTCGGGAGTGGGTCCAGGCAAGGCGAACAAGTACGGCAAACCTTTCGTTGAGCTGATCGCAGCTTACGTGGACGAACACGACATCGAACGGGAAGATGAGGTACAGGTCCGTTCCGTGGTGAAAAAGAGCGGCAATAAGGTGCACATCATCCAGAACATCGATAAACGCTTATCGTTGGAATCGATCGCCAAGGCCAAGGGCTTGACGATGCCCGATCTAATGACCGAGTTGGAGAGCATTGTACAGAGCGGGACCAAGTTGGACATCAACTACTACATCGACGAGCAATTGGAAGCTGATTCGCAGGACGAGATCATGGATTACTTCCGTGAAAGCGAAACGGATGATCTGGAAACGGCCCATCAGGAAATGGACGGATCTTACAGTGAAGATGAATTGCGTTTGGTCCGGTTGCGTTTCATGAGCGAGGTTGCCAACTAAGTTGAGGTTGAGGTTTGAGGGGTTGGGAAGTTGTGGATTGAATTTGTTACCCCCCACTTCTCAATTTCTTCATGAACCATCTTCTCGATCGATCACCTTTCCCCACACCGATGAGCCCGAACGAACTAAGCCTCGTTGCCAAGCACGTTATGAAGTTGCTCGTTGAGCGGCGCTTTGACGAGTTGGAAACCGCAACGAACGGAAAGCGTTTGAGCGCCGATGATATCGAAGGTGCGGTGGACGATATCGGTGGTAAATTGGTGATGCCACCGGAGCCGAGCTGGAAAGACCTTCGGATCACACCTGTGCGCAATTGGCAAGGTGCTTTCGCATTGGTGCTTCAACTCTGGACTGCGAATGGTCGTACCCCGCACTCTGTTGAACTAACGGTACACACGAAGAACGGCGAGCCGGTGATCGAGCTGGACGACATCATTGTTCAGTGATCAGCGTTCCAATTCGGAGACAGCGCCCCACGCCATCATTCCTGCACCTGTAACGAGCGCATCCTCATCGATATCGAATTCTGCACGATGCAAGCCACTGGTGGTCCCCGGCTTATCGGGGCTCCCTGTACCCAAGCGGAAGAAGCAACCTGGCATAACGTGAGTGTAGTAGGCGAAATCTTCCGCACCCATGCGCAGGTCCATGTCCACAATATTCTCGGCACCCATATAGGCCACTGCGGCTTCGCGGATGCGAGCGGTCAATTCCGGATCGTTCTTCACAACGGGTGAACCCTTTACCAAGTTGAAGTCCACATCTCCGCCCATGGCTTGTGCAATGCCCTTCGCCCATTTCGGCAAAAGTGAATGAAGATCTGCCCGCCAATCCTCGTCGAATGTGCGCAGCGTCCCTTCCATGGTAACGAGGTCCGGAACGATGTTGGTTGCTCCGTTGGCGATCACCTTGCCGAATGAAAGCACCATGGGTCGTCCCGGTTTATTTCGTCGGCTAACGATCTGTTGCAATGCAGTGAGCAACTCGGCCGCAATTAGGATAGGGTCCACCAACAAGTGCGGAGAACCAGCGTGCCCGCCTTTACCCTTCACGGTGATATACAATTCATCGGCCGCGGCCATGAACGCGCCGGACCGGAAACCGAGCTTCCCGACCGGCAGTTCAGGTGTTACATGTTGACCAAGAATTCCTAGTGGCTTGGGGTCGTTGAACACACCTTCCTTCACCAGCAGTGAAGCACCGCCGGGTTCCTTTTCTTCGCCAGGCTGGAACACGAGCATGACCGTACCGGACCAATGTTCACGCATTCTGTGCAATGCGATCCCAGCTCCTAACACAGTGGTCGTGTGGGCATCGTGACCACAAGCGTGCATAACTCCGGGGTTTGTGGAACAATACGTCTCCTTGCCGATCTCCATTATTGGCAACGCGTCCAGATCCGCGCGGATGGCCATGCATTTGTCCGATGCGTTCTTGGTTCCTTTCACAAGTGCAATTGCGCCAGTTCCGGGAGAGTCGGCCGTTAGCTTACCCACCCCGGAACGCACTTCGATCCCTTCTTCCTTCAATCGTTCCAGTACGAATGCAATGGTGTTGTGTTCTTGGAATGAAAGTTCAGGATGGCGATGGAGATGGCGACGCCATTTCACCATGTCGGAACGTAGTTCAGCAACCGCGAGTTTGATCCGTTCCATCATTTTCCGAAGATCAGCTTAAAGGCAACGAACAAGGTGATCCCACCAAATACCTTTTTCACAACATCCATTGGCAACAATAAGGACCACTTGCTTCCGAAGTAACCACCCACTAAGAACGCCAGAGCGATCACCAAAACGACCTTGGGATCGATCACCCCGGCATTGTAATAATTGCGGGCTGCCAAGAACACGACCGGCAACATGAGCACTGCCAAACTGGTTCCCTGGGCTTGGTGCTGCGAGTAACCCAAGAGCAGGACCATTGCGGGCACCATGACGATGCCACCACCCACTCCAACGAAACCGCTAAGAATTCCGGCCAGAAGACCGACCAACAAAAGCAGCAACACGGTGTTGAGGTCCCACGCCATGTTACACCATCAAATATCCAGTGCCAAGGAAAAATGGAACACCCTTGGTTGGATCACCCCATCATCAATGCCCCATGCCCAATCGGCACGAACGAAATAACCGAGCAAGCGGGCCCTGAGCCCTACTCCGTAAGAAGCAAGAATAGGCTCCCGGTTGTTGACCAAGGTGATCGTGAGCGGATTGCCCGGAATGACCACACGGTTGAACGAATTATCATCGGCATAGGGTCCACTACCCGTCCAAGCCGAGCCCGCATCCCCGAATGCGATGAGCTGGAAATTGTGAAGGAAGTCCGAACGAATCGGTCTGTTGAGCAAGTAGCGGAACAACGGAAGCCGAACTTCGGTATTGAGGACGGCGAAACTCGTTCCATTGCGCGCGCCATAGAAGAAGCCGCGCATGGGTACCGCCATACTTTGATAGAAGTAGTTCTGCGAAACATCGATCGGTATGGAATTGTCGACCTTGGCAAAGAGCCAATTGTCCACGCCACCAAGGAAAAAGGCAACCTTCCTATTGCCGAACGAACTGCTGCCGGCCAACCGCGTAACCCAGATCATATCGCGATGGATCCGAAGGGAATGGCGCAGATCAAGTCCAACCACCTGCATATCGCTCTGTTGCTTGGTCTGCTGGTAATACTCTGCGAAGAACTTCAGTTTCCATCCGGTCCACAGGTTCAGTCCACGTGGCATGGAGCTATCATAGATGTACTCCAACTTGCCACCCACCATGTTGTCGTTCCCGTTGGGGGATCGCAGGCTGACCGGGTCGATGCTTTGGACCACATACCGATCGTTCCGGTACAAAATGGAAGCCCGCACGCTCGCCAGTTCGCTGAATGGCCAAGAGATCTGGTAACGCACATTATGGGTATGCACTTTGATCACATCCAGACCCAATTGCAATTGCAAGGCTTGCCGTTGGAAGCTGATCCGCTTGTCCAATCTGCGTTTCAGATCTTCATAAGCCAACAAGTAATCATTGTTGCTCAGGTCAAGTGCCAACCGGAAGCCACCTACGATCTTATAGTCCTCGAAAAGATCACTGATCCCCATGCGCGTAAGCGCACTAAGGCCCGGGTTGAGGTTATCCGGACCGGTGGCCACTTGATAGAATTGTGAACCAAAGCTGTTATCCACCTGGGTGACCACGCCATCGATCGCAAAGTTCAAGTTGTAATTGCGCTGGTCCGGGTAAGTGAATGGCTTTGAGGGCACCGTATCCGATGGAGTGCTCGTTGTTACTGGCGGCACCGTGGATGATGATGTCCTTGTGGGATCAGTTGCCTTGGTCTGCTCGTCCAGAAAAACATAATTGCGTACATCAATGGCCGTGTCACCCGCGGCCCGTGGGAACTGCGGTTTCACTTTCACCACGGGGCTCATATCATTTGACAGGGAGGTCGGGTTCTCCGCATCGCGCATGATAGGTGCTTCGCCTTCTCCAGTACCATCGCCACCAGCGGCCTTCCCCGCGGTTCGCTCCGCGAAGAAATTGTACTTGCCCTTGTTGAACACGATCTGTGTATACCTCCCTTGCTGGGCATTCACATCCTGTTCCAGAATTGAACGTTGCAGGTCCGTTGCGCGCTCCACCACGGAGAAATAACGATAATGCACAGTGGTGTCAATGTGGCTAATGGTGCTATCATATCGCACCAAGTAGCGGTTCAGGATATTACCGTCATCAGAAAGAAAAGTGTAGTGCGTGGAATCGTACTGGGCGGGTTGTGATTCGTTCTCGTCCGGTGTATCCGAAAGCCGGGTGAGAATGGGCGACCTAGTTACCAGATCCAGCAAGTAGATATCCTTGGTGCCATGGACCAAGCCTACATCAGTAAGTGTCCGAAGTGTGTCATTGTCCCTATCACTGCTGAAGATGATGCGCTCGCCGTCGTCCACGAACTGGGGATCCAGGTCATCGAATTGATCATTGGTCAATTGTTCTTGCCGGTTGCCGATCGGGAAATAATAGAAGAGGTCCGTACGGCCTTGGCGCACTGCACTGAAGACCATGTTACGCCCATCCGGGCTGTAGTCCATGCTTAGGATCTTGTCCAACTGCAGGATCGGCTTCTGACTGGTCTTTCGATCATCCACGGTATAGGTCCGCATGTAGAGCTCCCCTCTCTTTTCCAGCGCATAGCTCAGCGCTTGGCTGCCAGGGTGCCAAGCCAGCACAGGGAAGCTGCGGTCCACGATCCGGTCCAATTTCTTCTCCCTTTTAAATATGCGTTTACGCTTTCCGGTTGCTGCTTCCTGCACCCAAACCTTGTACTGGCCCTTCTCATTGCTCACCCATGCGAAATACCTGCCGTTCGGGCTTTGCTTGAATTCACTGTACGTACGCCACTTCTTGGTCCTTATAGGTAGTGGTGCCAGCGTAACTTCTTGGCGTTGCCTGTCTTCCTCAGCGAATTTGCCCTTGTAATAGGCGATGCACTCTTTGGTCAAGGTCTTCAGCGAAACACCGAGCACGAAAAGGAATCCACTTTCGGGATTACGGCTAACACGGGTCATATACAGGATGTTGGGCATGACCCCGGGGCCATAAACATCGGCCACGTACTTCCAAACCATGTGGCCCGCATACTTGGCATCGTTCCCTTCCAACCGATTGAACTTGTCGTAGCGGCCGCTCAGCACCCCATCCCGTATCCTGTTGTTCAGATCGGCATCCCATGGCTGTGAGAAGTAGGACATGATGCCTTCCGTGTACCAATCGGGCAAATTCATGAACGTACTGCTCTTTAGCACATCGCGCCAGTTGCCGCCGTACATCATTTGGTCGATGATCACATGGGCGATACCCGAGCGGATCTGCCGATCGAGCAAGGCATGGTCCCCTTCGTAATACACGAATATCTTGGTTCCCACTATGCGCGTAAGTCCGCCGATGTTCTGTTGCCCATCCACCCCGGCGATCCCGATGTTGCTCTGGCGAAAATCGGTCAAGGAATTGTAAACGATGAATTGGAGCCGCTCATCCAATGCAAAGTCGAATTGCTTCTCCAGATCCTTCAAGTGAACTGTTGCAGCCTGTGCAGTGTACTTGGCAATGTCCACTCCTTCCTTGTAGAAGAGCACTTCCATGTCCTTGAAACGGAACTGCTGCCAAAGGAACTCCTGGTACTGTACACGGTTCTTCCCATACTCTTGCCGGGAACCCGAATAGAACTGGGCGTTGGCGAGAACGACCAATGCCAAAGCGAGCACTACGCTGAACGATCGACGACTATGACGGGGCAAACGAGGATACACGGAATGAAGGTAGTTACTTTGGATCGTCCTTTCGCGTTGAACGAGGTGCGAATTTCGGGAAATTACGGCCATGTTGCATATCAAAAAGTTCACCTTCAATCCATTCCAAGAGAACACCTATGTGGTACACCAGGGAAAAGAAGCCCTGTTGATCGACCCCGGTTGCTGGGACCAGGAAGAAGAACAGCTGCTTGGGTCCTACCTGTCGGATAACGGATTGAAGCCCGTCCGTCTTGTGTTGACACACGCCCATATCGACCACATTTTGGGTTGTGCATGGGTCCAAGAACAGTATGGATTATTGCCGGAAATGCACAAGGCCGACCTGAAGACCTTGGAACAAGGAACCCGTGCGGCACACCTTTACAACATACCGTACACCCCCTCTCCCCTGCCGGAAAAATTCCATTCGGCTGGCGATGTGATCCGCCTAGGCAATGAAGAGTTGAACGTGCTTTTCGTACCGGGCCATGCTCCTGGCCACATTGCCCTTCATAGTAAAACGCAGGAATTCGTGATCGCCGGCGATGTTCTTTTCCGGCACAGTATAGGCCGGACAGATCTACCCGGTGGAGACACGGAAACTCTCCTCCAAAGCATACGTCGTGAACTCTTCCCGTTGGGTGATCAGGTCATGGTCTATTCCGGCCATGGCCCAGAAACGACCATTGGTGAAGAGCGGCGGAACAATCCGTTCTTGCGCTGATCGCTCCGTTCAATTGTGATACCCATCCTGCCGATAGGTCTTTTCCTTGGCATTGTGCTTGATGGGCGGCGGGCATTTGAATCCATCCCGGGCACGCAGGAATAGGAACCGAACGGACAGGATCAACGGGCGATATCGGCTATTGAACCATTGCAACTGGCCTGCACCAATATCTTTCGGTGTAATGCTGAAAACAGGAGTTTCCAGCGCTGGGATGACCAACAGGTTCCCGGTTACCTTGAACCCGTAACCCACTTTGACATGGAGCTGCGTGATCAAGTTCGGTGGGAATGATCCGAGCCCAAGGAGTGGAGCCACGGAATAGCCGTAGGCACTGCCCAAGCGATAGTCAGCGTTGGCACCCAAACTGAGTTGAATGAATTGGTAGTTCCCTGTTTGTATGAACTTGTTCGCGTTGACATGCAGCGTGATGAATTGCTCGGCGAAGGTGTTCAGCCCCGTGAATACCGTGGTGGTGTCGTTACGTACCAGAGTATAGGTGTCGGTTTGTGAACCGCGCAAGTTCTTGTAAGCCAAACCGATGTCCCAATAATCAAGGATAACGGGATCGCGCGTAGCGAAGAAGTACCCAGCCTCCAGGTAAAGCCCAGGTCGGCCATGTGGGTCAAACACGACCGAAAAGGATGAATCGGTACCCGAGATCAGCACTTCTTCGCGGTCCTTGCTACGCGGCAATGCGAAAGTGGCACCGGGCGCGAAATAGAATCCGCCGCGCTTGGCCTGTCCCTCCAATGGAATGATGTCCGGCCGTTTGCGCTGGTTGGAGCGCTGGGCCTGACCCGGAATGGAGGGCAGGATCAGCAGGAGAATTAGTGCAAAGCGGATCATGGGATCGAAATTCGGCACGGGCCTTAGATGGAACGTGTAAGACAGTGCGAAAGTGTGAACGGTTCACTGTGAACGATCCGTACGCAGGGGTTACTTTTCCGCGCTGCCATGTTCAACGCCGGGTCTTCATTCTTCAGCAATACATTTCTGGGCCGCGTGGTGCGTACCGATCGCCGTGTGGGTTACTTCTTGATCGCGTTCGCGCTGCTGCAAGGCTGTGCACAACTGTTCAGGGCTGAAGTAACTCCGTTCTTTCTCTACGGCATGTACTCCGAAGTGCTGGACCCGCTACCGACCTACGTGCGCACGGTCTGCCATGTGAACGGACAGCAATTGGAGCAAACCGACCTGCCCCGTTATGCGGGTGAGTTCCTGTACAGCACCCTGGATCGCTACCAGTTTCTAGAGGCGAATGAAGGTGCTGACCTTTTCGCCCCATTCCTTGATCAATACTTCTCTTGGTTATCGCCGGGCACTAGGGCCGATCTGGAGTACCAGATGTCTTTCCATCCGAATGAAAAGCCCGCATTTGAACGTTGGCTGCTTCGCTATTTGGAACACGTCTTGGACGAACCGATCACCTCCATCCAGATCGATCGGGAGACCTACGAGTACAAAGAACTTCGGCCCAAACTGGTGCTGCGTGAACGCCTTATCGAACTTCAAAAATGACGGCGCTCTTCACCGAAAAACAGCGGCAACTCCTCGGAAGGGTCATCTTCGGATGGTTCGTTGTTGCCCTTTTGTGGCGCTGGTCGGATTCCGCCATGATCTCGCAGTTGGAGCAACCCGTGCTTGGTAATGTATACAAGGACCTAACATTCTGGTTGTTCGAGTTGGCACGCATCCCGGCCTTTGTAACGGGTCAATACGCTGTGGCACTGCTCTTGGACCTGGTCGTTACAACTGCAGCTTTACTGGCCTTTCTTCAACCGTCCAAAGTCGTTTACGCCCGGATCTATTGCCTTGCGATCCTGTTCTACTTCGTGATCTTCACCACCTACGCCAACTACCACTACAGGCCGATCATCGGATTACTTGTGGCGGGGCTTCCCTTTGCATTCCGGTCGATGCCACGCTTCGGGACCTTCGTACAAGTGCTGCGGTACTATGTGCTCTTTCTCTACGCCAGTGCAGGACTTTACAAAGTGATGCGCGGGTCTTGGTTGAACGTGGATCAGATGACCATGATCATCGAGAAAACACAACTCGACCTCTTACTCACACAACCTGATAATTGGCATTCCCTTTTCTATACATGGCTGCTCAACAACGAATGGGCTAGTTGGTCCCTGTTCGTTCTGGCCACGGTTCTGGAGGTCTCCTTCATCATCGGGTTCTTCACAAAGCGTTGGGACCTTGGCTTGTTCTGCACCGCGATCAGCCTGCACATCGGATTCTATTTCACCATGGGGTTTTTCGCATTCGAGCTTATCGTGTTGGACTTGCTGTTGCTGCCATGGAACCGCATGTACACCAAAGGTCAGCTACCGATCACCTCCCCTGCTCTTTCAGGCTTGTGACGCGAAGCTTTTGGGTGGATCATCGCACGATCTCCACCTGTTCCGTCATCGCATCTCTCCCGTTTCCGATGCGCACGAAGTAGGTGCCATCGTACAAGGTCCGCGTATCCAAGAACCAAATAGTACTTCCTTGAAAGATCGTGGCGTTGCGTACCTCCTTTCCACTGGCGTCAAATAAACCCACGATGAGGTTGCTGTGCAGAATGCCATTCACCTGGATGGCCACCACATCCGAAGCCGGATTCGGGAACAAGGTGTAACGGTCGTCCGAAGGAAGCATTTCACGCGATCCAAGGCTCAGTGGATCGAAGGTGGTCACGGACTCCGTGATCGAGGTGACCTTGCTTGCCGTCTTCACGCCATAGAATGTTGGTCCTACCACATAGGGGTAGGCAGAGTTCCAGTTCTCATCCACCGTGCAGAAGTAGGCGTAGGTGCCTTCCGGATACTCTGGCGTTACACACAAACGGCCGTTATGTTCATCGAGGTAGTAGGGCTCGGCATGCGCGATGTATTCATAGTCCTCGCGGAAATAGCCGAGGGGATAAGTGGTGTTGATCGGTGCGCCATCCGTTACTGGAACACCGGTCGGCGATGTGTTGCGGACCGTTATATCCCGCAATTGGTAGCCCGATCGTATCCGAACAATTCCACCGGAACCATCGGTGTTGGCGGCTCCATAAGCGCCGTAGATCGGGAAGCCATCGTACGCGTAACCGATCAACGGAGAGTGCGCGGTGCTGTCGATCACATACAAGCCATCTGCCGCATACAGATCACAGATGTTCGAGACCACGGCTAGGTCCAAGTTGAACGCGCTCGGATTCTGGTGATGGTGGTAATTCCCCATCGCCGGGTGCGCCTTTGAGCAATCAAAGCCTACTCGCTCCGCAGGGATCGCATCACGGCTCCACGCCTGTGTGGCGCCCATTCCTCCAGGACATGGTGGATTCCCGGGACCACCGCAAAGTGCATTCGTGGTCGCATTCCACGCTACACCATCCCTGTAGTCGAACAACGAAACACCGTTAATGAAGATGCCGATGTTACCGCCCGTTGTTGGTGTTGCGGCACCAGTATTCTGCAAAGGCACGCGTGGGAACCGATAAATGGCGCTCTGGTCCGTTGCAAGGGATGGATTGCCATCGAGAAAGGGTCCCGTGATGTACGCCGGGATGCCATGTGTATGCACATATACCCAGTTGTCTGAATAGTCGACTTGTTGCACGTTGGCCAACACATTGTCCTGGATCGGCGTGGAGTTGCCTTGCACATAATGTCGGCCCATGATCCCCGTGGTGTTCAACATCCAATCGGTGATCACCGGATCTGTTTGGCCGAAGCCGATCATTGCCATACCAAGGGAAAGCAAAACAAGTGTGGTTCGTGTCATCGTTGTGTTGGTGGGGTTGATGGGTTGGACGACATTTCTCCGATCATCATTCGGACTTCATTCTTTCGGATAACCATGCTCCGGATCGAAACAGAAATCACGGTCGCTCAAAGTGAGCAGGAATGCGATCAGATCCGTCCGATCATCCTTGGTCAGTGAATTACTATTGCTCAGTTCGGCAGCCAATGTGGGGCTCGGTGAAAGGCCTTCCACATAATGGTCCAGCACATGCCTCAAGCTCTTGAAACGCCCGTCGTGCATGTAAGGAAAGGAGAATTCAACATTGCGAAGCGTCGGGACCTTGAAGTGTAGTGAATCGGTTGGCACACCAGTGACCTTCATTCGTCCTAGATCATTGTATATTGTATCCACCCGCAAACCATTGTTCGCGAATTCGCCGGTGGTGAAGAGTGGTTCGTGATGGCACGTGTTGCAATGCGCTAGAAAGAGGGCATACCCTTTCGCTTCTTGCTGGGTGAAGACTTCGGCACCAGCCTTCACACGATCGTACTTGGAATAGGCTGAGATCAAGGTGAGTTCGAATTGCGACAAGGCCTTCAACATCCGTTCGCCAGTGATCGCTTCATCGCCAAAGGCTCTTCGGAACAGCTCCGGGTAGCGCTCAGTGCGTTGCAACTTCTGGATCACGTGGCTGAAATCCTCCCCCATCTCGTCCGGGTGTGAGATAGGCGCAAGAGCTTGCATATCAAGGTGGTTCACGGCGCCGTCCCACATGAAGGACCTGCCCCACGCGAGGTTCATCAATGCCGGTGAGTTACGGGTGCCGATCCGGTCGCGGATACCATGGCTCACCGCATGGTCCACGTGCGTGAACGCCGTGTAGGATAAGTGACAACTGCTGCACGACACGATGCTATCTGCGGAAAGGATCGGATCGTAGAAGAGCTTTCGCCCAAGTGCGATCCCTTCTTGGGTCAAGGGATTGTTTGCGAAGTCGTAGCTAGGTTGCGGCCAGCCTTTTGGAATGCGAAACTCAACAGCAACAGGCTGCCGATCGGTCGCTGCGGCGAACAGGACCAATGCAGCGATCGCCGTTAAAACCTTATTCCTCACCGCGACTTGGAATTGAGAATACCGATGCCGCCAGCTTCGCCAATTCCACGGCGTCCTTCCCGGGTGACATCACCGAACAACGCCCCCCGAGCAAGGCTTGTGCGAAGAACTTGGAGACATCCACTTCAACGGTGATCACCCCTTCGTCCTTCACCTTGAGCCCAACTTGCTGCGCATTGAAATACGGCGGCAAGTAGCCGCCAAGGTGGAACTGGAATTCGTTCTTGACCGTGGTACATTTCGTGCACGTTCCTTCCAGTTTCCAATTGATGTAACCGCTGTTCCACGTCCAGTACATGCCCTTCGTGGGGTCGAGATCACCACCGAAAGCACCGCTCACATTGTTCAGACTATCAATACCCAACAGGAAGGAGATCGAATCCGCATGCGTGCTGCGCGGAAGGTCCGCTTGGATCAAAAGCGACTTCGGCTCGCCGGCATCTACCAAGTAGCATGAGCTATCGAAGAAGGCGATGTGGCCTTGATCAAAGAACCGGATCTGGCTCACATAGAACCGCAATTGGGTAATGGTGGCCGGTGTTCCATCGGGTAGGAAAAGAGGTTCGTCCAGTTGCAGCGGACCTGCATTCACGAAGGGAACGAAACGTAGTGCTCGTCCTCTATCCTGCGGCAAGCCCTGAAGACCGCTTAGCAAACAGAAGAATATCGCAACTGAACGGACCATGCACTATTCCCCTTTCTTCGGGGGGCCTCCTTTACCGCGGGAGAAATAGCCAGCGAGATCAGTGCTCAATGTATCGAAGGCGGAAAGCTGGTCGGCACGGCACAATGCGCGGATCTTCCCGAAATGTTCAACGTGTGTTTCTTCGATCTCCCATTGTACCGCCGCGATCACTGAGAGCAGTGAGTCACGCTTTTCCATATTGGAGCCCTCAAGACAGAGGTACAGCGCACTTCGCGTCGCCATCATGATCCCATCCTGTAGGTTGATCGCCGCTTGGTGCTCCTTGATCAGCACTTCGTAGGACTCCACCTGTTTGGGATCGAATTGCAGGCGTTCGATGATCACAGCCTTGGGCCCTTCACCGCGTTGCGGACGATGATGTCCCGGACGGCCCAAGAACAGCATCGCCAACGTGCCGACATTCAGCATTACGAGCACCACCACCGCCATTCCGAGCAGCTTCACCTTAGTCATGATACAATTGGTTGGAAGCATTCAACTCCAAGCTACCGGCCAGCTTTTCGATCGGCCCGTTCAAATTTTCCATCGAACTGTTGAGCAGGAAATAAGTGTTCATGGTAAACAGCAAGGCCAAGGTCATTCCGGTCGCCAACACCCACGAACGCGAAGGGCTTTCCTCATTTTGTAGGGCCACTCTTGCTTCGATCCGCGTCAACAGGAACGGCGGCGTGTCGACACGGCCCACGCTTCTCAACAGTTCATTCATGCGCTCTTCTTCCATCTCATTCAATGCTTTGACGACGTTGGCTTCTTCATCCTTCGATATGCTCCAGACCCTTCCGCAAGCGATGCCGCGCCCTTGAAAGCAATGATTCCACAGCTTTCGCGGAAATGCCCATCACCTCGGCCACTTCATTCTGCGAGAGGCCTTCCATGGATCTAAGCAACAGAGCGGTCTTCTGCTGTGCAGGCAATCCGTTGATGTGCTCGAAGATCCGCTGGGTCGCTTCGCGCTGCTCCAACTCCACCCCAGGGTGATCGAAGTCCGAGCCAGCGATGCGTTCTGCTCCATCGTTCGTGAAGCCGAGCATACGCCACACCGAACGCTTGGCACGTTTCGCCGCCTTCAATCGGTCCAGGCAACTGTTTATCGCGATGCGGTAGATCCATGTGCGCATGGCCGCTTCACCACGGAATTCGCCCATGCCTTGGTGCACTTTCACGAAGACATCCTGGGTCACCTCCTCCGCATCCTGCCGGTTCTGCAGATAGTTCAGGCAGAGGTTGAACACCATGCGCACATGGCGGTCGTACACTTCGCGGAAAGTGGGGTTGGTGGCCAAAACAAATTGCTTTGACAATGTTACGGCGGGGAGTTTCCTAACGCAGGATCCATTCCCGTTCTGCCCATTTCAAAGACATCGGCAGCTCCATATCCGTAACTTCCAGATGCAGCACACGTCTTGGTTTGTTTGTTGTTGATCGCATACTGGAATGCAACAGCAAAGGCTTCATCAACATAACATCGCCTGCGGCCATGGGGCATTCAACCTCTTCTGTAAACCAAGTATGATCACGCAGGATCCCTGACCGATGCGACCCCGGCTTCACACGCAACGCTCCGTTCATATTATCGGCATCATCAATATGTATCCGGATCGTTAGTGTGCGTTCAAGAACTTCAACTGGCGGTACAACACCGATCACACCGTGTTTGCTTGTCCATTTCGAATAGCCATCAACTTCTGCTTTTCGTTCAACTGAAATGCTAATGTCCTGATGGTAGCCAACGAACCAATTTCCTGCGGGTGGTTTATCGAACCAAATGCTTTTCGTGAGGAACACGTTCTTGCCAAAGTGATCCGCAATAACACCAACGAGCTTATTGGTCCATACCGCTTTGTGCAATTCCTGCGAGCATTGCATAACACTTCGGATCGCATACGATCGATCACCACCCATAACTTTTGGGTTTGCCGGATCGAGCTCAGGAATTGCTGCGATGATCGCGTCCAATTCATCCTTGGTGAAAACCGACGGAACGAACTCGAAGCCGCGTTTGTAGAAGTCCATTGCTCGGAAATTCCAGCAACTACCTCAATACGCCGTTTGCATCTGAACGTGAGACCAGATCAGGTCTATTTCGGATCACCGTCCAGTATTCCTCCCGAACATCCTCATCGATGATAACTGGCGGTCCACCATGGTACAACCGGTCTGCGCCATCCTTTCTACAGCCACTTATCCAGAAATCCTTGTGCGTTCCTTCTTCCAAATAGTTCGATTTGAATCCCCTGCCACCGATGGATAAAAAGGTACTGCCGTTGTACTGGATCGACCTACCACTTTTGGAAAACGTAACACGACCTATACGGGCATCTCCTACCAAGCCTTGCGACTTGTCTTCGATAAACATGATCCTTGATGTTGGTCGCATTTGGTCTTCAAACACTCTTCAACATCCCCAACGCCAACTTCTCCACCTCCACCCCATCCCACTTATTCTCAATATCAGGTATGGCCAGCACTTCTTCCATGATCCGATCATGCCGCTGCCCTTCGCGCAGTGCATCCACATATGGCTTGTCGGTGAACTTCACTTGGCTATACAGCGGCAACCATTGATCCGGGTGCTTCGCTTGCAAGTGGCCTTCGATCTTCTTGCGCAGGATGAATTGCGGATCGGCAACGAGGTCGCGCATTTCAACGAAGTTGCGCATGCTGAGGTCCGCGATGGCATCGCCGTTCGGTTTGCGTTGCTTGCCGTACGCGTCAAGTACGGTTCCCCAATTGTCGTCGCCGTGTTCGTTCAGAAGGTCGTTCAGCACTTTGCAGTCTTCGTAACCGGAGTTCATGCCTTCGCCATAGAAAGGGACGATAGCGTGCGCGGCATCTCCGATCAGCGCGACCTTGTCCTTGTACGTCCACGGATCGCAACGCACGATCACGAGGTTGCTCTGTGGGTTGCGGAGGTATTGCTCCACGAGGTCTGGCACAATGGGCATGGCATCGGCGAAATGCGTTTTGAAGAACGTTGTGACCTCGGCTTCTGTACGCACCGTGTCGAAGCCCGGGGAATCGGCTGAGGCCGTGTGGGGCATGAACAGCGTACCAGTGAAACCGCCGTCCTGGTTGGCGAGGCCCATCATCATGTAGTAGCGACGTGGCCAGATGTGCAAGCACTGCGGATCCATCTTCGGCGTGCCGTCGGCGTTCGCGGGAAAGGCGACTTCCTTGTAGTCGTGTTCGATGTACTCCTGACTGTAGGAGAAACGACCGAGCATCATCTTGGCGCGCACCGCGCTGAAGGCTCCATCGCTTCCGAAGACGACATCGGCTCCGATCTCTTTCACTTCGCCGCCAGCACGTTGGAAGGAACACCGCGCATTATCCAGATCCACATCCATGCACTTCTGGTTGAAGTGCAGCGAAACGTTCGGCAGCTTCTCGGCTTCGGTGAGCAATCGTCGGTTCAATTCACCCCGGCTCACGGAATGGATCGCTCGGTTTTCGATGCTGTATGGAACACGGTTCAATTTTCCATCGCGGTCGTGCATCATGCGCGCATGCACGGGTACGACGATCTCCTTAACAGCTTCTTCTACTCCTGCTGCGCGCAAAGCGGTCCAGCCACGATGAGAGACGACCAAGTTGATGCTTCGTCCAGCATAGGTATCGGTCTTGCGTGGATCGGCACGACGCTCATAGACGTTCACCGTGTGACCGCGTTTTGCGAGAAAGATGGCGAGTAAGCTTCCGACGAGTCCGCCGCCGACGATGGTGATCTGTTTCATGTTAGTGCCTCTTTCAAGATGGATCCGAACCGATACACATCCTCGAAGCTATTGTACATCGGCACTGGAGCCATGCGGATCACGTTGGGTTCGCGCCAATCGGCGATCACGCCACGCGCGGTGAGGGCATCGAAAAGACCTCGGCCCTTGCCGTGTGCCAATACGCTGAGTTGAGCGCCACGTTGAGCAGGATCCATCGGCGTGACCACTTCGAGGTTGGTGTTCGTTTGCTTCGCCACGGTGTCGATAATGAAAGCGAGATACCCGGTCAATTGTTCGCTTTTGGCACGCAATCGATCCATACCAGCGCGATCGAACTGTTCCAATGCAACACGATGAACGGCCATGCTTAGCACCGGCGCATTGCTGACCTGCCATGCTTCTGCCGTGGGCATGGGCTTGAAGGTGCGCTCCATCTTGAAGCGATCCTTCTTGTCATGTCCCCACCAACCGGCGAAAAGTGGAAGCCCTTTACCGAGATGTCGCTCATGCACGAACGCTCCTGCGATGCTGCCCGGACCGCTGTTCAGGTATTTGTAGCTGCACCAGCATGCGAAGTCGGCGTTCCAAGCGTGGAGTTCCATTTTCAGATTACCGGCTGCGTGTGCCAAGTCGAAGCCTGCGATCGCTCCAACAGTGTGAGCCGCTTTGGTGATCGCCGGGATGTCGAACGCTTGGCCGGTGTAGAAATTCACACCACCAAAACAGACCAGCGCCAACTCATCGCCGAGTTCGTTGATCCTCGCGATGATGTCCTCGGTACGCAGGAGGTGCTCGCCCGCTCTTGGCTGCACTTCCACAAGGTCCACTTCCGGATCACCGCCATGGAAAGCGATCTGCGATGCGAAGGCGTATGTGTCGCTTGGGAACGGACGTTGCTCGGTCAGGATCTTCCTTCGCTTTCCATTTGGTCGAAAGAATGACACGAGCAGGAAATGCAAATTGCTGGTGAGTTGGTTCATCACCACAACTTCTTCTTCTTTCGCACCGACCAAGCGTGCCGCACTTGCAGTGAGTTCTTCGTGGTAGCTCAACCAAGGATGCTTGGCTTGAAAGTGACCTTCAACACCAAAGCGCGCCCAATCGTCCAACTCCTGCTTCAATGCATCAGCAGCGGCTTTCGGTTGAAGGCCCAGTGAATTGCCCGTGAGGTAGACGACCGGCCAACCGTCATGCTGCGGAAAATGGAATTCGTCGCGGAAAGCGTGCAAGGGATCTGCTCCATCCTGCGCTTGTGCGAAGGCGAGTGTGTTCTGGTAAGTGCTCATCGAATGCCTTCAAATGTAGCGGCCCGGTTCAAACCTGTTGTCCAAGCCAACCAAGTAACGGGATCAGGAGGACCATTCCATCCAACAGGATCGCGAAATACCACTTCGGCCGGTCCTCGCGCACCAGGGCGATAGCGCCTGCCGCGATGATAGAGCCGATCAACGGAAGAACTATCATGGCCCGCATCCCCATTCCACTTGCTGCGACCAATGCTTGGCTTACGATGTAGTACCAGATCACGGGGACCATCAAGATCACGGCGAGCACTTTCGCTCCTCGTACGCCGAATACCTGAGGGATCGTTTTCAGTCCAGGCCGGTCGTATTTCAGATCACCAATATCCGTTGTGATGGCAAGTGCAAAGAAGAAGCAGAACTGCACCGCGGCTACCCATCCATCGAACAGGGCGACATGTGTCGGGTCAGAGGTCGATACACCCATGGTTACGAAGGTCCAACCGGCAGCGACCAGAATAGCTTTCAAGCCGGGGATCTCCCGCAACCCGATCGAACGGCCGTGGGCACCTTGGAGTGGTAGCAGATAAAGTCCGAGCAATGCGACCACCACCAAGCTCCACGAGCCAAAAACGAGAGCCTGGCCCCAGCAAAGAATTACAGTCGCAATTGCACAAAGGCCAACAAGTGCGATCATTGCAGTCCGATGCCGACGCACCCAATGGATGTGCCCACTTGGAATGATGTCCGGTCCATCCGCACGCACCAAGCGCAAATAACCATACCCTGCTACGGTGGCCAACCCAGCTGCTAGGATACCCTTCCAGTTCGTAGCTGGTCCCACCTCACCGATCCACCAACGCTGAGCGGCTGCGCCGAGGGCCAAAAGACCATGAGCATTCAAGAAAACAGCACTAAGAAAAGTGGGTCCTTCGACCTTGTCCCGACCCGTTCCAGCGGCCAGCGCCATAGGATCAAGGCTTCCGGAAGTTGGGATTGATGACCAACTGGTTCGCGGCCAAGCCTACACCAACTCCAACGAATCCTGCTATGATCGAACGGATCACGCGCTTCGTTCTGCCGACCCTCGCATAGCCGGTGGCGTAGAATTCATCACCCTCCATCAACGGGTTTGAGATGGAGCCTTTGGCCACATGTACCCGTGGAAGGATCATCGCGATGCCCACCAACGGTGGAATAAAGAAGGCATTGGTTTCCAAGTTGAGTCCAATGGTCAGGCCGGCACCGATCGTGAACGCCTCGATCATGGGCCAAGTCGCCTTGTACCCCTTTCTAGCATCGCGTTCACCGTTCATGAACCAGCGCATCTGGTCCGGTGTTAGGTCGTTTCCGAAGATCGTATCGTGGAAGTACCAGATCTTCTCCTTCCCTAGACTATCGATCACGGAGAACACATTTTCGGTGGCTTCGGCCCGTTCGCGCAGCGTGCCGTTCCTGCGTTTTTCAAGGTAGCGGATCTCCAAAGTGCTTTGACCAAGCACTTTGGCCAAGACATCCCCCTCCGTTCATTAGGGTGGGGATCAAGATCCGCATTTGACATCGCGGTCCGTGTTCCGAACGGTCCACAACTGGAATTTGAATCTCAGGAGTACGCGGACATGCCAGGAGTGATGGCTGAACTCAATTGTCCGAAGGCAAGGCCAAGAGATGGACCGTTGCCCGGAAGCCTTTGTACTTGGCCGAACGCACAATGACCGCGACGAAAAGAACGAGAGAGCCCCGTATGCCAGGCGGCCAAAAGGCCGCACCGAGTATATTTGCACGCCAATTCAGAACACCAGAACGCGCTATGTCCACAGTAAGCTACCAAGAACGCCATATCGGCCCTGACCAGACCGAAACAAGTGCCATGTTGAAAGCCATCGGGGTAAGCTCGATGGATGAACTGATCCAGCGGACCGTGCCTAAAGGCATTCGCTCAAAAGGCGCCATGGGTATTGGTGAGGCATTAACGGAACGTGACCATTTGGAGGCGATGCGTGTGCTTGGGGCGAAGAACAAGGTCTTCCGCAGCTATATTGGCATGGGGTTCAGCAATACCGTTCTACCCGCCCCGATCCAGCGCAACGTGTTCGAAAATCCCGGTTGGTACACGGCCTACACGCCTTACCAAGCCGAGATCTCACAAGGGCGTCTCGAAGCACTGTTGAATTTCCAGACCATGACGGCGGACCTCACGGGCTTGCCGATCGCCAATGCATCGTTGTTGGATGAGGCCACGGGTCTGGGTGAGGCCATGCACATGCTCCATGCAGCTCGTCCAAAGGAATTGTCGAATGCCAAGAAGTTCTTTGCGGACGCAGGTCTATATCCGCAGAACATCGATGTGTTGCGTACGCGCTGCACGCCCATTGGAGTGGAGTTGGTGGTGGGCGATATAAACGACTTCAACCCAAGTGATGGATACTTCGGCATGGCCGTGCAATATCCTGCCTTGGATGGCAGTGTGAACAACTATGCAGCAGTCGTGGCCAAGGCGAAGGCAGCCGGGGTGCGTACAGCGGTATGTGCCGATCTGCTTTCGTTGGTATTGTTGACCCCTCCGGGTGAATGGGGTGCCGATGTATGTGTGGGCAACAGCCAACGCTTCGGTGTACCCATGGGCTATGGCGGTCCGCATGCGGCATTCTTTGCCACTACGGAAGAGTTCAAGCGGATCATCCCGGGGCGCATCATCGGCGTTAGTCAGGACCGTCGCGGAAAGCGCGGACTGCGAATGGCACTGCAGACACGTGAGCAACACATCCGCAGGGACAAGGCAACAAGCAACATCTGTACTGCACAAGCACTGCTTGCAGTTATGGCCAGCATGTACGCGGTCTACCATGGTCCAGCCGGACTGAAGCGGATAGCGGAACGTGTGCATGCCCACACACGCAACCTTGCGGAAGCAGCACGGACGATGGGCTTTGGCATCCAAAACAGCAGCTTCTTCGACACCATTACACTTACACTTCCGACCGGTGTTAATGCCGAAAAAGTGCGGGCAGCATCAGAAAGGAAAGGCATCAACTTCCGGGTCTTGAATGATCAAGTAAGCATTGCATTGGACGAAACCGTTCGTGATGCGGACGTTCGGGATATACTCGACGTACTTGCTGAAGTGTCCGGTAGCAAAGCCGCGACCGTATCAGCGAACGGAACTGCTTTGGCGGTGCCACCAAGCTTGCAACGGAAGAGTGCCTTCATGGAACATCCGATCTTCAACATGCACCACACGGAGTTGGAGATGCAGCGCTACATCAAGCGTTTGGAGAACAAGGATTTCAGCCTGATGCATGGCATGATCCCGTTGGGTTCGTGTACCATGAAGCTGAACGCTGCGAGCACCTTGCTGCCGTTGAGCTGGCCGGAGTGGGCTTCCATTCACCCCTTTGTTCCTGTTGAACAGGCGCAGGGTTATCAAGAAGTGTTCAAGGAATTGAGCGCAGACCTTGCGAAGATCACCGGGTTCACCGCGGTCAGCCTTCAGCCGAACAGCGGTGCGCAAGGGGAGTATGCCGGATTGCTCACGATCCGCGCCTACCACAAGGCACATGGAAATGAACAACGGACGATCGCGTTGATCCCCTCCAGTGCGCACGGCACCAACCCTGCCAGCGCTGTAATGGTCGGCATGCAAGTGGTAGTGGTAAAGGCCGACGCGGATGGGCACATCGATTTGGAGGACTTGAAAGCAAAAGCAGAACAATACAAGGACACCTTGGCGTGCATCATGGTCACCTATCCGAGCACCCACGGTGTTTACGAGGAAGGCATCCGCGAGATCACCAGCACGATCCACGCGAACGGCGGGTTGGTATACATGGATGGCGCGAACATGAATGCGCAAGTAGGTCTCACGAGTCCGGGAGAGATCGGCGCTGATGTGTGCCACCTTAACCTACATAAGACATTTGCCATTCCGCATGGTGGTGGCGGGCCGGGCATGGGTCCCATTTGCGTGAACGATAAGTTGAAGCCATTCCTTCCTGGTCATTCATTGATCAAGACCGGAGGCGATCAAGCGGTGAATGCCGTTAGCAGTGCGCCGTGGGGCAGTTCCTTGATCCTACTGATCAGCTACGGCTACATAAAGATGTTGGGCGAAGCAGGATTGGTGGATAGCACCCAGTACGCGATCCTCAATGCGAACTACCTGAAGGCGAAACTGGAAGCGCATTACCCGATCCTCTACACCGGAGAAGAAGGAATGGTGGCACACGAGATGATCCTTGACTGTCGTGGATTTAAGCGCACGGCCGGGATCGAGGTGGAAGACATTGCCAAGCGTTTGATGGACTACGGTTTCCACGCTCCCACGGTCAGTTTCCCTGTGGCTGGCACCTTGATGGTTGAACCTACAGAAAGCGAGACCACTGCGGAATTGGACCGGTTCGTTGATGCCATGATCGCCATCCGAAAGGAAATAGATGAAGTGGAGAATGGGACGGCCGATAAATTGGACAATGTGTTGAAGATGGCGCCTCACACCTGCGAAGAGGTTTGTGGCGACACTTGGGACCATGCGTATGGCCGCGAAAAAGCCGGTTTCCCAGCAGCGGCCAATCGCGATTGGAAATATTGGCCAACCGCGAGCAAGGTGGATAGTGCTTACGGAGATCGCAACCTCGTCTGTACATGTCCGCCGATCGAAGCATACACGGAAGAGACCGTCTAAGAGATCATGAAGAACAAGGATCGAGTCCTTTTGTTGACCACCCTTCTGTTCTGTGTCCTTTCAGGCGCGGTTCGGGCCCAAACTCCTCCGGGTGCGTGCTTTTATTCGGAAGGCTTTGAAGGAGAGGACGCTTTGGCGGCTTGGGACCTGGGTGGTGATGTAGAGGTGCTCACACCTGCGGGTGCTGGAACAGGTGAATTTGTTCCGGCTTGGCGCATTTCGACAGCTGAAGAAGCGAACATCGATGGATATTTCCCGGTCGTGGACCAACCCGCCGGGAACCGATCTGTTACTGCGAACGATGCTGCTGCCCCGTGCAATTGCAACATGGACAATGTGGTGTTGACCAGCCCGGTATTCGACTTTAGCTCCCGTTCCAACATGGCATTGGAACTAAGGATCTTCAACGAGATGGCCTATGGTTCCGGATCAGCAATTATCGAAGCCGATCGTGGTGATGACAATTGGGTGTTACTGGACACACTGCCTGTAATGAGCGCCGCGTGGCAGTCCATATTTGTGGACCTTTCAACCTTCGACAATGAGACCGCGGTACGCATGCGATTCCGGTGGAGCGATGGTGGGGCATGGGCCTCCGGCTTTGCCTTCGATGACCTTTGCATCCGGGAAAGGCTATCGAACGACCTTTCTGTGCTGCGGGCCTACGCGAACGATGCAACCGTTTCTCCTTTCTTTCTGGGTGACCAAAGCTTGCAGTATTATGCCCTACCACTGGAACAAGCTGGCGAACTGACCGTTGCTTCCTGGATCCGCAACTCCGGCATTACCACGCTCCAGAACGTATCGGTATCAGCAACATTGAATTTGGCGGGTTCCGACGTTGGCACCTTCACCTCTACGTTGGATAGCTTGTCGCCGAACGAACAAGTACTGGTGCGGATCCCAACGGGTCATGTACCGGATCAAGTTGGGCAACTGGAAGTGGCATTCGTTGCGACAGCCGATGGTACGGACGAACAATTGGACAACAACACTGGGAGCTATAGCATGCGCATTACCGGAGCCGGTTGGGACAACGGGTACAGTGCAATGGCTGTTGACGATGGCGTGTCGCAGGGCAATTATGGGGATACCAGCGTGTTCGTTCTGGCCAATCGGATGGAACTGCTTGTGCCCGGTTCGCGTGCAGAAGGCATGAGCGTATTGTTGGGGCTCGGAACCAATGCCGGTGAGGTAGTGCGTGCGATACTGTTCGATGAGAACTTCACATTCCTTGATACGGCGATACGACACACCGTTTCGTCATTGGACTTGGACAATGCTTCCGCAGGGCTTCCCTTGTACTTCCCATACACTGACCGTCCTACGCTGGGTTCCGGAGACGTCTTCGTTGGTCTTCAACATTTGCCCACAGATGGATCCGGCCGACTTGAAGTTCAAATGGGTGGCAGCACCACGTTAGGCACCAGTGTGCTTCAACAGGGAACCCTCTTCGACATCACGTACTTGTACAACACCCCATTGATCCGACTGTTCTTGGGTGAAGTTGGTGTAGGGATCCCAGAACCTGCTCAGGGTCCGTCCAGTGGAGTTCACGCTTACCCGGTGCCCATGGATGATCACGGCCGGATCGAGTTCGAATTGGTCAACTCGGATACCAGGGCCTACTTCGAGTTGCTGGATGCCGGCGGACGGAAGGTCCTTGAAAAGGACTTGGGCCACATGCATTCAGGTAAACGTTCGTTCCCACTGGATCCCAGCGGTTTGGCCCCTGGAGTGTATATGGTGGTACTCAGGTCCGCAAATACCTTTAGGACGGGAAGGATCCTCATTACCCATTAAGAGGAACACCTGTTCACTCGAACACCGTTCTGTTATGGAACAGGAATACAAGCCTAGTTGCCAAGATAGACCGTCCCCTTTGTGGTTTTGTGAAGAGACCAATGTTGAACATCATATGAAACTCTTACCTTAGTGCGCTCAAACAAGCTCGACAACTAATCAACCCCAACATGAACTTAAGGAACACTACCCTTTCCCTTTTGGCGCTTACCCTAGCGGGAGGCGCGACGGCCCAGCTGGTCGCCCCAAGGAGCCCAATTGGCTTCAGCGCTGCCACCCAACATGTAACGCCACGTGCGCCACGTGCGGAACAAGGAACATCACGACAAGTAGTGCTGTTCTCCGAAGATTTCGCGAACGGCTTTGCCGGGAACAATGACTTTGGTAGCTGGACCACTTCCGGTGCGGATGGTGCAATTTGGAAGTATGACACGTTCGGCCCTACTGGTGCGTACTCTGATCTGACCGAGATCATTGAGTCTGCAACCGTAGCAAATGGTTTTGCGCTGTTCAATTCGGATTCAGCCAACACCGATTTCAGCGTTGATCCTCCTGTTATCGTTGCCACACCAATAGAGTGGGAAGGTTCCTTGGAGTCTCCGGTGATGACACTCCCTCTTAATACAGGACTTGAGATCACTTTCCATCAGGGTTTCCGTTATTGCTGCCAAGATGCACCGGTCTTCTTGGAGGTGAGCACCGATGCAGGTCTTTCATGGCCAACGAGCATCTCGGTAGGCGAAGGTGTTGAAGGCAACGACGCTTTTGACGGCGTTAGTGCGTTCAATATCACCAACGCCCTTGAAGGTAGCGATGGCATGAGCGTGAAGATCCGTTTCCGCCACAGCGCCGATGCAGGTACTTCCCACTACTACTGGCAGGTTGATGATATCAACATCCAGACTTTGGAAGGTTTCGATATGCGCATGGTCTCCGCCAGCCAAAGCTCATTCGTTAATGAAACCGCTGGAACTTATGACTCCTTGGCATATTCTGTCTACCCGTTGAATCAATTGCGCGGGTTGCCATTGAACATGACCGTATTGAACAACGGTGGTGAAACTGAAACGACCGCAGTAGCGACTTTCGAGATCGACCTGGACGGAAACCAAGTGTTGAGCACGGAAATTCCTGTGCCGAACTTCGCTCCAGGTGAGATACGTACGATCTACATTGACCCGAATTATACTCCTTCGGACGTCGGTACGTACACGGTGAATTACTCCATTAACTCAGACGAGGTGGATCCTACGGACAACAACACGAGCACCTCCACTTTCAAGGTTGATCCTTACGTGTACGGTCGTGACGGCGGAACAGCTGCTTCATTTGAAGATGGTCCAGCGGACGGAAGCGAGTTCGTTTTGGGTAGCGCGTTCTATGTAGGTAACGCAGCGGACATTACAAGCGTTGATGTATTGCTCGGTTCCGCTTCAGATCTCGGCGCTATCATCGTTGGTCAAGTAAGGAACACGGATGCAGACTTCACCGTGGTCGCTACCTCACAGGAAGTGGAAGTGACAGCGGGCATGCTCAATGCAGTGGGTGGTAGCAATTGGACAAATTTGATCTTCGCAAGCCCTTATGCGTTGGATGCCAACACGGACTATCTGATCACCGTTGAGGCTTTTGGTGAAGTGACCTTTGGCCAGAACGGCACAAGCCCTGCACAGACCTCATTCATCCGTTACGGTGTACCTGCCCAGCCACTGGATTGGTATTACACCACAACGACCCCATGTGTTCGTATGAACTTCGACGCTAGCGTGGGTATTGAGGCCAAGGACGTGAGCAGCGGAGTTGGCATGGGCCAGAACCTGCCGAACCCTGCGAATGGCACAACCACCATTCCTTATACACTCGAGAACACAGCACGTGTAACCTTTGAAGTACGCGACATGAGCGGCAAGTTGGTGCTCACCAGCAACGAAGGCATCCGCGCTGCAGGTACCTATCGATTGAACTTGGACACCAACGTATTGAGCGAAGGTGTGTACACCTACACCATGCGTGCAGGTGATGTGAAACAAACCAAGCGTATGACCGTGATCATTGCATCACTGTTCCACGAACTGAAAAGGGGCTGTCTCGCAAGAGGCGGCCCCTCTTTTTGGAGGTTCGAATGCTGTTCTTGAAAGACCAATTCTCTTCTCCTGTAGGAATCTTCCAAGTTAGTTACTGCGGTTTTATGGCGCGGAACAACTTTTTAAATTCGATACACCTGACACCGAACGAAAAGGGGAAACAATTCGAATTGTTCACCCTCTTTACAATGAGCATCAGGAGGCCTTTTCGTTCTAGTGCTTGCTCTTGTGTGTTCGGTGCACAAGCGCAACGGCTGGTTCCTTTACAAGTCGAGGGTTTGGGAGTCGGCAACGAAACGCGTCATGTCGATCGCGCCTCGTGATGAAGATGGTGCGGGTCGGCGCGGGTGATCTTTCGCTGAAGATTTCGCCAACGGACTTGATAAGAACAACGGTTTCGGAGCTTGGACGACATCAGGTGCCAACGGGAACGTTTGGTCCTCTTCTCAATTTGCACCGACAGGGGCCTATACGGTTTCGAACGAAATCATCAATTCCGCATCTGCGAGCAATGGATTTGCCTTGTTCCTTCGGACTCGGTCAATTCAGATTGGAGTTCTGGCACTCCAATGCTCATTCCGAACCCTGTGGATCTAGAGGGGGCTTTGGGTCACCCATGTTCGCTCTGGAGACCAATACGGCGTACGAGATCTATTTCCATCAGGCGCTACGGTACTGCTGCGGCTATTCATCACCATTCTTCGTTGAGCTGAGCATGGACGACGGCATTTCGTGGACCATATCCTTCGAAGCCGCGAGCGATGCTACACGGAATGTTGGATCCGATGGGTTGACCACATTCAACATCACGGCTGCACTTGAGGGTACAATGGATCTTTCCCAAATGAAGTTCCGATTTCACCAACGTGCTGAAGAAGGTTCGTCGCACTACTATTGGCAAGTGGACGATGTTGGACTGAGGCGCTTGGAAGGCCATGATATGCGATTGGTTTCGACCGGTAGTTCGACCTACGATGCGACCTCGGCCAGTAGTTATGACTCCTTGTTCTATTCCGTATACCCTCTTGCTCAATTGCGCAACCTTCCGTTAAACATGACCGTGTTGAACAACGGTGAATTTGTTGAAACAGAATGCAGTCGCCAATTTTTCGGTAACCGGTCCCAATGGCTATCTCGTCGACAATGATGTTCCTGTTCCATTCTTGGCACTTGGACATCAAACCACGGTCTTCGTGGAACCGAATTACACGCCACCTTTTTATTCGGGTACTTACGATGTGTCCTACACGATCCGATCGGGGGGGATTGACCCAGTAGAGGACAACACCACCAATTCGTCCTTCAAAGTGGACCCATTTCTATATGGTCGCGATCTGGGGACAGCCTCGTCCTTCGAGGACGGCACTGGGGACGGTAGCGAATCTGAATTGGTAATGTCTTCTACATTGTCAACGCCGCAGACCTATCGAGTGTCGCAGTACTTTTAGGTGAAGCCTCGACGGTTGGTTCGATCATTGTTGGACAAGTGCGCACTATGGATGACTTTTTCACAGTGCTCGCAACCTCGCAAGAAGTTCAAGTTACAGCGGACATGCTCAACCCGATCGGTGGGAGTAATTGGACACAGTTGACCTTCAAAAGCTGGTATGGTCTGGATGCGAACACGGACTACTTGATCACTGTTGAGGCATATGGTGCCGTGACCATTGGCCAAAATGGCACAAGTCCTGCACATACCTCCTTTACAAAATACACCACTCCTTCTCAGGGTTTGAGTTGGTACTACATTACTACAACTCCTTGTGTGCGGATGTTCTTCGACCAGTCTATTGGTATTGAGGAGAATGATGTTAACAGCGGCGTAGGCATCGGTCAAAACCTGCCCAACCCTGCGAATGGCACAACTACCATTCCTTATACACTCGAGAACACAGCACGTGTAACCTTTGAAGTACGCGACATGAGCGGCAAGTTGGTGCTCACCAGCAACGAAGGCATCCGCGCTGCAGGTACCTATCGCTTGAACTTGGACACCAACGTATTGAGCGAAGGTGTGTACACCTACACCATGCGTGCAGGTGATGTGAAACAAACCAAGCGTATGACCGTGATCAAGTGATCACTGTTCCACGAACTGAAAAGGGGCTGTCTCGCAAGAGGCGGCCCCTTCTCTTTGAATGGTGCTCCAAAGACGAATCCGCCTAAGGCTCTCTGTGATGAATCGAAGCCCATTCCCGCTCACTAGGAGCAAAGGCACGTTTCCTATCTCACGTGACGCAAATATCGAGACTGGATGGAAGTATGCAGGAGGGGTCCAGACTGGATCCTTTTACCTCTTGCCTGAACTCTTCCCGCGCATGAACTCCTTTGCATTGCGCATAAGGCTACCGGCGAAAATGAATTCGTTCAGGTCCTGGTTGTCGGTATCCAGCAATTCATCGCGAGAACCGGTCCATGCCAGCCGTCCACCACTTATGAAAAGAATGTTCTCCCCAATTTCCATCACCGAATTCATGTCGTGTGTGATCACGATCGTGGTGGTGTTGAACTCTTCGGTCAACTCCTTGATCAGGTCGTCGATCAAAATGCTGGTCTGTGGGTCCAAGCCGCTGTTCGGTTCATCCACAAAGAGATACTCCGGGTTCATGGCGATCGCCCTGGCAATTCCGACGCGCTTCTGCATACCTCCGCTCAATTCAGCAGGGAACAGTTTGTCCTTGTCCATAATGTTTACACGCTGCAAGCACGTATGCGCGCGTTCGGCCATTTCAGACTTTGGCATTTCACCGAACATTTGCAACGGGAACATCACGTTCTGGAGCACTGTTAGGCTGTCGAACAATGCCGAACCCTGAAAGAGCATGCCGATACGTTTACGGATATCCCGTTTCTCGTCCACTTCCATGGCGTGGAAGGACTTGCCGTCGTATAGCACCTCTCCTTCCTCGGGTTGATGGAGGCCCACGATGCATTTGGCCAAAACGCTTTTTCCGGAACCGCTCTTCCCAATGATCTGGTTGATGCGGCCTTTGTAGAACTTGGCGTTGATGTCGGTAAGCACCTGGACCTTCCCGAACCGCTTGCTGAGATGCTTGACCTCGATCATATCAACAGCATTTGCGTAAGGGCATAATTGGCGATGAGGATCACCACATCGCTATAGACCACGGCTTTGGTGCTGCTAATGCCAACTTCGCGTGTACCACCCTTCGTGTAATACCCTTGGTACGCGGATACGGTGGCGATAACGAAGGCGAATACGACGGTCTTGATCAAGGCATAGACCACGTGGTAGGGGATGAATCCGGATTGGATCCCTTGCAGATAGTCCACGGAACTGACAATGCCAGTGGCCATTCCGACCAAATAGCCTCCAAAAATGCTGAGGAACATGCTCACGATCACCAAGAAAGGGTTGATCAACACCGTTGCGATGACCTTGGGAAGAATGAGGTAACCGGCTGAATTAACGCCCATTATGTCCAGCGCATCGATCTGTTCGTTCACCCGCATGGAGCCGATCTCCGCAGCGATGTTGGATCCCACCTTCCCAGCTAGGATAAGTGCGATAATGGTAGGGCTGAACTCAAGGATGGTGCTTTGACGGGTTGCGAAACCCACCACCCAGGCCTGGATAAGGGGGCTGTCTATGTTCGTCTTGGTCTGGATGGTGATCACGGCACCCATAAAGAAGGAGAGCAGAGCCACGATACCTAAGCTCTTGATCCCCAGAAGGTCCATCTCTTCCAGCGTACGGTTCAAATAGATCTTGAACCGCTCTGGCCGGGTAAATGTGGCCTTCAGCAGAATAAAGTACCGACCGATGTGCGCAAGTGTGCCCATTCTTCAGGAATGGCGCGAAATTAGGCCAAGGGATACGAGCACCACCGGATCCAACGTTCGTAGTTTCGCACCCCATGGCGCTGATAAGGTCCATTTCCGTGATATTCCAGCATGCAGCAACGTTGCTGGTAGTAGGCTCGTTGGTTACGGCTTGTGCAAGTCAACCCAAGAAATACCGGAAGAAAAAGGAGTGCGATTGCCCAAAATGGAACCAACTCAAAGCAGATCCCGGAAATTCGGTACGGGCTTGCGGAAATGATCGGCCAAGCACCTATTTTTGCCATCCCCCGATCAAGACCCCGACAATCTCGCCTAACGATCCCTCCTAGTGCCCAACACGCTTGCCATATCCAACGTCGATGCGCTAAAGAAGCATGTGCCTTCTGCGGCTTGGCCTGTTATCGTTAGTTGGCTGCGGCGCAATCCACTGGAGGTAAAGATCGTACGGCCGCGCCAGACCAAATTGGGCGATTACCGAAGTGCGCACGGCAACAAGCCTCACCGGGTGTCAGTGAACAACGACCTGAACAAGTACGCTTTTCTGGTGACCTTGATCCACGAGTTCGCACATTACACGACCTACAAGAACACACGACGTTGGTCCAACCCACATGGTGCTGCTTGGAAAGGTGAGTACGCCAAGTTGATGCGACCCTTCATGACACGATCGGTGTTCCCGGCGGACGTGTTGCATGCCATGAAGCACCACCTGCATGATGCTCCCGCCAGCAGCTGCACGGACAAGGGCCTAATGCGGGTGCTCCGGAACTACGACCGTGACCCTCGCCAGTTGTTGGAGGATCTTCCGGATCGCTCCATTTTCCGGTTCCATGAACGTGTATTCGTCAAGGGGCCACAGTTGCGGAAACGCTTCAAGTGCCAGTGCTTGAACGACCGTCGTAATTACATTATTGACCCCTTGGCCGAAGTGCATGTGCATGGCCCTATGGTGGTCCGGAAGGCCTCTTGAGCCTTCGCCTCTCCCATGACCAACCCGAACACGTACTGCGTTATCATGGCCGGTGGTGTTGGCAGCCGCTTCTGGCCCATGAGCCGAAGTGCCCATCCGAAGCAATTCTTGGATTTTCTAGGCACCGGGCGCACCTTGTTGCAACAGACCTACGATCGGTTCTTGGCCATATGCCCTGCGGAGAACATCTTGATCGTGACCAATGATCGGTACACCGAGTTGGTAAAGGAACAATTACCGGACATCAAAGATGCCCAAGTATTGACCGAACCCTTCCGCCGGAACACGGCACCTTGTGTTGCTTACGCAAGTCAGGTGATCGCTGCACGTAACCAGGATGCCTTCATGATCGTGGCCCCGAGCGATCATCTTGTGCTGAAGGAAGAAGCATTCCAACGAACGATCGAGCTGGCCTTGCAACAAGCAGGCGGCACGGATTGCTTGGTTACGCTGGGCATGATGCCCAACCGGCCGGATACGGGTTACGGGTACATCCAGTTCGAAGAGAATGATGGAGCCCTGCATCCGAAGGTGAAAAAGGTAAAGACCTTCACGGAGAAGCCGGACCACGAAACCGCTGTTCGATTCTTGGAAAGTGGCGATTTTCTTTGGAATGCCGGCATCTTCATCTGGAGCGTTGCCAGCATTCGAAAGGCCTTTGCAGAACACCTCCCTGAAATGGATGCCACGTTCAACGCGGGGGCCAATATCTACGGTACTGCGGCTGAAGCTGATTTCATACAAGGGTGCTATGCCGATTGCCAGAATGTGAGCATCGATTATGGCATAATGGAAAAGGCCAAGAACGTTTACACGGTGGTAAGCGAGTTCGGGTGGAGCGACTTGGGCACTTGGGGCAGCTTGTATACCCATTTGCCGAAGGACACGAACGACAACGCCTACATAGGCCACGAAGTGAAATTGTACGATTGTGCACGCAATGTCGTTCACGCCAACGACGGCAGGCTTTTGGTGCTCCAAGGCCTTGAGGATTTTATCGTAGTAAGCACCAAGGATGCGTTGCTCGTTTGCCGAAAGCAGGATGAACAGCAGATCAAACAGTATGTGAACGACCTCACTGCTGAGAGTGGTGATCGCTACGTTTGAGGTAGCTGAGAGCGAGTCATTCGCTCCGCTTGTGGAACAGTCCTTAAGATGGCGGTCCCAAGCTAATTACGGCTTTACAGCCAGGTGCCATTCCCCGTACCTTCGCACCGCATCGCCCACAGGGGCAGGCTGATAGACCCCCGTGGCGGAATTTGAACTCATTACCACAAAGCAGGCGCTGATCGCCTGCATGGAACGGCTTGCCTCGGAGAAAGTACTGGCCCTTGATACGGAGGCTTCCAGTTTCCACCGGTTCAAGGAACGCGTTTGTTTGGTGCAATTGAGCACCAGAGGTCAAACGTTCTTGATAGATCCCATGGCAGTGCCGGACTTGGCCCCTTTGGGTAAGCTATTGGCCGATCCGGGTATGGAGATCGTGATCCACGATGCGGACTACGATCTACGAATGCTGGCGAAACACCACGGGATCAGGGTGGAGAACGTGTTCGATACGTTGGTTGCCGCAGAATTGGTGAACGAACCGGAGATCGGTCTGGCCGCCTTGCTTGGCAAATACCAAGGGCTGGTGATCGACAAGAAATTCCAAAAGGCGGACTGGAGCAAACGCCCATTGCCGGCACCCATGCTGGACTACGCAGCCGGCGACACCTCGCATTTGATCGCGTTACGTGATATCCTGGAAGAAAAGTTGCAGCAAAAGAAGCGTTTGAGTTGGGCCCAGGAAGAGTTCGCCTTGTTGCCGAACATGCCTTTCAGCCAAGCGGCGAATGAAGAACCCGGGTTTCTGCGCATGAAAGGAGCAAAGTCGCTGAAGCCCGATCAACTGGCGGTCCTACGCGAATTGCACGTTTGGCGTGACCAGATCGCAGAACAGCAGGATCGTGCCGCCTTTATGGTCTTAGGGAACGATGTGCTACTGGCTTTGGCGAAGGAACCACCGAATGGGATAGAGGAGGTCGGTGCCTTAAAGGGCGTGAATGAGCGGATCATCGAGCGCTATGGCAAGCAAGTAATGATGGCCATCAAGCGTGGGCAGGACTTACCCAAAGAGCAATGGCCACGCACCGAACGTCCAAAACGGTGGAACCGTGACAACGACTATGAGGAACGGTTCAAACGGTTGAAACAGGTACGCGAAGAATTGACCTCAGCACATGACCTTCGGCCTGGGATCGTTGCAGCGAACCAGTTACTGGCTGATATTGCCCGCACACTTCCAGGGGACATTGCGGCTTTGGGAGCCCTCCCGGGAATGCGGAAGTACCAAGTGGAGAACTTCGGTGCGGCTTTGCTGAAAGTCCTGTGATCAGGCCAAGTGAATTACTCGGTGATGATGGTCACCATCTCCCCTGTTCAGCTCTGGTACTTTTGTGCTCAAATGGCACTTGGGATATTCTTCAATCTATCGTTCCGTTGCGTTGACCTGCTTCCCTGAATGATGGAGGTGGCAGGTTACCTCGGTGCGGTCCTCATGGGAATTTCCCTAGGCCTTTTCGGCGGTGGAGGTTCCATACTCTCTGTGCCGATCCTTGTCTATCTCTTCGGCCTTGATGCAATTTCCGCAACGGGCTTGTCTCTTTTCATTGTAGGCACAACAAGTGCAGCGGGATTGACCAACTACCACCGGCAAGGGAACATTGAATGGCGCACTGCAGCGCTTTTCGGCGGCGCTTCCTTGTTGAGCGTATTTGCCACGCGTCGTTGGTTGATGCCGGCTTTGCCCGATCCGCTTTTCCACATGGGGGAGCTTACTGTGCCCAAGGACACTGCGATCCTCGGACTGTTTGCGGTGGTCATGGTACTTGCGGCCTGGTCCATGTTACGCAAACGCAAGGCCGTTCCAACCAAGGACGCAGGAAAAGACCAATTGCTTCCTCTACTATTGATCGGCTTGGCAGTCGGTGTATTGACGGGCCTGCTTGGTGCGGGCGGCGGATTTGTGATCGTGCCTGCCTTGGTGGTGATCGCTGGTGTTGAAATGAAAAGGCCGTGGGCACATCGTTGCTGATCGTCTCCGCAAACGCTTTCATCGGATTTCTTGGTGACCGCCAGGTACATCTGATCGATCACGCTCCCTTGCTTTTTATGTTCATTGCCTTGGCGATCGGAGGCATTTTTGTAGGTGGCTTTTTGGCCAAGCGGATCGATGGGAACCGACTACGCCCCGGCTTCGGTTGGTTCATTCTCACCATGGGAGCCTACATCATAATTCGCGAACTTTATACCCTCTCGTAAGTGCGCCAAATAGCGCCCCACTTTCTCTTGGCCAATAAAGAAGAAAAATGAAAATAGAACAGATCTACACCGGCTGCCTTGCACAAGGAGCCTACTACATCGAGAGCAATGGCGAAGCCGCCGTGATCGACCCATTGCGTGAATCACAACCCTACATCGACCGTGCTGAAAAGAGCGGAGCGCAGATCAAATTCGTTCTGGAGACGCACTTTCACGCGGACTTCGTGAGCGGCCACGTCGACCTTGCGAAGCGCACCGGTGCGACCATCATCTACGGACCCAATGCCGAACCTGATTTCACCGCACACATTGCTAAGGACGAGGAGGAACTGAAGATCGGCAATGTCACCATCAGGGTGTTACACACGCCGGGACATACCATGGAAAGCACCACGTATTTGTTATTGGACGAGGGCGGAAAACCGCACTGCATCTTCAGTGGGGACACGCTCTTCATCGGCGATGTGGGCCGCCCGGACCTGGCACAGAAAATGGGCAGCCTCACAATGGAAGACTTGGCCGGGCACCTCTATGATTCCCTGCACACGAAGATCATGACATTGCCCGATGATGTGATCGTGTATCCGGCGCACGGGGCAGGAAGCGCCTGTGGCAAGAACATGAGCAAAGAGACCTTCGATACACTTGGTCACCAGAAGGAAGTGAATTACGCATTGAAAGCGGCGACCAAAGAACAGTTCATCAAGGAGGTCACCGACGGGATCTTGCCGCCACCGGCCTACTTCCCACAGAACGTTGCCATGAACAAGGGCGCTATCCCCAGCTTGGAAACGGTCAAGGAAAAGGGCATGCGCGCATTGACCCCAGACCAAGTGGAACTGATCGCGGAGAGCGAAGGTGCTCTGGTGCTGGACACACGTGCGCCACAGACCTTCAAGGACGGATTTGTACCACGCAGCATAAACATTGGATTGAAGGGCGATTTTGCTCCGTGGGTAGGAGCTATGATCCCCGATGTGAAGCATCCGCTGATCGTAGTGACCGATGAAGGGAGTGAGGACGAGACGGTGACGCGGTTGGCTCGCGTGGGTTATGACAATGTGTTCGGTTTTCTGAAGGGTGGCATTGTTGCATGGAAGGAGGCCGGTCGCGAAGTGGATTCGATCGAAAGCATTTCTGCGGAAGAGTTCGCGAAGCGAATGAAGTCCGATACGTTGAACGTTTTCGATGTGCGCAAGCCGGGAGAATGGGATGCTGAACACCTCGAGCATGCACAGCATGCATCACTTCAGTTCCTCAACGACCACTTGGCTGAATTCAGTAAGGATCAGACGAACTACATCCATTGCGCCGGTGGATATCGCAGCATGATCGCCTCCTCCGTGTTGAAATCGCGCGGTATCCATAACGTGGTGGACGTGGCTGGTGGATTTGCGGCGATCAAGAACACCGATCTTCCCACGACGGAATTCGTGTGCCCGACCACGCTCAGAAAATGAAACGATCGGACGATCAGTACAATGAGACCCCATGGCAATTGGATCGATCCAATTGTGCAGCGTTCCATTGAGGCATAAATTCAATTGGCGGATCATCCAATGGTCTGATCGTCCGATCCAAGATCCCTATGCTCGAATTCCTTAAACAACCTTGGCCCTGGTACGTAGGTGGTGCACTGATCGGGCTCACTGTACCCATCCTCCTGATCCTCGGCAACAAGACCTTTGGGATCAGTAGCTCCTTGCGACATCTCTGCGCGGCATGCCTGCCGGCGAAGATCCCTTACTTCATGTACGACTGGAAAAAGGAGGCTTGGAACTTGTTCTTCGTTGCCGGAGTATTGGGTGGTGCGATGCTGGCTGCCAATTTCCTAAGCGACCCCAACCCTTTGGTCGTTGCGGAAAGCACGAAAACCTATTTGGCCGAAAAAGGGATCACCGACACTTCTGCACTTCTCCCCGCAGAGATCTTCGCATGGGAGAACGTGCTCTCACTTCGGGGGTTCTTCTTCTTTGTGGTGGGTGGTTTCTGTGTGGGATTCGGTACACGCTATGCGGGCGGCTGCACCAGTGGTCATGCGATCATGGGCCTTAGCAACCTGCAATGGCCGAGCTTGATCGCGACGATGAGCTTCATGGTGGGTGGGGTCGTGATGACGTGGTTCATCCTTCCATATCTCCTTACACTTTGATCATGAAGGACGCGAAAACACCGGATCCACCGGTTGATCCGGACTTTGAACAGCGCTCACTGGATGCCGTATGCGTGGACGAGTCGCAGCTTCAGCATCCGTGGTGGCACAATCTGAAGTACACGGCGTGGGGCCTGATGTTCGGTGTGGTCTTCGTGAAGACCGAGATCATCAGTTGGTTCCGGATCCAGGAGATGTTCCGCTTCGAGAGCTTCCACATGTACGGTGTCATCGGCACGGCCGTTTTGGTAGGAGCGATGAGTGTCATCCTCATCAAACGCCTCAAGGCAAGAACGATGCACGGTGAAACGATCGTGATACATCCGAAGGAATTCAACAAGGGGCAGATCTACGGCGGACTGATCTTCGGCTTGGGCTGGGCCATCACGGGAGCTTGTCCTGGGCCGCTCTTTGCCCAGATGGGTGCGGGTTTCGGCGCCATCTCCATCACCTTCCTGTTCGCCGTTGTCGGCACATGGGTATATGGATTGATCCGGGAACGACTTCCGCACTGAGCGGTGTATCGTAACCCTTTCGACCGAACTATTGGAAAAACGAACGGCTCCTTTCGGAGCCGTTCGCCTTCGTCCGGAGCAAAGTCACACTAGTTCCAGTTCCTTTTTGGCGAGGTAGAAGTCGATCAACTCGATGCCCTTCTCATTCAACCGGGCATCCAGGTCCTTCAACGTTTTCGGTGGAGGCAGGATCACCTTGTCCCCTTTCTCCCAATTCATGGGCATTGCACAGCCATTGGCATCAACGGTTTGCATCGCTTCCAAGACGCGTTTGATCTCGGCCATGTTACGTCCAACATTCAACGGGTAATACATGATCAGTCGAATGATGCCCTTGGGATCGATGAAGAACACTGCCCGCACCGCAGCTGTGCTACTGGCATTGTCATGCAGCATTCCGTACAGGTGCGCCACTTTCATATCGATGTCGGCGATGATCGGAAAATCCATGAAAATGCCGGTCTTCTCCCTTACGTTCTGCACCCAAGCCACATGACTATGGATACTGTCGATGCTCTCCCCGATGAGCTTCGTGTTCCGTTCTGCGAACCACTTCTTCTCTTGGGCAAAACCAGATAGTTCCGTGGTGCAGACGGGGGTGAAATCGGCAGGATGTGAGAAAAGGATCGTCCAGCTATCCTTGATGTATTCGCTGAACTTCAATGGTCCGGTGGTGGTAAGCGCTTCGAAATCCGGGGCTTGATCTCCGATGCGCGGCATGTTCGTTTGTTCCATTCTCTTGTATCGGTTTGTATCCAACAAAGGAAGTACCCTTACCGCGGAACCGCAGTGACATTCATCACACCCCACTCGCGCCTAGTGTGATGATCATCACGCGCTCTGGCCGCTGGAGTTCTGACCTTTGCACCACAAACAACGAATCGATGATACCGAACATGGGAAGTATGGATCGCACGATCCGCATATTGGCAGCAGTGGCTATCGCGGCCTTGTACTTCGCGAATGTGATCACGGGCACATTGGGGGTCGTGCTGCTCATCATAGCCGCGGTCTTTCTCATTACCGGCTTCGTGAGTTTTTGCCCGTTGTATGCCCCTTTCAAGTTCAGCACACGCAAGAAATGAAGCGAGGCGTTTGGATCACGGGGATCGGCATTGGTATTGGCGCCTTATTGGGCTGGTACTATTGGAGCCAATGGGGCTGCACCACGGGTTGCGGGATCACCAGCAGTCCGGTGAACAGTTCACTGTACGGAGCCCTCATGGGTGGCTTGGTCATGAACCTGTTCAAGAAGGAGGAGAAACAACAAACCAAAACAACCAATAACTGAATGCTGCGCACACTTTTCGGAATGGGTCCCAAAGTGGACCTGAAGGAACTCAAGGCCAACGGTGCCATGATCTTGGACGTTCGTACCAAGGAGGAATTCGCATCGGGCCACGTCAAAGGGTCGGTGAACATTCCACTGGACAAGCTACAGAAGGAAATGCACAAGCTGCCCAAGGGGAAACCCGTGATCGCCTGTTGCCTTAGTGGAGGTCGCAGCGGCAGCGCTGTATCCATGCTGAAGGCTGAAGGCATCGACGCATACAATGGGGGTGGCTGGGCCAGTTTGAACAGCGTTCTCAAAGGCTGATGCACGCATTGGCCAAAAATTGGACGCTTGTGCGCGTGATCCGATTGGTTCTCGCTTGCGCGTTCTTGGCCGCCGGCATCGCCAATGGCGATACCATCGCGTTCGTGGCCGCGGCGATACTCGGTGTCCAGGCCATTTTCAACGTGGGTTGTGCAGGGAATTCCTGCGCCGCGGCCCAGATAGAAAATAGAGCGGTATCCGGTGCGGATAAGAAAATCACCTACGAAGAAGTAACCTGAGCCATGGCAACCACATTCAAAGACCTGATCAATAGTGAAAAGCCGGTGTTGGTCGACTTCTTCGCCGAATGGTGTGGCCCATGCAAAATGATGAAGCCCATTTTGGACGAATTCAAGGCACAGGTCGGCGACAAGGTTGTTGTGATAAAGGTGGACGTGGACAAGAACCCGGCAGCTGCGCAGGCCTACAATGTGCGCGGTGTGCCCACCTTGGCGATCTTCAAAAAGGGCCAAGTGGTTTGGCGGAAGTCCGGTGTAATGTCAGCGTCACAATTGAACGAAGCACTGCTCCCGTTCCTATGAGGGCGGGTTCCAAGCGGCACTGACGTGTACCTCCAGAGAGCCCCTTGCGATCGTCACTCGACCATCGTGTTGTAGTTGGTGCAACAAACGAGTGATCACTTCGCGCGGGGAATTCAACTCATGTGCTATGTCTTGGTGCGTAGCCTTGATCACATGGCTTCCTGTCGCTTGGACCCGCTTCACCAGATAATCCCACAGTTGTTCATCCAGTTTCCGGAAGGCGACAACCTCGATCGTTTCGAGTAGTTCCCCGAAACGTTGGGCTTGTGTCTCACCCACAAAGTGGCGCCATTCAGGGTGGACCATCCATTCCTCAGCGAAGCGCACTGGCACCATCAATAGATCAGCATCTTCCTCCACGATGGCCATTACATTGCTTGTCTTCTTGCTCACACAACAAGTCAGCGACATGGCGCAAGTTTCGCCGGGCATGATGTGGTAGAGGAATCGCTCACGCCCTTCGCCGTCCTGTGCAAGGATGCGTAAACTACCTTTCTCCACAATTGGTACGTGGGTGATAGGGTCGCCAACACGCATCAATGTGTGACCTGCAGGAAATGACTTTCGCACTACCTCTCGGTCGAATTCAGCTTTAAGGATGGGATCAATGAACATGGTGGCAATTTACCCCGATCACCCCCCACTCACCATCAAACTAGGATCCACCCACTTGTCGAAGTCCTCGGCGCTGACGTAGCCCAATGTGAGCGCGGCCTGCTTCAGGGTGGTACCTTCCATGTGCGCCTTCTTTGCGATCTCTGCGCTCTTGTAGTAGCCGATGTGCGTGTTGAGTGCGGTAACGAGCATGAGTGAATTCTCAAGATGCCGCTGTAACACGGGTTTGTTGGGAAGAAGTCCTTCAGCACAATGGTCGTTGAAACTGACACAAGCATCACCGAGCAATCGCGCGCTTTCGAGAACGTTCGCCGCGATCACTGGTTTGAACACGTTCAGTTCGAACTGGCCCTGCATGCCGCCGACGCTCACCGTCACATCATTGCCGATCACCTGTGCGCACACCATGGTGAGGGCCTCGGGTTGCGTGGGATTCACTTTGCCAGGCATAATGGAAGAGCCGGGTTCGTTATCCGGAATGATCAATTCGCCGATGCCACTACGAGGACCGCTACTGAGCATACGGATGTCATTACCGATCTTGTTCAGTGACACAGCCAACCGCTTGAAGGAACCGCTTAGCTCCACCATCGCATCATGCGCTGCTAGGGCCTCAAATTTGTTCGGTGCGGTAACGAAGGGCAAGCCGGTAAGTTCTGCGATCTTCTTCGCAACGAGCACACTGTAGCCCTTCGGTGCATTGAGGCCGGTGCCCACGGCGGTGCCGCCCAATGCAAGTTCGCGGATCATTCCCAGCGCATTTTCAACCGCGCGGATGCCGTTGTCGAGCTGCTGCACATACCCGCTGATCTCCTGGCCCAACGTAAGCGGCGTGGCATCCATGAAGTGTGTGCGGCCGGTCTTCACGATGTCCTTGAAGTCGTTGCTCTTTTGGGCAAGTGTATCCCGGAGCTTCTTCACTCCGGGCAGCGTGATCTTTGCGGCGGCAGTGTATGCCGCGATGTGCATTGCGGTCGGGAACGTGTCGTTGCTGCTCTGGCTCTTGTTCACATCGTCGTTCGGGTTCAGCACCTTCTCTTCATCAGTGAGCTTGCCTCCGTTCAGGACGTGCGCGCGGTACGCCACCACCTCGTTCACGTTCATGTTGCTTTGCGTGCCGCTGCCTGTCTGCCAGATCACCAACGGGAATTGGTCGTCCAATGCACCTGTGAGGATCTCGTCGCAAACCTTGCCGATGAGGTCGCACTTCTCCTGCGGAAGTTTGCCCAGTTCCAAATTCGCCAATGCTGCTGCCTTCTTCAGGTAGGCAAATGCGTGGATGATCTCGATGGGCATGCTGGCGGGCGGCCCGATCTTGAAGTTGTTCCGGCTGCGTTCGGTCTGTGCGCCCCAGTATTTATCGGCGGGGACCTTCACCTCGCCCATAGTATCCTTTTCTATGCGGTAGTTCATTCTTCTTTGGTTGGGGCCGGATATATCCGGCCCGTACTATTATCTATTGGGTCGAGGCATGCCTCGACCGTGCAGCTATCCTTCGATCAGATCCTGTATGTTATCCATTGGCCGTCCGATCACGGCTTTATGTCCCTTCACCGACAATGGGTCGTTCGATCAGTTGCGGGTTCTCGTGCATCACGCGAACCCACTCGTGTTCGTTGAAACGGTAATTCGCGAATTTCTTCTTGAACAGTGGTTCCTTCTTCCTCAATAGGTCCTCCGCCTTCACGCCCAACTTCATGATCAGCATTTCCAGCTGTCGTTCGGTCATGGGGTCCTTCAGGTAATGGACCACCTTCGGCTTGATGCCATGCTCTTCCAGCAACGCCAACGCTTCACGGCTTTTACTACAGGATGCGTTATGGTAGATCGTGTAATTGGGCATTGTTCTAGTTCAACGCGGGCAACGGGCTTGTCGGTCGAGGCATCGCTCGACGCTACAGGCTCTGTCCGTGTTTCATCAAGTACGCTTTCAGGAACTCGTCGATGTATCCGTTCAGCACATCATCCACACTGCTGGTCTCGTATTCTGTGCGCACGTCCTTCACCAATTTGTAGGGCTGTAGCACGTAGTTGCGTATCTGGCTTCCCCACTCGATCTTCTTCTTGCCAGCCTCGATCGCGCTGCGTTTCGTACGACGTCGTTCGAGTTCGGCCTCGTACAATTGGCTCTTCAAAAGTTGAAGTGCTTTGGTCTTGTTGTCGAGCTGGCTGCGGGTCTCGGTGTTCTCGATGATGATCCCGGTGGGCGCGTGTCGCAATCGGACACCGGTCTCCACCTTGTTCACGTTCTGGCCACCAGCACCGCCGCTACGGAAAGTATCCCAGGAGATATCCGCCGGATTGATGTCGATATCGATGCTCTCATCAACCAACGGGAATACGTACACGCTCACGAAGCTCGTGTGGCGCCTTGCCTGGCTATCGAATGGACTGATCCGCACCAACCGATGCACCCCGTTCTCACCTTTTAGCATGCCGAAGGCGAACTCGCCATCGATCTCGATCGTGGCTTGTTTGATGCCTGCCGCTTCGCCGTCCTGGTAGTCGAGCACCCGCACGCTGTAGCCGTTCTTATCGGCCCACATGCGGTACATGCGCAGCAGCATCAGCGCCCAATCGTTGCTCTCGGTACCACCTGCCCCACTGGTGATCTGCACCACGGCGCTCAATGGATCCTCCTCGGCACTGAGCATATTCTTGAACTCCAGTTCCTCCAATGCATCCGACCCCTTCTTGAACTGGGCTTCCAATTCCTCTTCGGGCACATCCTTCGCCTTGAAGAACTCGAACACCACGCCGAGATCGTCCACCTCGCGTTTCACGTTTTCGTACAGGCCCACCCAGCGCTTCAGTTCGCGGATCTTGTGCATCACCTGCTGGGCCTTCTTCTGATCATTCCAGAAATCGGGATCCAAGGTGTATTTCTCCTCTTCGAGGATGCGCCCACGTTTATCCTCGATCTCCAAATAGCCTTTCAGCGCATCCAGTCGGGTATTGAGGTCGTCGATCTTGTCGATGGTGATCATTGGCGTGCCCTTGGGGCGGCGATCTTGGGGCGGCAAAAGTAAGTGGCCCGGGCGGAGGAAAGAAGGCCAAGGGACTTTAGCCCTATTCGCCTTGCACGTTCACGCGTCCACCAACGACTTCAGCGCACGCTCGACCTGATCCATGGAATAGCCCTTTCCCAGAAAATAGCGCACCAATTTTCCTCTCCGGATGAATGGGTCCGTATCCATTGAACGATCAGCGCGTTTGCGGATGGCATCCAGCAAAACTTGTTCGTACTCGTCGTTGTCGATCGCCTTGAGTCCAAGGGTGATGCAGGGACCGCTCACTCTTCTCATTTTCAACGCCGCTTCGATCTTCCTTCTCCCCCACCCTTTCTGTCGGAATTTGCTCACCGCGAAATGCTCCGCGAACCGCGCTTCGTTCAAGTATCCTTCGCCGATAAGTTGTGCAATTGCACTTTCCACCTCCCCCTGATGCGCGCCCCATGCGTAGAGTTTGTCGCGCACTTCTTGCTGTGCCCTTTCTTGTCGCGCACAGTAGTTGCGGGCTTTGGGGAGTATGGCGGGATCCATTGGTCGGTCTGCTCGGCGAAGATGGTGGATCAAAAGGTCATTTAGGCAATTGAATGGACCTCAGAAGTGATCCGATCAGTGATCAACGAACGACCGCGACGACCTCTACAACCCAACGCTTAGTTTTGGATCCTAGGATCCGTAATGGGTAGAGCGTGTACCACCATCCTTCGAACGGTCATGGCCATGGATCGGGATGCCTTTGCACATTCGATCCTCACATTGGCTGTTGGAGTACTTGTCGCTACAACACCCCTTTATCCGCAAGGAGGTCCTGAGATCACGGTCATTGCGATCAAGGCCCAGCTTGACCGTGCGCAAGAACTCATTGCGAATGATCCGGATTCCGCATTGTTGCTCGCGTTGGAAGTGAACAAGCAGCTCGAACAATTGAACACTGAAGAGAAAGCGCGCGCCCTGATGGTATTGGGAGACGTGTATGCCGCCACCGGTGAAATGCCGACCGCCTTGGGTACGTACCAACGGGCGCAATTACTGATCGACGATGGCTTGGAAGAGCAAGCGACCAATGCACCTCTGATCCTGGCCTATGCGGATCTTCAACTGAAGATCGGCACCTTGTACTTCGACCTGCACGAATTTGACAAGAGCATTGCACGCTCCAACGAAGCGTTGCGGATCTTGGACATGGCGAGTGAGGCCCTGCCCATGGATGAACTGAACATCCGAAAGGTCCGCGCATTCAACAACATCGCCGGTGTTTATATCCACCGTGCGGACTATGCCACCGCACTGCCGTATTTCCAACAAGCCGCGGAGATGAACCGGTCGTTGAACAACTCGCGCAATGAAAGCGCTTTGAACAACAACATTGGCATTTGCTATATGGAAATGGGTCGCCACGAAAAGGCCGATGAGTATTTCCTCCGGTCGCTCTCCGTGCGCAAACAAGGCGACGACCTTCGTGGACAAGCACAGGTCTTGAACAACTTGGGGAAGAACCAGGCCTTGATCGGGAAATTCCAAACGGCACGTGGTCAATTCGACCAAGCCCTGGCAATTGGCCGAGAGATCGGGAACCAGGGTTCCATGGCCATTTCCTTGGAGTCGTTGGCCCTGTTGTATGATACGTTGGGCGAGTACAAGGCGGCCCTAAGTGCCACTCGGCAGTTCACGGCATTGAAGGACAGCTTGAACAGTGCGGATAGCCGGATGACCATCGCTAGGATGGAGAATGAGTTCCGTCGCGACAAGGAGAAGAAAATTTCCGAGGTGGAGGCCAAGCGCCAAGCTGCGGAGAACGCCCGACAACGCACCTGGAAATTCGCATTGGCGATCGCACTGGTGTCGACGCTGCTTATCGCCTTCCTGCTCATAACGGTCATGCGCGGCCGTATGCGGAACAGTCTTTTGGAACAAGAGAAACTGCAGCTCGAAAGCGAAACCCTGAAGGCAAAGCAGACCAACTTGCAAGAGAGCTTGGAATTCAAGGACCGCGAGCTCACTGCCAATGCTTTGTTCCTACTGAAGAAGAACGAGCTGATCGCCCACATTGCTGACCGGCTATTGAAGGCGAAATCGACCTTCCGACAGGAGAACCAAAAGATCGTGCAGGACATCGTTCACGACCTGCAGGCCAGCCAAGATGAACACAACTGGAAAGAGTTCGAGGTGCATTTCACCCGGGTCCATTCCACCTTCTATCAAACTCTTCAAGAGCGCTTCCCATCCCTCTCTCCCAACGAGCGGAAGCTTTGTGCATTCCTGCGGCTCAACATGTCCACCAAGGACATTTCAGCGATCACCCAGCAGAGCTTGAACAGCATCACCGTTGCCCGTTCGCGGTTGCGAAAGAAGCTCCAGATCGAAGGCGAGGACCTTCAATTGGTCGACTTTCTGCTCTCCATTTAGCCCGCGTAAGGCATTTTAGCAAAGTCTTAATTATCAGACGATTGCCTGAGAATGTAAGGGGAATGTAAGGTCCTTTTTCGGTGTCGTATGGGTCGTGTAAGGTCCTTCCAAAAGCGTGTGCTGTTGATGTAAGGTCAGTTTCGTTGCTGAACGGAAATTCCATGTTCACCTTCGCCGTCTCAACACTGAACAACGTGATCACGCCAGACAAAGAACCCATTTCAACGGACGAGCTCGAACGGTTGGAAAAGCTCCATCAGAAAATGAAGGAAGAGACCGAAGCATGGCACAAACTTTTGGAGAACCTCGGCAAACTGAGGACCAAGCAGAACGAAAACCCAGAACCCAAAACTTCACACGAATGAAAGCCAAACTATACGCCTACCTACCCATCCTATTCCTTTCTTGGTCAACTACCACGGTAGAGGCACAGCCGGGTACGCTCGACCCAACGTTCAATGGTTCGGGCTACTCGGTAAATCCGGTGAGTGATCTGGATGCAGCGCAAAAGATCCTTGTACAGGATGATCAAAAAGTCCTCCTTATCGGCATGAGCTTCGATGCCAACTACACTGCTCGTGCCTATGTTTTACGCTATCTGCCCGACGGTACACCGGATACGGGTTTCGGCATCAACGGCGTATTCAGCTATCAATTGGACAATGAAGCCGACATCTACTCTGCCGTCCTGACCGCAGACGGGAAGATCCTCCTGGCTGGCGCCACGACCGATTACCAAACCTACCGGTTATTGCTGATCCAACTGAACACGGATGGTACGTTGGATAATTCATTCGGCACGGCTGGTGTGGCCGTTCAACGCGTAAGTGAAGTGGCGCTCAATGCAGAGGACATTGGCTACGATGTCGCACTGGATGCTGAGCAGAACATCTTGGTAAGCGGGAGCTCCACCGATACGAACTATGTACGCCGACCCATCGTTGTGCGATTCACTCCATCCGGAGAGCTCGACACCACGTTCGGTGTTGACGGGGTCGCGACCATCCCAGTGTTGGAGGTGGGCGGCAACTCCTTCCAAGGCGTAGCTGTACAACCGGACGGCAAGATCGTGGCCTCGGGATACTTCGCAAATACGGAACTGTGGTATGTAATGCTCTTGGTGCGCTTTGACACTAACGGGGTCCTGGACCCCACATTCGGAGATGCCGGTATCGTGAAATTCAACTATGGAAATGTGGACGATGAAGGAGAGGACCTCGTCCTGATGCCGGATGGTTCCATCCTGGTTTGCGGTGTAACCGTTACACAAACCTACAACTACAGCGCGTTGCTCGCTAAGTTCACACCAACAGGAGACCTGGACAGCACTTTCGGTACTGCGGGAACGGTGAAAGAAGACCTGGGCATGTTCGATTTCGCATCCAACGTATCGCTGATGTCTGATGGGACGATCATCATGGCAGGTTCTTCCGGTGTAGGCCCTCCGAACGGCTTCGACATGGCCGTGTGGAAATACGTGGCTGACGGATCACGTGATATCACTTTCGGGACCGATGGTGTTGCACAGCATCAGTTGGACGGCTACTACGCCATGATCAACGCCATGGAAGTACAGGCCGATGGGAAGATCCTCATTGGTGGACAGGCACGGACCTTTACGAACCAGAACTACTTCTTCGTTGCACGTCTGGAGAACGATGTGGTCAGCGCTGTTGTTGAACGGTCCGAACTTACCGAAGCCACCGCCTTTCCTAATCCTTCAACCGCAGGCACGGCAGTTACTGTACAATTCCAAGGTCCAATCCACCACGATGCGCGGATCGACCTCTACGCTGCTGATGGTCGATTGTCAGGTACGTACGCGGCCAAGCAACTCCAACGCACGGCACAGGGCATCATCGTACCGTTGGCAGCCTCGCTCAACACCGGTATTTATCGGATGACCTTCCAGCAAACCGGCACTCACTTCACTTCCAATTTGGTGATCACCCAATAGAACCAAACACCATGAAAATCGTTTACCTCTCGTTTGTTT
>JADKFY010000004.1 GCA_016717305.1 Flavobacteriales bacterium
TTGCTTCACCATCGCACCGTCGCTGAACAAGGCTGGTACTATTTCAAGCTGCACCACCAGGACCGGGCATTTGACCTTTGGGCTTATCTGATCGATAGCTCATCGGTCTGGATCGCTGTTCCCGGGTTGATCGGGATGCTTTATGCGGCCTTCATTTCATCCAAATTCCGGTTCTTGGCCCTTGCCGCGTTGCTCGGCGCAATGCCGTTGGTCTTCGTACAAACGATAATCGGGCCGCCACAAGTGTGGCTCTACACCTTGTTCATCTTCCATTTGAGCACCGCCATCGCAGTGTTCTATTTGCTCAAATTCCTTCAGGAGAAACTCTTTACCAAGCTGGGCAAGAGAACGCGCACCGCGGCTGCTGCGCTGGTCCTTTTGGTGCTTTTCGCTTCGCTTGGTATGCCCATGGCATGGGAACGGAGCAGTGGCATGCCCGAAGCACGGACGTGTGTGGTCTATGCGGTCCGCAATTTGAAGACCGGTGATAAATTGTTCGTGCAAGGCAAAAACAGAAGTACACAATGGCAGAAGAAGGACGTCAGATCATTTTCAATATGGTCAAGGTGGGCAAAACGCTCTCCTCCGGAAAGAAGATCCTCAACGACATCTACCTCGGTTTCTACTACGGCGCCAAGATCGGGATCCTCGGTCTCAACGGTAGCGGTAAGTCCACGCTCATGCGCATCATCGCAGGCAAGGACAAGAACTTCGATGGCGATGTACACCTCTCACCCGGCTATACTATCGGCCACTTGGAGCAGGAGCCGGATCTGGACGAGACCAAGACCGTGATCGACATCGTGCGTGAAGTCGTGCAACCGATCATGGACCTGCTGAAGGAATTCGAGGACGTGAACAACAAGTTCGCCGACGAGGACATCTTGAACGATCCCGACAAAATGGACAAGCTGATCGCGCGTCAAGGAGTGCTGCAGGACAAGATCGAAGCGTCCGGTGCCTGGGAGATCGATCAGAAACTGGACATCGCCATGGATGCACTTCGCTGCCCCGAACCCGATGCCAAGATCAGTGTGCTTTCCGGTGGTGAGCGCCGCCGTGTGGCCCTCTGCCGCTTGTTGCTACAAGCCCCGGACATCCTGCTCTTGGACGAACCCACCAACCACTTGGATGCCGAAAATGTCGCTTGGTTGGAACAGCACCTGGCCGCGTACAAAGGCACCGTTATCGCCATTACCCACGATCGTTACTTCCTCGATAACGTGGCAGGCTGGATCCTGGAACTGGACCGTGGCGAAGGCATCCCCTATAAAGGCAATTACACCAACTGGCTGGAACAGAAGACCGAACGTTTGACCCGCGAAGAGAAGACCGAAAGCAAGCGGAACCGGATCCTGAAACAAGAACTCGAGTGGGTGCGCAGCAATGCAAAAGCCCGACGAACCAAGAGCAAGGCCCGCTTGGAGAATTACGAGAAATTGCAGAGCGAGACCGTGAAGGAGAAGGAGGCGAAGCTGGAGATCTATATTCCGAACGGTCAGCGACTCGGGGATAAGGTGATCGAGGCCAAGCATTTGTCCAAATCATTCGGTGACCGCGTCCTGTTCGAGGACCTCAACTTCTCCCTGCCACCTGCGGGCATTGTGGGGATCATCGGACCCAACGGTGCTGGTAAGACCACCTTGTTCCGCATGATCATGGGCGAGGAAAAGGCGGATTCCGGCACCATCACGCTCGGCGATACCGTGCAGCTGGCCTACGTGGACCAAAGCCACAAGGAACTGGTCGCAGAAAAGACCGTGTACGAAGTGGTGAGCGGTGGCCTGGAGAACATGTCCATCGGTGGAACCCTCGTGAACAGCCGTGCCTACTTGGCGCGATTCAACTTCACCGGTACCGATCAGAACAAGAAGGTCGGCGTGCTTTCCGGTGGAGAGCGCAACCGCTTGCACCTTGCCATGACCCTGAAACAAGGCAGCAACGTGTTGCTCCTTGACGAACCGACCAACGACCTCGATGTGAACACGCTCCGTGCTTTGGAGGAAGGGATCCAGGACTACAGCGGCTGCGCCGTGATCATCAGCCACGATCGCTGGTTCATGGACCGCGTCTGACGCACATCCCTGGCCTTCGAAGGCGACAGCAATGTGTATTGGTTCGAAGGCGGCTTCAGCGATATACGAAGAGAACTACAAAAAGCGGGTAGGGGACGTGGTGCCCAAGCGCTTGAAGTATCGGAAGCTGGTGAGGGGTTGATCTGAATGATCGGACAATGAGAAGATCAGAAATGTGGAAGCCCGGTGACCAGCCGGGCTTCTTCGTGATCAGTTCTTCATGAAGGCTTTAGAGAGCATGCCGAACTTGGAAGGTACGGTCAGGCAATAGACACCGTGGGGTAAGGCGGACAGGTTGAGGTCCGTGCGCGCACCTTGTGTCGTGGAACGGTAAACCTCCTTGCCGAAAAGATCCTTGATCACGAACTCCGCTTTGGGATCGGTAACCGGATAATAGAACACGAAGTTACCGTCGTTCTTCCCAGGGTACATGCTCAACTGCGGGGTGGGAACCACCACGGCAAAGCCCCAGAGCAGCTTCGGGATGATCTCAGCACGGTCATAGCCCTTCTCCATTGCCTTCCGATGGTACCATTCAAAACGCTCGCAGCTAAGCGAGTCCATGGGAAGGGCGTGCGGGTCGGGGGGCTCCTCTGCCGTCTTGAATGCAAAGTTGAAATGGCGTTTTTCCGACCGATGGACCTCCAAGGAAGGGTAGGCCGCATTGCCGTACAAATGGCCATCGCGTAAAATCGTTTGTTCCTTGGTGAATCCGAGGCGGTACAACTCGGCGGTGAGCGTGTCTGCGAATACAGTGTCTCCCGTCAGTATGACGTACTTCCGGTAGTTGCTTCCGGCGTTGCCGGTATAGCCCAGAATGATCATCCCTTCAAGTTCCGCCAACTGGTCGAATGGCCCACAGGTGAACCACAGCCAGCCATCTTCTTCCTCTCCCGCCTGCAAACAATAGTTCATTGGCCTTAGATTCTGGCTTACGCAGGTGGTGTCCACGCAATCCACGAGCGAAAGGAGGGTGGCAATGTTCGGCCGTTGAGCTTGGGCACTTAGGATAATAAAGGAGAGCCAAAGGGTGATTGGACGACGCATTATCCAGGATCGGAAGATGCATACATGCGGTTGGTACGTACTGACCTATTCCAATATCCCTCCATTCAGAATAGCGCATCGTGCGCCCGTGCATCCGCCCAATTCCATTCGCGCCATGAGCGGTCGGGATAGGCGTTCGAAAACTCCGTGCACCTCGGTTCGAAGGGCCACCTTGTACGCATCCGGCCGCATGTAGGAGTAACCCCAGTATCGCTCGGAACCAAGCACGGACTCATTGTGCTCCTGCAACGCGTCCAGGTCATCATCGCTCAGGTCCAGATACGGCAAAACCTTCTCATCAAGTTCCAGCAGGTAGCTAAGTTCCACGAAGATGGTTCCCCGGTGCTCGATGTTGTAGCGCGCGATCAACGTGTCCCAATCGAACAGGGATGCACAAACGACGATCACGTACGCTGCAAGCAAGTTCCAGCGGGTCAGGTAGAAGCTTGACCGCAAGAGGGTCACTTTCCGCATGACCAACCAGAGCCCGACCAGCGCGGCCAACAAGAAAAGGATCACACCGATCCGTTTATACGCCAAACCGAAATGGTGGATGTACCAATAGTTGCGCACGGCCACCGAAGCGGCCAGCATGGCATTCTGTGCAAGCCAAGCCAAGCAAAGCCATTTCAGCGGCGTATTGCCACGGATGAAGTTGAGGTCGCCGCGGAAGAAATAGAGGACCAGTGCAGCGCCCATCACAATGGAGATGATCAACATCCATGTTCCTTGGTGTACAAAGTCCTTGAGGTACTGCCCTGTGAAGGTGAAGTCCATCCACACGTGTTGCACATCCAAGACATTCAGCAAGAGCAGCAAGGCGTTCAGCGCGGCAAAGAGCACCACAGCTGTCCGGTACTCGCCCCGTTGGACGGGCGGTAGGGAGGGAGTAAGGCTATCCTTACGTAAGCCCGCCCATGCGAGGAAGCGTTCGTGTTGCGTGGCGATCAGCAAGAAGGCGCTGCAGAACAGCCCGATCACCAAGGTGCGGAAAAGAGCAAGGTCCGCATTGCCGATGCGCTCGTAGAACCGATCCACCAGATCGCCGAAAAATGGATTGGAGGCACCGTATAGCGTAGCGAATAGTGCCAACAACAGTGGAACGCTCGCTGTGGTCACGACCATGCGCGGTGAAATAGTGCGCGGCGTATCCCGCCCGATCAGCCAAGCCAGTTGTCGCATTGCAGCAGTCGGCACTTTCCAAGCATGCTGGATCGCCAACAAGAACGCATGGTGCGTCGCAGAGAGTTGCGGTGCGACAAGCAAACCCACCGTGAGCACCGCAGAAAGGACATTGAGTGTAACGGCCATCGCCGAAGCATGCCCCACTACCGCGATCGCCGTCGCGCCCGTACTTGCCATTACGACGCGAAGCAACGGGGTCCACTGCACGCTGCGCGCTTGCAGCAGCCATGCACCACCCGCTAGCAACTCGAATACGAGCAAGTTGATGCCCATGCCCGTGTCGTAGAATAAGGTCGTGAAGGCGGCTGTCAAGCCAAGTATGAGCAGAAGGGTGGTGGTGGTTCGGGTCATCGGATAGTTCCTTCGGGGAACGGCCGACCCGTCACTTTATTATTGCCCGACAACAACGGCGGGAACACACTGTAGCGTACCTCGAAGTGATGATAATATCCTTTCCGGAAAATATAGGCCCGATCACCACAGGTGCGTTGCATGCTATTCAACCAGCACATACTCGAAGTCTATGGCATCTGCTCCACCCTGGTGTTCGTCGCGATCACCCCACCGATGTTCTGCAGGATGATGTCGCGGTCGTTGCCTAAGCCCGTGTATTTGGTGGTGCCGTCCATGTTCACGTCGGAAGGGAGATAGCCGGTGACCGTGTTGGTCGCGACCTGTCCACCAATGAAGAAGAGGATCGGGTCGCGATCGTTGAAGATCCCGGTGTACTTGATGGTGCCATCGAAGGTGACATCGCCGGCCCAAAGCAAGTAGCTGCCTCCAACCATTTTCTGGGCGTCGGTGCCGTAGGTGGCGATGCTGCCATCGGTAAGATCGATCACCGTTGGTGTAACTGCCAATGCGATGCTGCTCTGGCTCATGATCATCAAGTGGTTGCGGTGACCAATGGCCAAGAAGTAATTGTCCTCCGGTACCGGGAACACAACGGGGGAGAAGCCGTCCACGTCCACCACATCACCATCGGCTTGGAGCAAGGCGCTTCTACTGTGCAGCACGCTTGTGTTGTCGTTCTTGTCGCGCAATTCCAATAGCACCCAGTCCACGATGGCGTTGCTGCCAGGTAGGTCGATGATGGGTTGTGTGGTGGTCTCAAGACCGCCGTCAACAAAGGTGTAGCCGAGTTCGGAATACGGTTCCATCAAGGGCAGGTAGCCGTTGCTGCGCAGCCCATCGGTCATGGCTCCCGCGCCGTTGTACGGACCTTGCAAAAAGGCCTTGATGTTCACCAAGAGCCGCACGGAGTTCGGTTGCTGAAAGCCTTGGGTAACAATGCCACCTGCAACGTTGCCGGAACCGATCACGGTTTCACCCACGGACCAGCTGACCGAGCCGCCGGGGATGGTTCCGGAGCTGCCGGCGGGGGAGATGAGGGTTTGGGCTGGAAGATGACTTATGCATGTTAAGATCGAAATGAAACATGCAATGAGGTTCTGTCTTCGTATAACTTTGAATGTATTGGTCAGCATGGGAGGTAGCGTGTTCAATGATGACTATGGTGCTAATAGACCACATCCTGCGATCTTCATCAAAATGTCTTGACCAGGCTCCGGTGATGCATGGAACCCAGGAAGGAGCCGCACGGTATCAGTAGCGGAGAATGTGAATGCGCCTGCTGTAGAAGTTTCAAAGGAGCAGGAAGCGTCGGCAATGGTGACATTGCCAGACACTATTCCAGGGGTAGGCATTGGAAAGGTGGTCAGCGTACTCGAAGGGAAGTAGCGCTCCCTTATTGCGGAGCGACCATCATTAGCAACCGACGATGCCCAATTCATTTTGGCCTCCATTTCTGAGACGGTAGTGGTCAAAAAGTTGGATTGGGCGGACGAGAGGATACTAAAGGAGGATTCCATAATGTTATCGGTGGAATTGTCATGAGAAGCTCCGAATACATGCCCCATTTCATGTGCGATCAGGTGGGTCCGGTCATTTGCGGTCCATGCACCATCTATCCATTCGTTCACGCAATATGCCCCACGGATCGCGCTTTGGTCATTGACATAACCATCGTTGTCCTCATTGTTTCCGAATTCACCTGTCATGGCGCATCCAATAGTTCCGCCAAGATCACCATCGGTGTAGTCCTTTTCTGAATACAATACATTGATGTCTCTTCGAATATGGGAGAAATTGTTGTACCAGTATGTTGCGAATTCATCCATCTGCCCATTACCATCACAGCCACTTTCATCGCTCGTATAGGGATCTGCTGAAATAGTCCAGATATGTTGGTATCGCACACGGAAGGTCATCTGGAAATAGCTGAAGTAGATACCTTCCACCATGTTCAAGTTGCCGAGTATGTCATTCAACGTTTCACCATCATCGTAGAACTCCCAATCCGCTTCAGTGGCGATGTCAAGTTTGCGGCAATCGTTCCCCTCCATTCGAGTACTGCCATCATACAAGGAGGTATCCATGGTTGGGTGGAAATGTTCCATTGGGTCTGAAGCACCACAAGAACGTTCTTCGGTCCGAAGCTGGTCTTCAGGGAGGTAGTGAATGAAAACGTTTGAAGCAGCGCCCGGCACGAATTCTCTGAGCGGTTCTACAAAGTGCTGTTTCCCATTCTCGTCCCAGATGTACCCCCAGATACGGTCGGGCTCAACATTTAGTCTAACAATATTTTTGGGCTGTCCAAGGAGGTTACCGGCATAGGTGGTACAAGGTGCTCTCGGGAGCTTCACCCGACCGTTGGGCCCAGTGGCTTCTGCCACGTGATCGGAAGGGCGCATCTCATTCTGCCACAGGTCGATCTCCCAAGTGTGGGCATTACCGATCGACAACGTAACATCACATGACTTGGGGTTTTGGGAAACATATTCGTGCAATTGACGAACGTCCATCTGGAAGACCAGACTATTTGAGAAAATGCCGTCAAGAAGTCGTGTGGTTTCGCCGGACGGTTGAATGATCTTGCCTTGGTAGGACCGTTGAGCGCTAGTGGTATGACCTAAGCTCAAGACAAGGGTCAAGCACAGCAATGCATGAACGATCGGGTGCTTTGACGTGGTTGCTGGATCCATTATTCTGTTCACCCTCATCAGTTCTTATGGGTTTTGAGTGGATCGAGGTTCATTCTAAGCTCGTTCAATGCTGCGCCTTGATCCTTGATCAGTCGCTCCTGTTCGATCAAATGCAAGGTCAACTCCTCCACCTTCTCCAACAGGATCTTGTTCATCTCGCCCAAGCCGATGCCATTCTCTTCCACCTCGCAGGCACTGGGTACGTTGGGCAGGTGGCCGTTGGTGGCGATGAAGGCCTCGACCTCTGCGAGTGGCATCAGCTTGTAATCGGCATCGAACACGTAGTCCGGGAAAGCGGCTAGCGTCACTTCAACCTCGCGAGCGAACAACTTACCTGTACAATATGTGTCATTCGCCTTGAGGTAGATCTTGGAGGCGGTCGTGGATTCGATCTCAAGCCCTTGATCATCGCCATAGGAGCGGATATACGATTTGATGCCATCGGCGTACAGTTCTAGGCATCATTGGTTGCTGTTGGATTCCCAAAATTCACGGCCTGGATCTTACCCCGTACATCCAGCTTGCAAAGCGGTGCTGTGGTTCCGATACCCACGTCGCCATTGGATCTGACCAGCAATTTGGTCGAGACCACATTGTTCGCTCCGGTGGCTAGGTGGATGTCACCCACACCAGAGCCATGATTCGTCCTTGCCTGAAGGATCAGGTCACCCGGGGTGAATGGGCCACCATTGCCAGCGTAGATCCTGGGACTGCTATCTGAGGTGTAATTGTTTGCCCAAAGCCCCAGTCGCAGTTCGTTGGCGACATGGATACCGCCATTAACATGCAATTTTCTAACGGGTGCAGTAGTTCCGATCCCCACATTCCCGCTGTTGGTGTTGGATAGGACATTGCCGTTCAATTCCCAGCCTTCCCCTCCACCCAAGGTGTTGATGTTCTGGGAGGTGAGTTGGCCTGTTGAAGGGTCTATGGTGATCGCTGCGCGGCAGAACAGGTCGTAGACCATCATGTTGTCGCCGGTATAATTCAGCACATAAGCATAGTTGCCCTGTACGGCAACTGAAATGGGTTGTGAGCCCGCAGCGATCGTGGTACTGAGAATGGGTGCGCTGGGGGTACTGATGTCGTAAAGCATCAAATTGTTGCTACCACGGTCCGCCACGCTGGCGTAATTGCCCGAAACCGCAACGCTGTATGGGTTGGTTCCCGCGGCGATCGTGGCGCTCAGGCTGGGTGTGCTTGGGGTGCTGATGTCGAAGACCATCATGTTGTTGGAACCATTATTCACCACATAGATGTGATTGCCTGAAACGGCAGCGGAGATGGGGCCTACTCCCGTGGCGATCGTGGCGCTGAGGCTTGGGGCACCGGGTTGCCGATGTCGTAGACCATAAGGGTGCTATTCCCGTTCAGCACATAAGCGTAGTTGCCCGAAACGATAACCTGCTCCGGTGAACCTCCCGTGGCGATCGTGGCACTCAGGCTGGGTGTGCCCGGGGTGGTCAAGTCGAAGACCATCATGTTGCTGCTGATCCAATTCAGAACATAGGCGTAGTTGCCCGAAACGGCAATGGAAAGGGGAAGTGATCCTGTGGCGATCGTTGTGCTGAGGACGGGGGCGCTTGGTGTACTGATGTCGAACACCAACATGTTGTTGCTTCCAGCATTCACGACATAAGCAAAGTTGCCTGAAACGGCAACGGCCGAGGGGTTCGTTCCCGTGGCGATGGTAGCGCTAAGGCCGGGGGCTCTTGGGTCGCTGATGTCGAACACCATCATGTTGTTGCTGTTATTATTCAGCACGTATGCGAAATTTCCCGAAAAGGAGATCGCGCTGGGCTGTGTTCCTGTGGCGATGGTGGCGACATTGCTCAAGCAGGAAAGGTCGCCGCTGGGCACATTTCCGCTTCCCAATAGGCTTTCCGCGCTCAGGTTCTGCCAGCTGGCATTGCCATCACCATCACTGGTCAAGAACTTGCCCGTTCCTTCACTACCATCGGCGAATTTGAATGTGCCCGCCACGTCCAACCGGGCTTCTGGTAGCATAGTTCCGACTCCGAGGTTTCCAGAGGTGTTCAGCGTTACTTGTGGTAGGCCGTCATTGGTGTACAAATAGAGCGGGTGTTCGGACTTGGTCCCGAACCATCCGCCAGCATCCGTTGGGTCGGTCGCACTTCCTAGATATGAACTCAATTTGACCGTGCCGACCCCTGCTCCATAATCGTACAGATGCTCGAATCCATAGGCTTCACTGATCACACTGAGCGGTGCATCCCCCGTGCTGTTGGTGATGTTCACTTGTTTTCCAGCGTTCTCCAAGGTATCCATGTTCACCACCCATCCGCTATTTTCACTGGTCAATGCATGCATGGCATAGGGCACCGCTTGTAGAACGCTACCGCCGAGGTATTGGTAGTTCGTGCCTCCCGTGATGTCCATGGATATGGAATAGGCCATCGCCCCGGCCGAACGCCAATCGATATCTCCGAAATTGGCGACTACTGAAGAGCCATCCACGGTACCTTGTCCGATGGTCAGTGTAATGAGGCCTTGCGCATCGGATGTCACGTTGTGGTTCTCCACGTAGCCGGTCAGGTCGAGCGGTGATTCGCGGATCAGTATCTGGACCCCAACGATCTGGTTCGGCAAGGGCTGGCCTTGTGCATCGCGCACCACCGCTTGGTAGTTGAAGCCGGAGTAGTTGGTGGTTTGCGCAACGCTCGTGATCGAGACCAGCAGGAACAGGAGAGGGAGTAGCGTTTTCATTGTGGTGGCCAAAGGCTGTTTTGGATGTGGACAAAGCAAGGGGCTGTAGGCATGCCCGTCAATCATAGGATCCTATGATATTTCATCACGTTGGGGTGCTCTTATCATTGGATCCTATGAGCTTTCATGTTTCCAGGAATTGCTCGGTGCTTGGATGGGTTTCAAAAGTTGCGCACCATCATGTTCCTGCCAAAGACACGTTCAGCACAAAACAACAGAGGCCGCCCCGGTCGGGACGGCCTCTGCCGCATTGGATATTCAGGTATGCAGATACTGATCGCTCCGGTTTGAATGAACGGCCGATCAGTCCACCTTATGACCACTGATCCTAGAGTAGGCACCCAGTTGAACATCGCTTCCTGTATGCTGCCTCATGGTGAATTCCACGGTTTGTCCTGCGGATAATTGCATGTCCAGTGAAAGGGCCCTTTCGAACTCTTGACTGTAAAGCCCGCCATCCTTCAGGATCTTCACTTCCAATTGCTGGGTGTTGGTGTAGCCGAAGGCAAAACTTGCAAGGAAGTCGAAATGGTAGATCCCATCGACCTGAATGGTGATCACACCACCTGAATACGTCATGTTGTTCGCATATCTGATGTTCGCAAGATCTGCGGTGTATTCGACATTGGGCACCAGAATGAAGGCTGGTTGACCATAGTGGGTTGCCGCGAAATTCGCCTTGACCGAAGAGGCCTGCCAACTGGCATTCCCATTCGCATCACTTGTGAGCACCTTGCCGGCTCCTTCAGTACCATCCACCAATTTCAGCGTCCCGTTCACATCGACCGTACTGGGGAAGAGGTTCGTACCGAAACGCGCATTGCCACCAGGGGTAAGGCTCAGCACATCGCCGTTGACCGATCCAATCTTGAACCCACCGAGCCCGTTCATGCCAATGGTCCATTTGGTGCTCAGGTCATTTGCGGCGTTGAAGGTCATCTGGGGCTGATAAAGACCTGTGCCGATCCATTCTGCCGTGGTTGTTGTGAAACCCGCTGTAGGGTTGTTCCTCAGCCGGATCGTGGAAGAACCTGTTGCTATTTCGAAGAAGCTGGTGGGCGTGTCGGTACCGATGCCCATGTTCGTTCCATCATCGAAGATCCGTGAGTCTCCACCTGTAGTGGCTCCCGTGAATTTCACCAACTTGTTCGTGGTGCCGTTGATGTTGGTAGATCCCGCCGGGCCTGGAGGTCCTTGGGGGCCGGGTGCTCCGGCGGTTCCGGGTGTGCCTGCCGGTCCAGTGGCGCCCTATTGCCAGCGGGTCCTTGTGTGCCCGTTACCGGTAGGACCCGCGGGTCCGGCTGGTCCAGTTGCGCCAATGGCACCGGTCGCACCTATCGGCCCAACTGGGCCTTGTGTTCCTGTAGGGCCTATCGGTCGTGCAGGCCCTGCGGGTCCGGTTGCTCCAATGGCACCGGTCGCACCAATTGGACCAACAGGTCCCTGTGTTCCTGTAGCACCTGTTGGTCCGGCAGGTCCGGTGGCTCCAATAGCCCCCGTAGCGCCAATGGGTCCAGCTGGTCCTTGTGCGCCTGTAGTGCCTGCGGGTCCTGCGGGGCCTTGGGGTCCTGTGGCTCCGTTGGCGCCGGTCGATCCCGTTGGTCCAATTGGTCCAGCCGGTCCTTGGATGTTGCCGGCGTCCTCCCAGGTGCTTGAATTGTCGGACCATACATAGAGGTTGCCGTTGATCAAGTACGCATCGCCTGGATCTCCGGTTCCCGGCAATAGGCCCACGTTCGCCAAGCTGCCCAAAATGGTCACTCCGGTGCCATCAGCACCCGTGGCCCCTTGTGGTCCTGTTGGTCCTGCCGGGCCATCATTGCCTTGTGGACCGGTTGCACCTGCGGGCCTTGTGGGCCGGGCCGGTCCGTCGTTCCTTTGGGGACCCGTTGTTCCCGGAGCACCTTGTGGTCCTGCTGGGCCTTCCGGGCCTACTGGGCCGGCCGGGCGTGCTATTTCCACTTTCTGCCGCATACAAAGCGTACGGTACGCTCAACATGCGAGAGGTGCCCAGTTCAAGGCCGTCCAAACTCGTACGCACGAAGTATGACCCAGTGGACCAGTCGATCGTGGCGAAGGTTCCGCTAGTGACCACTCCGGCGCCGAGAGTAACATTCACCAGACCGAAGCCATTGCTCGTTACAGCGTGGTCTTCGGCATAGACCACAGGGCCGGTGGTGCTGCCCTGTAGAATGGCCAAGCCCAAGGTGGCCGAAGTATTGGCTTGGATGGTGCCATTACCATCGCGTAGAACGGCTTGGTAGCTTACGCCTTCCGGCGCTTGTGCAAAGCTGGCCACGGTGAAAAGGCAGGCCAGTATAGAGAGGTTGAATGATCGCATTGTCCTATGGGGTTACGTTGATGGTGAATGTTTTCCGTGGCTTGTTCTCATGGTCCAACAGGCGCAGGTAGTAGGATCCGGAGGAGACCGTTGTCATGTCCAGTTCCGTGGTACTGCCCTGCACGCGGTCCTGCATGACCAGTTGCCCGAGCGCATTGCGCAGTTCGTAGCGGTCGCCTAGCGGGGCTTCCTCGTACACCACATGCAAAAAGTGCCGTGTGGGATTCGGATAAACGGTAATGTCCGCTACGGGCGCCTCGTTCTCCGATACGTCGATCGAAATATCGACCCAGGGCTGCTGGAAACCTTGGGTGAGCGTGCTGCCACCGGCCGAAACTGTTTCGACCACCGGCTCACCGATGGTCCAAGCTCATCTTGCTGGTCGGGGAGCCTGCTTTCTCCACCAGAAGTGGCGAGCACCTGGGGCTTGCGCCTTGGCCAAGACAACTTCCGCTGGCCAGCAAGAGCAGGGTTATGGGAATTCCATGTTTCTTCATTTCCAATTCAGGTGTTTCGTTGTTCTTTCGTTCCACTTCTATTCCGTTTGGTCCACTGATCATCCGTTGGCCGTGGCCAGATCATGGTCTATATGTTCGGTCGAGGTTCCACGGTGCGAAACAATGCCCTATCGGAGCACAGCACAATCCCTGATCCTTATGATATTTAGGGTTTTGCGCGTGCGTTCATCATAGTTTCTATGATGTCCGGTCCAGCTTGCAGCACCGGTGAACGGCCATCGCGGTAGGGCAAATGCATCTTAATTCATGTTGGTCGTCATATTCATGTTTCAGCCTGCCTACGGGAGGCGGGCTTCCCGCCCTACAGCGTGACACCACCAGACCCGTATAGGGCTGAAGGCCAGACACCTACCAGCCGTTGGGAACACCAGCGGTCATTGAATTGAATAGCTGTTGGCCGGGCTGAAAGCCCGGAATATTTGCGCATTTTAGATGCGTTTGCCCTGGCCATCGCAGTATTGGTTCGGCCTCCTTCGCCTATCTTCCGCAACTCCATGCCAGGGCTGGCCCACACAATGCGAAGACTGCTTATCTTTTTCCTATTCGTAGGGCCTGTGATCGGGGTTTCTTTCGGGCAAGCGACGCCAAAACGAGTGCGCGCAGAGCTCATTACCGTGGATCACGGCTTACCGCAAGGCCTGATCTGGTCGATCCTTCAGGATCAGCAAGGGTTCCTGTGGTTCGCTACCAAGGATGGCCTGGCCCGCTATGATGGCTATGAATACAGGGTATTCCGCAACATTCCGGGCGACACGACCAGCTTGGCGGGCAACCACATCACAGCGTTACTGGAGGACAGCTTGGGCTTCCTTTGGGTCGGAACGGAACAGGATGGTTTGCACCGTTACGATCACCGAACAGGCCGCTTTGTACGCATCAAGCAGGATCCACGACTTGGTCCTTTGGCGGGGATCGTCAGTATTGAATCAGATACCCATGGCGACATCTGGGTACACGAATACTCCGGTGGTCTCTGCGTGGTTCCCAATGGTGTGGCCGCTGGGCCTTTGCCTGCGTTACGCGCTGCCGCCGACCACTATTCGAAGTTGGAACTGAATGCCTTGCGCTCCATGTGTGCCACCCCGAATGGCGACCTCTGGTTGCTTGAGCAGGATGAGTTGAGCGTTTGGGCACGAAAGAACGACGGCTTGGTGGAACGCTTGCGGTGGAAGGTGCCTTGGCCTTGGGTGGAATTCGAACACCCTCCCGGTCTGTTGCGCCATGCATCGGCGGGTCACATGCTGCTGGTGTGGGAAAAGCGCGTCGTCGTATTCGATGAACGATCCGTTGAGGTGGCGGATACGCTGGAATTGCCGGGGCTTCAGTTCCGGGGTTCCGAGTTGGTGATCGATGCGCAGGACCGGCTTTGGGGCGAAGGGCTCGACAAGAATTGGTTCCGAATGGATCTGCGTACCGGAACTACCGAGGTCATCAAACCCGAATTGGAGGGCGGTCGCGCCTTACCGGGCACCGGTTTCCTTGCGTGGATCATGGACCGCACAGGTGTCGTGTGGGCAGGTACATCGGGATACGGTCTGGTCAAATACCGTAGTTCCATAGAACGCTTTCAGACCTTCCGCTTTCAGGATTCACCCATTCAGCATTCTGCGATCGTGGCGACGGACCTGGAAGGGAGGGAGCTGCTGGTGCACGAAGAACTAATGGCCTTGAATGCCACTGAAGGGGTGTTAAAGAGCATTGCCGTGATCGATGCGTTGGACGCACGCGGCTTGGAGCCGAGTTGGGGGGTGTGTGCCCGGGATCCATCGGGATGCTATTGGTTGGGCGGTGGTTCGCAGCATGAACGCGATGGACTGTACGTTTTCGACCCGCGTACGAAAGAGCTATTGAGCGTTCCTTTTGCCCCGGAGGACGAGGTCGCCGCTGTTTATCCCGGCTTGGGGAAAGAGGTATGGATCCTCTCCAATAGACCCGGTGAGAAGGACCGGAACTGGTTGACCCAAGTGGACACCCGCACAAGAACAACCTTACAGCGCTTTGAATTCCCCGGCCCCATCCGCTCCGGCACCTACCGCGAGATCGCCTGTTGGCGCTTCGCCTCGGACAGCACCATTTGGATGGCCACTGGCAATGGGGTCTACGGATTGGAAGCGCGCACCGGGAATTGGAGCCATTACATGCATGATGACCAGGATAGCACGTCCATCCCCGGCAATGAGGTGTTCTCGCTCTGCTTCGATCCGGATGAGCCCGACAAGTTCATGTGGGTGGGGACCGAAGGAAAGGGCATGGCCCGGATGGACCTGCGTACCGGACAATGCGACCATACCATCACCACTGAACAGGGCTTACCCAACGACGTGGTCTACGGCATCCTGCCCGATGCGCACAACAACCTTTGGATCGGCACCAACCAAGGCTTGTGCCGCTTTGACCCGCGCACCGGGGCCAAGAAGACCTACACCATGGCCGACGGCATCGCTGGCAACGAATTCAATCGCTACAGTGCAGAGGCAAGTGCCGATGGCCTCTTGTATTTCCGGCGGCATGGAGGGCATCACCTGGTTCGATCCGGAAGACTTCTACACCGAAGCGGACCCATCGCCCACCCGGATCACGGGGCTGAAGTTGTTGAATAGACCGGTCACGGTTTCGGACAATGCCTCTTTCCTTCAGGTACCGATCACCGGGCTGGACGAACTGACACTACCGTACAGCGAGCGCATGATCACCTTCGCCTTCGCCAACATGGACCTATCCGTGCCGGGCCAGAACGAGTACCGGTACATCCTCGAAGGGTTGAACACCAACTGGATCGAAAATGAAAAAGGGCATGAAGCCACCTTCACCAATCTCGATCCCGGTTCCTACGCGTTCCGGGTGCAAGGGCGCAACAGTGAAGGGAGGTGGGATGAGCAGGGTGCGAGCCTGTTGTTGACCATCACACCTCCGTGGTGGGGCACATGGTGGTTCCGTCTGCTGATGTCGTTGATATTGACCGCTATCACGGTCGCGTTCTTCCGTTATCGGCTTGCGCGTGCAATGGAAGTGGTGAACGTGCGCGATCAGATCGCCCGTGACCTGCATGACGAGATCGGGAGCACCTTGAGCAGTGTTGCTCTCTTCAGTACCGTCGCCAGAAAGAAGGCCGGCGCAAAGGTTCCGGAGGCCACCGAAATGCTGGACCGCATCACCGAAAGCACCACCTCCGTCATGGAGGCCATGAACGATATCGTTTGGGCCGTGAATGCGGAGAACGACGATATGGACCATGTGGTGCAGCGCATGCGTTCCTATGCGGTGCGCTTGACGGAGGCGGGGTCATGCACTTTGGAGTTCACCATCGAGAAAGGGTTGGAGCGTATCCACCTTGGCATGTCGCAACGGAAGAACCTCTATTTGATCTTCAAGGAAGCGGTGAACAATGCGTTGAAGTACGCCGAGCCGACCGTCCTGCGTGTGGACGTATCGCGCAACGGACCATCCATCGTTATGCAGGTGGCCGATAACGGAAAGGGCTTCGATCGCGATGCTCCTGCAGTTGGTAGCTCCGGGGAATGGATTGGGCAACATGCGGAAAAGGGCCAAGGACATGGGGGCGAACTTCACGTTGATACGGGTCCGGGTGCAGGAACAACGGTCGGCTCCCGTTTCAAAGCCTCAGAAGCCCAAATATCATTGGATCACCATGATGGACGGCGTGCATCCGGGGACCTAGTTTTGTGGCGTCATGATCCATGTGACCATATTCGATGACAACGCCAGCCGCCGCGATGGGCTGCGGTTGATGATCGATTCCACCGATGGAATGGAATGCGCAGGGGCCTTTCCGGATTGCCGGGAGGTGGTGAAGCACATCGAAACGAGCAAACCCGATGTGGTGTTGATGGACATCGACATGCCGCACGTGGACGGGATCGAAGGGGGGTACGCCTGATCAGAAACGAACAACACGGTGAAGATCCTGATGCAGACCGTGTTCGAGGACAACGACAAGATCTTCGCCGCCATCCTCGCCGGTGCCGATGGTTATCTCCTGAAGCAGACCGCACCCACCAAGTTGATCCAAGGCATCGTGGAAGTGACCCAGGGGGGGTGCCCCCATGACACCCGCGGTCGCCAAAGGTGTTGACGCTCTGCGCGAACAAGGGCCCCCTTGCCGAAACCAACCAACTTCGATCTCACATCGCGGCGGAAAAGGACATCCTGAAACAGCTGGTCGAGGGTCAGCTACAAGATGATCTCCGAACAGTGCAACATCAGCACCGGTACGGTGAACACCCACATGCGCCATATCTACAAAGCTCCACGTGAAGTCCGCGACCGGTGCGGTGAGCTTGGCGATACGGGAAGGTTGGTGTAGTTGCCTAAATTCCGGTCCACCGGAGTGGGTCAAGGTGGTACAACAAGATCTTCCAACCACGATCGCCGGTGCATTGACCGTCTCCGCACGAAAGACGTGTTACTCGGTACCGTCTGTGCGCATTGAAGGCCACAGCATGTTCAGCGTTCCGAAAGGAAAGGGGCTGCCCGAAATTGGAACACCCCTTTTTGTTTCGAGATCCGATCAACGCTGCGTCTGTGCTTCAACGGCAGCTTTCAATTCCAACATGATCTTCATGTTCGCTTGGATCAACTCGTTCTGCTCACTTAGGTCCGAACGCATCGCGGCACCGGCGGCTTCCAACGACTGGATCTTCTCCTCTTGCGCGTTGATCAATGCTTGTTGCTCTTTTACCGCATTGATCAACAAGAACACGTAGGCTTGGTTGTTCACTTCGCGCAGGTCCTTGAACGCGCCGTTCTCCTGCTGGCTCACCATGTACGGTGCCACTTTTTCCAATTCCTTTGCGATCACGCCGATCCTTTCGCCGTCGGACTGGAAGGGGGCCTTTTCGGTGTAGGTGAACAGGACCGGACGCAAGCGCTCGATCACGCTCAACCCATCGGTGAATTCCGCGTTCACGGTCTTTATGCGCGCATCCGAGAACACGCTCCATGATCCGGTGCTGTTGTTCGCATCGCCGTTCACCGAGAGTTTGGCCGTGGGTGTGACCGTGCCTATCCCGACCGAGGTGCCGTCATCAAAGACTTGGGAATTCCCACCCGTAGTAGCACCGGTGAATTTCACGAGGTAGTTCTCGGTACCATTGATATTGGCGGAACCCGCAGGTCCCATCACGCCATCAGCACCTGTTTCGCCTTGTGGTCCTGCAGGTCCTGCTGGCCCTGTTGCTCCGGCAGCCCCCGTTGCACCGGTCGTTCCCGCTGGGCCTTGGATGGTGCCCACATTGTTCCAGATGCTCGTATTCGTGGACCAGACAGAGGTCCCCGTTGATCGGTGGTGGCATCCCCGGCGTTCCCGGTGGGCTGCGCCGCCGCAATGCCGCAAGGGAGGCATAGGAACCGAGAATGGTGACGCCCGTGCCATCCGCACCGTCATTGCCTTGTGGCCCCGTGGCCCCGGCAGCACCCGTAGCACCCGCAGGCCTGTGGGTCCCGCTGGTCGCCTGGATCCCTGCAGGTCCCGCTGTTCCGGCAGGACCTTCCGGACCGATGGCTCCGGTTGCACCGGTGGCACCCACCGGCCCCTCAGGCCCTTGCACCTGTAGCGCCTGTCGCGCCTGTTGGACCCGCAGGTCCCGTTTCGCCATCTTCTCCCGGCAGCCCTTGTGCTCCCAACGGTCCCACGGGGCCTTGTGCTCCCTGTAGCGCCTGTGATCCCTATCGGTCCCGCAGGTCCCGTTGCACCATCATCACCGGGCAGCCCTTGGTATTCCCATTGGGCCCGCTGGTCCTTGCGTTCCCGTAGGCCCTGCCGCACCGGTCGGGCCTTGTGAACCCGCCAGTCCGGTTGCACCTTCAGGACCTTGTGGACCGATCCCGACCCGGTGGGTCCTTGTGCCCCCGTCGCACCTGTCGCACCAGCGGGGCCAGTAGGTCCTTGCAGGGCCCGGTCGCACCGGCGGTTCCAGCCGGTCCTTGGATGGTGCCCACATTGTTCCAGGCGTTCGTATTGGTGGACCACACATAGAGGCCCCGTTGATCAGGTAGGCATCCCCGGCGTTCCCAGTGGGCTGCGCGGCCTCCAATGCTGCAAGGGAGGCGTAGGAGCCAAGAATGGTGACACCCGTGCCGTCCACCATCGGCGCCCGGTGGTCCGACCGGACCTTGCGGTCCATCTGCTCCAGGGGTTCCCGCCTGTTCCCGCAGTTCCTTGCAGGCCCGTGGGCCCGGCCACACCCGTAACGCCGGGAGGGCCTGTTGGACCGTTGGTGTCCCTGGTGCCCGCAGGCCCTGTTGTTCCGGCAGGTCCTTGGGGGCCTACTGGTCCTACGCCACCCGTTGCGCCCAGCTCTCCCGCCGGGCCCTGTGTTCCCGCCGGCCTCTGTCATGCCAGTTGGTCCAACAGGCCCGATCGCACCGTCAGCACCGGCCGTGCCTTGTGGCCCTACCGGCCCGATAGGCCCTTGTGTTCGGTGGCACCCCCGCACCTGCCGGTCCAGTGGCTCCCTTCGCGCAAATGGCACCGGTGTTGCCTTGCAGTCCTCTCGGTCCCGCTGGTCCTTGTGTACCAGTCGCCCCTGCCGTTCCAGCTTGTCCTTGGGGTCCCGAAGGACCTGCGGATCCCGTTGCTCCCGTGGCACCCGTGGCACCTGTGGCACCCGTCGTTCCGGCCGGGCCTTGGATGGTGCCCACGTTGTTCCATGAGGTCGTGTTGGTGGACCACACATAGAGGTTCCCGTTGATCAAATAGGCTTGTCCGGCGGTCCCGGTAGGATGCGCGGCCCGCAATGCCGCCAAGGTCGAGTAGAGAGCCGAGGATGGTGACCCTGTGCCATTTGTGCCGTTGTTCCCTTGTGGTCCAATGGGCCTGCGGACCTATCGCTCCCGGCGTTCGGCTGTGCCAGCAGGCCCTTGGGGCCGGTATTCCCGGTGCTGCCCGTATTGCCCTCAGGCCCTGTGGGACCGGCTGGACCCAGTGGACCAGCAGGCCCCGTTGTTCCAACTGGCCCCTGCGGACCTACTGCGCCCACGGCACCCGTAGCTCCGGTCTGGCCTACCTGGACCTTGTGCTCCCGTAGCCCCTGCCCGCGCCAACAGGGCACGGCCGCAGTGCTACCCGTTTGCCCGGGAAGGCCTCGGGGTCCCGTTGCTCCATTTGCGCCGGTTGCGCCCGTTTGGCCCGTAGAACCTTGCGCTCCTGCGGCACCTGTTTGACCTGCAGGCCCTTGGTCCCGTGCCACCGCTGGCGCTCGGAAGGCCCAGTTGGTCAATGGGTCCAGCAGGGCCCTGGATATTGCCCCACATTCTCCCAAGCGCTGATGATATCCGACCACACGCATACAGGCTGCCGCTGATCAGTAGGCATCTCGGGATCGCCCGGTTGGGGCAACTGGAACGTGTTCATCAACGTCCAGAAGTTACGCCGGTGCCTGCTGTACCTGTGGCACCTTGCGGACCCGTAGGACCGGAAGGGCCTGCATTGCCTTGTGGGCCTGTTGCGCCCGCTGGACCCGTTGGTCCTACCGGGCCGTTGTTCCCTTGGGGACCCGCCGGACCCTGCGGACCGGGGGTGCTGCTACCGGTCTCGGCCGCGAACAGCGCATAGGGTACGCTCAGCATCCGCGAGGTGCCCACCTCGTCACCGTTCAAACTCGTACGCACGAAAAACTCCCCGGTGGACCAATCGATGGTGGCGAAACTTCCGCTTGGTGACCACACCCGCCCCAGCACCACGTTCAGCAGACCGAAGTCGTTGCTCGTGACAACATGCTCCTCCTCGCGCGAACCACTGGGCCTTCGGTGCTGCCTTCTATGACCGCGAGGCCCAAGGTGGCCGACGTGTTCGGCTCTATGGTGCCACTTACATCACGAAGGACCGCCTGGTAGTTGATCCCGTTCGGTGCTTGTGCCGAAACTGCCGACCGTGAAAGGGCAGGCCAGCAAGGTGGGTCGATCGCGTGGTCCTATCGGGTTACGTTGATGGTAAAAGTCTGGTCGAATTCTGGTCGTTCAACAGCCGCCGGGTATTGACTCCTGAAGCGAGTCCGGTCCATGTCCAGGTCCGTGGTGCTACCCTGCACGCGGTCCTGCATAAACGGTTGACCCAGCGCATTGCGCAGTTCGTACCGGTCCCCGAGCAGGACTTCGGCGTGGACCACGTGCACGAAATGCCGGGTAGGGTTTGGATAGACCGCGATCGGAACCGGGCTCCGTAGTTAGCGGCATCCGGTATGGATATCGACCGGCTGTTGGAAGCCTTGGGTAGGGGTGGGGCCGCCGGATAGAGATACGTTTCGTCGTGGGTTCGCCAATGGTCCAGGTCAGCCTGCTGGTCCAAGGAAGTCGCCCTCCACCGGACGTGGAGAACACCTGCGGACTAGTGCTTTGACATAGCACGTGCCGTTGGCAAGCAAGAAGGAGGGAAAATGGAATGCCGTGTTCGGTCATGGTCCGTAGCATTTTCAAGTACGTTCCGCTGTGTCCGTTCTCCTGTTCGTTCACGATCGCTCGAGCGCGTTGCATACCGTGCAGTGAGGTTGCGGTCAACGCACTGTTTTCAGGTGGTATGAAGCGTGTACTGGTGGAAAGTCAGGCGGTCCTTGGTCGATACGCGCGCGCGGGGATGGGTGCTGGTTCAGTTGTTAGTCACAATAGGAAGAGTGGTCAAGTTTACGGATAAATAGTTATCAACAATGTTTTGTTCGGTCTTCTTTCGTATAAGTGCCGACCAGAACGATCCACGTGGAAAGTGCTGTATGGGTTCGGATTTCACTCACGTGCACGTTTGGATGTGCCACACGCGATACGCCACACAACGCCACCGGAAGTCATCCGGAAAGCGGGTGCTGCGAGCAGCGCTTGTCCCGCTTTTATCAGCATCTCCTTGTCCACGTGGATAAATTGTGCGCGTTCGCGCGGCTCCGCCAGCTTTTTCGCCAGGATGACCCTTCTGTTCCTCCGCTTCTGGAATGATCGGTAGGGTTGAGATCTGGTCGAGATCTATGGATTTCGGTTGTGGAGTGGCGTGGTCGGTTGCTCCGTCCGGGAGGCAGTTCCTTCCACCTTTTGCTTCGCCAAAAGGTGGAGCCAAAAGGCGCCCACGATCCAAGCGGAGAGCCTCACCACACAGGCCGACACACTAGCCGTTCGGCCGCCGCCACGCGGATCGTGGACACCTACCGCACACATCCTGCCGATACGTCTGGACGAGTGTCGCGGTGCTGCGCAGCGCCTTCAGCTTGCCCCGGGCTTCGATCGCAGGTCATGCCGGAAGGCAGGTGCTGCGATGGCAGCTCTTGTTCCGTTTATCCGGCATCTCACCAATGATCCGTGGATGCGTGGCGCATTCGCGCGACTCCGCCAAACTTTCGCCGGGATGACCGTTCTGTTTCTCCGCTTCTGGAATGATCGGTGAGGGTTGAGATCCGAAGTCCGAGATACATGGATTTCGGTCGCGGAGTGGCGTGGTCGGTTGCTCCGTCCGAGAAGCAGTTCCTTCACCTTTTCCCATCAAGTGCGGGGCTCCACCCGCCCCGCGTGCGGGGCTTCGCCAAAGGCGCCCACCCCGTCAAGGCCGGGGCAGACTCCTAAGCATCCATCCCGCCGCACTTATGCCCGCACGAGCCCGCGGAGGGCGGTTGCCGCGCGGATCGTGGACACCTACCGCACGCAGCCTGCCGATACGTCTGGACGAGTGTGTGCGGTACTGCGCCAGCGCCTTCAGCTTGCCCGGGCTTCGATCATGGGTCATGCCGGAAAGCGGGTGCTGCGAGAGCAGCGCTTGTCCCGCTTATCCGGCATCTCTAATGATCACGTGGATCGTAAAGCGCATTCGCGCGACTCCGCCAGCTTTCGCCGGGATGACCTTTCTGTTCCTCCGCTTCTGGAATGACGGAGTACATGCAAAAACCCGGCTCATCACCGGAAGCATTCAGCCAGTGCTGTATGCGCTGTCGTCAGCAAGCACAACCGGTCCTACTGTGGTTGTACCCCATCCACGCGAAGAAGCGGACCAACCTTAGTGGACTACAATGTATCGCAAGTGGACATCGTGAAGGAGATCGACCTGTTCTGCCGGTCCAAGGTTGGCGATACCGTGGAGTTGGCTCCTTTTGCAACAGGCGAAGCATTTCGAGCTACAAGTTGAACTTCGAACATGCACCCTGAGTGTACATCTTGGAATGCAATAGAGCCGGGCGTGCTCTATCAATAGAACAAGCCGAGCTTGTGCGACGGACGGAAGCTGCCGGGCAAGCGGTTGTGAGGTGTGCACTCGTGCTTGTGCGTCACTGAACTGTCGGTCTGGTCCAAATCAACCCATATCCACCGCCGTCTATATTCCGCAACCCAATTCAAGCAAACCATGGCACAGGACCACAGGCGCAAACCATCCGTAAGCGCAAAGCAACATTGAAAGATCGCACGGCTGAAGGCTGCCGCAGAAGCAGCACCAGCGGCTGAAAAAGGCGGCTAGAAAGCCAGTCAAGAAGGCTGCCAGAAGGCCGCCAAGAAGGCATAATAGTTTATCGAGGACGAACTCCCGAAATTAAGACCAGTCAAAGCCGGGCTTCTTTGAATAAACGCATCTCAAAATATCCTTCGGGCTGCACGTATTCTCCCCTTCCCGAGCGGATAGGCCCAAGTCCTTCGACGACCTCCGAATTGACAACAAAGAAAAAGGGGCCATCCCGTTCAGGACAGCCCCTTTTGCATATGGGCGTAAAGCAAGGCCCCCCCCGCTCGTGGGGCTGCGCGTTGAGCCAAGCTGCCCTGGCGCTGGCGGCGTCGCTTGGTACGCTTACACCAGCAACTCCTTCAGCTACCACACGGAAGCTGTAGGTCTTGAAGCGGTCCAAGCCATCTACTACCACACGCACTTTACCGGTCTCGGCGATCAGCTCCCACCCGGTCTCCAACGAGGGGACGCCCTCTGTTTGGTACACCTTGTAGACGCGACGACCTTTGCTACCACCGAACAACACGATGATCTGACCCAGGCCCTTTGTAGCGATCGCACGTACATTGGTGGGGGCCAAGGGTGCTGGCTTTGGCATGGGCTTGCTTTCCACCTCGAGCCCTGCGCTCAAAATGGTCTCCAAGTCCGCACCACTGGCCAACTGCACATACCCGCCCATGAGGTGGAAAATGTCCTTGGCCTCCTGGAATGCCACATCCCGGGATCTCTTGGCAACCCGCCCCATTGAAGACGTAAGCCTGTTCTGCCTCCAATTTGTCAACAGCTGCGGTCACTTCTCCAAGAGAAGGATCGGGTGGATTCGGTGCCATGTATGCCGGGTTGGCCGTCATCTTATTGACACAATAGCGGATCTTATTCACTGTCATCCCCAGGTGTAATGCCGGCGATGCCGAGTTTAACGAAATACCATACCTTTTTCATCTGCTCCCCTGTTTTGTGGGTTGAGCGTTGTATGCATTTCGGCATGGGTTAGTTCCGAAAACCGGTTGCAGCAGCGGGGGTGACCACCCTGCAACTGCCGGGGTCCTGCACGCCTCTTTCCGCGCTAGGCAAAGGTTTGCGAGCGGCACAAAGACCTGTTGCTTCCGCCACGCCCGCCTGACTACACCCCCCTAGTAGTATGGTATAACACAGGGGTCGCATAATCCACGCTGAACGAATAGTTGGCAGGCGACCGGCCCAACCAAGCGCATAGCGAAACCGCACAACAGGTGGACAACCGATTACCGGGCCCAAAGTCCAGCGCTCCGTAAAGCCTGAAATGTTCCCCGGCACAGTAGGGGTCCGCTTCGGCATCGAAGGACTTCCCTCATGCATCAAAGAGCAACGGACAAGCAACGGAGAACTTCGCTCATGCATTGAAGAACGCCTGACCAGCGTCGGAGAGCTTCCATCAAGCATCGAACAATTACTCTCAAGCATCGGAGCATTCTTCACGAGCATCAAACAACTGAATACAAGCATCGAACAACTTCTCTCAAGCATCGGAGCATTCTTCACGAGCATCGAACAACTTGTCACAAGCACCGAACGACTTCTCACAAGCAACGGAGAACATCTGATAGGCATCAAACAACTCTTGACAAGCGTTGAACTACTCCTCTTCAGCATCGGAGAACAACTGACAAGCATCGAACAACGCTTGATAAGCATCGGAGAACTTCTCAAGCATCGGACAAAAGTTGTCAAACATCGAGCAACGCTTCACAAGCGTCGAACAACTATTGACAAGCATCGGTCAACTGCTGGCAAACATCGAACAACAGTTGACGAGGATCGAACAAATTCTTAGGAGCATCGGAGAACAGGTGGCAAGCAGCGAGCAACTTCTGACAAGCATCGAACAACTCTTGACAAGCATCGAAGAACATCTGACAAGCGTCAGAACAACTCCTGACAAGCGTCGGACAGCATTTGACAATCATCAGTCAACAGGTCACAAACATCAGTCAACAGGTCACAAACATCGAGCAACGCTTGACAAACATCGGACTCCGGCTCATAAGCAGCGAAGAGGGCCGCTTTGGCATCGTTGGCGCCCCGGTCCCTTCAAGTGCAAATCACTTCGGCACCCGTGCGGGGGTACTCCACCGCCACAGGATCCGGGAGGAAGGCTTCCACCTTCCCCAGCCCGAAACGGACCGCCATCATGAACATGCCCAAGCGGGTCCGCGCACCGGTCTTCTCCGAAATGTTACTGCGGTAGCTCTCGGCGGTGCTCGGTTTAACCATCATCTTCACCGCGATCTTGTTCCGGCTGGGGCTCTCCTCCTTGATGTACTCCTTCAGGTATTCCATTTCGCGCAGGCTTGGGTTTCTTCCAACTTCTTGCGCAATGCCCGCGGACTGTTGGGGTCCGGCATGCGTGAGTTGCTGCATCATCAATGGTGTGGTGTGTAACCCGTGGTGCGCATGCTTTCCAAACAGGCGATGAACTCCTGGTGGGGATGCCCTTTTCCACAACTGCATGCGCACCGGACTGCATGGCATGGTACACCGTTCCATCTTCCAGGGCATGACTTAGCGCCATCATGCGCGTATCCGGTTGGTACTCCCGTATCCACTCCATGGTCGCATATCCATCGCGCCGGGGCATCCGCAGGTCCACAATCGCAGGTTCATCTTCCCCACCTTGGCTACTTGTTCCTCGTAGTCCACGCCGTCCGCGGCTTTTAGCACCACCTCGCCATGCACCCAGATGGTGCAAATGGTGGCCAACATTTCGCGCAAGAGCACATGGTCATCCACAATAGCAATGCGTAGGCGGGGGGTCGCGGTCTTCTTCATTTGGCAATTGGGTTTAATTGGGTGAAAGCTGTACTTCACGTCCTGCCTCGCAAATGCCACCGCCGCGCCATACGAAGGTGAACCTTACCCAATGGACCCGAACAATCGGTAAGTATTGTTTTGAACCGGGGGCGGTTCATGGAACAGCACCAGTTATAACCGTACCACTGGCATTGTACCCTGTTCAACCATGCGCGGTGGATGGATCGATCCACAGCCGTGGCGCATGCCCCCTGTGCGCCGCTAATTTCGGCCAATCATTAGCCCCATGAACGCCACCAAGGCCCAAACCTACACGGAGATGCTCTTGGACACGGAAGCCTTTGACCGCCATTGGGCAAGGTGCTACGCGCAATTCAAGCAGGTGCTTCAAGGTTTGTCCGCACCATCAAGACGGTTGGTGTGGCAAATCACCTACCAATACAATGACCTCCAAGGCATGGCGCGGGTCATCGCATCCGGCTTCACCCTTGGCATTCGAGCGCAAGGTGGTGGGCAAGCGGGCCGCCGAACTGAAAGCATGGAAGGCCCACGTGCGTACACTGCTGGTGCAAGGAGAATTGCCCGAACTGCACATCGAGCAAAAGCGGTTGCGCAACTGCTACGACGATCCGCTTGCCAGCAAGGTGCTGGGCTGGTCCCCTGGAGCCGTTGAGCGCCGAGGCCCGCCGTGTTGCGCGCCGCATTGTGCCACCGGTGAACGCGTTGAATTTCTCCGTGTTGCTCTGGCCGCATTTTCCCTTTTCCATGTACGGTGCCGCCAACGCGGCCACCATCTTGGAACTGGAGCAATGGCAGCGCACCCTTAAGGACCAGGTCTCCTTCAATGCACTGGGCCCAATGGCCCGGAAGGTGTTGGATACCGAGCTGGTCAGGTTCCTAGTGGACAGACCCAAGCAGCCAGCGCATTGCACTGGGGCGACCACCGCACTAGCGTGAATGCCATTGAAGCCAGCACCGGGTTGGATCGCTCAACCGGTTGCGGCTGCTGTGCAAGACGAATTGGAGGCGGTGGTGGATGGTGGGGCTGATGGAGTCGTTCACGGAATAGGTATATGATGCAGGGACCCGAGGAAGGAGACGCTGCTGAGATTTAAGAAATAAGCCAACCGCTGAAGGGCGAAAAGTATGTGACTAGCGGCAGGCTAGTTCGTTCATGACGACAGCGTATCATGGAAGTTGTCGTCGAATGAACTCGAATGACCGGACAAGAAAAGACCGGCATGCTCTGGAAATGCTTCTATGACGACTTCCTCCGCGACTTGAATGTTCTTAATGGCCATATGGAGGAGGGCCTTCTCGTTCTCTGCCCAATTGGAGTCAGCCTTCATCACACGTATGAGTACTTCGATGAGCAAGAGTTTCTGTTGATCATTTAGAGGTGCCTTGGAAAGCGCGGCTAGATATTCTTCGATGGCACGTTTACCCCTTATGCGGATATCGGCGAGATACGTGGCGAAGGGTGGCTGATAGTCAAAGCCGAGAAAGTAGATCTCGTTCACGGCCATGTTGTTGATCTCATCCACCTCAGACGTGTCGATACTCCCGTCACAGGCTATGGCAATAACGGCAGAGCGGAGTAACAGATCTTGAAAAAGTGGAGTTCTCATAGCCCGAAGCCGATCTTGTTGGCGGCCTGATCACGCGCCTTTTTGGGCAGCAGGTCCAGAAGCCCGAAGTTGATCTCACGGAGACGCTCCCAGTTGCTGCTTTCAACGGCGAACCTACCAGCCTCGATAAGGCTCTTGGACTGAGTTTGGTCGTTCATAGAATGTTGCTGGTCACTGAGCCATTTGAACATGCCGAGAAGGAACTTGGGAGTTCTCCAACGGATCTGTCCAATTATGGCTTGGAGTTCGTCCGACTTCTCCTGGATCCGTAGTGGGTTGTTACTTGAGAGGAATGAGGGTTCTTGAGCTATTATGTTCTTGAACGTGTTCCTTTCGTGGTCGTTCCCTCCTTCGTCAAGCAACTGCCTGCATTCTTCCTTCACTTCAACATAGAGTTCCTTGAACTTATTGATGCGCTTGTCCTTTGTGGCAACATCCAAATCCTGCGCGATCTTCCGCTTTCGGTCTTCGAGCTGATAACGCTTGTCCGTTACGTCATCACTGCTGAGAGTCTCGACTTCTTCAGCGACGACGGCTAATTGCTTTTTCAGCTTAGCTAGGTGACTAGCTGTTTCATACTCCTCCTTATCGGTTGCGATCTCCAATTCTTCGTCAAGTTGATCAACAAGATCATTGACGTGGTCCTTGAGTAAGGCGAGATGTGTTTCCCGAACCTTGGAGTTGAAAACGTTCTTGAACTCCTGGTCGGACATTGTGAGATACGCAGAAACGGTAAGGTCCCTGCTTTCGGACACGGAGATGGTTATCTCAATATCTGAGCCTTTAGCGACATCACGTGAAGTCATTCGACCAGTGACCTCAATAATGCCAACCGGTTTGTTGGCTGAAGGAAGCGAGGTTTGAGGACCTTCGTAAACGTTGATCCAGAGACGGTCTTGGTCGTTCCCTTTGATCAAGGTTTTGTTGATCGGAAAGGTAACCGTCTTTTTTGCAGGGAGTATGGTGTTACGTTCAAATACCGGAAAGAGCCTTGTGGATCCTATATGATCCAAGTCATCGACTTCGAGGCAAATGTCCTCAGGTAAAGGCTGCCCACTGATCGCAAACCCACTGTTGATGCCGATCGGTTCCAAGTCGGTCTCCACAGGGTTATTCTGTGCATCGTAAACGGTGAGGGTGAAATAGTTGAACGCATTTTCAACCAAGGGAAGGTCCTCACTGATGCGCTCGGTCAACTTCTTCAAACCTGAGTCGAATCCACCGTCCTGTCGAACGATACGGTATAAGAGGTTTTCGGTGATGCCCATCACCCGAGCAGCGAAGAGCTCGTCCCTTTCCTTGGAAGCCTTATTGTAAGAGGCTCTGATGGAAACACGGGATGGGTTTGCACTAGGGACCTTCTTTGCTATCTCTTCGGCTTCGTTGCGGCATAGTATGCAGCACCGATAGCAACAGCCGTGGTCGGGTCGATCTCGCAGTTCACCCGTATCTGTAGCACCTCCTCTGTACGTTGGCGAACGAAAGGGATGTATGTCGAGCCACCGACCATCAGCGTATTCAACATCTTGAGCCGTCAAGGAATTACGGGTCAAGATGGCCTTGATCATATCCAGCGTGCTGTCGATATGGGGTTTGATGAGCTCATTGAACTCAGACCTCGTGATGGTGACCTCGATATCCACGGCTTCGCCGGAAGCATCCTCAAAGCCATTGACCTCTATCTCAGCAGAAGAAACCGCAGAGAGTTTCACCTTGGCTTCCTCGGCTTTGTGACAGAGCTTGAAGTATACCCCATTAAGGCGACCAGAGGCACTAGTCAACTCCTTGTATAGATCGTCGAACGTGTGATGTTGGGAGAGCTTAGGAATGATCAGCTTCCACGATAAGTCGATCGAAGTCGGCGCCACCAAGGAAGTTATCACCCTATGATCAAGCACCTTCATTTCGCCATCCTTGATGCGTAAAAGTGCAACGTCGAAGGTGCCTCCACCGAGATCATAAACGAGCCATTTCCCGTCGCTCATTTCGTTGACCTTCTTCATGTTCGCATACGCAAGACTTGCGGCGATCGGCTCCTGAAGTAGTACTACCTGCCCGAACCCGGCCTGGTGCCCTGCTTCTTTTGTCGCATTACTCTGGATCATGTCGAACGAAGCCGGAATGGTAAGCACCACCGCATCGAGTGTATCGCCAGTATTGACGAAGGTCTTCAGCTGCTTGCGGACCTGAGCAGATAGCTCAATGGGGGTTACTGATTCATTGGTCGATTTGATCTTGTAGGATTCAGAAGTGCCCATCTTCCTTTTGAAGACGGCCACAACATTCTTTGGGTCGCGCTCCAAGTATTGTTTCGCATGTGTGCCCACGACGATCTTGTCCTTACGGTACAAGACTACAGATGGGAGGGTCGCGCGTCCATAGTCCAACGGATTGTTGAAGATGATAACCTCGCCCTTTACAAATTTGGCTATTGCACTGTTGGTGGTGCCGAGATCGATACCGAAGTTGATGGTGGATTCCATTGTTTCTGGGCTAAGGGTTTACTGACTGCACAATGACGACGCCCTTGCGAGCAATTATATTGAGACCGCCGCTCTTATAACGGATGATCGGCTTGATCACCTCGGTGATGATGAGGTTTTCAGTTGAAGTGCCGGGGTTATGCTTGCCTCCACATCACTCCGGGTCTCGTCGAAAGATTCACCAAGGGGAGAGTCATAAACCAGCCCAGCGTTGTTATCGAACGATGCGAGAACCTCCTTAAGCCTGTTGATGTTCCGGCTTATGGAGTTGGCTTGTTCAATGGAGGCGAGCTTCTTCCTCGATCTCGAAGACTCGATCAAGAATATCGATGTATAGCTTGGGTAACGTAAGGGTTCGGTCACCATGTATGTGTTCAGTTAAACAGGCCGGTGAATACTAGGTACGCAAGGTAGATGACGAGCACGTATCGCCAAACAAGCTGGTAAGTGTGCAGAGGAAGTTTACGAGTGAATCGATAATGATTTCCGCTACTCATACAAATAGCGCCCGATCGGGTATATTGGAATACCGAAAATGACAAAATAGTGGGTAGAGCCGTACATGGTGGTGCCGCAACCATGGATCAGATGAAGTGTAGGTGCGGACTCTACGGGTTTGCCTACGACGGCCTGGTCAGGCAGGGCATTGTCTTTTGTTTGAGGCCAAGCAAGTGAACTATGTCGGCTTGCAGGCGCCTTTGACTTCTGGCGACGTGCGTATTTCGAAAGCCAAGTACAATAGTTCCATTGCTTTGGAGTGGTGATTGTACGAATTCCAAACACTAACTGACAACTCCCTAAGCCGGTTCGCTACCACATCGCGTACCTCATCGGCAAACCCACCTAGTGCGTTCAACTCGGTTGTATCTATGTCGACTTTGACATTCTGCGCTAAAATATTCTTAGCCGTAACCATCTCTATCAATTCATTGATCTCCTTGGTCCGCTTTGCCCAAAGCTTAAAGACCACACTATGCTTATGCTCATCTAAACGCTGAAGATGCTTAGCCTTGACTATGCCGAAGTTCTTTTCGAATTGTGGCCGACTAGCGCTATCCAGGTCCAAAAGAAGCAAGTGTTCCAAGAGATTATATGGCACTAGGGTAGTATTGTATGTGTTCCATATTGCAAGACAAAGGCGGTTCACCTGCGCCGCAAGTTTGTTCCTTGTACCCTGGAAGTAACTCGGTAGAGTATTGAGCGGCTCGATCGGTACGGTCGTTTGAACGAGGGTCGTCAATTCTTCAACGGTTTCCTCATCGTAATCCGATTCTTCGTTGGTTACCTCTTCTGTGATCGACTGCAGGTCATTGATACGTGACTGAAGCTCGTTGTATAGGCTTCGATATGCTAGGGCCTCATGCAGGAGCAACCAGTATTTGGAGCTTGAGAACATTCTCGAGCGAGGGTGAGGCGCCTTGGGGCTTAGGATGCCGGTTGAACTGCTTGCCAGGAAAGCCTGATGCAGGGCTTTGTCGAACCGGGGAGCAAAAAGGGCTAATAAAATCCCGGAAGCGCGTGTCCAAGTAATTGCTCTCGATCAAAGGAGCCCGAAACAGAGACATGTCCCCATGTGTCAAAAGGGCTAGTAGATTACTGTTGTTCAATAAGTAACCATGGAAACTCAGGTTATCCGGGCTCTCCAAGTCCTCTAAAGCTTTGTCGCACTCCCACCGTGAATAGGTTGCTCCATTTTGGTGAAAGGCACCGTCATCGGCTAGTTCGATCTCCGCGTACAGACGCCGGCGCAGCTTCTTAATGGAAATAGGGTCCAGCGAATCCACCTCAGATGAACTGAGGCCTAAAAGGACGAGAGGATTGATATATTTCATTGGGTTAGCTAGCATCAACTCAGGCCGACCACTCCCCCGCCAACATCTCCGCCTGCCGCAACACCAGGTCCGTCGCCAGCTTCTGCATATCCGGCGGATAGCCATAGTGTCTGAGCGTCCGCTTCACGATCACCTTCAGCTTGGCCTTCACGCTCTCCTTGATCGTCCAATCGATGCTGGCGTTCTGGCGCACGCGCTCGGTGAGGACCACGGCCAGTTCGCGGAGCTTCTCCTGTTGCATCAGCTCCTTGGCGCTGTCGTTGTTGGCCACGGCCGTGTAGAAGGCGTACTCGTATTCGCTGAGGCCCATGTCGGCGGCCTGCTTGTCGCTGGCGGTGATCTCCTTGCTCACCTTGATCAGCTCTTCGATCACTTCGGCGGCGCTGAGGATCTTGTTGTGGTAGCGCTTGATGCTGTCCTCCAGCATGTCCATCAGGCTGCGGCTTTGCACGATGTTGGTGCGGGCGCGGGCTTTGATCTCGTCGTTCAGGAGTTTCTTGAGCACTTCGATGGCCACGTTCTTGTGCGCCATGCCTTTCAGCTCCAACAGGAACTCCTCGCTGAGCACGGAGATGTCCGGCTTCTTGATGCCCGCTGCATCGTAGACGTCGATGACCTTCTCGCTCACCAACGCCTGGTCGATGACCTGCCGGATGGTGGTCTCCAACTCTTCATCGGTGCGGCCGCTGCCCGTGCCGTCGAACTTCACGAGGCGGGCCTTCACGGCTTGGAAGAAGCCGACCTCGTCCTTCACGTCCATCGCCTGGTCGTGCGGGATGGCGATGGCGAAGGTCTTGCTAAGCGCCGTGACCTCGTTGATGTAGCGCCGCTTGCCGTCCTCCAAACCGAGCACATGTTCTTCGGCACCGAGGATGAGGGATAGCTTCTTCGCGGTGTCCGCTTGGAAGTATTCCTCGTAGGGGAAGCCGTTGTATAGGTTGGCGACCACTTCCAGCTTCTCCAGCATCAGCCCCACGGCTTGCTCCTGCGCAATGGTGGGGTCGCCCTTGCCTCCCGCATCGGAATAGAAGCTGAGCGCCTTCTTCAGGTCGGCGGCGATGCCGAGGTAGTCCACCACCAAGCCGCCGGGCTTGCCCTTGAACACGCGGTTCACGCGGGCGATGGCCTGCATGAGGTTGTGGCCCTTCATCGGCTTGTCGATGTAGAGCGTGTGCATGCTGGGCGCATCGAAGCCGGTGAGCCACATGTCGCGCACGATCACCAGTTGCAGGGGATCCTTCGGGTCCTTCATGCGCTCGGCCAGGGCGCGGCGCTGCTCCTTGGTGCTGTGGTGCTTGCTCATCGCCGGACCGTCCGATGAGGCGGCCGTCATCACCACTTTGATCTTGCCTTTGCTCAGGTCGTTGTCGTGCCACTCCGGACGCAGCGCCACGATGGCCGCGTACAGTTCCGCGGCGATGCGGCGGCTCATGGCCACGATCATGCCCTTGCCTTCGAAGACCTCTTGCCGCTGCTCGAAGTGGGTCACGATGTCGCGGGCCACGTTCTTGATCCGGTTCTCGCTGCCGATCAGCGCCTCCAGCTGGGTCCACTTGGCCTTGGCCTTCTGCGTGTCGGTGAGTTGCTCTTGGTCGAGGCTGTCGTCGAGGTCCTTGATCAGTTGCTTGCCTTCTTCGGTCAGGTTCACCTTGGCCAGGCGGCTCTCGTAGTAGATGCGCACCGTGGCGCCGTCCTCCACGGCCTGCGCGATGTCGTACACATCCACGTAGTTGCCGAACACCGCCGGGGTGTTCACATCGGTGCTCTCGATGGGCGTGCCGGTGAAGCCCAGGTAGGTGGCATTGGGCAGCGCATCGCGCAGGTACTTGGCGAAGCCGTAAACGATCTTGCTGCCGACCACCTCACCCGCTTCATCCTTCACATCCACGTTGCGGGCCTTGAAGCCGTACTGCGTGCGGTGCGCTTCGTCGGCGATCACCACGATGTTCTCGCGGGCGCTCAGTTCGTCATACACGTTGCCCTCTTCGGGCTGGAACTTCTGGATGGTGGTGAACACCACGCCGCCGCTGGCCACCTTCAGCAACTCCTTCAGGTGGTCGCGGTCCACGGCCTGCACGGGTTCCTGCCTCAGCAGTTGCACACTGGCCGCGAAGGTGTCGAAGAGCTGGTCGTCCAGGTCGTTGCGGTCGGTGATCACCACGATGGTGGGGTTGTCCAAGGCCAGCACCACCTTGCCGGTGTAGAACACCATGCTCAGGCTCTTGCCGCTGCCTTGCGTGTGCCACACCACACCGCCCTTGCGGTCGCCGGTGGCCTGCTTGCTCACGCCGGGCAAGCCGTAGCTCTCGGGTGATTCCGCCACCATCGGAACGCTGCCGCTTGCCGCCGCAGGCGGAGCCTTGTATCCCGTTGCCCGCAACGTGCTCGCCACCGCCCGGTTCACCGCGTAGTACTGGTGGTAGGCGGCGATCTTCTTTACCGTGGTGATGGTGTTGACGCCCGTCTTCGGGTCTTCCTTCTTGCTGCGCTCGAACACGATGAAGTGGCGCACCAGGTCGAGCAGGGTCTCCTTGTTGAGCATGCCCACGATCAGCGTTTCCAGCTGACCGATAAGCGGCGAGGCTTCCACCTTGCCATCGCTGGTCTTCCAGCTCATGTACCGGCTGAAGCCGCTGCTCACCGTGCCGGCCTTGGCCTCCAGGCCGTCGCTGATCACCACCACGCAGTTGTAAGTGAACAGACCGGGTATGGTCTCCTTGTAGGTCTCCACCTGCTTGTAGGCGCTGCGGATGCTCGCCTTCTCATCGGCGGCGTTCTTCAGCTCCATCAGCACCAGCGGCAGGCCGTTCACGAACAGCAGCACATCGGGCCGCTTGTTCTTGCCGTTCTCCACCACGGTGTATTGGTTCACCACCAGCAGGTCGTTGTTGGCGGGGCTGGTAAAGTCCACCAGCCACACCAGGTCGCCGCGCGTATTGCCATCCTGCTGGTAGTCCACCTTCACGCCTTCGGTAAGCATGCGGTGGAAGACCTCGTTGTTCACCAGCAGCTCCGGGCTGGCGATGCGCGCCACCTGCTTCACCGCTTCCTCCTGCGCCGCCGCCGGTATGCGCGGGTTGATGCGCCGCACGGCCGCGCGCAGGCGCTCCAGCAGCAGCACCTGTTCGTAGCTCGCGCGCTCGGGGTGCTCGCCATCGTGCGCAATGCCGGGGCCGTGCTGGTAGGCATAGCCCAGCTCGCGCAAGCGCCCAATGGCGAACTGTTCGATCTGGTCTTCGGTCATCGTCGATGAAGGACGAAAAGGACCATATCCATGTGGCACGGAAAGAGAAAGATCTTGGAAAGATTAGTCGTGTTCGGGGACATCTGCCAGCATGGCGAATTCCTTTTCGCTTGAGGATGCATCGCGCAGATTTACCACACGTGAGATGGACTCTAGTACCTAGTGCCTTCCGCACGTCAGGTGAGGCTAACTGCTCCTCAGTCGCATACACGAGTACACCCGTATCTTCCTCCTTTATCTGTCCAGCCCGGATGACATGCTCGAAACTGTAGGCGACTGCACGATAGGTGTTCCTCAGTGCCGGTTTTGTTTTGGGCAAGGACATACGCTGGTACAACTTGATCGGTGACCCGTTCGCGATAGCATCTGAGAAGATGAGTTCCTCCATAACCCCATTCACGGTGCATGGAACCACGTAGTTCGGCTTAAAGTTCTTATGCTGCCTTATGCTGAATCGACTCAGCAGTTCTTCAACGATTTCATCTAGAGTGAGGTCGCGAGGGTCGTCCGGTGCGTTGGGTTTAACCAGCTGCTGAAAGAGCTGTTCGGCGACGAAGGGTAGGTCTTCTTCGCCAACGGAGTCCATTATCTCCCCAGCCTCTGCAAGGACGAAGTTGCCCTTGCCTGATTCTACAATAGCAGTCAAGAAGTCCGGTGAGGCCAACGGCACGACAACCCCGCTCTTGGGCGCTTTGAAGGTCTCTCCACTTACCGCGTCACGCCAGTAACGCACCCATTGCTTGTAAGCACTTGGGGAACTCACCCAAACAGGTATCTGGCGACCATCCACTTCGCCGGGCCGGTCACTAAACTCGCCCAGAAAGCGAGCTTCCACCCCGTATGGAGAAAGGACCAGCACGCCGATATTGCGCGGTTCAAACCGCTGCATATCGGCAATGTATTTGGCAAGCAGATATTTAGTGGTGCTCATAGTTTAAGTCTCCAGTTTTGGATGGACTTGAACTCGGCCTGATTTGCTTCGATCAACTCCACTAAGGTATCACGTCTATGCATTAGGAAACGAATTCCGGCTGATGTTTCTTGTCCCGTAAGACCATAGGGTTCGGCTTCGCTGACCACACCTCTATAAAATAGTCCGGAGTGCGCTTTATCCGGTCTATCCAACTGCTAAAATGGTCGTCCGTGTGAAGCACATCCACCAAGCAATGGCGATGGGTGCCAGACTTGGTTGGGTCAGCAGGATCTACCGAAATGCCCAAACGGTCCATTAGTGCGGTCATTCGCGCTTCACCTTGCCCGGCCACGTACCCGCACAAAGCATGGCTGTGGTCAAAGATGTCCATGTGGGGTGGCTTCGTGCCGAAGTCCACTTGGAAGTTACTCACATGACGGTCGCAATTTCCTACCCAGATGTCAAACAGGAGCAATCCTGTGCTCAGGTCGGGGAGTTCCTTCACGCACCTCGCCGGATCTCACTGGCGGTAGCGTGTTTCCGTTGAGGTCGAACGATAATGAAGCGAACCAAGGCGGGTTCGTTCCATCGGCTACTACAGCCGTCGGCGGCATTGGCAAGCGAAGAAACCGCGCGAGCTCGGCACAGATTAGCTCATTAGGTATGCAGTAGGGTACCGCCGAGTTGTCCTTCGCAAAAGCCTCCAGTGTGGCATAGTGCGTTCCAGCAACGCCGACTCCGACTTGACGGCCGAGCGCCCTGAGCTTGTATATCCGCTGTGGCATGATGTTTTTAATTGCTGCGATTCGTTCACTCTACAGGTGGTTGCTTCGGCCCACCTAGCATCGGAAGGACCGCTACCAGTAGGCCGAAGAAGCCAATGGCCCAGCACCATGTTCTCCAACTCTTTACCCATGTGCCAACAATACCGAAGAAGAGCATTAGTGAGATACCGGCTTGAAGGCTGTACCCATTGGGGTGTTCGTTCAACCACGTGCAGGGTGTAACGTAGTTCAGCATGAGTTCAAACAAGAGTACCACCAATACACCAACAACAACGGCCGTGATCTTCGTGTGGCGTTCGGCCTTCGCGGTTGCCGTTGCCAACGTCGCTTTGAGCGTATCCGCCTCTTGAAGCGCTTTGGCCTTTGCATCTGCCTCTTCCTTGATCTTTCCTCCAGCGGTAACGATATGAGCATCCTTCTCAGTTACCTGCCCTTTGATGCTTTTGATAGTCGCCTCCTTCTCTGCGAGTTCCTCTTCCCGCTTTGAGAGCTCGGTCTCCTTTTCCGTGATCTTGCCGTGCGCCTCTATCAATTGAGCGTCCTTGGCGATCTTCTCCTTCTTGTCCGCCTCGACTTGAGCAGCTAGGGCAGACTTCTCCTCGTTGAGTACCGCATTCTCCTTTGCAAGAGCTGACTCGATCGTGTCTTCGAACTCCTTCTCGGTACGCTTGGTCTGAAGCTCTGCGATCAATGCATCATTCGTGAGCATCTTGATAGCGGTCTCGTCGGGTACGTGGCTGTATCTAGCGAGGATGCTGGCCATACGCGCCGCTGGGTTCTTGGCCCCCCCGCGCGACAGGCTGAACTCCGGCAATGCGAACGTCTCGGCGAAAGCCTTGTCGAACTCGCCATGATCGGAAACGAAGGGACGTAGTATTTGCCAAAGCAGGCTGGGTAGCACAGTACTATGTGGGCGATGCTCCTTGCGACTTTGGTCGAAGTCGAATTTGAAGAGGTGGTAATCGCACGTCACCAGCAACGAGCCCGCTTCAAGTGTGCTTCGTGCCTTACTTCTATTCGAGCGCACCGTCTCGAGTACGGCCATATCATGCTGCACAGCCTCGTCCGGCTTCTCCTTTCGTTCTCCCTTCAAGTATACCTTGTAGTCGGCCTCGAGGTCGGCACGGTTCTGCAATTGCTGATCGTTCGACGTGACATTGTACACATCGATCCCGGTGTCCTTTAGTAGGATCCGCCAGTGCTCGTATGGCGCGAAGAAGTCTTCGACAGCCACAGCACCTTCCGCGTTCTTTACGTGGTAGCGCAATTCTATTCCAGACATAGCACCGGTCGCAACAATGGCACGGCTGATCCCTTGTGACCATTTCCTATGCTTCAGCGAATTTTGAAAGTAGTAGAGCGTATTGGTCACCTCCCTGACGGTCGCTTCATGATAGCGCAAGCGGAACGGCAGCTTGAAGCGACGGATCGAATGCACTAGTTCCGCCGAAACATCCACTTGGGAGTTCACATGGAGATTGAGAAGACCGAAGAGGAAGTTGGTGTCGAGAAAGAGGACCAACTGGCTGAGATTGCCCCGGAGCTTTGCGGACACATCAGGTGCAACTGCTAACGAGTAGTAGTTGAATGCAGCGTCTGCAAGGCTTGAGATGTACTCAGCGCGTTTCCTATTGGTGCCTACCGACAAGAAGAACGATTCCATGGCTTGACGTACGGCGATCGCGTCTGATCCATCGAACTGCTTTGAAATCGACTTGTTCAATGCCGCCGATAGGCTACTATTCGTCTCCTGCGGAATTGAAACCTCAGGATCCAAGAGCTCCACTGCAAGTATTCCATGTCTGCGGAATGCCATGCTCAGATACTCCTGAAGAACCGACCACAACTTGGTTTCATCTAGGTGCGCCGATTTGCCCTGCACTTCGGCGATCCATTCCTTTCGGACTTCGGCTTCTAACTTTCGAGCGCCCTCAATCCGGTCATTCAGCACCTTGGCCGTTTCGGGCTTCAAGCCCACATGCCCACCGGGCAGTTCCAGTAATCTTCCGTCCTTCTTCAGGCGGTCAAAGGCGAGTGCGATATCCTTTACATTCAGGTGCAGTCCAAATACAACGCTGATGGCGTTCGATATCTGCGCAGGAGTGCCCAAAGGCTCTTTGGGTATGATCACATAGCACTGCTGGATCAATTCATCAAGCACATGGGTCTCCACCTTCGTCTTCGCGATCGCGACGAAGCTGGCCATCTGCTTGAACGCAAGTGAAAAGTCCGGTGATTTCATGCTTTGGCTTCTTCGATTGACTTCACAACTCCTTCCACCCGTACCTCCCCGCTCATCAGCTTCGGCAGCAGCGTGTCGCGGAGCGCGGTGAGTGATTTGATCTGGGCGCTGTTAGTGATGTGCTTGCCGAACAATGGCTCCATCACCAAGGTCATTTCATTCAAGCGTTCGGAGCTAGGCACCAATACCATCGCTTCGTCCAGGTCGCCTCGTTTGATGTGACCGAACGTTGTTGCATGGCTTTCGGCGATACTCACGAACTCGACCACGTAGTGCTTGGTCCACATGAAGTAGAACCACTTGGGGAACTCCTCCGAGGTGACCTTGAACAGGTGCTGATTCAAAATCGCCTTGGGTCCATCCCACAGCTTCACCATGAGTGTAGCTGACCACGAGAAGACAACATCCCCGGCCTCTACGTGGTACTTCGAATCAATCGCCGATGTGGCCCAGTCGGATGAGTCAGTGATGCCCGCACTCAGCTCCTTGATCTTGAGGACCGGTAACCGGTTCACCGCATCCTTGGCCGGATATTTCTGGCATGCAACCCCGTTCAGGTAGGTGGCAATGGAACTCAAGGGCCGCTTATCCACCCCTCCTCCGCCTCCTCCACGAACCACTGCCTGAACAGCGTTTCAGCCATGGCCTCCAAGGTCTTGTTCTGCCTTTGCAGCAGATCGATCTTCGCATCCAAGCTGCCGAGTACGGAGGCGATGGTACGTTGCTCGTCCGGTTCGGGAACGATGACCTCCAACTCGTCAAAGGCTTCCTTGGCAACCCGCTGGCGCCCCGAGGTTCCTTGCAGGTTATTGGCCGCGTAGTCCTTGATCTCATTCCACTTCGAGAAGTAGAGGACGAAGTCCTGTTGTGAAACACCCGGCTTTGCCCGGAACACTAGAAACTCGGTGGAACCATAGCCCGGCTCACCGTTCAGTCCGGATGCTTGATTGATGTTGCCCTTCTCAGTACAAGGACTGATCCGCGCGAACAATGTGTCGCCCTCTTCGAAGCGACTGCCTCCTTGTAAGGGCCTTTTCCTTTGAGGGTATGCGTACCTGCGCGCCGGTTCCCATGTCCGCATCTCAATGTAGAAATGCTCCTTGCTCTGGACAAGCCGATCGGCGGGTTGATCTCAACCAGCTCGCTGAACTTCATTTCTTTCCACTCACCCATCGCCCTTCACGCTTTTCAGGTTCTTCAAGATGGCGCTGTTCAGCTCGGCCTCTTCCTGCAGCTGCGCGGCGAACTCGGCTTTGAGCGCCGCGAAACGCTCGGGGAACACGAAGTCGTCCTCTTCATCGGCCAAGCCCACGTAGCGGCCAGGGGTGAGCACGTAGTCCAACTCCTTCACGCGGCTCAGCGGGGCGGCGCAGCAGAAGCCCGGTACGTCGGCATTGGGTCCCTGGGGGTTGCGCCAGGTATGGTAGGTTCCCGCAATCTTCTGGATGTCCTCGACTCAACTCCCTGGTGCGGCGGCTGACCAGATGGCCCAGGTGGCGCGCATCGATGAAGAGGATCTCGTTGGCTGTCCCGGGCCGGAACTTGCCGCTGCCGCGGTTGCGGCTCATGAACCACATACTGACCGGTATCTGTGTGTTCAGGAAGAGCTTGGTCGGTAGGTTCACGATGCAATCGATGAGGCCCGCCTCCACCATGGCGGTGCGGATCTCGCCTTCGCCGCTGCTCTTGCTGGTGAGGGCGCCCTTGCTGAGCACCACGCCCGCCTGCCCGCTGGGGCTGAGGTGGTAGATGAAGTGCTGCATCCACCCGAAGTTGGCGTTGCCCTCGGGCGGCACGCCGTATTGCCAGCGGCCATCGGTGCGCAGCAGGTCGCCGCCCAGTCGCTCACGTTGAAGGGCGGGTTCGCGAGGATGAAGTCGGCCTTCAGGTCCTGGTGCGCATCGTTGAGGAAGGAGCCCTCGCTGTTCCACTTCACCTGCGAGCTGTCCAGCCCGCGGATGGCGAGGTTCATCTTGGCCAGCCGCCAGGTGGTCTGGTTGCTCTCCTGCCCGTAGATGCTGATGTCGTTGACCTTGCCCTGGTGCTCGGTGACGAACTTCTCGCTCTGCACGAACATGCCGCCGCTGCCGCAGCAGGGGTCGAACACGCGGCCCTTGTACGGCTCCAGCATCTTCACCAGCAGTTCCACCACGCTGCGCGGGGTGTAGAACTGGCCGCCCTTCTTGCCCTCGGCCAGCGCGAACTCGCCCAGGAAGTACTCGAACACATGGCCCAGCACATCGGCGCTGCGGCTCTTGGCGTCGCCCAGGGCGATGTTGCCGATGAGGTCGATGAGGCCGCCGAGGCTGGTGGGGTCCAGGTTCTGCCGGGCGTACACCTTGGGCAGCACGCCCTTCAGCGAGTCGTTCTCCCGCTCGATGGCGTCCATGGCCTCATCCACCGTCTTGCCGATGGTGGGCTGCTTGGCGTGGCTTTGCAGAAAGCTCCACCGCGCGCCGGGCGGCACGAAGAAGACGTTCTCGGCCTTGTACTCGTCCTTGTCCTCGGGGTCGGCACCGGCGCTCTCTTCAGCCTTCAGCTTGTCGTACAGCTCCACGAAGGCATCGCTGATGTACTTGAGGAAGACGAGGCCGAGCACGATGTGCTTGTACTCGGCGGCGTCGATGTTCTTGCGGAGCTTGTCGGCCGTTTTCCAGAGCTGCTTTTCGATGGGCTCTTCGGTGGTGGCTTTGGGCTTTTTTGGCTTTAGGCTCGGGCTGCTCGCTATCGAGCATAGGGGCCTCTTGCCTTTTAGGCTCTGTGGCTTTGCGGCCGGGCATCGGATAGGTAACCGGTATGGGCATGCCATTGCCAATTGGCCCAGTGGCCATAGTGCCAAGTGGCTCAGCGGCCATTGAGCTACCGGCCTCTAAGCCATTAGGCTCCGCCAACCGCAAACTACCACCCCTTCCTTTGCCAGTGGCCACTAGGCCTTGGGCCAAGAGGCTTGCTTTCACGATCTCGTATTGGGCTTCGCTCCATTGCAGTGTTTCGCGTGCCTTGCCATTGCCCATGGGGCCTTTGCTGTGCAACAGATCCAATAACAACTCCTCGTTCGTCGGCATCCTTCCTATTCGTAAGCCGTGCAAGGTATCCGTATGGACCATACGTGCATCAAGTAATATGCATGCAGGGGTTTGCGGTCGGGCACAAGGACCTATCTATGTTCGGTTTTATGGGTTCGGGGCAGCGGCAGCCCAAATGCTATCTGCTTTTCCGTTCCTTCAGCCCAATACAAGAAAAGCCCGGCAAAACGCTGGGCTTTTCCATTGTTCCGTTCAACCTGCGCTTAGGGCAACTGCTCCACCCGCACGTTCGTGGCCACGGTGCCACCGATGTTCACCAAGATGATGTCCCGGTCGTTGGCCAGCCCGGTGTACTTCGCGGTGCCGTCCATGTTCACATCGGATACCAGATAGCCACTTGCCGTGTTGGTGGCCACGGTGCCGCCAATGGCGAAGAGGATCGGGTCGCGGTCGTTGTTGATGCCGGTGTATTTCAATCCGAAAGGGGCAACCACATCGGTCACGACGTTGCCGGCCCAAAGCACGTTCACCGCGCCAATGGTCTTCGTTGCTGCTGTACCGAACGGTGTGTTATTGGTGAAATTCACGGCGGTGGCGGACGGGGAAAGTGCCAGGGGCGTTCCGGTCATCGCACCAAGGTGGTTGCGATGGCGTACCGCTACGTGGTAGTTGCCCGCGGGAACAGGGAATGCGATCGGTGAAGCTCCGTCCACGGCCACCACATCGCCATCGCGTTGGACCAAAGCAGCGCGTGTGGAAATGATGGTTGTTGGTGAGCCAGCGTTCCGCAGTTCCACCAGCACCCAATCCACTACGGCATCATTGCCCGTCTTCGCGGTAACACCACCGTGCAGGACCTCGCCACCGCCATTGGGGCGGGTGTATCCCATTGCGGTGTAGGGTTCGGTACTGGGGATCAAACCTGCAGCCCGAAGGTCGTCGCGCATCCTGTTCGTTCCACCGTCAAATGGACCTTCCAAGAACAGCTTCACGGCCAGTCGCATCCCCGTATTGGTAATGGCCACGTTGTCCAAATAGAGGCGATCACCATAATCATTCACACCGGTGAACCGGACCACCACGCTCATACCATCGTATGCGCTGAGGTCGATGTCGTGCAACTGCCATTGATCGGCCGCTGTTGGTGCCCAAGGACTGGAACCGGTGGTGGTGGTGCCGAGTGCAAGTGCCTCGGCGTAGTAGAGCTGCGTCCAATTGGCACCGCAGTTCGTACTGATCTCCACGCGCAGGCCGTCGGTATAGCTCGCGCCATACGGCTTGTAGGCATGGTGGAATTTCAAACGGGTGCCGGCACTGCCCGCCAAGGAGATCACGGGCGACACCAACTGGTCCAGCTGGCCCGGTGCGTTGTAGTAGTAATAATCCATTCGCCAGGCGCGCGTTGGAAGGCCGTCCGCTCCGGCTGTTACTGCTTGGTTGCTCCATGTATCGAGTGCATCCGGGTTCTTCAAGCTCCAACCGATGGGGGTGAGCAGTTGGTCTTCGGCATTGGCCAGGACGGGTGTCGCGGCCGTACTGTTCAGGTAGGTGACCTGATCATTGACCGTCCGTGTGTGCGTTCCGTTCACATCGGTAACCGTGAGCGATACGCTGTAGATGCCCGGTGTGCTGTAGGTTACCACCGGGCTGCGCAACGCACTGGTGGCAGGGGAGCCCCCTTGGAAGGTCCACGCCCATGTTGCGCCGTTCTGGCCCAACGCACTGTTGTCGTAGAATTTCACCGATGGCTCCAAGCAACTCACGGTCCTGCGGTCCACGGCGAAGTTGGCGACCGGTGGTGCCGGTGTTTCCACTGGGCTTTCCCATACGCTGCGGTCGGTCCCATTGCGGATGAGCCCTTCGCGGTAATTGATCAGCAGCCGTGTGCTTTGGATCTTGGCCGGTAGACCTGCATTCCACAGTGACCATGCGGGGGCTGCATCGTTGCGGGTGTAGACCGTGCGCCGCGTGCCGATGTACACCGCGCCGTTGCTGCCGTATTGATGCGCGATGTTGGTTGGCCATTCACCGTTCAAAGCGGCATTGGTGATGTTGGTCCATGCGCTTCCGCCGGTGGTGCTCTTGTAGGCCACATAACCATTCAGGTCCGGGCTGTTCCCATACTGCGATGTGCGCACCAACCAGATCGTTTGTGGATCCACAGCGCTAACGGCAATGTCGTAGGGCACCCAGGTGTTCCCGTTCAGTGCTGCACTTGTTGGGGTGATGTCCGTCCAGCTCGCACCCGCGTCGGTACTGCGGTACACTTTCTTCACATCCCACCAACCCAAGTAGGTGCAGGCATACAGGGTGTTCGGATCGCTGAAGGCCACTTCGATGTTCGTGACCTTCTCGGCAAAATCATGGACCTGCGAAAAGCTGAGCCCGTTGTCGGTGGTGAGCCAAAGCGCGGTGCCGTTGCCCACGTAGGCGGCATCCACCAAGTTCGGGTGCCACGCCACTTCGCTGCTTTCACCGGTAACATAGCTCGCGTTCGGTTGCTTGCTCCAGGTGCCGTTGGTGTTGTTCACGTTGCGATCGCCGCTCAACACTTTGTAGCCGTAGTCGCTCAGGGCCCGGCGGTCGTACTGGGGGTGAACGAAACCCCGCAAGCCATCTCCACCATCGGTGCTTACCCAGCCATTGGTGTACACGTTGTTGTCCTTGAGCAAGGTGCCGTTGTGGTAGGTGCCGCCGAGCATGACGTTGCTACCGGTCCAACCGCCTGCGCCGAAGCCCCAGAAGTCCGTTCCACTGATCCCGAACATGCGCCGCTCGAACGTTGCGCCGCCATCGTTGCTGTAGAAGATGCCGCCATCGTTCGCTGCCCAGATCTCGTTGGCGCCGTAGTACCGGAAGTCGTGGATATCAGCATGCAAATAGTCCACCTTGTCACTGTGGCTCCATTTCGCGGGGCAGGTAAAGCTCGCCCCACCATCCGTGCTTACCCACCGTTGCACACCGCACACGTTCACCTTGTCCGCGTTGGAAGGATCCACATCGAATGCGAGGTCGTAGTAGTACTGTCCGCCATCATCCTGTCCAACATCGTTCCAACCCATCAGGTTGAAGTTGGTGGGAGAGGGGACACCAGCAGGTTGTGCGCCGCAACACTGAAAGGTCCAATTCGCACCTTGATCAATGCTCTTGTAGACGCCGTACAAACCGCTACCTCCGTTGGCTTCACCGGTACAAAGCGCGTAAACAATGTTGGGCGCTGCGGCGCTCACTGCGATCTCGGTACGTTTTTGTTCGTCCGGTGCAACGGGCAATGGCCAGCCTGTTCCGAGCTGCGTGAAGGTGACCCCGTTGTTCGTGCTGCGCCAGAATTCGGTGCGGTTGCTGGTCTGCTTTACGGCGTAGACGGTGTTCGGGTCGTTCGGTTTGAATTCCAGTTCTTGCCAGGTCCCGGTCTGTACCTGCGTGAAGGTCGATCCGGCATTCGCACTGCGCCAAAGCCCTTGGTCGCTCAACGCATACAACACTTGTACATCCGTCGGATGCACTAGGATGTCCTTGAAGGAATGTGCAGGTGCTTGGAACGTTGCATCGCCGATCATGTTCCAAGTGGAGCCACCATCAACGGTCTTCCACAGGTCGCCTTCCGCCCCGAAGTACACGATGTTCGCATTCGTCCGGTCGATCTCCAACGCGTACACCTGACCGATCATCATGCCTTTGGTGAGGTTCGTCCAATTCAGCCCTTTGTCCACACTTTTCCAGAGGCCGCTATTCGCCGTGCCGGCATAGATCGTGTTCGTGTTGCTGGTGCTTTGCTTCACCGTGTAAACGTGCGCGGCACCACAGGCATAGCTCTTGGCGACCGAGCCATGGTCCCAATCGATCGGTCCGATGCAACTCCAATTCGCCGCACGGGACACGGATAGTTCCTGCGATGCGCGGAGGTAGTCGTTCAGCGTGGCAGCATAGTTCGCTCGTTGCTGCGGGTCCTTGGGAACTTGCTCGTGCCCCAATTCACGCTTCCAGCGCTTGTAGTATTGGGTGTGGCTGTTCTTCACGAACGGATGCGATGCGTAGTAGGCATCATACGCATCCACCACCGCCCCGGCATCGGGATCGGGCGCATACATCAGTTGCACCCATTCCGGCAATGTGGCTTTCTGTGGGCTGTAGGGTAAAGCCTCCAATTGGGCCTTTGTGCCGAGCACGAAGAGGATCGTTGCCAAGAACAGGAGTGATCGTTGCATTGCTCAACCGGATTTGTCGGCAAGATGGGGGATCCAGTTCGATCCGGCGAGCCATATCCCGCGCTGAATTTGGTTCCTATGTCACCTTGGTTTATTCGCGATCCATGTCCTTATAGGTACGAACCGATCTGGCAGGTTCCATGTCACCACCAACCGCCGTATCGGGCAGGTCAATTTGCGCCGCAGTGGGCGAATGGTCGTATGCCGCTACGGCAACTGCTCGGCCCTCACGTTCGTGGCGATCGTACCGCCTGATGTTCAGCAAAATGGGATCACGGTCGTTGCGGGCGCCGGTGTACGCCGCCTTCCCGTCCAAATTGATGTCTTCCGGGAAATAGCCGGTCACGATGTTCGTGGCCACGCTGCCACCGATGCGGGCCAGGATGGGATCGCGGTCATTCACGCTTCCGGTGTACTTCAGTTCGTCGTCACCGATGGAATTGCCGGACCATTGAGCATCCACGGCCCCGAGGTTGGTGGTCGCTTCAACACCGTACAGCGCAACGCTGCCATTGCTGAGGTCGTAGCTCTTCAGGGCCACACTGATCGGCAGGGCTTGGGCGCTCATGATCCCGAAATGGTTCCTGTGCCGGACCGCTACGTGGTACTCCTTTACGGGAACAGTGAACTGCACTGGTGATGTGCCATTCGTTCCAACAATGTCCCCATCGCGCTGCAAAAGAGCGGAGCGCGTGGCGACCACCGTGCTCGGGTCGGTGGCATCGCGCAATTCCACTACGACCCAATCCACGATGGCGTTGGGGCCGCTGATGGCGAAAACGGCAGGTGTGGTGGTCTCTCCGCCACCGCCCAGCACGTGCACATAGCCCGCATCGGTATAGGGTTCGGTGAAGGGTAGCAAACCCTTCACCCGCAACGAATCCCGCATCAGTCCGGTATTCGTGTCATAAGGTCCTTCAAGGACGGTGCGCAAGGCAACAGACGCTTTCGGCTGAAGAACGAACAGTCCTTCTTGTATGCTGCTCACGATCACGATGCCACTTTCGAAGTAGGGGTAGCTGCCCCAAGCGCCGTTGTAGGTCTTGCCATTGTTGGGCAAGTACGTGTCGAAGGTGGCGAGCAAACTGAGCGATCCAGTGGCCACGTTCGCTGGGTCCAGCATGGCGAAGCCGCTGGTGTAGTTGGTCTGGTATACGAGGTCGTTATGGACGTACAGGTTGTGATCGTAGCTCGCATAGTTGCCACTGTAGTAGCCAATGTACGTGGGTGCCTCCAGGTCCTCGATGTTGAAGATGTGCGTGCGGGTGTTGTAGTTGGACCCACCAGTGCCTTCGTCGCCTTCGTCGTTCATCAACAGAAAGCGGTGGTCTGCTGTTACCCAACCTTGGTGGCAAAGTCTAGCTCCGGGATAGGGTTGTGTAAAACCGATCCGCGACATGTCCGATGGGTCCGTTACATCCACGAAGGTCACGCGGTCGTTGGCGTTGATGTGGAAGTTGAGACTGATCCGTTTGCCCACATGCGCAGCATCCGGACCATTGTAAAGGATCACGTTGCTTTCGTGGATGTAGCCATCCGAAGACCACGCACCGGCGAACGTGGGGGCCAAGGGGTTGGAAACGTTCACCACGTGCAGACCACCGCTATAGGTGCCGGTGCCGACCGCATATAGGTACGGGGCGCCCTTGTCCGCGAAGATCGTGTGGCTGTTCCCGAAGCCTGCGTAGTGCGCATCCTCGGTGAAGGTCTGCGGCGGGGTCGCCACGTTCCGCAAGCGGGTAAGGTCGAAGACCTGTAGGCCGTGGCCAGCGGCTTCGCTGCCCACATAACACCATGTGCCGCTCACTTCCACATCGCGCCATGACGAAGTGGAGTTGTTGTGGGCGGGCAGGAAGCCGACACGTACCGGTGCTGTAGGGTCGCTAAGGTCCATGAACGAGGTGCCGGTCCGGCAACCCACAATGGCGTATTCGATGCCTGTCAACGCATCGGTGTATCCCCAGAGGTCAGCGACCTCTGTAACGGTACCCAACTGCGCGAGCGTGACATAGGCCAGTAGGTCCACGTTGTTGCACGGGTAGGGTCCAGCGAAACCGTTCACGCAAGGGGTCTGTGCGTAATTGGTGAGTGCGAACGCACAAAGGATGGGGAGCGTGAAGGAACGTTGGTTTCGGAGCATGGTGTGTCGGATCCCCACGAAGGTATCGATCCAGAACCCATTGGTCCGACAAAAAGAGCAGAAGGAATGGATCAAGGTGCTTTAGGCACCAGCATCAGCGAGATGCCGTCGATGTAGTAGTAGGCATAGAGGTTGTCCGGCCCTTCGATCAGGTTCTTGGATTCCAGACCAACGTAGGGGAACACGCCCAAATAGATGAACTGTTCCTTACCATCGGCCACGAAGGTGTCGCGTATCTCGATCCATTTGCCCTTCTCCTCGATGATCTTCGCGGAATAGACGGTCGGCGACTCTTCCATGAATTTCCGGTGCTGGTACTTCAGGTCGAATTCACTTAAATGGGCACCCACACCCATGATCGAGCGGTCGCTGTTCTGCGCGAGCGCAACGTGCATCACCAATTCGTAGGTCGAATCTTCGATCAACGGCTTCACCAATTCGCCCTTCAGGTATTCCGAATAGGCGCTCCAGGCAGGGGTGAACGGATCCACGGCATCGGCCGACCAATTCTTTTGCACATCGGCCTTCCACCCGCAGAAGCCGGCATAGTGGTCCCCTTCGAAGGGTTCAATGTTCCCGTAATCGTTCGCCGGGATCCCAATGGTCTTGGCCGACCCACCTTTGTCAAAGACTTCGGCAAGGCCCAACGTGGCTTCCTTCCAGCCCGTGGCGTTGGACAACTGGTCGTACGTGCGGACGGATTTCGCGAGGTCCTCGAAGCCTCCGTTCCGCACCAACTCCATGGTACGGTATTGGGCGTTACAGAAGAGGGTGAAAAGGAAACTTCCAATGAGTAGGGAATGGCGCATGTTCCGAGATGAAGCGCCAAGATAGTAAGTGATCGCTTAGGCGAATGAGGACTGCTCTTTCGCAGTGATCGAGCGAGCGATCAGGCCCGCATCCGACGGGGTGCCGGAAGGTCGCTCTTGCTCTTGGCAAGTGCTGCGTTCTCCCGTTCCAAACGCTTGTTCTCGCTGCGGAGTTGCTTCAGCTCGGTGCGCATTTCCACAAGCTGCGCATCGTACAGCAATTCCTGACGCTCCGTCCGGTCCGCCTTGGACCAGCGCTTGATCGCTGCCACTACCTCGTCACGCTCGTCCGTAAGCATGGAGATCTCTTCCATGGAGGCCGCGAACTTCTGCTTCAGATCCGTGACCTGCGCATGGAGCATTTGGAGTTCTTCGTACTTGGTCAAGTGGTCCGAGTGGTGCAAAGGACCAACGATGTGGAGGATCTGGTTTTCCATGGATCACGTTGTTGGCACCTTCGTACGTGAACCAGGCAGGGTGGGTTCACTTCGGCACGATCCTGGGGCAATCCAATTGCAATTGCGCCTCGAATTCCGGGGTAATGGAAGTACTCCCCAAGGTCTTGGCCATGTTGTGGTAGCGCCACGCTGCGGAGCATTCGCCCTTTACCGCATGGCAAACCGCCAACTTGAATGCTGCTTCGGCGTTCTGAGGGTCGAAGGTCCTGGCCCGATCCAATAACCGGATGGCCCCATCCAGCAATTGTTCCGCCTTTTCCGGGTCCTTGGTCTCCATCTGGTGTTGCTCCGCCAAGAACGCTGCGGCGAAGTCCACCATCAACGGGACGTTCGTGCTGTCGATCATCAGCCCGTTCACGTATTCTTGGCCCGCATCCGTGCTTCGGTCCAAGGCCATGAAGAACGCTCCGTAACCGCGGTAGACCTCCGGTTCCTTGGGATCCAGCAAATAGGCCTGGTTGAACCGGTACATGGCCTGTACCATGTTCCCTTCACCCAAAAGCTGGAAGCCCAATTGTGCCATGTGTTCCGCCGCTTTCGTGCGGTCCGGTTCCACGGCCAAGGTCTGTGCAAGGAAGGCGCTGTCCGAGGCCAGTTGTTCCGCATTCTTCTTGCGCCCATCGAAACGCGGCATCAAGCGCATGTCCCTCGCCGACTGCATTTGCCATTCGGGGTAGGTGAGGTGTTGGGCACTTGAGAGAAAGGTGCTGCCCATCGTAAGGACAAAGAGGAGTACGCGCATGGGTCGGGGCTTGCAAAGATCGGACCTCATTGTGGATCGGACACTTCCTTAGGTGACGCAGTTCGATGCTTCGGCGGCTGCCCGTACTTTCGCGCTCCCATGGCCAATAAGCCCTCCATACCAAAAGGTACCCGCGATTTCTCCCCCACGGAGATGCTGCGCCGTCAGTACATTTTCGATACCATCCGTGGTGTGTTCCAGAAGTACGGCTTCCTGCCGATCGAGACCCCTGCCATGGAGAACCTCGACACGCTTACAGGTAAGTATGGTGAAGAAGGCGATCGCTTGATCTTCAAGATCCTGAACAGTGGGGATGCATGGAGTGGGGTAGGTGAAGAAGGGAAGAAGCGATTGGCGAATGGTGAGGTGGTGCATCCCGGACGCTTCGCAACTGAGGTGAGTGAAAAGGCGCTTCGCTATGACCTCACTGTTCCGTTCGCACGTTATGTCGTTCAGCATCAGAACGAGATCAGCTTCCCTTTCAAGCGCTATCAGATCCAACCGGTGTGGCGCGCGGATCGTCCGCAGAAGGGACGGTACCGTGAGTTCTACCAGTGCGATGCCGATGTGATCGGAAGTACTTCCTTGCTGAACGAAGTGGAGTTGGTTCAACTCTTCGATGATGTGTTCACGGTATTGGGTCTTCAAGTCGTCATCAAGATCAACGACCGTAAAGTGCTTAGCGGGATCGCTGAAGTAAGTGGCCAGCCGGAAAAGGTGGTGGACATTGTAACGGCACTCGACAAGTTGGACAAGATCGGTCGCGAGAAAGTGGAGGAGGAGATGCGCACGAAAGGCGTTTCTGAGGAAGCCATCATAGGCATTGCGCCGCTGTTCGAATTGAAGGGGTCTTGGAAAGAACAGCAACCCATTCTCGAGAAGTGGTTGGCAAGTTCGGCCACGGCAAAACAAGGATTGAAGGACCTTTCGTTCACCTTCGAGGCAGCAGGTACTTTGAAGAGCGCGGTGCTGGAATTCGACCCAACACTGGCAAGAGGACTGGACTACTACACCGGTGCGATCTTCGAAGTCAAAGCTGCTGAAGGCACCATGCCCGGCAGTATCTGTGGCGGCGGTCGTTACGACGATCTCACCGGCATCTTTGGTCTGAAGAACATGAGCGGCGTGGGCATCAGCTTCGGTGCCGATCGGATCTACGACGTGCTCTTGGAAACGAACAAATTCCCGGAGCAACTCGGTTCAAGTACCAAATTGCTCTTCGCCAATTTCGGCGAGCAGGAAGCCATGCATTGTTTGAAACTGCTGCGCACAGTGCGTGAAGCTGGCATCGCCGCAGAGCTCTATCCCGACGCCGTGAAAATGGCCAAGCAGTTCAAGTACGCCGATGACAAGGGGATCCCGTTCGTGGCCATCATCGGTGAGCAGGAAATGAAGCAAGGCATCGTTACCGTGAAGGACATGAAGAGCGGTGAACAGAAGGCTGTGAAGGGGGAGGAGTTGGTGGGGTTGGTTGGGTAGAGGTCAGTTCGAGAAGAAAAGGAACTACAACGAATATTCGAATGAAACAGTCACTCACTCGTACTTGCTCTTCGCTGATGTCTTGCACAGGAGACAAGCAAAGTGAATCGAAACGGACAATACGGGAACTCAGAGGATTCTGTGGGCGGGTGTGGATTTGGTCAGAGGTGGGTGGAAGGGTTTGAGGGCTGGGCGAATACTGGCCATTTGTTAAAAGTGTTGGTTGGTACAGTGATGGGGGACTTTGGCAGAATTCTATTTGGGAAGGAATACCATTAGGACTTTGCGGTAGGATTTGGGAGTATTTGTTTGTTCTCGCCCTTGGTGGCTTTATTTCAAATCGGATGACTTAGGTCCGGGGGAAACGCTTGTCCGTTTGAAGTGAGCACTTGGTGAAACTTGAAAGACCTCCTATGTACATCGGGGGAGAGGACGCTGCCGGTCAGGAAATGATGCTGGCCAGTGTCTGCTGCGGATCGGAATTAGTGGAGTAGCGCTCATTGTTCGTGGATGGAATGGCCATGCTTTTGCCGGAAGAAGGATTGGCGAGGGTTGCGATGAGGGCCCCTGTGGAAAGCGGTACCGGACAACTGGTTGCCGGGCATTCTTGATAATTCACCTGTTACCTCTCAGTATTTGTTCCCTGTAAGTTTCACTCTTCGTTGAGAAGGATCATTCGGCGTACTTCGCCCGCTGACCATTGTTAATTTGATCAACCAATGCCCCACCCAATAGGAACCATCGGACTCGAACTCATGAGCCGAACACATCCTCACTACCCGCAGCCCGATCGAGCTCAGCAAGGAAGCCAAAGCCGCCGTGAAGCGCAGCCACACCTACCTGAGCGATCGCCTGAAGAAAAGCGATGCGCCGATCTATGGCATCAACACCGGCTTCGGTTCGTTGTACGATAAGTCCATCGCCAAAAAGGATCTGCAGCAACTCCAGAAGAACCTGGTGATGAGCCACGCTTGCGGAAGTGGAGATCCCGTTCCGCCGGAGATCGTGCGCGCCATGCTCGTGCTGAAAGTGCAGAACATGGCGTTCGGCCACAGTGCCGTGGCGCCTGCAACCGTTCAGCGGTTGATCGACATGTACAATACCGACATGTTGCCGGTGGTGTATGAGCGTGGGTCCTTGGGCGCGTCCGGCGATCTTGCTCCGTTGGCCCATTTGAGCCTGCCATTGTTGGGTTTGGGTGAAGTGGTCCTGGCCGGAAAACGAATGACTTCCGCCGCTGCCCTGAAGAAGATGGGCTGGAAACCGTTGGAACTTGGTCCGAAGGAAGGCTTGGCGCTGTTGAACGGCACGCAGTTCATGAACGCGTATGCCTCACTACTCACCTTGAAGGCCACACGTCTGGCACAACTCGCCGATGTGATCGCCTGCACTTTCGCTCGATGCTTACGATGGACGGATCGAACCGTTCCATCCTTCGGTCCATGCGGTGCGCCCACATCCGGGACAGGCCGTGGTGGCAGCGCACATGCGTGAGCTGTTGAAAGGCTCCGCATTGATCAAGCGGGCAAAGGCACATGTGCAGGATCCGTATTCGTTCCGCTGCATACCACAAGTGCACGGTGCCTCGCGCGATGCGATCGCTTACGTGGAGCGCGTAGTGGAATGCGAACTGGAATCGGTCACCGATAACCCAACCGTGTTCGATGATGAGGACCTGATCATTAGTGCAGGTAACTTCCATGGACAGCCTCTGGCCTTGGCCTTGGATTTCCTCGCGATCGCGGTGGCGGAATTAGGAAGCATCAGCGAACGCCGTACCTACAAGTTGATCAGTGGGAATAGGGGACTCCCTGCATTCCTCGTCGCAGAGCCGGGCCTGAACAGTGGCTTCATGATCCCGCAGTACACATCGGCTTCCTTGGTCAGCGCCAACAAACAACGGTGCATGCCCAACAGCGTGGACACCATCGACAGCAGCAACGGTCAAGAAGACCATGTGAGCATGGGCGCAGCCGCAGCACTGAAGACGTGGGATGTAGTGGAAGATGTGGAACGGATCCTCGCCATCGAATTGTTCAACGCCGCACAAGCTTTGGACCTGCGCAGACCGGCGAAGACATCCAGCAAATTGGAGTCCTTGCACGCTGCCTTCCGGGAACGTGTGCCATTTGTACAGAACGATGTGGTGATGCATGACCTGATGGAAGCGTCGCTGGCCTTCGTGAAGGAGCTTCCGTTGCAGTGATCCAATGCGTGTGTACCTGCTCCCCGGTATTGCCTGTGATCATCGGCTTTTTGACCGGATCGATCTTCCGGATCACGAGACCGTTGCCTTGGATTGGCCCGCTTTTCCGGAAGGGTGTACACTCCGCTCCATAGCCGAGGAATTGGCGAAGCAAGTGGATGCCACGCAACCGCATGTGTTGGTGGGCGTGAGCATGGGAGGCATGGTGGCGCAAGAACTGGCGGTGCTCACCGATCCGAAGAAAGTGGTCCTGATCAGTTCGTGGACGGGACCACAGGAGCAACCGCCAAGTTTGGCGATCTTCAAATTGCTCCGCTCTTGGTTGGTGATCAACTCATTCACCATGTGGGCCACGTGGCCGGTGAAGCGCTTTCTGGGCAAACGCGACCGCGCTGCGGACAAGTTGCTCTATGCCATGGCCGTGAGCGAAGGCCCCGCAAAGATCAGGATCGGCTTCAAGGCCATCATACAGTGGAAGGGATCCACTTGGAAAGGTCCCGTGGTGCGGATCCATGGCGATAAGGACATGGTAACACCGTTGCGTTTTCCGGTGGACCATGTGGTGAAGGGGGGTGAGCATGTCATGATCCTTACCCGTGCAGAAGAGGTCTCCGGGTTGCTCCGCAAAGCGATCAACGCTTGATGAAGCGTGCCGAAATGTTGCCCGCTGCCGTGGTGGCGCGTAGGATGTAGACGCCAGTGCTCAGGTCCGTGATCCGTGTGCGGTAACCATTGGTGCCGTTCCGGTCGAATTGCAACTGTACCACTTGTCCGGTAAGGTCGAAGCAGTTGATGCCCAATGAACGTTGGTCGCCGGTGGAGATCACCAGGGTGCTCCCGTTATCGGTTTGCAATAGCTGGAGACTTGGGGCGATGGACGATCCGATCGCTGTCGGGAAGGACATTGCCAAGCCATCGAACAAAGCCGGGGTGGGGTTCACAGGTCCACCGATGAAACCCGCGTTCAGCACCACGATCGCGGTATCGCCATCAGCCAGTTCGATCGTATCCGTAATGCTCATGTATGCCCACGTGGTGTCCGAATTGTAGGTGTTCTCTTCCAACTGGAAAGCGCCATCGTTCACCCGGCCAAGACCCATGAAGGCTCCTTGGCAGAAACTGAATTCCGATGCGGTACACCGGCCCCAACCCGTGAGCGTGACGAGATCGCCATCTTGCACGTTCGGCAACCGTTGGTACAAGTAGTTCGGGAAGCAACCCTTCGCATGGCCCGATTGTTTGGACACGCTCCATTCACCAAAACCCGGCGCACCCCCCTCCATGAATTGAGGATCATCGCAGGTCCATTCCCAACCAGACAAGGAAGGGCCTTTGACATCTTCGAAACTACCGTTGTTCAATTGTGCCGAAGCGGTACCACCAAGAACTAGAAGCAGTAAGAGAATTGAACGCATGGGATCGGTGTGGTTGGTTGTGGCAATGACGGGGTGGAACAGCAAATCGATGCCTCTATCCACCGACCTGATCGCAGCATACCGATCTTCGTACCCATGGAACACCTGCTCAATTTCCCTGCGCTTATCAGCTTGATCACACTTGCCCTGCTCGAGATCGTCCTGGGCGTGGACAACGTGGTCTTCGTGAGCATCATCCTTGGTCGGATGCCGAAAGAGGATCGACCCCGCGGCCGCATGCTGTGGATGGTCTTCGGGATCCTCATGCGATGTGCCTTGCTTTTGGGCCTGGGTTGGTTGGTGAAGAACGGCGAACAAGAATTGTTCAGCATAATGGGCTACAGCTTCAACCTGCGTAATTGCATCATGTTCTTTGGTGGTCTTTTCCTGCTTTACAAAGCGGTAACAGAGATCCACCATAAGCTGGAAGGACCGGATGCGACCACCGGCATCAAGACGAGCAGTAAGAGCTTCGCTGCGTTAATGGTCCAGATCGTGATCGTGGATGCCGTCTTCAGCTTCGACAGTGTGGTCACCGCGATCGGTTTGGCCCAGCACATAGAGATCATGATCACCGCCGTGGTCATCGCCATGTTCGTGATGTTCTTCTTCGCGAAGGCGATCAGCGATTTCATCGAACGGCATCCGGCCTTCAAAATGCTCGCGCTCTCGTTCCTGGTCATGGTGGGGTTCATGCTCTTTTTCGAAGGACTGGAACCGCTTCATCACCACGAGATCCCAAAGGGCTATGCCTACGTGGCCATGGCCTTCAGTTTTGGCGTTGAACTGCTGAATTTGAAAACGAAAAAGAGCGGTCCGGTGAAATTGAAACGGTAGTTGGAGGACCGACGGCGTTGTCCGCGAAGGGCTGATACCATTGGGTCTTGTTCAGTCTTTGCCAGGCTTCCAAGGCAACGATCCATTCATTTTGAACGTCCTAACCACGAACACCTGTTCATTAAGGACCCATGCAAGCCGGTCCGGTAGTTGCCTACAATTCTACTTTCGACGGTCGAAACTGATGAGGTTCCCTTCAGCAAGTCTTCCTTTTGTTCTGTTTGTCAGCCTGTTAGGGCTGGCAAGGGTGGGCCATGCGCAGTGTACGGCGAATGCGGGAGCCGATCAGGCTGTTTGTGGTGGAGTTTCGCTCAACTTGGTAGGGGTAGGCGGTGGCGGAACAGCCCCGTATTCCTATTCCTGGTCACCTGCAACCTATCTAAGTAGCACCAATACCGCGGCGACCACGTTCAATTATCCGGTTCCGGTTGCAACAACGCAAAGCGTTACGCTAACACTCACTGTTTCGGACAATGCGGGATGTTCCGTTACGGACCAAGGACGTGGATGCCGTTACCGCGAACGCCTCCAAGCTGCATGGCACATCTAATTCCACCGGTCCGGAGGAGTAGCACCCCCAATGGCCCGACGTTTTGCCTTATCCGGGCACCCTTCGCGGATCATGTTTCCAGTTTCAATGATGCCTAGCCCGGCATTGCCGGGAGCGACTTGCAATTTGAATTGGGGCGCCAGCAACCGCTTTCAACCCAGCTGCAGGGTGGGCCATGACCCACACCTAAACCAAGTTGGCCTACACAGCCTTACGTACACTGCTGACCACCGGTCACCGGGGGTGCTCAACACCGAGCAATTCCAGAAGTTTTCTTGGGTACCAACCCTTCTGGTGGAACTAGCACATCCGGGAACACGACCATTGTTTGTGTGGAACGGGCTGTCCTTCCTATCATGAGCCCGCAAGCCTTTCACTCCGGTACGGCATACTGATTGACTTCGGAGATGGGATCGGTACCACCTTTTAACCACCCGCCACCGGCATCAGTTCCATACTCGTACCCGAACACCATTGTACCGAGGCCGATGGCGATTTCAGGGTCTGATTCACCGCCCAGAATCCTTTTCCCTCCGATGGGCAACTGCAGGTCCGGTTCATTATTGAAAGTCCTGTCGCCCAATCCTTCATCAGCCGAATGACACCGCTTGCTTTAAAAGCAAGCGTGACCTTCACTGACCATGGAAGTACAGGTCCCAGCCCTTCCAGTGCTTTACGGGTAGCGGAGTCATTTCCCCGCCACGGGTTACGTTCTGCCATCTGGAATGGGAAGTACGAACGGCAGTCCAACCGTGAATGGATGGATGAATGGCGGCAACTCGATCTCCGTGCAGTTCACCCAACCGGGGAATGATTGCATCACGCTGCAAGTAGGGAACACTGCATGTGGGACTGATGATGTGGTCCACTGTGTCTGCATCGAAGCCCCACCGCAGCCCGCATTCACCGTAACCCCCGATGATGACTGCGCACCGTTCACCAGTATCGTGAACAACACGAGCATTAGTCCGAACAGTTGTTTGACATCCTACGAGTGGGATGTCACCACTTCGGGCGGTAGCTGCGGAAGCGGGCCGGTATGGGCATTTACAGATGGGACCAACGCCAATTCGGTCACTCCACATTTCCTGATCTCGCAAGCAGGAACATACACTGTCCATTTGGAAGCGCGGAATTCCTGTGGCCCGGTGAACGTGACGCAGGTGATAAACGCCAGCGCGGCACCTACCGTAGATGTCACCGCTCTGACCGGCATTTGCGCTACACAGTGCGTTGATCCTTCGGCTGTGGTACAGGATTGTGGAGCCACCATCAGTACGTATCTCTGGTCCTTTCCAAGCGGTACACCCAACACGGCAAGTACCTTAGACCCCGGGCAGATCTGTTTCGCAAGCGCAACCAATTCATCGATCGCCCTCACTGTTACGAACCAGTGCGGGAGCGCCTCGGATGCCACGAACTTGGCTGTGGGGAACATACCCGGCATCCCGGTCATATCCAGCAATAGTCCGGTATGTGCGGGCAATACGCTTTCCCTAACCGCGGAAGCCATTGCAGGAGCATCATTCAGTTGGACCGGCCCCAATGGTTTCGCTAGCAACATGCCGGCGGTGACCATTCCGGGTGCATCCGCCGCCAATGCGGGCACTTATACCGTGGTGGCCATGTTCAACGGTTGTGCTGGACCACCGGCAACCGTAGTGGTGCAAGTGGTAGCGGCACCCGCTATTTCCGTTACCCCGTCCAGCCCTTCCGTTTGCCCTGACAGTGTTGTGAGCTTCACGGCCAGTGGCGCCGGAAATTATCAGTGGTACCAAGGGTCCACGCTTGTAGGTGCAGGTCCTACGTTCAGTACGGTAGCTACTGCAACAACAAGCTACACGGTGACGGGGGATGTGGGCGGCTGTTCCGGTACCGCCAATGTTCCCATTACCGTGTTCACCGTGGCACCCATAACAACTGGTGGAGATCAACTATTCTGTGATCAAGCCATTGGTGAACCACTTCCGTTCTCACCCTCAGGTGGTACCTGGACGGGGCCGAACATTTCACAAGCAGGGGTCTTTACACCTGTGCCCGGACAATTGGGTTCGGTGATAGTGACGTACACCCGAACGGATGGAAACGGATGCATTGCCACCGACGATGCGACGATCACTGTGCAAGCTGTTTCTCAGTTCGCCAATGCAGGTAATGACACGATCTTGTGCCAAAGCAATTTCCCGGTGATCCTACCCGCTTCGCCTCCCGGAGGTACTTGGGTAGGAGCGGGTCCAGGCGGTTCCTTCGTTCCAAGTTTCGTGGGTACCACCGCCGTTACCTACAATTTCGGGACTGGATCGTGTGCTACGAGTGATGCGGTGAATGTTACCGTGGTGTCGGCCACGGCGCTCACACTTCCTCCATCTTTCACGGCGTGCGCAAATGATCCGATCATGACGTTGACAGGATCACCAACTGGCGGCACATGGACGGGCAACGGCGTTTCCACTGCACCGTTCCAATTCGATCCATCCGGTGCCAACATCGGTGCGAACCAGCTAACCTACACGTTCTTGGATGTGAATGGCTGCCAATCCATCGGTGCAACCATCGCAACGATCGCTGCTGTTCCCGTGATCACCATCGATCCAGTAGGTGACTTCTGCGATCAGCCGATACCCTACCAACTGACCGCAGACCCTCCTGGGGGTACTTGGTCCGCAACGACCATGATCGTGGGATCGGATGGCAACTTCACGCCCAACGGGGTGGGTACGGATGTGTTCACCTACACGTATATGAATGCTGCAGGCTGTGAAGCAACAGGGGATGTAACCGTGAACGTGGTGGCGATCACACAACCGGCATTCGCCGGAAATGATACGGCTGTTTGCCTGAACACCGGTGTGCTGCAACTGATCGGATTACCCGCTGGAGGAACGTGGAGCGGAGGTTCAGTTAGTGCAAATGGGGCTTTGGACACCGAAGTGGCCGGGATACAAACACTGACCTACTCGTACGGTTCCTCAACTTGTTTGCTCCAGGACCAGATCAGTGTAAACGTTCGTGCGTTGCCCGTTATAACAACCGACCCCTTGATCAGCGTGTGTTTGGATGCAGGGCCACAACAACTTGCTGCAACTCCTACTGGTGGCACATGGTCCGGAACTGGGGTCGATGCTTCCGGGTTGTTCGATCCCTTGCTGGCAGATCCCGGTGGCAACTCTGTGGTCTATTCCTACACCGATCCTGTTACGACCTGTCCGAATAGCGCCACCGTCACCGTACAAGTGAACCCACTGCCTGTAGCTGCATTCTCCCACGACCTTATAGCCTGTCTAGGATTGGCCTTTCCTTTCGTGAATGAAAGCACGGACGCCAGTATCTATGAATGGGTCTTCAGCGATGGCGATACCGTGACCACTGATGATGTTGACCACGTGTTCACATCAACCGGGACGTTCTACATCCAGCTTGTGGCCACTACGGATGCTGGTTGCAGCGATACGACCTATAGTAGCGTGGATGTGTGGGACGTGCCGCAGGTTGATATGACCCTTAGCGTGGACACGGGCTGCGGCCCATTGCAAGTGGACTTCACCAACCTTTCCAGTGGCCAAGGCCTCAGCTACGTGTGGGATCTCGGCGGCTTGGATACTTCCACGGACCAAGACCCTGCTCCGTACAGTTTTCCGGATGATCCTTTGGATGCGATCACCTATCCCGTGACCTTGTCCGCCTCGAATGTTTGTGGTACCGGATCGGTCGTGGAGAACGTGGTCGTGATCCCACAACCCACCGCTGTTTTTGGTCCGGGCCTCGATACATATTGCGCATTTGCTGAAGTACCGTTCGGGAACGCCAGCGTTGGCTTGCCCGGATCATTCGAGTGGGATTTTGGGGATGGAACCACCAGCACCGACCCCGCACCGATCGTTACGCACGCATACACCGGTGAAGTGGACCCCGTGGATATAACGGTGAGCTTGGTGGCCACCAACGTTTGTGGTAGTGACACGGCCTATCACACCATCACCATCGTACCAAACGAGGTTACGGCCTTCTTCAATGCGGATCCGGTCATTGGCTGTTCGCCACTTACCGTGGACTTTACTCAATTCTCTTCCGGCGATACGACCTACTTCTGGGATTTTGGGGATGGGAACACGAGCTTGGACCACGATCCCTCACACACCTTCACCACTCCCGGTACCTACACGATCGAATTGTCCGCATTCGGCTGTGGCTTCGATAGCTACTCCACCACGGTGGTCGTGCAGCCTTCTCCGGAAGTCTCCTTCACATCTTCACCTGCTACCGTCTGTGTTGGCTTGCCTTTCACGTTTGAAAGCACTACGCCTGGACCGGTCGGACTGGCATGGGACTTTGGCGACGGGGCAACATCCACGTTGACCAGCCCCCAACACATTTATGCCACCAGCGGGACCTTCGATGTTACCCTCACGGCAACATCTGCATTGAACGGCTGCAGCACTTCGCTGATCCAGCAAGTAACGGTCAACGCCACACCGGTCGCGGCCTTTACCCCGGCTCCTGTGGATGGCTGCATTGATCTGGACGTGGCATTCTCCAACCTGAGCACCGGGAACGTGTTCAACCAATGGGATCTGGGCGATGGCAACACCAGTACCGTTGCAGAACCCTTCCACACCTATACCACGGCCGGTACATACACCGTGCAATTGGTAGCGGAAAGTGTGAATGGTTGCACCGATACAACGACCGCAGAAGTAGTTGCGCATCCTTTGCCTACCAGTGCCTTCACTCTTTCGGAATACGCGACATGCGAGGACAGTGCCACGGTGCAAACGATCAACGCCTCGACCGGTGCGGTGGGTTACGCTTGGGACTTCGGGAACGGCGGCACATCCGTATTGAACCAACCCCAGATCACGTTCAATACGCCGGGTACTTACGTCGTCACCCTTACGACCACCAACCAATACGGGTGCGAAGCGATGTCATCGCAAACCTTCATCCAACACCCCAGGCCGAGGGCTGGATTCACCGCTACACCGCAGCCCGGTTGCGAAGGCTATCCGATCAGTTTTGGGAACACCTCTGTGAACAGTTCGCAATATGCTTGGAGCTTTGGTGATGGAGGCCATGCCACGGCCGATACGCCATTGCACACCTATGAAAATGTGGGCAGCTATACGGTGCGTTTGGTCGCATCCGGTGCCGGTGGTTGTACCGATACCCTTACCGTGCCCGATGCCGTTGTGATCAACCCACGTCCATTTGCCGATTTCGAAAGTGACACCCTACGGAGCATTGCCTACGCGCTCCAGTTCAGCAATCTCAGTGAGGGCGCGATCAGTTACACCTGGGATTTCGACGATGGGGAACAGACCATCGAAGTACACCCCTTGCATGTTTTCCCAGCGGACGGCGGCGGATTCAGCATTTGTCTGGTAGCGGTGAACGAATTCGGGTGCCCCGATACGCTCTGCCGTTTCATCAACTTGCCGGGGGATCCGAACATCTTCGTACCGAACACCTTCACGCCCAACAACGATGCCCTCAACGATACGTTCCGGCCAGTGCTGAACGGATTTGTAGGTTGGCACTACAGCTTCTATGTTTTCGACCGTTGGGGCCAACCTGCTTTCAAAACCAACGACCCGTATGAGGGTTGGGACGGCATGAAGAATGGTGTGGAAGCCCCGATCGATACCTACGTGTGGAAGGTGATCGTGGAACGCGATGGCGATGCCCGGAATTTCGTGGGGCATGTGAATTTGGTGCGGTAGGGGCATGCAAATTCACCGGCAAGCCCTATCAAAGGCGATCGGATCGTACAGCCCCCCTGGAACAAGAAGTGCGCCCCGTAGAGCGCACTTCCCAAAGGTCATTGAATGCGGATCACTGCATGACCGGTGCGGGTTTCTCCGCAGGCTTGTGGCTCACGCTGATGTCGCGGATACACTGCCAGCCGTCGCCATTCTTCTTGAACACGCTGAAGTAGGTGCCGTGGTTGGTCTCGTTGCCTGCGGCATCGGTGCTGGTGGATGAACCGATCTCGGTGAGGTGGTCGCCTTCCACGAAGATCTCCGTCACTTTGTAGGTCGGCTTAACGCCCAAGGTATCCTTGGCGAAACCCTCCGTCAGGTCCTGGCGCACGGCGGCCTTGCCGCGCAGTGGCTCTTTCTCCTTGGTGTAGCTCACCACATCATCGGCGTAGTATGCCACGACGGCATCGGCGTCCTTGGCGGTGTAGCCGGCCGCATAAGCATCCTCCATCGCTTGGATCGTTGCGGTGAGGGCGGCCATGTCAATGGCGGGCGGTGCTTCGGGTGCGGGGCTGCCGCAGGAGGTGAGGAGCGCAAGGCCTCCGAATGCAAGCGCTGGGAACAACTTCGTCATGGTGGTGTTGGTGGGTTGGTTTTAGGGGCGGAACTGCACGACCGATCGCGAATGCGATCGCACAGCTGCATACCTTTTCGTCCCAAAGATGATCATTCCATTCTTGGTAGCGGACTGCGATAGTGAATGCGCACAATGTGGCGAATTTTGGCAGCGAAGTACCCGCGAGTTGGGGGACATCAAACTGATGCCCTGCACCTATTGTTGCAAGGTGTGTCCCGTTTTAAAATGAGATTACGCAAACCTTCAACCTGATCCGTCGCCCCACCATCCACCACAAGCTCCGATCCATCTTGCATGGCAGCAGGCAATTACCTTCGCCACATGCCCTTCAAACCAGTTACCGCCGAGGTGATCGAGGCCTTGCGCGCCTGCTTGGTCCAAGGTGAATTGCTCACCACCGCAGAGCATACTTCACACTACGGCCATGATGAGACCGAGGATCTGAACCATCCGCCGGAAGTGGTGGTGCGCCCACGGACCACGGCCGAAGTGGCGCGCGTGGTGAAGGTCTGCGCAGAATATAAGATCCCCATAACCCCGATCGGAGGCCGCACGGGTTTGAGCGGTGGTGCACTCTGTGTACACGGTGGCGTGGGCTTGGCGTTGGACAAGATGAATGCGATCGAGAACATCGATGAACTGAACCAACAAGTGACCGTGCAACCCGGGGTGATCACACAGAACTTAATGGATGCCGTAGCCGAGAAAGGCATGTATTATGCGCCTGATCCGAGCAGCAAAGGGTCGTGTACGATCGGTGGTAATTTGGCTGAGAACGCTGGCGGGCCAAGAGCGGTGAAGTATGGTGTTACCCGCGATTTCGTGCTGAACCTCGAGGTAGTGCTCCCCAACGGTGAAGTGATCTGGACCGGGGCCAACACGTTGAAGAATTCCACAGGATATGACCTTACACGACTGATCGTAGGCAGTGAAGGAACACTCGGTGTCATTACCAAAGCGGTATTGCGTTTGGTACCCAAGCCGACCGCTTCCCGGTTGATGCTGGTGCCCTTCAACAGCGAGACCCAAGCGTGCGAAGCCGTGAGTGCCGTCTTCCGTGCCGGAATAACACCGAGCGCATTGGAATTCATGGAGCGCGATGCGATCGACTTCACCCTAAAGCATGTGCCGGGTATCAACCTGGTCGTACCGCCGGAGGTGAAGGCACATTTGCTGGTGGAAGTGGACGGCCAGCACGACGATGCTTTGATGCGGGACTGCGAAACGATCCTCGGTGTGATGGAAGCACACGGTTGTGGCGAGGTGCTCTTCGCGGAAAGCAGTGCCGAAAAAGATGCCCTTTGGAAAATGCGGCGCAATGTGCCAGTAGCTGTGAAAGCACACACCGTGTACAAGGAAGAGGATACCGTGGTGCCGCGTTATGCGCTGCCCAAGCTGCTGGCAGGAGTGAAGGCGATCGGCAAGGAGTACGGTTTCCGAACCATCTGTTATGGACACGCCGGTGATGGGAACCTGCACATCAACATCATCCGCGAAGGATTGTCCGATGCATTCTGGAACGATGAACTGCCCAAAGCGATCCGTAAGATCTTCGAACTCACCGTTTCTCTCGGTGGAACTCTTAGTGGAGAACACGGGATCGGGTTGGTGCAGCGCTCGTACATGGACATCGCGTTCAGTGAACAGCAATTGGCGGTGATGCGTGGTATCAAGGACCTTTTCGATCCGCAGGGGATCATGAACCCGGGGAAGGTGCTGTAGATCCTACTGGTATAAAGTTGGAACGCAGATGACGCGGATCTGGCAGATGAAGAATGATAAGCGGGCTAGGGGCTTGGTTGATCATGGATCTCTTTGCGACCCAACTTCCTATCAATCGCAAAGCGATCACCTCTGCGCCAGTTGTGCCTTGTATTCTCTGCGCCCCTTTGCGTCCTCTGCGCCTCTGCGGTGTACTTCAGAACGATTGATCAACGAATTATCGTCACATGCCCGAAGAGCTCATGCGGCTCCTTCTTGATGGCATCGATAGCGTATACGCGAAAGGCGTACACATCATCCGGCATGGCCTTGCCGTTACTGGTGCCATCCCAGCCCATTGTCGGGTTGTCGGTGGTGAACAGCACGCGGCCCCAACGATCGAAGATGTGCAGCTCGTAGCTCTCCAGGTCGATCACATTCCCGTACGGTTGGAACACGTCGTTGTAGCTGTCCGCATTCGGACTGAAGGCGTTCGGTGCGAAGTACACGTACTCCTGCGGTTCCAGGTGAGCAACAATGGTATCGGTGCTCCAGAACTGAGCAGTTAGCTCCGTGGCCAAACTGTCATCTGGCATGTAAGGTGTATTCTTTACCCACCAGTACAGGAAATCGTAGTAGAGCTTTGGCTGAACTGAGAAAGGAATGTCAACTCCTTCAGGGACGGATACGGTCACCGGAAAAGTCGTGTAATCGTTCCCTTGGAAATGGATCGTACCGCCCTCACGTGGTTCCATATCCAACACTATATCGTATCGGGTAGGAGGAACGAAGTGCGCAACAATGCTGTCGGCGGAAAGTATGTCCACAGTAACCAATGAATCCTCGATGCTCGGAAGGATCGAATTCGTGCTGAAGACCTCCCAGTGGCTGAAGATCCATCCAAGTTCCGGCAACGGTGCCAACGTGGTGTTGATCCCTCCGTAATAGATCCCGCTGAATGGATAGGTGTCCGGCGTGATCGAGTTGATCTCGATCTTGCCGCTCAGCGGTGGATCCACGTTGAAGACCACATCGTAAGGACCGGTCAGATCGTAGCAATCAACCATGCCCTCTTGGATCGTTACACACCGCGTTTCTATGTAGTCCCGTAACTGCTGCACATTCGCTTCCCACTCGGCCATGGAGCCGCCCCAACGTGCAATTTGCCCCGGCATTTCGGGTGCGATGTTGGCGATCAAGCTGTCCAGGAATGGGATCATGTGGTCGCAACTGAACAAGGTGTTGCCCAGATCGGTGTAGCGGTTCACATAATAGTCATGTACCATCTGGTTCTCCGTGATCAGCTTCTCCAAGATCACGGTATGGCCTTGGTCTCCGGGATCCGGCAGGTTCTCAGCGGTACATGGATCCGCGTTCGGACTTTGGTCCGGGATCCCTGTGAAGTTGGTGTAATGGCCAAAAGTGGCATCCATGTCCCACAAGATGTACCGCCATTTCTTCTTGTCCCCGGCCGGGTCTAGGCCGCGCCACCAACCAGTGTTCCAATTCAACCAATCGGCACAGACCGTGTAGCTGTTCAAGCAGAAATAGTCGACCAAACTCTTCCAGTTGTATTGATCATCCACATAGGCGAAAGCATTGGGGTCGCCCATGTTGTTGCTGTTGATGTATGCCCTCAAGGCATCCCAATCAGTTTGTGCCTGCGCACCGCCGTATTCGCTCCAAGTGCCGCCCCAGGTCTTCAGCATCTGGACGTTGAATTCGTCCTGGTCGTAGTAGTAGTCGGTGAAATCATGATCGTCCACTTTCTCGCGCACGTCATAGACGCCCCAGTATTGGCCGTTCATGTACAGCACGGCCGGTTCGTAGCTCCGCTCATCCAGCGCTAGCTCCCCCGTTTGGCTCAGCGCCTGAACGTACGCATCGCGAATATGCGTTGGTTGATCCGGGCCGAAGTTGAAGTTGTCACCCGCCGCCGCCTTCACGATCAATCGCTGGTATTTGTCCCGGTCCTTTGTGCGGAAGATGGGATAGTGCAAGGCATCGTTGTAACCGGTCTGGTCGCGGGCCACGTAATCGAAACCGCGTTGGTCGTAGGCCCAACTGTCTTGTCCATGTTCATTGAATTCACCTTCTGCTTCATCGCGAAGCGCACCGTCGGGACCGAAATATTCCAAGTGGCCGATCGGCTCTATGCCACCGTTCCCACCCAACAATTCATCCACTTGGTCGCCGCAAATGCTCATGATCGGCACGCTGTGGTTGGTGCCGATGAGGTAGGTATTCGTCTCGGTGAACCTCGGCTGTGTACCAGCTCCGCCAAAGGCCGTGGCACGGATCACCGTGGTGCCGATCACGATGATGGGGCCCGCATAGACAGGGGAGGTGGCGGTGGGCATGCTGCCATCGGTCGTATAGCGCAAGGTGGCGCCACCAGGCCCGCTGATCGTCACATTCTGCATCCCAGCATGGACACCGGCAGCAGGGGACAAAGTGGGGCGTGCCAAGTAGTCCGATCCTGCTGGTACGTTGGACGCTCCCGGTGTGGGTGTGGTGCAGAGGACCCAAGGCATTCCACCGTCCACATTACGGCCGCGGCTGTGTCCCAATTTTGTCCTCACGTCCAAGGAAAAAGGGAAGTCATCGATCAGGGTTCCTGCGGCATCGCTCAGGATCACATGGTCGTCGTTGGTCTGGTCCAGGTTGAAGCTCGCATGGATGTTCGTGCCCACCACAGTGTTGCGCTTGCTGGCGAAAACGACTCGGAATCCATTCGCCGGTATCGTGGTGCCTGGCGGGAATTGCCACTTCAATGGATTGCCTGCTCGGTTGCTTGCCCACCAGCCGCTAATGTCCACAGCCGCACCGGTGGTATTGTACAATTCAAACCAATCCTCGAATTCCCCGAAGTTGTCGGCATAGCTGTTGAGGTTACTGGCACAGACCTCGTTCACCAAAATTTGGGCCCTTAGCGGAATGGCCAACGCGAAAAGCACAATTCCAGTAAGTACCGAAAGAGACCGCGGAAATATGCTCAGTGCCATAGAGGGTGTAATGTACTCGGATGTCGCTCTTCGCTCGAACCATCTCTTGTCGAAGATCGGAATGCAACGGATCGAGCGTCGTTATGACGCATCAAGACCCCGATCCGTCGCCTGCCTAACAGAGACTGGTCCGGCCCGAAGTGCGAACGGCGCTCCCCCTTCAAGGAAGCGCCGTTCTTCGTACATTTTCAGTACTGTCAACGATCCTTCTCGTTCGGGTCCGAAGCTTTCTTCACTGGTGCGGATCTTTGTGGTGCCGAACCTGCCTTTCCGATGTGCTTCGCCAAGAATGCATCCATCGCGTTGTAGAAATCGAACCGGTTCTCTTCGTTGTGGAAACCGTGGCCTTCGTTGTCCTTCACCATGTATTCCACTTCAACCCCACGTTTCTTCAAGGCCTCCACCACCTGATCGCTCTCGTCCTTGTTCACGCGTGGGTCGTTGGCACCTTGGGCAATGAAGAGCGGACACTTCACCTTGTCCATGTGGAAGACTGGCGATTGAGCTACCATGGCCAAGCTGTCCGTTGCCGGATCACCGACCATTTCGTGCATCATGTTCAAGAACGGCGCCCAGTACGGAGGAATGGTCTTCATGAAGGTGAACAGGTTGCTCACGCCCACATAATCCACTGCGCAAGCATAGAGGTCCGGGGTGAAGGTGATCCCGGCCAAAGTGGCGTAACCGCCGTAGCTGGCGCCATAGATCGCTACCCGCTTGGGATCGGCAATACCTTCCTTCTCCAACCATTTCACCCCATCGGTGATGTCGTCCTGCATGGTCTTGCCCCATTGCTTGAAACTGGATTCCCAATGTTTACGGCCGTAGCCGGTGCTTCCGCGGAAGTCCATTTGGAACACGGCATAACCCCGGTTGGCCAACATCTGCACTTCAGGATTGAAGCCCCACTGGTCACGGGCCCAAGGACCACCATGTGGATTGATCACCACAGGGAGGTTCTTCGCCTCCACGCCAACGGGCAAGGTCAAGTAACCGTGTATGGTCATGCCATCGCGGGCCGTGTAGTGCACGGGCTTCATTTCCGCAAGGTCCTTCGCGTTCAGCCAAGGGTGTGACGCACCCAGGTCGCCCGTGACATCGGTGCTGGCGTTGTACGTGTAGTAATGGCCGGGAAGACGATCACTGCCGTTCCACACCAGGAATTTCGTTTCACTGTCGTCCTCGCCATAGATCCAGAACTCGCCGTCCTTGAACTTAGGGGCCATCTTGGCATACATGGCTTCGGTCTCCTTGTCCAGGAACATGACGCTCGCTCTTGGCACCGGTCCAGGTGACCATCGTTAGCACCTTCCGCTTGCGGCTCCAATCCACGTTGCTCACATCGTAGTCCGGATTCTCGAAGATCAGCTTCGTTTCCTTCTTCGCGGCAATGTCCCACTCGGCGATCGCGGTCTTGTCCCGGCCACCCAGGTTATGGGATACGATCAGGTTCTTGTTGTCGAAGGTGAAAAGCAACGGCCCCCAGCTGTCCTTGAAGCTGGTGCGCATGTATTCGGTGAACGGCTCTTTCTCGTTGGCCCGGAGGAAGTAGACGTTGTCCGTGCCTTCCGTACGCGTGGCCATGCGGATGGTGCCCGTGTGGTCGGTGATCCAGCTTTCGAAATTGTCCTTGCTGTTATCGTACATAGGTACCGTTCCACCGGTCTCGATATTCACCAAGTACGGGTCCATCACTTGCGGATCGCGTTGGTTCATCTGCACCAGCACATGCTTTTCTTTGCCTTCGATGTTGTGCAGGTCGTCCAATATCCCCGCACGTACGCCCTTCTCCGGGGTCAACGGCTTCGAATCCTTGCCGTCGATGCTCGCGCTGAAAACGATGAAATTTTCATCGCCGTTGATGTCTCGACCGTACATGATCCGATCGCCTTTCCAGAAATAGCCACCTACATCGCGGATGGTGTCGTGCGTTACTTGGGTCGCGGTCTTTTCGCCCACTTTCTGCACGAAGATGTTCATGCGGTTCTTCCAAGGGGCGCGGTAAGAGATGTAGTTCCCGTCCGGACTGATCCGGAAGCTGGCCTTCTCCGGGTTCTTGAAAAAGTCCTTAACAGGAATGGTAGTGGCTCCGGGTAACACGTCCGGGCCACCGTCGGCAAGCGAGGGTTGGGCTGTGAACAGGGTTCCAGAAACCATAAGGGCGGCGATCGTTAGGTGTTTCATGAGGGGACGAAGATGCGCGTTCATTTTGATCGGAATGTGGATCTTTTGTTGGACACGGAACGGATCGTTATGAACGGTTGGTGGCCTTTATCGGCGGAATTCAACCCAGAGAGAGCGGTAGGAGGAAGAGAGGGAACCGTTAATGAACGGGAATGGACGGAACTATATTCACGCTTATTCACGTTCATTTCCGGTTCAAGTTCTTGGCCCTCCAATACGGTTTACCGGCGGAATCGGTAAACCCAAACTTTCTTGTCCGCTTCAACGGAATCGACCATGGGCCAATGTGCGCGAAGGTGTCCTTTGGTGCGTTGCTCTGGATCCGTCAATGCGCTCCAAGCATCAACGAGGATCACAGCATCCTCTTCGGATCCCAGGGCCACGAACCGATCCGGATGATCCACGAGGAACACGTTCTGTTCGATCAGGTCCAGTTCCATAGTTCCGGGATCGCGTAACAGTTCCTTGTCCAAGTGCCAAGCGAAAGTGGGAGCGTAGTATCCCGGTGCGATCAATACCGACCGATGCCCCTCTTGCCACTGTTGTACCTGTGCCACCACGTGGGAAGGATGCAGCCCAGTGTATTTCCAAGGGTGAAATGTGAACCCCATTCCTGCGATCACTGCAGCAGCGGGTAACCAGCGCCAGCTCCGATCATTTAGCAATAGGGACAGTGAAATGGCGCTCAACAAGGCAAAGCCCGGTGCGGCGTAAACCAAGTAGCGGTCCAAGAAGATCGGCACCTTGTACGATACCAGGAACATGGACAACAGCGGAACGAACGCCCACATCAGAGCGATCTGCATGCCCGGTGAACGGAGTCCCTTCCGCACGGCGGCGATAAGAACAACTAGTAACAAGGCCACGGCCAAAACCGGTGCATTGCTCCAGCGCCACACCATGTTGTACAGTTCCTCCGGTTCAGGGGCGGTGAGCCAAGTGCCAGCCGAAACGCTGGTGCCCAAGCGCGTTAAGAATATAGTGGCGTACGGCACATAGCTCAGTGCGGTGATCCCCATTGCGATCAGCACAGGTCTGCGTGCCTTGTGGAACGCGGGAAGCAGCACGAACAAGAACTGTAGGCCCACCATCAGCCAACCGAAGTAGTGCGTGAAGACCATCGCGATGTTCAGTAGCAGCAATAGGAGGGTGGCTTCCTTCCGCCCGTCAACGATGCGCTGGATCTGCCAAACACCAGCGGTGGCCAGCAATGTGAACAAAGCATAGGCTCGTACTTCGTGCGCAAAACCGAAGTGGTAGTTGCTAAAGGTGAAGAGCAATGCTGCGATCACCCCGACACGCACACCACCGTACACCGCGCCTAAGCGGAACAAGGGCCACACGACCAACGCACTGAATACAGCGGATGGCGCCCGCAACCACGCTGCGTCCAAAGGCACGCCCGCACTCCACACTTTGGTCAGGATGAAATGCAGTGGTGGGTTGTTCTCTGTGCGCAAGGCAGCGAACAGATCAGCCCAATTTCGCTGTGCCATCAACACAGTGAACGGTTCGTCGTGCGAAAGCTCGTTCCGACCAAGCCACAGTAGTTTCAACACCAAGTTGAAGGCCACCAGCCCGAAGAGGACCCAGCGTTCTTGGCGGCGATCAAGCATGTGGCGAAACTACGGGGTAGCGGGTGTCGATCGTTGTTGTTAGGACCACCCGCCTTTTCAACCGCTGGATACGCACCCTCTCAAACCCGCCGATGCATAACATAATGCCCGCCGATGCCCGGAATATCGAATAGCGGGCCATGCACTTTGAATCCCAGCCGCTCATAGAAGGGAACCACTTTCTCCCGCGCATTGCACCAGAGAAGATCAGCATGTTGTGCCTTGAGGTGTTCGATCGCGAATTTCAAGAGCTTTGACCCGGCGCCTTGTCCTTCGAAAGCCGGATGCGTGGCCATTCCGCGTAATCGGTATTGTTTCCAACCCAACAGTTCCGGATGGTTCTCGGGGTAGAAGGAAGCTACTGAGATCCTGTGCTCCCCGATCTGGATGCCCAAATGGAACGCGCCATCCAATCTGTCGTTGGCGAAATGGACGTCCTCTTCCGCGCCTCCTGGTCGTAATACCTCTAAGCGAAGTGAGTAGGTATCGGACGCCTTGATGAATCGGATACGCATGAAGACGCAAGTTATACGACGGATGCAGCAATGGTCAAGATGACCTCTGTTCCTGGACAAAGCACATGGGGCGGTTACGGGATCCCGACTTTGGCTCAGCGTATGTCCTGTCCAAGCAATTCCGCAAGCCGACCTAAACGCTTTTCTGCATTTTTCCTGTTCCTGTTCACAATCATTCCCCTCCAATGTGATGCGCGTGATCTCCATTCGCTTTTCGCCAGCGACAGCTTCTACCTTTTCCACCCGGCCGCAGATGGTGTCTGAAGGATAGGAGCGATGTTCGAAAGCGCTGAGCGCTCCCTTTGGAACATGGGTGCTTTCGCCCGGCCAAGGCAAACTGAGGGCATCGAACACGGAAGGACGAACGGTGCGTACCAGCTCGTTCTCCGCAATACGAACCGTGTGCGGTGGCCACGCCAAGGCCGCAAAAAGCCACCAAGCCCCAGCGATGACCATCCCGAAACGAAGGGCGCTCACTACGGCAACGGTCCTGGGCGATCGCGTTATGAACGAGACTCCAAGTGCCAAGAGTGCGATCGCGGCTGCCGAGAGCAAGGTCAGGATGGTCGCGATCGCCACACGTTCCATCGTTTCGAGTCCGCCCACGACCAATGTTGTTCGGTCCACCAACAAATAGCCGTTCTGAAAGCTGCTGATCATGGTCTCAAGCTCCATGCCCGGCGATGGGGAGAGCCAAGTGTCCAAGCCCACATACAACAACCGCAGGAAAAGTAGAACGCCGCCACCAAGCAGCAGGAAACGGATACCGTCCAATGCGTTATCACCGAGTCGGAATTTCACGAGTTGGAAAGTGAGGAAGTATGGATGTTGGGAAGTGAGGAGGTGAGGGTTGACCTTGGTTCCAGCACTCTGGCGTAGGGATGGTTGGTATTAACTGGCATTTGATGGAGCATCATTTAAAGTTGAAGTCCTCCACAACTGGAGCGTCCCTGATCCATCGACGATCGGCACGGCCCAAGCTTCTTCACTTCCTCACCTCTTCACCCTTATGCTCTTCACTTGAAATACCGCATATCCTGACCAGCCTTCAATGCCCTCACTGAGGAGTAGATCAGCTTGATCACACTTTCAACATCGCCACGGTCCACGCTTTCAACGGTGGTGTGCATGTACCGCAAAGGTAAACTGATCAATGCCGATGGAACGCCGGATGCGCCGTACGCGAACGCATCCGTATCGGTACCGGTGGCCCTGCTGCTTGCTGAACGTTGGAAGGCGATCTTCTCCTTTTGGGCCACACCCACGATGTGCTTCAGCAAGGTGTTGTGCACCGCAGGAGCGTAGCTCAGTACAGGACCAGCACCGCACGCGATGTCACCGCTGTTGATCTTGTTCATCATCGGCGTTTGGGTGTCGTGGGTCACGTCCGTTACAATGGCGATATCGGGTCGTAACCGTTCCACGATCATTTCCGCACCGCGCAGACCGACTTCCTCTTGCACGCTGTTCGTGATGTACAGGCCGAAGGGCAGTTTCACCTTGTTCTCCTTGAGCAACCGGGCAACCTCCGCGATCATGAAACCACCCATGCGGTTGTCCAAGGCACGGCCAACGAAGCGGCGTTTGTTGAGCACCATGAATTCATCTTCATACGTGATCACGCAGCCGACGTGGACACCCAAGGCCTCCACTTCTTCCTTCGTATTGCAACCGCAGTCCAGAAAGATGTTGTCCAAGGCCGGGGTGATCTCGGTCTTGCCATTGCGCACATGGATCGCCGGCCAGCCGAATACGGCTTTCACGATCCCTTTGTCCGTGAAAATGTTCACCCGTTTGCTAGGGGCGATGATATGATCACTTCCACCATTTCGGCGCACGTAGATGAATCCTTCTTTGGTGATGTAGTGCACGAACCAGCTGATCTCATCGGCATGGGCCTCGATCACCACTTTGTACTTGGCGCTAGGGTTGATCACGCCCACAACGGTGCCATAGTTGTCCACGATGTGGTCGTCCACATAAGGCTTCAGGTATTCCAGCCAGATCTTCTGGCCATCGCTCTCGAAACCGGTCGGAGATGGATTGTTGAGGTATCGCTCAAGAAAGGTCAATGAGTTCTTCGTGAGGATACTGGGCGAGATTGTGTTCTTTTTGGCCATGTGAGGTGTTTACCGTTGATCAGACTTGTGATCAGGCGCGGTGGGCGCAGGCAGATGCCAAATCTAGTTTCTTTGATCAGCCGAACCCTGAGCATTCCAAATACGTATCAACAGCGCATTATTGAACGTGACCCAAGTACCATCTCCATGTTGATCCTCAATACCCGCCTCGCCCTTTTTCCCTTTCTGTTTGCTGCTCTATCCGTAGTTGCACAGGATCCATCAACGATAAAGAAGGCACAGGACCTTGCAAAGAAGGCCGATAAGATCGCACAGAACGGTAGCCTCCACTTCACACAGGCCGAGGCCATGTTCGAAGAGGCCATTGCTATGGCACCGAACGATGCCGAAGTGAACATGGGAATGGGACTATGTCAGTTGAATGGGCCTTTCCGGAGCAAGGCGCTTCCTTACTTCCAAAAAGCGCGTGTTTCGGACCCTTCCTTTAGGCATCTCGCTTTTCTGACCGGTTATGCATTGCAACTGGATGCACAATGGGATGAAGCTATGGCCATGTACCAAGAGCACAAGAAGCAGAACCCCTATTTGGATGATCCCGAGGTTATGTACAACGACGTGGACCGACGGATCCGCGAATGCCAGAACGGGGTCGCTGCCATGGCACAGCCTACAAAGGCCGAGGTCAAGAACATGGGTCCGGGCATCAATTCACCTTACGCGGACTATGGTCCGGTCGTAGCCGCTGATGGTGCCGCGCTTTATTACACAAGCCGAAGGCCGATGGGTGCCGGTGCCAAAGTGAACAAAGCGACCAAAGAGTATTTCGAGGATATCCATACCGCCAGCAAGAACGGAACGGAATGGTCACCGGCAACGCGAGCGGTGGAACCGGTGAACACCGAAGGAAATGATGCCGCCGTGGGACTTTTCAGCGATGGAAGAACGATGGTGATCTACCGCGATGATGTGGGCAATGGGGATCTGTTCGAGAGTGTCCGCACAGGAGATAGCTGGTCAACCCCTGTCGCATTCGGACCGAACATCAATACACCCGGACATGAAACGAGTGCATGGTACAGCTTCGATCGCCAATGGCTCTATTTCGTAACTGATGGATTGGATGACAATGTCGGTGGTCAGGATATCTACCGCAGCCGCTGGGATGCCGCGAACAAGCAATGGGGCAGGGGAGAGAACCTTGGACCCACTGTGAACACCATCTACGACGAGGACGGGGGTCTATGTACATCCTGATGGAAAGACGATCTACTTCAGCAGTAAAGGCCACAGTAGCATGGGTGGTTACGATATCTTCAGCAGCCGCTTGGAAAATGGCCAATGGACCAAGCCGGAATCGCTTGGCTGGCCTGTGAACTCACCGGATGATGACATGTTCTTTGTAATGACCGCCGATGGGAGCAAAGGGTATTTCAGTTCGCTCCGTGCAGATGGACTGGGTGAAGACGATATCTACTGCGCCAACTTCGGTCCTCTCGATGGTTCCTCAGCGGAGAATTTGTTGGTGAATGCAGCTGGTGGTGCCACTTTCGCTGCAGTGAAACCCACCACGGTGATGCTCAAGGGCAAGGTGGTCGACCATGCCAAGCAAACCGGCGTGGAAGCACATATCCAATTCATGGACCTCGCGAATGCCAACCTGGTCGCTGACTTTACCACGGATGCAACCAACGGTAAATACCTCGTGGCGGTTCCCGCAGGACATGACTATGCTATGTATGTGAAGGCCAATGGCTATCTCACACACAGCGAGAACCTTCCCGTGCTGGAAGGGATGCAGCATCTGGACCTCGACCTGGACATAGCCATGGAATCGATCAAGATGGGAAGTCAAGTGACGCTGAAGAACCTCTTTTTCGCTTTCGGTAGTGCCGAATTGGAACAACGATCACTTGCCGAGCTCAATCAGCTGGAGGATCTGTTGAACAAGAACCAGAACATGCGTTTGATAGTCGCCGGACATACGGACAGTACCGGTTCTGCCGAACTGAACCAGGGTCTTTCCGAAGAACGGGCCAAAGCCGTTGTGGACTATCTGGTGAAACGCGGAATACGAAAGGATCGATTGGAGTCCAGCGGCTTCGGGGATTCGCAACCTAAAGTGCCGAACAATTGCTCGTACAACAAGGCACTGAATCGCAGGACGGAGATCAAGGTGTTGTAGAGGAGGAGGCAGGAGCAGATTGCAAAAGCAGGAGGCAAAGCGGTATCGCATTGCATCCTGCTTTTTGTCGTTGCCACCTGCCGTTTCCAGCATCGCCGCTGCCTACATTCGACCATGCGTATTCCGCCGACCGATTTTAAACCATACCGCACCGCAGATGGTTCCTACACGTTGCGAAGTGAGAGTTGGGACGTTTTCCATCACAGTGTGGTCGGCGCGGTGAATGAAAGCACACACGTGTTCATCAAAGCCGGGCTTGAAGCGGTCCATGGGCCCAATGTGGATGTGCTCGAAGTGGGCCTTGGTACCGGCCTAAACTTGTTGCTGACCTGGATCCGATGCCTTGAAGGAAAGTGCGCGGTCCGTTATACTGCACTTGAGCCATTTCCACTGCCTGTTGCCACGTTGGAAGAACTTCAGTATTGCGAGGATCTCGCGTGGCCCGGCCTGCATGGTCCATTCCTCGATCTCATGACATGCACCCACGACGACTGGAATGGAGCGGAGGGTGGCATGACCTTCCGAAAATTGCCGTTGAACGTGTCGGAGATCGACCATGAAGAAATGTATGATGTGATCTACTTCGATGCCTTTGGACCCAACACGCAACCGGAATTGTGGACCTTGCAGGTTTTCCAACGGATGCACCGTGCATTGCGCCATGGAGGTCTGCTTGTGACCTACTGCGCCAAAGGCGATGTGCGGCGCACGATGCAGGCCGCCGGGTTCGGTGTGGAACGACTACAAGGCCCACCGGGGAAACGCGAAATGCTGCGCGGGCGGAAGTGATCCCCACCATTTGTCGATCTTCACACCATGTTCACCATTCGCGTCTACGGCTTGTTGCTCAACAACGGTCATGTGCTTGTTTCCGACGAGATCATCCGGGGACAGTGCATTACCAAATTTCCAGGTGGCGGATTGGAGTTCGGTGAAGGTTTGAAGGACTGCCTTGTGCGCGAGATCCGCGAAGAGATCGGGTTAGTGGCCAATGACTTGGAACATTTCTACACCACGGATTTCTTCCAACAAAGCGCTTTTCACGCCACACCCATGCAGGTGGTAAGCGTTTACTACACCTTCGCTGTTGCCGATCCACAGGCGATCCCGGTCGTTGCAGAACCGTTCAATGGAATGCGTGGTGATCAAGTCGGTGAACTCTTCCGTTGGTTACCCTTGGAGAGTGCGAAACCCGAAGATCTCAGTTTGTCGATCGATCGAATAGTGCTGGGGATGATCACACAGTGATACCCGCTCAAGTCTCCGCCCCAAGCTTATACCCCAAGTCTACGCATCACCATGCTTTCCACATTCTGGAAAACACCTTCCGGCTCAAAGGTGCGCCATGGCAACGCGTTCAGTTTGCCACCCAGCAGGAAATACTGATCAATGTTCGAGGACTGCATATCCTCCAACACATGGGGACGGAAATTGAGCAAAGCGATCCAGCCATTTGCATCGTTCACCTCGTCAAACCACTCGTTGTAATATTCGTCATCGCTGCTGTGGAAGTTGAGGACGTTCTCACCGATCAAGATGAACTTGCTTATCCCCTGCGCCATCATGTGTTCAACGATATCGCGCTTGAGCACCATGATATCGTTGTGCAATAGATCGTTCCACTCGCCGATGAGTTCGATGATCGCGTAGCCTTCGTCGTAATCAACGAAGACCACTTTCATGTACAATGTGCTGCTCCCGAAGTTGTCCCATTGTGGATGGATCGCATGGTCGTAGACCGCATTGCTGAATTCGAATTCGCTGTGCTCCGTTCCGAAGAACGGTGAACGTTCATCCTCTTCAGCCGTGTAATGGTGCCGCCAGTTCCAGTAAGGTTCGATCGCATGCATTACATGCAAAGTTATTTGGAAGGAGTTGCAAGGCAATACAATTGGACGCAAAAAGTACAGCGGATCTGATCGCTTCAAAAGCTTAGCCCGTGCACTCTTGTCCGGTCTTGCCGCGCTTCACCCTTGACTATCGATCGCAGCGCGCACACTCCCGAATTTCTTCAGTAGACCGTTGGCGGTCTCGTAGTCCACACCTGTTCCTTCCATCACCATAAGGGTACCGCGGTCGATCAGCTTATTGTTGCTCAGTTGCATGTCCACCATGCGATTGCCTTTCACCCTGCCCAGTTTTACCATGACCGCGGTGCTGATCATGTTCAGGACAAGTTTCTGTGCGGTTCCACTTTTCATCCGTGTGCTGCCGGTTACAAATTCTGGACCTACGACCACTACGACAGAGTGCTGTGCCGTTGTTGCCAATGCACTTCCAGGATTGCATGTAATACCTCCGGTGAGGATCCCTTCGGCATTGCATTTCTCCAATGCGCTTATGACATAAGGTGTTCCACCGCTCGCCGCTATTCCGATCACCGTGTCGTTCTTGCCCACCGCATGTTCTTGAAGATCTTTCCAGCCTTGTTCCCGATCATCTTCCGCGAATTCCACCGCTTTCCGAATGGCTGCATCACCACCGGCGATCAGCCCGATCACCAGTCCATAGGGTACACCAAAAGTTGGTGGACATTCACTGGCATCAACGATACCCAAGCGACCGCTCGTGCCAGCACCCATATAGATCAGCCGACCTCCACGTTGCATACGTTCCACGATCGCATCCACCAATTGTCCGATCGCGGGCAACACGTGTTGAACTGCGATCGCAACCGTGCGGTCCTCGGTGTTGATGTTCTGAAGAAGATCTGCCGTGGACATTTTCTCCAGTTGGTCGTAGCGCGAAGTGCTCTCAGTGATCTTGTCCATGGTGAGGGTTCGGGGCGAAAGTTCGGAAAAGGAAAAGGGCCGCTGTTGTGCGGCCCTTTTCTTGGATGTTCAGTTGATCAATCAAGGATCAACTTTCGGGTAAGGGTGCCTTCCTTAAAGAAGAGTTCCATGTAGTAGGAGCCTGTTGCCAAGCCATCGCGCTCGAAGGTGAAACGGGTTGCGTTCACATTGCCGTTGCGGATGATCCGGCCTTGGTTGTCATACACCACGTAGTTCTTGATCGGCGCTTCGGTGCTGCTGATCACCGTTGTATTGGTCATTGGGTTGGGGAACATCTCCAGACCTTTTGCCAGAACGGAAGTTTCGTCGATGCTCACGTTCAGGTCCAACGCACGGTACATGCGTGGAGTAATGAACGCTTGCAACGTATCGATGAACGCCAAAGCACGTGCACGACCCGCCACAGTGCCGAGTGCAGCGTAAACCGGATTCGAAGCGTAGCTGTTCGTTAAGCGGATATTCGCACCGGCCGAGTCAATGCCCAATGCAGCGCATCCTGCATAAACTGCCGTGCTATCCCACCATTCCCAGGGTCCGGAAGAGTTCGCTGGACCCTCGATCGGGAACAAGCCTTCATTCCCATCATTGACAGATCCTGCCAGATCGCCTTGGGCCTTGATGGTTACCGGATCCGTGAACGGAGGGTTGAACCAAACGTCGTTGTTACCGAAGGAATTCGCAATCTCCGCAACGCGTGAACTACCGTCCACGTTCACAACGGCAAAGGAAGTCCCGGGTACGAACACTGTTCCGTTGGCATAAGGAGCGAACGGATCCAATTGGCCATGGACGCAGCAGATCGGTACTTCACCGGCTTCCAACCATGAGCTATCGCCCAACGCGCCGCCGATGTTGAACACCATGCTGATATCATCGGAGTAGCCAGCGTGGTTATCCTGGTTCAATGCAGGGTTGCCACCAAGACCACTGTAGTCACCCAGGATCGCAGGGTCCACCATGAATGCATTGGTCGTGGTGTTGAAGAATTTGAGCAACTGGATCTCGCTTGCATCCTGAAGGGTGGCATACGCCAATGCCGCATAACCGCCAGATCCTTGGCCACCTATCACGACTTGTGTCCCGTTGATCCCATAAGGATTTGATTCTTCAGCAATGCTCTTACGAAAGAAACGGACCGCGGTCTTCGAATCCTGCAAGGCACGGTAAACCGCCCGGATGATGGTCTCCTTTCGCACCTCCTCTTCAGGGGAAGCAGGGTTCCAACCTTGGCGATAAGCAATGGCAGCTACGACATACCCTTTGCGGGCAAAGCGTTTGCACATTTCAACAGTGGCGCTATCGGTCTTGTCACCGGTTGCCAATTGGTTCACATAGCGGGGTAGGAAAGAACCCGTGTGCAGGTACACGATCAACGGACGTGCTGTCTCGGTGTCGTTTTGTGGGGTGTATACGTCCATGACCAAGGGTATAGAGACCGGAGCCCCTGTAAGTACTTGGAAATTGGTTCCGTATTGTACGTTCGTCTCAACGTCAACTCCCGGAAAGACTTCGGTGAGGTAACGCTGGGCCGATACTGTCATGGAGGCGGACATCGCGACCAGACCGAGCAGGCGTAAGGTGTTTTTCATGTGTTGTGGTTAGGTTAAATTCCTCGTCCAAGGTAATGCTTGTATCCTACTCCCCAACAACAGCCTGATCAACGCTTCTTGAACGTGCCGGGCTCGAAGCTCACGGAGAAATAGGCAAGGCGCCCCACCTGCGGGCCGCCGTATACCATGTACACGTCGTTGTTCCACATGCGGTCCCACCGTTCACCCATGCTGAGATCCTTGTTGAACAATGGTGTAATTCCAAGTAGGTTACTAACCCCTAACTTGAATGTGCAGTGGATCTTCGGCACCTCTTTGTTCACCTGACCATCCAGCATATCATAGGTAGGAATGGTACCAGTGAACTGCGGTGAGCCCTCAAAAACGAAGCTCTCTATCCACCTGTAGTTGAAGCTGAAGCCCCAATGCGCGATCGGTATGCCCCAAACCACTTTGTTGATGTCGCGTGCGGAGAAACCCACGTTGAATTTGTGTTCCGGGGTATTGAAGGCCGGGATGATCGGATCCTCCTCTTTGGTGTTCAACTTGTTCCATGAATAGTTTCCGTTCAACGCAAAGAACTTCCGGAAGAAATAATTGGCACCGATGGAAAACCCTTGGGTGGTGACCAAGTTCGAGGAATTCGCCGCTACTCGGTACACTTGCACACTGCTCAGGTCCACTTGATTGGTTGTTGCTCCCACATTAACATCCGCACCTACCTGATAACCCAAGAAGTCCGTGTAGAAACTGTAGTAGTACGAACCATCCAGGAACAAATTCTTCTTCACTGTGGTGCGGAAGCCCACTTCCAGACTTTTCACTTTTTCCGGCACCACAGGTGCAATGTCGAAGTATTCCAACACGCTCGCGCTGCTGCTCAACGACTCGATCAATGAGGGTACTGTGACCAGATCATTCACCCCGTTCAAATTGCCCAGCAGGATAGCACGCCCGACATTGTAGTAGAGGTATTGGTCTTGCAAGGTGGGGTTGCGGATCGCCGAAGAGAAGGAGAAACGCAAAATATTTTCTGGTGAAAAGCTGTACACGGCCGAGGCGGCAGGGGAGACCACCACGGGGAAGTTCACGTTCTTATCCACCCTTACAGTAGCGGTCAGCTTCAGCTTTTCCTTGAGCAACCGGCGCTCGCCACCGAGATAGATGCCACCTTGTTCATTCGTGATCCGTGTATCCGTGGTGTCCGAGAAGATGTTCCCTTTCGAGTAGGGCAAGTACTGCCGGAAGCTGGCACCCGCGGTGAACGTGTACTTCGCCACGTTGAACCGCCGCTCTCCCTGCACTTGCCAAAGCACGGACTTGTCGAAGAACCGTGTACCGCCATCACTGAACAAGCGGCCTGTAATGTCCTTGAAGGCGGCATCGTATTCTGGGGTGCCCGGTTCCAGTCGTGGGCTGAAGGTGTTCTGTGTACCTGCAGATGTGGCCCCGGAATTCGCATAGGCTCGAACTCCGTCGTGAAGCCCGGAAACTAAACTGTTGTTGTCCAATAGCCACTGTTCGATGCCTGCACGGTCAATGATGAATCCTGCCGGTGGGCCAACGCTAAACACAGGCTGGGGGAACTCCGGTCCATTGAAAATTTGCGACTGTGCACCTGTGTTGACCCAGCGGTTCCGATAGTCTTGGAACCAGCGCGCATCGTCCTTGCTTTGGTCTTGCAATCGGTAACCGGTAAAGACCGCATCATAACTCTTGCCAGCATCTTCATTGGTCACATATCCACGGATGAAGCCTTTGTCGCCAGCGTTCAATTCCAACCTGTTCTGGAAAAACAGAATGTCCTGCAAGCGATAACGGTTGTCACCCTGATAGACCGTGGTGCCCGTGCCGAAACTGCTGGCAGCAACGAATTGCAAACTATCATTCCACTTGTAGTGGTAGGAGAGCGACGACTTCAGGTTGCGCGTGTCGTAGTCCACCAGATCCACCTCTCTGTATCCATCCCGATGCACGGTGCCCAAGCCCCAAGTGCTTACCCCATTCTTCGATGAAGCTTCATCCCCATAGCGATTCACCGCATCGTAACCACCGGGGTTAGTGGCTGCCGCATCACTCCCTTCAACACGATCGTAGTTCGTTGCTTTCCAATCCAAGGCTTGGAAGTAGTAGAAATTGAATTTCAATGCGGATCGTTCACGTCCCTTTCCGCCTTTGAATACGTGAGCATAGCGCAAGGCCACTTCACCCAAATTGCGCTCCCCACCTTTTACCGTTGCAGATAGACCTCGGAAGTAATAAGGGTCCTTGGTGGTCATACTGATCACCCCGTTGAACGCGTTGGGGCCATAGTAGGCACTGCTCGCACCGACGATGAGGTCCACTTTCATCACGTCCAATTCGCTTGCGCCAAGGAAATTGCCGAGCGAAAAGTTCAGACCGGGGCTCTGGTTGTCCACACCATCGATAAGTTGCAATGAACGCACCGGACTCGTGCTGTTGAACCCGCGGGTGTTGATCACCTTGAAGCCCATGCTGGCGCTGGTCATGTCCACTCCTTTCAACGTCCCTAGACCTTCATAGAAATCACCGGTCGGTGCTTCCTTTATCGCGATCAGGTCCATGCTTTCCACAGTCAGCGGGGCTTGTTTCTGCTTCTCACTGATCCTGCTTCCGATCACTTCCGCTTCCTTCAACAAAACCTGGTCGGTGCTCAGTTTGAATTTGAGTTCCTGGTCAAGGCTCTTCACCTGGATCTCCTGCATGGTGTAGCCAATGAAGCTCACCAACAAGGTGTACGGCGGCAGTTCGTTCAAGGCGATCTCGAACCGGCCATCGATGTCCGTGGTGGCGCCGGTGGTAGTGCCTTTTACCACGACGCTGGCACCGATCAGTGTTTCGCCCGTTAGGCCATCACTGACCACACCGCGCAGTTTATACTGTTGAGCGTTTGCTGCTAACGTAACAGAGCAGCACGCGGGAAGTACCAGACGTTGGAGCAATTGGAGCAGTGCGCGGATCTGGATCATACGTCGTAGCAGGTTCGAGGGTGCAGCGAATATAGGTCGATGGGACCATGGGCGCTGTCACAACGGATCCAGAACTGAATATCTTTTAGAACCGATCTTTGCCCCCATGGCCATTACTCTCACTTCTCACGGCGCGGCAGAGACCGTTACCGGCAGCAAGCATTTGATCGAGGTTACGGACCGCAACGGTGAAAAGTATCGTGTGTTGTTGGATTGCGGCATGTTCCAAGGCGAGGCGGTATATGATGTGAAGAAGGATCCGAACCGTGATTTCGGATTCGAACCATCCTCGATCGATGTGTTGGTGTTGAGCCATGCGCACATCGACCACAGCGGACTGGTACCTCGGTTGGTGGCTGAAGGGTACGAAGGCCCCATCTTCAGTACGCCCGCCACACGCGACCTGTGCGAGATCATGTTGATGGACAGTGCACACATCCAAGAGTACGACTATGCCTATGATGCGAAGCGTGCACGCAAGAAAGGGCGCGAACCTGAAGAGGACGGTCCGCTCTATACGAAGGACGATGTGCCGCCCGCCATGGCCCTCTTCCAAGTGGTGGATTATGCTCGGCCAACAGAGATCCTGCCGGGGATCACCCTCACGTACACCGATGCCGGCCACATTCTTGGTAGTGCAGCTGTACACCTTTCCATCGACGATGGAGATCGCGTTCTGCAACTGAGCTTTACCGGTGATGTGGGTCGATATGTGGATCGCTTGTTGCCTGAGCCGGTGACATTCCGACAGGCTGATGTGGTGATCTGTGAAAGCACCTACGGCGACCGGGATCATTCCCCGATCAAAGAGGCCGAGGAGGAATTGCTCAAGCACGTTACGGAGATCTGCGTGAAGAACAGGGGCAAGCTGTTGATCCCGGCATTCAGCATCGGGAAGACGCAGGAACTGCTCTACACATTGAATTCATTGAGCAACGACGGACTGTTGCCGAGGATCCCGGTCTTCGTGGATAGTCCACTGGCGATCAGTGCCACAGAGGTGGTGCGGGGCTATACGGAACTTTTCCGCGAAGCGGTGCGTGAAGAATTGCGAAAGGACCCGGACCTCTTCTCCTTTCCCGGAGTTGAGTTCACACGTTCCGCAGACCGGAGCAAACAATTGAACAGTGTGGAAGGACCGTGCATCATTATTGCTGCCAGCGGCATGATGGAAGCCGGGAGAATAAAGCACCACTTGCGCAACGAACTCGGCGATGAGAAGAACGGGTTGTTGGCGGTAGGCTTCTGCGCTCCGGGCACCCTGGGGGCAAGGATCCTGGATGGTGCGGAAGAGGTGAACATTTTTGGCGAAGCGGTAGCTGTTCGAGCCAAGATCATGCGCATGGAATTCTACAGCGCACACGCTGATCGCAATGAACTAGTGCGGTACTTGAGCTGCCAAGATCCGAAGAAAGTGAAGAAGGTTTTCCTCGTTCACGGTGTGGACCACAGTTTGAACGGCCTTCGCGACCTGCTTGGTGCCAAGGGATTCAAGAACATTGAGATCCCAAAACGCGGGCAGCATTTCGTATTGTAGCGTCGAGGCATGCCTCGACCGACCAACGCGATACCAAAATGACCACCTACCACAAATACACCCGGTTACGTGGTTATGATTATTCAATTGGTGGTGCATATTTCATAACGATCAATACCCTGGGCCGATCACACCTATTCGGCAGGGTAGTGGATCCGAGCGACCCTTACATGGAACTGAACGATCACGGACGGATCGTGCAACAATGTTGGGATTCGATCCCAAAGCATTTCATAAATGTGCATTTGGATGCATTCCAGATCATGCCGGACCATTTGCATGGTATTGTGGTCATTGCGGAACTGGGTGGGTCGAACGCGGCTAACGGTCCTAACGCAGCCAAGGGGTCGAGGCATGCCTCGACCCTGCAAGGGGACGGACGACCCTGCGGTGTTAGACCTCGTTCCTTGGGTTCTATCGTCGGGTCGTTCAAATCGGCTGCTACCAAACGAATAAACGAATTGCGCGGATCTCATGGTTCACCATTGTGGCAGCACAACTACCATGATCGGGTTATTCGCAATGCACAAGAACATGCGCGTATCGCAAAATACATATCTGAAAATCCCGCCAAATGGGCGAATGATATGAAACACAGGTGAAATAGGCCCTCGGTTGGGAAGTGGGTCGAGGCGTGCCTCGACGCTACATCACCCCCTGAACCCGATAGCCAATTTCACGGTGGCCGGCAGGGCCGGCAGTTTCTTACGCTCGAACAGGAAACTACTTAGATCAGCGATCTCACTGAAGATGAAATGACTGTCCATCGCTCCTTTCAAATAGGCTTTTCCCGTGCTGCCGCCGGTGCCCACGCGTAGACCGATCATGCGGTGCACCATGTTCACGTGACGGCTGCGCCAAGAACCCATACCCGCATCGATGTCCAACAACGACTGCATGAAACGGAATGCTTGTTGGAAGATGGGTTCATCGCGATAGAGCATGATGAACAAGGCACTTCGCGATGCCGCTGGGGAAAGTTTTCGTTCTGCATTGCCATCCTTGAAGATGGTACGCCACATTGCGGCATTTCCTTCTTCGCCCTTTACCAAGCTGTTCACGTAGATCGTTTCCAACGCATCGAAGAATGCTCCATCTTTTCCATCCCAATACTTCGCTTGTAGGAACGGCATGCGTTCCAGCCACCTATTCACCAACTCCAATAAGGTGGGCAACTTTTCCAACGCATCGATCTCCGCTTTGTGGGCCGGGGTCAATTGGCTGGTGTAGTACTGCTTGCCGAAGCGTGCTTCCATCCGCAGGCCCAACCGCGCTTCCAGGATCTTGAACTGCATGCTTTGGAATCCACTCGCCGGGCGCAAAAGATCGCGGAAATCCAAAAAGTCCAGGGGGGTCATGGTCTCCATAACATCCATTTGCTGAACGAGGAGATCGAGGATCGTCTTCACCCGTTCCAACCGGTGTACGGCAATGTTCAACTCGCCACCATTGTCGTCCACATTCTCATCGGCGAACATGTCGATCACACTGCCCACTTCGTGCAGCACCTGTTTGAACCACAGTTCATAGGCTTGGTGGATAATGATGAAGAGCATTTCATCGTGCGCCTCATTGCCGGCCTTTTTGCTTTCCGGAGCCTGTGCACCAAGGATCTTGTCCAACTGAAGGTAATCGGGATAATACACGGAACTCATGTTCTAGCTGCTTTCTCTTGTAGGAAGTTCGCCGATAGTAGGGATCGGCCAAAAGTAGTTGCGCTTCCATCGGAATCACTAACTTTCGTCATGTTCCGCTCCAGCCTCATTCTTGTTTGCCTATTGCCGTTCTACTCGTTCGCACAAAGTAGTGTGGAAGGATCGGGTCGCGCCTCGGATGCCGGACAACAGGTTTTCGAGCAACGCGCTGCAACTGCTTCTCCCGAGGATCGGGGCAAGGTCTACAAGCGTGGTCAAGTGGATGTGAAACCAAGCTACCCCGGTGGCGATGCTGCACTACAGGACCATTTGCTGAATGGGGAAGGCTGCGGTGTGCTACCCAGAATGGAAGATTGCTTCGGCTCCTCCAACATGAATTTCGACTTTGTGGTGAACGTTGACGGCACGGTTGGGAATGTTGAATTCGCGAAGGAAGGATGCCCTGTTCTGCAGTCGGTCGTGTTATGTACCCTACGTGGCTTGGAGAAATGGAATCCCGGTATGTTGAACGGCAAACCGGTGCGGGTGCGTTTGCATCAGGCCGTGAAGTTCGATCTGCGTTAGGTGCGTTTTAACGCAACAACACAACGTGCCCGATGGATCTTCTGGTCCCACTGGAACCCAAGGTCTCTGGTCGTATCTCCAAGGTCCACGCGTAAATGCCGGATGGGATGTTGCTCTCTGCTTGCCACGCCAAATACGGATCGTCCGATTCCCAGAGCAGCCCTCCCCAGCGATCGAAGATCCGTAGCACGTAGGCAGAGCTAGGGCAATCAAAGATCGGCCGGAAGCCATCGTTGATCCCATCTTCATCCGGGGTGTAAGCATTCGGGATGTACACCGGACAATCGCAAAAGTCGGCGGTCAGGACGATCGTATCCGACACAGCGCCACATGCATTGTACACTTCGACCCCATATTCCCCGGACCCATTTGCAATGAACCTCCCTGCTAGGCTACCATCACTCCATGTGTAGTTGTATCCCGCGCCTTGCACATCGAGCACCTCGGTGAAGCCAGTGCAGATGATCCGGTCCGGACCAAGGTCCACCACCGGAAGTTCGATGATGCCCAATGTCATGCTTGACGAACTTGTGCATCCGTTTTCCGAAACGCTTACCGTGTACGTGTCCGCGAGTTCCGCAGCCTGCACGGGAGCGGTACTACCGTCGTTCCACAGGTAGGTCCCACCGGGCCTTTCCACGTTGAACAGAAGGACCGTATCGGCACAGATGGTCGTATCATTCCCAAGGTCCACAACAGGATAGGGGTGGTATGTGAATACGATGGTGTCGAAGGCGGTGCAAACCCCTGCAGACACTGCAACATTGTATGATCCACTACCTGTTACGGTAATGGTCGGGGTCGTGCTGCCGTTCTGCCACAAGTAGGTGGCTCCTGCATTGGTAGCGTCCAACACGCTCACGTCACCAGTGCACTGTTGTTGGTCCGTGCCCAAGTCAACCATGGGACTGGCAATGAGATCAACAAGAATACTGTCCCTGCCGCTGCATCCATTGATCGAGGCATCGACCCAGTAGATACCGGATACTTGTGGGCTGAACGTGGGGTCCGTGCTCCCGTCCTGCCACGAGTAAACGGCTCCGGGCAAGGTCGCGTCCAAAAGAACAGCGTCCCCTTCACACGCCTCAAGATCGGCTCCCAGGTCCGGTTCCGGATCGTTCTGTATGGTCACCAACACGGTATCAGAGTACGTGCAAAAAGGGGCGAAGGAAATATCGTCCAAGGCGAAATCGTTGCCACTTTGAGAGGTATTGAGGTTGCTAATGCATATCGTAGCGGAAGTAGCGCTGCCGGAGGTCCACACTTCATAAAAGTTGACCCAGTTACAGTTCTGCGCCGTGGCATTGAGGCCTGATCCGATCGCCGTGCCATTGATCGTGAATTGTAATTGGGCCGGGGAGGAAGGGACCACCGACGCCAACCAAGCGGAGAAGGCGTAGTTCGTATTCGCTTGCACGGGAACGGTTTGGCACCAGACGTTCTGGCCCGCTACCTCAGCACCGTTCACCACCAACAAGTTGCCTCCACCATTGTACCCGGAGCATGGTGCGAAGTTGGTGTGAAGGTCTTGCGCGTTGTTGTCCACACCGTAAGTGCCTGCATCGGAAAGGAGCCCATACGTACCGCCTGTGCCAAGTATGTAATCGCTGCTGAACCCGACGGCACCCGCTGAAAAGTTGCCGTTCACAACAAGCTCGCCAGAAGTACTGAAATCGGTGACCGTACAAATGATCGTTCCACCGCTGCTTACCGACTGGAACTGCGCCGTGCTGCCGTTGTTCCACAGATAGCTCTCGAAACCGGGGCCGACGTTCAATAGGATGTTTTGTCCGGCACAAAGGATCGTGTCCGGTCCAAGGTCGATCACGGAATTACATTGCGAATAGACCTGACCAACGGAGCCAAGAACAAGCGCGAAGAACAGGTGGCCGCGAACGCCGGGGGGGGGGGGGGGTAGAAAAAAAAGACCCCGGCCCCCCCCCCCCCCCGCCCCGGCCCCCGGGGGGGGGGGGGGGGGGGGGCCCCCCCCCGGCGTCCAACGAAGGGGGCGGGCAATTCGCTTCCAACCGTTGGCCGACTGTTATATTTGTGATATGGAACCATTGACCTGCGGGAAGAGCAAGTGATGCAGGCTTATGCGGTATCGAAAGGGATTCGTCAAGGATGTATTGAAGTCCAAGCCAAAAGGGGGGGCCCGGCGGATACGACGGTGAGCACTATCAAGCATCCTTGAACAGAGGCGGGCCGCGGCACACCTCTTCCCAAAGGTCAGCAAGGAAGCTTACCGCACTCATACGTTGGAGCGAATGAAGAAGGATTATTTCAAAGGTTCTGCCCAAAGCCTCCTCTCGCATTTCATCGAGAAAGAAGATCTCAGTGTTCTAGCCATGCATTGCTCATATCGACCAAGGAACACAAAGGGGGGGGGGGGGGGGGGGGGGCCGCGGGGGGGGGGCCCCCGGGGGTTTCTCTTGGGGGGGGGGGGGCCCCCCCCCCCCCCCTTTTGGCGGGTGAAACCTTTTTCTTGCGAATCGCATATGGTCATGTTCCGGGGCTGTCATTGATCACGCCACTTGTACCCCGGCCGTCGGGTCTGATGGACCTACCCGTTTTCGTGCTGCCCACCGTAGTTACCAACGCCGAATTGGGTGCGGGCGGTTTTCAATTCCAATGGGTCGATCTTCTTTTGGTGGCCTATTCGGTCGGCGTGGTGGTCCAACTATATCGTTTGGCCATGGATGCACGCGCCGCGTGGTCCTGTTCTGGAAGTGCGGGTGATGAAGCTTCTTCATTCCTGTGGCGATACGTCGTTCCTAGCCGCTTGCAGGGAGTGGATCGAGAGGCTATGATCATCCATGAACGAGCGCATGTTCGAAATGGACACAGTGCCGATGTGTTGCTCTTTCGCATTGTCCAAGCCTTTAATTGGTTCGTGCCGACGGGTGGGCCCGCGAATTGCAATTGGTACATGAGTACACTGCCGATGCGGAGGCCAAGGAGCACCACAACGACTACGATTCCCTTTTGTTGGCAGAGGCAATAGGGCTGCCACGTTTCACGCTAACCAACAGCTTTCGTTCGTCCAACCTTAGAACCAGAATTATGATGATGCACAGAAGTCCCTCCAAGAAAACCGTTCGGATCAAGTATGTCGTAGCGGCCGCGTCCCTTGCCTTCTTACTAGCTAGCGCTTCGCCGATCCGTTCTGCAGTTCCATTCCATGGCGCGCAGAACGAAGTGCTCAAGAAAGCGGAAAAGATGCCCGAATTTCCGGGTGGTATGGATGGCCTGGTGAAATTCCTCCAAGCCAACATCAACTATCCAGCCTCCGGTAACAAGGCGGTGAAGGAAGGTGGCGAAGGCCCGACAGGGACCGTTCATGTACAATTCGTGGTGAAGCAGGACGGTGTTGTTGATAAGGTGGTGGTGCTCAAAGGCTATTCCCCCGCACTCGATGCGGAAGCGATCCGTGTTGTAAAGGCAATGCCCAAATGGGAGCCGGGAATGAACGATGGCAAGCCAGTGGCCGTTGAAATGGTGCTACCTATCCGCTTCGCACACGACTAAGGGAGCTGGTTGGAAATGGAACGCCCGCCTCGGTATGTCCGGGCGGGCGTTCTTCAATTGTTCGGTAAATACGCTTACTCGTTGTGCGGCTTCTTCGCTGGATCACGCTTCTGCATTTCGCCACGGCGTTGGAGTCCTTCAGCCTGTTTGGCTTTGCGTTGCTCCATCATCTTGGTGTACTGCTCCGCGGTCAACACGCCCTTCAATTCAAGGTCGCGTTGTTCGCGCAATTGCTTCATTTGTTCCTTGTTGCCCGCTTCGTCCTTCTCTGCATTCTTAAGCTTGGCCACGCTCGCCGCGAACGTACCGTTGATGATCTGCACCTTGTTGGTCTGGTCTTCGTTCAAGCCCAGGTCCTCGGTCATGGCATCTGTGCGCTTCTCTGCACGGTCGGCAGCACGCTCTTGCATTTTTGCGGGGTCATTGCCTTTTTCTCCTTGACGCTCCGATCGGCGCTCTTGCTCCAACGTTTGCAATTTCGTGAACTGCTCAGGTGTGAGCACTCCCTTCAGTTCTGCGCTATGCTGTTCACGCAATGCCTTCGAGCGTGACTTACGCTCTTCTTCACTGAGGTTCGTCTTGCGCATTTCAGCCATCGCTGTGTTGAACCGGGTGTTGATGCCCTGCACTTTCGTGCTTTGGTCCTTGTCCAACCCCAAGTTGGAGGTCATGGCTTCGGTCTGCTTTTCGCTCCTTTCTTCAGTCCGTTGCTCCATTGTAGGCTTCTCCTTCGCAGGTGTCGCTTGTTTCTGGGCACTAACGGTGGTAAGGCTCGCAAGCAATACCGTGGTGATCATTAGTTTGTTCATGTCCATTCCGTTGTTGGTTGTTGCTCTTTGATGCACGTACCATGCCGAAGGTTCGATCGGTCGTTGCCAACTTCCGTTAAACCCTTTTCAACAGCTCACGAGTAGGTCATTTGGATACCACGAAACGGATCGCCTTTTTCCCATCAACCAACATGGTATACGGGCCATTCTCCAACGCTGAAACATCAAGCCCGCGCAACGCTGTACCGACAGTGGACTCCATGCAAACCCTGCCGGTGGCATCGTATACCGCAAGCTTGGTGTTGGTGGAAAGGTTCGTCGGTATGCTCATCTGGATCCTGTCCTTTGCAGGGTTCGGGTGCAATACGATCCCTGTTGAAGCGAACTCTGGAACACCAGCACCAAGTGCAGGGTCCAATCGTACCAATGTGCTGTTGGTGGCGTTCACGTACCATAGTTTACCGTCAGGCCCGATCTTGATCCCCATGATACCTGGTGTACCGGTGGCTATCCTGCCCAGTTCTGCAAATCCGTTCTCGGTATCATAGATCACCACTTCACCCGTTGCATGGTCGCTCACGAGCAGTTTGTTCCCGATAACGTCAACACCTGAAGGCTGCTGCAGACCCGTGGTCACCACTTCTTCCCAAGTGACATTGGCCATGTTCCGGTATGTCAAGTAGTTCTCCTGAGCAATAAGGGTCGAAACACCACCGGGGATCCCTGCTTGTGTTCCGCTCCGCGTATCCAGACGCATGACCCTTTGTCCTCCGTGATCGACCACGTACAACCAATTCGTGTGTTTGTCCACCACGCAATGGCTTACAATATGATCGTTCGGGTCGCGCGTGATGTGCAATTGTGGATACCGGAGGATGGTGGCATTGTCATGGTAATCCTGGCCTGGACCATGGTCCGCACGGAAGTCGTACATCACCACATCCTCGTTCTGGCCATCAACCAACCAATACCGGTTCCACCGTTCGTGTGCGATGCCTTGGCTTCGCGGTGATACATGGCACATGTCCAGGTGACTGCCCAAACCGCCAAATCCTGCTTGTGCATAGATGGCCGGATCGGCGCTCCAAAGGGTTGGTCCGGTGAAGGGGGTAGGGCCTGTCTGGTTGCCATTCGCGTCGTAGATGCCAGGGCTCGTGGCGAAATTGTTGTTATTGTCCATGGCAATACCGGTGGGCAGGCTCATGAAGTGGCGGGTCGCAGGATCCCGTTGGTAAAGGAAGGTCTGGTCCTCGGTGCCGGGATCCGTGAATTTGACCGTGCTGCCCCCTGTGGCGAAGAGGTCCTTATTGATCACCCACAATTCGTTCCTTGTTCGATCCGGATGAAAATCCAGATCACGTGGGACCAAGATGTCCTGATCTCCGTTCGCGACCATGGTCATGGTAGGTGGAGCGAAGAGGTACTCTTCCACGCGATCCGGTGTTGCAGAAGCAATGATCATCATACGTTCATTTCCATCATTGGTCGAGTTCAGATCCGTATCACCATTGACTCCTGCAATGCGCACGTTCAGATCTTCGGTTCCTTCCAATGTTGGGAGCCATGGCACATCGTGCAAGAAATCGAATTTGACCCCAGGGGCATAGTTGACACCGGTTGCTTCGTACAGCGTTTCTGCACCACCTCCTACACTATAGGCTACTGAGTACGAAGTGATCGCTTCGGTCCCAACGTTCTGGGCAATGCCTGCAATATGCACCGGAAGGTCAACTTCGCAATAGTAACCCGTCGTGTTGGTGATAAGTGCGATGTCGCGGGCCACTGGTACCATTACCGTGAATGTGTGCCTGTTGAATCCTTCCAAGTCCTCACCGTCGAATGCAGCGGAGAACAGGCCGTTCACGAATACGGAGAAACCGGCTTGCCCATCACCCCAAGAATCGATGCAGATGATGTCATATTGCGCGCCTTCCGTTAGGCAAAAAGGACCTTCAGTGATCGCTGCATTGTTCGCGTAGCCACCTGCTGGACTGGTCTCGCCGCCAGCACTCGCACAACTTAGTGCAAGGTTGCCGCCCGTAAAGATGGGAGCAACACCACAATTGTTCCCTACAGGCACCAATTGCCAATAAGTCTCATTGCCGTATGCATCGGTGTTCACCTGGATCGTTACTTCCAACTCACCCACCGGACATTGGGCTTGTGCGGGAATGAATGGGAGCGCGAAAAATGCGAGTGAAAGTAGCGTCGTGTTCTGTTTCTTCATTTGTGGGGTTGATCGATGCGAAAGATATCATTGAAGATCCACTTGGCCGCGAGAATATGGCAACCTTATTGGGATCCTTGTTATGGGAGACCCAGAAAGGCCAAGTGAGAAGCAAGTGGGCAGATCTATCAGCGCAGCATTCCCACGATCGGGGCGGGTAATCCACAGAAATTCCGTCGATCAGTAACTCGTTTTTGTCGAAATGGACAATGCCCATCTACGCTCGGGAACGTGGGAAATGATCGGCCTTTGATCTGCAAGTCCAGCTGCACAACCTTAAAACCTAAAGCAATGAAGAAGACCATCATGACCTTATGCCTCGCTTTCTGTGCAACGCTTGCAATGCAGGCCCAAGACACCAAAGCGAAAAGTGATAAACCAGCGCATGACCAGAAGCACGAATGCTTGATGGCGGGCGATGAAACGTGGACAGCCTTGGGTCTTACAGCAGAGCAGGTCACCAAAGTAAAGGATGTTCAGAACTCCTGTAAGAAGGACAAAATGGCCGCCAAAGATGACGCTACGGCCATGGCTTCGATGACCAAACATGAAACAGAGTTGAAGGGGATCCTAACTCCTGACCAGTACACGAAGTATAACGCTTGGTGCGCTGAGCAGCATGGACATATGATGAAGTCCGACATGAAGTCGGATGGAGATCACATGAAGAAGTAATAGTATTAGCGTTCTGCTCCGAACGATGAACATGGTCCCGGCTTCGGCCGGGATCATTGTTTTGGGGCCAATTTGGAATAGACCGCACTATCCAAGAACTTTCCGTTCCAGAAATAATTCTCCTTGAGGATTCCTTCCCGTATGAAGCCGCACCGTTGTAACAACCGGTTCGAAGCATGGTTGAGCGGGTCCGTTACCCCTTCAATGCTATGGAAACCGAATTGTTGGAACCCCACCTCGGTCACCGCATTCAATGCCTCACACATGATACCCTTGCCCCAATGGTCGGGATGCAAGGCGTAACCTACTTCGCCGCGATGGTGTTCCAATTTGATCCGGTAGTAACCAATTGTGCCGATCAACGTGTGATCGTCCTTCAACGAAATGGCCCAAGAGATCGACGTGTTTTCCTTTAGGTCCTGTATGTTCCGTTCGATCAATTCGATGCTATCGCTCTTCTCCTTGGCTTTCGGCCTTCCGATATAGCGCATCACGCGTTCATCCGATCGTAGGCTGAACATGGCATCAACATCGCCCATGTCGATCTCGCGGAGGGTCAATCGTTCTGTTACGATCTTTGGGAAGGGTGAGAAATTGAGCGTGAGCATAGTGCAAAGAAAGATGGAGAAGCCCCCGGTCCATTCATACAAAAGAGCCGCCTTCCATGTAGAAGTTGCTCAACCAGAACGGCGAAGTTCTACGTTAGGAGCATGCAAGACAAGAAACGCGGGATCACTTCATTCCTTTTGATCGCTTTCGGCCTCACGTGGGGAATTGCCGGGATCGGTGCTTTGTTCGGGATCAGTGCAGGAAGTGGAGCCTCCTATGTTGCAATGGCTGCACTTTGCATGTTCGGACCCGCCTTGGCTGCGGTAGTGCAACATCGTAAGATCGAGGGGCGCCCCTGGCAAGAACTTGGGCTGCACTGGAATTTGATCCGTTGGAAGTACTTGGTGTGGACCTGCTTGATCGGGTTGTGCATCGTGCCACTCACCATGTTGGCAGTGCATTTATTCGGCAACCAACTCGCAATGGCGCCATTCGGCCATGTCGCGGTGACCGGGGAACGTTTCGCGACGGCCGTAGCTGAACTGATGGCGGCGAAGGGAGTAACAGCTGAAGGCTCCAGTGTTCCAAGTGCCCTATCAAGGTTGCCCGGGGGTCTGATCCTTTTGGCTTCGTTGTTGGGCGCTTTGTTCACTGCATTCACCGTGAACCTGCCCTTCATGTTGGGAGAGGAACTCGGTTGGCGCGGATATCTCTACAAGGCCACCGCACAGTGGCCCGCGCTGGAACGTATCCTGCTCACTGGCTTTTTTTGGGGTTTGTGGCATGCACCGCTTATTGCCATGGGCCATAATTACCCCGGCCATCCGATCGCCGGGATCGGGTTGATGGTCGTATTCTGTGTGCTCCTTGCCTTCCTATTCGATTGGTGCCGAACACGGACCAACAGTGTATGGGGTGCAGCCGTTCTCCACGGACTGATCAACGGAAGCGCCGGTGCAATGGCCTTGTTCGCCTGGGGCGGATCCGTATTGGTGGCTTCGCCCGCAGGGGTGGCGGGCTTTATCGCAATTGCAGTCCTGGTGCTCGCTGTGTTGTTGATCGATGGCGACTACCGGCGGAACCTGTTCGTGGCAGCAACGCACTACGACCGGATCACTGATCAGGTGCCACGATTTTGATCTCCAGATCTTCCAGGGTCACGGTTTCTCCTGCACGCACTTTATAGGTCTTACGAAGCTCTACGGCACCGTTGACCTTCACGATCCCTTCGGCCACCAACATCTTTCCTTCACCGCCGCTGTTGCAGGCCCCGGCCAGTTTCAGCAATTGGTTCAATTCAATGTAGTCGCCACGTAGTTGAATGGTGATCTGTTCCATTTCGTTCGATCTTCAATTGACCTCAATTATCTTCAACTCTTGCACCAATTCACCCAATGGGAACATGGCGATCTCTCCGATCCGTTTTCCCATCAACGCCCGAGCGATCGGTGCAGTGAAGGCGATGCGCCCTTCCTTTACCGATGCTTCATCCACACCGACCAACGTGAACGTGAAGCGCTTGCCCTTCTGTGGCCCAATTTGGTGTTCAAAAGCTACCGTACTACCGAATCGCACTTCCTGTTGCCCATCGTTCGCGGGCTCTACCACACGCGCGGTCACGATGCGTTCATTCAGCAGCTCCAGTTTACCGTTGATCACTGCTTGCTGCCTGCGACGCTCATCATCATTGCCGATGATCACAGAGCGTTCTTGTTCCAACGCTTCACGCTCATCACGCAGTAACTGCAAGCCTCTTGGTGTAACGTAATTCGTTACACCATCGGACAATGCGGCGCGAGGCGGAATGAAGGGTGCTTCCTCTTGGTCGTCCTCCTTCACGAAGCCCCTGCTCATGTTCCTTGTGTGGTGTTCTTCCAAAGGTCTTACGAGCCAATGCCCCACCGGTTACCCTCCCGGTCCACGTACGTGAAACCGCGTCCTCTGCAGTCTTCAACCTTGATGTCGATAATGACGAGCGTGGCTTTCATGGATCGGAACGAGGCGATCGCAAGGCTCAGTTCGCTTTGTGGAACCGACTTGTGTACACAGTACCGTTGCTGTTGACCAGTTGGACGATGTAGATCCCTGTTGCCATTTCCCCAAGGTTGAGCGTTATGCTACGCGTGCCTTGTGTGAATGTGTGGTTGGTTAGTTGCCTTCCACTTGCATCCAGAAGGAAGAGGTCCGCTTTTCCAAGGTCATCCGTATTTCGGAGCACACGCAGTTGTTGGTCGCCAGGAAGTGGCACCAGCTGTAGACCATCAACCTTTTGTTCGCTGATCCCGGCGATCGGGTCCAGATCGAATCCCATGTCCTGCCAGCCGGAGGATGACAACGAACCGGTCGTGGCGTCCAAGGTCAGTGCATACAGTTTCTGATCATTGTTCGCGGTCGAAAAGGTCCCAAAATTCAACGTAGTGGAACTGGTGAACCAAATGTCCAAGACCAAGGTCTGGTTGGCATTGTACTGGAATGGAACCTGCAATGGAATACTGAACCACTCACCCGATTGCCCCGGAGGAATGGTGAATTCCGTTGTGTACAGCGCTGTATCCAGATCGGTCAGGAATGTAGCGCTCGCGTATGAGGTTGCGGTGGTTTGCCCCAAGCGGATCAAAAGACCACCCAAGGTGTTGCCGAGCGCTTGTCCTGTATTTCCATACCGGAAGTAGAGCTCAGTAATCAAACCGTCCTCTTCGTTCACCAGGTCTGCAGGGGAATAGAGGCTCTGCGTATGCGGTGCATACGTCATGTTGCCCAGTAGGAACGTACTGTTCGATGTGCCACAGCATTTCTGCACTTGCTGGGCTTGCACGCCCATAGAAAATGAAAGGGCCACTGGTAGGAGAAGGCGGGTGTATCGTGTTTCCATGGGTTGTTTGTTTGTCCCAAAAATAGAAATAACGGTTCTGGATCGACGGAACGCGGAATTCGACGGACCGAATGTGGATGCACGGTCTTGCAGCACTACTCGTACAACCGCAGCCGCTCGCTCAAACTGCGCATGTCCTGTTGTAAGGCTTCCATGCGTTCCAACAAATGGCTGATCGCCTCGATCCCTTCCAAGTTGATGTCCAGGTCATAGTGCATCCGGGCCAGTTTCTCTACCCGCGACAGATGCTCCGGGTCAATGAACCGTTGCTCCTTCACCGTGGTTATCCGGATCAAACCACGATCGTGCAGCGCTTCCACGAAGGAGACCTCCACGCCCTCATGGTCGCAGTACACCTCCATTGCGATGAGTTCTTCGTTCTCCATGGTTCAGGCTTTGTTCCTTAGTTCGGCCAGTTCCTTGATCAGCTCCTTCTCACGTTCCGTCAGGTTCTTCGGCAGCTCAACGGTGTAGGTTACGTAGAGGTCGCCGAACTCACCTTCCTTCTTGTACACGGGAAAACCCTTGCCTTTCAATTTCACTTTCGTATTGTTCTGCGTTTCCGGTGCCACGTTCAATTTCACTGCACCATCCAAGGTGTCCAAGGTCAATGTGCCTCCCAACAGGGCAGTGGTAAGATCGACCGTCTCAGTGATGTACAAGTCCTTGCCCACGCGGTGGAACTTGGGGTCCGGTTCTATCCGGAAGGTGATGTACAGGTCGCCATGCGGTCCACCATTCGTGCCCGGACCACCATGCCCACCGATCTTTATCGTTTGGCCATCTTCCACACCCGCGGGCACCGTAATGCGGATCTGTTTGCCGTTCACGTTCAAGGTCTGCTTGTGCGTTTTGTACGCGCCCCGCAGGTCCAAGCGCGATTCGGCTTGGAAATCCTGTCCTCGGAATTTCACCTGCCTGCCACCGCGCCCACCGAACATGCCACCGAACAGGTCCGCGAAGTCCGCCTCGCTGGCACCACCGTAGCCGCCACCGCCATAGGGATCACCACCACCAAAGCCACCACGTGCTTGTTGCGAACCACGTTGCTTTTCCGCAGCTTCAAATTGATCCGCGTGCTTCCATTGCTCCCCGTACTTGTCATACTTCTTTCTGCTTTCCGGATCGCTCAACACCTCGTTCGCTTCGTTGATCTCCTGGAAGCGCTTCTTGGCTTGTTCATCGTTCGGGTTCAGGTCCGGGTGGTGCTTGCGCGCCAGCTTCCTGTACGCGGCCTTGATCTGCTCCGTGGTGGCGTTGCGTTCAACGCCAAGGGTCTTGTAATAGTCGGTCGCCATTCAAACGCAAAGGTACATGGGCAATACCGCTCACTCTTGCGATCTTCCTTTCTCTTTGTACAACTCGATCAAATGCGCGATCCGCTTCGGCGAGTATTCCAGCTGATCGATCGATATCACGCTTACACCTGAATTGAACGACTTCACGATCAAGGAAACAACCGGGAACTGATCTCCTTCTTCTGATAGCAAGGTTGCAGCGTTATTCCATGGAGATGGAGGCTGCGAACTTTGTTTTATATGCGATATCAGGCTCATTTCTATTGCGAACTTCTTCGATGCACTAGACTCATTACCATTCGCCTCGATCAAGGAAGCAATGCCCTGTGCTGGATAATAAAGCCCCGAATGGAGCTGTATCCCGAAAGAGGATAGCGTGATCTTCGCGCTTCGATCAAAGATCGATCGTGCTAGGAATAGCATGAGAATTGCTGGTAGTATCGAGAGCATGATCAGACCTCTAGTACTCTCCAGAATACTTGGTTTTAGGAATGGGATCAAGACCAAGCCGAGGATGCTGAGAAATACGAACAGAACCATTCTCCCACCATATCGACTGTTCTTGATCAGCAGAATTTCTGGGAGGTTCGCGACTGTGTCGGATCTCGCCCTGGTTTTAGAAGTGCTGGATACTTCTCCAGCGGCATTACTTGAGAATACGGTCCTGTTGCGCTTGAAGAACTGTCTGAAGTTCTCTTGATGTGCCACCGTATCCATATCGAAAATGGGACAGGTCTTTTCGAAGTCGGCGATGCGGCCAGTCGCACCGCAGATCAAACCGACTTCCAGATCCGGCTTTCTGCGTGTGCAGTTCTCACACCACTCCACATGTGCTTTTCTGTCCATGGGTCGATGCAAATATCAAAAGGAAAGTCGCTCTATCCGTGATAAACCCGCGAACCCACGATCATCCCGTCCCGGATCTCCAGCACCTCGCCCACACGCAGGTCGTCCTCGCCGGGCACATGCCGTATGTATTCCATGAACACCTGCTCCTCATCCGTGATCATACCCATCACTTCATACTGCAGTTCCGGTAAGCGATCGAACGCATCTTGCCACCACCCACGCAAGGCCTTCTTACCGCGTACCCAGCCATTGGTCTTGGGTTGGTGTACTTTCAGCTTCGGGCTGTAGTGCTCCGCATCATCCTTGTATAGCGCCAACAAGGCATCAAGGTCGTGCGCATTGAAAGCCGCGAACCATTTGGTCGCGATGGACTTGTTGGTGGTAGGCATGGTGCACGAAGGTAGTTTCGAGCGGCGACCAAGTGGCCCTTTGGAACTCTAATTGAGTGCAGTTGGGAGAAGGGGCTTACAAACTCCATTAACGTGTGGACGAACTTTGGGGAAGCCTATAGCAGGGTCTAATGAGGTTTGATCTCGTGAGTGGACGTAGGCGGTCCCTTTCTTGTTTGGGTCGGGCAAGGCGCAAATATTTAGGATCAAGCTTGAACGGTAGATGAGTTGCAATTTCGCTCAAGTAGTCACTGAACTCTTTTGTTGCTGTGTGGAACGGAAAATATAACTCAGGACTACACGAACAGCTGCGTGACAACCATACTATAAGCCGTGATCCGTGTTCTTGGTCGGGTAGGTCAATATTTGTTGTTGGCTGTACCAGTTTGAAATCGTATGTAACAATTAACTCCACCGGACCAAGAACAAATTTGGGCCACGGCTGGCCAGCGGACAAATAGTGATGGAATTCCACTTGGATAATGAAATGATACCGGTACACCTTCTACATGCCCGAAGATAGCTTTGGTCTCCGCAATTATTCTGTTCGCGATAACTGGTTGTTCGTCATCTTGCCAAGCGGAATATGCGGTCAAGTCAACGCTTGTCGGTTCATGTATTGAAGCGGTTGTGCAGGTTGCTAAAAAAGCAGTTACTCCAGCCCATACTTTTTCGATCTTACCACCAATCAGTCGTTGTGTTGTCCGACTCATGGGAAGTGTGTATAGTATGTGAGGTCGGTGAACTGTCATGAATTCGTTCTTGCTGTTTTACCCTTCAGTGCCGAAAGTGTTTGGGTTCAAACGATCTCGGCACAGCTGAGTGAAAATAGGGCATGATGCACGAAGGTAGTTTCGAGCGGCTACCGAGCGTCCCTCGGGAACTCAATTGAGTGCTGTTGGGAGAAAGGGGTGACTAGTGAAGATCTCAATATTGCCTAACGGACTGGTCAAAGACCGCCTTCGTGGGCTTTAGGTTTTGTTGGGGACAGTTGTTCTACCCAGTATTCTTTTTCCAAACTTGTCATGCTCACATATCCTTGAAACAAGCTCTGCGTTTGTGGTACTTATTTCCAGTACTTCAAAACGGCACTCAAATGCGTTAACCAGACCGTTGTCCTGAAGAATATTGTACTTGCTTGATTCCGGCAAGTCCTGGATCCTCAACGTATCAGAAACTGTTCTGCTAAACTGAAATATGTCAAATTGTTGAGTGTTTAGATCAAGAATGTCTTTTAAGCCAGGAATGTTCGTCAGCAGATCAAAACGAAGGTCTCGTACAACCAAGTCTTTAAGAACATTTCCATTCTTTGCTTTGATGTCGGTTTGCCACCATTCAATAATTTCATGGGGGTTGAAATGATGTACAAGGTTGAATTGAATTGATTTATCAACTAACTCCCAAACGTCGTCGTTTGAATCTATTTCAAGCCGTAGATATTCCATGCAATTAGCCATTAACGGGCCTGCGCTTGCCGCAGGCCGCCTTTCGTGATCTTGTTCCTGGACGAAGTGTGTATCGCTTCAACGGGAGTTGGCACCGGGACGAGGGCGGCTTGCGGCAAGCGCATGTTGGCAGCAGTTTGTTCCTTTAAACATTCCAACCGTAACTCTTCCAATTTCCATTATTGGAATAGTATTTTTCAGTTACCATAAATCCCCTTGAATATTCAAGTTTGAAATGTTCTTCATCCGTCAATTTAGTATATTATATTCCGGCAGTCAGTCCATATTGATTCGGTAACTCACCTGTTGCGCTTTTGATATGTTCTAATTCTGTTATTATATGATTGCTTCTATATCGTTGGACTTTGTCAACAGAAAAGCTTGCTAGCAGTTGTGCTATTACGAAAGTCGGAACAATTGAAAAGGCAAACATTGCGTTTCTGGAATTCATTTGTTTGTTCAGCAGACTTAAAATCAGATAAATTAACGTCACCGCAAAAATTACAGCAAATGGAATCAAAAGGAAGAACATTTCTATAACTGTCAATGACGGAATGAATGGAACAGCAAGCCCAAAGAGAAAAATACTGGTGAGAAGTATTCTCTTGTTCCGGTTCATTGAGTTCTATCTTTTCAAATTACCGCCAACTAGTCGGTTGTAACGACTGTTGCGTTTATTTCGGGACTTGGTTGGTGCCTAGAGTTCGTTCTATTGCACTATTAGAGCATGTAAAGCCCCATAGGTAATTCAGGTCCCCGCACCTTCCGTTACCAAGATAAGGGTGTTCTGCTACTGGGCAAGCGTTCGCACCGCGGCATGTGTGTGTTGATCGTAAGGCTGGATCCACGAACATATCAACTTAGGTAGCTCCACGCATCGAACGCCCGCACGTAGGGGCCATTCCGCTTCCAAATGACGAACCAGCCGCCCTATAACTTGGTTAACGGTTCTTCCGTTACAGTGTAAAATGCCAACGCGATGATCCTACCCGGCATGGAACCCGTAGAGGTGCTGCCCCATGCGCAGCGCGACCTGCCCACCGTGGAGCGCAAGTTCCAACGGGCCAAGGAGCTCTTGGTGCGCCGCCACTTGAAAGGCGACCGCAAGGCCGTGCTGGTGGAGATACACCCCTACAAAGCACCCAGCCACAACAATTGGCTGGTGGTGTTGCGGTGTTGCAAGGCCGGCATACAAGTTTTCCATTACTGCTGGTGCCGCGGCACCGACCGCCGCATGCGTGCCATCTATGTGCGGCCCGATGGCAATACCGCTTTCCATTACAGCAAGCACGTATTCGATCAGTACAGCTTTCGTTTCAGCCCGGATGTTACCGCAGAGGAACGCCTAAAGCAGTTCTTCTTGGAGAACCACCTATGGGCCGCCCACACCGTGGACCTGATGGCCGACGAGATCGAGGATATCATAAGCGTTAACCAAGGCTGGCTCTTCGGCGTGCGCGACGAGGAGGAGAACCTCATCCATCTTACCACCTTTGTGGACCAAGGTAAATTCTTCGAAGACCAGCACAAACTGGAGGAACGCCTCGAATTCGAGCGCCTGCTTGCCGGTATGGGCGAGGGCAAGCGCAACCTCATCCGCAAGTTGCGCCAAGCCAGCGAAGCCGAGCAACAGAAAGTGGCCTGACCTCCGGTCGCCCCCTTCCAACGGTCTTTGGGCATCTCATGGTCGCTGCTGCCCTAAGATCGGGCAAGATGTTCCACAATTTGTCCCCATCGCTGGATCATTCCAGCTTAAGATCCACGCGGCCCATGGTTTGCGGACGGACTTATTCACCAACACATGAAAACATGAATTCGAGCAAACAGATTTTCCAACTAGCCAAGTTCGCCATCCCCATGGTCCTTTTTTCGCTTCTCGCCGTGCAGTGCAGCAGCGACAACACCAATGACGACATGGAGGCGAACACGAACGACCCCGAATGGCGAACCGCGCAGGAGGCGAATTCACCCAATTCAGGTGTTGATGCTTCGGTTACACGTACCGATGGGGTCAATTCCATGAATGGAAATGACATGACCATGGAAACCGACGGTACCACCAGAACGATCGTTACGCCCGCTCAAGAGCGGATGAATGCGACCACGGAAGTAAATGGCTTGCGCGCAACGTTGTTGGCGGATCTGGAAGTGGTCCGTGCCCGGTTGAAGGCCGGTGGGCAAAAGCCGGATATGATGAAGGCAGATCAAGCCAAAGCTGCGGAACTTGCGCAAGGTCTGGAGCGCGTGGATCGTACATTGCTTGCGATGGGCGAGGCCACAGATGCCACTTGGGCAACCATGCGCAGTACCCAACTCAAGGAAGTTGCTGAAGTGCGCGAATGGATGGACAGGTACAAGAAGGATGAAATGACGGGCGCCATGAAGTAGGCATTAAATGGCTGTTGATCTGGGAAAGCGTGGAGGGGACTTCACGCTTTTCTTATTTGGTAGGTCAGGGAGCAGAGGTAAAGAGACTCTTCGCTGGTCGCATTCACCAACCGGTCTTTGAACTGCACGTCTCGCTACGAATTTCATGTACTTCGATCGGCCAAGTATAGACCGATAGGCAGGAACAAGACACATGTGATGCCGAAGGCGATAAGGAGGAATACGAATGCCAGCAAATCGAAGCCGACCATGGAGGCCAAGCCCCAAGTGAACGTGTAAGGCAAAAAGAGGTAGTAGAGAATGCCATCACTTCACATCGGAATGCCGTGCCGGTTTGTTGCCCAGACGAAGTGTCGGCGCAAACAGTGTCTTTCGAAAAGCCTTTCGGTTACTCATTCAGATCCTTGGCTGCGGTCACTTCTGCCAATTGATCACCTGGTCAAGCGGTGGTCCGCTTGCGTTTGCGCACGGTGGAAAGACGTCGAAGCGTTTCCTGTTGCATGCTATCCCGGATGAAACCTCGCAGCGAAAGGTCCTCATCCAACCCTTTCCAGTGAATGCCAATGCCACCGCCGATCAGTCGCCACTGCTTGAGTTGTTTATCAGTTGCCTTCTTCAACCTTTCGAAGTCAGAGAGCCGCGCTTGGAGCACGTCACCGCTATTCAATACAACCACCAGCAGATCCAACTCCTTGTACGGATGCACATCTTCGATCCGGAGTCCTTCGCCAATGATCATCGATTCGATAGGGTCCATGCCGGTGCCGGGTTTACTGACCGAAGAAGCGGTGCCACGCTTTGATGAGTTCATTTTGGTGCAGTTTAACAAGTTGTTCGATCTTCCTTTCTTCGTTGGTTTTGAAGCCTACCGAATACACGCACTTGGGCTCATCGGTGAGCCACCATTTCGCAGAGCCATCGCCCTTCTCCACGTGGATATGCGGTGGCTCCCCATTCTCCTTGCTGAAGAAGTGAAAGCGGAAACCATCGATGTCCTGAATAGCACGTGGGCTCATGGAAATTGGAGAGGGTTCGCCTCGCGCATCATCCCCAGCACGGTCTCCACCACATCCTCCAAGCCCGGCTTGCTGAAGTAATCACCATCGGTGCCGTACGCCGGTCGGTGTGCTTTTGAAGTGAGCGTCATGGGTGCACTGTCCAACCAACGGTAGCCGCCTTGTACCTGCAAGATCTGTTGCAGGATGTATGCACTGGCGCCGCCGGGCACGTCCTCGTCCACCACCAAAAGGCGGCTGGTCTTCTGCAAGCTTTCCACAATGCGGTGGTCCAGATCGAAGGGTAGGAGGGTGCGCACGTCGATCAGCTCCACGTCAACGCCGAGCTCTGCAAGTTGTTCCGCTGCCTTGGCGCATAGGTTGAAGGTGCTGCCGTAGCTCACTAACGTGAGGTCGTTCCCTTCGCGGACCACTTCCACTTTACCGATCGGTACGGTGAACTCACCGAGGTTGCTTGGCATGCGCTCTTTGCTGCGGTAGCCGTTCAGGCATTCGATCACCAAAGCTGGGTCATCGCCTTGGAGCAGCGTGTTGTAGAAGCCAGCCGCTTGCTGCATGTTACGGGGAACACATACCACCACACCGCGCGCCGCATTGATGATCATGCCCATGGGACTGCCGCTGTGCCATACGCCTTCCAACCGGTGCCCACGTGTGCGGATGATCAGCGGTGCTTTCTGTCCGCCTTTGGTGCGCCATTGCACCGTGGCCAGATCGTCGCTGATGCCTTGGATGCAGTAGAGCAAATAATCCAGATATTGGATCTCGGCAACGGGTCGAAGACCGCGCAACGCCATGCCCAAACCTTGTCCGAGGATCGTGGCTTCACGAATGCCGACATCGCTCACACGCAATTCGCCAAAACGCGCTTGCATGCCTTCCATGCCTTGGTTCACATCGCCGATCTTGCCGGTGTCCTCACCGAATGTGAGCAACAACGGCTCCTTCTCGAAAAGCGCGGCGAAGTTGTCGCGGATGATGATGCGACCGTCCACCTCTTCATCCGTGTTGTATACCACCGGGACCTCTACAACATGCAAGCTGCTCTGTGCGCTTTGGCTGTAGAGGTGGCTTCCGTAGCGGTCTGCGTTGAGGGCCATCGCTTCCTCGATCCAGTCAATGAGCGGTTGGCGCGCGATGGGGTCGGCTTTTCGGCCTGCCAGCAAAGCTTTTCGCGCGGCGCTCACAATATCCTTCCGGCCTGGGCTGATCTCGGCACGCAGCTCGTTGACCAACTTGGTGATCGAAGCCGCAGCGGTACCGTCGTCATGGTGCCGTCCGGCGGCCAATGCTTCCATAATGAAGCTCGCATTGTGGAGTTCCCTCGTGATCTCCGCTTCGAACGCCGCCCACGCTGCTTTCTGTGAAGCGCGCACATCGGTCCGTGCCTGCTTTTCGATCGCATCCAACTCGGCTTCCGTGGCTATGGGACCACCACCGGGTTTGAAGTTGAGGATCCACTCTTTGAATTTCGTGTTGCAATCGAAGTCTTTGTACCACTGGAGAAGTTCCGGGCCTTTATAGCGTTCGTGACTTCCACTGGTGCTGTGCCCTTGCGGTTGTGTTACTTCCTCCACGTGTATCAAGCACGGCACATGTTCTTCGCGGCACTGGCCGATCGCCTCTTCGTAGACGCGGTTCAGCCCTGCATAATCCCAAGCTTTCGTTTTGTAGATCCGCAGACCATTGCTGTTCTCTACTTTTTGAAAACCAGCAAGCAAGGTGCTTATGCTGCCTTTGGTCGTCTGGTGCGCCTTGCTCACGCTGATCCCCCAGCCATCGTCCCATACGCTCATGGCCAACGGCACTTGCAACACACCTGCTGCGTTGATGGTCTCCCAGAAAAGACCCTCGCTGGTGCTCGCATCGCCGATCGTGCCAAAGGCCACTTCATTCCCTTGATCGCTCAAATGCGTGTAGCTGTGCAATGCTTTGTTCTGCCGGAACATTTTGCTGGCCTGCGCCAGACCAAGTAACCGCGGCATTTGACCAGCAGTAGGGGAAATGTCCGGACTGCTGTTGTACTGTTCTGCAAGGTTCTTCCACTCGCCGTTCGCATCCAAGGAGCGTGTGGCGAAGTGACCGTTCATCTGCCTGCCTCCGCTCGCCGGTTCGTGTGCAAGGTCCGCATGGGCATAGAGCTGTGCGAACCATTGCTGCACGGTAAGCTCGCCGATCGCCATCATGAAGGTCATGTCGCGGTAATAGCCACTGCGCCAGTCGCCAGTGCGGAATTGCTTGGCCATGCACACCTGGGCGAGTTCCTTGCCATCGCCGAAGATCCCGAATTTCGCTTTGCCCGTAAGCACTTCCTTGCGCCCCAGCAGGCTGGCCTCACGGCTGGTACACACCAACTCGTAATCGCGTAGGATCTCTTCACGGACCTCATCCAAGGTCATCTTTTCTTCGGTGGCGGTGTGCTTGGTAACGGACATGGCGTAGGTGCTTCGTTGCGAAGGTAATGGACGCTGGTGTTTTGGTGGGAAGGGGAGAATGGAACGCTTAAGACCCACACTCCTGAATGCGTATTCAAAGGAATAATGCGGTGTATCGGGATCGCTTGGGATGACCGAGAAGTTCATCAATGAAAAGGGAGGCCCGAAGTCCTCCCTTTTCATTGAACGTAAGGATCGTTCTAGTCCACCTTGATCACGCGCTGTTCAGCGGTGCCTTTGTCCGTGGCGATACGCAGCACGTATGCTCCGTTGGAGAGGCCGGCACCACCCAGGTCCAAGCGGGTCGATGCCACGCTACCGAGCACGATGTTGTGCTGGAAGACCGATCGACCGTCCAATCCGAAGAGTTCGACCCGTGCTGGGCCGGTCACATTTTCCACGCTCACATAAAGCTCGTTGGTGAAGGGGTTCGGATAGGCTTCCAGGCTCTCGTTGCCCAAGCCCAGTTCGGCAATGCCCACCCCACTCGCGGCACCTCTCACTGCGTTGATCGCGTACCGGTTGTTGAAGCCTCCCAGATTGTGTTCCAACACACCGATGAAGTGCAGGTTCGTAATGTTGAAGTTAGCTGGAACCGTGTAGGAGTAGGTCTGCTGGTACGTTGTTCCGACCACCGGTGTATTTGGAACAACACCCATGGTGCCGGTAACGCCACCGAGCATGGCACGCATCACCTTGTTGTGGATGTAGTTGGCTGGTGCGCTGGACTGCGGACCAGGAACGCCGTCCTCCGCAACGTAGACGTTCAGTGCATACGTGCCGGTCACGGCGTAGGTGAACTCAGCACTAAGGGTGAAAGTGATCACGCGCGTGGTGCTGTTCACTGAAGAGGTCAGCGCCAACTCCACAGGTGCAACACCAGCGGCCCGCGCCGTCATGCCAGCTTCCCAACCGTTATAATTGGAGGTGATCTCGTAACCGCCGTACTCACCCATTTCAATGATCCCGGCAGGGGTATAAGCAGCATTGTGCTGGTTGAAGTAAGTGATGCATTCGGGGCAATCATCCAACGCATCGCTCAAATGGAACTTGCCCACCGCAAAATCCGGGTTGGACATCAGCGTGTTGGTCAGTGTATTGCTCGGTGGGCACTGGGGACACCAAGTTTCGGTGCGGGCCTCTAGCAGGACCACCTTGTCCGCCCAAGTGCTCAACGCGGTGAAGTTGATGGTGATCGTGTTGTTCGTTAGGTCGCTGTCCGTAGTGGACATGATCTCGATCACCAGGGTATGTGCACCTTGCGTGGTATTCAGTTGGACCGGGTGCGTATTCGGCACATAACTCGAGCTTGAAATGCCTGGAGCAGTGATGGTGATGGTTGGGCCGGTATTCCAGGTTCCGGCATCCAATTTCCAGCGGATGGAGAAGCTCGGCAATGGGATGGTGCTGTTGTTCCGGGCCCAAACGGAGATCGGATAGTTCACGCCTGCTTTGATGTAGCGCGGCAGTGATGCATTCTGCAGGTAGGCATTTTGCGCGTGCAACGATATCGCGGAGCCGGTCAGGAATAGACCAAGTAAAGCCTTGGAAAGGGTATTGTTTCGCATAGGGTTCGGAATTTGAAGATCGAATGTATGGCGGTAAAGGCCAAGATGAAGAATTTGATCAGGAATTGGAAGAGATCAGGCTGAACCTGTTCCTTCAGTAGGGTATGGGGAATGCCCACCTTTCCGTCTATGGAACAAGATGTCCAAGACCGCCGATCGATCAAGATCCTGTACTTTGCTGGCATGAACGTTCCATTACGCATTGGGCTCATTCTGGTCTGCATCTCCAGCAGCACGTTGCTTGTCGCACAAACCATCTTGGTGCAACCCTACCTCCAAGATGCCGAGCCGGACCGCATGTCCATTCTATGGGAAACAACGAGCAATACGGAGAACACGGTGCAATATGGTCTCACCAATGCGCTGGGCAGCACGGCCACAGGTACTTCGTTCGTGAGCAACGGCACCAACCGGATCCATTCGGTCACTGTAACGGGGCTTTCACCGGCCACCATCTATTTCTACCGCGTTGTTTCCGGTGCGGCGCAATCGAGCATCTTCCACTTCAAAACTCCTGCCTTGCAAAGCGCGGAGGCACCCACGAACATCGCGGCCATGAGCGATATGCAGCGCGACAACAGCCAGCCGAACAAGTTCTTTGAAGTGATCCACAACGGTGTGATCGATCATGTGAATGATAGTATGGGACCGGACCTGAGCCAAGAACTCGCGATGGTGGTGATCCCCGGTGATCTGGTGGACGATGGCCCGGACTACGCCAGTTGGAAGACCACCTTCTTTGATCCTGCCAGTCCGCTCTTCAGTTATGTTCCGGTTTATCCCGTGTTGGGGAACCATGAGAACAACACCGTCCACTACTTCAACTATTTCCAACCGCCCAACAACGGCACGGCGGGCTTCGCGGAACATTGGTGGTACAAGGATCACAGCAACGTGCGCATCATCGGGTTGAACAGCAACAGCGGCTATCGTGTGCAGCAGCAATTGGATTGGCTTGATGGTGTGTTGGCCGATGCCTGCAATGATCCCGACATCGATTTCGTCTTCGCACAATTGCACCACCCGCACCACAGCGAATTGTGGATCGCCGGCAACACCGATTATACCGGGCAAGTGATCACGCGCATGGAACAGTTCAGCACCAGCTGCGGAAAGCCGAGCATCCATTTCTTTGGCCATACACACGCCTATTCAAGAGGCCAAAGCCGCGACCACAGCCACTTGATGGTGAATGTGGCCACGGCAGGTGGATCCATCGACTACTGGGGCGAGTTCGCCAATTTCGATTATCCGGAATACTCCATCAGCATGGACGAATACGGTTTTGTGATGGTGGAAGTGCAGGCCGGTGCAGATCCAAAATTCGTGGTGAAGCGCTACAACATCGGAGATGCCTCCGCTACACATCCGACCACTTTGGATGATATGATCAGCGTGCGCCGTTACAACAATTCACCTGCTACGCCGGTGTGCCAATTCCCGATCGCATCAGATGTGGTCTCTCCGGATTGCGTGGTGTTGAAAGGCACGCCGTTCTTCGATGCAGATGGGGATGGCCACGGGGATGCGCAATGGCAGTTAAGTTCAGTTTCGGGAAATTGGAATGCGCCCATAGTGGATAGCTGGCGCCAATACCAGAACTGGTACTACGAAGTGGATCTGCAAGCGAATGATGACCTGAGCGATGAGCGCGTGACCGGCTTGGCACCGAACACCACCTACTACTGGCGAATGCGGTACCGTGATCGCAGTTTGCAGTGGAGCAATTGGTCAACACAAGCCAGTTTCCAAACCGGTGTTTCAGCATCCGGACCCAACTTGCTCGCGAACGGGAATGCAGAGAACACCACAACAGGATGGACGGCCACCGATGGTGTGATCGAGTCGCTTACCAACGGAGAATGCAATGGCATTGCTCCGTACATGGGTGCGCGCTATTTCGCTTTGGGCGCGTTGTGCACGGACAATGCCTACGGGCGCGCGTACCAGGATGTGAGCGTGGCGAGCAATGCAGCTGCCATTGATGCTGGTGCGGCTACGGCACGTTACGCAGGTTGGTTCGCCAATTGGCAAGGCAGCGACCTTCCGCGGATGGCCTTGGAGTTCCGCAATGCCGGTGGAACGCTGATCGGAAGTGCTCCAGCGATCGGATCGAACACCGGTACATGGACCCGTGTGCAAGGAGATGCATTGCTTCCCATAGGAACGCGCAGTGTGCGTGTGATCCTAACTGGCACGCGTGAAGTGGGCAGCGACAACGACAGCTACATGGACGAACTTTCATTGCAACTGATCACGGGTGCGGCATGCAGTGAACCTTATGTCCATGTTCCGTTGCGCACGTTCTTGGAAGGCCCATACACCGCAGGCACGGAAATGATGCGTGATGATCTGCGTTCGCAAGGTTTGATCCCGCTCACGGAACCCTTCACCGGTCTTGGCTTTACGCATGCAGGCGAGGGTGGGGGTGAAACGATCAACGCTTCCGTATTGCAAACCACCGGGATCAATGCAGTAGTAGATTGGGTGTTGGTCGAATTGCGCACAGGGACAGCAGCGAATACGCTTTTAGGGACCCGTTCATGCCTTTTGTTACGCGGCGGAACAGTGGTGGACAAGGACGGAACGTCGGTGCCACGCATCACCGCCCCTCCCGGGGATTACCATATCGTACTTCGCCACCGGAACCACTTGGGCGCAATGACAGCACAGCCGATCACACTGGGAGCTTCTCAAACGACGATCGACCTAAGTGATCCGATCGTCCCTTTGTACGGGACGGAAGCCATGCATACCGTGAGCGGGGTACGCGTGCAGTGGCAAGGAAATACGTTGCGTGATGGCGAACTGAAATACACCGGGCTCGATAATGATCGGGATCCCATTCTCCTCCGGATCGGCGGGATCGTGGCCACCAACGTTGTTACGGGCTACCACGTTTCAGATTGCAACATGGACGGCCGCACGAACTACACCGGCTTGGATAACGATCGTGATCCCATCCTAGTGAATATCGGTGGAAGTGTTGCGACGAATACGAGAGATGAACAGGTGCCGTAGAGAAGCTCAAAGCTCGAACTATGGGCTTCCTCAGTTTTCTACTCCACTGAACGCGAAACGAACGATGTTGGCGCCCATTTGCAGCGCTTTGGTGCGGCTGGCCTCGCTGTCACCATGCACATCGGGATCTTCCCAACCATCGCCGAGGTCGCATTCCACATCGTAGAAGCACACCAATTTGCCTTCCCAAAATAGACCGAAGCCGCGCGCTGGTTTATCGTCGTGTTCATGGATCTTGGGAAGGCCTTGCGCGAAGTTGAATTTCTGGTGATAGATGCCATGTGCGAAGGGCAGTTCCAGGAACTCCAGTTCGGGGAATACGCGCTTCATCATAGGCCGAATGAATTGGTCCATGCCATAGTTGTCACTGATGTGTAGAAAGCCACCACCGGTCAAGAAGGTGCGGAGGTTCTCTGCCTCCTGCTGCGAGAAGACGACGTTGCCATGGCCGGTCATGTGTACGAACGGGTAGGTGAACAGGTCCGGGCTGCCAACCTCCACGATCGCCACCTCGGGGTTGATGTCCATGCCGAGCTGCTGGTTGCAATACTTCACCAAGTTGGGCACGCTAGTGGGGTTGCCATACCAATCGCCTCCGCCGTTGTACTTGAGCACCGCGAATTGATAGCTGCCTTGGGGGAAAGTGGGGAGGTGAAGAAGTATTGAAATGAGGAAGACGAGCAGCGTGCGCATGGCGCGAAGTTAGGGGCAAGGGGCCAGTAGGCAGGAGCAGTGGGCAGGAGCAGTGGGCAGGAAGCAGGAAGCAGGAGCAGGAGCAGGAAGCAGGAGCAGGGGCAGGAGCAGGAAGCAGGAAGCAGGAAGCAGGAGCAGTGGGCAGGAGCAGGAGCAGGAAGCAGTGGGCAGGAGCAGGAAGCAGGAGCAGGAAGCAGGAGCAGGAGCAGGAAGCAGGAGCAGGAAGCAGGAGCAGGAGCAGGAGCAGGAAGCAGGAGCAGGGAGCAGTGGGCAGGAGCAGGAAGCAGGAAGCAGGAAGCAAGAAGCAGTGGGCAGGAGCAGGAGGCAATTGAACCTGTCTACTGTTGGGCGAAGCTCATCCATGTACATGCCGCCAACGCCGCCGTTTCCGTGCGCAAACGTGCTTCCCCCAATGAAACTGCGCGGAAACCTTCATTGCGAAGATGGTCGGCCTCTTCAATGGTGAAGTCCCCTTCAGGGCCGATCAACAAGAGTACATCGTTCGTTGGCGCATAGGCGTTCATCAACGAAGTTCGCTCTCCTTCGCACCAGCCGAAATAGCGTTGCGCGGGTCTTGTTGTGGCAATTAATTCGTTCAGTTTGATGGGCTCGTCGATCTGGGACAACCACGTGCGTTGGCTCTGCTTCATAGCCGACACGGCAACACGTTGCAACCGGTCCACGCGCAATTTGCTGCGCTCGCTTCGAGTAGTGATCAAAGGCGTGATCCTGTCCACACCGATCTCCACGGCCTTCTCCACGAACCATTCGTAGCGGTCAATTTGCTTTGTGGGCGCAACGGCCAAATGGATCGGGCGACTCGTTCCGGTGCATGTTGAGTGCGTTCTTTTACTTCCGCTACAACACGTCGTTTGCCCACCTCGATCAAGTCCGCTCTTGCAGAAACGCCCTTGCCATCAAGCAGCCCGATCCGGTCACCGATCTTCAGGCGAAGAACTGACATTGCATGATGCGCTTCATCCTCCGGAAGTTCGATCAATTCGGCGATCAGATCAGGGCAATGGAACAAGTGCATTCAAGGGTAAGTCTTTCGGGCTAACAACCTGTAACAAAGATCATAAGAACAGGGAATAAGACCGGCAATGAGGAGGTGATCTGGCAAGGCCGGATAAAGTGTCGACGACGGGATCATCGGGAACGATCTCGACGCGAATGGCCCGTCACTCCCCCTTCCTCAGATCCAACTTCCAAAAGTGGAAATCAGGGCTGTGCAGGTCGATCTTGAAACCGGTGACGGTGTGGTCCGCATCGAAACTGAAGGTGATGTATCCGGGTTCCAGAAAGGGATCAGCGTGGTTCCATTTGTAGGTGTCGTAGTGCCAGTGTTCCAGATCACCTGTGAACAGGTCTTTTGCTCGGGGAAAAGAAAGGACTGGTTTTCCGCCAACTTGTTCAATGGTGACCGTGCCGTAGATCTTGTCCGTGTAGTTGCCTATTAACGCAGTAGCATCGGTGGAGGGTTTGGTGTCCTTGGCGCGCGCGGTTTCGCGACTGTTGCGGCGTTCGGCCTCACGGGCATCGCGCTTTTCCAAGCGGGGCAACATGTCCGCTACAGGATCGGCCTTGCCGTCGCCCAAATAAAGGTCCAAGACTTTGTTAGTGACGGCGAACACACTATAGCTTTCTCCGTTGCCCAAGCAGATAACAGCGAGGTCCTTGTCCGGTACCACCGCGTGGTTGAGTATGAAGCCTGGCATGCCACCGCTGTGCGTGATCACTTTCTCCCCGTTGTTGTATTCGGTGAACCAGCCCAAAGCCGCACCATCGCGACGGCCGCTCATGGCGAGTTGTGGCATGGTGATCGCGTCGAAGGTGCTCGCTGAAATGAACGGCTTTTCGCCCACTTTCCCTTCGTTGGCCCACATGGCATCCCACTTGGCCAGATCGGTGATGCAACTATTGACACCACATGCGCCGTCGGCTCCTTTCAGTGCTTGGTAGGGCACGCTCAATTGTGGTGTCTTGGGGTCTTGTCCTTTGCGAACGTGGGGGAGGGCCACATCGGTGAAGTTTGCGAGGTCTGCCGTTTCCACGGTGGTGCGTGTCATCTGCAACGGTTGAAGGATGCGCTCGGTCACGAATTCATCCCACGTTCTCTTGCTCACTTTTTCGATCAGCTGTGCCGCAGCAATGAACATAATATTGCTGTACCCGAATTCATCACGGAATGCGTAAGTGAACGGTTCCTTTGAATGCCGATCCAGGATCTCGCGTTGGCTCAGGTCAGTGCCGTACCACAAGAGGTCCCCATCGAAGGTGTCCCAACCGCTGCGGTGGCACAAGAGGTCCTTCACCATCATGTGCTCGGTCACATACGGATCCGGCGTTTCGAACCAAGGCATGTGCTTCACCACGGGGTCGTTCCATTGCAATTTGCCATCGTCCACCAGCAGCCCAACGGCGCACGCGGTGAAGGCCTTGCTCATGCTGGCGATGAAGAAGATGCTGTTGGCCGTTACGGGTTCGGGCTTGGCCAGATCCAGTTTCCCAAAACCTTTTCCGTAGACCAGCTTTCCGTCTTTTACGATCCCCACAGCGAGACCCGGTTGGTCGAATTTCTTCACCGCATCGGCGATGTACACGTCGAGTTTCTTGAGGTCGGGGGCCTTTTGGGCGAAGGTGCCGACCGTGGTCAGCGTAAGGAAGAATACAGCGAGTTGTTTTGGGATCGGCATGGTCAGAAAGTTGGTCGGCAATGTACTTCGCAATAGGACTCATCGGCTATTGTGGGAGTCCTAATTCCAGCTCGGTCGATCTTCGATAAATGGCCAAGAGCCGGTATGCTGGAACGCGAGCGCCATAGCGTACCTCGGTTCCTACTCATCTATCTCTTCGATCCGCAACAAATGCATCAACCGATGTGCGAAAGGGGAGAAGAAGATCGCGACGGTGCTCAAGAAGATCACCCCACTGAATATGGCGTAGGCTGAAGCAAAAAGTTTGGCCGTATTCGTTGGCATTTGATCCACAGGGCCCATGCCGGTGAGGATCAATGAGGCGTTGTAGGTGCTATCGATCCAATTCAACTTACCGAAATAGTGATAACCCACCACACCGATGCCCAAGGAGATCACGAGCAAGAGGAACGAGAACAGCGCGTAGTTGACCACGCGCTTGGCGAATTCCTTGGGTGGAAGGATGTTTGTGCGTTGGCTGGTTCCCATGGTCCTGCTCCGGTCAGCCTACTTGTACGTTGAACAAATGTCCGACAAGTGCGGTCAAACCCATGGCGGCAGTGCCCCAGAACGTGATGCGTATGATGGCCTTGCCGATACTCGATCCGCCTGTTATTGCGGCCAATGTCCCCAAGAGGATGAGGAACAGGATGGACGAACCATAGAGGACGTATTCGATGTGCTGAAGTGGCGAAAAGAACGCTGCCAGTAAGGGGAGAAGACCACCCAGTGTGAAGGCCGCTCCGGAAGCAAATGCCGCTTGAATGGGCTTGGCCTGACTGATCGCGTTGATGCCGAGTTCGTCCCTGACATGCGCCGCCAATGCATCTTTTTCCGTGAGTTCTTGCGCGACGAGCAGGGCCGTTCCTTTCTTCAGTCCCCGGTCCTCGTATATCTGCGCTAAACGCTGTAGTTCGATCCCGGGCATGTCCACCAATTCTTGTTTCTCGCGTTCGATATCGGCGCGTTCCACATCGGTCTGGGAACTTACCGAAACGTATTCTCCTGCTGCCATGGACAATGCCCCGGCCACAAGCCCGGCCACCACGGCCAAGATGATCGGTTCGCGCGTGTCACTGGCCGTAGCGACACCTATGGCAAGACTTGCGACGGATAGGATCCCATCGTTCGCACCAAGCACCGCTGCTCGCAGCCAATTGCTACGATGTATATAGTGCTGTGCCAGGTAGTCATCCAAGGCCTTGGTCCGATCCGGCCCCCCCCCCCCCCCCCCCCGCGGCGGCCCGCGGGCGGGCCCCCGGGGGCGGCCGCCCGCCGCCGCGGGCGGGGGGCGGGGCCGCCGGGGGGCCGGGGCGGGGGGGGGCGGCCCCGGGGGGCGCCGGGCGGGGCGGGGGCCGGGGGCGGGGGGGGGGGGGGGGGCGCCGCGCCCCCCTTCCCTCCCCCCCCTCCCCCCCCCCCCCCCCCCCCCCCCCCCCCCCCCCCCCCCCCCCCCCCCCTTTTTCCCCCCCCCCCCCCGTCCCCCCCCCCCCCCCCCCCCCCCCCCCCCCCCCCCCCCCCCCCCCCCCCCCCCCCCCCCCCCAGTGTCATCGTGCTGAACTACTCGCTATCCAAGGTGATCTCCTTGCCTTCTTCCACCTTCTTCGCCCCTCGAAGCTGTGTTTCGGCGGTAACACCGCCCAAGACCTCCAGGTTCATGCCGTCGCTCAACCCTGTTTTGATCCAGGTCTTCGTCCAAGCGCTTTCATCCTTTCCACCGGGGTTCTGCACGAATACGAAGGCTGAATCGCCAGTGCTGTTGAAACTGACGATGCTCTCCGGTACGGTAAGCACACTGTCGCGTCGTTCCAACACGATATCCGCATTCGCGCTGTAGCCACTACGCAGTTTCTGACCTTCGTTAACGGCAACAGCCGCCCTGATCTCGAATTGGATGGCACCGTTCACTTCAACGCCTTTTGGTGCGATGTACTCCAACGACGCATCCCATTTCGCATTGTCAATGGCGCCCACGGTAAGTACCACGGGCATTTCCAACTTCACCTTGCCCACTTCACTCTCGTCCACGTTGCCCTGGAAGATCAGGTCTTGCATGTCGGCGATGGATGCTATGGTCGTCCCTTCGTTGAAATTGTTCCGCTCGATCACACTATTGCCCTCTTTCACCGGCACGTCCAGAACCATGCCATCAATGGTGCTGCGGACCACCGTGTTCCCAGTGCTGTTGCGGCTGACACCGTCCCGCACCACTTGCAATGCTTCCTGTGCCGCTTCCTTTTCTTGTTTCGCATTGCGCAACGAAATGTCGTACGTCTGCATTTCCGCGGCGGCGATCACTCCTTTGTCCATCAACGGTTTGTTGCGGTCGTAGTTCAACTGTGCACTGCTCACACCGATCTCAGCAGCCCGCACGCGATTCTCCGCACTGCTCAGGTTCATCATATCGGGCACGATCTGGATCTTTGCGAGCGCGTCCCCTTTCTTCACTTGCTGACCGGCTTCCACGTAGAGCTCCCGTACGATACCGCTAACAACGGGTTTGATCAGGATCTCTTTGCGCGGAACGATCTTGCCGTTCGCAACGGTCTTCTTCACCACGTTGTTCTTCTTGGGTTGTTCGGTGGTGAATTCATCGGGCTTGCTAGCGCTCTTCTGGTATAGGAAGTACATGGTCCAGACGAACAATGCGACGAGTGCGAGGAGAAGTGTGTATTTGAGGATCTTTTTCATTTTTCTTCTTATTGGGGCGGGAAATTTCCCCACCCTTACTTGACCATTACTCTGCTCTTAGTGCGTCTACGGCTTTTATGGCGAGTGCCCTTCTTGCCGGTATCAATCCGGCGAACAATCCACTTACGATCAAAACGGCGAAGGCCACCAAGGCAACGGTCAAGTCAACTCCGGGGTTCTTGAAGAAGTCGGCTTCACCGGCCACGGTGCGTGCCACTTCCAAAACGCCCACGCCTGCCAATAGACCGAAGTACCCGGCAACCACCGTGAGCGTCAATGCCTCCATTACGATCTGGCTGGTTATGCTGCGCGGTGATGCTCCAATGCTCCGCCGGATGCCGATCTCCTTGGTGCGTTCCTTGATGATCACGAGCATGATGTTCCCGATACCGATCACGCCTGCCAACAAGGTGCAGATCCCAACGAACCAACTGAGTCCGCTAATGCCCAGGAACAAGCCGTTCATCATGCTGTACATCTTTTGCATGTTCCAACTGCCGAACGCATTTTCGTCCGTCGGGTCCACTCGGTGCTTCCTGGCCATAAGCGATTTTACAGCGGTCTCAACATCGGCGACATCCACACCGGGCTTTGCTACTATACTGAACCAATGTACCTGGTTCGCACTATTGAATGCCTTCTGGAAAGTGGTGAAGGGGATGTAGATCTTGGCGTTCGGGTTGTCTCCCATTTCACCGCTGCTGCTCTTCTTTCCGGTGCCAATAACTTGAAAATAGACCCCACTGATCTTGATGTATTTGCCCAATGGTTCTTCATGCGCAAAGAGGCGATCCACCACGTCCTTCCCGATCACACAAACCTTTCGCTCTTGGTTCAGGTCGTGCTTGTTCAAGAAGCGACCCGTTGTGATCCGTAAGGATTCCACGTTGATGACCTCCGGTTCCGTTCCATAGACGGAGAAGGCCCCGGTCAAACCATTGTACGCCACGTTGTTCCCACTTCTCCAACCTCCCAGCTGTAACTGGGGAATGGCCTGTTCCACACCTGCAATGTTGTTCCGGATCAACCCGATATCAGCATTGTCGAAGGTGAACCGCCTTCCTCGCTGGAACCCTGCATAAGGTTTGGTCGTGGGCATTGTCCAAATGAAACAGCTATTGGTGGCGAAGCCTTCGAACCCGCCCAGCACCGCGTTGCTCAACCCGTTGCCCATGCCCAACATCACGACCAACATGAAGATCCCCCATGCCACACCGAACATGGTAAGGAAGCTCCGGAGCTTGTTGCGGCTCAACGTATTCCAGATCTCGCCCCAACGGTCAGCGTCGAACATGGTTGATCGTTAGTTGGCAGGACGCAGGAGCAGGTGGCAAGAGTAGTCCGTAAACAAGCAGCCCGTGCCACCTGCCCCTGCCTTTTGCCACCTGTTCCTGTTTTGTAACTCTCATTCGTCCCGTAGTGCTTCAATGGGTCTAATGGCTGCTGCCCTTCGTGCTGGGATCAACCCCGCCAAACCGCCCGCGACGACCAAGGCCAACAAGGCCCACAGTGCGACATCGATCTGGCTGGATGGATCGCGGAAGAACTCGCTACCGGGTACCATACTTGAGATGCCTTCCATCAGGAATACGCCGAGCACAAGCCCGGCCCACCCCGCCATGGCCGTTACAAAGACAGCCTCCAACATCACTTGACCGACCACATTCGCGGGCGTAGCTCCCAAGGCTTTTCGTATACCGATCTCCCGTGTCCGTTCCTGCACCACAATGATCATGATGTTGCTGATGCCCACGATCCCCGCGATCAAACTGCCGATCCCCACGAACCAAAGGAACGCGGTGATCCCGGTGAAAATGCCACCGAGCATACTGCTGTTCTCAACGTTGTTGTTCACCCACATTGCGCGCTTATCGGTCGGGTCGAAGTCATGACGACGTGCGATCGTGTGGACTGCGCGGGCTTCGGCCATTTGCGCACCGGCCATGCTGGCATCGGAAAAGCTGAACATGATGTCGTCCACATCGCGTTTCGCGTTGAAGACCTTTTGTGCAGCATTCAAGGGAATGAAGACCGGGCTCCGTTCCATCATGTTATGTCCACCTCCTTCAAACTCATAAATACCCACACAGAGAAAAGGAACACCGTTCACGTTGATCCACTTGTCGAGCGGGTCCTCTTCCTTGAAAAGTTCCTTCCTTGAATCTTCGGCGATCACGATCACTTTGCGTTCGCTTTGTTCGTCCACCTCGTTGATGAAACGACCGCGAAGAACCTTCTGGTGCTCCAGGGGAAGGCTCTCGGGTCCGATCCCTTTGATGCTGTAGCTCCCGAAGTTCTTGCCATGCTGCAATTGGCTGGCCCCTCGCCAAACACGGTACCGACCCCGTATATCCTCCAGACCGGGGATCGCGTTGCGCAAGGCCTCAATGTCATCCTCATCCAGTTGGATCTTGCGGTTGGGTTGCAACCCCTTCCAAGGTTTGCTGGTCTCACCGCCGGACAAAGTGATGCTGTTCTTCGCGGTGTTGCGGAACCTGTGCTCGAAGCCATTTCGCAATCCACTGCCGGCACCCAGTAGGATGATCAACATGAAGATGCCCCAGAAAACGGCAAAGCCGGTGAGGCCAGCACGTAGCTTGTTCTTGCCGATGCTCTCGAACACTTCACCCCATTGCTCCCTATCGAACATGTGCGTTGGGGTCGTTTTCGTTCTCCAAGAGGGATGCTGGGTCCATGTACGCGTTCTCGATCAGGCCATCGCGCAGGAAGATCACACGGTTCGTGGCCGCTGCAACCTCGCGTTCGTGCGTGACGATCACCACCGTTAGGCCCTGCTCTTTGTTCACCTTGGTCAACAAGGCCATCACCTCTTGGCTGGTCTTGCTGTCCAATGCGCCGGTGGGTTCGTCGGCCAAGATGATCTTCGGGTTGCTGATCAGCGCACGGGCTATGGCCACCCGTTGTTTCTGGCCACCGCTCAATTCGTTGGGCATGTGCCTTGCCCAGTCCTTCAGACCAACGCTTTCCAGCATGTCCACGGCCAATTGGTTCCGCTTCTTACGAGGAACACCTTGGTAATACAGCGGCAGTGCCACATTCTCCATGGCATTCTTGAAGGAGATCAAGTTAAAGCTCTGGAAAATGAATCCGATGTATTTGCTCCGCAAGGCGGCGTTCTCCGTTTCGGACTGGCCCTTGATAACCACATCGTCCAACTTGTACAGACCTTCATCGTAGGTGTCCAGAATGCCGATGATGTTCAACAACGTGCTCTTCCCACTGCCGCTGCTGCCCATGATGCTGACGAGCTCGCCTTTCCCGATGGAAAGATCAATGCCCTTGAGAACTTGCAGAACATTGGCACCCATGCGGTACGATTTGCGGATGCCGGTCAGCTGTAACATGGTCGTTTCGGAACGGGTACGAATTTACCGGCTACGGAGGAGAGGACGGCCCCGGTTACATGAACGGTGTAGTGACGGGAGGAATGGTGGGGGTGCTGTGAATGCTGTTGCCACCAGAAAGGAGCCTTTAGGCCATCGCCCCATGAGGAAACATATAGTGAGAGCGGTTATTCGTGGGGATCTAGACCCGCTTGAAGTACAGGTCGAAAAGCGTCCGGATCACTTTGACCTCCCTCAACTCGCCGCGCTGGTAGGTGTATTCATTCAACTTTCCATCGGAAAGATGCAGCCGATAGATGTTCGCACCGATCGCTTCAAAACGACAAAAGGACATTTCGCTTTCCACGAAGATCCGCGATTGGCCAACAGGTTCCTCGTAGTACATGCGGGCCGTGGTCCATGCCACATCACCGGTATGGATAAACTGTTTGTCCGGATGGATGAAGCACTGTGCCTTGTCGCCGATCCGCACCATGTTGCTGCTATCGCGCATGCTCTTGTTCACTCGCATGTGTGCACCGCATCTGTGCATCAACCCATTCCTGTATTCGGTTTCCGTGGTGCTTTGGACCGTATTACTCCACACAATGCTAAACTCCGAATTGGAGATCATACTGTAGAAGATGCCTTCGCCTTTAACGTCCTTTTCCGCACGAATGGTGCCGATCACATCTCCGCCTTTCACGATGTTGAACAGTAAGGATTGTGCCGACGCCATTCCACCGAACAGCAGGAGCAGTGGGAAACAGTGGAGTAGACGAAGGTGCAAAGGGGGCATATTCCAAATGATGTTCAATGCTCGGATCAGCGTGCAAACTACGGAAGAACCATGTGGTTGGTCCAGGATCGTGTCCCGATGGTTATTGACCAGGTCCGTGCATGAAGTACTTATTGCTTAGGGCCGCTCATTTCCAAGTAGATCAACCAACGCCTCAGTGATACCTGGGTGGGAAAACCGGTAACCTTCTTTCAGCAACCGGGTTGGAACCACACGACGACTTTTCAGGATCAGTTCCGTTTCGGTGCGAAGCAAGATCGAGCCAAGCGCTAACAACCATTTCGGTTGTGGAAGCGCGACCAATGGACGATATCGGGCGCGCAATTGTTCCATCAAATAGCCATCGCGCGTGGGCTCTGGTGCAGCGAAGTCGTAGATCCCTTCGGTCCTGGACGCGAGGATGTGATCCACCGCACCGCACAGGTCATCGGCATGGATCCAACTGACGTATTGTTCACCCGTTGCATGCTTGCCTCCAAGGCCTGCCTTGGTGAGTTGTACAAGACGCGGCAACACACCACCCAGCGGACTCATCACCATTGCACTTCGCAACAACACGGTACGCGTGTCGGGTAGCTTGAAGGAGTTCGCTGCGGCCTCCCAACCCCGCGCGATTTCCACACTGAAGCCTTCACCGATCTCGCCGGTGTATTGGTCCATCGGTCGGTCTTCGGCGTGACGATAGATGGTGGCAGTGCTCAGTTGCAGCCATGCTTCTGGCGGATCCGTGCAACGACCGATCGCATCGCCCAAGGCCAAGGTGCTGCTCAGCCGGCTGTGCAGGATCGTCCACTTTCCTTTCGCGTTGTACCGACGATCCACGGTAGCACCATTGAGGCCGAATACCGCCTGTGCTCCGTTCAAGTGCTGCTCCAGATCGCGTGGCAGTTCGGGATCCCAATGGATGAAGGTGATGCCGTTCTGCTCTTCTGCTCTTCCACGCGTGAAGACGATGACAGGTATGCCCTTTCGGGTGAAGTGATCAGCAAGGATGCGGCCCATAAGACCGGTGCCTCCGGCAAGTACGATGTGTTTCTGGGTGTTCATGGTCTGTCATTCATGTTTATCATCCTGGACTGTCCTTCCGGGCTTGACCTGGAAATCCACGATACACTGGAAAAAGTCTATGCAAGTGCTGGTGCGGTTGGCTCCACTGGCCTTGGCATTCTATTCGCGTTGCTCTTCCTTCTTCCCCGCATGAACAGGAATAAATTCAGGAAGAGCATGATGCCGAGGTAGATCGCGAAGCCGCCGATCTTACCCGCCAGCGTTTCAACCACCTCTTGGTTCGTGTCATAGAGGTTCTCAGCCCAGTATCCATTCACTTCCATGATGCGAAGAGCAAAGCCGATGTTGATCAGGTAGAAGCCCACCTCGAACAAGCGGTTGGTGGAGTCCGCGATCTCCGTCTTCCCACGGAAGATGTCGAGCATGAAGACCCTGCCGTTCTTGAAAAGACTGCGTGCCACATAGAGCGTGAGCAAGAGCACCACGGGCAGGTACACGAGGTATGTGAGGACGAATTTGTTGGCCATTGTAGTTGGTGTTTATGGTTGGTGTTGATGATGATCGATACGCGCACGATGTTTGAAATGGCTCCAGAGCAGGAGCACAGCGATATTCTGGTAATGCAGTCCGGCGAGAACGAGAACGATGGTTGCTATATGCTGGCCCAATGTGCCGACCAATTGTTCGATGGTGATCACATTCTCCCAAGCGGCCATCACCAGCGCGATGTAACCGAGGTTCACTAGATAGCAACCCACGAGCAGTATGTTGTTCAGCGCATCGACCAACACATCGTTGTTATCGAACAGCCCCAGCATCCACGGGCGTCCGTGTCGGTGACAGGTTTGTGCCACGCCCACCGCCAATGCCATCATCGCCGGGAAGAAGAGGAGGTAGGCGAGGAGGTTGAGATTCATCACCCTTTCGTTGCGGTCACCATCAAATAGCGGAACAGATCACGCTGCGTGCCCAATACTATTCCCAACAGACAGCTCGTTAAGTGCGCCTTTTCCAGTGGGTCCAAGCGTGTTCCGGTGAAGGCGTTCCGGATCTTGGTCCATGCCATCAAGGGCAATCCGTGTGCTGCGCAAAGGGCCACGTTCCAGCTGAGGTCCGTGATTTGGATGTTGGTGAATCCGGCATGTTCCAGTTCTCTGCGGAAGGCCCGTTCCCGAGGAAAGCAAGGCACCGCCCATCCGCGTTCCACCCTTCGCACTGCGCGGCGCCGAAGACCTGCGGGTGGCTTCATGATGAAGCCATCCACCAAGGCCAACCGACCTCCGGGCTTCAGTATGCGGGCAGCTTCGCGGAGTACATCCGCCTTGCCATGGCCGGTTCCGTAGCAGAGGCTCTCGATCGCATAGACGCCGTCAACAGCCGCTTCGGGAAGTCCAGTGCGACGGAAGTCGCGGAGGTGCAAGTGAACATCCAGATTTTCAGCAACTGCCTTCGCCTGCCCTTCTTTCACTTGTTCCGGAACCACGGTGAATGCATCCACTCTTGTGCCGTAAGTGCCGGCAACCAAGCGCGCAGAGCTACCGTAGCCGCAACCCAAGTCCGCGAGGCACTGACCGGGCTTAGGCAGCAACGTGTGCACCACCCGATGGACCATGGCGTCCAGCATCGCTTTGCGGTCCCACGGTGCCATGGGCCAGCTCCAGTGCCCGAAGTGCAGGTGTCCTTCTGCGCTCCACAACTTGTACAACGCTGCACTGGCGTGGAAGTGATCGATCACACTTGTGTCAACCATGGTGTTGACCGAGGGGCGGGTGAGGGTGGTTGTCATTGTCTTGGGAGTTGAAGTTTCAGGAAGTAATGAAACATATTGACAAAAAGAACGTATCATCGAAGGATCGTCGATGCGGCTTTGAGGAACCATTGTACGTCGCTACGTGTGCTGCGCTCCAGCATTGCATCGACCCTGCTCGTGAGATCGTGAAGGTCCGCTGCGGTCTGCCGAAAGGCTTTCGCTTCCGCGTTCGTTCCCGCAGCTTGCTTCAATTCGCCAAGCAAGCGCACCATGGGTTCCAACTCGCGCTTCTTCCGCTCGCGGGTGATGTGCGTGGCGATCTTCCACACGTCCTTTTCAGCTTGGAAGAATTCGCGGCGTTCACCCGCCTTCAACACCTTATCCACCAAGTGCCAATCGATCAAAGCACGCAGATTCATATTCGCATTGCCCCGGCTGATGTTCAACTGCTCCATCACGTCCTCGGTGCTTAGCGGCTCGGGACTGACCAACAACGACGCATGTACTTGCGCCATGCTGCGGTTGATCCCCCATTGACCTCCAAAGGCGCCCCAAGCTTGAATGAACTTGTCTTTGGCTTCGTGGAGTTCCATGATGGGTCAAATGTATGATAGGAATAATGCAACTTCCAAATAATATTGAAAGTATTGATCGTCAAGAGCATGCACTCGCGATGGTCAGTTCCAAGTGCTAGTCGGACTTTTTCTTTTTCGGCATGTTCGCATTAAACCACGCCACCAACCGGCTCCGTTGCGCAGCATCCAGTTTCGCATGTCCGTGGATGAATGCATAGTTGCTCGGCGGCATCTCGCCTGCCTGTAAGACTTCACCGCATTCATGAGCATGCTCCTGTGATGCAGGGTCATTCCAACGGGAGAAGTTCATGTGGCCGCGCCCCTCGTTGATGTGGTCCTGCAACCAGAAGTTCACCGGCGTGATGGATGCATACCACGGGTAGGTGGAGTTGTCGCTGTGGCAGTCGTAACAGGCACCTTGCACCAGGGTCTTGATGTCGTCCGGTGCCTGCGTCATCACCAGCATGTCGTTGGCGGGAACGATCGGCGGAACACTCCGGTCGGGTTGGAAGAATTGGGCCACCACCCCGATAGCGAGGAGGATGAGAAGGATGCGCTTTTTCATGGTTTTCGTTGGGTAAAGTTCATTGTCCTGTCGATCATTGGCCGGTGCTCATTCTTCCCCGCTGTTCTTCAGTGTTGAAAGCAGGCTGTATGCACCCTTCACCACCACCGGTCGTTCGCGCAGTTCGGCGGAAGGCTCCATCACTTCGAAGAAGCCGTACTCGTTCGCTCCGGTCGTCACGGATAACATGGTGTAGCTTCCATCCGCGTTGGCGGTGAACACGGCCTGGCCTGCGCCGCTGCGCACTACGGCTTCTTCGGGCACGCACCACACGGTATCGGTATGGCTTTCCAGTGTGGCACTCATTGCCATGCCGGGCACCAGGTCCTTGTGGGCTTTGGTGAAGTGGCAGTGGACGATGGCGCTGCGGTCGGCATCGAGGCTGCGGCCCACAAGGATCACTTCCGCTTCATATTCATCATTGGGGTGGGCTGTTGGCCGCGCATGCACTTCCTGGCCTATCCTTACGCTGGGCAGGTCCTTCTCGAAGACCGTAAGCGCCAGGTGGATGTCCTTCGGGTCCACCAGTTCGAAGAGCACGTCGGTGGGTTGCACATAACGACCGATGTTCACGTTCACCTTCGACACCCAGCCGTGGATCGGTGAGCGAAGCGCGACACTCCGTGAGATCGACTCGGCCGTTAATGATGCGGGGTCCACGCCGATGAGCCGAAGCTGTTCGCCCAAGGAGCGGACCGTGACCTTCTGCGTGTTCAGCTCGGCAGTGGCCTCCTGGAACACCTTGTCGCTCGTGGTCTTTGAGGCGTTCAGCGCTTTCTGGCGTTCGAAATCCTGGGTAAGCATGGCCACCTTGCCTTGGGCGATGAGGTAGTCCTGTTGCAGTTGGATGAAGCGCGGGTCCTCCATGATCGCGAGTGTCTGTCCTTTCTGGACCTCCATACCGGGCAGCAGGTCCGTGCTGCGCAGATAGCCACCAAGCGGAGCACTGATGCTGACGAGGTTCTGCGGTGGCACTTCCACCACGCCCTGCACGGGCATCAGCAGTCCCAATGATCGCCGTTCAGCCTTGCCGATAACGATACCCGCGTTCTTGAGCTGTTCCGCGCTGAGTGTGACGGTGGTTTCGGATGGAGCGGGCGCGGCCGCATCGGCTGGTGGTTCGGCCGTTGTACAGGAGGCTAGCGTTAGCAGTATAGCGCAGGTGCTGCCAAGCAGCAGCTGCAGCGTCGAACCACTGGGTCGACCTGCTGGAATTGAAATTGAAATGAAATGACGCATGATCTGCGGGGATGTTATTGTTCGTTGAAGGCGTTGAGTTCGAAAGCCGCGAGGCCCAAGGCACGCAGTGCATCGAGGTATTCCATGGAAAGGGTGATGGACTGGCCGGTGAGCAGGCTCCATTCCAAGCGATCGATCTGCCCATTGAGGTAGGCTTCCTCTGCTGATCGCCGCAGTTGCTCGGCTTCCTGTTTGGCACCTTGCTCAAAGGCCTCCACACGCGCAAGCTGCGCGGTGTAGCGTTGTTGCGCCTGTTGCAATTGCGTACGGATCTCCTGCTTCAGTGCTTCCGTCTCGTTGGACGCGCGTTCGGTTCCAAGCCGTGCGGCCTTGTTACGTGCGGATTGCGCGCCGAAGAACAAAGGAACCCCGATACCCGCACGAAGCATGGTGAAGCGGTCATCATGACCATAGATCACCGAACCATCGGGAACGGATGGTGACTGATAGAGGGTCATGGACGAAACGCCGAGCGTGAACTCGGGCAACAGCGTGGAACGTTCCATCCTCCACCGCGCATCGGCAGCGGCTTCCTGTTCCACGGCCGACCGCACGATGGGATGCTTCACCACGGCACTTTCATCGGGCATCACGGCGATGACCCGTTTCATCGGAATGGGCACGACGGTCACCGCACCGGTGCTGTTCATCAACTGCGTGAGTCGGGTGCGCGCCTGTTCCAGTTCGGCACTCACTTGCTGCACGCGGGCACGCATCAACATCGCTTGAGTGCGTGCAGTGGCGCGTTGCAGCACGTTGCTGGAACCGAGGTCGAATCGTTGTTCTTCACCGGTGACCGCCACCGCGTATATGCTGTCGGCCTCTTGGAGGAGTCGTAACTGTTCACCGAGCAGCAGCACTTCATGGTAGGTCTTTTGCACCTGTGTCCGCACTTCGCGTTGCCGCATGGCCTGCTCCCAGCGGACCCCAGCTGCGCCATGCTTCAGCATTTTCCGGCGTTGCGTGTAGACCGTGGGGAAGGCAAGGCTTTGTGAAAGGCTGATGCGGTCGTCGTTCACATTGGTGTTCACCTGGCCATACTCGAAGTCGATGTTGGTGCGCGGCAGGTCCCAGGCGGTGCCGATCAACGCTTCCTCTGCTTCACTGCGAAGTGCCGCGCTTTTCAAGTAGAGGTTGTTCCGCATGGCACTATCCACCGCTTGCTCCAGTGTGATGATGCGTGGCGGGCCTTGTGCGAACACATCCGCAGGAAGAACCGCCAATGCCAACAACAACGCAGGGATCACCGGTGCAGCTCCTTTCGGCTTCTGCCGTTCCTTCTTGCGATAGACCAGCATGTACAGTGAAGGCAGGACGAAAAGCGTGAGCAGTGTGGCTGTCAACAAGCCACCGATGACGACGGTGGCGAGCGGACGTTGCACTTCAGCACCAGCGCCGTTGCTCAGTGCCATGGGCAGGAAGCCGAGCGAGGCCACGCTGGCCGTCATCAGCACAGGACGCAGACGGTTGGCCGTTCCTGTTCTGATGCGTTCGGCGATGTCCTTCATACCATCCTTCAACAAGTGCTCGAACTCGCTGATGAGCACGATGCCGTTGAGCACCGCCACACCGAAGAGCGCGATGAAACCCACGCCTGCCGAGATGCTGAAGGGCATGCCGCGGCCGGCAAGTGCGAACACACCGCCAATGGCGGAGAGAGGTACTGCGCTGAAGACGAGCAGGCTCAGCTTCAACGAACCGAAGGCGAAGTAGAGCAGCAGCAGGATCAGCAACAGCGCCAGCGGCACCACCACGCTCAAGCGCTTCTTCGCTTCCACCAAGTTCTCGAAGGTACCGCCGTACGTGGTGTAATAGCCCACGGGTAACTTGAGCTGCGCATCCACCTTGCCCTGCAGTTCCTCCACGATGCTCTGCACATCGCGACCTCGCACATTAAAGCCCACGGTGATCCGGCGCTTGGCGTCCTCGCGTTGCACCTGATTCGGACCATCCTCGATACGCACATCGGCGAGAAGCGATAGTGGAACAGGCTTGCCCATCGGCGTGGGCACCAAGAGGCGTTGCACATCACTGAGGTCCGATCGGCTCTGCGATCGTGCACGTACCACCAGGTCGAAGCGTCGTTCGCCCTCGAAGACCTGTCCGGCAACACTTCCTGCGAAGGCGGTGCGAACCACATCGTTCACGGCTTCCACATCGAGGCCGAAGCGGGCCAGTGCGGCACGGTCATGCGTCACTACGATCTGCGGAAGACCGCCCACGCTTTCCACGTAGAGGTCTTTGGCACCCTCCACACTGCTCACCAGTTCGCCCAGCTTGTGGGCGTAAGCGGCCAGCGTATCGAGGTCCTCGCCGTAGATCTTGCACACCACGTCCTGGCGAGCACCGGTCATCAGTTCGTTGAAGCGCATCTGCACGGGGTATTGGAATCCGAAGGTGACACCGGGCAACACGCTCAGGGTGCTGCCCATCTTCTCGGCCAGTTCATCGAAGGTCTTCGCGCTGGTCCATTCCTTCTTGGGTTTCAGGATCACCATCATGTCCGCCGCCTCGATGGGCATGGGGTCGGTGGGGATCTCGCCGCTGCCGATCTTTGCCACCACCTTCTGCACTTCCGGGTACTTCGCCTTCAGCATACCCGCTGCCTTCTGGCAGGTCTCCACGGTGTTGGTGAGCGAGCTTCCGGTCTGCAGGCGCGTGTCGATCGCGAAATCGCCCTCCTCCAATTCGGGGATGAATTCACCACCCATGGCCGCCATGATGCCGCCGGCCACCACGAGCAGCACCACCGCAGCGACCACCAGCCGCATGGGCTTCAGGATGGCCTTGTCCAACCACCTGCGGTAGAAATTGCCGAGGCGTTCCATCATGCGGTCGGTCCACGTCGCGGGAGGGTTCAGCTTCTTGCTGAGGAACAGCGCGCTCATCATGGGCACGTAGGTCAGCGAGAGGATCGCGGCGCCCAGCACGGCGAAGGCCACGGTCTGCGCCATGGGCTTGAACATCTTGCCCTCGATGCCCTGCAGCGAAGGATCGGCAGGTACACGATGAGGATGATCACCTGGCCGAACATGGCGGAGTTCATCATGCGGCTGGCGGAACTTCGCACGGTCTCATCCATCCGCTGCTGGTCAAGCTTTCCGGACCCAAGCCCGTGACCCTGGCCGTGAAGCCGGTGCAATACCGCCTCCACAATGATCACCGCGCCGTCCACGATCAGGCCGAAGTCCAGCGCACCCAGGCTCATCAGGTTGCCGCTCACACCGAACATGTTCATCATGATGATGGCGAAGAGCATGGCCAGCGGGATCACCGAGGCCACCACCAGCCCTGCGCGCAGGTTGGCGAGGAAGAACACCAGGATCAGCACCACGATCAGCGCGCCCTCCAGCAGGTTCGTCTCCACCGTGTGGATGGCGTTGTTCACCATCTTGGTGCGGTCCAGAAATGGTTCGATCGTCACGCCCTCGGGCAGCGTCTTTTCGATCAGTGCGATGCGTTCCTTCACCTGCTTGATCACCTCGCTGGAGTTGGCGCCTTTCAGCATCATCACTACCGCTCCAGCTGCTTCGCCTTCATCGTTGTAGGTCATGGCACCGTAGCGGGTAGCGGTGCCGAGGCGTACTTCGGCCACATCATGCAAGAGCACCGGCGTATGGTCCGGCAGCACCTTCACCTGGATGGTGCGGATGGCCTCCATGTCGGCGATGAGGCCTTCCGTGCGGATGAAGAGCATGGCGGGTCCCTTCTCGATGTAGGCCCCGCCGGTGTTGGCGTTGTTGCGGGCCACGGCATCGAACACATCGGCGATGGTGATGCCCATGGCGCCCAGTCGTTCGGGGTCCACGGCGATCTCGTACTGCTTCAGTTTGCCGCCGAAGCTGCTCACGTCGGCCACGCCTTCGGTGCCGAGCAGCTGCCGCCGCACGATCCAGTCCTGGATGGTGCGCAACTCCGCGGCGTCGTACTTGCCCTCGTAGCCGGGCTTGGGCTTCACCACGTATTGGAAGATCTCGCCGAGTCCACTGGAGACCGGCCCTAGTTCAGGCTTCCCCAAGCTCTCCGGAATGGTGATCTGCGCCAGTCGTTCGGTGACCTGCTGGCGCGCCCAGTACACATCGGTGGCGTCGTCGAACACGATGGTGACGAGCGACAACCCGAAGCGGCTGAAGCTGCGCTGCTCGATGATCCCCGGCACGTTGCGCGTGGCCTGTTCGATGGGGAAGGTGATCAGGCGCTCGATGTCGCCGGCCCCCAGTGCGGGGCTCACGGTGATCACCTGCACCTGGTTGTTGGTGATGTCAGGAACGGCGTCGATCGGTAGTTGCGTGACGTTGTACGCGCCAAAGCCGATGAGGCCGAGTACCAGCAGCCCGACGATGAGCTTCTGCTTGATGGAGAATGCGATGATGCGGTCCAGCATGGATGTGTTCCGTTAGATGTAGAAGGCACCACGTACCGCACAGAGCGGATCAGCGGCTCGACCGGAACAGGAAAATGCTGTGACCGGCCTGGGTTCAGGCCTGGGTTCGGGGTGGACGCAGAAGCTCCGGATGGTATCCGGCGAGCAGGTCCTGATCAAGGGAAAGCGCAATTGCCGAAAGGGCGGAAAGCGCGGGGAAGCTCACCGGGCGCATTGGCTCATTGGCCATCACTTTGGAAACGTGTTGGTCCAACGCCGCACCATGATGGTGGTGGAAGGGGAGGTTCTCGTGGTCACCGTGGTCCTCGGTCTGGTGATCCTCGTCCGCATAGTGCAATGCGATGAACGAAGTCAGGTCTAGTTCTTCACCTGTCGCTGTATGTTCCAAGAAATGGGCGAACAGCAGCGGCAGCTTCATCAGGTCCGGGCTCACCAAGAACCCCTGTACCCAGAGGATAGGAAGGAGGAACCAGATGCGGGTTTTCACGCGGCGAAGGTAGTGCGAGTCCGTTGAGCATGAACTGACGTTGGTCAATTGCTGGGACGGTACCATAGAACCGGTGGGTCGACACTGAGAATGCTCAGGAGGCAAGTGAAGGGGAACCGATCTCCACAACCTCCGTTGCCTCCAACACTACCCTGCTATGCGTGCAGATCTGCTTCGCAGGCCCAGAACGAGAGCCCACCCGCACGGACCTACTGTTTGATGAATCGGCTGCTCACCACTCCTTCGTTCAGTTGGATCGCGATCGAATAAAGGCCGGGTGCCAAGGCATCAACGGCGATGGTGTTTCCAGCGACTACCACAGGTATGAGGCGCCCCATGGCATCAATGACCCGTACACCCTTGATCGAAGCGCTTTGCGGCAGGGAGAGGAACAGCACATCGGACACCGGGTTGGGGTAGACGACCAACGTTTGGTCGCTTTCCCGTTCGGTGATCCTCACGGAGTTGCAATCCAGAACACCGGTGAGGTAGTTCCTGCGTGCTGCGATGAACGACTTCAGGCCGTAGATCGTGCCACCGCCTGGTCCACCTCCAGCGGTGATGTTGCTCTCAATGTTCGTCACGAATTGAGCCGTCGTGTACATCTTGTTGGGGTCGGCGGTCACATGGGGTTCGATCATGTTCTTGATCGCATCGATCCGAGGATCCAACTGGGCATTGCTGAACGCGTCGAAGGCAACGCAGTACTCCACCAAGTAATCGCTGTAGAACTGCGGTACACCGAAGATCTTGGTCAGCATTGGCCGCGATGATGCCAAATAGTTAGGAGCCAGGTTCAACAGGTTGCCACCGCCAGGCCCACCGGAATAGGAGCCAAAGGCCTCGTTCGCGTCCCACTTGATCCAGTTCCACTTGAACGTGGTCGAATCGTGGTAGATGTAGTAGTTCCGGGCCGAATTGATGTAGCTATCCAGATTACTGAACAGGTTGTCCATGGCCAGCGAGCGTAGCACGGGTGCCCACTCCCACATTCCCGGGAATTGGGCCACCAGATCGGCATCGCTACTGGTGTTCAGCACCTCGAGCATGGTGATCAGGTCGCTCCAGTCGTTCATATCCTCATTCGTCTTTAATTCGTAGCGGGCGGTATAGCCGGACTGTGCCGCACCATAATAGGCCAGGTCCGCTGCCGTGCTCGGCCCCGAGCCACCGAATTGATCACCGGCCTTGAAGAGGTTGCCATTGTTGTCGTCCACCCAGCGGTCCAGAAAGTTCTTGTCGACGGCTTCCACCATGTCGTAGAATCCCCAGAAGGTGCCATTGATGCTCACGTTGGCATAGGATACACGCGGCGCCAGCAGGCCCTGCTCGCGGCTGAGATCGAAGAACAGCTTCTCGCGCATGAAGGTGGGGTCCTTGAAGCAGTTGTTGAAGTGCATCTTGGTCATCCCGTGGTACTTCTGGCCCGGTACGTTATCGTTGAAGTCGATCTTGAAGCTCTTCTTGTTGCCCGGATGACCGTAGCTGCTGTTGCCCTTCAGGTCCACGGCAACGCTGGGGTAGAGGTGCGTGCCGGTGTTATCCGTGATGGTCACATCGCCGGTCAGTGTCTCGCCCAGGTCGTTGGCGTAGTAGGTCGTCAGCGTGGACCAAAAGTCCGGGTCGGCAAAGGTCAGTTCAACGGTCACGACCTGTTCCGTGTTGAAAAGGCTGTCGCTCGGGGCGGTTTGGGCAATGCCGGAGCAGGCCAGGAGCAGGCTGAAGAACAGGTAGAAGGATCTCATGCAGGATCTAGCTGGTTTACAAATAAAACAACGTTTCCGAAACGTTCCGTTGACCTTTGGACGACACTTCTGCTCTGAACCCTCGTTGATCGCTAGTGGGAAGGGTAACTTGGGAGGAATACGGGTCGGTCTTGAAGTATCCGAGGGGGCGTTCCGGTCGAAGGAAGCTGGATCGAATTGAAGTGCCGCTTCGAGCTTGGGACCTTACTTTGTGGTCCCCCGATCGTCATGGAATCCATCACCCTTGCAGAACCGCCCTCGTCCTACGGGAACTCACGCACGCCGCTGCTGGAACTGCTTGAACGCCACTTCGGCTACAAGTCCTTCCGTCCGCTTCAGCAGGAAGTGATCCAACATGTTCTGGAGGGCAACGATGCTGTCGTATTGATGCCCACCGGCGGTGGCAAGAGCCTGTGCTATCAGGTCCCAGCGGTCGCTTTGAATGGTCTCACGGTAGTGGTCTCCCCGTTGATCGCGTTGATGAAGGACCAGGTGCAAGCACTGCAAGGCAACGGGATCCGCGCCGCGTTCTTGAACAGTTCATTGGGCTACGAAGAGGAACGGACCATCAACGAGCAACTTCGGAACGGTGAATTGAAGCTATTGTACGTTTCACCGGAAAGGCTTTTCCAACAAGGTTTCTTGGATCGGTTGGAAGAATTTGGGGTGAAGCTCTTTGCCGTGGACGAAGCCCATTGTATAAGCTCATGGGGACATTCCTTCCGCCCCGAATACAAGCACTTGAACGTCCTCAAGAAACGATTTCCGCACGTGCCCGTTGTCGCCCTAACTGCTACGGCTGATCGTGCTGTGCGGAACGACATCGGTGATCTACTGGGGTTGAATGATCCACGCACCTTCGTGTCCAGCTTCGACCGATCGAACCTTTCGCTGGCCGTGCTTCCTGGTCAAGATCGCTGGAAGGCCATTGAACGGATCATAGGCCGGCATTCGGGCAAGTGCGGCATCATCTATTGCAACAGCCGTGCAGGTACCGAGAAGCTCGCTGCCAAGTTGCAAGCGATCGGGGTCAGCGCTGCCTACTATCACGCCAAATTGGACCCTGTAGAACGCAATCGTGTGCAGGACGATTTCATTCAAGGCAAGCTGCATGTGATCTGCGCCACCATCGCCTTCGGAATGGGCATCGACAAGAGCGATGTGCGTTTTGTGATCCACTACAATTTGCCTGGTACGGTGGAAGGCTACTACCAGGAGATCGGTCGCGCCGGACGTGACGGTGAGCCAGCAGAAACCATCTTGTTCTACAGCTATGCCGATGTGCAAACGCACATGCACTTCGCTGATGAGATCGAGGACGAGCGCTACAAGGAGGTCGTGATCGCGAAACTTGATCGCATGAAGGAATATGCGCAAGCGCAGACCTGTCGGCGTACGATCCTGCTGAGCTATTTCAGCGAATCCAGTGCCGAGGCATGCGGTAATTGCGATGTCTGCAAGGATCCGCCGAAGTATTTCGATGGCACCGTGCTGGCCCAAAAAGCGTTGAGCGCGGTGGTGCGTAGTGGTCAGAAGTTACCGTTGAGCGTTTTGGTGGATGTGCTAAAGGGAACGACCAGTCCGGCTGTGAGCGAACACGGTTGGCAGCGTATAAAGACCTTCGGTGCAGGGAACGAAACCACGGCTTTTGCTTGGGTGCAATTCATTCAACAGTTCATTCATCTCGGATTGTTGGAAGTGGATTACCGCGATCACCATCACCTCATCATCACGCGTGCCGGTGAAGCCGTGCTGAAGGGAGAACGCCCTGTAGGTTTGGTGACACCGGAAACGATCAAGGAACGGCAGGAGCGGCCCAAGCGTACAAGACAAGTTGTTGCGGAGCCTTCACCCGAAAGTGCTGAACTGCTCGCCGTACTCAAGGAATTACGCCGTACCATCGCCAAGGAAATGGGCAAGCCGGCTTACGTTGTCTTCAGTGATGCTTCCTTGATCGACATGGCGGACAAGAAGCCGAAGAATGTCTACGAGTTCCGCTTGGTGAACGGAGTAGGGGACTACAAGGCCCAGCAGTTCGGAAAGGCGTTCTTGGAGGCGGTGAAAGGGTGGAAGGATTGATGGTTGAGTAACCTGGCTAACTCGCTTATCCCGATCTCTTTCTGCATGATGGTGGCCTTGTAGGTCTATAAAGCAGGCCAGGACCTTAGACACTACGTAGATGGGCCGAATACCTATTTCATCGCCTTGATCCAAGCCGACCCCAAGGCTTCAAAATGATATGGATGAACTCCATATCGCAAATGTTGAGCGTCCAGTTCTGCAACATGGTGTTCAATTTCTTTGGATCACCAACGACTCCACTCTGTGGTCCAGGAAATTGGAGAGTTTAAATGGGGATCTTCCAATGGACCATTGAAAAAGTTCCTCAAAGCATTGTTGGCACTGGCGCATCTGGTTCGCTGTGATCCGGTTGTTTCGGAGAACATGACATTCGACAGGTATCGTTCCCTCAAGCGGTCTTACCTTGGTTATACAAAGCGTACAGAACCTTTGAACTATGGGAATGACACACGTTCTTCTACCAACGGACTTCAGTAATACCGCATTGAACGCGGCCAAATTCGCATTCGATCTCCTTGGTACACAGGGCAATAAGTTCACGTTGGTCCATACCTATTTGAAACCGGTTTTCGACAATGCACTCTTGCCGGGACTTGGCAAGATACCGGAACGTGAAGCACTGAACGGGTTGCGCCGTTTTGAACGAAATTGCAGACACTATGCCGGGAAGGTGGTGTTGGCGAAGAAGACCTCCAACCGTAGACTAACCGACGTGTTGAACGAGATCCATCGGAGCAAGGGCGCTGATCTTATCGTGATCGGTACGCAAGGCGAAGGAAACTATGGACGTGTTGGAACGAATACGACGGCGGTGGTGACGGGTGCGACAGCACCGGTAATATCCGTGCCATCTGAATGGCGACCTGTACCCGTGCAGCGGATCATGTTCGCTTATGACGGAGAAACATTGGATCGGTCCACGTTGACACCGTTGATCGAATTGGCGCGGAACAAGAATGCAGAGATCGTTTTGGCCCATGTGCGTTACCTGATGCCGGGTGCTAAGGACCGTGCCGCAAAGGACAGGATGGAGGATCTCTTTTCCGATGTAAAGCATTCCTTCGTCACTGTACAGGGCTCTGATATGACGCGTACCATAGACGAACTAGCGACCAGTGGAAAGATCCAGTTGGTCGCAGTTGTCCATCGCCAAGTTGGATTTTGGAAGGGTTTGTTCCACTCGAGCAAAGCCAAGAAAATGGCGCTGCATGCCACGCTTCCCTTGATGGTGCTCCCGGAGCGCCCACGATGAAATGAGCAACCACCGCTAACCCTGACCTGATCAACCTCTCTACCATGAAGACCATTCTGATCCCGACCGACTTCAGTGATAACGCAATGAACGCAGCGATCTATGCATTGCAGCTCTTTGGTCCGGATGACTACGACTACGTTGTGCTCAACAGTTTTGATCGACCGGTATCGGGCGATAGTTCCATGGTGGATATCACTGAACGCCTCGCCGAATATTCAAGGGAAGCGATGGAGCCTTTCCTCGCAACGCTGAAGGCATCAATTGCAAATGATGCGTACAGCATCACGACCATTAGCAAACAAGGCCAATTGCCTCGATTGATAGAGAATTATCGCCACAGAGCGAGCATCCCGGAACTTGTGGTGATGGGTACCCAAGGTGCTTCAGGCCTCAAGGAAGTACTGATGGGCAGCAACACTGTAGATGTCATAAAGACTTCCGGGTTGCCGGTGCTCACTGTTCCGGAGAATGGGAAGTACAACGGCATCAAGCGGATCTTGTTGGCAGATGATGGAGAGGACATGGACGAGAAGACCTTGGGCGTCCTGATCAACATCATGCACCGGACGAACGCTCAGTTGATCGTGACCCGTGTGGTGAACGATACGGTCTCTGCGGATCCCATCGGTGTTTCCGGTTCCTCTTTCCAGATCGCCATGAAGGACATTCCCTTTGCTTCGGTCCATTTGAGCAATACGAATGTGGAAAAGGCACTGAACGATGAGGTCGAGCGAAGCAAAGCGGATCTGGTCGTGGTAGCACATCGTAAACGTGGCATCTTCGACCGGATCTTCCATCGCAGCACTTCCGCAAGATTGGCCATGCACACACATGTTCCATTGCTGGTGTTGCAGTACGAGCGCCAGTAGGGTCTTGGCCTGGAATAGTTGGTGCAACGGAAGGCTACGTTCGCGTGGCATCATAGGGGTCGTACCGGCCTCAGTACGTCGGTCCTACGAGCACGACCGGCTCGAACCCAGCGGAGCGCGTAGCCGCCGTCATTTCCCGCTTCAGCCTTGGAGCGGGCTGTTCATCGTTCTGTCGGAAAGGGGGGCGTGGATGTTCATTCGGACTTATAACATTTCGAAGTACAGGGCCATCCAATGAAAGGGGAGGTGCCTTCAGGGCGGAGCATAGCCGTGGTGCGGAGATCTGGTAGTGGTCCGTTGAGGTACTGGATCTTTTATCTGTAACCGATCCCTTCCGACAGCCTCCATAGGTCATATTCTCGTCACCTCCTTGTTGGCTGCGCACCCAAAACAACTTTGCCCGAGGCAGGGACCACACCCTGAAAACGAGAACCGCCGCAAACCCTTGGTGTAAAAGGGCTGCGGCGGCATCGTTGCGGACCGGACGGGACTCGAACCCGCGACCTCCGCCGTGACCGTTGGACCGGAGATGCCCGCCACCATTGGCATTTATTGAATACGACCCTCTGCGTAGGCTGTCATTGCTGTGCAATTGATTCTGAGAACCAGAGAACCCTTATAGGAGCAAGGGTTTCAGGCGGGATGAGATTTGTTCGGCTTTGGGCCAAATCGCCGAAACAGCCCCAGATTCTCCCTTTATTCTCCCCTCGGCACCCTATAAGTGGGGGGCAACCCGATCCTCAATAGCACATGAATAACATCACGGTCAAGATTGAGCCGCAGGGTCGTCCGCTCAAGAGCAGCGGTCAGACCCGGCGGAGGTTTGCGGACGGACACCCTGCCAAGGTCTAGAAGCCAAAACACCAAACACAGAGGACAACCTACTTCCAAGAATATGTTCCGTTCGTCATCCCGATACTAGTGAACGGTAGTTCCTTGCCGGTCTGTACATCGATAAGCCTCTCCTTGATAGAATGACTTTTAGCACTGCCAACGAAAATTGCCGAGCCATCAGGCGACCAGTGTACGGTTCGAATTTGTTCACTCTCCCCGAAGGTGAACAAAATCGTTTCAGTACTGCTTTCTATGTCGAACACGCATATTTTATTCTCTTTGACATAGGCCAGAATATCCTTGATGGGAGAAACAACAGCCATTTCAGCTCCTTCTACTAGCAATGTGACGGTTCCGGCTCGCATATCGAACATATGAATGCCATTTCTGCCACTACCATGCTGGAATAGGTCTCCATCGTCGTCTATCAGTCTTGTAGTATGTCTAATACTCCAAACGAAACGGTGCCCATCATGCAACCAAGGCGATTCATTCATTTGGTACGAAGGTGGACGACCAATGCTATCAATGATGTGCACCACCGCTCCGCTCGTCATATCCAAAACCTTCAGAGCGAGCATTGGCATCAAACCTTCGAATGGTTGAACGGATGGATCCGGAAGGTGATGTGTGGTGAACAGCACGAACTTATCGTCCCAAGAGGAGAATTCTGTCCAAGCAAGCTCGCCCCCAATAGCTTTATACAGTACCCGCTTTGGTTCCCCTAAGGAATCGAACTCCATGAGGTCGCATCTCACATCAGAATAATGTCCGCCGGAATTGTAAAGAGCTTGACCCATAAGGGTTTTCGATGTATGCAGCCACGTGAAACCTCCGTAATGAAGATTGTCATTCCCTTTTTCGGAAAAACACGCATACGGATGAATCGAGTCTTGATAGATGCATATTTCCGTTGATTGGTACTTGTCAAGAACGATCAAACCTTGTAAAACCTTATCGATGGTCGCTTGTCCACAAGTAAAACCCGTTGTCGCAAGTAACGCAATTGTAAGAGAACCCTTGTGGTTTGACATCATTCGATAGTGATATATGGAACAAGTGTAGCGAACCCCGCCTCACTAAAAGACATGGTGTATGTCCCCGGCGAATTTTCCGGGAAAATACTCCAGCCCATAGAACCGCCACTGCTACCTTACCCTCCACATGACCTTGCGGCAGTTTTCCGGAGCTCCATTCCCAGTCCGTGGAGGATTCTGGGGCAAATGTCATTCTCCCCTAATTCTCCCCTCGGCTGGCTTGGGTAGGTGGATTCTCGGAACCCCTGAACCACCTGAACCTCCCGGCAGCGTAGTCCCGAATAGAAAGAGGGGAGCCCTTTCGGGATCCCCTCTTTGCGGACCGGACGGGACTCGAACCCGCGACCTCCGCCGTGACAGGGCGGCATTCTAACCAGCTGAACTACCGGTCCGTTCAACCTTGCTTTTCAGCGAGGCGGGTGCAAATGTAAGGCTATGGCGTGATCTTGCAAATCGGGCACCGGTGTTTTCTTGAAATCCCTAGAGGTGCAAGGCAAAGCGGGTCATTTAGTACAACCGCGCCCGCTTCGTCAAGAACTCCAGTAGCAGTGGCTCGAATCCCTTGTTGATGTCGGCCTCGACCAGGTCGATCCGGTACTGGCCACACTTCAGCTTCAGCCGGTGCCAACGTTCGGCCATGGCGGTTTTGTACGCATCGCGGATCTCGCTGGGGTGTGCCTTTACCTGCTCGTTGGTCTCCACGTCGACAAAGGTGTAGGGGCGGTCTTGGAGGTCCAACTCCAGCTCGTGCTTGCGGTCCACCACATGGAAGAGGATGATGTCGTGCTTGTTGAAACGAAGGTGTTGCAACGCATCGAAGACTTCCTCTTCGCGGTCCTGACCGTCCAACATATCGCTGAGGATCACTACCAAACTGCGGCGGTGCGCCCGGCGTGCAATGTCGTTCAGTGCTTCAACGACAGATGTGGTTTGCCCACGGGCCGGAGCTTCCGTAGCAAGCAAGTCCTCCAAGTGCTGCATCAAATGACGCAAATGAACCGCATTGCTGCGGGCCTGTTCGGCAATGTTCACCTGCTGGCTGAACGTGGTCAACCCAACGGCATCGCGTTGTTTGCGCAGCAACTGAATGAACGCGGCTGCAGCATGGACAGCAAATTCGACTTTCGTGAAACCAGTAGTATCCGTCTTGTCTGGAAAATACATGCTGCTGCTGGTATCCACCACCAACTGGCATCGCAAATTGGTCTCTTCCTCGTAACGTTTGGTGAAGAGCTTGTCCGTGCGGGCATAGAGCTTCCAATCGATATGCCGCGTGCTCTCGCCTTGGTTGTACGCCCTGTGCTCCGCGAACTCCACACTGAACCCATGGAACGGGCTCTTGTGCAAACCCGCAAGGAACCCTTCCACCACTTGACGTGCCTTGAACTCCAACGCGCTCAACGCCTGAATATGCTTCTGTTCAATGGGCATGGGGCAAAGGTATCGGGTATGGGGGTGGTAATGTTGAGGATATGCGCAGTAGAAGCTTCAGTTAGTTGGTAGGGCACGTGTAATTGTTGTTCTCCACAGATCACCTTACAATGATCTTTCTCATTATCACTTTCTGAGAGATCAACATATTGTCAGAATAAATATCGTGCCTTAGAAATCCAAATTCTGAATTGCTGAAGTAAATGCTCTTATTATTATTTTCTGTGAAGTCATTGTCCACCTCTACTCGAAGCACGTTCTCATAGTACCGGTCAAAGATGAACAATGAATCATATTTCACAACTTGATGATTTGACCATGAAGAGGCCGTGTGGAAATCAGTATAAATGTTTGTGCCCGAACCTGCAGTGCCATCATACCCTTTGAAAAGGCCACCTCCAACTAGAATGTAATCAGCAGCGAAAGTAGAATAGGATGAAATTGTCCTGAATGAATGTGATTCATAGGAATTACCGCAAAAATCAACAGTGAATCCTTGGTTGAAACTTTCTATTGAAACACTGTCTATAGTATTACTGATGGAATCGATGTAGACCCAATAGCTGTTTGTTTTGTATTTGCAACTCTGGAGATCACTGGATGTTATAGAATAGATCGTGTCATCCCCTGCGCAAAGGTTGTGCCCAGGGCTTACTTCTTTGTTACAGGAAGATGATAAGACGACCAAAAGTCCAGCGCCTATTACATTTCTCATCTTCAGTAGGTCATATAGCCGTTACTTGACTTTTCATTACAAGGAATCTCAAGCTATCCCACTTACAGCCCCCGATGGATTGAAGAATTCCCTTTCCTCCCAAATGTAGTCCGAGTGCTTCAACCATCGATTCAGTTAGGTTAACGCTGAAATGAGCGGATGGGAAGAGGGACGGGTTCGTACCCCAAACAAATAACGGACCCTGCCAAAAGACAGGGTCCGTTCCATTCAAAATATGTTGTGAAGGCTTATGCCAACTGCCCGTCCAGCTTTCCGGCTAGTTGCGCCTTGGGCACGGCGCCCACGCTGCGGTCCACCACCTCGCCGTTCTTGATGAACAGGATGGTTGGGATGCTGCGGATGCCATACTTCATGGCGGTTTGTGGGTTGGTGTCCACATTCACTTTGCCTACAACGACCTTGCCGTCGTATTCCTTGGCCAACTCTTCCACCACCGGACCGACCATGCGGCAAGGGCCACACCATTCCGCCCAGAAGTCGATCATTACAGGTTTGTCGCTCTTGAGGGCGAGTTCTTCAAAGTTGCTGTCTGTGAATTCAAGTGCCATGTTGTGTTGTTGGAGTGGGATCGACCCCTGTTTGGTTTCTGTTCAGTTACAAAGGTGGCTGGGAACCGGGTCCCTGTTCGATCCACCTCACTTGGTTTTCATTGGCCTAATGTCGGCAAAGTTACGCCCAACTGACAAGATCCTTGCCATGGAAAGTATTCGGCCAATTCGTCAGTTCATTCCCCACTCGATCTCTACGATCCCATCCAAGCCCCTCACAAGTTCTTCGGTAACGGTCACATTCAAGGTCTTGCTGGGCGCTTCAATGGCAATGTTCTCGTGCTTGCTCATCAACTGAAGGTTTACCGTGCATTTTCCAGGTGAGGCCTTCAATATGCTGGCCAATTCACGTGCGACCCCTTCCGTCATGCGCCCTGCTTCGATCTTCAAATTGATCTTGGTGATGTACTTGTCGCGGGCATCGCTCAACAGTTCGACGTTCGTGAGCTTGAATTCCATTTGGCCTTCATCCCGACCCCATGTGCGCATGCTGGCCCTTCCTTTCATGAGCAACAAGGTGCCTTGGGTGAGGTAGAGCTTGAATTTGAGGTAGTCCTCGCTGAACAGCATGAACTCGTGCGTGCCGAAGTGGTCTTCCACCGCAAGTATGCCGAATTGCTTGCCGCTTTTCGCCGTGCGGTGCTCAGCTTTTGTAACAATGCCGCTGAACGTGATGTCCCTACCGGCCAGCTTGTCCAGTTCCTTCAGGTCCGGAAGGGTGGCTGTGCAGAGGTGTTTGATCTCCAAACGGTGATCATCCAAGGGGTGCCCGCTCAGGTAGAAGCCGATCACTTCCTTTTCGTAGTGCAACTGTTCCAATGCGCTCCAGGCCTCGATCTGTGGCAGGGTGGGTTCGGGGATCGACGCGGAATCGTCGCCAACAGCATCGAACATGCTCACCTGTGCACTGTCCGCACCGTCCTGGTATTGCTGTCCATAGCGGATCAGACTTTCCAAATAGGTCGGCTTTCCTTCACCCGTGGTATGGAAGAAGTGGGCACGCTGGATGCCCAAATTGTCGAATGCACCGGCATAGGCAAGGCTTTCGATCGCTTTCTTGTTGGCACTGCGCAAATTCACCCGGCGCAGTAGGTCGAAGACATTCGAGTAGGGGCCGTCCTCTCCATTGCGACCGGTCACGATCGCTTCAACGGCCGCCTCACCAACGCCTTTTACGGCTCCCAGTCCGAAGCGGATCTGTCCCCGTTTGTTCACAGTGAACTGGTAGCCACTCTCGTTCACATCGGGCCCCAAAACTTCAATGCCCATGCTGCGGCACTCTTCCATGAAGAAGGTGATCTTGTCGATGCTGCTCTGCGAATGAGTGAGCACACTGGCCATGAATTCCGGCGCGTAGTTCGCCTTCAGCCAAGCGGTCTGGTAAGCCACGAATGCATAACAGGTGCTGTGCGATTTGTTGAAGGCGTATTGCGCGAACGCTTCCCAATCCGTCCAGATCTTGTTGCACACTTTGTTGTCGAATCCCCGTTCGGCGGTGCCTTCCAGGAATTTACCCTTCATCTTGTCCAGCGTGGCGCGGTCCTTTTTGCCCATCGCTTTGCGCAACACGTCGGCATCGCCCTTGGTGAAGCCCGCCAGCTTCTGGCTGAGCAACATCACCTGCTCCTGGTAAACGGTTACGCCATACGTTTCCTTGAGCAACTCCTCCATCTCGGGGAGGTCGTACACGATCTTCTCCAAGCCGTGTTTGCGCTTGATGAATGTGGGGATGTATTCCAGCGGGCCTGGCCGGTACAGCGCGTTCATCGCGATCAGGTCCCCGAATTGGTCGGCCTTCAATTCGCGCAGGTACTTCTGCATGCCCGCGCTTTCGAACTGGAAGGTGCCGTTGGTCTCCGCGCGTTGGTAAATGCCGAAGGTCTTCAGATCATCCAACGGAATGTCGTCGATCGCGATCTCCGTTCCGTGGTTCTCCTTGATCATGCGCAATGCATCGCGGATGATCGTGAGCGTTTTCAGACCCAAGAAGTCCATCTTGATCACGCCCGCATCTTCGATCACCTTGCCGTCGTACTGGGTGAGCAAGAGGTCAGATTCCTTCGAGATACATACCGGGATGATGTCCGTGAGATCGCTCGGAGCAATAATGATCCCCGCAGCATGAACACCGGTTCCACGCACTGAGCCTTCTAGCTTTTCGGCTTCACGGAGCACGTCGGCTGTGAGTTCTCCACTTTCGAGCACTTCGCGCAAGGCTTTCACGTTGGCGATCTCGTCACTGCTCAGATTCTCCCTTTGTTTCAAACTGCCCGGACCATCGGTGGGCGCATTCAAGATGCGGCCCAATTCGATACCAGGTCGTTCAGGAATGAGTTTCGCCAAGCGATCGGCTTCCTGTAGGGGAAGGTCCATCACCCGGGCCACATCACGGATGCTGCTCTTCGCCGCCATGCTTCCGTACGTGATGATCTGGGCCACTTGGTTCTTGCCGTATTTGTTCACCACGTAATCGATCACCTTCTGACGGCCTTCATCGTCGAAGTCCGTGTCGATATCGGGCATGCTCTTGCGATCCGGATTCAGGAACCGTTCGAAGAGCAGGTCGTACTTGATCGGGTCGATGTTTGTGATTCCCGTGCAATAGGCCACCACGCTGCCGGCTGCACTTCCACGACCGGGGCCGATCAACACGCCCATGGCCTTTCCCGCGTTGATGAAATCCTGTGTGATCAGGAAGTATCCGCTGAAACCCATGGTGCGGATCGTGAACAGCTCGAAATCGATACGCTCCTTGATCTTAAGGTCGAGTGAATCGATCCCGCCATTGCCTTCGCCGAGGTAGCGTTTCATGGCACCCTCATAAGTAAGGTGCTTCAGGTATTCGTCCTGGTCCGTGAAACCCGCTGGGATCTCGTAGTTCGGAAGCATGATGTCCTTCTTCAACTTCAGGACCTCCACTTTGTCCACGATCAGGTTCGTGTTGTCCAGGGCTTCCGGCAGATCGCTGAAAGCAGTACCCATTTGCGCTTGGGTCTTGAAGAAGAACTCGTCGTTGTAAAAGGCGAAGCGTTTGCCTTTCTGGCTTACCTCATCATCGCTGTCGTCGGCCTTCGGTGTGCTTTGCTTTTCGCCGGTGTTGATGCACAGAAGAATGTCGTGCGCGTTCGCATCCTGCTGATCCACGTAATGACTGTCATTGCTCGCGATGATCGGCACGTTGTACTTGCGTGCCCACTTCACCAATACGGCGTTCACTTGCTCTTGCTCCGGGATCCCGTGGCGTTGGATCTCCACGTAATAATCGTCTCCAAAAAGGTCCAACCACCATTTGAATTCCTCCTCGGCCTTGGTCAGGTCGGTGCCACCCCGCATGATCGCTTGCGGAACACTTGCACCCAAACAGCAGGTGGTGGCGATCAATCCATCGTGGTATTTCTCGATCAGCTCCTTATCGATCCGCGCATACTTGCTGTAGAAGCCTTCCATGTACCCGAGCGAACACAGCTTGCTCAAGTTCTTGTAGCCCTCGGCATTCTTTGCCAACAACAGTTGGTGGTAGCGCTTGTCCTTGTCCTCCCGCGTAAATGCTTTCTTGTGTCGATCGTTAACCACATAGAACTCGCAACCCACGATCGGTTTCACCTGCGGTGTTCCGTCGGCGTTCTTCAATTTGCCCGCTTCCGCAACGAACTTGAACACCCCGAACATGTTGCCGTGGTCGGTGATCGCTAGGGCCGGCTGTCCATCCGCCGCCGCCTTCTTGTACAGCGACGGAATGCTGGCTGCGCCATCAAGAAGTGAGAACTGGGTGTGTACGTGGAGGTGTGAGAATTTCATGTCGCCGGGGCCACGAAGTTACCGGGCAAGGGTGGGGTGGAGGGTGATCAGTTATCCACGATCTCCAACGATTGATCAGGTGATCAACGGCATATCTCACTCAGCGTTGTGGATGATCAAGTTGAACGAACCTTTGGCTCACATCGCACCGCAAAATTCACCGAGTTCGCGATAAAGCAAAGTTCGTGGGCTTTGTGATGGAACTTTTTGGCCTTTTCTATCATGTCCGGATCCCGGACAGTCACTTCAGGGCATAGTACGACTTCGGTCATGCGGCCACTTCCGTCCGGGAAGGTCTCCATGTGGCCGGTCGCACTGTCCTTGTATGCATTGACCACGATCCCATTGATCGCACAAACGTGCAAGTAGCTCATCAGGTGACATGCGCTTAATGCCGCAACCAACATCTCCTCCGGGTTATGGTGCGTCGGATCACCACGGAATGTCGGATCCGCAGATCCCAGCAGGTCCGGTTTCCCTTCAATGGAAATGGTATGGTCCCGTTTGTAGTTGCGGTAGTGATCAGTGCCGGTGCCTTGATCGCCGGTCCATTCAACCATTACGGAGTACATGTGTTGGTGCTGCATGGCGCAAAGTTCCGGGCAATATCTTCAGCCCATGAACACGCTGGAACGTTTCTACACCGCCTTACAACAACACGACTGGAAAACAATGGGCGACTGTTACCACGAGCACGCCACCTTCAGCGATCCCGTTTTTCCGGATCTGGATGCGGCAGGGGTGAAGGCCATGTGGAAAATGCTGTTGACGAGTGGCACCGACCTAACTCTCGAATTCAAGGTGTTGGAGCAGAACACAACAGGGGGAAAGGTCCACTGGGACGCGTACTACACCTTCAGCAGGACAGGGAGAAAGGTCCACAACAGCATCGATGCAACATTCACGTTGAAGGATGGCCTGATCCGAGAGCACAAGGACGACTTCAGTTTCTGGCGATGGAGCAAACAGGCGCTTGGAGCGAGTGGGCTGCTGTTGGGTTGGACCCCGCTCGTGAAGAACAAGGTGCGTGGAACGGCGGCAAATAATTTGCGCAAAGCAATGGCTACTCCTTCTTGATCGGTTCCTCGATCTGACGCTCCTTGGGAAGCTCCAGCATCACCACCTCCAATTTGCGCATACCGTATTTGGCTTGAAGTGTTCGTCGGCTTTCGTTACCCTCTTCGGGTGTGCCGAACCGCAACACATCAATGTCAGTGGCGCCTTTCAGCTCTGGGAATTCTTCCTGGTAATGCTCCAGCAGCATGGGTGTTGTGAATTGCTCGGTGGTTTCGATCAACGGGGTGATGTACACCACCGGACCATTACGCCAGTTGCCGATGGCGTGGCTCCAGATCGTGTTTTGGGAGAAAGATGTCGCTGTGAATAGAAGCAGGAGGGTGGTGAGCAGGGTTTTCATCGTGCTATGTGGTACAAAGGTCATTTATCAATGCACATCGATCTCGTCCAAGAACAACCACGCCGGGTTGCCCGCACCCGGAAAACCATCTGGAATGTTGCCGATATGCTTGATCGTGAAGCGGACGTATCGTGCATTTGCATCCGTGTCCGTTCCGAAAACGGTTCGGATGCCGTCCACCGTTCCATGGTCCAGAAGGGCCAACGGGGCGTCGGTCGCTCCATCTTTGCTAACCGCGATCTCGACCAATTTCGGAAGATGTATCCAAGAATACGTGTCGTTCATTGCTCCGATACTGATGTGACTGATGGCCGTCTCACTGCCTAGGTCCACGGTCGCTGATACTCCTGATCGCCAGCCCAGCCATTCGGTGTTCACGCGATTGCCACGAGCTGAAATGCCGTCAACAAGGGTGAAGGCCCCACCGTAATTGTATTGCTCCGCTGGTGGTTCGCTTAATGTGATCGGTCGGGCGGTAGCATTCTGGAATCGGAATGACCTTGATGACCGTGGGAATGCATTCGCCCTTGTGGGATCGGCGCTGATGTAGCCTGCTGTTACCACACATGGTCCATCGATCATGAAGGGACCATCGTACTGATCCGACACTGCGCCGGCCTTCTTCATCGAGGTGCCTTCCGCTTCGGTCGGGTAGGCCTGTACGCCTTTCTGGATCTTCGTTCCAGTCAGGGAGCCTGAAAGTTCCACCATGATCTCCCCGGGCTTGGCTCCCGATCTTGGTGTAATGCTCACTTGGTACAGGCTCTTCGCGTAGTTCACATTCATCACATCCAAGCGTGTGAATTCCTGCTCCAACCGGCGCAAGAGATCAGCCTCATCCCGCTTTTCCCTTGGAGACCACAACACTTCCGCCAATGCGGCCATGCGCGGCAAGGCCATGTACTCAACGTGGTCCGAAGTCAGGATGTATTCCGTCCAAATGTTGCCTTGTGCTCCGAGGATGTGCTTGGCTTCTTCGGCATTCAATTCCGCTGGAATAGGTTCATAGCTGTACACCTTCTGTAGCGTTGTGTAACCTCCGATCGACAAGGGTTCATTCGCAGGGTCACCTTGGTAGTGGTCAAAGTAGCAATGGCTGCCGGGGCTCATGACCGCATCGTGACCGCTTTTCGCAGCCGCCACGCCGCCTTCGGTCCCGCGCCAACTCATTACAGAAGCGTTCGGAGCAAGTCCACCTTCCAGGATCTCGTCCCAGCCGATGATGGTGCGGCCTTTGGAGTTCACGAATTTCTCTATCCGTTGGATGAAGTAGGACTGCAGTTCATGTTCGTCCTTCAAGCCTTCGGCCTTCATGCGCGCTTGGCATTTCGCACATGCCTTCCAGCTTTCCTTGGGGCATTCATCACCCCCAATGTGTATAATTGTGCTTGGGAAAAGGTCAATCACTTCCGCGAGGACGTGCTCCAAAAAGTGGATCGTCGAGTCGGTGGGACAGAAGACATCCGGGAACACTCCCCAACCTCTCTCCACCTTGTACGGCCCACCAGTGCAACCCAATTCCGGGTAGGCCGCCAATGCTGCCAATGCATGCCCCGGCATTTCGATCTCCGGCACTACATTGATGTGCCTAGCCGAAGCATAGGCCACCACCTCGCGGATCTCTTCCTGCGTATAGGAGCCACCGTAACGCACTTGGTCAAATTCGTTCATGCTGTACGGCCCCACCTGGCTGCCGCTGCGCCAGCCGCCCACCTTGGTGAGTTTAGGGTACTTCTTGATCTCGATCCGCCAGCCCTGATCGTCGGTCAGGTGCCAATGGAAACTGTTCATCTTGTATCGTGCCAGCAGGTCGATGTACTTCTTCACGAAAGCCACGTCGAAGAAATGCCGACATACATCCAGGTGCATGCCACGCCAACCAAAACGCGGATAGTCAACGATCTTCATGTACGGGACCGACGGTTGTTCTCCGGAAGACCCCAATAGTTGCAGGATCGTACGTGACCCTAAGAAAAGCCCTTCGGCCGTAGGGGAGGTAATGATCATACCCTCTGGAGAGACCTGTATGGTATGGTATCCAGTTGGGACAATGGTATCTGATGCCACCGTTCGAAAGAAGATCTGTAACGGTTCGCCAGGATCGATCAACGTTGAAGGGCGAAGAGCCGACAGTTCAGGGCCAAGGACCTGGACCAATGCCATTTCATCCTTTGTGCTCCCTTTTAATTTCCAAGCACGGTCCAAGCGGCACTCGCCCGGGACCACTTCAATCTGTACCGGTGCGGGTATGATCGATGGCCGCTCCACGGTTTGGCCATGAAGCGAGTAGGAAAGGAAGAGGAACGGGAAGAAATAGGAGCGCATGGTGTAAAGGTGGGCAACTTCGGGAATAGGAACGAGCCTATCTAGCGCGAGCAATTTGGTAAATGGTACCGGGTATTGAGTAACGAGTACGCCGAGCTCAGTACTCGGTACTCAATACCCGGTACTCTGGACTTCGCTCAACCTCCTCATCTCTTCCTTTGCATTTCTCCCAAATAAACCCCACTTTTGCACCCCCAATTCCGGGAAAACAAACACAGTTAGCGACATGCCAACTCGCATCCGCCTTCAGAGAAAGGGCAAAAAAGGCCGGCCATACTACCACGTTGTAGTAGCCGATTCCCGTGCACCACGCGACGGGAAATACATTGAACGGATCGGTGCCTACGATCCCAATATGAACCCCGCTTTCGTAGAAGTGAACACCGACCGGGCCATGGATTGGCTCCAGAAGGGTGCCCAGCCCAGCGATACCTGCCGTGCTATCCTTAGCTACAGCGGTGTGGTGTACAAGAACCATCTCGCCAATGGCGTGAAGAAAGGTGCTTTCGATCAAGAGGAGGCCGATCGCCGTTTCGATATCTGGAAGAACGAAAAGAACGCTAAGGTCGAAGGCAAGAAGAGCAACTTGGCCCAAAATGCCGATGCTGCCAGCAAGGACCGCCTAGATGCAGAGAAGAAGGTAGCTGCCACCATGGCCGCTGCCCACAGCGCCAAGCTCGCAGCTCTCTCTGCACCTCCAGAGAACTTGCCAATGGACACACCTGCAGAAGTAGAAGCACCTGCAGAAACTGAAGTTCCTGTTGCCGAAGCACCTGCTGCAGAGGAACCAGCGAAGAGCGAAGGTGAGGCTCCAGCAGCCGAGTAACCAACAACTCCATTTCAACAGCCCGCATTCCCACCGGTATGCGGGCTGTTCTTTTTCAGATGGATCTAAGAGTACCTTCGCCGCAATGGACTTGGAGAGCCTCCATCGGATCGGGAAATTGGGTAAACCATGGGGTCACCAAGGCGAATTGACCGTTCACTTGGAAGATTGCGACTTGGACGATCTGGTCCATGCAGGATCACTTTTTGTGGACATTGAAGGTCAAAAGGTCCCGTTCTTCTTCAGTAAATTGCACGACAAGGGCCGTGATACCTTGGTGAAGTTCGACGATTTCGATGACCCCCAAACAGCGGCCATCCTTGTTGGGCGGGACTTGTATGCTCCTCCCGGCATGCTTTCCGATGGGAGCGACGAATCGTCGGACCCGGACGAATTCATCGGGATGATCGTGCGCGATGAAACGCATGGCGATCTTGGCGAAGTGACTGGCATCGAGGGCTCCGCGAAGAACCCTGTGCTGGTGATCCTCCATGGGGAAGAAGAGGTGATGGTGCCGTTGGTGGACGAAATGATCCTGGGCATCGATCCCGCGACGAATACGCTGTTGGTCCGCACACCTGATGGGTTGGTGGATCTCTACCGGAGCTGATCACTTCTGGCAATGGCCAAGACCGAGTTCAGGTTCAAGCAATTCGTTGTACAACAGGATCAATGCGCCATGAAGGTGAGCACAGATGGCGTCCTGTTCGGGTCGTGGGTGAACTACGCAGGTGCCGAACGGATACTGGACATCGGCACAGGAACCGGGGTTTTGGCCTTGATCGCCGCCCAGCGGAACAGCAGTGCGGACATTGAGGCTGTTGAATTGGATCTTGATTCTGCCAAGCAGGCATCTGAGAATTTTGTAGCAAGTTCGTGGGGCGGTAGACTCCACGCGGTACATGCCGATGTTCGCCAGTGGACCAGCGACCGACCTTACGACCTGATCATCTGTAATCCGCCTTACTACGACAGGTACCTGCCATCGCCAGATCCTCGAGTAGAACTGGCCAAACACAACAAAGGCCTGCTATTCTCCGAGTTGCTCGCGGCTGTTGAACGTTTGATCGCACCCGAGGGTCGTTTGGCTGTGATCATACCGAGCGTACGCGAAACGGAGTTCCTTCAACTCGCGAAACAGTCAGGACTGCTGCCTTCCCGCAGATGCATGGTGGCATACGTGCCAAATAAACAGCCAAAACGGGTGCTACTGGAATTGGGCCGGAGCGGAACCAATGTGAAGGAATCCAACCTCACTGTACAAGCCACTGGGCCCTTCGACTACTCTCCGGAATACCGAGCTATGGTAAGCGACATATTACCGGGATCTTGAACGGATCAAGATCAGATCTCCACCTCCTTGAATACTATACCGAATTCCTCCAACTCGTCCAGGATCGGGTTGTAGATGGATGGGGTCAACGGCAACATGACTCCTCTTTCCTTGATGGTTCCGTTAAGCACCATTTTAGCGGCGATCGCTACCGGAAGCCCGACGGTCTTCGCCATCCCGGTATAACGCTGGTCTTGACCTTCAACGGCTAAACTGGCGTGGATCTCGTGCTTCTTTCCTCCCAACTCGCAGACGAACCGATGCCACATCACGATCAGGTCCTTATCCTCTGGACCCAAAACCCATTTCCGTTCCAATAAGGACTGAAGCGTGGCGGCGGGAGAAAGGCGATCCACACCGATCGGCTGATCATCGAACAAGCCGAGCCATTCCAGCTTTCCCATTACTTCCGTAGTAAGCAACGGCCCGATGTAGTTGGCCAGATTCGTGCGGAGGTCAGAGCTTTCACTCGGTGGAAGAAAAGCCATGAGGTAATCCGTCCAGGTGGCGGTGGGGCCGAGTTCCATCTTGTAACTGTCATCCGTGCAACCCAGTTGAACGAATACGTCCCAAGCCGCGCAATAGCCCGCCTTACGCAAGGTTCCACGCAAAAGGGTCGGGATCTTCTCCAAACCGTAGATCGCACGGTACTTCAGCGAATCGCGATTGGCATACGCATCGAAATCGCCGTAGCCCGGTACACTCACCTGTTGCGTCTGTTGGAAGAGCTTGTGATAGGGGATGTACTTCGTGCGGCCATCTCGGATGTACATGGCTGCACCGCCTTGGCCTGCCAATACCACATTACGTGGGTTCCAGCTGAATTTGTAGTTCCACGGGTTGTTGTCACTTTCCGGTGCCACAAGACCTCCGGTATGGCTTTCGAACGCGTCGATCCTTCCTCCTTGTTCACGTATGCGGTCCAAAATGCGCATTGCGCTCATGTGGTCGATACCCGGATCAAGCCCCAATTCATTCAACGCAATGATCCCGGCTGCCTTGATCTCCGTGTCCAGTGCCCACAATTCATTGGATACATAGCTCGGTGTGATCACGTGTTTTCGCAGGGCGATACAATCCTTCACCACATCCAAGTGCATGGTGGCGGGCAACATGCTGATCACCAGATCATGCTTTGCGATCAACGCACTCCGGTCCTTCGCATTCGAAGCGTCAAGCGCCACTCCTTTTGCTACATCGGCCCCAATGGATGCCATCTCTTCAGCATGTGCTGCATTCTGGTCGGCAATGGTGATATGCCATTCTCCTTCCTTGGCATGCTGGATCAAATACTGGATCAAGGAAGAGGCCGAACGTCCGGCACCGATTATGAGGATCTGCTTCATGTATTCGTTTGTTCGAATGCGGCGCAAAGATGGCAAGCAGGGCTGGGATCATGATCGATCGGTTCGTGTCGTTCGGGGAATGCACAAGGCGTTCAGCTTGGAACCGGACCTCTCTGGTGTTCGTCAATAGGTGTGCAGGTTCGCCTGTTTTGGCATAGCACTTGCCTACGCGTTTTGGTCGTATAACTTCGCAACCCCAATAAAATGAACATGCAACGCCTCTCCTCCAGTATCCTGATCACACTGCTCGCATGCAGCGCAATTGCACAAACGAACGACCTGGTGGTCTATTCCGATGATGGAACCAAGTTCACCTTGTTGGTGGATGGGGACCAGAAGAATGCAGCTCCCGACACAAGGGTAGTGGCCACAGGCATCCGTACGGCAACTCCAAGAGTGATCATCCGTTTCGAAGATGCAGGCATTACCCAGTTGAACAAAGCGATGTACTTCGAGCCCAACCTCGAATATACGGTGGTGCTCACCACCAACAAGAAAGGGGAACGGGTCTTGCGCCCCACTGGCCAAGCACCACTTGGAACAGCGGTGATCGCAACGCCAACACCACCTGCCAACTTCCAAGAAGATGCGCCTGTGGGCGTTACAACCACCATTCCAGGCCAGACAACAACGACCACCACGGTCCAAGAAGTTGATGGGATGATCGATCCGATCGGGGTACACATGGACGTTGTGGTTCCGGGGATCAGCATGAACGTGAACATCCATGATGACCTGGGCGGGTCCACGACCACTACGACCACGACTACCACCACGACCCATTCTTCAACCAGTAACCATCCCCACCACGACCCAGCGTTGATCATCGATAGAAGGCCCGTGGATCCCGAGCCTGAAGTGTACCACATGCCGGGCTACACCGGGAACATTGGTTGTGCTTGGCCCATGTCCGGTGCCGAGTTCGATGATGTGAAAAAGAGCCTTGAGAGCAAAGGCTTTGAGGAAACCAAGATGACCATGGCCAAACAGGTCGGGAGCAACCGCTGCTTCACAGTGGATCAAGTGAAAGGCATTATGGGCCTGTTCAGCTTCGAGGATTCAAAACTTGATTTTGCGAAGTATGCTTACGAGCGTACGTACGACATCGATAGTTACTACAAAGTGAATGATGCGTTCTCCTTTGAGAGCTCCATCGACGACCTGAACAACTACATCATGGCCCGCTGATCGTGGCTTTTGCAGCGAACTAAGTGCAATGCGCTTCCTCCCAACCATCGACATCGACAATGTTCGTCCTTATGATCGCTCTTAGCGGTTGTAGCGGATCCAAGTCGTATGCCAAGAAGGGAGAAAGACTTGATGCCGCCGGCTTGTATGCCGAAGCCGCCGACATGTACCTGCAAGCAGCCAAGCGCAACACCAAGAATGTGGATGCCAAGATCGGCTTGAAGAAGACCGGCCAGCAATTGCTGAACGATGAGTTGGGCAACTTCTTCAAACTGACCGCCGTGGGCACCAATAAGGGTGACGCTGTAGCCTCCTACCTGAAGGCCGTGGACTATGTGGAAAGAGTGCGTGCCGCTGGCGTATCCCTTGAGATCCCCGACCATTACAAGACTGATTTTGAGAAAGTGAAAGGTGAATACCTCACTGAACTCTATCTTGAAGGACAGGACCTGTTCGCAAAGGAGAATTTCGCGAGTGCTGAGAAGGTCTTCGCACGTATCGCCAAGTTGGAACCGAACTATAAGGACGCTAGTAGCCTTCAGGATGTGGCCTACTTGGAGCCGCTCTACCGGCAAGGGAGCATTGATATGGGCGCTGGTAAGTATCGCCAAGCGTATGCCAACCTAACCAAAGTGGTGAGCAAGAACAGCGCTTACAAGGATGCATCCGCATTGCGGGACAGGTGTGTTACACTCGGTAGATTCGTGGTTGCGGTGCTGCCTTTCACTGAAAGTGGGAAGGGTACTGTAGCTGCCAAAATGCAAGCACATGCCATGACTGCACTAACGGAAACCAACGATCCGTTCCTTAAAGTTGTCGACCGCGAAAATTTGGAGCGCATCTTGGAGGAACAACGGCTCGGTCTAACTGGAATAGTGGACGAATCCACAGCAGTACGTGTCGGTAATTTGATCGGTGCGCAAGCCGTGCTCATGGGTACTGTGGTGGAATACCGTGAAGTACCGGGGAAAACAAAACAAAGTACCAAAGAAGGATTTGAAGCCTACAAGGTTGCCACGGTCAGCAAGGAAACCGGCCAGAAAAGTTTTGTTACACGTTACAAGCCCGTGAACTACACGGAGTATTTGCAGGAGAACAAAGTGGTTCTGTCCTTCAGCTACCGGCTCGTCTCCTTGGAAACCGGTGAAATACTGGTAAGCAAGGTGGTGGAGAAAGAAGCGGCCGATCAGATCTACTATGCCTCCTACTCAGGTGATGGGAATTCACTCTATCCCAAGGCGCAGAACGGTACCACGGACATCAGTTCGAGCTGTCGCGACCAATTGAGGGCATTGCTGGGTGCCCCTCGCGCTGTAAAACCTTTGGCAACTCTGGCCAACGAGGTGGTGATCAAGACCACGTCGGATCTGGCCAACACCATTCAGCAGGACCTTGCCGGCAAATTGCCATGATACAACGACCCACCTTCTGGGTGATCTCTATTTCCTTGTTGTTCGGAGCGTGTTCCGGGGTGAAGAAAGTGGTGGAGGTGCCTTTGCCACAGCCGCCTGCAGAACAACGACCCGCATGGGTAATTGAACGACCGGTGGACACGGAATTCTATGTCGGGGTCGGTACAGCAAGCAAGAGCCGGCCTGGTGCCATGGATGCTGCCAAGGAGAGTGCATTGAACGACCTTGCCAGCGAGATCAGCGTTACTGTGGAAGGCAATAGCCTTTTGTACACGCTGGAGAGCAAAGACCAATTCAACGAAACCTTCACTGGTACCATAAAGACCAGCACCAACGAATCCATCGAGGGGTTCGAACGGGTAGGCACCTGGGAGAATGCATCGGAGTATTGGGTCTACTTCCGCCTTTCCAAAGCCACGCATGCTCGTTTGAAAGCCGCGAAGCGAGCCGATGCGGTCAATGTTGCAATGGACTACAGGGCCCGTTCCCAACAGAGCATCACGGCAGGCGCGTTGCGCGAAGCCATTGATCAGGGTCTGCGCGCATTGATCGCATTGAAAGCCTATTGGGGAGAGAACGACCTGGTCGAGATCGACGGCCAGCAAGTACCCATCGTCAATGCGTTGTACGCCGACCTACAGAAATTGACCAGCGGTGTGAGGATCCAAGTGCTGCCGGAGCGTTGCGGGCTTTCCTACGCTGATCATTTCAAACGTGAATTGCTGATCACCGCGACATACACGGGAAATACCGGGCCCAGGACCTTGGTCCAAATGCCGATCTTCATCACTTACGCAGGTACCGGGGGAAAGGTCACTGAACTGAAGAGTACCGATGTGGATGGGAAAGCCATCACGACCATCCAACGCGTGAACGTGGCGGCCAACCCGAAGGAAGTGTTGGTGAAGCTACATCTTGACGAGATGATAAGCCGTGAGTTGGACCGGACCCTCGTGAACGCATTGGTCTCTGGGCTTACGATACCCGAAACACATGTTGTTATCGATCTTGAAATGCCGAAGGTGAGGATGAAAGTCACCGAGACCAATTTGGGCGGACCGTTAAGTGGTGCTGGAATTGCGCAAGCTTTGCGCGAAGAACTCACGAACCACGGATTCCGATTCGTTGACCGTGATACTGATGCTGACCTTTTGATCGATCTGCGGGCAGCTTCGCGCAAGGGCACTGAATCAAATGGGTTCTTCACCGCTTATCTCGATGTGTCCTACGTTTTTCGAGATCGAAGGACGGGTCAGGTAGTACACGAAGGGGGCAAGCACGATGTAAAAGGTGTGCAGCTTAACTATGAGAAAGCGGGAATGGAGAGCTTTAAAAAGGCTCGCCCGGACGTCAGAAGTGATCTTGTGCCTGGTATTATGAACGCTTTCAATTAGACTTATCGAAGTTTGGCACGTATTTGGAAAGTTGCCATTTCGGATTTCAACATCTTCCACCAGAACGACCGCAAAAACCAACCCAATGAGAACCACCGCAACCCAAACCCTTACCGTACTGATGACGGCCGTTCTGCTGTCCGGTGCATTTACAGCTTGCAAGAGCAAAAAGAAGATCGCTGCAGAGAAGCAACCGAGCGGCGAAACAGAGATCAACGTGCTCTGTTCCGGACCTGAATACTTCACCGATAACAAGGTGTTCCGGGCCAATGCCTTGGGCGAAAGCATGGACCAGGCAACAGCCAAGAAAAAGGCGCTTGCCAATGCCCGCGCACAAATGGCCAGTGATATCAATACCCAGTTGAAAGGTGTGATCGACAATTATGTGAACAGCAGAGAGGTGAACAATGTGGAAGAGGTTGTCGAACGGTTCGAAGGTCTAACGCGCGAAGTGGTGGACCAGAAGCTTACCGGGGTGCGCACCATCTGTGAGAAACAAGTAACCGTGAATGCGACCGGTAACTTCAAGACCTACATCGCCATTGAACTTAGTGCACAGGACCTCCTTGCCGCCTATAATGAACGCCTCAGTAAGGACGATCGCTTGAAGGTGGACTACGATTACGAGAAGTTCAAAGAGACCTTCGACAAGGAAATGGAGAAGCTCGGTAAGTGATCAAGACAGCTCATATGAAGGCCCTCGTCCAACGAAAGGATGGGGGCCTTTCTACGTCTGGAGTTTCAATGGGATCCGGTCGCATTTCGGTTTTATGGAAGTAGAGCATGATGGACCCCGGTCCAGAGGGTCGTTGAAATACAACTCGATCCTGCGGTGGACGAACGTGTGAGTTTCGGGATGAGCCTTTCGTACGACCTTCGCAGCACAATGGACAAAAGATCACTGGGGTGGGGAGCAGGTTTCCTTTTCTTGTCTGTAGCCTTCGGGGCTTTCGGCGCCCATGCCCTCAAAGCCGTACTGAACACTGACCAACTTGGTCAATGGCACACGGCAGTGCAATACCAGTTCTATCACGGTCTTGGATTGCTGGTCTTAGCCATGGCAGGTGATCGGCTCCCGAGCAGGTCGGTGAAGGCCATACGCACAGTGTTCGTAGCTGGGGTCTGGTTGTTCTGCGGTTCCATTTATCTGCTGAGCACCAGAGAGTTGTTGGGTATTGGGGCAGCCACATCGCTCCTTGGACCCATAACGCCAGTGGGAGGCCTCTGCTTCTTGGGCGGTTGGATCGTGTTGTTGATAACCGCATTGCGCAGAACTGACTAATATTAGGTGTTGCCTTCCTGTTCCCCTTACTTTTGCGGCCTTATTCACAATTGATAAGGACCATGAACGAACTCGGCCGTAAACCGAAGAATGCCGACCTCTCTAGGGTTGGCTTGAGTAATTTGGGCGATGCCTATTGGAACTTGGAACCTGCAGAACTCGTCGAGCACGCGCTGCTCAGTGAGCAAGGGGTTTTCGCAGACAGCGGTGCTTTGGCCATCGATACCGGAGAATTCACCGGACGCAGCCCAAAGGACAAGTTCTGTGTGAAAGATGAGAAGACCACCGAAACCGTTTGGTGGGGTGATGTGAATTTCCCTTTCAGTCCTGAGAATTTCGATCGACTGCACGATCGGATGGCGGCTTACTTGATGGGAAAGGATGTCTATGTGAAAGATGCTTACGCTTGCGCCGATCCGAAGTACCGCTTGGACCTTCGCGTTGTAGCAGAGCACCCGGCAAGTGCCATGTTCGCCGGGAACATGTTCCTTCGCCCAACGACCGAGGAATTGAAGGACTTTGATCCCGAATGGCACATTATCTGTGCTCCCGGTTTCCACGCCGATCCGGCAAAGGATGGTACGCGCCAGCACAATTTTGCGGTCCTCAATTTCACCAAGAAAATGATCCTGATCGGTGGCACCGGCTATACCGGCGAGATCAAGAAGGGGATCTTCACGGTGCTCAATTATGTGCTGCCACAGGAGAAGAACGTCTTGAGCATGCATTGCAGCGCCAACATTGGTAAGGACAATGACACTGCTGTTTTCTTCGGCCTTAGCGGTACCGGAAAGACGACCCTGAGCGCAGACCCTGAGCGACGGTTGATCGGCGATGATGAACACGGCTGGAGCGACAAAGGAGTGTTCAACTTTGAAGGTGGTTGTTACGCGAAGTGCATAGACCTGAGCGCCGAGAAGGAGCCACAGATCTGGGATGCCATCAAGTTCGGTTCCATTCTGGAGAATATCGTGTTTGAAGAAGGATCCACCAAGGTCGACTTCACCGACAGTTCCAAGACGGAGAACACCCGCGTTAGTTATCCGATCGACTACATCGATAACATTGCAGTACCAAGCGTTGGAGGCCATCCGACCAACATCTTCTTCCTTACTTGCGATGCTTACGGCGTGCTGCCTCCGATCAGCAAATTGACCCCGGGACAGGCGATGTACCACTTCATTAGCGGGTACACGGCAAAAGTGGCAGGCACCGAAGCAGGTGTTACAGAACCGCAGAGCACCTTCTCGGCTTGTTTCGGAAAAGCATTCCTTCCCTTGCACCCGACCAAGTATGCTGGTATGCTCGGTGAGAAAATGAAACAGCACAACGTGCGTGTTTGGTTGATCAATACCGGCTGGAGCGGTGGTTCCTACGGCACTGGCGAGCGCATGAAACTGAAGCTGACCCGTGCCATGATCACAGCAGCACTGCGTGGTGAACTGGACAACGTGGAGTACAAAGAACACCGCGTGTTCGGTGTCAACTTCCCCACAACCTGTCCCAACGTTCCTCCAGAAGTGCTGGATGCGCGCAACACGTGGAAGGACACGGAGGCCTATGATACGACAGCGGAAAAATTGGCCAAGCAATTCAATGACAATTTCGCCAAGTACAAGGAAGGTGCGAGCGAGGAGATCCTAGCGGCAGCTCCAAGGTCCGTTGCAAAGGTTTGATCGATACAGAATGATGGTCAAGGGGCTGTCTCGAAAGAGGCGGCCCCTTAACATTTTATCAGGTCCCTCCATGCAAATGGAACTGGATAGGAGGGTCACGCCGCGCTCATTTCGTTTTTGGACGGCCCCTCTTCGGTCCTGAATTTGTTAGCATAAGTTTGATGATGGGAGGCAATGAATTACGATCGAGTACGTGTAAGGTTCGATCCTCTATTAGTGATCGTCGAGTGCATTGGCGAACAGGATCCATTCTATGGATTACCGGTACCTTTATGGTCTTGCTCCATAGATAATGCGACTCGTTCCCGTTCTGTGCTTATTTGGTCTTTTAATTTCGCAGAGCGCGGTTGCGCAATCCACAGTAGCAGTGCGACATCTCTATCCGGAGCGGCTTCGTGAGGATATTGAGGTCCTGCGTGAGGCGATACACGCCGCACATCCGGACCCCTATCGATATCATACCAAAGTTGAGCTGGATCTGCTCATCGATTCGATCTCCAGATCGTTGACCATGCCGCTCAACGAGATCGATCTTACGAACGCTATCCGACCTATTTTCAAGGCGATCGGCGATTCCCATTGCTATTCCGATCTGGCTGCCGATCTGACGGATCGCATGAACAAGAACGCCTTGTTGATCCCGATCCAACTCAAGTTGCTTCCGGACGGCATTTATGTGGAATCCGAATTGAAAGGATTTCGGAGCATTCCTCCCGGAAGTCGCGTGCTGTCCATCAATGGTCGTAAGGTGGAAGAGATCATGGATCGGTTGATCGAAACGGTCATAACCGATGGTGCCAACAGAACGTTCGCTGAGCGAACTGTTGAAATGGATTTCCCGGAGCGCTACCATGTTTACTTGGACGGTTCCAGTTCGTTCATTGTGGATTTCATCACACCTGCTGGAAAGAGCGATAGCCAGAGCATCTTCGGCCTTACCCGGGAAGAGATCAACATTTCCCGTAAGCCCGATGGTTCGTTGTTGCCATGGGCGGCCAATTGGATCCCCGAGCACAGCACCATGTGGGTGACCATGAACACCCTTGACGCCCATGAGTTGGCACTGGCCGGGCAAAAGCCGGAACGGTTCCTGGATGCCCTATTGACGGACCTGCACTATCAGAACGCCAGCACGTTGGTGTTGGACCTTCGTGGGGCTGGTGGTAGGGAGTTGGCAATTGCGGAATTGGTCTTTGAGGCCTTCGCAGAAGAGCCGTTCAAATTGCTTTCGGACATGTATGCCCGATCGGCTACACCCCCAGAGATCAAGGCCGAACGGGCCATCCCTGTGAATTACTACGCCAGCAATGCCGGTGAATGGACCAAGGTGGGCAGAGGGGTCTACCGGCTTCCAGCGAGCGACCCGCGATTGGTGGAGAACAACCCGCAACAAAAAGCATTCAAGGGTAAGGTCTACGTGGTGACGGATGGCCGGACCCGAGATGCCGCGGCATCCGTTGTCATGCTCATGCGTCGATCCAAACGAGCAAAAGTGGTGGGTGAAGAACTCGGGTCCAACTCCTTTGCCTTCACCGGTGGCGAAGAATGGGTCGTGCGTGCGCCGAACTCGCGCATCCTGTTCCATTTACCCTTGCTCATTTATGTGCCTTCAGGACGCGGAGAAGGGCCCAATGACCGTGGTGAACAACCCGATCTTCAGGCCTGCCAAACACCTGATGCTCTTTCGAAAGGCCAGGATTCGTTGAAGCGATCACTGCTTCAGATGATCGATTTTCTGAGATGAGAGTTGCCGCCTACTTGGTGGTAGTTTGTTGCTTACTTGCTTGTTCCGAAAAAGAGCAGCCCAGCAAGGACGCAGCCGGATGGAGCACATTGCCCAATGAATATGCGGAACATTTCAAGATCCAAGCACGCGGTGCTGCTCGGCGGGTGATCGTTCTTGGCCCTGGTGGTGATCAAGATACATTGGGCAAGTACGTCTTGGGGAGTGATCCGGATCTTCGATGGCAACCCGTTAAGGCGCCGCTGCAGAGGGTGGTAGTAGTAAGCACAACTCATTTACCCTTCTTTTCTGCTTTGGGCATTTCGGGAACTGTGGTCGGCGCCGCCCATACCGAGCAAATTCGGGATACCGTGATGCGAAGACTAGTAGCACAAAGAGCGGTAATAGAAGTAGCTCGTGCGGATGGACTTGATCGCGAAACGCTCATCGACCTGGCACCGGAGGCCATCTTCGATCCACCTTTTGGCAATGTTCCCAAAGCATCAGCAGCCTTTGGAAATGTGATCGCAGTCACCGAGTACCTTGAACAACATCCGCTTGGAAGGGCTGAATGGATCCGATTCTTCGGACTTCTGCTGGGCAGAACCCAAAAAGCGGATAGCATCTTCCACGCGATAGAGCATCGATACGCAACTGTGCGATCAATGAATATCGCGGTGCCGGATCCACCAACTGTGTTCTTCGGAAGCAGTTGGAACCAAACGTGGTATGCTCCTCCAGCAAATAGCTACATGGCGCGATTGATAAACGATGCCGGTGGGCGCTACTGGACCATAGACAGTGTTGCAAAGGAAAATGGTCCTGTTGCACTTGAACAATTGCTTTTGATCGCGGCGGAATGCGATCATTTCGGACTGATCTTGGCAAGGGAAGGAAAGGTTGATGCATCCTTCTTGGTCGGCGGAGACCCGCGACTGGCAAAAATGGATGCACTACAGAAAGGCGGCTTTTACGGGAACAGTGCGCGAAGTGATCTTTTTGGCCAAGCACTACTTGAACCCGAGACCATCCTGCGTGACCTGCGCTGCATTTTCCGCCCGAATAGCTGTCGCCAATACACCCCGACGTACTTCTTCCCGGTCGATCAGTAAGAGATCCCGGCCCGGCGATACAAGAACCCCATCAACCAGGCAGGCCCGATCATCAGGAACTTCAGATCTTCCAGAAAGCTGGGTTTCTTGCCTTCGATCTTGTGACCGTAGAATTGTCCTATCCAAGCCAGAACGAACAACACCACGCAGACGGCCCAGACCGGATAAGGGAAATTCGCATCCAGAATTTGGATCAGCCACAGGCAAGCCAAGCTCCAGAGCATCATGCCTACCATGATCGGAAGGGATAACCGCAAATAGAAGATCCCTACTAGACCGATCGCCAAGGTTGCCAACAAATGGGGGCCAGAGAACGAAGGGATAGTTGGTACCGGAACACTGTACAGCAGGCCAACTACGCAGAAGTAGATCGTGGGCACACAGATCCAGTGGATCAATTTGTTCGTCGGGTTTTGATGGCTCTCACCGTAGGTATTGAACCAATCGTGGATCGTTCGGTTGGCCATGTTCACATATAGCGTTCTTGAAGAATTGACACATGATGCATGCAGTGGCCTGCAATGGTCCAGCCCAATGCACGTACGCTTATGCGTGATCCATTCGCAGTGCCAATACGTAGGAGATCCTCGGGTCTGAAACTGCTGAAGAGCGCCAAGGTTGCCGCGTGTACGACCTTGTATTCCCCCACTATCGACGACAGTGTGCGCTGGTCCGCTCCTGAATGCGCGACATAGTTGTTCTCATCGAAACCCGGTAATTCTGCGTGGTCGTTCCGCGCGAAGCACAACGCTCTGTAGCAGAAGATCCGATCCGTATCGATCACATGTTGAACGACCTCCTTGATGCTCCATTTCCCTTCAGCATACCTGAATTCCTCGCGATCCGTAGGTACTAGTTCGAGCACTGTCACCAGTTCCTGCGTTGCGATGGACAAGGCGTTCAACAAGTCTTCGCCCTGCGCCTTGGCTACATAGGTTCCGAAGTAGGTGCTCTGTTCATCTGCAGCGGTTCGTTCAATGGATCCCATGCCGAAAAGGTACGCACGCTAATCCGCAAGGTCCACCACTTCCATGCCAGGTACTCCGAAGATCTCTTTCCACACCTTGCTCCAACCGTAAGCGTGTTTCCACCAATTCGACTGGCTGGCCAATGGGTCCGGGATGCTCACAATGCCGACAGTGACGCTATCTCCGCAAGCCTTTTGGTAAGCATTTCGGGAGCGCCGCGCATGGACTCCCATGGAGATCACATCTACTTCCTTAAGGCCATCTTTCTTTGCACATGCTGAAAAGCGGACCGCATTGCTCCACGTGCGGCCACCAGCGATAGTAGGGGTGGGCAAGGGGGTGAGCATATCCGGCGCGAGGCCTCCTTTGGCCAAGTAGTGGACCAAGGTTTCGGCATGGTTCGGTCTGCCGGGTTCAGTGGTTCCATCGGCATGCTTGATCACAGAGAGGGCATGTAACTCATGGATGTTCGTTCCCGCTATGAGAATGTGTTTGATGAAGATGTTCGAGATGTTGCCTTCCACGATCCCGCTGTTGGTTGAAACAATGCGTAGCCGGTGAGTGGGTGCTGCCAAATGCGCGTGATACTCCACATTTCCGCCCGTTACAGAAATTGTGAGCAGTGTATCATCATCGGCAATTTCCAAGCAGATCGAGCCATCCAACCCGGCAATGTTCGTTTGTAACAACCCGCTGATGGGCTCCTCAAAATTGAAGACCAACGTGTCGCCGTTCTTTAAATAATAGTTGGCATCGCGCACTGTTCCAGTCGTGAATAGGTGGTCGTATCCGTTCGCTTGCACTGTTGCGACAAGATCGGGAACATACTGTTGCGGGATCCAGCCTTCGACCACCGCCACCTTGGCCCCACTGGGTTCATTGATCGCCAAGAACGGGAACAGGACGAAGGGCGTGATGATCAGAATGATCACCGGGATCAATAGAATGATCAGGATCCGTTTCATCACCCGTGGTATCGCGCGGCCATGACAGGGTTCATTCTTCCAAACCGTTCTGCAATTCCATCAACTCCGCGCGTGCTTTCCGATCGCCGGTTACCAAACACCGTAAGGATCCCGCTTTGCACACTGCGATCGCATCATCCGTCCTCCCCAGATCGGCCAGCATTATAGCGAGCTGATAGTAACTGGCAATATGGTCTGGATGCTCGTGCAACATGGTTTCCAGATCGGAAATGGCTTGTTCCATGTTGCCCTCGCGTTTCAATTCCAGTGCAATGGCATAGCGTAGGAAAAGGTCTCCGGGTTCTTCGGCCAACATGGCTTTCAACTGTGCTAGACGTTCAACGCTCATGGAATGTATACAGCGTCCATTTTGGAGAATGGCTCGCGAAACTACTGATGTTACTTATTTCAGACATGCTGAAAGGGCTTTACTACGCAACCGTTTTCAGAAGCCAGTGAGATCCACATCGTCCGTCCCTTCCAAGGTTACCCATTGCTTCATCTTCTTCTGGATCACCTTGAAATGATGCTGGTCTTCCGGGGTAATTATCGAGATCGCCTCACCCGTGTTCTGCGCCCGTCCCGTGCGACCGATACGGTGGATATAATCTTTCGGAGAACGAGGTAGTTCGTAGTTGATCACATAAGGAAGCAGTTCAATGTCGATGCCCCGCGAAAGCAGGTCCGTGGCCACAAGCACCCGCAACTTTCCCGTTTTGAAGTCCGCCAATGCCTGTTGGCGAGCGTGGTTGCTCTTCTTGCCGTGGGTTGCGGCTGCATCAATTCCGTTGCGGTTCAACTTTTCAGCTACATGGTCCGCACTATGCCCGGAAGCGGTGAACACCAAGACCTGCTGCATATCCATGCTTTTGATCAGGTATCGTAGGTAAGGACCCTTACGCTCTTCCGTTACCCGGAATGCCCGTTGCTTGATCAGAACCACATCTTGCGGTTCGTCGGTTACTTGGATCACCTCCGGTTTGTGCAGGACGAGCTGCGTGATCTCGTCCACCGCTTTGTTCAAGGTGGCGGAGAACAGGAGGTTTTGTCGTTTACGAGGCATCAACGCCAGCAGCCGGTCCATCTCCTCCTTGAAGCCAAGGTCCAACATCCGGTCCGCCTCATCCAACACAAGGACCTTCACAGAACCCAGATGTACGGCTTTTGATCCGATCAGGTCCAACAACCGCCCAGGTGTAGCGATCAACACTTGCACACCTTGCATACCGATCATCTGCGGATTGATCGATACACCACCGAATACTGCCCCGATCTTCACTTTCTCTATCCCGAAATTCAGTTCTTGGAAAACAGCTTCCACCTGTATCGCCAATTCGCGTGTGGGCACCAGTACCAGTATCGGCACGTGGCGGTTTTCCATGGGCCACTGTTCGTCCAAAAAACGTTGGAGGATGGGTAGCGCATAAGCAACGGTCTTTCCTGATCCAGTTTGCGCGATCCCGAGCACATCCTTCCCGAAGAGCACGGCGGGTATGGCCTGTTCCTGGATCGGTGTTGGTTGAGAATAGGGCAGGCCGTCAAGGGACTTGAGAATTACCTCTGAAAGGCCAAGTGCTGCGAAAGGTGAAGTGCTGATCTCCATGTGGTCCGAAATGACCGATCACATACGGGCCATTGCGTTGGCAAGATAGAGTACACTTGAAACGTGCCGATAGAACGAGTGTCCATTCATCCGACCGGAACAATCCGGCTATGGTCCCGTATACCACCGCGCATGTTCCAGCGCCTTCACCCTTTTACCGTTCTAGGTTACATCTTACTTGTCGCTTCGGTTGTGCCGCTGATCTTGAGCTTACCCAGTGTCGCAGCGGCCATGTTGTTCGTTGCATATTGTTTTGGCCTACTGGAATTCCAGAAGTATACGAGCAACTACCAGTTCGCCTTGTTATTGATCGCCGGTACCGCCTTGGGCATTGTGCTGGACCTGCATTACCAAGCATGGCCATTGCTCACATTTTCCTTGCTCTTCGCGGCCTCGGCCACCATTGTCCGCCAGCGCTTTATGCGCTATTTCACGTATGTGGACCTGCTTTGGGTGGATACCGGAAAGGCCATATTCGCCGTCCTGTTCTACGTGCTGGCGATCTGGGGCAAGCCATTCTCCTGGGACTTTTGGTTGCTGCCCATCATTCCATTGACCGCGGCGGTCGGCCTAACGATCAGCTATATCCAGGACGCGGGCAAGATGAAACAATTGACCCGTGGCGGCTACAGGGTGCAAGTGGGTAGACCGGCGCCTGATTTCGAATTGCCTGATCAGGACGGGAACCTTGTTCGATTGTCCGATCTCCATGGAAAACATCCGGTGCTTCTGATCTTCGTGCGCGGTGATTGGTGTCCCGGCTGCCACATGATGCTGCGCACGTATGAACGTAACCGTGCCCGTTTCAAAGAGAAAGGGGTCCATGTGATCGGGATCGGTCCCGATGATATTTCGGTGAACCTGAGCATGGTGCAGCGCATAGGGGTAGGGTACCGCATGCTTTCAGATGATAAGCAGGAGGTTTCTTCGCAATACGGGGTGGTCTATAGCAATCCTTTGATCGAGACCATGGTGGACTACTCGAAAGGGATGCCGCTTCCTGCGTCGTTCCTTGTTGATGCGAACGGGATCGTACGCTACGCTTCCCGCCCTGACAGAGTTGGAGAATTCCTTGATCCAGAGTTGATCTTCGGTGTGCTCGATGGCATCCAGCCCGACACGAGCGTAGCATGGGCCTGAACATCGATCTGGTGCTCTTGGCACTGGCCGTGGTCTTCTTGATAGCGGCTGTCGGAATTTCATTGGCCTATAATCGGTTACAGACGAACTATACGAAGAGCGCCCAGGATCGCGATAGTTTTCACGGGATCCTTGAAGCCAGCAACGATGCGCTTTTCGTGATCAATTTCGTGAGCGGGAAGATCCATTTGGCCAACGCCAAGGCTGCGGAATTGCTTGGGCTCAAAGCTTCCGAGTTGACCAAGCTCACGATCTTTGACCTGCACCCCAAGGAGTTCCTTCATCGAAGTGCCGATCGCATTGCGGATGCATGGGAACGGAAGGGCAACGTTTATGCGGATATTCCGCTACTCTCCACCACCTCTGAAGTGATCCCTGTGGAGAGCAGCACGCGAGTGACCACCTACAAAGGAGAACCTGCGGTGATCATCTATGCCCGTGATATTCGGGAACGCCTCACCTTGCAGGGTGTTGTGGAGGAACAGCAAGCCACGGTCCGTGAACAGAACCATCAGCTACTTTCAAGCATCCGATATGCGCAACGCATCCAGCGAGCCGTGCTCCCCGAAGCCGAGCGCCTGCAAATACTGTTGCCTGAATCGTTCATCCTGTTCAGGCCGCGTGATATCGTAAGTGGTGATCTGTATTGGTTTGCCGAGCAGGATGGTGCCGTGGTATTAGCCGCAGCAGATTGCACAGGACATGGGGTGCCCGGTGCGTTGCTCAGTTTGATCGGGGCTGCGTTGTTCCAAGAAGTTGTGGTCGAGAAGAAGTTGAAAGGGACAGGTGCCATGCTCGATGCAGTAAGGATCGGCATGATCCAAGCCTTGAGCAAGGATGGCAGTGGCAATAGCGATGGCATGAATGCCGCAGTGTTGCGGTACGATCCTGTTTCCATGAAAGTTGCGTATTCTGGTGGATATGCTCCGCTCTATCTGGTGCGAAATGGGGCGCTGATCGAGCACAAAGGAGACCGTATGCCGGTTGGTCCAACTCCAGGTGAAATGAACGCATTCGGCAGCGTAGAGATCCAGCTGGAAAAAGGGGACCGTTTGTTCATGTGTTCCGATGGACTACAGGACCAATTCGGCGGCCCGCATGGAAAGAAACTGAAGTCAAGTGGTCTGAAGGAATGGATACTGCAAACCTCGGACCTCACGATCGATGACCAGTACCAAGCGATCTCGGACAGGTTCCGGATGTGGTTGGGCAAAGGCGAGCAGATCGATGATGTGCTCTTGGTCGGATTCGAGGTTACCTGATCACGCCCAGCTGCGTGGGTCAGGACTGCTGCGGATCAAAAGTCAAAAGAATTCATCGTGCCAAGTTGTTGTCGACACCAAGCGACAGCACCAGGCTGTCCAACGAACCCAATTCGCACAGCAATGCGTGCAGTTCAATGCCATCAACAGAGCGGTTGGTGACGAGCGAGCGATCCAAGGTCCGCCAAGCGGTAGGGTCGCCTCCAACAAAGAGCACAGTTGTGGAACCTTGGGCTTTTGGCTTGGTCCAGGAACGGCGATCAAAACCTACTCCATGCACAGAGGGAAAATTAGGGAGGAGCGACGTGCAAGCATAACAGGTGAAATGTGCGGCGAAGTGTGCCCGATGATCCAGTTTCAGATCGGGCCAGCGTAGTGTTGCGATGAGATCTGCGTTGGAGCGTTCGGCGGCCATCGCGATCAGTTTGCAGCGCTCGGTGATCAACGCGATCGGTTCTTCACGAACGAAAGCGCACTCCTGTGCCGCAAGCTCATGCTTGATGGTCGCAGGTAACCACACCGCTTTCCATCCCACCGATAGCACAGCGAGCGCGGCTATCACGATCACATTACCAATTCGCAATTTGGTATGGCGGAACAAATAGGCGGTGGCCAGAGCACAGACCAACGGTAGAGCTAGGAACATGCGGGACCGCGGAAAGAAAATACTGCTGCACCCATCGTGGATCTTGATCACACCAAGTGCTATTACCGTGCCCACGAACACCGTGATCAAGGCGAATGCGAATGTCCGATCTCCGCGTTTCCAGAGAACGATCGCAAGGATGATCAGCAGGACCAGGATCAATACGCCCAATTCGGCATGGAAGGGAAACAGGCCACGGAAGAAGTCGGATGGAGAGCGAAGGGCTCGCCAGAACAGACCCGGATCAAAAGCCAATTCAGCAGGTGTCAATCGATGGATCACTTCCCAAGATCGATCATCAAAGAAATGCGAGGCCCACCACTGCCAAGCGATCGCAGGTATCGCACCAATGAGGATCCCACTGAACCACTTCAAGGACCCATGTTCCAACCTCCACCACACGATCCCAGCAGCGATACCCGCGATCAAAGCATTCGGGTTATTGACCACAGCAATAGACACCACGAGACTGAACAACGCACCCCGCAGAATGGACCCGGATACCAATGTGATCCATGGCAGGCATGCCAATATTGCAAGGCCATGCACGAACCCTCGCGTCATCGACGTGATCATGGTCCATTCCACAGGGAGGAACAGTGGAAACGCCGCCAAGACCAAAGCGGCAACGGGTGTTCCATTCCTTCGGCACCAAAGCGCAAAGGACCAGAATGGTAGCATGGTCAAGAACGCGGTCACCAACGGCAATACCACCCACGGCGGACCGCCCAAGCGAACGAACGGTGCACCCGTCAGAGCCTCCAACATCGGGTTGTAGTTCTGGCCATACAGGAACGGTTCCTTGAAGATCCCGTTCCCCATATCGCGGCATACTTCCCAGATCAAGGCATCATCGATCCCCACATAGCTGAATGCGAAAACGACCAACACCACCATGCGATCCACGACCCCAAGGAAAATGAACGGCCAGAACAGCCTGCGGGCCAATTGTTCAACTTGCGGCATTCGCAAGTTGAATGTGCTTTTCGTGCTCCAGCGGGCCGCACTTGTACCATGGATCCCGGCGCGACCACGTCAACTGGCGTTTCGCATAGTTCCGGGTGTGTTGCTTGATCGATGTGATCGCCTGTGCAAGCGTAATGCCTTCCTGCGGCGGCAACGGGGGAGAAGGGCGATCGAAATGCTCGAAGAGTTCGCGGTAGCCTACCGTTCGCAGAGCGTTGTGTTCCCGGTAGGGCAGAAGCGACCGGGCCTCTTCCGCCAAACGGGCGGCGATCATCTGATCCACGCGTTGGTCGATCCTTGCATACAACGCTTCCCGCGGAAGATCCATCCAGATCCGTACAATGCGAAGGTCCGTTCGGTCTTGCGCCCCGTTACGCTGCGAACTGTATGGTCTGCCTGTGGCGTGGCACACTTCCAACGCCCGGATCACGCGGTGCGGATTGCGCCGATCAATTTGCTGCCAGCATACGGGGTCCAATGCCTCAAGTTCTTTCAATAATGGAGCAAGGCCCTCGTTCGAAAAGCGCTGTTGGATCCGTTCGCGCCAAACCGGATCGCCTGCGGGCAAGGGGTCGAGTCCTTTGATAAGCGCATCAATGTACAGGCCGCTTCCGCCAACGAGGACAGCGATCCCGTGTTCTTTCAGCAAGTCCTGAAGAACCGTTTCTGCCGCTCGCGCAAAGGCCCCTGCGCTCCAAACTTGTTCCAACTCCAAATGACCGAGGAAATGATGCTTAACGCCAAGCAACTCTTCTTCCTTGGGGCGCGCCGTTCCGATACGCATCGCATGGTAGAATTGCCTGGAATCCGCGCTTATGACTTCGGTGCCCAATTGCTGGCCCAGTGCAGCGGCGGCGTGTGTTTTACCAGAGGCCGTTGGGCCGCCAATGACGACCACCGTGCCATGCGCCGTCATTGATATTCTTCGCCGAGATCATCCACGCTCCCATGCCCGAACTCGTCGTGGTCCTGGCCTTCTTCCTGGTCGAAGTCATCGGCATCGTAATCATGCTCTTCTTCGCCCATCGCATAAGGGTCATCCAGGATCCCGGCTGTGAGGTCGTCTTCCTTGCTGTGTTCGTCCGGAGCGGTGCCCATGCTCATCACAACGCGCGGCAAAACAACGTCTGCTTCAGGGTCGCTGGCATGCACCAGTTCCACCATGAACATCCACATGTGCAGGAAGTCGTAGGCGTAAATGAATCGTTGGTCCGTGCTGCGCAAATGGTCGCTGATGTATACCTGCTCCATTAACGCCGGCACGGTGCCTTCTTCGGCGAAACCCATGTCAGCCAACGGGATCTCGTTGCCTTTGGACCAATCGGCATCGCTTACGTAGAAGCAGGCCATTTCCTGCCCAATGAAACCGAAGGCGTCCTTAATGGCCTTATGGAAGTCGAGGAAGGATTGTTCTGATCCGATCTCGATGTCGCGAAAGGCCTCGCTCGGATGGTCGATCAGGACACGGAAACGATAGGTGCGCACGGTTGTTCTCGTTTGTGGGGTGAAGGGAAAGGCACAACTACGAAAGTACTATTCCGGTAATTCTTCGGTCTCGGTGGAGATAACGGGCACGGGCGTTTCCATGCCTTTCAACGGTATGCTGCCCAGTTCCTTGCCTGTCTTTAGCATCAATTTCCAGGCCTGTTCACGGTCGTTGTTGATCTCGCCCTCAATGATCGCTTCCTTGATCACCGCCTTGATGTCCCCGATCAATTTGCACGGCTCTATGCCGAATGCTAGCATGATGTCTTGTCCGGTGATCGGCGGCTGGAAATTCCGCACACGGTCCTTTTCTTCGACTTCCTTCAACTTTCGAATAACGAGGTCGTAGTTGCGGAGGTAACGATCCTTCTTGCGTTCGTTCTTGCTGGTGATATCGGCGCGGCACAAGATCATCAAGGCGTCTATGTCGTCGCCTGCATCAAAGAGCAAGCGTCGTACTGCGCTGTCCGTCACTTCAACTTTTGTTAGTGCAATTGGACGTAGGTGCAAGGCCACCAGTTTCTTTACGAAACGCATCTGGTCATCCTGCGGCAGTTTCAGCCGCCTGAAGATCGCGGGCACCATACGAGCGCCTTTATCCTCGTGCCCATGAAAGGTCCAACCATGGCCTTCTTCGAATCGTTTGGTCCGCGGCTTGGCAATGTCGTGCAAGATGGCGCCCCAGCGCAACCAAAGATCATCGCTCTTCTCGCACACGTTGTCCAACACCTGAAGCGTGTGGTGGAAGTTGTCCTTGTGACCGATGCCGTGTTTCTCCTCGGCACCCTGCAATTCCACGAACTCCGGAAAGAAACGCGGTAGTAGATCGCCTTCCATTAACAGGTTGAACCCGATGCTCGGTTTGCGCGTGGCGATGATCTTGTTCAACTCGGTGTGGATCCGTTCAGCGCTGATGATGTCCAACCGGGCCGCGTTACGCTTGATGGCATCAAAGGTGGGCGGGTCGATCACGAAACCCAATTGCGTAGCGAAGCGGATGGCCCGCATCATGCGTAATGGGTCGTCACTGAAGGTGATGTCCGGGTCCAACGGGGTGCGGATCAACCCACGGTCCAGGTCCAAGATCCCACCGAAAGCATCTACTAATGCGCCAAGTGATCCAGCGTTCAGACTTATGGCCAACGTGTTGATCGTGAAATCACGTCGCTCCTGATCGTCCTTTATCGTGCCCGGCTCCACCGCGGGTTTCCGACTGTCCCTGCTGTAGCTCTCCTTTCGTGCACCGACGAACTCGACCTGATCTTCACCGAACATGAACATGGCCGTACCGAAGTTCTTGAAAACGTGCACATGACCGGCACTTAGCCGTTTGGCCACGGACTCTGCGAAGGCGATCCCATCTCCTTCAACAACAAAGTCGATGTCCTTGCAAGGTCTACCGATGAGCAGGTCGCGTACAAATCCACCAATAGCGAAGGCTGCGATATTGCGTGCTGCGGCTTCTGCAGCAACGGCCACAAAAAGGGGGGTGCCCACTACACCTTCCAGACGGGCCGGGTCAACGGTATAGGTAGAGGTGTTCTGCATCAAGGGCCGCAAAAATAGGATCTTCCAAAATGAGGGTGCCTAGTTCACCGATCGGCCATTGCATTGACCCGCGAAAGGGATTGGAGCCAACTGGAATGCTCACCCATCGTTGCTGCGATCCTACTCATTTAGGTGTTAACCTCTTTCGCATTACGTGATCATCCATCACGAAGCCATTTCCGATGTCCAGCACTTCTTCACGAAGTATCGTATACCCGGCTCGCTCATAGAACCGCTTGGCGGGATTGAACTTGTTCACGTTCAAGTCGATCGTTTCCCCTCCGTACTTCTTAATTGCTGAATGGACCGCTTCCAAAAGAAGCGTACCAACCCCGTTGCGTTGCGCTTCGGGCAGGACATAGAGTTTGTGCAACCGTGGTCCTTTGGTGGTTCCATTTGCTGGTTCGAAGGAAGCGAAGGCGAGCGAGGTGCCGTCCTGTTCAAGGACCAAGAACGTATGGCCGCGCTCCATTTGTTGGCGGATCGCTGTTTCGCTGTACATCAGCTCCAACATGTACTCCACTTGCTCGGGAGAAAGGATCTCCGCGTAGGAAATGGGCCACGTCGCATGGGCGATGGAACGGATCCTTCCAATGGACCCAGGACCTGCCACATGTACGGAGAACTGTTCCGCTGGAAGCATTCAACTACTGAACCTATTGATCAAAGAAGTTGCCTAGCTGAACGCCGGTGCCACCACCAAGTCCTTACTTCCCGGTGTGTAGGCGTAAAATCCTTCGCCGGTCTTCACACCCAATTTTCCCGCGGTCACCATTTGGACCAAAAGGGGGCACGGTGCGTACTTCGGATTGCCGAAGCCGTCGTGCAGCACGCGCATGATCGCCAAGCAGGTGTCAAGACCAATGAAATCCGCCAATTGAAGAGGACCCATCGGGTGGGCCATGCCCAATTTCATCACCGTGTCGATCTCGGCCACACCACCCACACCTTGGAACAGGGTCTCGATCGCCTCGTTGATCATCGGCATCAGGATCCGGTTCGCGACAAAGCCCGCATAGTCGTTCACCGTTACCGGCACCTTACCGATCGCCGTGCTGAGGTCCACCACGGTCTTTGTAACAGCATCGGTGGTGTTGTACCCACGGATCACCTCGACCAATTTCATGATCGGTACGGGATTCATGAAGTGCATTCCGATCACATGGGTCGGGCGCTTGGTGGCTGCCGCAATACGCGTAATGCTGATGCTGCTCGTGTTCGTTCCCAATATGCAACCGGCCGGTGCGTGGGTGTCCAGTTCCTTGAAGATCTTCAGTTTCAGATCAATGTTCTCAGTGGCCGCCTCAACGACCAGTTCGGCGCTCTTCACTCCCGCTGCCATATCCGTGTTCGTGGAAATGTTCTTGAGTGTTTCGGCCTTTTGTGCCTCGGTAAGGGTGCCTTTCGCTACTTGCCGGTCCAGGTTCTTACCGATGGTGACCAGTGCTTTGTCCAAGCTGGCTTGGGCAATATCGATCAGTGTTACGCTGTGACCACTTTGTGCAAATACATGAGCGATACCATTGCCCATTTGGCCTGCGCCGATAACGGAGATGTTCATGCCGCAAATGTAGGGGCGAGGCGTGCATCGCCCCGTTGCAGTCCATTTTCAAAGATCGAACCGTTGCTTCAAGCGCAGGAAAGGCGTTTCCAAGAACCGGAAGGATAGTTCGGCGATGCACCATGCGAGGGTAATGCAAATGATCAGGAGCAACGGGTCGGGAAGCGTCAGGTGCGCGCGTGCCAATGCAAGTTTGAGGAGAAGGGGGATCGGCTTGTGGAACAGGTAGAGCCCATAGCTTATTCGACCCAGATGGCTGAGCCATTGCTTATCCATCAACCATCCAACCCCACCCCTGAAACCGGCAAGGCAGCCGATCACCAGCGTGGTGCTTATGCTCAACACAGCGAAATTCTTCAAGACCTCAACATGACGAACCTCTTCATGGAAAAGGAGCATGGTCCCACCCAGTGCCAGAATAGGCCATTGATACCGCTCCATAAAGCCCAATAGCCTAGGCATGGAGGGGCGGTGCATGGCGATCAGCGCCCCACAGCCAAGGGTGTCGAAGTGGGAAATGGTCAACATGCGCACCCCTTCGATCCCGCTGAAGGATTTGAAGATGAAGGAAAAGATCACCAATCCCAACACGGTCCTATTCAACCAACTACCGCGAATGAAGATCACCAGCCATGGCCAGAACAAATAGAACTGCTCTTCCACCGCCAAGCTCCATAAATGGGTCAAATGCCCAGCCTTGGGGCCGTGTACGAACTGGAGGATATTGGAGGTGTAGGTCCAATACCAGATACCTTGACCACGGTCCCAGGACCATAGCCCGGTGGTGACCATGAGCACCGCGAACACCGCAATAAAGGCGAAATAGGCGGGGAAAAGGCGCAGCGATCGTTTGATGATGAAATTGCGGAGCACCAGTGGACGCGGAATTGGTGATGCCTTCTGCCGCAAAAGGATCGCAGTGATCAGGTAGCCTGAGATGACGAAGAACAGGTCGACACCGATCCAGCCATAGGGCAGTCGGCCGAAACCGAACTCGGGCATGTAGTGGTAGGCGATAATGGCGATCGCTGCCACGGCACGTAAGGCATCGAGTTGGGGGATCTTCGCCAGCCTGTCGCTCATAGGGCACCCCAAACGGGGCAAGTGGGAGCGGGGAAGATAGTTGTTGTTCTGAAGTGCGAACCTGTCGGCGGGCGGCTGTAAGGTCGATTGCCGTGGATCAAGCTAGAGCGATAGGTCGGGGAACCGGTTCATTTCCCGTCGCCTTTCAAAATGATCAACACCGTATAGGCCAAGATCTTCAGGTCAACGGCCAAGCTCATGTTCTCGATGTAGAGGATGTCGTACTTGAGCCTGCGGACCATTTGCTCCACGTTCTCGGCATAGCCGAATTTTACCTGGCCCCAACTGGTAATGCCCGGACGAACCTTGTGCAAATGGCGATAGTGCGGTGCCACTTCGGTAATGGCCTCAATAAAGTGTTGGCGCTCCGGTCGTGGGCCCACTAAGCTCATGTCCCCTTTGAGCACGTTCCAGAACTGGGGCAGTTCGTCCATGCGCGTGCGACGCATCCAGCGGCCTATCGGGGTAATGCGCGGGTCTTTTGCACTGCTCAATTGCGGACCATCACGTTCGGCATCGGAATACATGCTCCGGAATTTGATGATCCGGAAAGGCCGCCCATGTTTCCCAATGCGTTCCTGGCGGAAGAAGATCGGGCCTTTGGAAGAGAATTGCACGGCAATGGCGAGGACCAAATACACCGGCGTAAGGATCAGGAGGGCCAAGGAGCTGGCACAAATGTCCATCACACGTTTCAATGAGAATTGCCAAGCCGGCATGATCTGCGGGTTCACTTCGATCAAAGGCGCCCCGAATATGCTGGTCATTTTTACCGAGCCGGAGAGGATGTCGTACATGTCCGGAATGATCTTGATCCGCACGCTGGTCCCTTCCAGTTCGTTCATGATCTTGCTTATGTGGGCGTGTTCGCCCGAATCGACCGCGATGATCACCTCCTCTATCGCATGTTGTCCGATCAAGCTCCCCAGCTCGTTCCATTTACCCAATCGGGTCAGTCCCACCGAGGTCAATAGCTGGTCACCACCATTCACATTAACGAACCCGACGAACCGGTTGCCGGGCGATTTCTCCATGGCTTCGATCTCGGCATGGATCGCCATGGCCTGTTCATTCCCACCTATCAATATGGTGTTGAAGCCGATCCGCCTGTCATGCACCTTGCGCACTGTAGAGCTGGTTAGCATGAAACGCAACAGGAAACTGATGCCGAAATGCAACAGGAAAAGCGCGATGAAGGAACTGTAATAGTACTTGTAGTTCGCTACTTGGTCATCCAAGAGCAGCAGGAAGAAGATGACCACTACGCCCAAAAAGCTGATCAATAGCGTCTGGCCCAGTTCCATGATACGGTACCTCCGGTGGATCTCCCGGTAACCACCGATCATGGTATACAAACCGAACCAGAACAACGGGATCAGTACCAAACCCTTCACGTAGTTGGCATCCAGGTCCAAGGGTACATCGTGGCCGAATTTGATAGGCTCCAAGTACGCTTTGCGATAAAGGTAGAACAGCGTCCATGCCAAGGCACTGCCGAGAATGTCCGCCGCAACATATCTTGCCACAAGCTTCCGGCGATCCATCATGGCGCGTTCTTCACCAGTTTGAAGTTGTCCAAGTAAACATGTGCACTGTTGCGACCGCTAGGAAGGGCAGCAGCCAAATAGAAATTGCGCGCTGATATGCCCGCCGTGTTCAAGAAGTTCGACACGTCGATATAGACCTTGTTCCAACGCAGGTTACCTTCTGAAGCAGTAGGGACCAGTATCAACCAAGGCTCCCCCCGTTGGTTACCATCCTGAACATATCGGAAACCTATGGTGATCTCCATATCCGTGCTATAATCCAATTCCAAGAACGCGGGGCCAACGGTCGGGGTGAAGTTCTCATCCGTGTACATGCTCATTCTGGGCCGTTCGGGCGTGAGCACGAAGCCACCACATGAACTACCGTCCAAAATGATATCCGGGTTGGAAGCAGCGGTGTAAAGCAGCAGGGTGGTGTCGCTCTCTTCCGGGATATTGAATTGATTGCTCCCTTCATTGAAACTTTCCAACCAAAAAGACAAAGGCTCGGAATAGGTTACAACCGGGGCTAACAACACGGACATTTCAGATGCAAGGTCCACTTGCGCATTGTAGGACTGATAGAACGGATACCGCAATCGGTCGTCGAACGCACCGTTCTTCTTCACGGCCGCTGCAACATTTATTTTGTTGCTTCCGCTTGCGAGCACGGGCACTCGGGCGGGCAGTTCCCAGATCCCCAATGATCGATCATTGACCGAGACCCAAACATCCGTGATCTTGCTTGTACTGCCTCCTTCCTCGTTGGTGGCATCTACCGTTACCGAGGGGATCACTACGTACGCGGGCACCTCATCGCTCTTTTTGCAAGATGCGAAGAGGAGGGCCAAACACGCTGTTACGCGTAGTGTCAATGTCATGTATCGTGTGGGTGAACGCACAAATGGGCGGGATCAGTATGCCGTCTTAAGCCTTTTGCACGCTCATTCCTTCCAAGACGCGATGGGCCGTGCGTAACGCTGCCGCCCCATCGTTCAGATCCACAATTGGGCGCGTGCCGTTGATAATGGACTGGGCGAACGACCGAAGCTCTTCCCGAATGGCATTGGTGATCTGGATCGTGGGTTTCTCAAAGCTGATCTCCCGGATACCCTTGTCCCCGCCCAAGTCCATGGTGACGGCAAATGGGTCCGGTTCTCCCTCTACAGAACGCATTCTTACGATCTCCGTGCTCTTTTCCAGCATGTCAACCGCTATGTATGCGTCACGCTGGAAAAAGCGGCTCTTGCGCATGTTCTTCATGCTAATGCGACTCGCGGTCAAGTTCGCTACGCATCCATTCTCGAAGGCTATCCGTGCATTGGCAATGTCCGGGGTGTCACTCACCACCGCGACCCCACTCGCATGGATCTCCTTCACCGGACTACGGACCACGTGCAAGACGATGTCGATGTCATGGATCATCAGGTCCAGTACCACACTTACATCCGTTCCACGTGGGTTGAACTGCGCCAAACGGTGGGTCTCGATGAACATGGGTTCCGCGAAAAAGGGCAGCGCCGCTTGGAAAGCAGGGTTGAAACGCTCAACATGTCCTACTTGGATAAGGACTCCACCATTCTCCGTCAGGCGCAACAGCTCCTCTGCCTCGGCAACGGTGTTGGTCAACGGTTTCTCAACAAATACATGCTTACCGGCCTCAATTGCCGCCTTGGCAAGGTCGAAATGCCAAAGTGTTGGTGTTACGATATCAACTACCTCCACTTGTTGTAGCAAGGCTTGCACGTTCGAAACGGAAGGTACGTTGAATTCCGCTGTGATCGCCGCACATTTCTCGGGATGTGGGTCGTGGAAACAAACCACTTCCCATTGCGGGATCTCTTTGAGTTGTTGAATGTGGATGCGGCCCAAATGCCCCGCACCCAATACACCTATCCGGATCGGGTTGCTCATGTTCGTGGGCAATGGGTGGTAAGGCCCGCTCCCCGAATGTTGGCAAAAATAGGGGAAACAGAAGAATGCACTTATGCTCCGTAATAGTGCTCTGACCGGCAGATCAGTTCAGTACGTGATCGCACCAAGTTGTTAGGCTTTCATTGTGGACCTAATGTTCCGGTGATTTCCTCGTCAAGAAGTTACTTTTGCAGCCGTGCAGATCAGGGCAATGGATGATTATCGCCACCAAGGCTTGAGAAAACGCTTGGTGGAAGTGCTGAAGTCCAAGGGGATCAGTGATGCCGAAGTGCTTGCTGCGGTAAATTCGATACCGCGGCATTTCTTCATCGATGATACGGCCTTCATGGAATTGGCCTATCAGGATGTCGCCTTCCCGATCGCTTGCGGTCAGACCATAAGCCAGCCCTACACGGTTGCCTTCCAAACTGAGCTTTTGCAGTTGAAGAAGGGTATGAAGGTGTTGGAAGTGGGCACTGGAAGCGGCTACCAGACCGCCGTACTTGTGCATTTAGGGGCCAAGGTGTTCAGTATTGAACGGCACAGACCGCTCTATATGCTCACCAAGGACAGGCTTATGGGCATGAACTTACGAGCAAACCTCTATCATGGTGATGGCTACAAGGGATTGGAGCGAGAGGCACCATTTGATCGCATCCTGGTTACCTGCGGCGCGCCTTACATTCCACTGGACCTTCAACATCAGTTGAAGGTGGGGGGGAGGCTGGTGATCCCGGTCGGTGAGGGTGAAGAACAGCGGATGTTATGTGTGGAACGGTTGTCTGACGTGGACTTCGCCACCAAAGATCTCGGCAGTTTCCGCTTTGTTCCCATGTTGCAGGACAAAGCATGACGCATAACCTTCAACAACAACCGACGTATTTGTGCTTGATTTACAGATCCTTGGGACAAAGAGCACAACTCCATGAACAAATACTTGTTCGTAGTGTCCAAAAAAGTTCATAACCTTGCCCCGGAATTTGGAACGACCTTCGGCCCCAACAAACAGCTGGGTCCAACCTTAAACCAAACACTAAAAGCAACTAAACAACCAACCATGAAGAAGCATTTACTGTTCTCGGCAGCCATGGTAGCTGCCTTCGCTACCTCCGCTCAGACGGGGGAGATCACCAGCAACCGCGGTGAAAACTGGCTGTCTCAAGACGGCGACTGGGGATTGACATTTGATGCAACCCCGATCATCAATTTCGCTGGTAACTTGTTCAATGGAACAACAGGTAACAGTGGTGTTGGTTTGAACAACTTCTTCTCGAGCACCGGTATCGGTGGTGCAGGAGTTGTAATTGGAGGTAAGAAATTGGTCGATGCCAACACCGCCTACCGTGGTCGTCTTCGCATCGGATTCGGAAGCAATAAGGAGACGAACTTGGTTAACATCGATCCAACTCCGGTTCCTGCACCCGTTTTCCCAAACCCGACCCCCACAGTTGAAGATGTGACCAAAACCGGTTACACCGCTATTCAATTGGGTGTTGGTCTGGAGAAGCGTGTTGGAAGCACTCGCGTTGTAGGTATCTACGGCGGTGAATTCAATATCGGTTTCGGTGGTAGCAAGACCAAATACGAATACGGAAATGCTTACACCCAACAAGCACAGGGTACTGGCAGCCGTGTTACCGAAGAAAAGCAAGGTGGCACTTTCAGTGTCGGTCTTCAAGCCTTCGGTGGTATTGAGTGGTTCTGCGCTCCTAAGATCTCCTTGGGTGGCGAATACACTTGGGGCTTGGCTTTGACAAGCACTGGGCATACAGAGACCACGACCGAGTACTGGGTGTCTAACGATGCTGGTGACAACGGTACCTCACAGTCCATCACTGTGGACGGTGGAACGAAGGAGAATGGCTTCAGCCTTGACACCGGTGTTAGCGGTGCTCGTGTTTCCCTCAATTTCTACTTCCAGTAAGCAAGTAGGACCCACAAGCTTTGAAAAGGGCTGTCTCGAAAGAGGCGGCCCTTTTCTTTTGTGCTTGTACTATCAAGAAAGACTTGTACACCTCAAGGATCGAGTAGTTGGTTTGATGGCGGTGTTGCGATCTTCACGTTCCACTTCGCAGACCACCCTGGCTGGTCTTTATCGAAGCGCAGAGTTTCGTGTCGGCACAGTTTCATGGACACTCAACTCTCGATCCGAACAAGTCGGTCGGTCATGCAGTACTTCGAGGCATGGCTACATTGCAGAGTTCTCTACCTCTACAGACTTCGTTTGCTGAACTCGTTTGGTCGTTCCTTAGGGAACGTTTGTACCGGCAATTCAACCTTACCAGGGTATCCGTTCGGCTTTTCTTGGATCAGAGCAGTCCATTCCTGGCGAGATCTTTTCCAGTTGATCTGAAGGTCAAAAGAGCAAGCCTAATTCAAGTTCTGGTCCCGATAGGGTAACTCTGGGTGGGCACCGCTATGATTTGAACAAACGCTGAGTACCACTTCTGAAGGTCGTGATCCTAAGATCGTATTCGATCGTATTTATCCATGTTTTTAGAAATGAGTACGTTATATGCAAGCTGAAAAGGCCGCCCAAATTGGACGGCCTTTTCAGCTTTGTATTGAAAGGTCCTATTCAAAGAACGTGACCTTGAATTCCACGCGGCGGTTCTTCGCCCTGCCGGCGCTGGTCTTATTGTCTTCAACCGGCATGGTTTCGCCATGGCCGAACGACTTCAAGCGTGTGCCGGTCGTTCCCTTGTCGGTAAGGTACTGACGCACTGAGGCTGCACGTTCTTCGCTCAAGGTCATGTTCTTGGCATCATCTCCTTGGTCGTCCGTATGACCGTGGATCTCCAAATTGTACTCAGGGTTCTCGTTCATCACCGCGGCGACCTGATCCAGAATGCTGTTGCTGGTCTTCTTGATCTTGGCGCTTCCGGTTTCGAATTGGATCCCGGTCAAGGCCTTTTCGAAGAGCTTTTTTGTCTTTTCATTGACCTCAGGGCAGCCTTTCATGGATGCAACTCCTGGAACCGTCGGACACTTGTCAACATTGTCGGCAATACCGTCGCCATCGCTATCTGGGCATCCTTGCTTGTCAATAGGGCCGGCCAAGTCTGGGCATGCGTCCATAGTGTCTGCAACACCGTCACCATCTCGATCTGGGCAACCACTCAAGGAAGGAAGACCCGCAACATCAGGACAACTGTCTTCCGTGTCAGGTACACCATCGTGATCACGGTCATCTTCGGGATGCAAGTTCAATTTAATGCCGTCAATGTAGTAGTAGGCGCGTTGATTGTCAGGGCCTTCGATCACTTTGCTTGACTGCATATTCGGGCCAAAGGCACCGATCACAATGTACTTTTCGTCGCCTCCGGCTGTGAACATGCCTGTTACTTCCACCCAGTCCTTCTTGTTGTCCATGATCGTGGCGCTTGATACGTCGGCCAACTCGGCCAGCTGGTGGCGATGGGGGTAGGCCAACATCACAGGCGAGCAATAGGCCCCGATCCCACTTACCGCACGATCACTCTGATCACCCAGTTTCACCATGAAGGAGATATCGTACTTCTGACCAGCGGTCAATGGGCTGGTCAGTGCCATCTGCAAGTATTCACTGTACTTGTTCCAAGCTGGTTTGAATGGGCTTTCATCCCGGCCGTTCAGGATCCGCTTCCAATTGGGGCGCATGTCATCTTTCCACGCCACAAAACCGGCATAGCTCTCGCCTTCAAATGCAGCCGTGCTGCCCAGCTCATTGTCTGGAATGCCCACCGCGTTATTGCAGGAGAGTTTACTAAAGACATCAACAGATCCTCCGTTCGCATTGGACCAACCTGTCGCATGGTCCAATTGGTCCCAAGTCTTCACTGCTGGTGCCGTGTTCTCGAAACTTCCGTTATTGACCAGGTTTGCACCTTGCTCTTGTCCGAACATTAGGCCGGGGACCAATACTCCCAGCAAGGCCAATTGTAGTGTTACTTTCATTTGTGTTTTGATTTGGTTTTCGGTGGTTTACAGGTTGTTCGGGAGAGGCTGTGATGGTACAGCCAAGCCCTACCCGATCTGGTCAAGGGTTACGTGTTTCGCTTGCTCACGGTGGATGACATAGTTGGAGGTGATCTTTGATCTCAGAACTGTTGTTTGCACGATGGCCCAGCGGAACTGACAGGATCCTTGAATGTTCTGCTCATAATCCTCGGTCGCTTGATTAGTTTTGACTCACATGTGTTGCATTCGTCACTTTATGCTGCCCATTCTAACTAATACCCAGATCCGCGAGGTCGAGCGCGCCTTTATGGTCAGTAGCTCTGTAACGCCATTGGAGCTGATGGAACAAGCTGCGCGGCAATGCACTGATCGATTATTAAGGGATATTGCCCAAGGTGAATTTGGTCCAGCGACAACTTTTGTTGTTGTGGTCGGCATGGGCAATAATGGTGGTGATGGATTGGTCATCGCCAGACTTCTTACCGCAGCAGGAATATCCGTGCGCGTGTTACGTGTGCTGCACAAGGAAGAACGTAGTCTTGAACACAGGGTGGATCATCTAGAGTTGCTCAAGATCGGCGTGCCATGCGTTGATATCGCTGATCCGCTCGGAGAAGTTGAGTTGTTTGGAAACGAAGTTGTCATTGACTGTTTGCTCGGAACCGGTGTAAGTAGGCCGCCAACCGGTCTACTCCGGAATGTGATCCGAAACCTGAATAATTCAGGCCGCTCGATCGTGTCGATCGATCTACCAAGTGGGTTGGTGGAACCGGGGTCGGATCAACCCTTTGATCCGGAAAGTTGCATTCGCGCTGATCGAACTTTCACCTTTGAAGTACCGAGGCCGGCATTGTTATTAGCTGGAACAGGACCATTCGCAGGCCGTTGGGAATTGGTGCCGATCGGATTGGACCCTGAACTACTCGGTGCTTCTGCCCGCTTCGGCGAATGGGTCGAAGCCACTGATGTTCGTGATCACTTGATGCAACGTCCAAGGTTCAGCCACAAAGGCACTTTCGGACATGCACTCCTCATCGCAGGATCGAAAGGAATGTTCGGAGCTGCGGTGTTGGCGACAAAGGCTTGCTTGCGTTCCGGAGTTGGGTTGGTCTCGGCACATGTTCCAGATAAATTGGCTACCACAATGCATTTGGCCGCTCCAGAGGCACTATGTTCCATTGATCATTCACCTGACCACGTTGCACAATTGCCGCTGTTGGAGCAGTTCTCGGCAGTTGCTATCGGCCCGGGGCTCGGCAGTCATCCAGAGTCCTCAACGGTGGTCGATACATTGCTGAGCTCGGTAGAGGTCCCGCTTGTATTGGATGCTGATGCATTGAACATTTTGGCCAATAACCCGGGCTGGTTCCGTCACTTGTCCAAGAACACGGTCTTGACCCCACATCCAAAGGAAATGGATCGGCTCTTGAGCAGCCCATCCATTTCGGGATTTGAACGACTTGAACGGACGCGGGAGTTCGCTTTGGAGCATGGATGCATCGTTGTGTTGAAAGGAGCATACACGGCCATTTGCCTAATGGATGGAAACGTCCAGTTCAATTCTACCGGTAATGCTGGTATGGCCAAGGGAGGAAGTGGTGATGTGCTCACCGGCTTGCTTACCGGTTTCCTTGCCCAAGGGTACACACCGCATCACGCAGCGCTCATCGCCGTCCATTTACACGGTTCCGCCGGTGATCTGGCCGCTACGGCATTGGGCATGGATGCTATGCATGCGGGAGACTTGATCGAATATCTTCCGCAGGCATGGAAAATGCTACGCGAGAATTAGAACAATCCTTCCAAGCTGCCCTTCCCTTCGCGAAGCACTTCCGGTGCACCACTGGAAAGGTCGATCACCGTGGAACCTTCGAGTCCACCAGTGCCGCTATCTATCACCAAGTCCACCCGGTGACCGATGTGCGCTTCGATCCGCTCGGGCTCGGTGGTGTGGTCAAGGATCGCATCGGGATCGTGTACGCTGGCTACCACCAAAGCATGGCCCAAGGCTTCTACGATAGCGATAGGTACCGGGTGGGCGGGAACCCTGATCCCCACGGTGCGTCGGTTGTTCTTGAAGAGCTTCGGAATTTCGTTGCTCGCTTGGAGAATGAAGGTGTACGGACCCGGAAGCGCATGTTTCATGATCCTGAACGACGCTGTGTCCACCATCTTGGTGTACGTGCTCAATTGGCTCAGGTCCTGGCAGATCAACGAAAGGTCCGCCTTTTGGGGTTTAACTCCTTTTAGTCGGGCCACCTCCTCGATGGCCCTTACGTTGTTCGCGCTGCACACGAAAGCGTAAACCGTATCGGTGGGGCAGACAACAATGCCTCCATCACGCAGAACTTTCACCACAGTTTCGATCTTGCGTGGTTCCGGGTTCTTCGGATGGATCTCCAATAGCATGTCCCGGATCAAGCCTTCGCCGTTGCGGCTTTCTTATGGTCGGCCAAGAATTTCTCCAACCCGATGGTCGTCAAAGGGTGGTCGAACAAAGCGGTGATCGCGCTCAACGGGCAAGTGGCCACATCGGCACCTACTTCCGCGCATTGGACAATGTGCATCGGATGCCTGATGCTGGCTGCCAGGATCTCCGTGCCATACCCGTAGTTGTCGTAGATCGTGCGGATCTGATCGATCAAGCCGACGCCATCCGTACTAACATCATCCAACCTTCCAATGAACGGCGAAACATAGGTTGCTCCCGCTTTCGCTGCCAACAGCGCCTGTCCACCACTGAACACCAAGGTGCAATTGGTCTTGATCCCTTTGCCGGTAAAATACTTGATCGCCTTCACGCCATCTCGCGTCATCGGAAGTTTTACAACGATCTGCGGATGCAGGGCCGCCAGATTTTCGCCTTCACGGACCATGCCTTCGTAATCGGTGGAGATCACTTCTGCACTAACATCCCCATCAACCAAGTTGCAGATCGCAACGTAGTGCTTCATGATGGCATCCGTGCCGCTGATGCCCTCCTTTGCCATTAGCGACGGGTTCGTGGTAACACCGTCAAGCACACCAAGGTCCTGGGCCTCTTTTATTTGGGCCAAACTGGCCGTATCAATGAAGAATTTCATGGGGTTTGTTATGGGGTGCGAAGGTAGTGGTGTGACTGAATGCGAATGTGGAAATTAAGGGAATGTGGAAATTGGCTCGGTCATAGAATGTGGAAATTAAAGGAATGTGGAAATGTGGGAAATTGGCTCCGTCTGCAATTCTCTTCATTCCTCTCATTCCCTTCATTCTTCTCATTCCCAGAAATTTCCATATTCTTCAACCCGGCACGACCCTTGCCCGCGCCTCGTACCTTTGCAACCGAATGAATGCACGCCTGATCTTTTCTTGCTGGTCCCTTCTGTTCGGTGCCATTCTGATCGGACAACCTGCGGTCAAGGAATTGAACACGACCGATGCCAAAGGACACAAGCAGGGGGCTTGGTCACGGACATGGCCCAATGGCACAGTACGGTACACCGGACAGTTCAAGGACGACGCGCCGGTGGGTACTTTCAAACATTTCGATGAGGAAGGCAAGTTGACCACCATGCAGGAACACGCCGGTGATGGAAAGGTGAGCCGTGCGCGCCATTTTCGTCCAGATGGTGCTTTGATGGCGACCGGAAAGTATGTGGGCCAAGCGAAGGACAGCACTTGGAACTATTACGGCGAGGCGGGCCACCTGACCAAAGTAGAGCGCTACAGGAATGGCCAGCTGGATGGAGAACAGGTGACCTATTTTCCGAATGGTGCCGTTGCCGAAAGTGAGCTGCGTAAGGCAGGAATGCTGGAAGGCCTCAACAAAAGCTGGTTCGATAATGGTCAGCTCAAGTCGCAGGCCACATATGTGAATGGCTTGGCAGAAGGGCAAATGACGTTTTACCATCCCAATGGAAGCAAGGAGATCGAAGGGGTCGTAGTCCAAGGTGTTCGCAATGGGACCTGGCTCTATTTCAATTCGGATGGATCCTTGCAATTACAGGCGTTGTACAAGAACGGTGAATTGGTCAAGGAACGAAAGGAGAACGGGACTTTCAAGGACCATTTCGATGATGAGCAACTGAAAAGTGAGGAGACCTTCAAGAGCGGAAAGCGAGAAGGGAAATTCACGGAGTACCATCACAACGGGAAATGGGAACTGAAGACCGTGCCCGCCGATCCGATCAAAGGAACACCCGAGGACATGGAACGGATCCTGGTAGGGCAAACGAAGAAGCGCGAAGGAACTTACAAGAACGACCTCTTGGAAGGTGAGTTGAAGGAGTACGATGAAAAAGGCAAGCTGGTGAAGACGACCCGGTTTTCAGGTGGGGTGGAAGTGAAATAGGGACCTTACCTTGGTTCGGAACTGCTGGGACCATTCGTTGAAATGATCCGATCGGAAGGCACACAAGTTCATGTACTTGGGGATCGCTTGAACAGGACAACGCCAGAGGAAGGGGGCCAAAGAGATCAATAGAAAAGCACAGTAAAGTGAGCAAGCACGGACGGATATTGGTGGCCATGAGCGGCGGGGTGGACAGCTCCGTTACCGCCTTGATGCTGCATGAGGAAGGGTACGAAGTGATCGGGGTGACCATGAAGACATGGGACTACGCCGATGCCAGCGGAGGAAAACGGATCACCGGTTGCTGCGACCTGGACAGCATCAACGACGCGCGGAACATGGCTGTTAGCCGTGGCTTCCACCACATGATCATCGATATCCGGGAGGAGTTCGGTGATTCCATAATCGGCAACTTCACGAGCGAATACTTGGCTGGAAGAACGCCCAATCCATGTGTGCTGTGCAACACCTTCATCAAATGGGAAGCCTTGTTGAAACGGGCCGATATGATGGATTGTGCCCTGATCGCCACCGGACACTACGCCCAAGTGCGACCAACATCGGTTACCACTTCAGCAGGATCGGAGGAACGTTATGTGGTAAGCCGCGGCTTGGATCCCAACAAGGACCAGAGCTACGTGCTTTGGGGACTGGAACAGAAGAACTTGGCCCGAACCCGGTTCCCGATCGGTGGCTTCAAAAAGAGCGACATCCGGCAAATGGCCGTGGACAGCGGATTCCCCGAACTGGCCAGCAAGAGCGAGAGCTACGAGATCTGCTTCATCCCTGATAACGACTACCGTGGTTTCCTAAAGCGCAAAGAACCCGAAGCCACCGCCAAGTTGACCCATGGAAAGCTCGTGGGCGTTGGGGGAGAAGAGCTCGGGGAGCATGATGGTTATCCGTTCTTCACCATTGGACAGCGGAAAGGCTTGGGTATTGCGACAGGTGAGCCGTTGTACGTCACGGATATCCTGCCCACCAGCAATACCGTGGTACTCGGTCGTAAGTCCGATCTTGATCGTCAGGAAATGTGGGTGCGTAGACCAAACTTCCAATCCATTCCTGCGTTGGAGGGTGAACTTGAGGCGGTTACCAAGATCCGGTACAAGGACAAGGGCACGCCTTCTACGCTTGTTATGGACGGTGATCGTGTTAAAGTTGACTTTCATGCAACGGTCAGAGGCATCGCACCGGGGCAGAGTGCCGTCTTCTATAACGGGGAGGATGTGATCGGAGGTGGGTTCATTGATCGTAATTGATAGATATACCATGTTCTGCAAACGCATTCTCCTGATCTCACTGATCGCTTCTAGCGTGATCGTTGCTTGCAAAAAGGACGAGGCTCCTGAACAGGTGGATCAAGGCTACGACTACTTCCCGACCCAAGTCGGCACCTGGGTAGAGTACCAAGTGGATAGCATGTGGCGCGATGATGCTGCCAACGTTTGGGACAGTGTAAACTACCGACTATTGGAACGGATCGAGGGAACATACAGCGATCTAGAAGGACGACCAGCTCTACGGATCCAACGCTACGTGAAGAACCTCAACGACGAATGGACGATCCGCGATGTGTGGACCGCAACACGAAATACGATCGCTGCAGAAAAGACCGAAGAGGATGTGCGGCGTCAGAAGCTCGCATTCCCGGTCCGCGATGCCCGATCGTGGGATATCAACGTTTACAATGCAGAAGGGGAATTGAAAGTTGCCATGCGGGAAGTAGGAAGCCCAAAGACGATCAATGGCCTTAGCTATGCGGAAACAGTTCTAGTGAAGAACACCGTTCCCTTGAACTTCGTTTTGGACAGGACCTATGAAGAACGCTATGCGAAAAGTGTAGGGCTTGTCAGCAAGTTGTGGGTGGATCTTGAAACCCAGAATCGTTGGGTCGAAACATCGCAACAATTCGTAACCGAACGTCGCGGGTTCCGCCTTACCATGACGGCGGTGGCACACGGAACAGAATGAGCGTGTTCAAGCTCCGAAACATAGCATGGGTACTCGCGGCCAGCGCTGCATTGTGCCTGCACGGACAGACCTCTCCCGATACATATTGGGTGCCATTCACCGACAAGGAGAACACACCCTTCTCCCTTGACCAGCCCGAGCAGTTCCTTTCCGCCCGAGCCATCCAACGCCGCACAACACAGGGCATTGGTTACGACCAATTGGACCTGCCTGTGGATCCCGCATACATAACGGCAGTGCTCAATACCGGTGAAGTGGATCTGCTCAACCAAAGCAAGTGGTTCAACGGAATAACTATTCGCACTACGGACCTGGATGCTTTGTCCGCGATCCAAAGCCTTGGGTTCGTTAACGCACTCCAACCCACCGGAGTTTCCATGGCCGGCCAAAGCCGGCAGCCCAAATTCTTGGAGCTCGCACCTGTGTTGGATCGCGACGGTGAACCGGAGCTGTACGGAACAGCCTTCCGCCAGATCGAAATGCTGAACGGGCACCAACTGCATGCGATCCAAGCCAAAGGACAAGGTATGCTGATCGGGGTTCTGGATTCGGGTTTTCTGGGAGTTGATTCGGCCATTGCCTTTCAATCCCTTCGCGATCGTGATGGCATCGTGTTGACGCGCGACCTTGTCCGGCACGATGGCGATGTTTTCGACGATCATTACCACGGCCGGTCGGTGCTCTCGTGCATGGCCGCCGATCTGGATGGCGTGATCCTGGGCACTGCGCCTGGCGCAGACTATGTTCTGATCCGCACGGAGAACGCGGAAAGCGAGTACCCCGTGGAAGAGGACAACTGGATCGCCGGGGCTGAACTTGCGGATAGCATCGGATGTGATGTGCTGAATACGTCGTTGGGGTATACCACCTTTGATGACAGCACCATGGACCATACGTACGCGCAGCTTGATGGCCAAACATTGCGGATCAGCATTGCCGCTCGTATCGCAGTGCAGAAGGGCATGATCCCCGTGCACAGTGCAGGCAATTCAGGGACCAGCGAATGGCGCTACATCGGAGCACCGGCCGATGCCATTGACATTCTAGCTGTAGGTGCCGTGGGCGATGTGGAGAATTCCGCACCCTGGAGCTCGCGCGGGCCAAGCGCTGATGGCAGGGTAAAACCGGATGTGTGCGCCATGGGTTGGGGGTCCATCGTACTTCGGGAGAATGTGGACAGCATAGTGGCCGCGAATGGCACTTCCTTCGCTTCGCCGATCTTGGCAGGACTGGTCGCTTGTCTATGGCAACTGCACCCGAATAACACCGCTCCGGAAGTGATGACGGCGGTTAGGCAAAGCGCTTCTTTCTACACTGCACCAAGCGATTCTCTTGGTTATGGTGTACCCGACTTCGCGCTCGCCCATACGATCCTACTTGCCACGAGCATCAGGTCCACTACGGATCAGGGAACCCTGCACATGTACCCGCTGCCCTTCACGGATCAGTTGAACATTGCGTTCCGCGATCCAGTTGCCGGACCATTGCAACTTACGCTGCTCGACTTAGCGGGAAGGACCGTTTGGAGTGGTTCACAGGCACCGACTGGGAATAGACTACAGGTTGGCGGTTTGGGTGAAATGGCGGAGGGTTTGTATGTCCTTCAGCTAACGGATCAACAAGGAACCGTATTGACCCGTTCCGTGATCAAGGCGCGTTGATGCCTGTTTTCCCGAAGCCGGTGCTAAGCGTGGAAATGCTGATCGGGGCGTATGCTGGCGGTCGCTTTCCCATGATGCACGAGGATGGCCTTTTGTACTGGCACGATCCTGACCCACGTGCGGTCTTCGATCTGGGAACGCTGCGGCCCAATGTGCGTCTTCAACGGTTCTTTCGCAACCAAGGCTACGGCGTTACTGTGAACAAAGCCTTCGAGGCTGTGGTCAACTCATGTGCCGACCGGGAAACTCCATGGATCAACGCGGAAATGATCGAGGCCTACGTTGAACTGGATCGACAGGGACATGCCATGAGCGTTGAGACCTGGGAACGGGGTGAATTGATCGGTGGGATCTACGGGGTCCGCTTGGGCAGAGCGTTCTTCGGAGAAAGCATGTTCAGTTGGAAAACCAATGCCAGCAAGGCTGCTTTCTACCACCTTGCCGAACAGTTGAGAACAGAGGAGTTCACCCTTTTCGATACGCAATACATCAACGATCACACGGCTTCGTTGGGTGCCGGCGAGATCTCCCGTAGCGAGTTTCGGATGCAGCTTAATAAAGCATTGGTCGGCACGCCCTTCGGAACCTTGACTTGAAGACCGATCAACGTTCAACATTGATACGGACCTATCAGCTTCGATCGAACCAACACCAAGTAAGGCCTTTTAGTTCGGGCTTGTGGTTTGAAGAACACCCTGTTCCGACTGGAAGACAATATCATATCGAAGGCATGGTCCCGTCAGATCTGTAGATCCTCTTCGTATTAGGGCTTGACCAAACGAGGAAAGCTCACCGCTCTCGCATCCGTAACGGCAGTCCAGACTCGACCGCGATGGACTTTGCCAACGCATCACCACCCTCTGTGAACGGCCAACAGAACAGGGCGGTTATGCCATGGTCCTTCCGGATCCGTTCCAAGGCATCGAGCGTGGATCGTTTCGCGAGTCCCGCACGTCGATGCTCCTCCAACACCATGGCGCTGCACAGGTAAACGGCCTCGTACGCAGCATCCACGGGCGTTCGCTCAAACAACTCCTGCTCGGTGAGCGTAGCAGAAAGAAAGTCCTCCATCAACTCGGTCGTGGTTGGGATCAGCAGCACCCACGCCACCGGCCCATCGGGATCCGCTTCTTCGCTTACCGATGCTGGATGCAGACACCGCAAGCGCTCCAACACCTCGGCATCCACTTGTAGCTGTGTGGGGTCGTTGTGTACGGCGAAGACCTCCTCGGCCAATTGCATCATGCGGGCGTAGTTGTCCATGGCGCAAAGTTGGGGCAGGGCGGTTGAAGCCATAGGCAAGCAGGATGCACTAATGCGAAAGCGCGTTGGTCAAGTTGGCCTAGGACTGTCACACTGATCCATGTTGAGTTGGGTGGAATAAGCCCGACAAGCCTCACTTCCCCTCCACCGTCTCGAACACCGGTTTCGTGAGCGTGGGCGTGCCACCGATATACCGTGCCAGCCAACTTTGCACCTCCCAGTTCCAGTGGATGGCGTTCTGCGGGCTTAGGATCCAGTGGTTCTCGTCGGGGTAGATCACCAGGCGCGAGGGGATGCTCATGGCTTGGAGGATGGCGTAGAGCGCGGTCCCGTTCACGTAGGGCACGCGGTAGTCCAGCTCGCCGTGCAGGATCAGCATCGGCGTCTTGAAGTTCTTCGCGTAGGTCACGGGGTTGTTCTTCTGCATGCCCTCGGGGTTGTCCCACGGCGTGCCACCCAGCACTTGGGTGAAACCGAAGGGCGTTACATCCGCGCCGTATTGGGTGATGAAGTCGTTCACGCCCGCGTGGTCGATCAGGCAGGCGAAGCGATCCGTATGCCCTTCGGCCCAGGCCGCCATGTAGCCGCCGTAACTGCCACCGGCCGCGGCAACGCGCTTCGGATCGATGTTCGGAAAGCGTGCCAGCAGGTGGTCGGTGCTGCGGAGGATGTCGTCCAAGGGTTTCTCGCCCCACTCGTTCAGGATGCTCTGTGCGAACTTTTCGCCAAAGCCCGTGGAGCCGTGTCGGTTCACCCAAGTGACCACGTAGCCCGGTGCGGCGAACACGTGCGCGTTCCACCGGTAGCTCCAACTGTCGCGTGCCATTGTGTGCGGTCCGCCGTGCATCAGCTGCACCATCGGGTAGGTCTTCGCGGCATCGAAGCCGGGGGGCAGGATCACCAAGCCGTGGACCTTGTCGCCCGCCGCGCCATCGAACCAATAGGGCTCTACTTTGCCCAGGTCCAGTTGGGCCATCAGCTCATCATTGAAATGCGTCAGTTGGCGCACGGCACCGCTCTTCGGGTCCATGGTGAAAAGCTCGCTTGGCCGGTTGGCGTTGTCGTTCAGGAAAACGATGCGGCCGCCGCTCACCTTCAGGTCGCCAGAGGTTCCTTCCTTGTAAACTGCGGTGATCCCGGTACCGTCGGCCTTCAACTTGAACACCGGCACCACGCCCTTGTCCTCGGCCGTCACCCACAGGGTGGCACCATCCGCCGAGAATTCCACACTGCCCAGGCTCAGGTCCACTGCTTCGGTGAGTGGAGTGTTCTTGCCGGTGGCCACTTCATGCCGCCATAACTTGCCCACCTCGCCGTTACCGTAAGGGATCTTCCGTCGCGTGAACACCAGCGTGCGGCCGTCCGGTGCGAACGTGGGACTGCTGTCATCGCCCACATTATCCGTGGTCACGTTGCGCAAGGTGCCCGTGCCATCCGTGGCGATCAGGTGTACATCGTTGTTCAGGAAACCTGTGTAGGGTGGCGGTGTGATGTTGATGACCAAGGCCACCTGCGCACCGTCCGGCGAAAGGTCGAAGTCCACCGTGCCGCTCGTCTGGAACAAGCGGTCCCACTCGGGTGTAAGGTCCTTGATCTCCTTGGTGGTGGCATTCACCAGCAGCAACCTGCTCGCCAAGCTGTCCGTGATCCAATGGTCGAAGTAGCGGTACTGGCGGTCCTCCGTCACCTTCGCCGTCATCTTCGCATCCTTGCGGCGCTTGATCTCCTTCTCCATCGCGGCGGTGTTCCCCTTGCTCCAGCTGCCAACCAATGTTGGGATGCAGCTGGTGGCCACGATCACGTTCTCGCCATCGGGCATCCACCGTGGGTTGGAGATCCCGAACGGCAATTCGAGGATCTTCTCCGCCTCGCCGCCATCGGTGCGGATCACATAAAGCCCAGCGGCTTTGTCCTCGCCGCGTTTGGATACGAATGCGATCCGCTTGCCGTCAGGGCTCCACACCGGCGAGCCATCGCTGGCCTGGGCAGTAGTGAGCTTGCGCGGCTCGCCACCCGCCACCGGCACCAGCCAGATGTTGGCCGTGGGCTTGTTCTTTTCCACGTTCCATTCTTGCACCACCACGGCAGCAGTGCCACCATCCGGCGAAAGTTCCAAATTGCTCAGGCGCTTCATGGCCCACAGATCCTGCGGGGTGATCACGCGCTTGGTGGGCGCTTGGGCGCTAAGGCCTGTCGGCAATATGGACACGAGTGCGATGACCAGCAGCAGGGCCAAGGGGGTGCGTTTGTTCATGGGTAGAAGGCAGTGTCCGTTCATGGGGATGCGTTGGTTGTGCCCGGCAGCAAGGGTTGTAAGCTTGGGCTGGTCTAGCCTTCCGGAGTGCAGTGAAAGTAGGGGTTAGGGGGAAGTGAAGGATTGACTTCTGCAACGTCTGAATAGGCATAGAGGCCTTATGGCCTTAGTATTCGAAGCCAAGTGTCCCGAGGCAAAACACATTTCAGGACGGGTCAGTGAAATGCGTCCGATTGCAAGTATACATGGTGTTGTGCATGGTGCAGAAGCTAGTTGGATCTCACGGATCGAATGAACACGGCCAGAAAGAAGATGCAGAACAACCAATCATTCACACCATAAATGGTATAGAACACTCCCGCCATGGCATCCTGCTCATACACTTCTGAAACGCTGTTTTCCAGCATCCACTTCGTCCAATTGAGACCGTAGATGAGCTTTTCGACAGCAAAGACCAACGCGAGCCACTTCAGATGCTGATGGTTGTGCGCGGCTGATACGTACGCCAGTCCCCAAAGCACGATCATGAGCAATCCGAAATTCGACATCACACCTGGATCAGCCGCTGTAAGAATGGAATTGGTAAAGAGCCTTGAGAAGAAGAGGACTGACATATTGAATACGCCAGCAGCAATGAATCCCTTCGTAATTGTTCCACTTTTCATGACCATGTGAATTCGTACTGAGATCGGTCGTCAGGTGCCAAAATCAATTTGCCTTCGCACGTTGCACAACAAGCAGGTGGCACCCATGACAGGGCTTCCTTCCTTTTCAGGTATGCTTGAACGTTGGGCACTGGTGTACTATCGCACAAGGTACTGCCCGTTGGGCACAGTAGGTTCTAGGCCCGCTGGAGGATGTTTGGTCTTTCCGTTCGCTTCGATGCTTCGCTCCGCATTATGATGAAGGATCAGGGCTGCGCCTCCTCTCTCGCGGACGTGATCCCGAGCTTGACCCTGGATCTTATACTCCTGCAAGGTCGACCAAGGAATAGAGGCCCTGTGGCCTTGCTGTGCGGAATGCAGTGTCCCGACTGTGCCTTCGCGAAGCCGCATGTGCCTGTGTAAGAGCTTCGGTTGCACGCGGATGGTGAAGCAAGGGACTGAACCCATTTCAGGATGGATCAGCTTGGGCGATAGCTAAGAGAATCTGCGCAAATACAGGTCCCGACCGAATCAAAGGAACCCGCCCATGCACTGGTCGCCGCTATCCACCCCTTCTCTTGGACAATTCCGCGTCGATGAGGATCCTATGGTCGAGGAAGAATCGAGGTCGCCCGCGTAGGTGACCTTTTTCCCCCAACTTATGGAGCTTTATGGGCCTTGCTCATGTGCAGATTGCGCAGCGCCAGCCAGCGCATATAGTGCAAGAAGAGCGCCCGGTCCGTATGGAGGAGCATACCTTCCCCTGCGATATCGATCTCGGTGGTAAGCATATGCCGAAGGGACTAGCGCAGAAAAATGAATACACGCGAACAGCTTCTTAGTGACCGACAACCGCCCGCAAGAACGAGGTTGCACCCCGTGCTTCGATGCACAGCAGGTACACCCCATTGGATAAATGGCTCAGCTGCAACGTGACTTCATACGCACCCGCATGGAACTTATCCATGAACACGATCCGGCCCGCAGGGTCCAGCACTTGCACACGGTCGATGGGAGCCGTACCGCTGATCTGTATCATATCCTTTACCGGGTTGGGGTAGGCTCGGAATGCCGGGGACCTTGGGTCTTGCATACCGGTCACGAATACAGCCACAGGTTCGGAGGAACGCTCACAATTTCCAGCCAGTACACGCACCCGATAAAGGCCGCCCTGAGGATAAGTGTACATAGCGCCAGTAGCAGCAGGGACCACATCGGTCCATAGCCCATCCACCTGCGTTTGCCAGATATACGTGTAGCTCGGGATGGGTGCCACCACCGAGAGCTCTGTGCCGTTGTCCTGCACCACTGGAACACTGGGTCGATCACCTGCACTTCCACGCTGTTGCTCGTGCGCACAACAGGTCCCGGGCAGGGCACGGACAAAGTCACCAACGCTTCCACCGTGCTGCCATCGGTAACCTCTGAAGTGGTCAGGGTAAGACCATCACCGAGAACGGGGCTGCCGTTCACCAGCCATTGCACATCGCTGACGGCTTGTGGATCCACTCCCAGAACGGAGAGAACAAGCTCGGTACCCTCGCAGATGATCGCATCGCTGGCATCCAGTCGGGGCAAATTGAAGGTGTATGCGCTGATGCGGTCGGCACGTTTACCCCCGGCATAGCTGAAGGAACCACCCACGGCCAGCTTATCACATTCCAAGTCCATGGACGTTCCCGTGCGGATCTCCTGTGGGTCGACACCCAAGCCTTCGCCAATGGGTTCCCAGGCGTCGGTGCCGTTCCAGCGGGCGATGCCGTTCACGATCGTGGGGCCGGATTCCGCGAACGATCCGCAAGCCAGCAGATGTCCGTCCTTGGCCAACAGTGCTTCAACACTGCCGTTCAATCCATAGCCCATCGGCTCCAGCGTGGTGCCGTTGAAGCGGGCCACACCGGTCATGAAACCGCCGTTGGGTGCAAAGGTGAACTGGCCACCGAATACCGGCGAGCCATCGGGTAGGACGGCGATGGCGTTCACCCAATTGTTGACACCGGATGCCACGGGTGACCACGCGGTGCCATTCCATTGGGCCATGCGGCTGCAGCTCACGCCGCCGATCAGCGTGAAGTTGCCACCGGCGTACAACGTACCGTCCGGCCCGAAGGTCAGTGCCCGCACGACCCCGTTCGCACCGAAGCCTACAGGGCTGAACTGGCTGCCGTTCCAACGGCCAACACCCCCACATCCCACCCCGTTGATCTGCGAGAATTCGCCACCGATGTACAGGTCGTTATCATGCACCGTGAGCGCGAACACCTCGTCGTTGGCCCCTGACCCCATCGGCAGCCACTCCCCGTTCACGCGCATGGCCAGGTTGGTGCTTTGCAATTCGTCCGGAAACGGAAAGATTCCACCCGCGAAGAGCGTATCGCCTTTGATGGCCAACGCATTCACCCGGCCGGCTTCACCAAAAGGGAACCCGATATCGATCCATCGACGCCATCCCATTGGGGCCACGTGCATTGAACGCACGCCGCCCACTTGGTCGAAGCGGCCACCGATGTAGGTCTGACCGTCCCTTCGGATCACGGCGTTCACGACCTGTCCGCCATACTCGGGATCACCCACGCCTTCTCCAATATTACCCCACTGCGTGCCGTCGTAGCGTATCAGGTTGTTCATATCCACTTCATCTGTCAGGTTGGTGATACCACCGGCGTACACCCCGTGGGAACAGATGGCCATGGCAGGCACGTAGGACATGCCAACTGTGTTCCCGGCGTCCAGCCAAGTATTCCCGCTCAACCGGGCGATGTAGTTGACAGGTTGCCCGCCCGCAGAGGTGAACAGGCCACCAGCATAAAGCTCGCCGTCGTGACTTGCAATGGCGGTCACCCCAAGATCGAAGGAATTGCCCACCACGCTCCATGAGGTGCCTGTCCAGCGTAGGACGTTCGCCGTGTACGGTCCGTTGATGGGGCCTATCGCACCGGTGCCTAAGTGCAATTGGCCGTTCACCACCGCCAGGGTCTGCGGCACACCGTAGGTGGGTAATCCACCCGCCATGGGACTCCAGGCTGTGCCGTTCCAACGGGCCACATTATTGAATGTGGTACCGCCCATGGTGGTGATAATGCCAGCCATGTACACCTCCGTGCCGATCGCGGCCATCGTATACGCTACGTTATTGCCCAATCCCGGCTGTGGTTGAACAATTCCCGTACCCATCGCATGCCAGTTGGAGCCATCGAAACGGGCCACGCGGTTCGCGCTCACGCCATTCACGGAGGTGAACGAACCGGTCATGTACACTTGCCCGTTCGCATCCACCGCAATGGCCAAGGTCCCCAGGTCGGATCCGGGCAGGCCGCCGATGACACCCACCTGGGTCCATGCCGTACCATCCCACCGGTGTAGACCGAATTTGTCGCAGGCGTAGACATAGCTGCCGAACGCATCGATGTCGTTCACGCTGTTGAATTGTGCGGACAGGCCCGATCCCATCGCAGACCAGGTGCGGCCATCGAACCGGCCGATCAGGTTCACGGTGATGCCTCCAGCCTTAGTGAAGATCCCTCCCACATATAGGGTGTCGCCCTTGGCATGCATGGTCCGGACCTGGGCGTTCATTCCTGTACGGAAGAAGCGGTCATCCCAATTCTCCGGAAATGCTTGGGCGCTTACGAGCGCTCCGCTAGAGCACACGGCGAGGACCGCGGCCAACTGAGCGATGGAACGAGGAAGGTGTAGCATGTGCCGAGGTTGCTGCGGTGGTATTGAGTAATAGCGGTGCGACTCCAACTTGCTTGAAGATCCCTTCGGATACGGTCTATTGTCCTCCTGATCGCACGGACTCCAGCTTCTTCGCGTAGTCCTTCATCAGGCCCTTGTAGGCACCTCCCACAAAGTCCAATCCTTTCCGTGTGCCGGTCAGGCGGTCGAACACATTGTAGGTGTAAGTATTGCTCGCCGGCATGCGGTTGTCGCCCATCCCGCTGGCTGGGATAAAGCCGATGACGGTGTTGAAGGTGTAGCGGTAAACATTCTTATCGGCGTATTCAGGTAGCGCCAGGTCGGCATCATCGATCACTTTGAACGGTCCCTTGTAGTATTCGGCGAAGACATCTGGCAGTGCCTTGTTCAGTGACTTCATGGGGGACCTCACCAGCAACAGAATACCGGGTTCCTTCCCGAAATCGGGTGGCACGAGATCTTGGTCCTTGAAGACCTTTTGAGCGGACACGGTGGTGGCCAGGCCGACCAGCAGGACGATGAGGGAGGAGCGAAGCATGTGGTTCTGTTCTTTTCACTTACGTTGGTCACAGAGAAACAACCAAACGCGAAAATAGTGCGGTGACGATGATCTTTTCCAAGGCTATACGGTCTGTAGATCGCTCGTCTGACTCCGAGGTAATTTGATAGTAGGGGTTGGTGTTGAAAGTGGGAGGTAGTTGACTCCTGCAAGGTCGACCAAGGAATAGAGGCCCAATGACCTTGATATTCGAAGTTTAGGGGACCCAAGGCGGAAACTCATTGCAGGACAGGTCAAACGCCACACTGCACCAAGTTGCTCCACCTATCGCATCCGGGATTTGTACCGGACTTGGCGGGTTCCGTCCATGGGCGGCAGGATCACGACCACCGACCTTTGGTGCCACCAAGAACCACGGACATGCGACACTTGCTCACCCTCCCTTTACTACTATTATATAGCGCTACCGCCGCGCAGACCACCTGCGATAGTCTCCGCATCGACAGCGTGTGGTACGCCCCCTTTGGCGATGGACTACAGATCAGTCTCTTCAACGAAAGCATGCAGTTCCTCAGTGGTCCGACTCTGGACCTGATCGATGCTCAGGGAGATACCCTCGTACACGGTATTCTGGAATTCTTCGGCATCTTTCAGGGACCATCTGTGCATCAGCTACAATTCACACCGCAGCCCGAAACGCCTTATACCGGAACAGTGGTGGTGAACTACTCCGATGGCAACGGCGAGATGCATTGTGATCTCGCCCTCTCCGGGGTGGACCTCTGTCCTCCGAGCGGTTGCCTGCCTGCGGAAGTATTCGCGTACCAACAAGGCGGCAACCCCGTGCCCATGGAACTGGTGTGGAGCGTGACCGATGCCGGCAACAACACGGTGAACAATGGCGTGCTGCAGATGGACAGTACGGGCTTCGGCTTCCTCACCACCGGGGTTTGCCTGCTGCCCGGCACTTACACTTTGCACATGGAACAACCGGAACCCGCGGGCACCAGCATTCATGTAGGCATGACCCAAGCGGGCTTCGCGTATACCGATGGAGTTATCGTCCAGCTGACCGTGGGTGGCAGCGTGGACCTGCCTTTTGATTACTACCGGAATTGCGTGGACGGTGCACAGGGCATCGCACAGCAGCAGGTGGAATTGCCCACGCTGATCGTAGATGGGCAATCGTTGCGGATCACCTCCGGTACCAACCTGCCGCTGGGCAAGCTGCTGTTACTGGATGCGATGGGCCGCGTGGTGCAACGGAGCAACAACACTACCAACAGTGCCATCCTAGACATCTCCGGCTGCGCCGGCGGTTCCTACATCCTGCGCCCATCCCATCCGGGGCATTGGCCTGCACAACGCCTCATCCTTCCCTGAAAGCTCATGGCGATCATATGGTTAATTCACATACAATATGGTCAATGACCATACGATACGTCCAATACGTGCTGAATTGACCCATAGTGTTGCACCACTTGAGGTCCATCGTGGTAACGATTGAGTCGGGCGGCCTACCGCCCAATGCCGTTTAGAGGTGGCTCTTCGCTCGAATTACTGCATCCCCCAGCACGTTCACGGTGCAACCGCACCCCCAGCAGCCTCCAACGCCCGCATCCCTTGCAACGTCTGCGCATGCGCCGGGTTCAGCTCCAATGCCTTGGCCCATGCGTTACGCGCATTGTCCAAGTCACCGGACGTGTAGTGGACCCCGCCCAAATTGTACCACGCATCGGCGTTCAGAGGTGCATACTTCACGGCCTTTTCCAATTGCGTTCGGCCGCTTGCTAGGTCTCCAGCAAGACCGGCCCTTAGGCCACCTTGGTAGTAGCGATCGAAGAGGAAGGCATCCAGTTGTTCCAACTTGCCATCGTTGGGGTCCACGGCGCGGGCCTTGTCCCACCAACGTTCTGCGGTCTCTATGCTGTCCAGCCGGTAGTAGGCCAAGCCCATGTTGAGCAAGGTGGGCATGTAGGTGGGGTGGATCCGTTCGGCCACGGTGAGGTGTACGATCGCAGAATCCGCATAGGCGCGTTTGTCCTTAGTGGTGGCGGCGGAGTCGCTCAGGTGGATGTAGGCGATCCCAGCGTAGGTGCGGGCCCGGCCGCTGTTGGGTGCATTGCGCACATCGTGGATGAAGAGGTGGTCGCCACTCTGCCAGTCGCCATTGCGAAGGAAGATGGCGTAGCCGGAACTGGTAGTGATCAGGATCAAGAGCACGGACAAGGCGGGTATCAACATGGTATTGTCCTTCAGCCGGGCCATTACCCTGCGCAACACTATTACCACCGCGATCAGGAAGGGCACCGAGGCTTGGTAGAGGAAACGTTCCGCCAGCGGCGCGCCCACGTTGAAGACCAGGTTGCAGACAAGGAACAGCGTGCCGAACCAGAAGAGGATGCACCATGCAAGCGGATCCTTCCGCCGGAACCCGATCACGGCGTACACGAGCAAACCGACCTGCACGGCCAAGGAGATCCACACAAGCGGATCAGCCAACGCGTGCAGAGGCACTTGATTGAAGGAGTAGTCGTAGACCAAGGGATGCGGCCACACCATCAGCTTTAGGTAGATGAGCATGACAACCGCAATGCTGGCCAGTTTCTCCGTTACCGATGCGAAGAGGTACGGGTTGTCCATGACCTCCTGCACCGCATTGTTGCGAGCTCCGAGAAGCACCACACGCAAGACCAAGTACAGCACGACCACCGAGATCACGGGCAAGGATCTCCTGATCGCGGCCGGCAAGCGGAGAGGGGTGAAGAAGTAGTTCGTAAGGGGCAGGAGTGCGATGAAGATCAGTCCGTTCTCCTTCGAAAGCAAGGCTAGGACGAAGAAGAGCACCGAGATCACATCGGACCATTCACCCGGTAGGCGCTCCTTCTTTTCCTTTTTCCTTTTCGTGGGAGCGCTAAGCAACAGGTCGCGTTGTTCGCGCCACATGATGTTGGCCAAGGCATGGTACATGGTGAGCAGCAGGAAGAGAAGGGAGAGTAGTTCATCGCGCCCCTTGATGTTCGCCACCACTTCGGTGTGGATCGGATGAACGGTGAAGAGCATTGTTGTGCACCACGCGGCCCATACGTGCTGCGGGAAAATGAACCGCCGCAGGAAGCGGAACAGCACGACGCAGGTGAGCGCAAAAAGCAACACGTTCACACCGTGGTGTACAGCAGCGGAAACACCGAAAAGGGAGACCTCCACTGCAAGCGTCACCAAGGATAGCGGACGGTAGCGCCCGCCGCTCAGTTTGTCCGTTTCGCCCACGGCACCATGGAAACTGTCGTGGGTGAGGATGTCCGGTATGCCCGCGATCCCCTTCAGCACATAGGCGTTATCGTTCAGGACCAGCCCATCATCCAAAGCGAATTGGTTGCCAATGGTATTCGCATAGAGCAGGACAGCTAACAAACCAAACAACCACGGAGTGAGGAGCCACTGGGGAACGGTGCGGTCGATGGCCATGGAGCGGTTGTTAATTGAATTGCGAAGGCCAAGGTCGTTGTTTTCGATGGGGATCCGCGTTGCGAATACCGTAGAAGGGAATTAACCGCAGATGAACGCAGGTAGACGCAGATGGTTGGTATTCGTTTCGTTAGGTGTAACTGGCGCTCACCTTGCGGCGAACATAGAACGGGAATTAAACCGGAGATGAACGCAGATGGACGCAGATGATTGGTTTTCGTGGATGCAGATCAAGGTGAAGGCGTTTTGAACCAAGCGGGTTTATCGGCGTTTACCTGCGTTCATCTGCGGTTCCTCTTTCTTCGCTTGCGTTCTTCTTCCATCATCCGCATTCATCATCCTTCATCATTTCTTTCAGCGTTATCAGCGTTACATCCCTTCCTTCTTCCAAAGACCAACACGGCCACCAAGATCTCCGCGAGCACCAACGCCAGCGAATGCCGGTGCCCGTAACTCCCGATGGAAGGCGTTGCCAACCGTGTGCAGAGGAACCAGACCCACAGGGAAACGGTGAAGAGCGTCCACCGGTCCCAATTCCGCTTCGCTATGCAATAGGCAATGGCCGCCACGAAGAGCGCATGGATCGGCCACCAGTGGAACCGATGCCGGACGGCGCTGCTTAAGAGATCATAGCGTCCGAACAACGCGAGTGTCTTGTTTTCAAAGTTCCGTGCGTTGAAGAGGGCATCCCAGGCCACGCCGTTCGGGGTATTGGGCAAGGGGAAAGGGTAGAGGTCGCCGGTTGCGAACCACTTGCGCAACAGGTAGAGTCCAACGCAAATGGCCCACGGGACAAGGATCTTTGCGAGGTCCTTTTGATCGATCGGTTTCCGCCATGTGCTGAGGAACGCCAGCAAGGGACCGATGATGATGTAGTCAGCACGCAACAGGAAAAGCACACCTGCTCCGATGCCGAGCCACAGCGGAGCAGCCCCACGGATGGCTGCCACCAGAAGGATCGCCAACAAAGGCAGGGGCAAGGTGTCGCTCAACAGGACCCACGCGTAATTGAGATTGAGGTCCACTTCCACAAAACCCAGCGCGAGCAAGCCGGCGGCAAGTGCGATCCACTTTCTCCCTGGCGCCACAATGGCGGTGCATGCCCAGACGATGGCGTAATGCAGACCATGCAACACGATGTATACCGGGATCAAAGCAGGGCCAAGGATCGCCTGCACGGCAGCCACGAAATACACGAAGCCGAGGCCCCACATCTCCAGTCCACCGGATAGGGGCACGAGTGCAAGGTTCCCGCGGAGGATGTCTCGCGCTGCGGTGCCATAGCGCAACCAATCATCCCACCGGCTCTGGAATTGGTTCGACAGCCAAGCTGATGGCGGTTCCTTACATGCAGCAACGATGATCCCTACGGCGATGAACAGGACAAGCCCTTTGCGGGTGCGTAGATCGTCAAGAGTGAAGGTTCCGCCGCCGAAGAGTTGGACGATTGTGAGGCCTAAGACCGAACCCGTGATCACCAACAGGATCAGCAGCGGGATCAACGTGGATCGCGGTTTAGGGGAGGTTGCTTCCGAGACTCCGCGATCGGTGATCAGATCCTTCAACGGGATAAGCGCGGTCGGTTCGTCCTTGCCAATGCGTGTAACGCGGACGTTGATCGTGTCCGTGTTGCGCAGCTCCCACACCTCATTCACGATATAGAGTTGGATGGCTTCCGGCGCAATGGGCCATTCCGTGTAGCGCGTTCCGGTGGCCAGGTCCTCGGTGCGGTAGCCGGTATCCACCACGCAGGAAAGGGTCTTATCCGCTTGCGCGCTGACCCAACCGTAGAGTGCGAGTGAAGAGACCAAGAGGAAACTATGCGCAACCAGCCGTGATCGGCGAACGGGTGCAGTATTGCCCAGCGAGAGAGTGATGCCCAAGACCCCAAGCAGGAGCACCCAACCACCAGGATCATGGTTCAACAGAAAGACCGAGCGTGAAGCCAGCGCCGTGGTGCCTATGACCAACAACGGAATGACCCAACGGATCTGCGGCCTGTTCATTTATGCACGGCCAGATCGCTCTGGATGCGGTCCGGCTTTTTCGCCACTGCTCTTCGCAGCCCCCAGTTCCCGTCAACTCCGAAGAGGGTCACCGAAAGTCCTTCGGCATGCGCCTGTTCCATTTGGGCCGCAGTGATATTCCCGTTGGTCATGGTAATGCCGGTGCAGCCCAAATCCTTTGCTTCCAGAATGCCATTTTCGGGATCGGTCGCATAGTAGAAAAGTGATGCATCCGGGGCTTTGCGGCGCATCAATTTCAAGAAGTCGGTTGTTTGGCATTCGATCAACAGTGGGGCATTCAACCCTTGGTCCAACGCAATGATCGCATCGCTGAAGGCTTCCATGTAGGGCCACCAATCACCTGCTGCAAAGAGCTTGACATCGAGTGTGAATTCGGCTGAAGGGTATTGGGCTTGTGCTTCGAACAAGAGGCTGTCCACCCGCACCAGTTGCCGGCTGAATTGGGAGCATTGGCGCAATTCGGTCCAGGTCCTGCTGTTCACCAAACCGCTGCATGGCGCCACACCGCTCAATTCGTCATCATGGTAGGCCACGAGAATGCCGTCGGCGGTCAATTGCAGGTCCATTTCGATGCCATCGAAGCCTTGTTGCAAACCGCCGAGCAGTGCTTCACGGCTGTTCATAGGAAGATCGGAACCTGCACCCGATCCTCCGTGGCCGATCATACGAACCCCGGTCGTGTCCGGCGCGGTACAAGCCATCAGGCAGCAAAGGGGGAACAAGATTCTTAGAAGCCGCAAAACGCGATGGTCAAAAGGAGTGAGCCAAGGTAGTGGGCCGAAGACTTCCTGCGCAGTTCGACAAGGCTGGAAAGAGGTGCGCTCTCTCAAAACTCACCCACCTGCACCAGCAGCGGGCAATCGAACAACGTACCGGGAGCGAACATCAACTCATCCAAGGGCGGCTCCTTGCCATAGCGCATCTCCAAAACCTGCTTCACCGTTTCACTTTCCAGCGCGTACTCCCGCATCGGTATGGGTTCGCACAGAGCAATACCCAACCCTTCCTTGTATACTTTCCAGATCAGCTCGGAGCAATAGATCATTTCATCGCTCCAGCGGAAATCCCAGTCGTATGGGAGACCCATGTAATTCTTCAAAGAGGTGCGCAGCTTTTCGATCCTATCCGCATCCAGCTGGGTCTCGGCTTCTTTCCAGCGCATCGCGGTGTAATGCCCGTCCATGCCATGGGTGGCCCACACATCCAGCGGGGTGGCCTTCACTGGTCCGACAGCTTCGTAAACGAACCATTTGCCTTTGTCCTTCAACAGAATGCCCACATGCGTCCATTTACTGCCCGTGGCTAGCGCGATGGCTTGGCTCTGTCCGCCTTGGTTCACTTGAAAGAGGATGTCCCCTTCGTGCAAGGTCTCCGTGGAAGGAACCGGGGCGCTCTTCTTCGGGTTCTGTGGTCCGGAAGCGTTCAACTTGGGAACGACGAGCAGAAGAAGCGCAAGAAGGACCAGTTGTCGGAAGGCGGAAATGGAAGACATGGGCAGGTAGATGTCAACGGGTGAATTTCAGTTCATAACGCGCTTTATTGCCCCGTTCGTCAGTCAACTCCAAACTGAAGGCGCGTGTACCAGTGCCATCGCTCTGTTCATCGAACGTATGGACAAGGGCGTTCCGTTTTGGGTCGTACTCCAGTAGGATCCATTTTCCGTCAAGTAGGCCAGTCCACTTATCGATACCGGAAAGGTTGTCCGTGATCTTCAGGGTGAAACTACTCCGTCCCTTCATATCGTTGCGCAGGTCCACATTGGAGATCACTGGTGGCACCGTGTCCACCATGACCGTGTAGGAACCAAAGCTGCGGACCTTGGCGGTAATGGCGCCGTCCGCATAGGTGCCACCGCAGGGCTCGGTCTTACCGTCCATGCTCACGATCAATGCTTTGCTTCGCAAACGTTCCGGCAGGTCCGGGGCATCGATCCGCACCTCGCAGTTGGATTGAATGGGGGTGAGCACATTGTTCAACACATGCAACGGGGCGAAGGCCTTGGCCGGTGGTGGCTTACGCAAGTAGGTCACGTAAGTGTCGTCGTAGAGGGATAGCGCGGGTAGCGTCATGCGCACCCCATCCTCGGCGAGCACGTTCTCGGTATCGTAGCGGAACAAGGATCCTTCCTCAGTGCGTCCGGTCCAGGTTGCGGATCCTTCGGCCGTGGCCCCTTTCAGCATGAAGGCCAGTTCGGACACGTTCCCGTTGGCATCCGTGACCTTGAAGCGGACATGCTTGGTGCTGCCGGGTGGCAATTCGATGTGCCCTTGGGCCGGTTCCTTCCCGTAGATCCGCAGCTTATTGTTCGGCAATTCGTAGCACCGGTGGTACTCCATCTTGCTGCCCTTGTACAGTGCGAAGTCCACATGCGCATTGCAATAGCGGTTGGTATTGAAATCGATGGCGTCGAAGGAAGCGGAGAAGGCCGGAATGTTGTCCACGAACAACTCGATCTTCCGAACACCGAACTTGGCCGCCATGCCATCATACCGATCGATCGTGTGCAGTGCCAGGGCCACAGTTCCATAGGCGGTTGGTTGTTCACCGGCCTTCAATCCGTACTTGCCCGCACTGCCTTGTGTCGCGAAACCCAAGGCTTTGGGCGGGTAGGGTCCAATGCGCGAGGTATCGGTTACGGCATAGAGTCGAACGCCGATGATCTCCGGCGGTATTTTGTCCGGGACATTGATCCCTAGGGCTTCCGGGTCCAATGCCAGTTGACTGCTCGTCTTACGCAGTTCGAAGTGGAGATGCGGACCACCGCTGCCACCAGTATTTCCACTGAGCGCGAACACCTCGCCTTGGGCAACGGGGATGGTCCCTTTCTCAGGTGTAATGTCCACGCTGAAGTCCTTCTGCTTATACTGCGCTGCCAAGCAAGCCTCCAACGCGGTCCCTTTAAGTTGCTGGAGGTGTCCGTAGACTGAGGTGTATCCGTTCGGATGGTCAATATAAACAGCTTTCCCGTAGCCCCATGGACTGATCTTGATCCGCGAGATCCAGCCATCGGCCACAGCCCGAACCGGAACACCTTCTTGTCCTTGGGTGCGCATATCCAAGCCGGAGTGGAAATGGTTGGAACGCGGCTCCATGAAGTTGCCCGAAAGGTCCAAGGGGATGGCCATCGGATTGATGTATTCAGGCTTTTTGGGAGCTTCCTGACCACTTGAATTGAATGGTATCAAGATGCTGAAAAATAGCACTTTGTATAGATCGATACGGGGCGTCTTCGGAAATACGTTGGTCATGGGTGGGAGTGGAGCGGGCGCAAGCTACGTGGGTGGATCGAAGGGCAGGTTACCAAGGCCTTAAGCAGATCAACAGCAAGGGGTTCATACAAAGAGCGTGCGGGAACGGCGTAGCCGGTTATCTTTGGCCACGGACCATGTACGGGATACCCGATCCGGCCCATGAACACGTTGACAGACCGATTGCTTAAAGTGCAGGATCAAGTAACCCGATTGGTACGGGAGCACAAAGCCTTGCATAAGCGATCGAGCGAGTTGGAAATAACGGCCAGGGACAACCACCGCACGGCGGAGGTGTTGAAGGCGCGTGTCACGGAGCTGGAAAAGGAGAACGAGGTCCTTCGGAAAGGGCGCTCCACGGATGGTGGAACGAACGCACCGGGAACAAAGGAACGGATCGATGAACTGGTACACGAAATTGACCATTGCCTAGCCCTATTGAAGAGCTAGAGGTCACTTGCACCATGGAAGAGCGATCCATAAGAGTTGAACTGGCCGGCCGGGCATACCCCCTCACCATTCAAGGGAATGAAGAGGAGAACGTGCGACGTGCCGTGGAAGAGATCAATGAGAGCATCACCCGTTTGAAGGCCAACTACCCGTTGACCGACAAACAGGATCTTTTGGCGATGGCCGCTTTGGAGGTAACCGTGCGTGCACTGAACAGCACCACGACCCGCCAAGAGGCAGAGACCGATGTCGCCTTGGGCGCCATTGAACGTCTGCTCGCTGATCTTGAAGTTTGACCTCCCTTGTACCGGGGTATGTGCCCACCGAAGGATAGCATGGTCCACTTAAAACAAAAGTGGATACATGGAAGATCTATTGAGCATTTTACTTGGCCTTCTAGCCGGCATGGTCGTTGGCGGAGGCATAGTTTACTTGGTGTTGAACAACGCCATGAAGAAACGCAGCGTAGGCATCCTGAAGGAAGCTGAGCTGGAAGCGGAGGCACTGAAGAAGGAAAAGATCGTGCAAGCGAAGGAGAAATTCCTTCAACTGAAAGAGGACCACGAAAAGGATGTGCGCGAACGCGAGCGGGCCGTTACCAGTGCACAGGACAAGGCCAAGCAACGCGAACAGCAATTGAGCCGCCAGCAGCAAGACCTTTCCAACAAGGACAAGCAGGTGGAACGTCTCCAAGAAGAGCTCGAACAAAAGCTCGCTGGATTGGAACGCCGCCGGGAAGAGACCGAGAAGATGCACACCAAGCAGGTCAACCTGCTGGAGAACATCAGCGGCCTGAATGCCGAGGAGGCCAAGAAGCAAATGATGGACTCCTTGAAGGATGAGGCCCGAACTGCAGCCATGGCTACGATCAAGGATATTTCCGAGGAAGCCAAGTTAACGGCCAACAAGGAGGCGAAACGCATCGTCATCCAGACCATCCAACGGGTGGCCACGGAACATGCGGTGGAGAACTCGGTGAGCGTTTTCCACATCGAGAACGACGAGATCAAAGGCCGCATCATCGGTCGAGAGGGGCGGAACATTCGCACACTGGAAGAAATGACAGGAGTGGAGATCATCGTGGATGACACGCCCGGCGCCATCATCCTGAGCTGCTTTGATGCGGTGCGACGGGAGATCGCCCGGTTGGCGTTGCACCAGTTGGTGAAGGATGGCCGCATCCACCCAGCACGTATCGAGGAGATCGTGGCCAAGACCAAGAAGCATTTGGAAGAGGAGATCGTGGAGGTGGGTAAACGCACCTGCATCGATCTTGGCATCCACGGCTTGCATGCCGAACTCATCCGTATGGTAGGCCGCATGAAGTACCGCAGCTCGTACGGACAGAACCTGTTGCAGCACAGCCGCGAGGTCGCCAACCTCAGCGCGATCATGGCCAGCGAATTGGGCTTGAACCCGAAGACCGCCAAACGCGCCGGACTCTTGCACGACATTGGAAAGGTGCCGGACGAAGAACCCGAATTGCCACACGCCTTGTTGGGCATGAAACTGGCGGAGAAGTATGGCGAGAAGCCGGACGTGTGCAACGCGATCGGTGCCCACCACGACGAGATCGAGATGAACACCTTGCTTTCGCCGATCGTGCAAGCCTGCGATGCCATTAGTGGAGCACGCCCCGGCGCACGGCGCGAGGCCACCGAGCAGTACATCAAACGCCTCAAGGACCTGGAGAACTTGGCCATGAGCTACAACGGTGTGAGCAAGGCCTACGCCATCCAAGCCGGTCGTGAACTGCGCGTTATGGTGGAGAGCGACCGTATCTCGGACGTCCAAAGTGATGAGATCAGCATGAGCATCGCCGATCGCATCATGAACGAAATGACCTACCCGGGCCAAGTGAAGATCACGGTGATCAGGGAGAAGCGTTCCGTTGCCGTTGCGAAGTGATCAACTGCCAGCAGTAGTTCATCGCCGGAAGGCATTCGCTATGGGGGCTTTCGCGAACCAACGCCCTGCGGGAGAGTTATGGTAAGAGCAAAACGGCAATGAAGGACCGGCTGAAGGATATTTTCCAATGGGAGGTCCGGTCTTGGTCCCGTGCATTGCCCATTTGGCAACGCAACTTGCCGAAGGAACGACCGCTGAAGGCCTTGGGTATTGGAGAACGTGAAGGGGGTACCACCCTCTGGTTGGCTTTGGAAGGTGCCGATGTGGTGTGTACGGACCTTCGTCCTTTCCCAACCCGTACCAAAGAAATGCACCTCGAGTACGGGGTCTCTGATAGAGTGACCTATTCCGAAGCGGATGTCCTTGAGCTACCGTTCCCGGACAATAGTTTCGATGTGGTCATCTTCAAAAGCGTGATCGGCGCACTCTCTGAGAAGCAACGGCAAGTGAAAGCCTTGGAAGAGATCCATCGGGTACTTACACCCGGTGGTGTGCTGTTGTTCGCGGAGAACTTGCACGGAACACGTATCCACCGTTGGCTGCGGAAGCGTTTCGTGAAGTGGGACCACTATTGGCGCTACTTGGACCCGATCACCGACCTGGACCTGTTCGCGCCATTTTCAAGGATCGAAACACACACGACAGGGCTCTTTGCCAACCTCGGTCGCACGGAATTCCAACGTGATCTGATCGCCCGCATTGATCCCATTCTTCTACCCATGGTACCGACCAGATGGCACAGCATTTTGATCGGCGCTGCGTTCAAATAGACTCCGAACGGGTTGCCCACGGCATCAAGATGTTCGGGTAGCAAAGGCCAGTTACTTTTGGAACGACAGTAAAGCATGGAACAACAAAGCCACATGACCATTCTCGTCACCGGGGGTTCCGGCTTTATCGGCAGCCATGTTTGCGACGCGTTAGTAGCCCGTGGAGCAGTTGTGCGTTGCATGGACAATTTGGCGACCAGCAAGCGCAGCAACATCCAGCACCTGGAGCATCTGCCGAATTTCAAATTCGTTCCAGGGGATATCCGTTCGGAGGCGGATTGCAAAGTAGCCGTTGAAGGTGCGAACGTGGTGGTGCATTTGGCAGCCTTGGGTTCCGTGCCCCGATCCATCGCGGATCCATTGGCTTCGCACGCCACCAACCTCACCGGTTTCCTGAACATGTTGGAGTCTGCACGGCAAGCGGGTGTCCACCAATTCGTGTATGCTTCCAGCTCCAGTGTCTATGGCGATTCCAAGGCGTTGCCAAAGCGGGAACAGAACATCGGCCTGCCTCTTTCGCCGTACGCCGTTACCAAGGCCGGTGATGAAACGTATGCCACACTGTACAGCAGGTTACATGGTCTTTCCACCATTGGCCTGCGCTTCTTCAATGTCTTTGGTGAGCGACAAGATCCCGAAGGACCGTATGCGGCAGCGATCCCCAAGTTCATCAGCAGCTTTCTGGGCCATAAGCCACCGCAGATCCATGGTGATGGACTACAAAGTCGTGACTTCACCTACGTGGCCAATGCCGTTCAAGCAGTGGTGTTGGCGGCCTATTCGAACGACCCGAATTGCCATGGCGAAGTGTTCAATGTAGCCTTCGGTGCACGCACTTCTTTGCTGGAACTGGTCGGTGCCCTTCGTAATGAATTGGCCATTATCGATCCCGCGATCGGTGAAGTAGGCGTGGAACACGTGGCGGAACGCAGTGGGGATATCCGCGATTCGTTGGCGGACATCAGCAAGGCGAAAGCGTTATTGGGCTACGCGCCGGAGGTGGATCTAAAGGCCGGACTGGCCAAAGCAGTTCCGTGGTATGTGAAGAATTGGGGTTGAGCCTATCACGGCAACTTGTCGACCCGCAGGAACACCTCCCAGTACTTCGCCTTGTCCATGTTCTCCCAATGGATCTGATAATACCGCATCTGGTAGGTCTGCACTTGGCACAGGACCACAACTAGCATTGCGGTGATAAGTAGCACGCTGCGCCAAGACTTCATCAGCCGGTCCAAGGCCAGTGCGAACAGCAGCATGAACAGTCCGAGGAATTCCACGTACGGGCGCGCCCCAAAACTCCCTCCATACCACCAGTTCCACCACGAAGAGAGTACATAGGTCAGCAGGATAAAGAAGGCCACCCACGCCCATGCTGCGGTCTTGGAAAAGCGACGCAGGAAAGGCCAACCCGCCATCGAAAGCAAGAGGAGCGGGGTGTAAACGAATAGTCCCTTCCGGTAGCTGAACAGGATGTCCAACATGTGCGGATCGGCCCAGCGGAATCCTTCGTCACCGTACGAATACACGAAGGGACTGCCGGTCGCAATTTGGTAGTAAACCAGTTGAAGTGACACGACGGATACGCACAGGACGGCTGCACCAACAATGGCGGGAAGATGCGTCTTCACTAGAGATGTCAATGTTCGCCAATGGAGTTCCCGGTCGGCAAGAATGGGCAATGCAAAGAGGATGATCCCATTCACCGGTCTGATCAACACTATGATGCCCAGCAACAGGCCAAGAAGGAGGATGCCCTTTTGTTCCTGCTTTTGCAGCAACTTTCTGCCCACCACCAGGAATGCGCTACAAAGCCCGAAACTGTAGGCGTGGCTCATGCCCGGTGCGATCACCGCATAGTAGAACAGGTTCGTTCCAAAGGTGAATGCGAAGAGGGTAACTGCGATCCACACCGGTGCAATTGAATACGTCCGAAGTAAGCTTGCCATGCAAAGAAGACCAATAAGCACCCATGCGATCGCGGCAAGGTTCACGGCAACGGTGTAGGGCTTGGAGTATCCGTCCGCAGGTCCATCGGTTGCGATCGCGTAGGCATGTGCCACCCCGAAGAAAGGCAGCTGGGCCAGCGCTGTGCCCAGGTAGTATTTGTTGATCAAGTCACCATGATGATTGGCCCTGTACTCATAGAACAAGTTCAGGTCGTAGTAGTTCTCCCTTTCTATGGCATCGAAGAAACCGAAGTTGGGATCGTGGTAGATGAAGAGCGCCGGCAAGTAGGCGTAGTAGCCTTTGGCATCGGCTTGCAAGACGGTCTTCCAATGTTCCTTGCCCCAGTTGATGTTGGAACTGGATACAACGAGCAATACCCCGATGATCAGGATAGTGACGCCCGGCCAGCGTGCCTTCATGATCGCAAGCTCCAGCCTTTCACCATCCTGTCGTCACTCGCAGTGAAAAGTTGTGATCCTTTCCAAAGGCACGCATTGATCGAATGGGTATGGGCCGACTTGTTCCGTTCTGTTTGGAAGAGTGGATCCAAGGAGTTCGCGTCCCAGTACTTCAGCAGTGCGTCTCGACCTACAGAGGCCAAGACCCTTCCACTGGGATCAACCGATGCCGCATATACCGAACCCTTGTGCGCGGCGAACGCATGGATCGATCGCCCGCCTTCTTCGGTATGCCAAAAGCGGAGGAACCCGTCCTTTCCGCCGCTGATCAGAACAGGTTTGTTGGGATGGTAGGAAACGCTGGTGGCGCCATTCACGTGCGCGTCGATGCACATGGTCTCATTCAGCAAGGTGGGTTCAAATTCCCGCACGGTACCGTCACCGCAGGCCACCGAAAATCGGTCAGAAGTAGGGGAGTTGGCCAGCCCACGGAGCTTCTCTTCGCAGAGCGGAATTTGACGCTCCAGTTCCAGTTTCTCCGTGCCCTTCGATCCAGTGGTCCACCGCCACGCACTCAGGATACCATCGCCCCCAGCGCACACCAACCGACCGGGGGAATGGGCCAACATGCTGAAGATCCCTTTCCGGTGCAGTTCCACCGCTTGCGTTTCCGCCTTCGCACGTAGATCGATCACGTGCAACTTTCCGGAACCTGAGCCGACCAATAGCATCTGCCGGGCGGTATCCATGTGGATGCTGAAGATGGCCTCACCGATCGTGGCGATCAGTGTTCCCTTTTCGGGTTCGTTCGGGTCCCATGCCACCACCTTTCCATCGCCTCCGCCACTGATGAACGTACGCGCATTTGTGCCATTCGCTAGGGCATAGACCGCTGCGGTGTGTCCATTGAAGACCATTGCACCCGCCAAGATCGGATCTGTCATTCCGTCAAAGATGGTAAAGTCCTTTATGGGGATAAAAGTTGACCGAGAACCACAACTCGTTGAAGATGCGGAACAAGCACACTAGGCTTTCGCCTCTTCCTTAACCCCCTTGCTCGGCGAATACCCGAACAGCAGATTGTCCTTGATCATGTTGTCGACGTAAGGTGGCACCAACGATTCCCAACCGGGTTGGTTGCTTCGGATCAGGTCCAGGACTTGTTTGCTGAAGATATGCAGTACGTTGGGGTCGTAATTATTGATGTCCACCAACCGTTTGTTGAAGAGCAGGTAGTCGTACAACGGCTGTAGGCGCGGGTGTACGGGCATGGTCCGGGTGGTCACGATCTCCGCAGTTGCCGAAGCACGACTTGGATAAACATAGATCTTCAAGTCGCGGGTGAAGAGGATCCCGAACGCCTCCAACATGCCCCCGTTCAAGTGGCGGTAGTACTTCTCGTCGAACACGTCCACCAGGTTGTTCACACCCATGATCAACCCCATACGCGACTTCGTGTAGCGGCTGAAGTACTCCACCAATTTGTAGTACTCCTGGTAGTTGCTGATCAGCACGGTTTGGCCAAGACTGCATAGGATATCGGCCCGATCAATGAAGTCCTTTTCATCCACATCCCCGGTATCGGACCGCAAATTGTTCAACGTGATCTCGAAGAGCACCTGCATGTTCTGGCGTTCTACACGCTGCTCTTTGATGAACATGTTGTAGCCGTTCATGATCATGTCGATGTTCACCTTGGTCACCGGCCTGAAACTCCCACGAATGGTCAGGATGTTCTTCTTGTAAAGGGCCTCGCTCGCTTGGAGGTTCTGGCCGTCGGGACCGAAGAGCACGGCATCCGTAAAGCCACGTTTCACCAGCTGTAGACTGAGCAAACGGTTGTCCACCTGCTGGAAGACCGGTCCGTTCATCTGTATCATGTCCACTTCGATCACGTGCCTGCTCACGTTATCGTAGAGCGCCGTCATTATCTCATCCGGGTCGGCGTGGTGGATCAGGCAGCCGTGGAGCAGGTTCACCCCCATGATCCCGATGCCTTCTTGTTGCAGGCTGATGTCGGGATCGTGCAGGCGCACGTGCAGGATCACATCGTTGGTGGGCTCTTGGGGGCCGGCTTGGAACCGAACACCGATCCAACCGTGTCCACTGTGCGGCCGTTCAAAGGTGCTTCCGGCAACCGTGTTGGCGAAGGTGAAGAACTTCTTGGTGGGGTGGTCAGCACGGTTCAGCCGTTCCTGCATAAGACCGAACTCGTGCCCCAACATGTTCATCAACCGGCTTTCACATACGAACCGGTTGCCCGGTTCACTGCCGTAGATCGCGTTGCTGAAGTCCTTATCGTAGGCGCTCATGGCCTTCGCAATGGTCTGCGAAGCCCCGCCAGCCCTGAAGAAATGCCGCACGGTTTCCTGGCCGACACCGATCTCGGCGAAGGTGCCGTAGAGATCGGGGTTCATATTGATCCTGCGTGCTTTTTGCGCCGGGCTTAGCGGCACACGCTGGGGGTCCATTTGGATCATGCTCATCGAAGCGGACGTTTCCGTCGGGGTCAAAGGTAAAGTCTTCGGTTGGGCCGTGGGCAATTGGTGGATGATCAACGTTCATTTACGTTGCTTCATCGTGTATGGATCTTTGAGCGTTCCAGACCAGATCCAGAGGTGCCTGGCATTCACCTGATGTTACCCAACCCTAGGGGTGGGAATGCCGTACAACCGCGCCATGCGTTTCCAACTCTTGTGTGCTGCGGTCGTTTTGGTCCATCTCGCAAACGCCCAAGAGCGTTTCGGACTCGCGCACAGCAACTACAACCCAACGGATGCCGCATACCTGAACCCGGCGCGCACGGCCGGTCAATGGCCCTACACGGATATCCGGATCCTTGGGGCCGATGTACACGCTTGGAACAGCTTGGTCGCTTGGTCCGACCGTGATAGGGCGCTGGTGGGCGAGGTGCGGAACGGGCTCGCCGGTCAAACAACGGGCAATGTCGTTCGGCGCGGGAACGCACTTTCGGATGGCCATAAGGCCGTGGTCCAAGCCAACGTATTGGGACCTGCAGTTTCCTTGGCATTGGGCCGAGGAACCTTCGGCATCGGTATGCGGTCCCGGGTACACATTAGCGGTTCCGGCGTTTCCAAGGAAATGGCCAACTACATGTTCGAGGGCTTGAACTATGCCCCGCAAATGGGCCAGCGCTACCACGATCGTGGGGTGCGCGTGCTTGGAGCGGCTTGGACCGAATTCGGTGTGAGCTACGCGCACATCCTCAAGTCCGAAGGCTTCAGCATGATCAGTGCGGGCGTAACGCTCCGCTACAATATCGGCCACGCCGCCGGGGCATTGCAGTTCACCGATCTGGGCTATACGGTGCTCGATACCGCACGACTGGACGTACACAACGCGACGGCGCGATACGGCTTTGCAATGCCCAGTGCAAATGCAGGGCGCGGTTGGGGCGCGGACCTCGGTGCCGTATATGAGCGCACAATGGACGAAGCGGATGGGTATCGCCCGCACAAGGGTGCATCAGGCTGCACGCCCATGCGATACCGGTACCGTATCGGTGTGTCGCTCATCGATCTGGGTGGCATCCGTTTCCGCAATGCCGAAGCGGGCACCATTTCAACCGGGTCATTGTCCATAGCGGACCACCAACACGTTCCGGTCCAAGGCGTGGAAGGGGTGGACAGTTTGTTTGCGTCCTCAACGAACTGGTCGCGTACGAACAGCTTCAAAGTGGGAGCTCCCACTGCGCTCTTTCTATTCAGTACGACCAGCGCTTGGCCAACAACACGTACATCGGCTTTGCAGCAGTACAACAGTTGGCAGGTCGGAATACGACACGGCTAAGGCGCTCCAATTCCATGGCCATAACGCCACGTTTCGAAACACGCTACTTCGAAGCAGCTTTGCCCATCGTCATGCACGAATACGATGTTGCTCACCCGTCGATCGGTTTCATGTTGCGGTTGAACGGACTTGTGGTCGGTTCCGATCATATCATGCCCTTCATCAGCAAAGGCGATGTGTATGCATTGGACCTCTATGTCCGGGTGCGGTGGATGATCTTCCGCAGCCCTGCATGTCGCGGCAAACGCACGAACAAAAAGCACCGCAGCGGGAGCAAGGAGATGATCCCGTGTTCTTTTCCGGGTGGTGGGTGATAGGTCAGGAGCTGCTTGAAGGGTCAAGCACCCTACTCATACAAAGTTGATTCCACTGGGCTTGGACCGATCCATTTGATTCGAACGTCCCTGAGTTCAGCAGCAATCGATCCACCTTCACCACAGGAAGGACCTTAGCTCCGGGATCACTTCTGAATGAAACGGTAGTGCGCCCTGCGGGCAGGTTGCTATTATTGAAGGGCAATGGACCGGACGAACGCGGAACCTTCCTGCGATCTTCGAGGTCCAACCTGCAAGGCAGAACGAAGCAACGCTCCGCCGTTTCATGTTAGGGGTATTTGATCAAAGGTGAACCGGCCACTCCGCTATCGGAACCGGGTCCTTCATTTCATCCCGAGGCCCATCTTGCCGCGATGCACTCACCTTCAAAAACCCTGTCAATTGTCATTCCTAGGCCAAAGGACCCTTTCTATTTTGTGCTTTTGATACTTGATCCATACCAACAGATCGCATGGAGCCTATCGTTTACCCTCGCTTCCTATTTGTTAGAGACAACTTCTATGCTGACCCCAACGAGGTGTACCGAGCGGCACAAAAAGCCACCTATTACGAACCGGAGGGGTATACCGGTTTTCGCAGCACCACCGTGTACCATGAGCCGAAGGTCAAAGCCAAATTGGAACGTTTGCTGGGTGTGAAGATCACGCGCTGGGACACCGACCCCAAAGAAGAGAACGGTGTCTTCTACCAAGCCTTCGCGAAGGGACAGAACAAGGAAGTGCCTGGCGTGCATTCCGACACGCCGTACAACGACATTACAGCTGTGGTCTACCTGACCCCTGGTCTTCCATTTGACCGGGGTACCTCTTTGTGGATGCACAAGCGAACAGGGCTGTTCGATCCACCTACACCTGCTGCCGCGCGCAAGTTGAAGATGAAGTTTTCAGAGCTGGATGCCCTCTTCGAAAAGGATAGTCGGGATCGTAGCAAATGGGTGGAGGTGGACCGGGCGGGTTACCGTGCGAACCGTTTGGTGGCGTATCCCTCGGGCGCGCTTCATTCGGCCACGAACCACCATGGCGGGAGCATCGGCACCGTTCGCCTTTACCAGACCTTCCGTATCGGCGTGGATTGGAAAGGGTCGAAGTTCGTGGCCGCAGGGTAGCCGTTCTACCGTTATACCTTTTTGAAGAAGCGCAGGAGCAACTCTTGGTAACCGTAAGGGTCTATCGGTTTTATGGTGACCATTCGCTTGAGCAGAGCTAATTTCCGAGCATCAGTCACGCGAAGGGCTTCAGCCCACAACGCCACCTCTTGCAGAACACGAATTTCGTCTGGTCCATGCACGGGTCGAAGGCCGGTCCGCTTCAGGAATTTCTTCGCGCTCTCCGCTTCTGCGTGTGTCCTGTTGCCCTTGTAGGTGGCACGGATCAAGCGCTTCACTTTGTTCGTGATGTCATAGACACCGGTCCGCTGGTCCTTCTTCATGGTCAAGGCCATGTTGCTTTCGGTGAAACGCGTCAGGGTAGCGGAACTGGTACGGTGGCCCTTGTTCTTCTTGCGTCGTACCACCTCCTTTTCGGATAGCTTGAGCAGCTCCTTATCGATCGGCCGAAATCCGTGTTTGTGGTAGAACCAGAACGCTCCCGTGGCGATACCATCCGGGTTGTCCAGGCCGAATTGATAAGGCTCGATCTCAAAATGTTCCACGTTGAACACTTGCCGGAACACGCGCAGGAGTTGGCACATCAGGTAACCCGACTCGCCTCCCCGGAACGGTTCGAAGATGTTGATCCCGAAATCAGCGCGCTCACCAAAGACCCATGCTCCTCCGTAGGCTGCCGGATAACCGTTCTTGAACAAGGTGTAACCGATGTACGACTCCAAGGGCATCTGTCGCGATGGCACCATGCCGTAGATCGCGATGGTGATCCCGCGTTCCAATTCATAGACCCGAAAGGTGCGCTCATCCATGTACGTCACCGGGTCGGTCTCACGATCGGTGAGCACCAGCGCCAATTTCACAGCTCGAATGAATTGGGACTTGGTAGCGGAACTATGGTCGGAAGCCTTCGGAAGTGCCCGGTCGAGCAGTTCGCGTTGATCGAATTCCTTCAAGATCCCATCATGGAAGAAAGGGTTCACCACAGGTACTACATTGTATGCTCTGGAAAACGTCCTGTTCTTTGGCAGGATCTTCAGGTACATTCCCAGTCCGTCGAACAACAGATCCGTCACGCGTGGTCTTTCGTTCAACGCCTTCAATTCGTTCAGCAGAAAGGGGACCTCATCACCTTTGCGGAGACCGAGTTCGTGTAGCAATTCCTCATTCGTATACCCGCTGGTGGTCACGCTGCGCTCCAAGGTCGGTAATGTGGTGGCGAGTATCTGGTTCAGGTCGAAAGCGGCATCCTCGAACCTATCGATCTCCAGTCGACAAGCTTGCCCATCAACTAGGCAAGTGATCAGGTCGTGCGAGAACTTCGAAACCTGCGTCGTGAATGGGAGGCCTGAGTTGATCAGGCATGGATCCGAACGCCGGACCGAACTGGCCAAGAACCGGGACACACGCCCCATTTCATTTTGGGCCGCCAGCAGCACATTCTTGTTCGGCGGCATGGCCTGGAAGGAACAGCAGCAGATCGCAATAGTTGATCAGTGCCTTTGTAGCCGGGAGCCTACAATGCGCGACCTGTTGAAGTGTTCGCAATTTGGACGCATCGCTCTTGGCATCGAAGCGAGCAACAACTTCCCCCAAGTTCTTCAGGTGGTTTCCGAAAGAGGTGCTCATTTCATCCTGTGCTTATTCGGGTCATTGTCTTCCCATCCGCTCGAAATAACCCCTCCCACTGCCTTGGTTGAAAAAGTTGATGAACAGTGCAATATAGCTCAGGTAGAAGACCGATTGCAACGAGACCAGCATTTTCGCCCAGCCGGAGATCGGGTAATAATCCCCGAACCCGATGGTGGAGGTGATCATGAAGCTTGTGTAGACCGAATCAGACCAGCTTGCAAACGGGATGTTGAAGGAATTGCTGGCCATGTGGATCATGGCGAAGGTGAAGACGACCTCCAAGTAATTGAGGAAGAGCAGGAGTTTGGTCCTGCGATAGGAGCGGGGCGAAGCGAAAAGATCGGAAGCGAAGAGGAGCGTGGGGATGTACACCACGGTCTCCATCATCAGCCACACGGCCAGCCAAAAGGCGAAGACGTTGTGCTCCCATCCATAATGCATTATGATCAGTGGGAATGCGGTCTTGAACAGGACGAAGACCTCGGTCGCGAAATCCTGGTAAAGCGGCCCGTTCCGCCAAAACAGGTGCTTGATGTAGGTGCCGGGGAACAGGAATTGCGAAAGGCTCAAGACCAGACGGACGAGTTTTTCCAAGCCTGCATCCTCATCATGGGTATTGTTCCAGATCGAAACAACATTCGTCCAACGTGCGTGCAAGGTGCTGTGGCGTGGAGTTTCCGGCGACTGGCCTTTACCGATGATCAGTTTCTTGATGGTACGACGCATTCCTTTTTTTCGGGACGTGGGAAAGGTAGCGATGTGGTTGATATCAGAGCGCGTTGAATGAAGCCTCCTAGACCTCCGCAGGTGAACGCTGCCCGGTCCCCAGCAACAAACCTGTGCCGGGTCTGCCATAGGCGACCCTTTTATGTTTGCAGATGTGAAGGCTGAGAGGAATTCTTTTTAGTCTGATCCGAGTGGCTACATTGATGTTGATACATGATGTGCCGCCTGGGCGTGTAAGGCGTGGCGACCCTTGGTGAGCGATTTGCTACACCGTGACGCAGGAATAGCCTGCACGCTTTTGCATCTTCAGGAGAAGGAACAGTACTTAAGGCCGAGAGATCGAGCCCGCATAAAAGAAAAGGAATTTCGATAGGGAGATGGGTGCCATGTCATAAAGTCGTTCGGTCACAATTCAACCCCTAACACAATGAAAAGACAATGCGTAGGAGTAGACATCGCCAACCAGGACTTCAAGGTGGCCTTGGCCAAGAAAGGAGCAGATGACTCGCTGTCCTGCACCACTTCCAAGAGGTTCGCGAATACCAAGACGGGCTTCAACCAGCTGGTGAGATGGGCGACCAGTGAGATGGACAAAGATGTTCCGGTGATCTTCCTGATGGAGGCCACAGGAGTGTATCATGAAGAGCTGGCCCATCATCTTCACCGTATCGGCAAACAGGTGCATGTGGTGTTGCCCAACAAGTTCAAGCACTTTGCAGCAAGCCTGAATGTGAAGTCGAAGACTGATGCAATGGATGCCAAGTTGTTGGCCCGCTTCGGTGTGGAGCGGGAGCATCGGCTATGGAGTCCTACAGAGTCGATCATAATGCAAATGCGCCATCTGAGTCGATACCGGGTGCAGTTACAGGAACAGAGAACAGCGATCAGCAACATCCTCCATAGCAAGGATCACTCGCATGCTGTCCCCACTGATGTTAAGAGGAGTACGAAGAAGATCATCGCCGTGCTGGACAAAGAGATCGAGAAGCTCAGCAAGGAAATGGAGAACGTGGTGAAGAGCGATCCAGAGATCGCTTCGAAGGTGAACAAACTATGCACCATCCCCGGATGCGCCATCACGACAGTGGCGGCCATAGTGGCTGAGACCAATGGCTTCAAGGAGTTCGATAGCGCCAAGCAACTCACCAGCTATGCTGGATACGACATCGTACACAATGAATCGGGCACATCGGTGTTGAGCAAGACGCGTATCTCCAAGAAGGGCAACAGGTACGCCATGCGATGTACGCCGGCCATGAGCGCATCCAAATACGTCACAGAGTTCAATGCACTAAAAGAGCGCATCAAGGACAGAACGAAGATCCCCATGAAAGCTCAGGTGGCTATCCAGCGCAAGCTGCTGATCCTGATGTATACCCTCTGGAATAACGACTCGGAATACGAGAAGGACCACCAAAAAGAATGGCGAAGCCCAAGCTACAGGAAGTGCCCTAAAGCAACTTCCTTTGGAAGTCTAAAGGTAACCGAAAACAAATCGACTGAACACTTGCATGTTAACACAGTACCTGCACCGGTCCAGAGTAGGGGAGCTTTAGACCTCCGCAGTGCGATCGCTGATCGCCACCCAACCCCCAACTGTGCCGGGTCTGCAATAGGCGACCCTGCACTCAGCATCAAGTAGTTCGTCCTCGACCAGGTGTACAAAAGGTCGTGTCTTGTTCACATTTGCACACCAGTTCCGATGTACGAGCAAGAACACATGCAACGGCACCGGACCACCTGTCCCGTTCCGTATTGAGAATAGTGAACAACTGAACACAGAACCATGACCAAACGTTTCCGCTTCGCTTCGATCTTTTCCATGGCCGCGCTCTTCGCCAACGCCCAAGTGCCCACGCTCCTGCGGGACATCAATGCCAATGGTGCTTCCGGTGCCACGGAGATCACCTGCGCCAACGGACTGGTGTACTTCCGGGCCAATGATGATATCCATGGTGTTGAGCCATGGGTGAGCGACGGCACCACCGAAGGCACGGTCCTGCTCAAGGACATCAACCCCGGTGATGGAGGCAGCGTTCCGTTCACCTTCCTTGAATTCAACGATCGCGTGTATTTCGCTGCGAATAATGGGGTGGACGGCTATCAATTGTGGAGCACCGATGGCACAGAGGCGGGCACACAGTTCGAATTGGGAGTGCAGGACGTACAGGACCTTGTTTACTCCAGTCGTTTCACGGTTTACAATGACATGGTGGTGTTCATGGGCGAGACCGATGCTATGGGCACCGAGCTTTGGCGCACGGACGGTACGGTGGCGGGCACCTCCCTTATCAAGGAGATCAACCCGGGGGAGTTCGGTAGTTCGCCCCGCGGGTTCACGGAGTACGATGGACTGCTCTATTTCAGCGCTTCCTCACCCGATGTGGATGAGGAACTGTGGGTGACCGATGGCACCACTGCCGGCACGCACTTGGTGAAGGACATCGACGAGGGCACCGGCTCCGGCGCACCCCGTGATCTCGTTGTGGCGAATGGTCTGCTCTTCTTCAATGGCGACGATGGCTATGCGCACGATGCCGAGCTCTGGGCCACCGATGGCACCACGGCCGGCACGTACATGGTGAAGGACATTGTGCCCGGTGGTAATGGCTCCGCGCCACAGAACCTGGTGGCCTTCAACAATGAGGTCTGGTTCACTGCTTTCACGGGTTCCGGGTCACACCTCTGGCACAGCGATGGCACCGAGGCCGGTACCGTGATGCTCGAGCTGCCACCAGAGCTTTTCGGCACGCCGGATCACCTCGCCGTGCACGGAGGGTACATCTATTTCTCGGCGTTCATCGGTGGTTCCGATGAGCAATTGTGGAAGACCGATGGCACAGCTTCAGGCACTGTACATATCGCGCTTCCGGGCAGCACCGTTAACGGCGCATTGTCCCCCGCGAACGAGCTCACGGGCTGTGGCGATTTCATCTTCTTCGCTGCGAACTACGACAGCGCCATCGGCGGCGAACCATACACCTTGCTCAGCCCTGTGGGCATCGGAGAAGAAGCCATCGCGAACAACAGTGGCCTGTACCCCAATCCCGCCACCGACCGTCTCTACTTGAAGGACCTGCCCAGCACAGGCACGCTCCGGCTCTACGCCGCCGATGGCAGCTTGGCCCTGGAGCGTTCTGTTCGTGACATGGACATCAGCACATTGCCCAGCGGTCTTTACTTGGCCCGGATCACAGCAGCGAACGGCACCGTGTTGCATGTGCAGCGAGTGGTGAAGTAGTGGAGGGAGGAGACTAAGGAATCGGGTAGAAATTCCCGGCTGCGGGATCAACGGTGCAGCGGCACGTCCATCGCCCTAGCGTTCCAGTGCAACGACTTCAATGTCGTCCATACCGTGCACTGCCTTCATCGCCTCTCCAAAGAAATAGTACTCGCTCGCTTGGTCCGATAACATTGCACTTTACTGCTCTCGTAACTACCCAAATGGTCATGCTAAACCGGTGCATTAGAAGTATCTTTCCACAGTAATGACTATCGCGAACAAGGCGGACAGGATTACTGAGTAACGCCATGTGGTGTTGAATAACGATCGCTTGATCAAGTTTGCGGATTTGCGCGTGATCCAGCGAACGAGGCCTGCGAGTAGAAGTCCTGCTATTCCGAAGAATAGGACCGAAGCGATTCCGTTTCCTAAGAACCCGAAATTCTCCGTTGTATCTCCCGAGTCGATATATAGCCCGATACTGCCTAAGGCTGCAGTGGCTGGATCCGAGCGATGTTCTCAGGAGAGGTCTTCACGGTTCATGCGCTCAGAAATTCCCACCCCCGCATTCACCGGGTTCAGCAGCGCCTCCAGCGCGGCTTCGTTCTGGATCAACACACGGCGCGCCTTGCTGCCTTCAAAGCCGCCCCGGATACCCGCGGCTTCCAGTTGGTCCGATGAACTAATATTTCCACCTTCCATGTTCATGTCACAATCTGAACAAAGAGATCTGGTCTGATAGTTTCTCGAAGTGCTTGTCGCCCGTGACCAAAGGCATGTTCAAGTATGCTGCTGTAGCAGCTATTAGGCAGTCGGGGAGTTTTAAGCCCGTCTGCTTCCTTATATCGATCGTGTACTCACGAACTTTCTTTTCGGCGCCGATGATCAAACACTGGTCCAAGAATGCACGGATCTGCTTGAACTGAGCCGTTGAGATCTTTGACGTTGCAAGCAACTCGATCTCCGTAACGAAGGACACATGTATATCCGTCTCTGCTAAGAAGTCAACAACGGCCTTCTCCCCAGCGAACATCCGGATCAAGATGTTGGTATCAACCAAGAGCCGCTCACCACTCATCACGCATGCGCTTCACTTCTTCCAACGCCCATTTGTCCATTCCTGGCACCGTTCCCGCAAATTTCCGGACATCGGGTAGAGGACGTTTCGGGTGCTTGGGTGTGCTTTTGCGCACAGTTACCCGCTTTTTGGTTTGTTTCTCTACTAGCTTACCCATGGAGATCAAATTTACATTAAGTGGATCACTCCATCACTCCCAAGCCACTGTACAAAGCACAGGGTCTCCAGTTTTGGAGACCCTGTGCTTTGTACTAAGTAGGTAGAGTAGGGGAGTACTCAGAAATTCCCGCCCCCGCATTTACCGGGTTCAACAACGCATCCAGTGCTTGCTCGTTCGGCACCATTACGCGGCGCGCCTTACTGCCCTCAAAACCACCCAAGATCCCAGCTGCTTCCAACTGGTCCACGATCCTGCCTGCCCTGTTATAACCAAGCTTCAGTTTGCGTTGGATCAAGGAAGTGGAGCCTTGTTGGGTTTGCACGACCAAGCGTGCCGCATCCTCGAACATGCTGTCGCGGTCGCTGCTGTCGAAGTCGCCGCCGCCTTCACCTTCTTCGGTGGGTACTTCCGGTAGGATGTGCGCATCGGGGTAGCCGCGTTGCTCACCGATGAAGTCGCAGATCTTGTCCACTTCGGGCGTGTCCACGAAGGCACATTGGATACGGATCAGTTCGTTGCCGGTGCTCAGGAGCATGTCGCCGCGACCGATCAATTGGTCGGCGCCGCCGCTGTCCAGAATGGTGCGGCTGTCGATCTTGCTGGTCACACGGAAGGCGATACGGGCAGGGAAGTTGGCCTTGATGGTACCGGTGATGATGTTCACGCTCGGGCGCTGCGTAGCGATGATCAAGTGGATACCGATGGCACGGGCCAACTGTGCCAAACGGGCGATCGGTGTTTCCACCTCGCGACCGGCGGTCATGATCAGATCGGCGAACTCATCCACCACCAACACGATGTAGGGGAGGAAGCGGTGGCCGTTCTCCGGGTTCAACCGGCGCTTGATGAACTTGGTGTTGTACTCCTTGATGTTGCGGACCTGCGCATCCTTCAGCAGTTCGTAGCGCTCGTCCATCTCGATGCACAAGCTGTTCAATGTGGCCACCACCTTCTTGGTATCGGTGATGATGGCATCGCTGTCGCCCGGCAATTTGGCGAGGAAGTGGCGCTCGATCTTGTTGAAGAGCGTGAGTTCCACCTTCTTAGGATCCACAAGCACGAATTTGATCTGGCTCGGATGCTTCTTGTAGAGCAAGCTCACGAGGATCGCATTCAAACCAACGGACTTACCCTGTCCAGTAGCACCGGCCATGAGCAAGTGCGGCATCTTGGTCAGGTCCGTAACGAAGGTCTCGTTGCTGATGGTCTTGCCCAAAACCAAGGGCAGTTCCATGTTCGCGTTCTGGAACTTTTCACTGGCGATCACAGCACGCATGCCCACGATCTGCGGCTTGCTGTTCGGCACTTCGATACCGATGGTGCCCTTTCCGGGGATCGGTGCGATGATGCGAATGCCGAGAGCAGCCAAGCTCAACGCTATGTCGTCCTCCAAGTTCTTGATCTTGCTGATGCGCACACCCGCCTTTGGAATGATCTCGTACAGCGTTACGGTGGGTCCGATGGTCGCCTTGATCTTGTCGATGCCGATGTTGTAGTGGCCCAAGGTCTCCACGATCCGGTCCTTGTTGGCTTCCAACTCTTCCTTGGTCACGGTGAGTTCGCCGGTGCCGTGGTCGATCAGCAGGTCGATCGGGGGGAGTTCGTAATTGCTCAGTTCCAGTGTCGGATCATACTCTCCGAATTCCTTCAACTTGTCTTCGATCTGGTCCTCGGAAAGCACTACGTCTTCTTCACCGGCGCTCACGTCCATGCCGTTGAGGTTCCCGGTCAGGTCACTTACGCTGGCAATCACGGGAGAGGCGATCGGCTCCACAATTTCCATAGGTGCGGATTCCAGCTCGAGTTCCAAGTTCCCCGTTTCCACCTCCTCCTCATTCTCTGCTTCTACAACCTCCAGCTCTTCCAGCTCAGCTTCTTCCTCTTCCTCTGTTTCGAGTTCTTCGGAGTCGATCTCGTCTTCCTCCAATAGCTCTTCTGATAGGTCCTGCACCGCCACTTGGTTCTTCAAGCCGCGGATCTTCACTCCGGCGAAGGTGGCAGGCTCCACCGTTGCCTCCTCCTCTTGCTCTTCAGCAACTGCTCGTTTTCCTATGGCGGAGAGGCCATTGCCCAATTTGGCAAAAGCCGTTTCCAGCCAGCTGAACGAAGGGTTGAACGTGTACACGATGAAGGCTCCCAATGCGAAGACGATCATGGCCCCAGCACCGAAATTCCCGAGCAAGGTGGTCAGGTGTTTGGTGATCGCGAAGCCGACTCCGCCACCGAGGAAAATGTACTCGCCCCGGAACACGAAACCGAGTACAGTAGGCAGCCATACCAAGGCCATGGCGGTCCAACCCAAGGTGCGCATGGGAGGAAGCAACCACTTGTCCAACAGCACCTTTACGCCACCGAGAAATGCCCAGAGCACCATGCTGAAGGCGGCGATGCCGAACCATTTGTAGATGAATTGATCCGCGGTGAGTGCGCCCAATTTTCCCAACCAGTTCTCTACACGCACTTCGGGGCTGAAGATCTCTGCCCAGGAACGACCGATGAGGTCCTGATCCATGCGCCACGTGAAGAGGAACGAGGTGAACGCCACGAGCAAATAGGCCGAACCAAGCACCAGTACCAAGCCGCCGACCTTGTGGACCCGTTCATCACGGAAAAAGGCCTTGAACCGCGCTAACCGGCCTTCGCCAGTAGGTTCCGCAGTTTCCTTGCGTTTGCGTTTCTTGGGAGTGTCCGTTTCTTCGTCGCGGACCTTGTTACGTTTCGTGTTGGCCAAAGCTGGTGGAGGATTTGGAGCGCGAAATGCTGCAAGAACACAGCCTCGTACGCGTACTTGCCAAAAGTATCGGGCACCTCTAAGGGAACGTAGCAAGGACCTTGGCTATTATCAACAAGGTGGGGTTGGTCGATCACTCATGGAATGGATCGCCACGCGAAGTTGAAGTGGGATCTCCCCCATTTATTGTGAGAACGGGGGACAGTACCACCTTCGGCATATTAGCCCCAGCCTCATCCCGATGGACAGCCCTCTCCTTGGGAGATGCCCAACCTACATGGAGAACGTGCTCAAGACTTCGGCAAGTTCCTGATGCAGGACCTCCGGGCCAACGGGAAGGAAATCTTCCTTCACTTTGAATTTGGCGGGATCCACTTTTCCAGGTGTGATCGCAATGGCATTGAGGCGCATCCGCAAGCCGTACTGGACCATTTCATACCGCAAAAGCACGCCTGGGACTTTCGCAAAAGGTCCGAACCAATTGGGGTTCTTTAGGTCGATCCGGTCCGTGTACCAAAGTTCGATCTCCGGCTCATCCATATTGTCGAACACGGCCAACGCACGACGGCACGGATAACCGGCAATGGTATCGGTATCCTCGGTAAAGAGGATGGTGGGGTTTCCGCTCGATTTGTTGAAGAGCGTTAGGTCACGCGGTAGTAAGTGGGCTACCAAGCGCTTGCTCATCAAGCTCAAATGGTAATCAATGAATTCGTTTTCGTCGTCCGTTACGAGCGTGGTGCGGAAAATGCCCATACCAGCGCTCAGTTCGGTGGATTGTCGATCCTTTGAGAAGGTCAACATTGTTCGTTCCGGCAGCATACCGGCCATAATGTCGTCCGGGTCCTGGTCCGGGAAGGTCAACTCGTACTCGATCGTTCCCTCAGCTGTTCTACTGTCAAGCAAATGGGTGCCGCATCCGCTCCAGAAGGGTGCGGCTAATGCGCTGGCTATCAATAATTTGCTTGTCGGAATTGGCATATCAGGGGTATAGGTTTGCCATTGTTACGGCAGAACGATGCATTACGTTGCAAACCGATCTTCGAGGCGCTTAGGGACGGCTCATTGTACTTTCGCAACCGTTAGCAAAAGGACGTATCATGGAACTGAGATTGATCGAAGCTGCATCGGAGATCGGTGCTGGGACACGGGGCACCAGCATGGGAATGGCCGCCTTGCGGGTGGCAGCATGGAAGTTGGGGAGTGAATTGTTCGGCCATGCCGAGGAAAGCATCCTTCGGGATGAGAACGACGTGTTGTATGAGGATGATTCCCAGCATAATGCGCACCACATTGACGGCTTGATCCGGTTCGAAAGTGATCTGGCCTACGAAGTGTACAAGTACGTCAGGAACAACATCTTCCCCATCGTGGTGGGCGGTGATCATTCCATTGCCATCGGGTCGGTATCCGGGACCAAAATGGCCTTCCCCGAAGCGCGCATAGGTGTTGTTTGGATCGATGCCCACGCCGACCTGCACACGCCTTGGACGACGCCCAGCGGGAATGTCCACGGCATGCCGCTGGCATTGTTGATGCAGATCGATAACAAGGGCAAGAACACGCCACAGGTCTATACCATGGACATTTGGGATCGGCTCCGGAAGATCGGGGTGAATGGCCCCAAGTTGCTGCCGAGGGATCTTGTTTTCATCGGCTTACGCGATTACGAACCGGAAGAGGCGGCGATACTTAAGAAGCATAATATCAAAGTGATAACCGTGGAACAGGTTCGCGAAAAAGGAGCCGCCGCTGCCGTGGAAGAAACGTTGAAGCACTTGGCCGATTGCGACAGGATCCACGTGAGTTTCGACGTGGACAGCTTGGATCCTTCCATTTCGGTCGGAACAGGAACGCCGGTACCAAATGGCCTCTTCGTAAATGAAGCATCGGAACTGCTCCAGGGTCTATGCAATGATCGGAAAACCGTGACCTTGGACGTAGTGGAGATCAACCCGGCACTGGACGACAAGAATTCGATGGCAGAAGCCACTTTGGGTATCCTTGAGCCGCTATTCCCGATCCTTCGCAACCGATAGAGCGGTCAACAGGTCGCTTGGTGATAAGTATAAGTATGATAGCTGATCCCGGCATAGCATCACATGTAATTCTGGTCCGGCCCACCGGCTTTGGCCATGATCCGGAAACGGCCGAGAGCAATTCCTTTCAAAAGGAAATGGACGACCCCGAGATCCAGAGCAATGCCGCAACTGAATTCGATGGACTGCTCGAAGCATTGAGACAAGCAGGGGTGGGCTTTACGGTTTTGGACCCAATGGACCGGAGCGCCCCGAACGCGGTATTTCCCAACAATTGGTTCAGTACGCATGATGATGGTGCAGTTGTGCTTTATCCCATGTACACGGCTTCACGCCGCTCGGAACGAGATCCCGACATGGCCCGCACCTTGGAACGTGAAGGGTTCTTGACCACCCGCACGGTGGACATCAGTGCATGGGAGCACGAAGGCCGCGTGCTTGAAGGCACCGGCAGCTTGGTATTGGATCGGGCGAACAAGATCGCCTATGCGTGCCTTTCCGACCGTACATCAGAACAGGCCGTGAAGGATTGGTGCGACCAGTTCAACTACACGCCGATCACCTTCACCGCTACGTTCGATGGTTCCTTTCATGGTGCCGCGATCTATCATACGAATGTGGTCATGTCCATTGGTTCCAGCTGTGCGGTGGTCTGTTTCGATTCCATGCCCTTTCCCGCTGAGCGCCAAGAGGTGAAGGAGGAGCTTGAAAAGTCCGGGAAGGTCGTGATCCCCATTTCGGTGGAACAGATGCACAACTTCGTCGGCAACATGCTGGAGCTTCGGGCCGTGAAGGGCAATACGCATTTCATCTTCCTGAGCGAAACAGCCTTCCTAGCGTTGGTCCCGGAACAACGCTTGAAGTTGCAGGAACATGCCCAACTCGTTCCGGTACCCATTCCCACTATAGAAACCGTGGGAGGCGGCAGCCTTCGTTGCATGTTGGCGGAGAATTTCTTGACGAAGAAGTAGGGAAGTTTAGAGGTGAGGAAGTGAGAAAGCGGACTTCTCCAAGCCCGCCCTTTCTTTGTACCCATCATGTCCCAAGACCGTCTTCACGTACTATTGATCCCTGCTTTACAAGCGGCGTTCCAGCAATTGTTCGATCACGTCGCTACACCGGAAGCATTCACCTTTCAAGCTACACGGCCGGAGTTCGAAGGCGATGTGACCATCAACGTGTTCCCGTTCCTGAAGATCAGTGGCAAGGGCCCAGAACCCACGGCGCAGGCTATTGGAGTGCACCTGCAGGCCAACGTGGAGGTGGTGGAACGTTTCAATGTGGTGAAGGGCTTCCTCAATCTGAAGATCGCCGACGGCTATTGGATCGACTTCCTTCAGAACACTGGAGATCAAGACCTTTTGCAACTGCCGAGCACCGGCAAAGAGGTAATGGTTGAATACGCCAGCCCCAACACCAACAAGCCCTTGCACTTGGGGCACATGCGGAACATCTTCCTCGGGCACAGCGTGAGCCGGATCCTGGAAGCAACAGGGAACAAAGTGGTGCGGGTGCAGGTGATCAACGACCGTGGCATCCACATCTGCAAGAGCATGCTGGCTTGGCAGAAGTATGGAAAGGATGAAACCCCTGAAAGCAACGGCTTGAAAGGGGATAAGTTGGTCGGGAAGTACTACGTGGAGTTCGACAAGGCCATGAAGCAAGAGGTGCAAGACCTGATCGCTTCGGGCACTCCAAAAGAAGAAGCGGAGAAGCAGGCCCCGATCCTGCTGGAAGCACAGGAAATGCTGCGCAAATGGGAGGGGAACGACCCCGACGTGCGTGCTCTTTGGGAAAGGATGAACGGCTGGGTCTACGCCGGTTTCAATGCCACCTACGAGCGCATGGGCGTGGCATTCGACAGGGTCTACCATGAGAGCGAGACGTATGTCCTGGGTAAGAACGACGTGTTGGAAGGGTTGAAGAAAGGCGTGTTCTACGAGAAGGACGGTGCCGTTTGGGTGGATAACACCAAGGAAGGATTGGACGAGAAAGTGCTGCTCCGGAGCGATGGCACCAGCGTGTATATGACGCAAGACATCGGAACGGCGATCAAGCGGTTCGAAGAGTTCCCCGGGCTATCGCGCTTGATCTATACCGTAGGCAACGAGCAGGACTACCATTTCAAAGTGTTGTTCCTGATCTTGAAGAAGCTCGGATTTCCATGGGCCAATGAATTGCATCATTTGAGCTATGGCATGGTGGACCTGCCCACCGGCAAAATGAAAAGCCGCGAAGGCACGGTGGTTGATGCCGATGACCTGATGGAAGAAGTGGTGCAAGCGGCACGGACCTCTGGCGAACAGCTGAGCAAACTGGATGAATTCAGCGAGGAAGAGAAGGCACAACTTTTCGAAATGATCGGCATGGCCGCCGTGAAATACTACTTGCTGAAAGTGGATGCCAAGAAGCGCATGCTCTTCGATCCCGCCGCCAGTATCGATCTGCAAGGCCACACCGGACCATTCATTCAATACACGTACGCACGGATCAAGTCTTTGCTGCGACGTACAGAGGACCTGGTGAAGAATGCTTCCAGCCAAGTCCCTTCAACCGTACTCTCAGAAGAGCTCGAAGTGATCAAATTGCTACACCATTTCCCAGCGGTATTGTCGGGGTCCGCCATGGCGCTGGACCCGTCTTCACTCGCGAACCACACGTACGAATTGGTAAAGGCCTACAACGGCTTCTACCAGAGCGTACCGGTGTTGAAGGAGGAGGATCCTATCAAGCGGGATTTCCGGATCGGCCTAAGCCGTGCGGTTGCGTTGGCCACAAAGAAGGCCATGTGGTGCTTGGGAATTGAAGTTCCTGAACGGATGTAGTGGCGAAAGCCAATTCAAAGGCATTCCACCTACTGATCGTCGTCAGAATTTCGGGCAGGGAACAACGCGGTGCCTTCTGTTCTTGGGCTTTTGCGGCCACTCGTAGATCAGGCTGAGCTCGTGCGCACCACCGCTCTTTACGGTGAGCTTGCTTATCGTGACATCATAACTGTACCCGATCCGAAGTTGGAATTCAGTAGCGAACCCCACCATAAGGATCACTGCATCACTATTCTCATAACCGGGCTTGTATGCTTTTCCGATCGGTATACCTCGGTACCAGATCCCTCCGCTTACCCGGTTATGTTCAATGTACCCACCAAGATCGAGCTGGTCCCATTTGCCCTGTGCCTTGTATTGTCCGGTAAGGGTCATTTTAGTTTCGCTCCGGTGCATTATTCGTCCATCGATCGGGAATTTGTATCCGGCGTGCAATGTTGAACGCATGTTGAGCCTTGCTGTCCCGTCAACCATCAGGCTTTGGTTCGGTCTGTTGAGATGATCCACCGAGAATCCGACCCAAAATTGCTCCGTGTAATACAGCCCACCTGCGGCGAAATCAACATAGCTCGTTCCGGGGATCAGGTTCTGCTCAACGCTCGTGGGTGCATTGTCGCGAAGGATCTGGTCGGCGAACAAATACCCATCATTCGAAACATTTCGCATGGTGTATCCTGCCCGGATACCTGCCCTAATGGCGCGTTTGCGATCGATCCGGGCCTCGTAACTGTAGCTCATGGCGACCGTGGTGTAGGTCAGCCCATAGGTGCCCGCCTTGTCCCGCATCACCATTCCGCCCAAGCCACTGTTGGTCTTGTAGAACTTGTGATCGTAGGCGAACGCATATGTGGCATAACCTGGTTGTACACCGGGCCATTGCAAACGATAGTTCAACGCTATGCGGTCCTGGAAGGTATTGCCTGTCAACGCTGGATTGAGGTATTGTGGGGCAGCATGGAATTGGGACAGTTGTGGGTCTTGTGCGAATGTAGCCATGACCAAAAGCGAACTGAACAAGAAGATCAGGGGTCTCAGTCTCTTCATCGGAACAGGGTCAGGTCGCTCAACTTCTCAATTTGCTTACCGTCCACGAACTTGTACCAGGTCTGCACCACGTAAACATCTTGTGGGCTTAATTCCCCGCGGTAGTACCCATCCCATCCTATATTCAGGTCGGTACTTTCGAAGATCAATTCACCCCAACGGTTGAAGATGCGCATGCGGAATTTCGTCACAAAACGCACGAACGGGTAGAACACATCATTGCTGAGATCACCGGTCACATATTGCCCACTGCCCGGCCCATCGGTACTTGGCGTAAAGGCGGTCGGTATCTCTACGTCATATACCGGAGAGATCGTGATCGGATGATCCACGGAAGAGGCACATCCATTGGTGTCGGTCACTGTAAGTTCCACAGCGAAGGTTCCCACATCCATGAAGTTATAGCTCGGGTTCTGTACGGAACTGGTGCCGCCTTCGCCGAAGATCCACGAATAAGAGGTGATGGCACCGGCGCTCTGATCGGTGAAGTCGATGATCGGGGCATCAATGTTGGTGATCCAAGGGGAGGCGTTGAACTGCGCCGATGGGTTGGCGTAGGAATGGATGATCCCACCACCTGTGCTCTGCGCCATGCAGCCCAATGGTGTTGTCACGCTGAGGCTAGCGACATAGTTCCCGGCCGAGTAGGTGACCACAGGCGCTGGCATATTGCTGGTGTTTCCATTCCCTAAATTCCAGTTGTAGACCACATTGCCCAAATTCAGTGTAGGAAACTGGACCGTGAGCGGAGCACATCCTTCGGCAAGGATCGGTGGAAGCACGATCTCAGGTACGATGTCGACCCCAAGGCCAATGGTGCTGGTAATGGATTGCCCGCACTCATCAGTGACCGTAACTGTGAGGACTTGATCCGTACTGATCGGTACAGTGTGCGGTCCTGGGCCGACATTGCCGATCGGTGACCAGACCATGGTGTAATTTCCCGAATATCCCGTTAGTGATGCACCAACTGTTCCGGTTCCGCCAAAACATACCGTGGTGTCACCATAGGTGTTGAGTGTTGCAGTATTCAAGTCCCGAACCGCAATGGAGACCGGTGTTGTGGGACCGGGACAACCGGCACCGTCAACCACGCTAAGCAGAATGGTTTGTGCCGCTGAGAATGCCAATTGGACAGTGTCATTGTACCCCATGCCGCCCCAGTTGAACGTGTAGTCACCGGTACCCCCGGAAGCCATTGCGATCAGTTGGACCGGAGCATTAGCACAAATGGTATCAGGTGTTTGAACGACAACAACAACAATGGGGTCCGGTTCTGTGATGGTCGTAACAGCTTGTGCCGAACAACCATTCGCATCGGTCACATCGACCGTGTAATTACCAGCGCTCAACCCTGTCGCTTGGTTCCCGGTTTGACCGTTGCTCCACACGATCGTGTAGTTCGGTGATCCACCTTGTATTTGCAAGCTGGCCGCACCTGTTGAGCCACCCATACAGAGCACAGGTGTCGGGACCACCATGTCGATGAATAGCAATGTGGGATCAGAAATGGTCGCAGAGAAACTACTGTCGCAACCGAGCACATCTGTTACTAGAAGACTATACGTACCTGCTGAAAGTCCGGTCGCACTCGCAGTCGTTTGCGCCTGTGGGTCGTTCCAGAGGTAGGTCAATTGGGCACTGTTCGGTGAGAAGGCGATGGAGCCATCCGTTGATCCGTTGCACAGGGCATCCGTTACGCTCAATTGTGCATTCAGGAAGGCGTTGGACAGGCTGATCGACACTGTATCCGTTGCGGGAGGACATGAGCCGTTCCCAGTTGTAGAAAGGACCAATGACACGCTTCCTGCCATGATCTCATTGACCGTTGGAGCATACTGGATAGTGAGGCCCGTGCCCGTGATCACTCCGCTACCACCGGACCACGATCCGCCAGTCGCATTCTGCACACTTCCGGTAACCTGTATCGGAAATTCATTCAAACAACCAACAAGGTCGATCCCCGCATTCGCTTCGTTCGGTTGGCCCGTGGCTGAGATCGTTCCTACGCCGGACGCTGGTGAACATCCATTCGTGTCGGATACGGTGACGGTGTAGTTGCCCGACCCAGCGGTTAGAACGGAACCCGTGGCCCCATTGCTCCATGTGTAGGTATAAGGGGCTGTACCTCCAGCACCTGTTGCAGTTAGGGTTCCATCCTCAGTACCACTGCAGGCTTCATTCGTTGCCACCAAACTGGCTATCGAAATAGCGACCGGTTGTCCGATCACGGTTGTTAGCGTCGTATCGCACCCAAGTCCATCGGAGACAACAACAGTAACCGGCCCAGCACTTAAAAAGCTTGCGATGGCTGTCGTTTGCGCTGCCGGGTCACTCCATGCATAAGAGAAGGTGGAAATGTTCGGTACTACTTCGGCACTTCCCGTGCTGCCACCGTTGCACAGGGCATCAGTAGCGTCAATGTTGACACCTGCAAAGCTGTTCGTAAGTGCAATGTGCAAAGTGTCCGTCGCCGGTGGACATGTTCCGTTCCCGGTGGCGGTCAAGACCAGTTCGACACCACCCGCAGCGAACTCTGCACTTGTTGGGGTATAGGTGTTGTTGGGCCATGTACCTCCAATTGTTCCACCGCCATTTCCCCAAGCACCACCAGCTGCATTTGTCACGTTCCCGGAAAGGGGAATGTCCACAGCGCCTTGGCATCCTTGCAGATCCGCTCCTGCTGTGGCGAGCGGTGCTGCCGGCCCGGAGGCGATAGCACCGGAGAGGATCGGAGAAGTGCATCCGTTCTCATCCGTTATCTCCACGCTGTAATCTCCGGGGTCGCCGAAGACCATGGCCTCGCTGCTGCCCGTGCTCCAAGTGTATGAGAAAGGGCCTGTACCTGTAGTTATGACCGCTTCCACACTGCCATCACCACTGCCTAGGCAACTTTCATTGACCACCGCCAAGTACGCTGTAAGACCGGGGATCACTCGAACGGTGTATACATAGGTTTGGAATGCCGGTATCGGGCAGGCCCCATCGCTAACGGTAACAATGAAGGGAAAGAACCCGGCAGTGCCCGGCTGTGCGGTCCAACACACGTGGGCCGTTATCGGGTTGGTGCCGGTATAGCTGAAGGTGGCGCCGGGCAGGTTCTGCAGCACATTACTTGTTGCGGTAAGGACGTTGTTCGCGTTTTCATCAACGATCTCCATGTCGAAGCACACGTTGCCTGATTCGCACAAGGACACGGCGCGTGGACCTGACTGTGTAGCGGTCCCGGAAATATTGTCGACAAGGCCTGTAGCTGCGTCGGGTGGCACATTTGAACACGGAAAGGCCACGAACTGCATATCACGCATCACTCTGCCGATCACATTCCCATTGGCATCATATTCCGTTACCAATACGACCACCACCCAGTTCCCTGCGATGCTCAACGTGAAATTGAGAAGCCCGGTTGCTGGATCAAGGGTCAGGCCGGTTATAGGTTGGACTGGTGAAAATGGTGCGACATAGGTGATCGGGTTCCCGTTCAACATTCGAGCGCCGATCAGGGAGTAGGAAAGAGAGTCGGCCTCACTATCCACCGCACCGTAACTGTATGAGATGGGGTAGCCCAAACAGACATATGGTATGGCTGCATTTGTGAAAGTCGGGGAATCGTTACATGGACCCGTTGAATTGTCCATTACAGCTTCGATGAACATTTGGCGGGTACCAGGTGCGGTCAAGTTCACAATGGCATCATTGCGATAGATGTTGGTCCATGAGATCCGCCAAGCATCGCAGGGTGGTAAGTTGATCGTGCCGGTGTAGATGTACTGTTGAATGCCTGGTAGTGTACCTCCATTACAGGTGCTGTTCGGCAATTCCAGGTCACACAATTGGGATAGCTCAGTCCCACCGCTTGTGCTAACGTTCAGGGTCCTGTTACCGCAGGGGCTGGTAATGTCCAAGGTGTAATTTGGATCCACTGATATGCCCGCGCAATCACGATAGACGAGCAACCTGATCCGGTAATTGTTGTTCCCCAAACACTCCCAATAGATCTCTCCACCGCTCATGTGCGTTGCTTGCGCACCGAGGCTTGCCTGTGCAAGGATCAGAATGAGAAGTGTTTTGCGTAGCATGGGAATGGGTGCGAACGGAGGTCACACCTGTCAGTTCCTACGCGGAAGTTCCAATAGGGTTACGGTGGCGTGAAGCTTTTCGAAATGAGGCACTCCACAAGCTCTTCAGGCCCATTATCATACGTTGACCAAGGATCCTTCCCATTGGCAGGGTACTGCATGGATCAGTGGTCATCAAAACAACTGACGATTGCAGGATCTGGATGTCTTTTGTTCCTCAGTTCTTTTTGGACATATTTCAACCACGCCCGGAACTCTGCGGAAACCTCTGGAATTTGTAAGTTCACGTATCATTGTCCTGTCCCACCACATGGTGCGACCGGCAATTGCCGTAGTTGTCCGGCTGCAAATTCCTCATGTTCTGTACGAGATGCAGTGCGGGAACAGGTGCCAGACGTTCTCGTGAAAAGAACACAAATGTACCACGATCACTGAAGGGGCTCAAGCATGAAATACAGGAAAGTGTTCCACCGGTCAGCGAGCCAAAAGTTAGCAAATTCAGATCATGGGTGCCATGCACATAAGCATATGTTCGGGGGCATCATCCAATTGCCAAAGGGAATAGTTCCGTAGTCAACAAGCTGAAGACATGCTCCGTCAATGTACCATTACAGGTAGCCCCAAGTCACATGCGAAAACGGGGCCGCGCGCAATTCTGAACTCCGTACGACTTCCAGCTTAGCTTGGCGTGTAGTTGTATCGCCGAAGCGCTATATGCATGAGAAAGGCTCCCAACATGCCGAACCGTTCCGCTGTGCGGTTACGGCCATGGTCCAAGTGGTGGACGCCAGGAATCGGTGGTTCTAGTAAAGTCGGTGAGCATTGAGCATTGTGGGCTGTGACCACAACACAATGGCCTTCGCACCAATGGACTTTGCTTGTGTAATGCAGGCTCTCACCAATGCTTCGCCGACACCCGTGCCACGCGCCTCAGGCATCGAGCACGGTAAGCCCTCCCACCTGGATACCTGGAACCATGGAAGCATCTGGGCACCAAGGCCATCCCTGTTGGGCAGTAGGAGGGTACCCGCTAAGATCTCTCGCGCATAAAAGGAACCCGCACGTTGCTGGTGATGCTGAACGGCCGCTCAGTAATACAATGCCATCGCCCACAATGGGAAGGGGCGATGCGGAAAAACATGTCGCGAAGTTGAAAAGGCTGTCAGATCTTTCGTCGGTCCATTGACGAAACAGACCCCATATGGAAAATATCCTGAAATTTGCCGCGGGATAGGCAGCGGTCCAGGACTATATTCACGACCGAAGCGCTAGTTCCATTTCTAGCCAGGTCCCGGGTAAGTTGTTCCTTATCCGACCAAGTGGGCCTACTGCCACCGAAAACGGTTTGATCCAGCTCCGATCTCTCTCTCCCAATACAAGTTCTCCTATTCAGCACGGCAGACCGGACGAGGAGGTAGCGGAATTTACTGCCTACGACCTCAGCGGTGATGCCTACTAAATGAGGATTCACATAGGGCCGATTCTTTGCGCCAGTTACACCTGCCCGGTGTTCGCAAGGAGTCCCTCGAGTGCAGACTGGAATGGGCTTCCTGTCCTTCACGGCTGCAGCACCATCGTCATCCGCAAGCAAACAGACATGTTCGATAACCTCAGTGATAAGCTCGAAAGGGCTTTCAAAGTATTAAAGGGCCAAGGCAAGGTCACGGAGATCAACGTGGCCGAGACCATGAAGGAGGTGCGGCGCGCCTTGCTCGATGCCGACGTCAACTTCAAGACCGCAAAGGATTTCACGGACCGCCTGAAGGAACGGGCTTTGGGTCAGGATGTGCTCACATCTGTTAGCCCCGGTCAGTTGCTGATCAAACTGGCACAGGATGAACTGGCCGAACTGATGGGCGGCCAAAGTGCTGGGATGAACCTAAGCGGCAACCCCACTGTGGTTCTGATGAGCGGCCTCCAAGGTTCGGGTAAGACCACGTTCAGCGCCAAGCTCGCGAACCATTTGCGGAAGAAGGGCCGAAAACCCTTGTTGGTAGCCTGCGACGTGTACCGTCCGGCGGCCATCGACCAGCTGGAGACCCTCGGTAAGCAGTTGGTCATTGATGTGTTCAGCGACCGCGATAGCAAAGACCCCGTTTCCATTGCGCAGAAAGGGATCGCACATGCGAAGGCCGGTGGTCATACGCTCGTGATCATCGACACGGCTGGCCGTTTGGCGGTGGACGAGGCGATGATGGACGAGATCGCTCGTGTGAAGAAGGCCATCCAACCACAGGAGACGCTCTTTGTGGTGGATGCAATGACCGGGCAAGACGCCGTGAACACCGCGAAGGCCTTCAACGAGCGCCTGAACATTGATGGTGTTGTGCTGACAAAGCTGGATGGTGACACCCGCGGTGGTGCAGCACTGAGCATTCGCAGTGTAGTGAACAAGCCGATCAAGTTCATCGGTACCGGTGAGAAGATGGAGGCCATCGACGAGTTCCACCCGGACCGTATGGCCGGCCGGATCCTCGGCATGGGCGATGTGGTCTCGTTGGTTGAACGTGCTCAGGACCAGTTCGATGAGAAGGCCGCACGTGAGTTGAACAAGAAGATCGCAAAGGACCAATTCGGTTTCGATGACTTCCTGGACCAGATCGCCCAGATCAAGAAGATGGGCAACATGAAGGACCTCATGGGCATGATCCCCGGCGTGGGCAAGGCCATGAAGAACATGGACATCCCTGACGATGCGTTCAAAGGGATCGAAGCCATCATCAAGAGCATGACGCCGGAGGAGCGCAAGAACCCTTCAGTGATCAACGGTAGCCGTCGTCAACGTATCGCATTGGGCAGCGGAACAAACGTCCAGGAAGTGAACAAGCTGATGAAGCAGTTCGACGAGACCCGGAAGATGATGAAGATGATGGGCGACAAGAGCAAGATGCAAGCGATGATGCAGAAGATGCAGCAGGCGCAGGGGATGAGGCGGTAGGGTGCTGACCGATCGGCTCGCAAATTGCCTCCATTAGACTGTTTATACTTAGACAGGGTTATGAGGGGTCAGCGCGGCTGGTGCTCGCACTCATTCTGCTGATCTGCTTCCGCACCTATCTTAGCCTGCGATGTCCACGATCACGACGTATGAATTGCTGGATGGTAAGATCGCATCCAGAGCTGTTCAAGAACGGATCATTCGTGAGGTGGCAGAGGTCACGGCCATACGTGGTCGAGTTCCTCATTTGGCCGCAGTTCTAATTGGTGCCGATGGTGCCAGTAGGACATACGTGGATGCCAAAGTGAAGGCGTGCGAAAAGGTCGGTTTCCGAAGCACATTGATCGAACGCTCGGCGGAGATCACCGAAAGTGAACTCTTGGACTTGGTGCGAACGTTGAACAATGATCCCGATCTTGATGGTTTCATTGTTCAATTACCCTTGCCCAAGCACATAGACGAAGAGAAGGTGACCTTGGCGATCGACCCGCGCAAGGATGTCGATGGCTTTCATCCCGAGAATCTGGGGCGCATGGTATTGGGGCTGCCAGGTTACTTGCCCGCAACGCCGGCGGGGATCCTTGTTCTCTTGAAGCATTTTGGGATAAAGACCGCAGGGAAGCATTGCGTCGTTGTTGGGCGCAGCAATATCGTGGGTACGCCGATGAGCATTCTCATGAGCCGCAATAGCGAACCAGGCAACTGCACGGTAACGATAACACATAGTCGCTCAAAGGACCTTGCTTCTATCACACGGCAAGCGGATATTCTGATCCCTGCGATCGGAAAACCTGAGTTCATATCCGCCGATATGGTCAAGCCCGGGGCTGTGGTCGTAGATGTCGGTATCCACCGGATCGAAGATGCCTCCAAGAAAAGGGGCTATCGTTTGGTAGGCGATGTAAAATTCGATGAGGTGGCTCCCAAATGTTCTTGGATAAGTCCGGTACCCGGTGGTGTTGGCCCAATGACGATCACGAGCTTACTGCTCAATACGTTGAAGGCGGCGCAGATTTGACCGTCCCGGATCGAACGTTAGATGGACGGTTGTGATATTCAGAACAAGAGCCCGACCTTGAAGTTCAGAGGCATGACCAGGGTGGTCCAACTTCCTTCACTATAGGCTTGCTGCTTAACCCCAAAGCCACCGGAGCGCTTATCCGATGGGGCCATACGATCGAAGTGACGGACTGTGCGCCATTTTATACCAACTCCGTAACCAAAGTCGAGTACGACCCGGCCTAAAAGCGCCTGTATGCCAACCTTGCCGCTCAACGTGGTCATTGACTTCTCGATGCGGTAATCATCCTCATAAGGTGCGGCATACAAAGAATCATCGCCGTGATATCTCCAAGAACGTGGATCATCGGTGAACAGGTCCTTTCGCCGGATGTCGATCTTGTGGAAGACCAACTCCATAGCCACATAAGGACGCACTTTCGGGCTACGGCCGAAGAACAACTTCTGCTCAATGGCGACCCGCGCGCCTGTGTAATGGTCGTTATCGGTCCCCGAAAACGGGTCCGCAAGTATGGCTCCGGCCAATTGGGTCGAGAAACGTCCATAGGACCTTTCATAGCTCAATTCATACCCCGGGTTCACCGGGTCCACAACGCGAATAGGGGAGAACTTGATCTGGTTATGGTACTTGGGGCGCTCGGGCAGCAGATGTGCATTCAATTCAGCATCCGGCACACTATCCAGCACGTATTGGGCTGTCGCATTCGGCATGCCCATTAGGAAAACGGCCACTAACGAAAGGAGTTCGACACGCATGGAACGTTTCAGGTCCATGGTCAGTCCTTGAATACTTCGATAACCACTTCCTTCTCCACGAGCTCCGTGAACTTGCCGTTGTAACGGGTAGCCCGCACAATGTGGTTGTCGATCCAGTGGTAGTTCCCACCGCGCGGTTTGCCGAAGAGAATGCCGTGGTATTTGAAGCCATGTTCATCCAACCAAGCGGTTGTCACTGATCGATGCTCTTCGAGCCGAGATGTGAAAAAGGTGATGATATGGCCTTCGTCGTACCACTTATTGCAGGCTTCGACTGCACCTTCGAACAAGGCGGCATCTTTCATTCGCTCCGGCTCCTCGTTGGGGATATCCTCACTGATCGTACCGTCAATGTCGATCATGAAGTTCTTCTTGCCTTCCGGTAGAGCAGGACTGGCCTTCTTACCATTAATGATCACATCGTTCAATGTCTGGCCCATGTTGGTTGGTCAAGTTGTACCGATGACATGTAGGCAAAGGTCGCCGATTTGTTCCAAGGCGGGACGTTTTGATGTTCGTGCATAACAAAAGTGGGACCGAACGAATGCGATCCGGTTAGGAAGGTTTCCAAAATACCTGATATTTCATGTTCAGGATCGCTTAGCGCAGCGGCATATGTACATTACTTTCGGAGCCTTGATCCCGGATCACCAAAACCAACGGAATGTATCGACACCTACGCAACCTTGTTCCATCACTTTTACTCACTGCGCTTTTGCCCATTGGTCAAGCAAATGCCCAAGGTGACACCGCGATAGTTGTTTGCGGGGCAGCAGCCTTGTTGCCCACGTACTGCTATACGGCTGCTGATGCTCAGCAATGGAATTACGAAAGTTCAGGCTCGGGAACCATGCGCCTTCGGTTCCTTAGAGGCACCATCGAAAGTGCTTTCTATGACAGCCTCCGGATCTATGACGGTCAGGACAATACGGGCACCCTGCTGTACGAGCACCTTGGCAATACGGTGCATTTGGGTCCGGTGGGCAGTGGTACGGCCAGCACCACCAACGAGTACGAGACGATAGAAGTGTATGCCTCCGGTACCAGCTTTTATATGGAAATGAGTTCGGATGGAAGTGTGGAATGTGCGGACGAGTTCAATGAATTCGATGAATGGGAATGGGAGGTGGTTTGTTTGGATTGTACCATTCCATTGGCAACGTACACGGTGATCGATGATTGCGATGCGAATACCTTCACCATTCCAATTGATGTTGCCAATACCGGTGACGGCACTTTAGTGAACATCGTCTATAGCTTGAATGGCGGTGGAGCACAAACAGTTCAGGTTGTTGGGGTCGGGTCCACGGTGCTTGGACCATTCTTACAGAACGACACGGTGAATGTGGTGGTGGAGCACGAGACCAACTTCCTGTGCAACGTTTCATTCGGTGACCTCACCGATACGGGTACCTGTCCTGAATTGATCGCTTGCGGCACCGACCTTGTCAACACGGTTTGCTATGAGAACAACGCGGACCTTCGTTATTATTATCAGGGGACAGGCACGGTGCCACTGGCGGTCCAATTCAGCGCCGGCTTGCTTTACTTTGCTGACTCATTGATCATATACGACGGTGGAGACATTACTGCTCCACGTCTCTATGCGAGTTCAAATATGAATGTGACCGGTGTACTGCTGGTCACTACCAACCCTGAACATCGGTTGACGGTACAGGTCAAGTCGGATGAATTCACGTCGTGTTCCGATGATTTTGCACCAGAGCCCATGTCATGGCGCGTAGCCTGTTACGATTGCGTTCCAACAAGCGCTTCATTCAACATTGTACAAACTTGCACCGATAGCCTATTTACGATTGAAGTGGTGATAAGCGATCTTGGTTCTGACACCGATCCGGAGATCTTTTCCACCGCTACCACCGACACCGTAACTGTTACGACGACCGGCACTACCACACTGGGTCCGTTCGCCTGGGGTACATTGGTGGAGGTTACGATCCGCAACAGTGCCAATGTGCTGTGCAACGTTTATAGTGCGGTGCTCTCGAACCCGGTATGTCCGGTCGCTGTGCCTTGCCCGGGGCCGGGTTTGCAAGAGACCTATTGCTATACGGCGGATGATGTCCGTGCATGGTCCTACGAACTGGATGGCGGCCCGGGCAACCTGCGCCTCACCTTCGACCAAGGGACCATTGAAAGCTCCGACTACGATCACATCTACATTTTTGATGGCCCTGACAACACGGCGCCGATCCTTTGGTCCAACACGGCACTTTATCCGGCAAATACGGGTTCCCCAACAGGGTTCGGCGCTCAAACAACTGGAGAGTTGGGTCCTGTAGGAAGTGGGACCCCGGATAATTCGGGCAACTATTTCGCGGTGGAGGTGGTTGCATCCGGACAGAGCTTGTATGTGGAATTGACCTCGGATTTCATTGTGCAATGCGGATCCTTCGGCTTCGACCCATGGGAGTGGCGGGTGTACTGCATTGATTGCGACAACCCTTCAGTATCCGTGAACTTGGTTCCCGATTGTGCCCACCGGGCTTACAATGCGGAAGTAACCGTAACCGATGCGGGGGCTGATGCAGATCTCTCGATCACCAACTTGAATACCGGCGATACGCTGACGAATGTGGGGGTTGGTGTGCATCAATTCGGTCCATTTCCCGTGGATAGTGTTTCGGTGATCCAAGTGTTCAACCAGATCTACCCACAATGCCGCTACCTGAGCGATCCCATTACGTATGCTGCAGATAGTTGTGTGATCGTGAGTTGCGGTGTTGACCAATACGATTACTGCTACGGGGACAACGAGGATCGCTGGTATACTTATCAGTCCGCAGTCGATGTCCCGCTTACGATCCAGTTCACTGGAGGTGTGCTGTTGACCGGCGATCTGATCACTATTTACGATGGAAAGGATGCCACGGGAGCACCATTGTTCCAAGGCAACAACAATGGCAACTCTCTGGCTGGCTTGAACGTGAACACGTCTGCGGCCAACACAGGGCACTACATCACGTTGCGAATTCGGTCCAACGAGAGTGGATCTTGTTCAACCGGCGAAACCACCGAAGAATTGCAGTGGGCTATTGGCTGCGGAGTTGTAGGCCTTTCGGAACTTGAAGAAGGTTCGTTCAGCGTGTATCCTAACCCCACAGAAGGGTTGTTGCAGATCGAATTGAGTGGCAAGGAAGAAGGCAAAGTGCAACTCCGTATTTTGGATATGAGCGGGCGTTTGGTGCAAGATCAACTGCTCCAGATGAATGCTGGTACCCGTAGCACTGCGGATATTTCCAGCGTACAAAACGGGCAGTACATGGTGCAACTCGTTACCGCGAACTGGGTAAGGACCGCGCGTGTCCAAGTGGTGCGTTGAAAACAAGATCTTGCGATGAACTAGGGGCTGCCTCAAAAGGGTGGCCCCTTCTTGTTTGGTCATCGTCAACGGCGAACACGTCTTCCTCATCCGAGATCGACCCAAGTCCAACCTCGTCCGTTTTCAGAGTAGATCGGCAGAATAAAAGCACGCACGTGCACGATCGTAAATCGAAGGCAACAACCCAGCTTTATTGCTGAACCCCAGGAGACCTTAACTTAGCCGCCTAACCCTAAATGAACCAATCCCGGAAAACATGATTCGATTTGGACGATTATTGACCATGGCGTTGGTCGTTTGGGCCACGGCGCCAATGCAAACTGCACATGCCCAAGGAGATACAGCGATCGTTGTATGCGGAGCAGCCCCTTTGCTTCCGACATATTGTTACGTAGCAAGTGATGCCCAGACATGGAATTATCAAAGCTTGGGATCGGGAACGTTGCGTTTGAGATTCCTACAAGGCACGATCGAGAGCGCAGTTTCGATAGTCTGGAGATATATGATGGCACGGATGCCACTGGTACCTTGCTGTACCAGCACACCGGCGAGGCAGTGAACCTGGGACCAGTGGGCAGTGGAATGAACACCAGCACGGTCATCTTTGATGAAGTTGAGGTTTACTCCACCACGGGAAATTTCTTCATGTTGATGAACTCGGATGGAAGTGTGCAGTGTAACGGTTCCACCACTTATGACCAATGGGAATGGGAAGTTGTATGCTTGGACTGCACCATCCCCGTTGTCTCATACACCATCGTTGATGATTGTGCGAACAACCAGTTCAGTATTCCGATAGAAGTGACGGATACGGGAGATGGTGCTGCAGTCAACATCGTTTTTGTGCTGAATGGGGTGCGCCGGAAACCCTTTCCAACATTGGAGCAGGGATCACGGTGCTTGGGCCATTTAACCAGAACGATACGGTCAATGTGGTTGTTGAGCACGAAAGCAATTTTCTGTGCAATGTGAACTTCGGTGACCTTACCGATACGGGTACATGCCCTGAGTTGATCAATTGCGGAACCGAGTGGATGGACCAGCTTTGTTATACTGACAACATTGATCAGCGCTATTACTACCAAGGAACAGGTACAGTGCCTATCGCGATCTACTTTGATCAAGGGTTGATCACCGCCGGGGACACGGTCATCATATACGATGGCGGGGATATCAGCGCGCCGAGATTGTTCACGAGCACAAATACCTTTGACCTTACCAATCGCATGTACGTTAGTACGAATCCGGAGCATCGCCTTACGTTGCGCATTCGCTCCAATGGCTTTACATCGTGCGCGACCAGCACACCTCAGGTCCCGGCCAGTTGGACCGTTGGTTGTTTTGATTGTGTGCCTGCTAATGCCACGTTCACAATTGTGCAGGATTGCGCCAATGCCCAGTACTCCATCGACGTGGCGATCAGCGATCTTGGCTCGGCCACCGAACTAGGGATCATTTCCACCTTATCCACAGACACCATTTTCGTGAGTTCTGTTGGCACAACCTCTGTTGGTCCTTTCGCCACTGGAACGATGGTCGCTTTAACGATCCTGAACAGCGAGAACAGCCTTTGCAATGTGTACAGCTCAACGATGGTGAATCCACTCTGTCCCACCAATGTGGATTGCCCTGGGCCCGGTCTGGAAGAGACCTATTGCTACGTCGCCAATGACATGCAGATCTGGGCATACGAGCTTCAAGGTGGCCCCGGCAATTTGCGGCTCACCTTTGATCGCGGTACCGTTGAAAGTGCCAGTTTTGACCGCATCTATATTTTTGACGGTCCCGATGACCAATCTCCAATACTTTGGTCCAACTCTTCGCTGTATCCATACCCCGATGGCGATTCAACCGGATTCGCTCAACAGCCGGCTTGCAACTTGGGACCGGAAGGTAGCGCAGTATTGAGCACTGCCGGTAACTACCAAACAGTGGATGTTGCAGCAAGTGGACAGAACCTTTATGTAGTGATGCGATCCGATGGTTCCGTACAGTGTGGCAACGGCACATACGACGAATGGGAATGGAGGGTCTACTGCTTGAACTGTGATAACCCTGAAACCGCAGTGAGCGTTATTCCGGATTGTGTTCACCGCGAATACAATGTGGAAGTGACCGTTACGGATGCTGGTGGCGATGCCGATCTCTCCATTACCAATCTGAGCACGAGTGACACCTTGACGAACGTTGGGGTAGGAGTTCATCAATTCGGGCCTTTCCCATTGGACAGCCTATCCGTGATCAGGGTGTTCAATCAGGAGTACCCACAGTGCCGTTCAACCAGCCAGCCGATCACTTACGCCGCAGATAGCTGTATTATAGTGAGCTGTGGTGTTGATTATTACGACTACTGCTATGGGAACAACGAGGACCGCTGGTACACGTACAAGTCTGCGAGCGCTGTTCCAACAACGATCCGGTTCTCCCAAGGTCAATTGTTGCCTGGCGACCTGATCACGATCTACAATGGGCGTGACGCTACTGGAAGTGTGATCTTTCAAGGAAACAACAACGGTGGTTCATTTGGCGGGTTGGAAGTGAATTCCCAGAACCCGGACTATGCGATCACGCTGCGGATCCGTTCCAATGACAGTGGTTCTTGCGAGGACAATGGTGTAGCGGTGCCACTGCAATGGGCTGTAGGCTGCGGCGCAGTGGGCATTGATGAGCTTGCGACCGATGCTTTCTCTGTATTCCCGAACCCTACCGAAGGTCTTTTACAGATCGAACTGGGCAACAAAGTTGAAGGCAAAGTGCAGTTGCGCATCACCGACATGAGCGGTCGTATCGTTATGGAACAACAACTCCGTATGAACGGCGGCACACGTAACGCAGTGGATATGACCAAACTCCAAAGCGGGCAATACTTGGTGCAACTCACCACTCCCGATTGGGTGAAGACAGAGCGCGTCCAAGTGGTACGTTGATCTGAAGACAGTTTGAATTGGAAGGGGCTGCCTCGAAAGGGCGGCCTCTTCATTTTTCGCAATTCCATGAAAGGCGATGTGATCCAAGCGATCGGGGATCCTTTTGGGATCAGCCAGGTCCATGGGTTTTGTTTGAACGATACGGATGCTTCTCGTTATGGACCGGTCAGGAACCTTTATGCCCTTAAATTCGCCCTTGAACCAAAACTGAAAAGCATGCTGCTACATGGACGAATCTTGACCTTAGCCCTAGTCATATGGGCAATGTCTCCAATGCAAACTACGTTCGCCCAAGGCGATACGGCCATCGTCGTATGCGGTGACGCTCCTTTACTACCGACCTACTGCTATGTTGCCAGTGATCGACAAGTATGGAACTACGAAAGTTCAGGGTCCGGTACCCTGCGATTGAAATTCCTGCAAGGGACCATAGAAAATGCAGTTTTCGATAGCCTGGAGATCTATGATGGCACGGATGCGACCGGTACCTTGTTGTACCAGCACACCGGTGTTGCCGTGAATTTGGGCCCTGATGGTAGTGGTACCTACATCGGCACGGACATCTTTGATGCAGTAGAAGTGTACTCTACAACAGGAAGCTTTTTCATGTTGATGAACTCTGACGGAAGCGTGGAGTGCGATGGTGGAACGTACGACTACGACGAGTGGCAGTGGGAAGTGGTTTGCTTGGACTGCACCATTCCAGTGGCATCTTACACCGTCGTAAACGACTGTGCCAATTCGCAATACTTCATTGATGTGGCCGTCAGCGACCTTGGCACGGCAACCGAATTGGGCCTCATAGCCACAGGGTTAACGGACACGCTCTTCGTTAGCAGTGTTGGCACCGCTACTGTGGGACCTTTCCCAACGGGGTCGGAAGTTATTGTGACCATCGTGAGCCTACCGAACACGCTATGTAACGTGTCCAGTTCTACCATTGTGAACCCGCTTTGCCCCAGCTTTGTTCCCTGTCCTGGAGCTGGTCTGCAAGAGACCTATTGCTATACCGCGAATGACATGCGCACGTGGGCCTACGAATTGCAGGGTGGACCAGGTAACCTGCGGCTCACCTTTGATCGCGGTACAATTGAAAATGCAATATTGGACCGGATATACATCTTCGACGGACCTGATGCTAGTGCTCCGATACTTTGGTCCAACGCAGCACTGTACCCTTACGCAGGAGGGGACTCTACCGGTTTTGTGCAACAACTTACAGGCGACTTGGGTCCTGTGGGCAGTGCCGTTCTAAGTACGAACAACAATTACTTTGAAGTCGATGTGGCTGCCACCGGCCAAAATTTGTACATGATCATGGAATCAGATGGTTCCGTTCAATGCAACACGACGACCTACGACCAATGGGAATGGAGGGTGTATTGTGTGGATTGCGCGAACCCTGAAGCGACCTTGAACGTCGTTCCTGATTGTTTCCATATGGGGTACAATGTTGAGGTGGTCGTTTCGGATGCAGGAGGTGATTCCGACCTGTCCATCACGAACCTGAACACAGGTGATACCCTGACGAATGTTGGGGTAGGGGTACACACTTTCGGGCCGTTCCCAGTGGACAGCCTTTCCGTGATCCGGGTATTCAATCAGGAATATCCACAATGCCGTACAACCAGTCAAGCGGTCACCTACGCGGCAGATAGCTGTGTCATCGTTAGCTGTGGCGTGGATACCTACGAGTATTGCTACGGGAACAACGAGGACCGTTGGTACAACTACAAGTCGGCGATCAATGGGCCGATCACGATCGGTTTCTCTCAAGGCCAGTTGCTCGCTGGCGATCTGATCACGATCTACAATGGCCTTAACGGTAGCGCCAACACCATCTTCCAAGGCAACAACAACGGTTCATCATTTGCCGGGTTCGCAGTGAACTCACAGAACGTGGATTATGCACTGACTCTTCGGATCCGTTCGAATGACACCGGATCTTGCGAGGACAGTGGCGTGGCAGTTCCGTTGCAATGGGCCATTGGATGCGGAGCCATCGGGATCGATGAACTTACGAACGGCTCTTTCTCCGTCTATCCAAATCCCACCGACGGTTTGTTGCAGATCGAGCTGGGCAACAAGGTTGAAGGCAAGGTCCAATTGCGTATCACGGATATGAGCGGACGTGTCGTACTGGAGCAACAACTCCTCATGAACGGTGGTACGCGCAACGCGGTGGATATGACCGATCTCCAAAGCGGGCAGTACTTGGTGCAGCTCACTACACCGGATTGGGTGAAGACCGAGCGGGTGCAAGTAGCGCGTTGATCAGATCATTGATAGAACAAGAAAGCCCGGCGGAAGTCGGGCTTTCTTGTTCTAGATCATTCGTTCAACACATGGGATGCAGATGGATCACTCAGCTTTATTCCACCTCCAACAACACCTCATCCGCGAAGATCCAAGTCTTGCCACCTTTTCCCGGATGCCATTCCGGGCACGGACCGGCGTTCTTGGCGATCAACTTTATGTAGCGCGCTTGCTTGGTCAATATTTCGGTCCAGAGCTCTTTGGTCAAGGGCGCTTCTGTAGTCCGCGGTTCATTGTTCACCACAGTCACCGTGCTCCATTGACGTAAGTTGGTGCTGAAGGCGAATTGCACTTCCGCGGGGAACCAGATCCATGATTTCTGGTCTTGCAGTAGACTAAGACCGATGCGTTTCACAGTACTCGGATTGCCCAGGTCGATCGTGGCGAGAAGATCCTTGCCTTCGTAGCCCTGCCATTCACCGGTCCGGAAATCTTCGGAGCCGCGCAGGCCGTCGATCAATGCTTGGTCACCACCAGCAGCATATTGGTTGGCAAAATCGCTTTGCAAGGTCAGCGTATGGTCGGTGGTATGTTTGGTGAAGGTGGCCGTCACAGGAGAAGGACTGTTATAGGCTTTGATCGTTGCCGTTTCAAATAGGGTGAAGGAAACTGGGCCGGATGGGACGGCTACTTCCGCACCATCATTCACAGTGTAATTGAAACTGTTCCCGTACAAACAATCCAACGTTATCTGTAGCGGATCCGAGAACGTTCTCGACGAAGCCTGAATGAACGGGACCGCTGATCGTCGTACATAAGGACTGACCAGAACACTTTGGGCATCCAGTTTTTCAGTATCGAATGCATTGGTCATGTCCAACGTAACCTCATCCCCGCGCATGATCTGCTCGTGGCTCAAGGTCCAACCTTCTGCCGTTTTGGACTGAACGAAGTATGCGCTTGGGTCTTTACGATCAGCGTTCAAGCTGAAGAATTTTCCATTTCCAACATCGACCCGGACCCTATTGAACAAGGGCGATCCGCCTTCATACCAAGGGTTTCCGGGAGAGACCTGATAGAAGCCCATAGCGCTTAACACATACCATGCGCTCATTTGCCCACAATCCTCGTTCCCACTAAGGCCGTCGGGTGCGTCGTGGTAGAGTTCGGTGCAGATCCGATGCACCAGTTCCGCGGTCCTTTGGGGTTGTCCAACAGCATTGTACAAATAGGCCATGTGGTGGCTGGGTTCGTTGCCATGGGCGTATTGGCCGATCAATCCCGTGATGTCCGCTTGGTCACGGCCGGTGGTTGCACTTTCCGCTGAGAAGAGCTTGTCCAAATGGTTCGCGAGAAAACTCGTTTTTCCGGTTGAGAACAGGTCAATGAGGTATTGCTTGCCTTGCTGAACGGCCAAGGAATATTGCCACGCATTGGCCTCCGTGAAATTGAAATTCACTTCGAAGGGGTCGAAGGGTTCCTTGAAACCACCGTTAAGTCGGGCTTGGAAAAAGAGCGTTTTCGGGTTGAATAAATTCTGGTAGGAGTAGGACCGGGAGGTGAACACGTATGCGATGCTGTCCAAGTACTTACCATCCGGAGAAGTGATGCCCTTTTCGCGTTTCATTTCCTGTGCCATCTGGGCAATGGACCAATCATCGTACGCATACTCCAAGGTCTTGCTCACGCTTTCGCTCTGGTCCTCACTACTGATGTAGCCTCGTTCGCGATAGGCGTTCAGCCCGGGTTCATCACGCATGGCACTGGCCAACATGGCTTCCAAGGCAAGGTCCGCGTCAAAGCCACGAATTCCTTTGAGATACGCGTCGGCGATCACACTTACACTGTGGTAGCCGATCATGCAATCAGTCTCGTTGCCCCACAGTTCCCACACCGGCAAACGGCCGCTTTGTTGATAGTGGAGCAAAAAGGTCTTGATCCAATCGCTGGTCATCTCGGGTTCCAGAATGGTCATCAACGGATGAAGTGCGCGATACGTATCCCACAAACTAAAGACTGTGTAAACCTTGTGGTCCGCATGATGGACTTCGCCATCCATACCTCGATAACGTCCATCAACATCGTTGAAGGTATATGGCGCCACATAGCAGTGGTAAAGTGCCGTGTAGAAAACGCGCTGTTGTTCCAATGTTCCACCATCCACCTCGATCTTGTCCAGCTTGGCGTTCCATGCATCCTCGGCTTGCTGGCGGACGACATCGAAATCCCAGCCCGGCACTTCGGCATCGAGGTTGGCACGTGCGCCATCAATGCTTACTGCGCTGATGCCAACCTTTACAATGAGCGGACCTGTGCTTTCCCTTTTCACAGCAATGATCGCTTTTGCACTGTCCGCGCCGGGTTCCAAAGCGATCGCGGTACTGCCGTTTCCGTGCCCGAGGCGGATGCAGAAGTACAGTCGCTGGTCAGGAGCCCACGAACTGCTACGGCGCTCACCAGTGATCTCGTTGCCCACGGCTTCGATCCGAGAGGTAAGTAACTTATCGCGATGGCGCAGGTCTAGCACAATGTACTGTTCCTTGTCTGCAGGCATGGTATAACGGTGTACTCCGCAGTGGGCCGTGCTGGTCAGCTCCACAAGGGTTTTCTCGTCATCCAAAAAGACCTTGTAGTAAGCGGCTTGTGCAGCTTCGGAAGCGTGTTTGAACTGCGAACGATACTCCTTTGGATCGAAGGATGCTTTCCCGCTCATCGGCATCAGTAGCACATCGCACAGGTCCGCAACACCAGTACCGCTCAAGTGTGTGTGACTGAATCCGTAGATCAACGAATCGCTGTAATGGTAACCGCCGCAACCGTCCCAATCCATAACGCCATCAGGGCGCGTATCAGGGCTCAGTTGCACTAAACCGTTCGGTACACATGCACCTGGGAAGGTGTGCCCATGGCCTCCTGTACCGATGAAGGGATTTACGAGATCACGAGCTTTGTTCACTTGCCCAAAAGCAACGGAAAGGCTGATCACGCAGGCAAAGGATAGGAGGGTGCGATAGCTCACGAGTGATCCGGACATGGGATTGACGGTTGGTAATGACATGGTTCGAATCTACTGGTTCGGTTGGAATGCTTTTGGTCTAGCCGTTGGCTACTAGCTACTTGCCATTCGTTCTGAATGGATATATAGGCTAGTAGCCAACAGTTAAAAGCCAGCAGCCAAGGGCCAATTCTGGCTCCGTAATCCGATGAAAAGGTTCGCAGGTTGGTCGATCTTACAAATACTTCCCCTTCCAGAGGCGTTCCAGCAAGGCTGCATGCTCCCGTTCCTTGGGTGTATTACCGGGAGTGTAAAATGCAGTGCCGGCCAAGTCAGCTGGCAAGAACTCTTGATCAATGAAATTGCCTTCGCCATCATGGCTGTACTTGTATTCCTTGCCGTAGTCCAAGTCCTTCATCAACTTGGACGGTGCATTGCGTAAGGCCAGTGGAACAGGTAGGTCACCGGTATCCTTTACCACTTGTTGGGCCGCGCCGATCGCCATGTAGCTGGCATTGCTCTTGGGTGAACAGGCCAAGTAGATAGCGCATTGGCTAAGAATGATCCTGCTCTCTGGCCAGCCGATCATTTGTGCGGCCTGCATGCTGGTGGTGGCCATCAGCAACGCATTTGGATTCGCATTTCCGATGTCCTCGCTGGCCAGGATCACCATTCGCCGGGCAATAAAGATCGGATCCTCGCCACCTTCGACCATGCGTGCAAGCCAGTAGACCGCTGCGTTCGGATCGCTACCGCGCATGCTTTTTATGAAGGCACTGATGATGTCGTAGTGCTGTTCGCCTTGCTTGTCGTACCGGGCGGTGTTGTTCTGCACCACTTCCTGGACCAGCGAATTTGTGATCAGGACAGGACCCTCGCTGGATCCCTTGGCGGCCGTGCGAACGCAGAGTTCGAAGGTGTTCAACAAGCGGCGTGCATCGCCACCGCTCGCGCGCATTAGCGCATCGGTCTCGGTGAGTCGAATATCGAAGTTCTTCAGTTCGGCATCTTCGGACATTGCCCGTTCCAAGAGAGCCAATAACTGTTCAATGGCCAAGGGTTCGAGCACGTAGACCTGACAGCGGGAGAGGAGCGCCGGGATCACTTCAAAGCTCGGGTTCTCGGTGGTGGCACCGATCAACGTGATAGTGCCCTTTTCCACGGCCCCCAACAAGCTGTCCTGTTGTGCTTTGCTGAACCGGTGGATCTCGTCGATGAACAAGACGGCGCTGCGCGCGAATAACCCTGAGCCGCCTGCGTGTTCGATCACTTCACGCACATCCTTAACCCCGCTGTTGATCGCGCTAAGTGAATGGAAAGGTCGTTTCAAGTCTTGTGCGATGAGACGCGCCAAAGTGGTCTTGCCCACACCGGGTGGCCCCCAAAGGATCATACTGGGCAGCATGCCACCTGTCAATGCCTTCCGAAGCACGCCATTTGTTCCGACTAGATGTGTTTGACCCACTACCTCATCCAAGGTGCGCGGGCGAAGGCGTTCTGCCAAAGGTGTGCTCATTCCCAAGTGGGTAAAATTACCAATGGGGGTTTTGGTGTGTTATTGGGTGGACATCGAGGTTGCCCTCTTATTCGGAAGCATAGGGTAACAAACGCAAAAGGCCCCCACCTTGTGGCAGGGGCCCTTTGTTCGGTCCAGGTCAGGGATCACGGCTGGTACAGCATGCGGCCACGTAGTTCCTTTCCGTTCAGTTCGATCCGGTAGAAGAAGGTTCCGGCACCATTGCGCTCCGGTTTGAATTCTACACGTACCGGCATTCCTTGCTGCACCGCACCATTGAAGGGTTGTGCAACTTTCCGGCCTTGCATGTCCATTACTTCGATCACCGCTTGACCGCTTTGTGTCGGGGTGAAGGCGATCATCGCTTCATGGCGGAATGGGTTCGGCGCTATCGTCACGGTCATTTCATCCGGTCCGCCTTTACCATCATCCTTCTTGCCGACAACAGTGATGTTCTGTACCGTTTGGCCCACATTTCCGCAAGCATCCATGGCCGTCCATGTGCGCGTGATCATGTACCCTTCGTCACAGTTCTCATCCTGCTTGTCTTCGGTGAAGATGACATGCACATTCGGATCACAGTTGTCCACTGCTTTGCAATCAGATGCCTCAGGCACTTCATCGCAGAACACGGTCATGTCAGCTACATCACACACGATCATTGGTGCAGTGTTGTCCACCACGTGGATGGTCCATGCGGTTTCGCTCATGTTTCCGCAGTAGTCAACAGATGTCCAAGTGTAGACGATGCTGTACTCCGAAGGGCATTCGCCATCCACATACGTCACATTCATGTACGCTGGCATTTCGGTCTTGGTACACTCATCGTATGCCCACACGGCTGGGATCTCCACGTTGTCGAGGTCGGAATCGCATGCTACAGTAATGTCGGCGATGGTTCCTTCGAAGATAGGTGCGATGTCATCGATCACTGTGATCATCTGTACGCAAGTCTCCGTGTTGCCATCCGCGTCTGTAGCATAGAATGTGCGACGGATCACGTAAGGGCATGTGCCGATCAACTCCTCGTACCAGCCGTAGTCCACGATCGCAGGACACTTCTTGTCTTCCTTGTCTTTGTCCTTGTCGTCACCGATCAGCACCACATCGCGCAAGGTTGGTTCGCCGCCTTCGCCGTATGGGGAGAAGTCATCTGCACACTGTACAGTGATGTCGCTAGGGCAGGAGGTGAAGATCGGTGGGCACTCGCCGCCGCATTCATCCCGCATCACTTCGATCGAGGCACTACCGGTACAACCGTTTTCAGCGGTCACCACCAAGGTGTATATTCCTGCCTCCGTCACGCTTGGTTCGGCCAGTGTACTGGTGAAGCCATTAGGTCCGCTCCACGTGTACATGCCTGCCACTGTGGAAGAGCTATTGATCACGAGTGACCCTCCTTCGCAAGGAAGGTTTGCTTCGACACCAACGCTAACTACAGGAGCTGTGCCATTGTACAAGACCATTGTCGTTGCCGTACTGGTGCAACCGTTGGTTCCCGTTACAACAAGTGTGTAGGTACCGGCCACATTCACCATCGGCATTGGCATGATGCTAGAGAAACCATTTGGTCCGCTCCAAGCGAATGTTCCATTACCGCTACCGATCAGTGTAACGTTGGTGTTGGTGCAGGTCAGGGTTCCACCGGTTGCTTGCGCGCCAGGGCCTTCGTTGTTTTCCGTTACCATGGCTGTTGCTGTGCTTGTGCAACCGTTCGTTCCGGTAACAACCAAGTTGTAGATACCAGCGGCACCCACGTTCGGGTTCTGGACAGTGCTGGAGAAACCGTTCGGACCGCTCCATGCGAAGGTTCCGTTGCCGGTTCCCACGAGCATGATGCTGCTGACGTTGCAGTTCAACACGCCGCCTTGTGCAGTGGCCCCGGGCACTTCAGCATCCTATGTTACTTCGGTTGAAGCATCACTTGTGCAACCGTTCGCACCGGTAACCACTAGGTTGTAGGTACCTGCTGCACCCACGTTCGGGTTTTGGACCGTGCTTGAGAAACCGTTCGGACCGCTCCATGCGAAGGTTCCGTTGCCGGTTCCCACGAGCATGATGCTGCTCACGTTGCAGTTCAACACGCCGCCTTGTGCAGTTGCGCCGGGCACTTCAGCATCCTGTGTTACTTCGGTTGAAGCATCACTTGTGCAACCGTTCGCACCGGTAACCACGTTGTAGGTACCTGCTGCACCCACGTTCGGGTTTTGCATGGTGCTTGAGAAACCGTTCGGGCCGCTCCATGCGAAGGTTCCGTTGCCGGTTCCCACAAGCATGATGCTGCTGACGTTGCAGTTCAGCACACCGCCTTGTGCAGTGGCCCCTGGGGTTTGTTCATCCAAGGTAACTTCAGTGGAAGCGTTGCTTGTGCAACCGTTCGTTCCGGTAACAACCAAGTTGTAGATACCAGCTGCACCCACGTTCGGGTTCTGGACCGTGCTTGAGAAACCGTTCGGACCGCTCCATGCGAAGGTTCCGTTGCCGGTTCCCACAAGCATGATGCTGCTCACGTTGCAGTTCAGCACACCGCCTTGTGCAGTGGCCCCTGGGGTTTGTTCATCCAAGGTAACTTCAGTGGAAGCATTGCTTGTGCAACCGTTCGTTCCGGTAACAACCAAGTTGTAGATACCAGCTGCACCCACGTTCGGGTTCTGGACCGTGCTTGAGAAACCGTTCGGACCGCTCCATGCGAAGGTTCCGTTGCCGGTTCCCACGAGCATGATGCTGCTCACGTTGCAGTTCAACACGCCGCCTTGTGCAGTTGCGCCGGGCACTTCAGCATCCTGTGTTACTTCGGTTGAAGCATCACTTGTGCAACCGTTCGCACCGGTAACCACTAGGTTGTAGGTACCTGCTGCGGAAGCGTTGCTTGTGCAACCGTTCGTTCCGGTAACAACCAAGTTGTAGATACCAGCTGCACCCACGTTCGGGTTCTGGACAGTGCTGGAGAAACCGTTCGGACCGCTCCATGCGAAGGTTCCGTTGCCGGTTCCCACGAGCATGATGCTGCTCACGTTGCAGTTCAGCACACCGCCTTGTGCAGTGGCCCCTGGGGTTTGTTCATCCAAGGTAACTTCAGTGGAAGCGTTGCTTGTGCAACCGTTCGTTCCGGTAACAACCAAGTTGTAGATACCAGCTGCACCCACGTTCGGGTTCTGGACAGTGCTGGAGAAACCGTTCGGACCGCTCCATGCGAAGGTTCCGTTGCCGGTTCCCACGAGCATGATGCTGCTCACGTTGCAGTTCAACACGCCGCCTTGTGCAGTTGCGCCGGGCACTTCAGCATCCTGTGTTACTTCGGTTGAAGCATCACTTGTGCAACCGTTCGCACCGGTAACCACTAGGTTGTAGGTACCTGCTGCACCCACGTTCGGGTTTTGGACCGTGCTGGAGAAACCGTTCGGACCGCTCCATGCGAAGGTTCCGTTGCCGGTTCCCACGAGCATGATGCTGCTCACGTTGCAGTTCAACACGCCGCCTTGTGCAGTTGCGCCGGGCACTTCAGCATCCTGTGTTACTTCGGTTGAAGCATCGCTTGTGCAACCGTTCGCACCGGTAACCACTAGGTTGTAGGTACCTGCTGCACCCACGTTCGGGTTTTGGACCGTGCTTGAGAAACCGTTCGGACCGCTCCATGCGAAGGTTCCGTTGCCGGTTCCCACGAGCATGATGCTGCTCACGTTGCAGTTCAGCACACCGCCTTGTGCAGTGGCCCTGGGGTTTGTTCATCCAAGGTAACTTCAGTGGAAGCGTTGCTTGTGCAACCGTTCGCTCCGGTAACAACCAAGGTTGTAGGTACCAGCTGCACCCACGTTCGGGTTCTGGACCGTGCTGGAGAAACCGTTCGGACCGCTCCATGCGAAGGTTCCGTTGCCGGTTCCCACGAGCATGATGCTGCTCACGTTGCAGTTCAACACGCCGCCTTGTGCAGTTGCCCGGGGCTTCAGCATCCGTGTTACTTCGGTTGAAGCGTCACTTGTGCAACCGTTCGCACCGGTAACCACCTAGGTTGTAGGTACCGCTGCACCCACGTTCGGGTTTTGAACAGTGCTAGAGAAACCATTCGGACCGCTCCAAGCGAAGGTTCCGTTGCCAGTTCCAACAAGCATGATGCTGCTCACGTTGCAGTTCAACACGCCGCCTTGTGCAGTTGCCCTGGGGGTTTGGTCATCCAAGGTAACTTCAGCGGAAGCGTTGCTTGTGCAACCGTTCGCACCGGTAACCACTAGGTTGTAGGTACCTGCTGCACCCACGTTCGGGTTTTGGACCGTGCTGGAGAAACCGTTCGGACCGCTCCATGCGAAGGTTCCGTTGCCGGTTCCCACAAGCATGATGCTGCTGACGTTGCAGTTCAGCACACCGCCTTGTGCAGTGGCCCCTGGGGTTTGTTCATCCAAGGTAACTTCAGTGGAAGCGTTGCTTGTGCAACCGTTCGTTCCGGTAACAACCAAGTTGTAGATACCAGCTGCACCCACGTTCGGGTTCTGGACAGTGCTGGAGAAACCGTTCGGACCGCTCCAAGCGTAGGTTCCGTTGCCGGTTCCAACAAGCATGATGCTGCTCACGTTGCAGTTCAACACACCGCCTTGTGCAGTGGCCCCTGGGGTTTGTTCATCCAAGGTAACTTCAGTGGAAGCGTTGCTTGTGCAACCGTTCGTTCCGGTAACAACCAAGTTGTAGATACCAGCGGCACCCACGTTCGGGTTCTGGACCGTGCTGGAGAAACCGTTCGGACCGCTCCATGCGAAGGTTCCGTTGCCGGTTCCCACAAGCATGATGCTGCTCACGTTGCAGTTCAACACACCGCCTTGTGCAGTGGCCCCTGGGGTTTGTTCATCCAAGGTAACTTCAGTGGAAGCGTTGCTTGTGCAACCGTTCGTTCCGGTAACAACCAAGTTGTAGATACCAGCTGCACCCACGTTCGGGTTCTGGACCGTGCTTGAGAAACCGTTCGGACCGCTCCATGCGAAGGTTCCGTTGCCGGTTCCCGCGAGCATGATGCTGCTCACGTTACAGTTCAACACACCGCCTTGTGCAGTGGCCCTGGGGTTTGTTCATCCAAGGTAACTTCAGTGGAAGCGTTGCTTGTGCAACCGTTCGTTCCGGTAACAACCAAGTTGTAGATACCAGCGGCACCCACGTTCGGGTTTTGGACCGTGCTTGAGAAACCGTTCGGACCGCTCCATGCGAAGGTTCCGTTGCCGGTTCCCACGAGCATGATGCTGCTCACGTTACAGTTCAACACGCCGCCTTGTGCAGTTGCACCGGGAACCGTATTGTTCAATGTGACCACTACATTGGCGGTATTCGTGCAACCGTTCGCTGGGTTCGTAACCGTGAGTACATATGTTCCGGCTGCATTTACGATCACATCTTCATCCGCACTGCTGAACCCATTCGCACTGCTCCAGCTGAACGTGGCGCCAGGAGTTGTGCTTCCACCGTCCAAATTCAACAATGTTACAGAACAAGTCAGTTCTCCAGCTCCTGAAGCGGTTGCATTCGGGGCCGTGGTGTTCATGCTCACAGCTACGGCATCCGTGGCGGAACATCCTGACTGGGAGTTCGAGACCGTAAGAGTGTACGTTCCTGCGGCGTTCACCGTTGGAGTTGCGGTATTCGCACCAGAAACGATATTGCCTCCGTTGCTTGCGCTCCATGCAAAGTCAACCCCTGCAGTTCCGCTGCCATTGAGGAGGATCTCTGCTCCAGTGAGGCAAGTTATTGTTGTAGCAGGACCTGCATATGCCGTCACGGCGCCGGTAGAAGGGATGATCACGATAACATCCACAGTGCAGTTCTTAGCGTCCCTGATCGTCACGGTGTATGTACCTCCCTGCACGCCACTAATGGTTGGGCCGTTGGTATTGTTGCTCCAGAGATAGGTGTATGGTGCAGTTCCTCCGGTGCCTGATGCAGTAGCACCACCATTTGCATTTGCGCAAGTAGCTGGTGTAACTGTTGATTGACCGCCGAGGACCGTGGGTTGCCCAACCTGGAATGTTTGCTGTGCGGTGCAACCACTGGCATCGGTAACAGTAACCGAGTATGATCCTGCCGCGAGACCAGTTGCTGTTTGTGTGGTCTGTCCATTGCTCCACGCATATTGGAAATTCGGTAGTCCGTTCGCGTTGGCTTGTATCGTTCCGTCAGCAAAACCGTTGCAACTTGCATTTGTAACAATACCGGTCACTGTCATCAAGCGCACCGTAACCACTTGGTCCGCGGCTCCGGCAAGGATGCACGCATCACCACCAATGATCCTGCGCACATAAGTATCCTCGTTCACGGGCCCTAATTGGGTGCCGGGCAGGTTCTGACCAGTAGCACCTACAATATCGGTCCAGTTCAAGCTGTCAGTGCTCGTCTGCCATTGGTAGGTCGCGGCGGAACCCAAGTTGGGGTAACTGCTAGTCGCACCGTTCCTTATGATCGTGGGCAAAGAGTAGCTGGGTGCTGAACCGGTGATGTTCCCCGGTGTCGCACCTGCACAAATGGCGATCTCGTCGCTGGTGATCGTGTTGTCCAAGATGTCAGGTGGATTGGCCCAAACAACGAGTCCCGGTTCATAGGTGCTGGTACCGCTGTTCTTGGTGGTATTCAAAGAACCCTGTGTAAGGGGAATGTTGTTGCTTTCGCTAGTAACGATGGTGTAGATGCGGCAATTGCTGAACTTGATGCCACGTTCACCAACGGGATCGTAATCATCATTGGTGCCGCCGAAGTAAGTGCTGAATTCCAACACGCTCAAGTCGCTCTCAAGTTTGAAGAAGACCTTGTCGTTCTCACCTTGAAGACCTGTTTGTAGCGGAACGTTGGGTGCAGCGCTCGTTGGGAAGTTGTTGCTGTTTGTGTACCCGAACACGTAGGCATCGTTGTTCTGGTCCACGTTCAGGCCCATCATATTCGTTTCGTTGTTCGATCCGCCGATATAGGTCCCGTCCAAGAAATTCTGGTCGAGGTCCATTCGGGCCACGTAGAAGTCGTTGCTTCCGTTGTGGCTAATGTCATGGACACCGCTCGCGGAGATGTTCGCGCTGTTCAAGCCTTCGGTCACCCCGCCGAAATAGATCTCGGTGTTGTTGTTATTGAAGGCCATACAAAGCAGGTTCGCATCATCACCACTTTCACTGGAGAAGTAGGATGACCAAGTTGTGGTACCCGCACCAGTAAGACGTTGCAGGAAACCGGCTGTCGTTCCTCCACGTGTGGATTGACGTGCACTAACCAATGGGAAGTTCGTACTGGAAGTATTACCACCAACGAACAGGTCGCCCGTGTTCGGGTTATGTAGCATGATACTGGCACGATCAGTGCTGGAACCACCATAGTTGCGCATCCATACCAAAGAGGAGAGGTCTTGATCGATCCGGAAAAGGAACACATCGCTTCCACCATTGTTGGTGTTGCTTGCACCACTACCTGCGTTGAGGGTTAGCAGGTTCGTACTGGTGGTGCTACCGCTAACGAAGACATCTCCATTGTTCGCCAGGCGGACATCAAAATTGTCGTCCGCTCCGTTTCCTCCGACTACCGCCGCTTTGATCGAATTCCCCTCGGTATTGATCTTCAATACGAACACGTCTATGCCGCTCTGGGCTTGCTGGTTCAAACTACTTCCGCTGAACGCTCCTCCGCCGATCAATGGGAAGTTGGTACTGCTGGTCTGTCCGGTGATGTAAAGGTTCCCATCAGGACCCTGTTCCATGGCGTACGGGTTGTCATCGCCGTTACCGCCCAAATACGTCTGCCAAACCCGTTCACCAAGGCCGCCTACGTTCGTTGGCTCCAAGTACTTGCCCACGACCATCTCCAAGTTTCCGGCGGAAGCTGTGCTGAACGCTCCTAAAGTGATGTTGTCAGTCAGGCCATCAACACGAGCAACCACATAGATGGCTCCGTCGCTGGGGTCAACCCAAATGCAGTGACCGTGGTTCTGACCTGTGCTGTTGGTGTTCACCCATGTGGCCCAACGCAAAGCGATCGGGTCAATGACGAGGGTTTCGTTCCTATCGTAGGCACCCACATTGAATCCGATGCTGTTCTTTCCAAGCTGTTTGTAGGTTGTTCTGACGCTCTTTTCCTTGCCGTTGATCTTTTGATAGACCACAGGGGCCGGGAATACCATGTCGCCTAGGCTGCTGCTCAGCACCAATTCACCCTTATCGCTCACGTGCACATTTTCGATCCCCTTGAACTCGATCGCGATCTCACTTGGATCGCTACCCGGCTTACAAATGATGTCATATTCCAGCGCGCCGTCCGCAGCAGGGTAATAGCGCACATCCGTCGCCTTGTACACATCGGTGTACCATACTTCGTGGAAACTGCGCACGTCCACAGCTGAACGATCACCAACGAAATAATTGGTGGTCCCTTTGTGGGCATCGCGGCTCTCTACCTTCATACTGGGTTGTGCATTATTGAAATGCAACATCCACGCATGTCCTTTCTCCCGCCACATAAGTGGTCGGAATGGCTTGCCCTCATGCATTTCCTGCTCAATACGCATTCCATCCTCGTGCCTTTCCTGCACAGATGCTGGATCGAAGGCTTTCATGAGCATACCCTCACGAGTGGCCAAAGCTTGGCCCAACGGGAAATCGGCCCGATACAGCACACCGTTGCTGAACTGTCCTTGGTTCTCGGTGAATTCGATCACCTGGTCGAACTTGTGAAGCAGGTCCTCATGGTCACCGTGGTCGGCGTGATCCTTGGTTGGCACTCCGCTAGCGTGAACGGCACGCTGGGCACTGATCGGGGAGAAAGCAATGGCGATCAACAGGAGCGAGAAGAGCGCTCTGCGATACCATAGCCGTTCCGTGGGTTTGGTGTACATCATGTGTGTATTTGGTTGTTGGAGTTTATCAAGGAGCAGGACACCACTGTTGGCATCCCGAGATGTTCCGTTACCTACCGGGTACCCCGTAGTACCCAAGCCCTCATCTGGACTAAGCCATAGCCGATCGGTCCCATGTTGTGGACCTGCGAGAGCAGTGTTGTCGTTGGATCGCATGTGCCTGTTCGTTTAGGGCGAACAAGTGCTCAGAGGTCAGGCTGAAGTGCGGTCTTTTTCGACTGGAATCACGCAAACATACCGGAACTCGCAAGCGGCTGTCAAGTATTCGTCGATAAAATCCTCGAATTCATCGACAGTAATACCTTTTCTATGCGCAGTTTAGAATCTGGCCGATCCTCATTCTTTACGGATAAAGTGAGGCTCCTGAGCCGACTTGTTCAAAACTTTTAATGTCAAGAAATTTGGCAATGAAGAAAACATGTGCTTATTTGTGCGTCATCAAACTGACAGAAATATCGTCAACTGCACACGATCCAACGTTCGCACTCTTTCAGTTCTCATGATCTACATGGTGCGACATGAGAGCAGAAATAGGATCACCTGACACTAGAATAGAGGTAGGGTCAATTTGAACGAAGGAGTTAGGAACAGAAAGCAAAACAGAAAATGAAGAAAGCAACAGCGGAATCAACCGCAACTACCTTAGAACGCAAACCAACCAAAGCAGGAACTATGGCCACTGAGATCAATAAGGAAAAGTTGAAGGCACTTCAGCTTACCATGGACAAAATGGATAAGACCTTCGGCAAAGGGGCCGTGATGAAGTTGGGGGATGGGGTTGTAGAACATGTGGAGGCGATACCCAGTGGTTCCATTGGCTTGGATATCGCCTTGGGCATTGGTGGTTATCCCCGCGGAAGGGTCGTTGAGATCTACGGACCGGAATCCTCAGGTAAGACCACATTGGCTATCCATGCAATTGCGGAAGCGCAGCGCAAAGGCGGTATTGCTGCCATGATCGATGCTGAGCATGCCTTCGATAGGGCGTATGCTGAAAGCTTGGGAGTTGATACTGAGAATCTTTTGATCAGTCAACCTGACAATGGTGAACAAGCATTGGAGATCGCGGACAACCTGATCCGTTCAGGAGCGATCGATATCATCGTGATCGACAGTGTGGCGGCGTTGACACCCCGTGCGGAGATCGAAGGAGAGATGGGTGACAGTGCAGTCGGCATGCAGGCCCGGTTGATGAGCAAGGCTTTGAGGAAGCTGACCGGAACGATCAGCAAGACCGGTTGCTGTTGCATCTTCATCAACCAACTACGTGAGAAGATCGGGGTCATGTTCGGCAATCCGGAGACCACCACGGGGGGTAATGCACTCAAGTTCTATTCGTCCATCCGGTTGGATATCCGAAGGGCTACGCAGATCAAGGATGGTGAAACCGTTGTGGGCAATCGTACCCGTGTGAAAGTCGTGAAGAACAAATTGGCACCGCCATTCCGCAAAACAGAGTTTGATATCATGTTCGGAAAGGGCATCAGCAAGACCGGTGAGATCATCGATCTCGGTGTTGAACTGAATATCATCAAGAAGAGTGGTAGCTGGTTCAGCTACGAGGACAATAAATTAGGGCAGGGTCGCGACATGGTGCGGCAACTGCTGGAAGATAACCTTGAACTGTGCGAACAGTTGGAGGCCAAGATCAAGGAGGCATTGACCAAGACCGAAGTACCGGTCACTGCCTGATCCTTGTTTCCCGCACGCCAACGGGTACCGGTGCTCAAGTCATGGCGAAATGAACAAGCACTTCCAAGGCGTGCGCTTACTTTTGAAGGCCCCGGTGATCAACCATCGGGGCCTTCGCTTTTCTCAACAACATGTCCTCGCGCATCACGATCCTTTTCCTCCTTCTTTTTCCGATCTTGAATGCATGCGTCGATAATGGGCAATACGCTAATAGCTCCGAAGGAAATTCCCCCTCTTTGACCTTGGCCCAGATCGATCAAGAGATCATCGCCCAACCGCGGAACGCGGCCTTGTTCGCCAAACGCGCTCGGTTCCAAGAAGCACGGGACAGCTTGACCGCAGCACTAAAGGATTGGCAACGGGCCGTGGCGATCGACAGTACGCAAGCCGCTTGGCGTATTGGTTTGGGTGATCTGTACTTCCGGATCGTGGAACTCCAGCGAGCCGAAGAACAGTTCATGAAGGCCGTTAGGCTGGCTCCCGACAGTACGGAGGCCCGTTTGAAAATGGCAGAGATCCGGTTGTTGGACAAGGACTTTCCCGAGGCCATGCGATGGGTGAATGATGCATTGCGGTTGGAACAAGAGAATCCACGAGCCTATTTCATTAAGGGCTGGATCCATCGTCAGGCCGGCGATACGACATTGGCCATAAGCAGCTATCATACTGCTGTGGAACGGGACCCCCAATACTATGATGCCTACGTAGCGTTGGGTCTGATCCATTCCGCCAAGGGAGATCCTTTAGCCTTGGAGTTCTTCAACACCGCGCTGGACCTACGCCCGAATAGTGTTGAAGCTTGGTATGCTCGCGGTATGTATTGCCAGGAACAAGGACAGGACAGCATGGCGATCGCATCCTATGCAAAGATCAAGGAGATAGATCCGCAGAACGCCACCGCATGGTACAACACAGGGTATGTTATGCTCCAGCATCAGCAACGGTATTTGGATGCCCGGATCGAATTCGAAAAGGCGATCACCTTGTTGCCCAATTACGCCAATGCATATTACAACCTCGGTCTTACCTACGAATTCGAGGAACAGCTGAACAGTGCAAAGGCCGCCTACAAACAAGCTTTGGTCCTACAACCGGATATGGACTTGGCCGCAGAAGGCTTGGACCGGTTACAACGGCGGGGCGTACCGATGGCGAATTAACGGTTCCGGCTCCGACGAGGCTTTTTAGCTTTTCGGTCATATTCCGGTGACCAGATCACACCGCCACGGGCCATAACTACAAAGCGCCGAACCAAGAAGCCGTCCGGGGTATGGACCCGAAGTGTCCATGTGCCCGAGCTTACATCGGCTAATGAAAGCGTTCCTAGTTCCTCTGCGGAATACGTGCGTTCGATGTTGCCACGGACATTAAGGATATCAGCCTTGAAAGCATCTGTGGGTAAAATGGCTTCGGCTTTACCACCCACGGCACTAGCCATGAAACCAATGCTCTCCGAATCTGCGGTCCGTTCAATGGGTTTGGCGGGAACATAAGCTACCAATCCATCCACTTGGGCCATTAGGACCGTTGCCGGAAATGTGGAAAGGCATATCGCGATGAAGAAATAGAAGCGGTACATGCCATGCTTTTACGGGGGTGTGATGCAATTGGTTCCCAAGCAAGTCAGTTGCAGCATGTTCAAGCCAGGGTTCTGTGACCAATATCACGGAGAGAGGCACGGATCGTCACTTTACAACTCCGACCTTTGCGTCATGAAACACCTAATGATCGTCCCACTGCTTTTTGCGACCCTTAGTGTCGGTTGCACCCAAGCCCAAGAGCCACGTTCATCCCCATCAGCCGGGTCTGAACAAGTGCAGACCAGGGACTTGGATGCTGCGTCCTTCCAAGAAAGGATGCGTGCAGGCGATGCCCAATTGATCGATGTTCGGACCCCAGCAGAATTCAAGTCCGGTCACCTGGCGGGAGCTGCGAATCTGGACTGGAATGGTGGGGACCCTGATAAGACGTACGCCGATCTGGACAAGAGCAAGCCCGTATTGGTCTATTGCGCTGCTGGTGGGCGTAGTACCGAGGCCATGCATCATCTTCAGGACCAAGGGTTCGATGTGCAGCAGCTTGACGGAGGTATAGCATCTTGGAGAAAGGCCGGACTTCCGACCATTCAAGAGTGATACCGAAGAACCTCAAAGGTCTCGTTCTAGGACCTGTTGGTGATAGATCATCGTTGGATAGGGCGGGAAGCAAGCCGTAGCTTCTCAACAGTGACACAATGCCGTTCCAAGTATGAATGTGCGATCCAGTGAAGTGTCCTACTTTACACCCATTCGCACAAAAGCTCCATATGAAGAACATCTACGCTGCCATTCTGGTTCTTGGAACGATCACTTCAGTACATGGCCAGGGCTGTGGTGAAGGCCGATATCAGACCGAACAATTTACATCTGTTACAGAGGTCCTTGGGGTCACCTTCGGAAGCAACACGGCTGTGACAGGCGGTGCCCAAACCTTGAAGATGGACGTGTACATGCCCACCGGGGATGTGCTGGAGACAAGACCCGTGATCCTTGTTGCCTTCGGTGGCTCCTTTATTGGTGGCACCCGTGGCGATGTGGCAGACCTGTGCCGAACATTCGCGAAAATGGGCTATGTGGCCGTTGCGAACGATTACCGGGTGGGCTTCTTCTTTCCGAATGCGACCACGACGACCCGTGCCGTTATGCGCGGTGCTCGCGACATGAAAGCGTGCATCAGGTATTTGCGCAAGTCGGTCGCGGAACTGGACAATCCTTATGGGATCGATGTCGACAAGATCATTGCAGGCGGGGTATCGGCGGGTGCGATCAGTGCGATACACGCGACGTATTTAGATCAAGAGTTAGAGCTGCCACCAGTTTTAGCGGCGGAAAGTGCGGCTATCGGTGGGGTGGAGGGCAACAGTGGAAATCCTGGTTATTCCAGTGCGGTGCTGGCCTGCATGAGCATGAGCGGCGCAATTGGCGACACCTTGTGGGTGAATGCGGGCGATCCGCCGCTGGTGAGCGTGCATGATGTAGGTGATGGGGTGGTGCCGTACTACACGCAAGAGGTATCGGTGATCGGGATCGCTACAGGTCTGGTGGCTTCAGGAAGCTTTGATCTGCACCAACGCTGTACTCATCTCGGCATGCCGAATTGCTTATTACCCTATCCTGGAACGGGCCATGTGGCTTACCTGAATTCGGACCCTGTTGGCTCCGTTGGTTTTGTTGCCACGTTCTGCGGCCAGCTTGTTTGCAATGAAGCAACCACTTGTGGAGACCTCACTACAGCGTTGGAGGACATTCAAGAGGAAGGGACTTTCAAGGTATTTCCAAACCCCACCTCGGGTTTGCTACAGTTCAATCTTTCATCGGCGAGTGAGATCCGGCTTTTGGACGTAAGCGGCAGGGTGGTGATGCAACTGCAGGCCATGTCGGGTATCCAACATTTGGACCTGAGCAACCTGCCTGATGGGATGTACACCCTGTTCGTGCAAGGTGCAACGAACGAGGTGGTGAAAGTGGTGAAGGGACTGTGATCACCTACACCATCCTGATAGGTCATCCGTTCGTTTGAACGGTTATTGTCCTTTGGACTATGGATACGTCCGTATGTCATTGCTTTGTGCTCCATGAGGGTGGCGATCATAGGTGGTGGTGCAGCAGGGTTCTTTCCGCGATCAGCGCCAAGACCAACCATTCCAACGCTGAGGTCGTTCTGTTCGAGAAGACGGACAAGCTCTTGGCCAAGGTGCGCATCAGTGGGGAGGTCGCTGCAATGTGACCCATGCGTGCCATGGTGCACGGAAACTGGCTTCGAACTACCCACGCGGTGAACGCTTCCTTCGGAAGGCATTTGAACAGTTCGCCGTAAAGACACCGTGGACTGGTTCGCGCAACGGAACGTGGATCTAAAGACGGAATTGGATGGTCGCATGTTCCCGACCACGGATGACTCGCGTAGCGTGATCACCGCACTGATGGATGAAGCGGAGCAGCTGAAGATCCAGGTCCGTTTGAAATGTGCGGTCATTGGCATTGAAAGATCGGGCGATCGCTTCCAAGTGTCATTATCGAACGACTGTGTGGAATTGTACGATCGGGTCATTGTCACCACGGGTGGAAGCCCCAAACCAGAGACGTATTCGTGGCTCAAAGCCTTAGGCCACACGATCGTTCCGCCGGCGCCCTCGCTATTCACGTTTAACATGCCCGCATCCAATACGGGAGTTGATGGGAGTTGTTGTTCCAGCTCGGGTTCGCATCATCGGAACAGATGTTGAGAGTAAGGGTCCATTGCTCATAACACATTGGGGAATGAGCGGCCCTGCCATTCTACGAGCCAGTGCCTGGGGTGCGCGGGTGTTACAGGAAAGGGGGTACAACTTCTCAGTACAGATCAATTGGTTGGCCGGGATGAGCGAGGATCACGCACGACAATTCCTCACAGAACACGCGGATGAATTCGATCGCAAGCAGATCGGGAATGCGAATCCCTTCACGCTGCCCAAACGATTCTGGTCGTTTATTTTGAACAAGGCCGGAGTCTCCTCGGAATCCATTTGGTCCCCGGATCCCAAAGAAGGACAAGAACCGAACGATCGACCTGCTTACGAACGACCGTTACGAGGTCCGTGGGAAAAGCATCTTCAAGGAAGAATTTGTTACGGCCGGTGGCATTTCTTTGGAAGAGGTTTCCCCCTTCACCATGCAAAGTACCGTTGTACCGGAGCTCTATTTTGCCGGTGAGGTGTTGGACATCGATGGGATCACCGGTGGCTTCAATTTTCAAGCTGCATGGACAACAGGCCATATCGCAGGCTTGTTGAAGAATTGAACTTAACAGTTCACCAGACCAGCTTCTGCACCTGGCGACCCGCCTTCGTATCCAGAACGATGAGGTAGATGCCCGCTGGGACATCCAATGGAATACTCGCCTGGTCGCTTGAGAACGAAACGGACTTGACCAAGCTTCCTCTTCCATCATGGATCTGCACTAGGCCATTCACAACTTGCTTGTTCAGAGAGATCCGTAGTTGATCTTGATCCTTCCAGATCCTTCCCACACTCACATCCAGATCCGAAACACTTGCGGTAGCCCCCCAGATGTACTCCACCCACTGTGGCTGGTCTATGTAGGGGTTGCGGTTGTTTTGCATAGTGTTGAAGATCTTGTTGTTACGATCGATCTCCTTTTGGCTCACGGGATCCGCCAAGTGCCAAGACAGTAATAGGGCCTCAGCCCAAGCATTGAATTGCCCACTCATGAGCATAGGGCTTGTCCAGCTTTGGGTTTGGCCCAAATAGCGCGTAAGCATGTAGAAGTAGCCACGGGCCAGGTCACCTTTGTACGCATCGATCGGCTCGAACACTGTACCGCTGCAACCTGGAAAATTGCATAGCCCCAACTTGCTTCCATTCTGGCTCGTGTAGCTTGGGGAACCCACTTCACCATACGCCCAATTCCCGCGTTGCCCATTCACCCAACCGTCGGTGGGATAAATGAGGAAGAGATCTGAAACCATGGGCGTTCCGTTGTTGAACCAGCTCTGCGGGAAGCTATGCTCACGGTTGTAGCAATCCCCTTCGCCGTTGTACTCCCCGCATTGATCGGACCCGAACGTGAATTCATAAGGTGAGGTGCCACCCGGCACATCTGAATACATGTCCCAGATCTTACCGTTCGGCTTGCGATCCAGATTGAAGAAATTGGACCAAAGGGAATTGAAGTCGATAACGCTATGGTCGTCAATGATCTCGTGCAGCGCCGAACGCAGAGGTTCTCCGGTCAACCCTTGTGCTGCGTCATAATATCCCGCAGGTGGTTGGGCCAACAGTTGAAAAGGAGCGCACAAGCAGAGTACAACGAAGTGTCTAGCCATCGGTAACATGGTTGCAAAAGTACCGCTCAGCGTTTGGCCTTGCCGAAGATCAGGTGCGAAGAACCGCTTCTCGAAGGCCCAGAAGAATTTGAACTGACCGAAGAGGGCACCGTAAAGGAGGAGGAGCACGTTGTAAATAGGGAGGATCAACACGTAGTAGATCACGGAAAGAGCAATGAAGGATCCCTTCACCTGTGAAGAACGCAACAATGGGTCGCTTCAACAAAAGCACCGTGGTACCGGTACAAGCGAATACCAAAGGATCAACACCACCCGCCAAGGACCAACTCCCAGCGCTGTTCCAAACGTTGCATCAAACTCATTCACAGAGCAGGTCAAGAGTTCGAACAGATCCGCCTTCCATCGTTATCGTGGCCGTTCTATTGCACCGGTTGATCGATCCATTCAGCCAGGAACAAGTTCGTTTCTCGCGTGCCGCCATTGTTCCGGTTGCTGCTGAAGACCAAGTAGCGCCCATCCTTGCTGAATACTGGAAATGCATCGAATGTTTCACCATAACCGATCTGTTCAAGACCGCTGCCATCGGCATTGATCATGTACAAGGTGAAAGGGAAGCCACGCTCACTGGTGTGGTTGCTGGCAAAGATCACCTGCTTGCCATTCGGGTGCCAATACGGGGCCCAATTGGCTTGTCCCAACGAGGTGATCTTCTTGGCATCGCTGCCGTCCGCATTCGCGATGTACAGCTCCATGTTCGTTGGCATCACGAGACCTTCCTTCAGCAATTGCTTGTATTCAGCCTCTTCTTCTGGAGTTTCCATGCGGCTTGCCCGCCACAGCAACCTGGTGCCGTCCGGACTGAAAACGCGCCGCCATCATAGCCGAGCGTTGATGTGATCCGCTTCACATCGCTACCATCGATGTTCATCGTGTACAGGTCGAGATCACCATCGCGCATGCTGGTGAACACGATGCGGTCACCTTTGGGCGATACAGTGGCTTCCGCATCGTAACCCTTTTGGTCCGTCAACTTTCTTTTGATGTTTCCTTCAGATCGGTTAAAACGATATCGAAGCTATCGTAGATCGGCCATACGTACTTCTTGTCGGCACGGCGTTCCGGAACCGGTGGACATTCCTTGCCGGCCCCAACAGTGGTTGCGAACAGCACAAGGCTATCGCCCCGGAAGGAAGTAGCTGCAGGTGGTTCGCCCTCCTTGTAAGCTAACGCGTGTGGGTTCGTTCGCGCGAAGGTCATCGGTGAACGGGTTGAATACGTGGATCCGATCGCATTGCTCGCCCCAATTCGGATTATTGCTTTGAAGCTGAGCATGTTCCCATCAAAACTCCAATATGCTTCCGCATTATCGCCACCGAAGGTCAGTTGCTTCAAGCTCTTGAAATGCTTTTCCAACGGATGGATCAGGCTATCCTTTGGCGGAGCAACCGTTTCTTCAACCTTGTTTTCTGTCGCTTGCTGGTCTGCCGATGAACAAGCCATTAGCACGATAGGAAGGAAGAGAAGGTTTCGCATGGTCACGATCCGGTTTTGATTGAGCGGCGAAGGTACTTTGGTTGGGTGTTCGTAAGATCCAATTCTCCGAAACACCTTTATCGAGAGACTTGAAATATCTTAAGCCAATGCCGATCGACGATAACCCCATCAAAGGGCGCGGATCTTCGTTACAAGTGCCGAATCGCTTCCCTGCGCCGGGCATACGGGGTGGTGCATGCCGAAGGGGTGGATGAGGTGGAGCAGGAGGCGTATCCAACTCGATTTATTGCCACGGAAGCGAAGTCGATCTTGAACAAGATCACTAGTCCGGACCTATCATTTCCGTGGACCTTTGAATGCGTACCAAGGTTGCGAGCACGGCTGCAGCTATTGCTACGCACGGCCCACGCACGAGTATTGGGGATACAGCGCCGGCTTGGACTTTGAGCGAGTGGTCCTCGTAAAACGGAATGCTCCTGAACTTTTTGGAGAAGGCCCTTCGGCACCCACGATGGAAAGGTGAACCGATCAGCATGTCCGGAGTTACCGATCCCTACCAGCCAAGGGAACGTGTGGAGCAGCTCACGCATCGATTATTGGCCATCGCGTTGGAGTACAAACAGCCGGTCACCCGATCACGAAAAATGCATTGATACTTCGCGATCTCGATCTTTGAAAGCCTTGGCCGAACAGCGCTTGGTACAGGTTGCCATCAGCTTCACGACCATGAACGACCCTTGCGCCGTGTGCTGGAACCACGCACCAGCTCCGGTGCCGAACGCTTGCGCACCATGGAGCGGCTTGCATTGGCCAAGGTGCCGGTAATGGCGACGATCGCTCCGATCATTCCCGCGTTGAATGAACCGGAGATCCCTGACCTGTTGGAACGCGCCGCCAACGCTGGAGCGCTCGGTGCGAGCTACACGGTGCTTCGCACGAACGGCGCAGTGCAGCCCATCTTCGAAGCATGGTTGCAACATCATTTCCCCGGACCGGGCCGAAAAGATCATGGCACAAACGCGCGCGTTGCACGGTGGCAAACCCAATGATAGCGTACACGGTAGACGGATGCGTGGCGCTGGAGCCTTCGCCGAGAATATTTCACGCCTTTTTCGAGTGCTCCGCAAACGACACTTCGTCGATCGGTGCATGCCACCGTTGGACAGTTCTGCCTTCAAGCCACCCGCTCGCGGTCAACTGGATCTGTTCCAGTAAGTGGCCAATAGGCAAGCTCTCGGTGTAATGTGCCACTGGTCGATGGCTCCGATCGGAAGAGGGAGATCCGGTCCAGGACCAGATGTTCCAGTACTACACCGTTCGATACACCAGTATGAGCTTTACGGGATCGCGCCAACGTGATGTGCGGCCAGTAAGGTCGATAAGTACTTGGTTCCGTTCCGGTGGCTTGTGCCAAGGCCATGTGCAATGCGGTCAATGCGGGTTCCGGCTGGAAACGGATCCAAAGCATCGTCGGGTCCTCTTTGGGCATCGTTACCAAGCCGCCATTCAAGAGCGAAATTGGAGGGGTGGCCTGTGCGATATGTGCAGCAGCTTTTGAACAATGGCCAAGCCTCTTCATCACGCTCTCCGATGAACAAAGCGGTCACGTGCCATTGTGCAACCGGCGCAACACGCCAAACGGGATCGTTCAATGTGGGCCCCGCTTGTGCTTGGATCACTTTGCAAAGAGCCGAAGGGATGGTCGTACCTAGGAAGATGCGCATGGTTTTGGACTTTTTGGACATGCCTGAGCGACCGGTCAGAGAAAGCCCAACCCTTCACCTGGATCAATGCGCCGGAAGGTAGAACTGATCTCCTCTGAATGTTGAACATGAACTAGCTGAGGTTCCATTACGGCACTGAAATTACCATTGATCATCTATCCTATTTCAGCAGTTCTTCAACCTGATCGAGCGATCATGTGTTGGTCCCTGATGAGATACTCCTTCGGACCGGTGATTGGTACCTTCGCGGTACCGCAGCAGATGCATGATGTTGGATGATGCGGTCATATTTCAAAATGGATCTCCAAATTTCCAAAGCACATCGTTACCTAGGACGTTCACTGGTATGTATCGGACTCGTGTGTTCCTTCCTTGCCCAACACGGTATCAAGGCCCAACCCGTGCTTCCACCCAATTTCAATTCCTTGGCCGCTCCCGGTCCTGCTTTCGAACAACCAGTTGGCGTTGCTTGGGACCAGAGCGGCAGGCAATTCGTTTGGGAAAGGGTGGTAAGGTGTGGGTGGTGGTGAATGGCGTGCGGAACGTGACCCCATTGCTGGATATCAGTGAAGAAGTTGGAATTGGAGGGACCACGGGATGTTGGGCTTTGCACTGGATCCCGCCTTCCTTAACAATGGTCGGTTCTATGTTTCGTACGTGGTGGACAGGCATCATCCGATGAATTTCGGGACCGCGAACTACAGTCCAAGTACCAACGATTACTACTCGGCCACGCATCATTCGAATAACGCGGTTTACAGCGCCAGGTCCGGAGCATGTGGTGGCTGATCCTGGGTCTCGCACTCATCCTGTTGGGTACAACGCCTCAGACCGGTGCACCTGTCACACACGAATCGCACGGTTGTGGCAGTTTGTGTTCGGGAAATGACGGTACACTAATGGCGAGCATCGGGGATAATGCGAGCTACTTCGGATCGATATGGGAAATGCTTGGGAATCTTCCTTCCTCACTGCGTTAACCGATGGGATCTTGCGTCCCAGTGAGAATGTGGGTGCTTTTCGTGCACAGATATTGGGGTGTTTGAATGGGAAGATCCTCCGGCTGGACCCGAATACGGGAAATGGGGTGTCCTCAACCCATGGTACAGTGCTTCGCGCCGGTCCACCACGTCCAAAGTCTGGGCGTTGGGAGTGCGCAACCCTTATCGGATGACCCATAAACAGGGACCGGTAGCACCGATCCCGCCGACGGCCAACCCGGCGTGTTCTACTTCGGCGATGTGGGCCAGGACAGTTGGGAAGAGCAGAACGTGTGCATCGAGAAAGGGCTGAATTTCGGATGGCCGTTATTCGAAGGGCTCACAGCACGATGGGTTCATGCCTGCTCTAACGGAGAATCGCGATGCCCCGAACCCCGTTTACAATGGGATCAATTGCACCCGACAGGTATTTCTACCTGGGATCTTTTGAAACAGGACACCCGACAGCTGCTGGGAAACTTTCCAACGCCCTGCGATAGCACATTACAGATACCTGCAATGTGCCCCACGCACTTGCACAAGAGGCCGAGCATCGATTATTTGCACGGTATTCTATCGCGTGTTGGAGCAGACAACGGAATGATGCCGTGTACTTCTACCTTGATGATCCGAATTCACCTGTGCCTGGTCCACGGTTCGGAGGCAATGCTGCCATTGGCGGACCGTTCATGGCAGCTTCGGGCTTTCCGGTCGAATACCAGAATTCCGCATTCCACGGGGATTATGGACAGGGATGGATACGTCGGTTCAAATATGATGAGACCGATAGCATAGAGAGCGTCCACGATTTCGCAACAGGCTTGGCTCCTATGTGCTGGTTGGGAGAAGGTCCAGACGGGTGTCTCTGGTATATCAAATATGATAGCGGTGATTTGGAGCGCATCTGTTACACGGCAAACCTCAACCTCCCGCCAATCGCTGTTGCAACACAGGATCTTGAGTATGGCCCCGGTCCATTGATGATCAATTTACGGGTAGCAACAGCACGGATCCAGAAGGTCTACCGCTATCATACTCATGGGACTTTGGGCTAGTAACAAGCACGATTGCGGATCCTACCCATGTATTCCCGTCGCCGCCAGGTATTTGTGACCACGTACCCGGTCACTTTGACCGTAACCGATGATATTGGACAAAGCTCCAGCACGGAACTGATCGTTTCGGTGAACAACACACCTCCGGAAGTGGAGATCACGAGCATTCCGGACGAGGCCCTTTATCCAGTGGGCATTGATACTACTTACGTACTGACCGCATCCGTTACGGATGGGGAACATCAGGCGAACTGACCTATTCTTGGCGTACTACACTGTTCCATAATACCCATAACCACCCTGAGCCGCTCGACCAAAATGAGAATAGTAGCACTATGATCAGTGGTGTTGGTTGTGGCTCGGAACCATTCCACTACTCCGTTGGTCTTACCGTTACGGATGCGGGTGGGCTCAGTGGCCATGCCGAGAAGGAGCTTTTTCCGACCAAGCCGCGCGATCGCACCGACGCCTTGTTCACCTCCGATGTTATCGCAGGGTTCGGACCGCTCGCAGTTTCCTTTGATGGTTCATCTTCCTACGACCCCGGAACCATTGTTTCCTATGACTGGATTTCGGGGATGGAGATACCAGTAGCAGTGTCACTCCGTCGAACAGTTTCGCGACGGAAGGTGAATACGAGGTCGTGTTGACCGTGACGGATGATGATGGATTGACCGGTACAGTGACCCGCTTCGATCACCGTACTTTCCACTGCTCCTCCACAATGCGTTGGGGAGCCCGGAACTTTATTGCGGGAGGTATGGAATGGCATCAATGGTATTGCGGTCCTCGACCTGTTGAACAGTCCGAATTATCTGGATCTTCCAAATGCAACCACGATGATCACCGAATTTGCCTCGCCGATCAACGTGGGCAATAACTATGGACAGCGCATCCGTGGATCCATCCAGGCTCCGGAAACGGGCAACTACGTGTTCACTGTTACTGGGGATGATAATGTGGCTGTTTATCTCGGATTGAATGCGGAGTCCCAATTCAAGGAGTTGATCTGTAGCATCCCACTGTCCACCACGTACAATGATTTCTTTGCATTCCCGCAGCAGATCAGTACATCCAAATACATGGAAGCTGGTCGTTACTATTACGTCGAGGTTCTCCACAAAGAGGGTAGTGGTGCCGATTTCGTCGCTCTGTGGTGGCAAACCCCGAGCAACAATACACGCACGATCATACCCGGTTCCGTGCTGACACCTTGGACGGACTGTGGACCTAATGTGCAACTCCGTTTCAACCTACAGGGTCCATGGAACGATAGCACCCACTTGATGAACGATGATCTACGCCTGGCTGGTCTGGTCCCATCGACCGAGCCTTATGCTGCAGCCGGTTTTACTTTGGTAGGGAGCGGCGGTGAGACCGTTTCGGAGGCGTTGCTTGATGTTGAAGGAAGCAATGCCGTTGTGGATTGGGCATTGGTTGAATTGCGTAACGCGCTGGACCCCACACAGATCGTGGCCACTCGTAGCGTGCTTTTGCAACGCGATGGTGACGTGATCGGCACGGATGGCTACAAGAAGTTGATCTTCGACCAGCCTGCGGGTGAATACTTTGTTGCCGTGCGACACCGGAACCACTTGGGGCCATGACCTCAATGCCATCACTTTGGATAGTTCAGCGGTGATCTTGGTCTTACAGATGGAAGTGTGCCCATGTTCGGGACAGCTGCTCAAACTGGGCCTCGCGAGCGATGAAAACGGATTATGGTCTGTAATGCTGTTCGTGACGGTTTGGTGAAATACACGGGATCAAGGAAATGACGCGATCCGATACTGGTTGCCGTGGGTGGAAGTACACCTTCCAATGTGATTTCAGGCTACTCCGTTCTTGATGTGAACTTGGACGGGCCGATCAAGTACACTGGAATCGGCAATGATCGGGACCTGATCCTCCAGAATTTACCCGGCCTGATAATAACCGGCGTGCGTCGCGAGCAATTACCCTAAGGCCTTGGTAGGAGCGCGAGTGATGACCGCGCTGACGATCGGTTCCGAGACGACATCCTGATCCAGCGCTCACTTGTATTTAGCTCATTTTCGACACCCATCAGCGATCAAGGGCTATTGAAATTTGGCTTGTGAGGGTGGTTGTTCATGCCAAGTACCTATTAGTAGGTATTGACATGTATAGGTCAAAAGGATAATTTCGTCGGACAAATTTGCCAATTGGTCTATAGTATGATCAATTCGCTCAAAGGTTCCACCAACCGATGATCACTTCACGCACCCTCTTTATCTCGCTTTTGTCCTGCTCAATACTACTCACACTTCCAAATGTGACCCAAGCACAAACACTACCGGCCAACTTCAGCAGTTCGCTTACAGCCGCAGGCTCCTTTAACCAGCCTGTTGGTGTAACCTGGGATGCCAACGGAAGGCAGTATGTCTGGGAAAAAGGAGGGAAGGTCTGGATCGTTTCAAACGGAACGCGCCTGCCTTCTCCAATGGTGGATATTGGTCCAGAAGTAGGGAACTGGCGAGATCATGGAATGTTGGGATTTGCCCTGGATCCCGATTTCTTGAGCAATGGCAGGATCTACATGATGTATACCGTGGACCGGCACTACTTGATGAATTTTGGAACGGGCAGTTATTCTTCCAGTACCAACGAATATTATGCGGCCACGATCATGCGTATCGTTCGATACACGGCTACAGGTCCAGGACTCACTGGTGTGGACCCGAACAGCAGGTTTATTCTCTTGGGTGAAACCCGCCAAACCGGTGCTGCGCTTCTTCACGAATCGCACAGCACCGGATCCTTGGTCTTTGGTGCCGATGGTACCTTGATGGCGACCATAGGTGATGCCGCGAGCTACAATACGGTGGATGTAGGTAGCGACGGTCCGACCTATTATGCCACGGCATTGGCCGAGGGTATTTTGCGACCTGAGGAAAACATCGGCGCGTTCAGGTCCCAGCTGCTGAATTGCCACAATGGAAAACTGTTACGATTGGATCCGAACACCGGAAATGGTGTGCCAAGCAATCCTTATTACGACGCCTCCGCACCACGCTCTCCGAAGTCACGTGTCTGGGCTTTGGGCCTTCGGAACCCGTTCCGAATGACGAAGAAGCCCAACACAGGCAGCACCAATCCAGCTGATGGCAATCCCGGTGTCTTCTATATCGGCGATGTGGGCTGGGGTACATGGGAGGAATTCAGCATTTGCACAGAAGCAGGGATGAACTTCGGTTGGCCGATGTTCGAAGGGTTGGATCCGCTAGGGGGCTATTCATCGGTTTTGGTCCAGAATAGGGATATGCCCAATCCATTGTACAACGGTGGCAGTTGCCAACAACAGTATTTCAACTTCCAAGATCTCTTGAAGCAGGACACAAGGCAAGTGCTCAACAATCATATGAACCCATGTAATCCGGGAGTGCCAATTCCCATTGGAACGCCCAAATGGATACACGCCAGACCAAATGTTGATTGGAAACATGGTAACCAAAGCCGGGTTGGTGGGTTTGTCGGCGACAATGCCGTGACCTTTGATCTGGACGCTGGCAATTCACCGGTACCTGGTCCACGTTTCGGCGGGAACGCCGCCTTGGCAGGACCTTTTATGGAAGGCTCCAATTGGCCAGCTGGCTACCAGAACTCAGCCTATCACTCGGATTATGCATCAGGTTGGATCAAACGCTTCAAGTATGATGAGAACGAGAATCTGGTGAGCGTGCATGACTTCGCCAGTGGGCTTGGTGCGATAACTTGGGTGGGAGCTGGTCCGGATGGTTGTCTATGGTACATCAAGTACAGTTCCAACGAGGTTCACAGGATCTGTTTCAACGGCACCGTGAACTTGCCACCCATAGCGAATGCCACCCAGACCGTCCAATATGGTCCAGGTCCATTGGTCGTGAATTTTAACGGATCGGGAAGCAGCGATCCGGAAAACCTGCCAATAAGCTACCTATGGGATTTTGGTAACGGGACCAGTACACTGGCGAACCCCCAACGCACATTTACAGCACCTGCTGGCGTGGTGGTCAGTTACACGATAACGTTGACCGTAACGGACAACATCGGCCAGACATCAACCGCACAGTTGTTGGTGTCAGTGAACAACACTCCACCGGTTGTGGATATCACCAGCATTGCGCAGGGTTCATTATATCCTGTCGGGGTGGATACGATCTATCAATTGCAAGCTGCGGTCACCGATGCTCAACACGGTCCTTCACAATTGAGCTATGCTTGGAGCACCACGCTTTACCACAACAACCACGTACACCCTGAACCGGCTGATCCTGCGGTGAACACTTCCACGGTGATCAGTGGTGCCGGTTGCGATGGGGACAACTACTCGTGGCGCGTAGAACTGGCAGTTACCGATGCCGGGGGGCTAACTGGATATTCCAGCCGCACACTTGAACCCCGTTGCAACGCCATCGCACCCACAGCAGTGATCACCACGAACGTTTCTGCAGGACCATCCCCCTTGTTGGTGGTCTTCGATGGGACTGCATCATTCGATCCAGGAACCATAGTCTCCTATGCTTGGGATTTTGGCGATGGCACCACAAGTACGAGCCCAACACCATCCAAGACGTTCAGTTCGGGGGGGGACAGGCACGTCTCCTTAATGGTCACCGACAATGATGGATTGACCGGAACGGCCACGAAAGTGATCAGTGTGATCACCTACGATCCACCGTTATGTGTTGGGCCGATAGGCTCCGTACTGCGCGAGTACTGGAACAATGTGAATGGCGGCTCCGTGAACGATCTGGTCACCAGCCCGAACTATCCGAACTCACCAACCGGCAGCAGCCAAATGACCTCGTTCACGACACCTTCCGGGTTCGGGGATAATTATGGTCAGCGGATCCGTGGCTACATCATTCCACCTGTGACCGGCACGTACACATTCACGGCAACAAGTGACGATAACGGATTGGTCTACCTGAGCCAGAACGCAGACCCAGCGCACAAACAGTTGATATGCGAGGTGCCGGGCTGGACCAATTACACGGAATACACCAAGTATCCTTTGCAGACCAGTGCCGGTATCACCTTGCAAGCTGGCGTTTACTACTACGTGGAATACCTCCACAAGGAAGGTGGTGGTGGTGATTTTGCCGCTTTGTGGTGGCAAACTCCTTCGAGTAATACACGTGCCTTGGTGCCGGCACAGTCGTTGGCGCCATGGGTAAATTGTGCGCCTAGTGTGCAATTGCGGGTTGGTTTGCAGGGACCTACTTCAACCGGATCCAGTCTAATGAAGGACGATCTGCGTGCAGCCAACTTGGTCCCGTTCACTGAGCCTTACGCGGCTGCTGGGTTTACCTTGGTGGGCAGTGGGGGTGAGTCGATCTCTCCTGCCTTGTTAGCCGTTACCGGACCGGATGCGGTCGTGGATTGGGTGATGATCGAGATACGTAACAAGACGAATCCCGCCACGGTGGTTGCTACCAAAAGTGCATTGCTTCAGCGGGATGGGGATGTGATCGGAACGGATGGAAGAGCGAGGATCCAGTTCAACATTCCCGCGGACCAATACTATATCGCGATCCGTCATAGGAACCATTTCGGCGCAATGACGTTCGCTGCTAAGGTCTTGGGTAGTGAAGTAGCCTATTTGGATTTCTCCCTTGCCCAAGAGCCCATGTATGGCTCGAACGCGCGTTATGCCATGCCGAACGGGAAAATGGCCCTGTGGGCCGGTAACACAGTGCTGGACAACCGTTTGATGTACACTGGAGGGGGAAATGACCGGGACCCGATACTTTTCGCAATTGGAGGAAACGTGGCCACAGCCATCCTTCCCGGTTATCACCCTACGGACGCGAATTTGGACGGTATAGTGAAGTACACCGGTGCGCAAAACGATAGGGACCTTATCCTGTTCAATATCGGCGGAATGGTGGCTACTTTGATCCGCGATCAGCAACTACCTTGACACGAATTATTGCTACACTCGCTTGTTCAGACCAGTGCGGAGATAAGCATCCAATGCTTTCCCTTTGCGTTCGGTGCAGATCATTTCAAGTACACTTTGCGTCCTTGCATCCAGGACGCGAGGTACACTTTGGTCCTTGACACGTTTACCGTAGGTTTTTCCAGTTGTCATGGTAAGCCGAATTTGAAGCGAAGGAATACGTGGCCTACTATCCGGTCAATACCGCGATCATGTTAGCAAGGGGTGGAAGCGTTAACGATCGTTCTTCAAGGAGTTGTTCAAAACCCGTCGTTATTGCGTCGAATGAACAACACTTGCCTTCCGAATTCCCCGAAGGATCGTCCCGTACCGATGAAGCCATCATTAAACGGTAGAAGGTGAACGATCCGTTCCTCTTTTCCTGTATCCAAGGTTCGTTCCCAGATCATGTTACCGCTTGGTGTAAGGCGTTGGATAAGAGCATCCGATCGGCCAAGGGTACCCACTTCTCCCGCTAGAAGCAGGTCGCCGTTCGCTGCCAAAGTGAGGGCATAGGCACGATGTTCCAAGTCGGCATTGCCAAAGGTCTTGGTCCAAAGTGTATCACCTTGTAGATCAACTGCGACCAGATGGACGTGTGCGGGAATGGCATTCAGCGTTGGGTTGAAGGCGCCGTAACTGGTGGTCCATCCAGCAGCCACGAATTGTCCATTGCCCATTGCGACAAGGGCTCGCGCCTCTTCCAATGCGGATCCGCCCAAGGTGGTGCTCCAGATCAGGTTGCCGTCCAAGTCCAACCTCGCGAAAAGCATGTCGCTCGTACCTCCGAAGTTCACACTCCGCCCGGTCACGATAAGGTCTGTTCCATCCACCGCCACGGCATGCGCTTCTTCGTCCGTGGCGCTTTCCATTACGCGTGTCCATAGTTGTTCTCCGTTGGACCCATAACGCGAGATCATCGCATCGTGGCCTGTTGTTCCTTCAATAACACCACATACCACCACGCCGCCATCTTGCATTCCTGTGGCACCTAAGTATTGAACACCTTCCGTAAGGCTATCCAACGCTGTCCAGATCACTTCACCTTGTTCGTTGAATTTCACTACCAACCCCTGATGTTGATCTCCCCATAAAGGAAGTAGACTGCCGAATTGGAAAGCGACCCCGTTCGAGGCGGTCGCCATCCCTTGCAGAAAAACGGAGCCGTTCAACGGCAGGTCGACGGACGATTGCAGGGATCCAGCACCAGATAATCGATAGGATCGGCCCACATGTTTGCCCAATTGCGGATCGTGGTCCCTAACACCCGCCAGATAGCCTGTTTGGGTTGGCATGGCCCCGATACCATCTTGGGCGGATGCACCTCCGATCGTCTGGGTGAAACTTTGCGCCCGACTTGTGTGCGTTGAAAAATAAGTGACGAACAATAGGAGGAATAAAAGCCAAATGGATCTCATGTGCCGAAGGTATTAACACACTGGAAAACATGGGCAGGAATGAGGCCATATGACAACCCGGTCCCGGAACGATGGTATCAGAACATGATCTCCACAGTGGATCAGGCTCGATCCAATTCAGTTACTTCGCCGTATGGAACGTGCCCGCGCCGTTAAGTGGTTCCTGATCGTTACATGCTTGTGCGCGTTGCCAGCTTCGGTTGCATTACTTACCATGGACCGGTTCGAGTTGCACCGGACGATGCATCCCATCCATACACGAGCCTTGGACATGTTCTTTCGGTACGTTACTCACATCGGTGATGGCTTGACACCTACGGTGATCGCGCTCTATCTACTACTCTTCCGACGAATGCGATCTTTTTTAATGATGGCAGTGGGATGTGCACTTAGTGCGATCGTCGTCCAGGTCTTGAAACAAGGACCATTCTCCGGAATGGACCGGCCATCCGGTTTCCGGGAACAGTTGGGTGACCTCCATTGGCTGGAAGGGTTGGAATTGAACCATCATTTTAGTTTCCCCAGCGGACATTCGGCTGCAGCCTTTGGTATGTGCTTCGCTATGGCCGTGCTATTAGGTAAGAAAGGGTGGGGCACTGCGCTCGGGTTGCTGGCCGTTTTGATCGCCTACTCAAGAGTGTACCTGAACCAGCATTTCACACTCGACATCTTGGTAGGTATGGTGATCGGAGCAGGGGTCTCTTGGTTGACCTACTATTACCTCTACAAGTCCAAGTATTCGAAACGTTCTTGGTTGGACCGGGATGGGGTGGCCATTGGATGGGTTAGACGCGCAAGGGATCGGTAACCCCCCGAAATACTGGAAGCGCCTTGCGGCGCTCCCAGGACCATTTTGGCTCGGACTCTCCCTTCCTTACCATTCTGGTCGGCTTTAAGACGACGGAATTAGAAGGGGTCACAGGTAACACGAATATTTTCTTTGGAAGTCCCTTAGGTCGGACGGGGCCAAGAATGAGTGATCACTGCTTGCCGAAGGAGATGCGATAGATCTTGTCCGCGGCATCATCGCTGACCAAAAGACTGCCGTCCGGTGCTTCAAGCACATCCACAGGCCTGCCGGATGCCTTGTTCCCCTTCAGCCAGCCATCAGCGAAGATCTCTGTTTTGGCCGTCCCGTCCGCTTGTGGGAATGCGACCGCTACCCGGTATCCGATCGGGTCAGTTCGGTTCCAACTCCCATGTTCAGCAATGAATATGGAGTTCTTGTATTTCTCCGGGAACATTTCCCCGCGATAGAACCGCATCCCCAATGGTGCCACATGGGGTCCAAGTTTAGCTGCTGGTGGAATGAATGTGCTACATGCCTTCAGTTCGCCGAATTCTGGGTCGGGAACGGAGCCTTCGTGACAGTATGGAAAGCCGAAGTGTTGTCCAACCTCGGTCAAGTGGTCCAACTCGCAGGAGGGCGCATCATCTCCCAACCAATCCCGCCCATTGTCAGTGAACCAAAGGTCTCCGGTACCGGGATCCCAATCGAATCCGACGGTGTTCCGAACTCCGTTGGCAATAACCTCGATCTCGCTGGTGGTCAGGTCCAGCCGCGTTATTGAAGCGAAGATCGGATCATCGCTCAAGCAGATATTGCATGGCGCACCAACAGGGACGTAGAGCTTTCCGTCGGGACCGAATGCTATGAACTTCCAACCATGATGTTCCTCATTCGGGTACTTGTCGGTAACGGAGATCGGCTGGGGCGGGGCGCTCAAATGGTCTTCGATGTCCTCAAGTTTGACTATCCGGGACACGGCACTGATGTACAGGTCCCCATCTCGGAATGCCACCCCGACAGGCATGTCAAGCCCACTTGCAATGATCCATTTAGTATCTGCTTTCCCATCCCCATCCGTATCCTTCAGAGCGTGTACCACACCTTCGTCGCGAGTGCCTACAAAGAGCGTCCCTTTCGCACCCCAACACATTGCTCTGGCGTTGGCTACTTCTTCCGCAAAGACCTCAATTCGAAAACCATCAGGCAGCTTGATGTCGGCAAGATCAGGGTCGCCTGCACCAACACTGGGTACGCAGACCGACCCTGAAAAGAGGAAGAGTGTTCCTATGATCGGCAAAGCCCTACCGACCGTGTTCATTCCTTTCCTTTGGCCGGGATGATGAGTACAGGCACCGTACTGTCCCCAAGCACTTGTTGGCTAACGCTACCTACAAATGCTTTGTAAATGGCACCGTGTCCATGGGAACCCATAACGATCAGATCAGCTTCCAAACGGCCTGCTTCATCAATGATGGTTGCACTAGTCGGTCCTTGTACCAATAAAGCTTCTGCTGAAATTCCCTTGCTCCGCAGCCCTTCAGCAATGGATTGGATCTGCGCGTGCTCCTTCTTCAGTTCATCTGCACGTTGATCACGAACATAACGCGGTCCAGTGCCAAAACCAACGAAATCCGGGTCCGGTGCGGCCACGTGTACCAACCAGATCTTTGCACCGAAACCTTGGGCAAAATGGGCAGCGACCTCAACAGTGCTGTTCGTTACAGAGGAGAGATCGATCGGTACAAGTATGTTCTTCATTTCAGGAAATGGTTAGGGTCACCAAATTACGCATAGCAGCGCAACTTGATGACCCATTATCAGTCAGGTCGTGGTCCCGGCATTGCCGGGCACGATCAATTCAGTACAAGCTTATCCAAATGCTGTCCCCGGAGCTTGCCGCTTGTTGCGAAGAACCAATCCTTGATCCCGTAATGATAGCCGCGGCGAAGGCCCGACCGATGGGTTCCTAGTTTGCCGCGTGTTCCGCTTAGTTTCTGCAATACCCTGGTGATCTTCTCCTCGACTTCCTGAGCAGTCATTTCAGGTGCATTCTTCTTGGCCCAATCCTTCGCGTGGGAAACAATGTCCTCTTTGGGGAGCAATCGGCCCTTCTTCTGGATATTCCCGATCACCATCAGGTCCCACGGACTGGGCTTATATCCTTCCGGGCTCACTTTGCGCTTCTTGCGCGTTTTCTTGGTTGCCTTTAGAGCGGCATTCTTCCGAGGTCTACCAGGCCCGCGTTTGATGATCCCGTCTACTGGCAATGGGTTCTTTCGAGGTCTTCCTGGACCTCTCTTGATCGCGCCATCGGCAACAACTGGTGTTTCGACGGTCCTCATTTCCTTGAGTTGACCGATGGTATCACGCACTCTTTCAAGTTGGAACAGCAATCGTTTCCGTTCTGCCCTATATTGGTTCAGGAGCAGATCAACATTCTTGTTTCCCAGTCTTTTGGTTGTCATGTTCTAAGTTTTGGGTGGAACTTCGGAGCAAATCGAAGCGCATCATGAGGCTGCAAAGATGGAAATGATCGTCCGCATTCGGAAAGCCGGATGACCAATATTGACAAGAATTGTACTTATTCCGGAAATGTCATTTGGCCAGAATGACCTTCTCGCCTGTCCTTTCGACCATCTTTCCAATGATCGAAAATTGTTGTTTATCCCTTGTAAATAGATGTTCGACCGTCGAAAGATGCTCTTTATCGACTGCGATCAATAATCCGCCACTCGTTTGTGGATCGCTCAGTACAAGCATATATTTCATGCTGTCTGATCCGGATATTAAATGTCCATAACTTTTCCAGTTACGAAATGCGCCATCCGGATAACAGCCTTCGGCGATATATGTGATCGCCTCCGGTATCACAGGGATCGACGAAAGATCCAATTCGGCCGCGAGGTTCGCCCCTTGGCACATTTCCAATAAGTGCCCGCCCAGGCCGAAACCCGTCACATCCGTCATTGCAGTAACCGCATTCAACCTACCGAGTTCAACGCCGACACTGTTCAAACGACACATGGTATCACGACCGATGTCTGCATGTTCTGCGCGGAGCTTGCCCCGTTTCTGGGCGGTGCTCAAGATGCCAACACCCAATGGTTTTGTAAGAAGGAGTATATCACCTTCTTTCGCCGTGTCGTTCCGCTTGATGTGCGCGATCTCCACTTCGCCGGTTACTGCTAATCCGAAGAAGGGCTCCGGCGCATCGATGCTGTGACCACCGGCCAAGGCGATACCTGCATCATGGCACGCTTGCCGCCCCCCTTCCACCACGCGCTGTGCCAGTTCGGGACCAAGCTTTTCTATAGGCCACCCGAGGATCGCAACAGCCAATAAGGGGCGACCGCCCATGGCAAACACATCGCTCAGTGCATTTGTCGCAGCGATCCGACCAAAGTCGAAGGCATCGTCCACGATGGGAGAAAAGAAATCGGTGGTGCTGATGAGAGCGCGTCCATTTCCGATGTCGTAAACGGCAGCATCATCCCGGCTGCCGTAGCCGACAAGTAGCTTCTTATCATCCAGGGTGCCAAGGTCGCTCTTGAGGATCGTCTCCAGAACGGCAGGAGCGATCTTGCATCCACAGCCAGCACCATGACTGAATTGGGTAAGTCGTACAGCTATTTCGGCGATGTTATTTTCCATGTGCGGCAATGGCGTTCTTAGCAATGGTGAACATATCGGTGGAGCTTGCTGCAATGCGATGTGTCCGTTGTGGATCGCGCATTTCCAAACCGTGCAGATAGGTCTTGTCGTAATAGGCCAGTGTGATCATAGCGACGGTATAGAGGTCACCGGTCGCCAAAGCTTCGAGCGCGGCTTTGCAATGTTGCGGACCCAACCGCTTTTCAATGCGCTTCGTGGCTTCGGCCAACTGCTCTTTCGGATACTTGCCGTAGTCCTTCACCAAGCGAGCTGCACGTTCTTCGCGGGGCATATCGGCGAACGTGCATTGTGCGGCACGCATTTGCTGGAAGAACGGATCGGGGATCTTCAGACGGCCGATCATTTGGCTTTCATCTTCCACCCATCCGGTCTTGTTAGGGTCGATCATGCGCAGTGCATTCCAAAGTTCATTTTCGAACTGCTCCGTGGTGGGTTGCGGTGCTTCACCGATAGCGCCGAAGCTGCTGCCTTTGTGGTTGGCCAAGCCTTCGAGGTCGAGGGTCCGTTCGCCAAGAGCGCGCAAGTGACCAAGTAGTTCGGTTTTCCCTGTTCCGGTGTAGCCACCAATGATCCGAATATTGAATGTGTTATTGAAGGAAGTAAGTACGTGGTTCCGGAAGGCCTTATATCCGCCTTTCATTGTAGATACCGTATTGAATCCTGCTTTGTCCAGCAGCCACGCAACACTTCCACTGCGCTCTCCGCCGCGCCAGCAGTGCACTCCAATGTGACCATCTGTCGCGATGGATCGCACTTCTTCCACGATCAGCGACAGCTTTGGCCCAACGATCCGCAACCCTTCCAGCACGGCCGTATCGCGTCCTTGTTGTTTGTACAAAGTACCCACCACGGCCCGTTCTTCATCGGTGAAAAGTGGCAGGCTTCGCGCTCCCGGGATGTGCCCACGTGCGAACTCGCCCGGTGACCGAACATCGATCACGGGATGCTCATCTGCTAGGAATTCCTCTACGCGGCAAACACGGATCATGGGTGCAAAGTAGGATGGGACCCTGTCTTCGAGCCTATCGCTTCTTGGTTGAACGGCACATTCCTACTGTTTCAACGAGCCCAACGCACGCTCCACATGCCGCGTAGGTCGCCGAGCGCGTACCCTATTGCTTTATCATCGGGGTATCGTTCCGCAATTGCATCCACCGTGGAAGCGTCCATGGTCTCACTTGGTGATCCGTGGCATTGGAGGCAGGCCGGTGAGCTGATAAAGATCGGCCGATAGTAGGCGATACTATCGTCGTATGCTACCACCCGGGCTGGGATCTCCGTTGCCTTGGATCCGGCTTTCCATTCAGCCAACATCGCTTGCATCATTCGCTCTTCCTTAATATCCGGCTTGTCCAAGGGCGAACGGACACGGTCGCTTGTCCTGCGGATGTGGGCGCCATGTGCAGTGGAGAGGGAGTCCACAATGGAAAGGGCGTTCAGTGAGCAAAACTCCACCACATGCGCCGGACCACCTTCTTTGATCGCTTGTTGGAGCCGAACACTGAGGCCTTGGAACGCGGCATCTGAAATGATGGAACCCTGCTCCAGTGCTGATCTTTCCGCTGTTTCTGATAAGCCGACCCCGCAAGCTGCTAAAGCGCTCAGCCCCAAGACAAATACACCTGCGAACCATCTCATAATGACAAATCTACCGGCTTTGGTCATGGGCGTCAGTGACTTTTGTGCCTTATGTAGAGATCGCTTGTTGGTGTCAGTTACTATTTAACCAAATGGTAATATACATTTGCACCATGCTTGCTCCAGACCGTCTCAGTTCCACCTTCCAAGCGCTTGCCGATCCTACGCGTCGTGCGATCCTTTCTCGGTTGTCCCAAGGTGAAGCTTCCGTAACTGAATTGGCAGAGCCATTCAGCATGAGCATGCCTGCGATCAGCAAACACCTGAAAGTGTTGGAGAAGGCGAATCTCATTTCGCGGGGCAAAGAAGCGCAATGGCGACCCTGTAAGTTGGAAGCCGCACCGCTGGAGGCTGCTTCCGATTGGGTGGAGCAGTACCGCGCCATGTGGGAGGCTCGCTTCGACCGCTTGGATGCATTCCTGCAGGAAGTACAGGCTAAAGGGAAGAAAGCTACAAAACCACGAACGGCCAATGGACGCAAGAAAAGTTGATCCCGGATCTGTCGCGGACATCAAAGACCGCGAGATCGTCACCACGCGTATCATTGATGCACCACGCGAATTGGTGTGGAAGGCATTTGCGGATCCCGAAACACTCGCCAAATGGTATGGACCGAATGGTTTCACACTAACGACGAAGGTGTTCGAGTTCATGGAAGGCGGCGATTGGATCTTCGTTATGCACGGCCCGGATGGTCGCAACTATCCAAACCATGTACACTTCATCGAGATCCTTGAACCCGTGCGCATTGTACACAACCATGGGGACGATGAAGGCAAGATCAACTTCCATGCGGAGATCACCTTGGATGAGGTCGGCAACAATACACGGGTCACGTTGCGATCCGTCTTCCTAAGTAAGGAGGCGCGTGACTTCGTTGCGAAGGAACACGTTGCTGTTGAAGGTGCCGAGCAGACCCTTGCTCGTTTGGATGCGCTGATCAAGGAGATGCACACCACCGAATGAATACCATGCGGAAGGATAGGTCTGAAGCGGTGGACGCGTTCCACCAGACGTCAATGCCGGCGCATGTGATCAGTCGTTTGCTGGCTGCTTCGGAAGAACATGTTCGCAACGTCCTACTGGATCCAGCACTACGGAAGATCTGGGCCGTGGCCGGTGCGCAGACGACGAGTCCTCCTCTGGTCACTGTGGAGCGGGGTGATGTGCTAGTGAAGGACCTCGTGCAAGGCCAAGTGATCGATACCAGGATCTATTTGCAAGCATGCACGACCGGTTGCGCTGTTGATGTGGAACTGAGGATAGGACGGGAGTTGGATATCGCCAACGTTTACGATCTGGGCATCGATGACCTATGGGAGGCGCGACTCTATGCTATCGCTGATCTAATGGCATCTCGCACGCTTCGCAGTACCAATGAACCTGTATACCAGTGGACCAAGTTCAGCTATCACATGGACATCAATCATTGAACGATGAGCAAGCAAGCACTCTTCAATTTCACCGTTGAGAAGCCCATGAAGGATCACTTGACGCGACTGAAAGAACAAAGCATAGAAGCGATCGAAGATCAGAATACTGACGTACCATTTACCAATTCCGATCCGCCATTCACCTCACGTATCCCCATTACCCAATGAGCACCGCAACACGCATCACAGTTACCACGCATATCATAAAGCCGATCGCCCAGGTCTGGAAATGTTGGACCGACCCGACGCACATCACGCAATGGAACGCCGCCAGCGACGACTGGCATTGCCCCAAGGCGAGCATTGACCTGCGAACCGGCGGCAAATTCTCCTCAACCATGGCCGCTCGCGACGGTAGTGCCACGTTCGAATTCGAAGGCGTGCTCGATGATGTACAACCGAACAAACGCATCGCTTACACAATGGCCGATGGACGCATATGCGAAGTCCTTTTCGAGGCGGAAGGGAATAACACTCGCGTTACCGAGTCGTTCGACGCTGAGACCGAGAACAGCGTGGAGTTGCAACGCGGAGGCTGGCAAGCCATCCTTGATCGTTTCAAGGCACATGCGGAAGTGCAAAACTGAACATCGGTTTCCATGAACACTCGCTTCGACCCTGCTGTTAGCGTTTTGTTGGATGGCAATAAGCATCCTTTACGCAAGGAACTCGATCTCCTGCGCACGATCATCCTAGGTGCGGACGGGTCGATCAAAGAGGGTGTGAAGTGGAACGCTGCCAGTTTCCGAACCACCGAATGGTTTGCCACGCTGAATGGTCCAAAGCAGGTGAAGGAGGCGACGATCATTCTGCACGCCGGAGCGAAGGCGAAGGGTATGGACCTGAAAGGTCGGATCGCGGATCCATCCGGAATGCTCAAGTGGTTGGGTGCCGACCGCGGCATGATCACTTTCTGCTCAGTGGCTGACATCAAGACCAAGGAGGCAGACCTACACACCTTGATCCAGACATGGATCGAAAACAGCTGAACAACAAGACCCATTTTCAATGAACACCAAACCTTCCATCGTCGAAACTGAAGAGCGACCCACCGCCGTGATCCACTTGGTGATCCCAGGCCGCGACATGCCGAAGTACATGGACCCTGCGATCCAGGAGATCCTGAAGACATTGACCGACCAAGGCATGCAACCATCAGGGCCGATGTTCTCTTACCATCATCGACGTCCTTTTGACACCTTCGATTTCGAGATCGGCTTTCCCGTTGCAAAGGCGATCATACCATCCGGACGTGTAGTGAACGGCACGCTGCCAGGAGAGAAGGTCGTTCGTACGGTTTACCAAGGCCCTTATGAACAACTGGGTGAGGCATGGGGCGAATTGCAAGGTTGGGTGCGCGAACGGAAACTTGTCGAGACCGGTCGTTTCTGGGAGAGCTACTTGAGCAACCCGGATGAGGTGAAGGATGCTAAGGAGTACCGGACGGAATTGAATTGGGTTATCGGAGAATGAAGGAAGCACAGGACAGACCCATTGTCGCATTCGAGACCGCCCAAGCTTTGGATGCTTGGTTGGAGGAGCATGGCGCATCTTCACCGGGCATCTACATTAAGATCGCCAAGAAGGACAGCGGTATACTTTCAGTGAATTACGCTGAAGCCTTGGAAGTGGTACTCTGCCACGGTTGGATCGACGCTGTCAGACGGGCTTATGATGACAAGCACTTCCTTCAGAAATACACACCGCGTGGTCCACGCAGCATTTGGAGCCAGATCAACAAGAAGAAGGTGCAAGCCTTGCTAAAAGCCAAGTTGATGCGACCAGCAGGTCTCGCTGCCGTGAAACGAGCCAAAGAAAATGGGCAATGGGACAAGGCCTACGCACCTGCGAGCACCATACAAGTTCCACCTGAACTGGCCGCTGCGCTGAAGAAGAACCAAAAGGCGCGCAGCTTCTTCGAGACCTTGACCAAGAACAACCGCTACGCGTTCCTGCACCGCTTGCATTCCGCAAAAAAGGAGGAGACACGTGCCAAGCGTCTTGCTTTGTTCATCGGAATGCTGGAACGCGGCGAAACCTTTCATTAAGATCCAGAACAAACCAACAACACCATGACCACCCAGATCTTCGTCAACGTGCAGGTCAACGACCTTGCCAAGTCGAAAGCCTTCTTCGAAGCGCTCGGCTATTCGTTCAATGCCCAATTCACCAACGACGATGCGGCTGCGCTGGTGATCAGTGACACCATCTGTGCAATGCTGCACACGCCCAAAAGCTTGGAGCGTTTCCTGCCGAAAGGGAAGACGGCCAGTGATGCGACCAAGCACACCGAAGTGCTCTTGGCCCTTTCCTTCGAGAGCAAGGATGCTGTGAACACGATCTACGATAAGGCGATCACCGCCGGTGCAACGGAGTGCCGACCGACGGAGGACCACGGCTTCATGTACGCTCGCAGCTTCAATGACCTGGACGGTCACATCTGGGAAGTGTTCTGGATGGAACCATCCGCGGTGAACGATTAAGCATTCCATGAAGACCGCACGCATTTGTACGAATGGTCATCGATACTACAAGTCGAGTGATTGTCCTACTTGCCCGCATTGTGAAAAGGAGCGGGTACCAACGAAGGGCTTCTTGGCCACGTTAAGCGCACCGGCACGGCGTGCGTTGGAAGGGAAGGGGATATCCACCGAAAAGCAATTGGCACGGTATACAGAGGCAGAGATACTCGCACTCCACGGCATAGGTCCGAGTAGTCTACCGAAGTTGAAGAAAGCGCTGAGAGCTTTCGATCTCGAATTCAAACAACCCTGGTGATCCTCCCACAGGACCACGATCCACGAACATGCGACCATGAACCCTAAGGTGAACAACACGGACGACTATCTGGAATCACTTCCCCCGGACCAAGGCGCCGCTTTGCAAAAGCTGCGGAAGCAGATCCTCGCTGCAGCACCGGATTGCGAAGAGTATTTCGGCTATGGGCTGCCGGGCTTCAAATTGCACGGACATCCCTTGCTGTACATCGGTGCCGCGAAAAGCCATTGTGCGCTGTATGGTATGATGCCGAAAGGATTTGATGAGGTGCTGAAGGATTTCAGGCGCAGCAAGGGCACGATCCAGTTCACACCAAAGAAGCCGATCCCGGCGGCTGTGGTAAAGGCGATCGTGAAGGAGAAGGTCGTGGAGCTGGAAATGCGATGGGCAGCGGAGATCGCCAAGAGGAAGACGAAGAAGCCAGCGAAATGAGTGGGGCAATGAAGAGCGCCCGCGAGATCCACACCACCCGAGTCTTGAGTGCATCCCGTGAGCAGGTCTTCAGTGCACTCACGGATCCAAAGATCCTTCAACACTGGTGGGGACCGAATGGCTTCACCAATACATTCCACGCGTTCGAGTTGAAGCCCGATGGCCTCTGGGAGTTCACCATGCACGGGCCGAACGGACAGGACTTCAACAACACCTGTATTTTCAAACGCATCGAAGCACCGAGCTACTTGGAGTTCGATCATTTGAAGGAGATGCATTTTTACAAAGCCTTCTTCAAGTTGACGGAAATAGAAGGAAGTACCCTTCTAGAATGGATCATGCGATTCAACACTGCTGAGGAATTGACGCCCATCCGGCCATTCATCACTGTCGGGAACGAAGAGAACCTTGACAAGCTTCAACTAGAACTGGACCAACTTTCTTGAACCAAACAACACCACCCATGAAACGACTCAACACGACATACTGGATCATCACCGGCCTCTTCAGCGCCTTCATGATCTTCAGCAGCATAGGCGGCATCACGCTCGACCCGCAAGCTGTGGAAATGCTTCACGACCATTTGGGTTATCCCATCTACTTCATCCAATGGCTGTCCGTCATCAAACTCATAGGTGCCATTGCCATCCTGCTACCGATGGTGCCGGCGAATGTGAAAGAGTGGGCTTACTTCGGCTTCTTCTTGGACCTGGTATCCGGCCTGTACTCGTTCATCGCGGTAGGAGATCCGGTCTCTGGTTGGGCGCCGATGCTCTTGTTCGTTGCGGTGCTGGTTGCTGCTTATGTGGTACACCACAAGCGAAAAGCCCTGCGGACTGTGCGTTGATCTGCACCCAAGCTGTTACTTTGGAGCATGGACCCACTCGCCGCCCAACGACTGCGGAATGCCGCAAGTACTCCTGCGCCTGACGAGATCGGCATCACGCGGGTCTTCAATGCCCCACGGCAATTGGTGTGGAATGCATGGACCAGCCCGGCCATGCTTGTGAATTGGTTCGGTTGTGCAGTTTTCAGTACCACACATGCAGAGGCCGACGTGCGCGTGGGCGGCATGTGGCGCGTGATCATGGTGGCGCCGACGGGAGAGGAGTTCCCGGCCTACGGCACCTATTTGGAGGTTCGCGAACCAGAGCTACTTCGGTTGTCGCACCATTGGGAGAAGACCGTTGCCGACGTGAATCCGGCGCGCCATAGCACGGAGGTGACCGTGGAATTCTTCGAAGTGGAAGGAGGGACCCGCATGGAATTCAGACAGACAGGCTTGGCCAGTATTGCTTCGCGCGATTCACACATCGGTGGCTGGTGCGATTCTTTCGATGCGTTGCAACAGAGGCTTGGTTAGCCGTCTAGAACGACGAGCCGTCCATCGATCGGATATGATGACCTCAGTGGTTGCGTTCCGGTTGAGCTGCTAACGTCGTTGTTCAGGCCAACATACCAGTATCCCGCAGGTCCTGTTCTGTATCGACATCGATCAGCTCGGGCAAGAGATGCACGCTCCGGCCATGCAATTCCAGATCTTCAAGCGTGTCCTTCGCCACGCTCGAGGTACTCCATTCCTTATTTTGGAAAACGGCTTCCAAGGGAGCTTTCAACCCAAGCAAATAATACCCGCCATCGCGCGCAGGTCCCAGCACCGCGTCGTGTTGTTCCATCGAAGCCAGAGCATCTTTGAGAATCACGGATGTAATTCCCGGACAGTCGGTGCCAATGATCATAACGGGACCGTAGCCATGCTCAAAACCTTCGGTGAAGGCCTTCAGCATGCGTTCGCCGAGATCGTTCCCTACTTGGGCACATATGAGAAAACCACAAGGTCCCACTTGATCTTCAACTGCACCTTCACCGGCGTACCATGCTTGCTTTGTGCATTGCAAACCAGTAGTGCTACCGAGGGTATGCTCCAATAACTCGCAATAAATGGCTAGCGCTTTTTCATCACCAACTGTTGCGGCAAGGCGAGTTTTTACCTTTCCCAATTCGGGTTTCCGTAGGAACACGATAAGCAGTGGCTTGCTCATACAGTTGCGCCACCACAACTACTTCCTGCGCCAGCGGTGCATCCGTAGCAATGCCGACCAGTAGCGATCTTTCGGCCGATCACGTTGGCCTTGGCCAGGTTCGCGATCTGTTTGGGCATACCAGCGGTCAACGGCATTTCCAGCATTTGGTTGAAATCGCAGTCGTAGATCGAACCATCGTGACTTACCGAGATCATGTTGCGGCACATGACACCGGCCACGGCTTGCGGGTTGAATGCATTCACCAGCTTTTCCATGTAGTCTGAATACTGTTCGGTGCGCACCAAATGCTCCAAGAACCGGCTGATCGGCAAGTTCGTTATTGCGAACAGCTTATTGAACACGATCCCATGATCGGCCATCAACGAGCGTTTGAACTGGGCCTCCAACTCGGTCTGTGATCCCGGCAGAAATGCTCCGGCAGGATTATACACCAAGTCCAATTTCAACCCGGATCCTTCAACTCCATAACCTACCGCATTCAACATTTTCAAGGCTTCCACACTTTGTTCGAACACACCTTTACCACGTTGGCGATCGGTGCGATCAGCGGTGTAGAAGGGGAGTGAACTCACCACTTCCACCTTGTGCTTCTTGTAGAATTCGGGCAGGTCGTGATACTTCTTGTTCGCTAGTATGATCGTCAGATTACAACGCACCATCACGTGCGTGCCGAGTGCCGTGCATTGCTCCACGAACCACCGAAAGTCCGGATGCATTTCAGGGGCGCCTCCGGTCATGTCCACCGTTCTGATACCATGTGCCGTTACCGCGGCTAGACAATCCAGCATGATCTCGCGGGACATCCGTTCCTTGCGATCAGGCCCTGCATCCACGTGGCAATGCGTACAGGTCTGGTTGCACATACGACCCAGATTCACCTGCAAGACATCCAAGCTATTCGATACAAGCACCGGAAGATCGCTCCGTTCCAGACGCTCCGTGAAATAGGGTAGGGCCAATTTCGGGTCCTCCAGGACATGTCGTTGCTGCGCAGTTACGCTCAGTGGATGATGCGTTGCGTTCAAGCTCTTCATCCACCCACCATCTCCTTGGCCTTGTTCATCATCTGTACGCTATGTACGAGAGATGCTCCGCCCCGGATCGCAGCGGCCACGTGCACGGCCTCCATCATCTGGGCTTCACTGCAGCCCTTTTCAATCGTGTCGGTGGTGTAGGCATCAATGCAGTACGGGCATTGTACGGTGTGCGAAACAGCTAACGCGATCAGGGACTTTCGCGGGCCGTAAGTGCGCCTCCTTGAATACATCACCGTAGTAGTCAAAGAATTTATCGCCTAGCTCCTTATTGAACTCAGTGATATTGCCGAATTTCTTGAGATCGGCGGGGTTGTAATAGGTCTTCTCCATGGGATCGAAGGTATGTCGACGATGCTTGGTCGGAACGGCCTTCCATCCTGACACAGGCAACTGTATCCCATGTCGGGAAGTCGTGTATATTGCCGTTCCGTTCAGAGCCCACCATGGCGAAAACCACCCTGTGCATTTTCACAGCTGCAACTCTGCTTGCAACCAGTGGCCTCGTAGCACAGCCGTGTTTGAACGATTACACCTACACATCAAGTCCGTTGCCGGTGAATGGCACGTATGGTTGCGGTGAAACGGTCACGTTCTGCTTCACGGTCACCAATTGGAACAGCACCAACGCCAATTGGTTCCATGGCATCGTTGCCAATTTTGGGCCCGGTTGGGATCTAGCCACCTTGGTCCCTGGTCCACCGCCGGCAACTTTCGGTGCGAGCGGTGGTACTTGGGGTTGGTACAATAGTGTGTCGGGTACTGCAGGAACGGCGAGTGGACCACAAGGCCCTGGATACTTTTTCGACTTGAACAATGATGGGAACCCCGGCAACAATTTTGGTGATTTTGCAACAGGTGCGGTGAACTGGGAGTTCTGTTGGACCATTTCGGTATTGAGCGCACCGGCGTGCACCAATGGTTTGGATCTGAGCGTAACTGTCAACACTTTTGGGGATAGCGAGACCGGAAGTTGGGGATCCAGCGGTTGCACAGGTGATCCAGTAGGCGTTAGCCCACCTGCGGTCATCCAAGCTTGTTCAGCCAATGCGGGATCAAGCGCGACTGCCACTTATTGCAATGATGCTACCCCGGTCCAGCTTTTCTCGCTGTTGGGTGGCACTCCGGATGCCACCGGCACTTGGACAGGGCCTAGCGGTGCAGCCTTTAGTGGTACGTTGGACCCCAGCACAGGAGTGAACGGTTCCTATACCTATTTGGTGAATGATCTGGCCGGAGGCTGTTCCGCGCAAGCAACGGTGGATATCACGTTGCACGTGCAACCCGATGCAGGTACGGATGCAAGTACAACGGTTTGTACTTCTTCAGCAGCGTTCGGCTTGCTGCCACTCTTAGGTGGTAGCGCAGATCCAGGCGGCACTTGGGTCGCACCGGACGGTTCACCATCCAGTGGCACATTCACACCAGCGACGGATGCAGGTGGCATCTATGCGTACCAGCAAATTGGTTCGGCACCCTGCGTCAATGTTCAGTCGGAGGTTACCGTTGTCGTGAATCCATCTGCGAATGCCGGTGGAAATGGGAACTTGGTGGTTTGTTCCACAGGTGCACCAGCGGCTTTGTTCACCCAATTGACGGGAGTACCGAGTGCAGGTGGGGTATGGACCGATCCAGGGCTCGCGATCATATCCGGGATCTATGATCCAGCGGTGAACGCTCCCGGCGCATACACTTACACGGTTCCCGGTTTGGCGCCTTGTCCCAGTAGCATAGCCACTGTAACAGTAACCGAGAACGCGCAACCCGATGCGGGGGTGGATGCCACCACGACCGTATGTGTATCGTCAGCAGCAGTTGGCTTGCTTCCGCTATTGGGAAGCACTGCTGATCCGGGCGGTTCATGGATCGCACCGGACGGATCTCCCTTCAGCGGCACTTTTGCACCGGCCACGGATGCAGGCGGCATCTATACGTACCAGCTAGTAGGTTCTGCGCCCTGCGTCAATGTTCAGTCGGAGGTTACCGTTGTCGTGAATCCATCTGCGAATGCCGGTGGAAATGGGAACTTGGTGGTGTGTTCCACAAGTTTGCCAGCGGCGTTGTTCCCCTTTTTGACCGGCCTACCGACTGCAGGTGGTGTATGGACAGGCCCGGATCTCGCAGTGATCTCGGGCGTGTACGATCCGATCGTCAATACACCCGGCGTTTACAACTACACGGTAACCGGGTTGGCGCCTTGCCCGAATGGTATTGCGACGGTCACAGTGACCGAAAACATGCAACCTGATGCAGGACTGGATGCGGCTACCATATTCTGCGAAACGGATGCTGCGGTGGCTTTAGTTGGCCTCTTGGGAGGAACACCCGACCCAGGAGGTAGTTGGGTCGATCCTCTGGGTGCAGCAATTGGAGCGACGTTGACACCGGGTACAGCCCTGGACGGGAACTACACGTACACGACCGGTGCGAATGCTCCTTGTGTAGCCGATCAATCGATCGTGTCAGTGACCATCAATGCACAACCTACGGCTGGTAGCAACGGCGTGCTCACTTTGTGTGAAGGTTCACCGCCCACGGACATGTTCCTCCAATTGGGCGGCACGCCTGCCAGTGGGGGCACTTGGACCGATGCGATCGGCACTGCTACAGGAGCATCTTTCGATCCAGCCACACAGGCACCGGGCACTTACACATATACTGTGTCAGCTTTGTCACCGTGCCTTGCGACCAGTGCAGATGTGACCGTGTCGGTTTCCGGTCAACCGATCGCCGGTAATGATGCTTCTACCACGCCCTGTTCATCAGATGCAGAGTTCGCGCTCTTCCCCTTGCTCGGCTTCTCTGCAACTCCCACCGGCTCGTGGAGCGATCCAAGTGGATCGGCCACCACAGGGAACTTTACTCCCGGCACCTCGCCGGATGGGGCGTACACCTACACGGTCTCGGCAACTGCGCCCTGCACCACCGTGTCTGCCGTGGTTACGGTGAACACGACAGCCGCCGCCGATCCTGGCGCCGATGGAATGGTGGATCTATGCGAAACGGCCAACCCCGTTGACCTCTTCGGTGAGTTGAGCGGAGCTCCTTCACCCGGTGGAACATGGACGACCTCGAACGGTTCGCCGTACAGCGCGTTGCTGGACCCATCGACAGCAGCTAGCGGTAATTACACCTACACACTACCAGCCAACGGGCCTTGTGCAGCGGCCAGTGCCCAAGTCTCTGTTACCATTGCTGAGGCCCCGGATGCAGGTAGCTCTTCCGCGATGTCCATCTGTAGTACGGCTGCGGATCTGGTGTTGCTCCCAGAACTTGGCGGAACTCCGGATCCCTCGGGCACATGGACTGCGCCCAATGGTAGTGCACATGGAGTGGAATTCGATCCGGCCGTAGATCCTTCCGGAGATTACACCTATACCGTACCAGGTCTCGCACCATGTGCTGCGGCCTCTAGCGTATTGACCATCACGGGTGTTGAAGCTGTTTCCGCTGGATCGGGTGGGGCCCTAGCGATCTGCGCGAATGCATCACCCGTGGACTTGTTCGGCAATTTGAGCGATGCACCTACGCCGGGCGGAGCATGGACCGGACCCGGTGGATCTGCGGTGATCCAGTTGGATCCTTCAACAGCAAATTCGGGCACATACACCTACACCGTTCTTGGCACGGCACCTTGTCCCAACGCTCAGTCCACCGTGCAAGTGACGATCGATGCATTGCCGGAAGCTGGAACGGATGGGAACATTTCGGCTTGTGCAGATGCCAGCGCATTCAGTCTGGCCGGTCAACTTGGTGGGGCGCCATGGAATACCGGCACATGGACCGGACCTGCGGGGTCTGCGACCAACCTGTTCACACCCGGATCGAACGTGCCGGGGCTTTACACTTACACTGTAGATGGGACCGGAGCATGCGCCCAAGTTTCTGTAGGATCAACCGTATTGGTTGCCATTGATCCACTGCCAATACCGAGCATTATAGCCACTATCGTTTTGGGATGTATCCCCTTGGAAGTGGACTTTCAAGTGGGATCGGTCCAGGGTGTGGGATCCGCCGCGTGGCAGTTCGGCGATGGAAGCAGTGCATCATCGGGTGGCAGTATCCTGCATACTTACACTGAAGCCGGTGAATTCTCGATCCATCTAGTGGTAACGGATACGAATGGGTGCACGGGAAGTGTGATCGTAAATGATCTGATCCGCACATCAGGAGGGCCTTCTGCATTCTTCTATGCCACACCAGAAAAGGTCAGCACTGGAGCACCCGATGTATCTGTAGTTAGGGTGAATGAACCCATGGTGACCACGGAATGGACGATCGATGGAGCAGGGGTGGAGCAAGTTGGATCCTTCAATTGGACATTCGCTTCTACAACGGCGGTGCATGAGATCTGCCTCACGGCTACCGACACCTTGGGCTGTGCGAACACCCATTGCCAATTGGTCTTGGTGGACGATGTGCTCACCGCTTTCGTCCCCAATGCCTTTACGCCGGATGGGGATGGTACGAACGATGTGTTCCTTCCGTCCGTGATCGGTTTGGATGTTGAAGCTTACACGTTCAGTGTTTTCGACCGGTGGGGCAATGTGGTCTTCAGCACCACCGACCCGCAACAAGGTTGGAATGGTGGGTTGCAGAACGCGGGAGCGGTTCAACAACAAGACGTGTACGTGTGGCGCATTCTTGCGCGTGACCAGTTCACTGCTGACCGCAAGGAACTCTTCGGCACGGCCACTCTGGTGAAGTGAGGGTTGTCCGCATCTCCGGTCAACTGGTAAAAGCCTGGTCCGGACCCCTGTTCGACAATTGGGCTATCAGATCATGTCCGATCCATCCGCGGCCGAAATTGGATCCCTGACTTTTCAGCCCCTCTTCCCATTCCGCAAAAGCAGCCTATTGGCCTACTCCTAAAGACTACCTTGCCCTCGGAACCTACAAACCCAGCACCTCATGAAACACCTTTTACTCTGCTTATTCTGCGCTATCGCAATGCTACCTGCCAATGCACAAAGTTCGTGCAGCACAGCCACGGTTATCGCTGCAGGGATCCACACTACCGGGGCCTTGGATGGTATTGAGCCTACCGACCTTTGCGTTGGAGGCGAATTGGGGGGGGCGGGCACGTGGTACAGTTTCACGGCCATCTCCGATACCACCATGCAATTGACCACCCACGTGAACGGATATCCGGATGTGGACACGCGCGTACACATCTATGTGGGTGCGTGCGATCTGCTCACTTGCTACGCCGGAGACGATGATTCCGGCCCGAATTACACGTCCATCGTAAACTTTCCAGTGGTATCAGGCACCACGTATACCATTGCCTTCGACACCTTCTGGAGTTCATCCCCATTCACCTTCGAGCTCTATGCGTTGTACACACCGCCACCGCCAGAAGGCTCTGTCAGCTTCATCTCCACACAGATCTTGGGAATGGGCGGAGTAATGGGTGTGGTGGATATGAACAATGACGGGCTGGACGATGTGGTGGGCCCGGGCGGTTCCAGCATACAGATCGGGTATCAATTGGCTACACCTGGATTCGTTACCAGCACCTATCAGACATCACAAGCAGTGAATGAGGCCGGATGGAGTTTTGCGATCGGCGATTGGGACAGCAACGGTCACCGCGACCTGCTGTATGGTGGTGGCAATGGTGCCACCTTCATGAAGGCGGATGCGACAGGAACGAGCTACGAGCAGATCACCTTTCCGGAGTACATCTTCTGCCAACGGACCAACTTCGTGGACCTC
>JADKFY010000005.1 GCA_016717305.1 Flavobacteriales bacterium
CAAGTTGCTAGATACCAGCTGCACCCACGTTCCGGGTTCTGGACGGTGCTGGAGAAACGGTTTCGGACCGCTCCATGCAGAGGTTCCGTTGCCGGTTCCCACGAGCATGATGCTGCTCACGTTGCAGTTCAACACGCCGCCTTGTGCAGTTGCGCCGGGCACTTCAGCATCCTGTGTTACTTCCGGTTGAAGCATCACTTGTGCAACCGTTCGCACCGGTAACCACTGAGTTGTAGGTACCCCCTGCCCACGTTCGGGTTTTGGACCGTGCTGGAGAAGACCGTTCGGACCGCTCCATGCGAAGGTTCCGTTGCCGGTTCCCACGAGCATGATGCTGCTCGTTGCGGTTCAACACGCCGCCTTGTGCCGGTGCGCCGGGCACTTCAGCATCCTGTGTTACTTCGGATTTGAAGCATCGTGCAGCCGTTCGCACCGGTAACCACTAGGTTGTAGGTACACCACCTGCACCCACGTTCGGGTTTGGACCGTGCTGGAGAAACCGTTCGGACCGCTCCATGCGAAGGTTCCGTTCACGGTTACAGCGCATGATGCTGCTCACGTTCCTGATTCAACACGCCGCCTTGTGCAGTTGCGCCCGGGCACTTCAGCATCCTGTGTTACTTCGGTTGAAGCATCACTTATTGCAACCATTCGCACCAGTAACCACCAAGTTGTAGATACCAGACTGCACCCACATTCCGGGTTCTGGACCGTGCTTGAGAAACCGTTCGGACCGCTCCATGCGAAGGTTCCGTTGCCGGTTCCACAAGCATGATGCTGCTCACGTTGCAGTTCAGCACACCGCCTTGTGCAGTGGCCCCTGGGGTTTGTTCATCCAAGGTAACTTCAGTGGAAGCGTTTAGCGGGCGCAACCGTTCGCACCGGTAACCACTAGGTTGTAGGTACCTGCCACCCCCGTTCCGGGTTTTGGACCGTGCTTGAGAAACCGTTCGGACCGCTCCATGCGAAGGTTCCGTTGCCAGTTCCCACAAGCGTGATGCCGCTCACGTTGCAGTTCAACACGCCGCCTTGTGCAGTTGCGCCGGGCACTTCGGTAATCCTGTATTGTTTACTTCGGTTGAAGCATCACTTGTGCAGCCGTTCGCACCGGTAACAGCAAGTTGTAGATACCAGCAGCACCCACGTTCGGGTTCTGGACCGTGCTGGAGAAACCGTTCGGACCACGCTCCATGCGAAGGTTCCGGTGCCGGTTCCCACAACGAGCATGATGCTGCTCACGTTGCAGTTCAACACGCCGCCTTGTGCAGTTGCGCCGGGCGCCGCAGCATCCTGTGTTACTTCGGTTGAAGGCATCGCCGGTACGGCCGTTCGCACCGGTAACCACTGGGTTGTAGGTACCTGCTGCACCCACGTTCCGGGTTTGGACCGTGCTGGAGAAACCGTTCGGACCGCTCCATGCGAAGGTTCCGTTGCCGGTTCCCACGAGCATGATGCTGCTCACGTTGCAGTTCAGCACACCGCCTTGTGCAGTGGCCTGGGGTTTTGTTCATCGAGTAACTTCAGTGGAAGCGTTGCTTGTGCAACCGTTCGTTCCGGTAACAACCAAGTTGTAGATACCAGCTGCACCCACGCGTTCAGGTTCTGGACCGCGTGCTTGAAACCGTTCGGACCGCTCCATGCAGAAGGTTCCCGTTGCCGGTTCCTAAGCATGATGCTGCTCACGTTGCAGTTCAACACGCCGCCTTGTGCAGTTGCGCCGGGCCACTTCCAGTATCCTGTATTTACTTCGGGTGGGTATCGCCCGTGCAACCGTTCGCACCGGCTAACAAGCAGGTTGGCGGGTACCAGCGGCACCCACGTTCGGGTTCTGGACCGTGCTTTAGAGAAACCGTTCCGGACCGCTCCATGCAGAAGGTTCCGTTGCCGGTTCCACGAGCGTGATGCTGCTCCCGTTGCGGTTCAACACGCCGCCTTGTGCAGTTGCGCCGGGCACTTCAGCATCCTGTGTTACTTCGGTTGAAGCATCCGCTTGTGCAACCGTTCGCACCGGTAACCACTAGGTTGTAGGTACCTGCTGCCCCACGTTCGGGTTTGGACCGTGCTGGAGAAACCGTTCGGACCGCTCCATGCGAAGGGTTTCCGTTGCCGGTTCCCACGAGCATGATACTGCTCACGTTGCGGTTCAACACCGCCTTGTGCAGTGGCCACGCAGAAATTTGTTCATCCAAGGTAACTTCAGTGGAAGCGTTGCTTGTGCAACCGTTCGTTCCAGTAACAACCAAGTTAGTAGATACCAGCTGCACCCACGCACGTTCCGGAGTTTCTGGACCGTGCTTGAGAAACCGTTCGGACCGCTCCATGCGAAGGTTCCGTTGCCGGTTCCACAAACGTGATGCTGCTCACGTTGCAGTTCAACACGCCGCCTTGTGCAGTTGCGCCGGGCACTTCGGTATCTGTGTTACTTCGGTTGAAGCATCACTTGTGCAACCGTTCGCACCAGTAACAACCAAGTTGTAGATACCAGCGGCACCCACGTTCCGGGTTCTGGACCGTGCTGGAGGAAAACCGTTCGGACCGCTCCATGCGAAGGTTCCGTTGCCCATTCCCACGAGCATGATGCTGCTCACGTTACAGTTCAACACGCCGCCTTGTGCAGTGGCCCCCGCAGGGTTTGTTCATCAAAGGTAACTTCAGTGGAAGCGTTGCTTGTGCGGCAAAACCGCTCAGTAACCACCAAGTTGTAGATACCAGCGGCACCACGTTCGGGTTCTGGACCGTGGCGAGAAACCGTTCGGACCGCTCCATGCGAAGGTTCCGTTGCCGGTTCCCATGAGCATGATGCTGCTCACGTTGCAGTTCAACACGCCGCCTTGTGCAGTTGCGCCGGGCACTTCAGCATCCTGTGTTACTTCCGGCTGAAGCATCACGCATTGCAACCGTTCGCACCGGTAACCACTAGGTTGTAGGTACCACTACACCCACGTTCGGGTTTTGGACCCGTGCTGGAGAAACCGTTCCGGACCGCTCCATGCGAAGGTTCCGTTGCCGGTTCCCACGAGCAGACGATGCTCACGTTGCAGTTCAACACGCCGCCTTGTGCAGTTGCGCCGGGCACTTCAGCATCCTGTGTTACTTCGGTTGAAGCATCACTTTAAAACCGTTCGCACCGGTAACCACTAGGTTGCAGGTACCTGCTGCACCCACGTTCGGGTTTTGGACCGTGCTGGAGAAACCGTTCGGACCAGCTCCATGCGAAGGTTCCGTTGCCGGTTCCCACGAACGCATGATGTTGCTGACGTTGCAGTTCAGCACACCGCCTTGTGCAGTGGCCCATAGGGTTTGTTCATCCAAGGTAACTTCAGTGGAAACGTTGCTTGTGCAACCGTTCGTTCCGGTAACAAGCAAGTTGTGATGCCAGCTGCACCCACGTTCGGGTTCTGGACCGTGCTTGAGAAACCGTTCGGACCGCTCCATGCGAAGGTTCCGTTGCCGGTTCCCACAAGCATGATGCTGCTCGTTGCAGTTCAGCACACCCGCCACGTGCAGGTTCCTCGGTTTTTGTTCATCCAGGTAACTTCAGTGGAAGCGTTGCTTGTGCAACCGTTCGTTCCGTAACAGCCAAAGTTGTAGAGATACCAGCGGCACCCACGTTCGGGTTCTGGACCGTGCTGAGAAAAACCGTTCGGACCGCTCCATGCGAAGGTTCCGTTGCCGGTTCCCACGAGCATGATGCTGCTCACCAAGTTGCAGTTCAACACGCCGCCTTTGCAGTGTCCCTGTGGGTTTGTTCATCCAAGGTAACTTCAGTGGAAGCGTTGCTTGAGCAACTGTTCGTTCCGGTAACAACCAAGTTGTAGATACCACACGCACCCACACGTTCGGGTTCTGGACCGTGCTTGAGAAACCGTTCGGACCGCTCCAAGCGTAGGTTCCGTTGCCGGTTCCAACAAGCATGATGCTGCTCACGTTGCAGTTCAACACGCCGCCTTGTGCAGTTGCACCGGGCACTTCAGTATCCTGTGTTACTTCGGTTGAAGCATCACTTGTGCAACCGTTCGCACCGGTAACAACCAAGTTGTAGATACCAGCGGCACCCACGTTCGGGTTCTGGACCGTGCTGGAGAAACCGTTCGGACCGCTCCATGCGAAGGTTCCGTTGCCGGTTCCCACGAGCATGATGCTGCTCGTTGCAGTTCAACACGCCGCCTTCCGTGCAGTTGCGCCGGGCACTTCAGCATCCGTGTTACTTCGGTTGAAGCATCACTTGTAACCGTTCGCACCGGTAACCACTAGGTTGTAGGTACCTGCTGCACCCACGTTCGGGTTTTGGACCGTGCTGGAGAAACCGGGTTCGGACCGCTCCATGAAGGTTCCGTTGCCGGTTCCACGAGCATGACTGCTCACGTTGCAGTTCAACACGCCGCCTTGTGCAGTTACCGGGAACCGTATTGTTCAATGTGACCACTACATTGGCGGTATTCGTGCAACCGTTCGCTGGGTTCGTAACCGTGAGCACATATGTCCCGGCTGCGTTTACATCACACCTTCATCCGCACTGCTGAACCCATTCGCAATGCTCCAGCTGAACGTGGCGCCAGGAGTTGTGCTTCCACCGTCCAAATTCAACAATGTTACAGAACAGTCAGTTCTCCAGCTCCTAAGCGGTTGCATTCCGGGGGCGTGGTGTCCATGCTCACAGCTACGGCATCCGTGGCGGAACATCCTGACTGGGAGTTCGAGACCGTAAGAGTGTACTTGCCTGCGGCGTTCACCGTTGGAGTTGCGGTGTTCGCACCAGAAACGATATTGCCTCCGTTGCTTGCGCTCCATGCAAAGTCAACCCCCGCAGGTCCGCTGCCATTGAGGGATCCCTGCTCCAGTGAGGCAAGTTATTGTTGTAGCAGACCTGCATGTGCCGTCGGCGCCGGTAGAAGGATGATGACGATAACATCCACAGTGCAGTTCTTAGCGTCCCCGATCGTCACGGTGTATGTACCTCCCCGCACGCCACTAATGGTTGGGCCGTTGGTATTGTTGCTCCAGAGATAGGTGTATGGTGCAGTTCCTCCGGTGCCTGATGCAGTAGCACCACCATTTGCATTGCGCAAGTAGCTGGTGCCAACTGTTGATTGACCGCCGAGGACCGTGGGGTTGTCTAACTCCGTAATGTTTGCTGTGCGGTGCAACCACTGGCATCGGTAACACGTAACCGAGTGATCCTGCCGCGAGACCAGTTGCTGTTTGTGTGGTCTGTCCATTGCTCCACGCATATTGGAAATTCGGTAGTCCGTTCGCGTTGGCTTGTATCGTTCCGTCAGCAAACCAATGCAACTTGCATTTGTAACAATACCGGTCACTGTCATCAAGCGCACCGTAACCACCGGTCCGCCGGCTCCGGCAAGGATGCACGCATCACCACCAATGATCCTGCGCACACAAGTATCCTCGTTCACGGGCCCCAATTGGGTGCCGAGCAGGTTCTGACCAGTAGCACCTACAATATCGGTCCAGTTCAAGCTGTCAGTGCTCGTCTGCCATTGGTAGGTCGCGGCGGAACACCGATTGGGGTAACTGCTATAGTCGCACCGTTCCTACGATCGTGGGCAAGAGTACTAGGTGCTGAACCGGTGATGTTCCCCGGTGTCGCACCTGCACAAACGGCGCATCTCGTCGCTGGAGATCGTGTTGTCCAAGATGTCAGTGGATTAGCCAAACAACGAGTCCCGGTTCAGGTGCTGGTACCGCTGTTCTTGGTGGTATTCAAAGAACCTGTGTAAGGGGAATTTGGTGCCTTTCGCTAGTAAATTTAGGTGTAGATGCGGCAATTGCTGAACTTGATGCCACGTTCACCAACGGGATCGTAATCATCATTGGTGCCGCTAAGTAAGTGCTGAATTTCAACACGCTCAAGTCGCTCTCAAGTTTGAAGAAGACCTTGTCGTCCTCACCTTGAAGACCTGTTTGTAGCGGAACGTTGGGTGCAGCGCTCGTTGGGAAGTTGTTGCTGTTTGGAACCCGAACTCGGTAGGCATCGTTGTTCTGGTCCACGTTCAGGCCCATCATATTCGTTTTCGTTGTTCGACCGCCGATATAGGTCCCGTCCAAGAAATTCTGGTCGAGGTCCATTCGGGCCCACGTAGTCGTTGCTTCCGTTGTGGTAATGTCATGGACACCGCCCGCGGAGATGTTCGCGCTGTTCAAGCCTTCGGTCACCCCGCCGAAATAGACCGCGATGTTGTTGTTATTGAAGGCCATACAAAGCAGGTTCGCACTCATCACCACTTTCACTGGAGAAGTAGATGACCAAGTTGTGGTACCCGCACCAGTAAGACGTTGCAGGAAACCGGATGTCGTTCCTCCACGTGTGGATTGACGTGCACTAACCAATGGGAAGTTCGTACGGAAGTATTAACACCAACGAACAGGTCGCCCGTGTTCGGGTTATGTAGCACGATACTGGCACGATCAGTGCTGGAACCACCATAGTTGCGCATCCATACCAAGAGAGGAGAGGTCTTGATCGATCCGGGAAAGGAACACATCGCTTCACCATTGTTGGTGTTGCTTTTGCACCACTACCTGCGTTGAGGTTAGCAGGTTCGTACTGGTGGTGCTACCGCTAACGAAGACGGGCTCTCCATTGTTCCTACGGGCGGACATCAAATTGTCAACCGCTCCGTTTCTCCGACTACCGCCGCTTCAATCGAATTCCCCTCGGTATTGATCCTCAATACGAACACGTCTATGCCGCTCTGGGCTTGCTGGTTCAAACTACTTCCGCTGAACGCTCCTCCGCCGATCAATGGGAAGTTGGTACTGCTGGTCTGTCCGGTGATGTAAAGGTTCCCATCAGGACCCTGTTCCTTGGCGTACGGGTTGTCATCGCCGTTACCGCCCAAATACGTCTGCCAAACCCGTTCACCAAGGGCGCCTACGTTCGTTGGCTCCAAGTACTTGCCCACGACGATCTCCAAGTTTCCGGCGGAAGCTGTGCTGAACGCTCCCAAAGTGATGTTGTCAGTCAGGCCATCAACACGAGCAACCACATAGATGGCTCCGTCGCTGGGTCAACCCAAATGCAGACCGTGGTTCTGACCTGTGCTGGTGTTCACCACATGTGGCCCAACGCAAACATCGGGTCAATGACGAGGGTTTCGTTCCTATCGTGGGCACCCAATTGAATCCGATGCTGTTCTTTCCAAAGCTGTTATAGGTTGTTCTGACGCTCTTTTCCTTGCCGTTGATTTTTGATAGACCACAGGGGCCGGGAATACCATGTCGCCCAGGCTGCTGCTCCAGCACCAATTCACCCTTATCGCCCACGTACATTTTCCCGATCCTTGAACTCGATCGCGTCTCACTTGGATCGCTACCCGGCTTACAAATGATGTCATATTCCAGCGCGCCGTCCGCAGCAGGGTAATAGCGCACATCCGTCGCCTTGTACACATCGGTGTACCATACTTCGTGGAAACTGCGCACGTCCACGCCGAAATCGATGCACCAACGAAATAATTGGAGGTCCCTTCGCGGGCATCGCGGCTCTCTACCCTTCATACTGGGTTGTGCATTATTGAAATGCAACATCCACGCATGTCCTTTCTCCCGCCACATAGTGGTCGGAATGAAACGCCCTCATGCATTTCCTGCTCAACACGCATTCCATCCTCGTGCCTTTCCCGCACAGATGCTGGATCGAAGGCTTTCGTGAGCATACCCTCACGGATGGACAAAGCTTGGCCCAACGGGAAATCGGCCCGATACAGCACACCGTTGCTGAACCATCCTTGGTTCTCGGTGAATTCGATCAGCCTGGTCGAACTTGCGGAAGCAGGTCCTCGTGGTCACCGTGGTCGGGCTGATCCTTGGCAGTTTGGCACTCCGCTAGCGTGAACGGCACGCTGGGCATCGATGGGGAGAAAGCAATGGCGACTTCAAGAGAGAAGAGGCGCTCTGCGATACCATAGCCGTTCCGTGGGTTTGGTGTACATCATGTGTATTTGGTTGTTGGAGTTTATCAAGGAGCAGGACACCACTGTTGGCATCCCGAGATGTTCCGTTACCTACCGGGGTACCCCGTGGTACCCAAGCCCCCCATCTGGACTAACCATAGCCGAATGGTCCATGTTGTGGACCTGCGAGAGCAGTGTTGTCGTTGGATCGCGTATTGCCTGTTCGTTTAGGGCGAACAAGTGCTCAGAGGTCAGGCCGAAGTGCGGTCTTTTCGACTGGAATCACGCAAACATACCCGGAACTCGCAAGCGGCTGGCAGGTATTCGTCGATAAAATCCTCGAATTCATCGACGGTAATACCTTCTATGTAGGCTTCCCCAAAGTTCGTCCATTCGTTATTGGAGTTGAACCTGATCTCCGGCCCGCGGGCCGGAGATCAGGTTCGGCCGGTCAGGGGCTACATTCAACCCATTTTAGCCATGAGAAGATCAAAGTTTTCCGAACATCAGATCATTGCGATACTGAAGCAACATGAGAGCGGCCTGAAGGTCGCTGACATCTGTCGAGAGCACAGCATAAGTGCGGCCACCTTCCACAATTGGAAGGCCCGATACGGTGGCATGGAACCCAACCAGCTCAAGCGTGTCAAGGAGCTTGAGGAGGAGCTCAGCCGCCTCAAGCGGATGTATACCGAACTGAGCATGGATAACGACGCTATGAAGGCCGTGATCCAAAAGAAGTGGGGCGCCTGACGAGAAACGGGAGATCGTGCAGGCGTTGAACGAGCATACGATGAGCCAGCGAAAAGCAAGCGACATTGTGCGTATACCCCGCAGTACGGCCAGGTACGCGAAACGACAGGCGGATGACAGTCTGTTGATCGCTGCTTTGTCCCAACTCACACAGAAGCATCCGGCCATCGGGTTCTGGCAATGCCATCACCGCTTGCGGATGAAGGGTGTCCTGGTCAATCATAAACGCCTCTACCGCGTGTATACCGGCATGCACCTGAATATCCGTCGTCGAGCGAAGAAGCGCCTTCCTGCAAGGGTAAAGCAGACCTTGTTCCGACCCGATGCACCAGACCAGGTCTACAGCATCGACTTCATGCACGATACGCTTTGGGATGGAAGGACCTATCGGTTGCTGAACGTTATCGATGACTACAACCGCGAAGTACTGGCCATCGAGGTGGACACCTCACTGCCCGCTTTGCGCGTGATCCGGGTGCTGGATCGGATCAAATCCATAAGGCCCTTGCCAAAGATGATCCGCGTGGACAACGGTCCTGAGTTCATCTCCCACAAGCTCGATCACTGGTGCAAGGAGAATGGGGTCACGCTCGCCTTCATACAGCCCGGCAAGCCTACTCAGAACGCTTATGTGGAACGCTTCAACGGCAGCATGCGCCGCGAACTACTGAGCGCGTATGTGTTCCGGTCACTCGACGAAGTGCGCGAAAAGGCCGAAGAATGGATGGACGACTACAACAATCACAGACCTCATAAAGCGCTCGGCTACCGGTCGCCGACGCAAACACATCCCTAAAATAAATGCCCCTGAAAGCTCCAGTTATGATCGGACCGAAAACAGGGGAAGCCTACATCTATGCGCAGTTTAGAATCTGGCCCGATCCTCGTCTCTTTACGGATAAAGTGAGGCTCCTGAGCCGACTTGTTCAAAACTTTTAATGTCAAGAAATTTGGCAATGAAGAAAACATGTGCTTATTTGTGCGTCATCAGACTGACAGAAATATCGTCAACTACACACGGACCAACGTTCGCACTCTTTCAGTTATCATGAAATCTCACTTGGTGCGTCATGAGAGCAGAAATAGGATAACCTGACACTAGAATAGAGTAGGGTCAATTTGAACGAAGGAGTTAGGAACAGAAAGCAAAACAGAAAATGAAGAAAGCAACAGCGGAATCAACCATAAACTACCTTAGAACGCAAACCAACCAAAGCAGGAACTATGGCCACTGAGATCAATAAGGGAAAGTTGAAGGGCACCTAGCTTACCATGGACAAAATGGATAAGACCTTCGGCAAAGGGGCCGTGATGGGAAGTTGGGGGGATGGGGTTGTAGAACATGTGGAGGCGATACCCAGTAATTCCATTGGCTTGGATATCGCCTTGGGCATTGGTGGTTATCCCCGGAAGGTCGTTGAGATCCACGGACCGGAATCCTCCAGGTAAGACCACATTGGCTATCACGCCATTGCAGGAAGCGCAGTGCAAAGGCGGTATTGCTGCCATGATCGATTGGTGGGCATGCCTTCGATAGGGCGTGTGCTGAAAGCTTGGGAGTTGATACATTGAGAATCTTTTGATCAGTCAATTCTGACAATGGTGAACAGGCATTGGAGATCGCGGACAACCTGATCCGTTCAGGAGCGAATGATATCATCGTGATCGACGATTATGGCGGCGTTGACACCCGTGCGGGAGATCGAAGGAGAGATGGGTGACAGTGCAGTTTCGGCATGCAGGCCCGGTTGATGAGCAAGGCTTTAGGAAGTGACTACCGGAACGATCAGCAAGACCGGTTGCTGCGCTGTTGCATCTTCATCAACCAACTACGTGAGAAGATCGGGGTCATGTTCGGCAATCCGGAACCACCACGGGGGTAATGCACTCAAGTTCTATTCGTCCATCCGGTTGGAGATCCGAAGGGCTACGCAGATCAAGATGGTGAACCGTTGGTGGGCAATCGTACCCGTGTGAAAGTCGTGAAGAACAAATTGGCACCGCCATTCCGCAAAACAGAGTTTGATATCATGTTCGGAAAGGGCATCAGCAAGACCGGTGAGATCATCGATCTCGGTGTTGAACTGAATATCATCAAGAAGAGTGGTAGCTGGTTCAGCTACGAGGACAATAAATTGGGGCAGGGTCGCGACATGGTGCGGCAACTGCTGGAAGATAACCTCGAACTGTGCGAACAGTTGGAGGCCAAGATCAAGGAGGCATTGACCAAGACCGAGTACCCGGTCACTGCCTGATCCTTGTTTCCCGCACGCCAACGGGTACCGGTGCTCAAGTCATGGCGAAATGAACAAGCACTTCCAAGGCGTGCGCTTACTTTTTGAAGGCCCGGTGATCAAACCATCGGGGCCTTCGCTTTTCTCAACAACATGTCCTCGCGCATCACGATCCTTTTCCTCCTTCTTTTTCCGATCTTGAATGCATGCGTCGATAATGGGCAAGACGCTAGTAGCTCCGAAGGAAATTCCCCCTCTTTGACCTTGGCCCAGATCGATCGAGATAAATCGCCCAACCGCGGAACGCTGCCTTGTTCATAAACGCGCTCCGGTTCCAAGAAGCACGGGACAGCTTGACCGCAGCACTAAAGGATTGGCAACGGGCCGTGGCGATCGACAGTACGCAAGCCGCTTGGCGTATTGGTTTGGGTGATCTGCACTTCCGGATCGTGGAACTCGAGCCGAAGAACAGTTCATGAAGGCCGTTAGGCTGGCTCCCGACAGTACGGAGGCCCGTTTGAAAATGGCAGAATCCGGTTGTTGGACAAGGACTTTCCCGAGGCCATGCGATGGGTGAATGATGCATTGCGGTTGGAACAAGAGAATCCACGAGCCTATTTCATTAAGGGCTGGATCCATCGTCAGGCCGGCGATACGACATTATTGCCATAAGCAGCTATCATACTGCTGTGGAACGGGACCCCAATACTATGATGCCTACGTAGCGTTGGGTCCTGACCCATTCCGCCAAGGGGATCTTTTAGCCTTGGAGTTCTTCAACACCCGCGCTGGACCTACGCCCGAATAGTGTTGAAGCTTTGGTATGCTCGCGGTATGTATTGCCAGGAACAAGGACAGGACAGCATGGCGATCGCATCCTATGCAAAGATCAAGGAGATAGATCCGCAGGACGCCACCGCATGGTACAACACAGGGTATGTTATGCTCCAGCATCAGCAACGGTATTTGGATGCCTGATCGAATTCGAAAAGGCGATCACCTTTGTTGCCCAATTACGCCAATGCATATTACAACCTCGGTCTTACCTACGAATTCGAGGAACAGCTGAACAGTGCAAAGGCCGCCTACAAACAAGCTTTGGTCCTACAACCGGATATGGACTTGGCCGCAGAAGGCTTGGACCGGTTACAACGGCGGGCGTACCGATGGCGATTAACGGTTCCGGCTCCGACGAGGCTTTTTAGCTTTTCGGTCATATTCCGGTGACCAGATCACACCGCCACGGGCCATAACTACAAAGCGCCGAACCAAGAAACCGTCCGGGGTATGGACCCGAAGTGTCCAATGCCCGAGCTTACATCGGCTAATGAAAGCGTTCCTAGTTCCTCTGCGGAATACGTGCGTTCGATGTTGCCACGGACATTAAGGATATCAGCCTTGAAAGCATCTGTGGGTAAAATGGCTTCCGGCTTTACCACCCACGGCACTAGCCATGAAACCAATACTCTCCGAATCTGCGGTCCGTTCAATGGGTTTGGCGGGAACATAAGCTACCAATCCATCCACTTGGGCCATTAGGGACCGTTGCCGGAAATGTGGAAAGGCATATCGCGATGAAGAAATAGAAGCGGTACATGCCATGCTTTTACCCGGGGGTGTGATGCAATTGGTTCCCAAGCAAGTCAGTTGCAGCATGTTCAAAGCCAGGGTTCTGTGACCAATATCACGGAGAGGCACGGATCGTCACTTTACAACTCCGACCTTTGCGTCATGAAACACCTAATGATCGTCCCACTGCTTTTTGCGACCCTTAGTGTCGGTTGCACCGCCAAGAACCACGTTCATCCCCATCAGCCGGGTCTGAACAAGTGCAGAACAGGGACTTGGATGCTGCGTCCTTCCAAGAAAGGATGCGTGCAGGCGATGCCCAATTGATCGATGTTCGGACCCCAGCAGAATTCAAGTCCGGTCACCTGGCGGGAGCTGCGAATCTGGACTGGAATGGTGGGGGACCCTGATAAGACGTACGCCGATCCGGACAAGAGCAAGCCCGTATTGGTCTATTGCGCTGCTGGTGGGCGTAGTACCGAGGCCATGCATCATCTTCAGGACCAAGGGTTCGATGTGCAGCAGCTTGACGGGGTATAGCATCTTGGAGAAAGGGCCGGACTTCCGACCATTCAAGAGTGATACCGAAGAACCTCAAAGGTCTCGTTCTAGGACCTGTTGGTGATGATCATCGTTGGATAGGGCGGGAAGCAAGCCGTAGCTTCTCAACAGTGACACAATGCCGTTCCAAGTATGAATGTGCAATCCAGTGAAGTGTCCTACTTTACACCCATTCGCACAAAAGCTCCATATGAAGAACATCTACGCTGCCATTCTGGTTCTTGGAACGATCATCAGTACATGGCCAGGGCTGTGGTGAAGGCCGATATCAGACCGAACAATTTACATCTGTTACAGAGGTCCTGGGGTCACCTTCCGGAAGCAACACGGCTGTGACAGGCGGTGCCCAAACCTTGAAGATGGACGTGTACATGCCCACCCGGGGATGTGCTGGCGACAAGACCCGTGATCCTTGTTGCCTTCGGTGGCTCCTTTATTGGTGGCACCCGTGGCGATGTGGCAGACCTGTGCCGAACATTCGCGAAAATGGGCTATGTGGCCGTTGCGAACGATTACCGGGTGGGCTTCTTCTTTCCGAATGCGACCACGACGACCCGTGCCGTTATGCGCGGTGCTCATGACATGAAAGCGTGCATCAGGTATTTGCGCAAGTCGGTCGCGGAACTGGACAATCCTTATGGGATCGATGTCGACAAGATCATTGCAGGCGGGGTATCGGCGGGTGCGATCGAGTGCGATACACGCGACGTATTTGGATCAAGAGTTAGAGCTGCCACCAGTTTTAGCGGCGGAAAGTGCGGCTATCGGTGGGGTGGAGGGCAACAGTGGAAATCCTGGTTATTCCAGTGCGGTGCTGGCCTGCATGAGCATGAGCGGCGCAATTGGCGACACCTTGTGGGTGAATGCGGGCGGTCCGCCGCTGGTGAGCGTGCATGATGGAGGTGATGGAGTGGTGCCGTACTCCACGCAAGAGGTATCGGTGATCGGGATAGCTACAGGTCTGGTGGCTTCAGGAAGCTTTGATCCGCACCAACGCTGTACTCATCTCGGCATGCCGAATTGCTTATTACCCTATCCTGGAACGGGCCATGTGGCTTACCTGAATTCGGACCCTGTTGGCTCCGTTGGCTTTGTTGCCACGTTCTGCGGCCAGCTTGTTTTGCAATGAAGCAACCACTTGTGGAACCTCACTACAGCGGTGGCGGACATTCAAGAGGAAGGGACTTTCAAAGGTATTTCCAAACCCCACCTCGGGTTTGCTACAGTTCAATCTTTCATCGGCGAGTGAGATCCGGCTTTTGGACGTAAGCGGCAGGGGTGGTGATGCAACTGCAGGCCATGTCGGGTATCCAACATTTGGACCTGAGCAACCTGCCTGATGGGATGTACACCCTGTTCGTGCAAGGTGCAACGAACGAGGTGGTGAAAGTGGTGAAGGGACTGTGATCACCTACACCATCCTGATAGGTCATCCGTTCGTTTGAACGGTTATTGTCCCTTTGGACTATGGATACGTCCGTATGTCATTGCTTTGTGCTCCATGAGGGTGGCGATCATAGGTGGTGGTGCAGCAGGGTTCTTTTCCGCGATCAGCGCCAAGACCAACCATTCCAACGCTGAGGTCGTTCTGTTCGAGAAGACGGACAAGCCCTTGGCCAAGGTGCGCATCAGTGGGGGAGGGCGCTGCAATGTGACCCATGCGTGCCATGGTGCACGGAAACTAGCTTCGAACTACCCACGCGGTGAGCGCTTCCTTCGGAAAGCATTTGAACAGTTCGCTGTAAAAGACACCGTGGACTGGTTCGCGCAACGGAACGTGGATCTAAAGACGGAGTTGGATGGTCGCATGTTCCCGACCACGGATGACTCGCGTAGCGTGATCACTGCACTGATGGATGAAGCGGAGCAGCTGAAGATCCAGGTCCGTTTGAAATGTGCGGTCATTGGCATTGAAAGATCGGGCGATCGCTTCCAAGTGTCATTATCGAACGACTGTGTGGAATTGTACGATCGGGTCATTGTCACCACGGGTGGAAGCCCCAAACCAGAGACGTATTCGTGGCTCAAAGCCTTAGGCCACACGATCGTTCCGCCGGCGCCCTCGCTATTCACGTTTAACATGCCCGCAGATCCAATACGGGAGTTGATGGGAGTTGTTGTTCCAGCTCGGGTTCGCATCATCGGAACAGATGTTGAGAGTAAGGGTCCATTGCTCATAACACATTGGGGAATGAGCGGCCCTGCCATTCTACGAGCCAGTGCCTGGGGTGCGCGGGTGTTACAGGAAAGGGGGTACAACTTCTCAGTACAGATCAATTGGTTGGCCGGGATGAGCGAGGATCACGCACGACAATTCCTCACAGAACACGCGGATGAATTCGATCGCAAGCAGATCGGGAATGCGAATCCCTTCACGCTGCCCAAACGATTCTGGTCGTTTATTTTGAACAAGGCCGGAGTCTCCTCGGAATCCATTTGGTCCCAGATCCCAAAGAAGGACAAGAACCGAATGATCGACCTGCTTACGAACGACCGTTACGAGGTCCGTGGGAAAACCACCTTCAAGGAAGAATTTGTTACGGCCGGTGGCATTTCTTTGGAAGAGGTTTCCCCCTTCACCATGCAAAGTACCGTTGTACCGGAGCTCTATTTGCCGGTGAGGTGTTGGACATCGATGGGATCACCGGTGGCTTCAATTTTCAAGCGGCATGGACAACAGGCCATATCGCAGGCTTGTTGAAGAATTGAACTTAACAGTTCACCAGACCAGCTTCTGCACCTGGCGACCCGCCTTCGTATCCAGAACGATGAGGTAGATGCCCGCTGGGACATCCAATGGAATACTCGCCTGGTCGCTTGAGAACGAAACGGACTTGACCAAGCTTCCTCTTCCATCATGGATCTGCACTAGGCCATTCACAACTTGCTTGTTCAGAGATCCGTAGTTGATCTTGATCCTTCCAGATCCTTCCACACTCACATCCAGATCCGAAACACTTGCGGTAGCCCCCAGATGTACTCCACCCACTGTGGCTGGTCTATGTAGGGGTTGCGGTTGTTTTGCATAGTGTTGAAGATCTTGTTGTTACGATCGATCTCCTTTTGGCTCACGGGATCCGCCAAGTGCCAAGACAGTAATAGGGCCTCAGCCCAAGCATTGAATTGCCCACTCATGAGCATAGGGCTTGTCCAGCTTTGGGTTTGGCCCAAATAGCGCGTAAGCATGTAGAAGTAGCCACAGGCCAGGTCACCTTTGTACGCATCGATCGGCTCGAACACTGTACCGCTGCAACCTGGAAAATTGCATAGCCCCAACTTGCTTCCATTCTGGCTCGTGTAGCTTGGGAACCCACTTCACCATACGCCCAATTCCCGCGTTGCCCATTCACCCAACCGTCGGTGGGATAAATGAGGAAGAGATCTGAAACCATGGGCGTTCCGTTGTTGAACCAGCTCTGCGGGAAGCTATGCTCACGGTTGTAGCAATCCCCTTCGCCGTTGTACTCCCCGCATTGATCGGACCCGAACGTGAATTCATAAGGTGAGGTGCCACCCGGCACATCTGAATACATGTCCCAGATCTTACCGTTCGGCTTGCGATCCAGATTGAAGAAATTGGACCAAAGGGAATTGAAGTCGATAACGCTATGGTCGTCAATGATCTCGTGCAGCGCCGAACGTAGAGGTTCTCCGGTCAACCCTTGTGCTGCGTCATAATATCCCGCAGGTGGTTGGGCCAACAGTTGAAAAGGAGCGCACAAGCAGAGTACAACGAAGTGTCTAGCCATCGGTAACATGGTTGCAAAAGTACCGCTCAGCGTTTGGCCTTGCCGAAGATCCGTGCGAAGAACCGCTTCTCGAAGGCCCAGAAGAATTTGAACTGACCGAAGAGGGCACCGTAAAGGAGGAGGAGCACGTTGTAAATAGGGAGGATCAACACGTAGTAGATCACGGAAAAGAGCAATGAAGGATCCCCTTCACCTGTGAAGAACGCAACAATGGGTCGCTTCAACAAAAGCACCGTGGTACCGGTACAAGCGAATACCAAAAGGATCAACACCACCCGCCAAGGACCAACTCCCCAGCGCTGTTCCAAACGTTGCATCAAACTCATTCACAGAGCAGGTCAAGAGTTCGAACAGATCCGCCTTCCATCGTTATCGTGGCCGTTCTATTGCACCGGTTGATCGATCCATTCAGCCAGGAACAAGTTCGTTTCTCGCGTGCCGCCATTGTTCCGGTTGCTGCTGAAGACCAAGTAGCGCCCATCCTTGCTGAATACTGGAAATGCATCGAATGTTTCACCATAACTGATCTGTTCAAGACCGCTGCCATCGGCATTGATCATGTACAAGGTGAAAGGGAAGCCACGCTCACTGGTGTGGTTGCTGGCAAAGATCACCTGCTTGCCATTCGGGTGCCAATACGGGGCCCAATTGGCTTGTCCCAACGAGGTGATCTTCTTGGCATCGCTGCCGTCCGCATTCGCGATGTACAGCTCCATGTTCGTTGGCATCACGAGACCTTCCTTCAGCAATTGCTTGTATTCAGCCTCTTCTTCTGGAGTTTCCATGCGGCTTGCCCGCCACAGCAACTTGGTGCCGTCCGGACTGAAAAACGCGCCGCCATCATAGCCGAGCGTTGATGTGATCCGCTTCACATCGCTACCATCGATGTTCATCGTGTACAGGTCGAGATCACCATCGCGCATGCTGGTGAACACGATGCGGTCACCTTTGGGCGATACAGTGGCTTCCGCATCGTAACCCTTTTGGTCCGTCAACTTTCTTTTGATGTTTCCCTTCAGATCGGTTAAAACGATATCGAAGCTATCGTAGATCGGCCATACGTACTTCTTGTCGGCACGGCGTTCCGGAACCGGTGGACATTCCTTGCCGGCCCCAACAGTGGTTGCGAACAGCACAAGGCTATCGCCCGGAAGGAAGTAGCTACAGGTGGTGCGCCCTCCTTGTAAGCTAACGCGTGTGGGTTCGTTCGCGCGAAGGTCATCGGTGAACGGGTTGAATACGTGGATCTGATCGCATTGCTCGCCCCACTTCGGATTATTGCTTTGGAAGCTGAGCATGTTCCCATCGAAACTCCAATACGCTTCCGCATTATCGCCACCGAAGGTCAGTTGCTTCAAACTCTTGAAGTGCTTTTCCAACGGATGGATCAGGGCTATCCTTTGGCGGAGCAACCGTTTCTTCAACCTTGTTTTCTGTCGCTTGTCGGTCTCCCGATGAACAAGCCATTAGCACGATAGGAAGGAAGAGAAGGCTCCGCATGGTCACGATCCGGTTTTGAAGGAGCGGCGAAGGTACTTTGGTTGGGTGTTCGTAAGATCCAATTCTCCGAAACACCTTTATCGAGAGACTTGAAATATCTTAAGCCAATGCCGATCGACGATAACCCCATCAAAGGGCGCGGATCTTCGTTACAAGTGCCGAATCGCTTCCTGCGCCGGGCATACGGGGTGGTGCATGCCGAAGGGGTGGATGAGGTGGAGCAGGAGGCGTATCCAACTCGATTTATTGCCACGGAAGCGAAGTCGATCTTGAACAAGATCACTAGTCCGGACCTATCATTTCCGTGGACCTTGAATGCGTACCAAGGTTGCGAGCACGGCTGCAGCTATTGCTACGCACGGCCCACGCACGAGTATTGGGGATACAGCGCCGGCTTGGACTTTGAGCGAGTGGTCCTCGTAAAACGGAATGCTCCTGAACTTTTGGAGAAGGCCCTTCGGCACCCACGATGGAAAGGTGAACCGATCAGCATGTCCGGAGTTACCGATCCCTACCAGCCAAGGGAACGTGTGGAGCAGCTCACGCATCGATTATTGGCCATCGCGTTGGAGTACAAACAGCCGGTCACCCTGATCACGAAAAATGCACTGATACTTCGCGATCTTGATCTTTTGAAAGCCTTGGCCGAACAGCGCTTGGTACAGGTTGCCATCAGCTTCACGACCATGAACGAGCCCTTGCGCCGTGTGCTGGAACCACGCACCAGCTCCGGTGCCGAACGCTTGCGCACCATGGAGCGGCTTGCATTGGCCAAGGTGCCGGTAATGGCGATGATCGCGCCCATCATTCCCGCGTTGAATGAACCCGAGATCCCTGACCTGTTGGAACGCGCCGCCAACGCTGGAGCGCTCGGTGCGAGCTACACGGTGCTTCGCACGAACGGCGCAGTGCAGCCCATCTTCGAAGCATGGTTGCAACATCATTTCCCGGACCGGGCCGAAAAGATCATGGCACAAACGCGCGCGTTGCACGGTGGCAAACCCAATGACAGCGTACACGGTAGACGGATGCGTGGCGCTGGAGCCTTCGCCGAGAATATTTCACGCCTTTTTCGAGTGCTCCGCAAACGACACTTCGTCGATCGGTGCATGCCACCGTTGGACAGTTCTGCCTTCAAGCCACCCGCTCGCGGTCAACTGGATCTGTTCCAGTAAGTGGCCAATAGGCAAGCTCGGTGTGTAATGTGCCACTGGTCGATGGCTCCGATCGGAAGAGGGAGATCCGGTCCAGGACCAGATGTTCCAGTACTACACCGTTCGATACACCAGTATGAGCTTTACGGGATCGTGCCAAGGTGATGTGCGGCCAGTAGGGGCGATAGGTACTCGGTTCCGTTCCGGTGGCTTGTGCCAAGGCCATGTGCAATGCGGTCAATGCGGGTTCCGGCTGGAAACGGATCCAAAGCATCGTCGGGTCCTCTTTGGGCATCGTTACCAAGCCGCCATTCAAGAGCGAAATTGGAGGAGTGGCTTGTGCGATATGTGCAGCAGCTTTTTGAACAATGGCCAAGCCTCTTTCATCACGCTCTCCGATGAACAAAGCGGTCACGTGCCATTGTGCAACCGGCGCAACACGCCAAACGGGATCGTTCAATGTGGGCCCCGCTTGTGCTTGGATCACTTTGCAAAGAGCCGAAGGGATGGTCGTACCTAGGAAGATGCGCATGGTTTTGGACTTTTTGGACATGCCTGAGCGACCGGTCAGAGAAAGCCCAACCCTTCACCTGGATCAATGCGCCGGAAGGTAGAACTGATCTCCTCTGAATGTTGAACATGAACTAGCTGAGGTTCCATTACGGCACTGAAATTACCATTCATCATCTATCCTATTTCCAGCAGTTCTTCAACCTGATCGAGCGATCTATGTGTTGGTCCCTGATGAGATACTCCTTGCGGACCGGTGATTGGTACCTTCGCGGTACCGCAGCAGATGCTTGATGTTGGATGTGATGCGGTCATATTTCAAAATGGATCTCCAAATTTCCAAAGCACATCGTTACCTAGGACGTTCACTGGTATGTATCGGACTCGTGTGTTCCTTCCTTGCCCAACACGGTATCAAGGCCCAACCCGTGCTTCCACCCAATTTCAATTCCTTGGCCGCTCCCGGTCCTGCTTTCGAACAACCAGTTGGCGTTGCTTGGGACCAGAGCGGCAGGCAATTCGTTTGGGAAAAGGGTGGTAAGGTGTGGGTGGTGGTGAATGGCGTGCGGAACGTGACCCCATTGCTGGATATCAGTGAAGAAGTTGGAAATTGGAGGGACCACGGGATGTTGGGCTTTGCACTGGATCCCGCCTTCCTTAACAATGGTCGGTTCTATGTTTCGTACGTGGTGGACAGGCATCATCTGATGAATTTCGGGACCGCGAACTACAGTCCAAGTACCAACGATTACTACTCGGCCACGATCATTCGAATAACGCGGTTTACAGCGCCAGGTCCGGAGCATGTGGTGGCCGATCCTGGGTCTCGCACTATCCTGTTGGGTACAACGCCTCAGACCGGTGCACCTGTCACACACGAATCGCACGGTTGTGGCAGTTTGGTGTTCGGGAATGACGGTACACTAATGGCGAGCATCGGGGATAATGCGAGCTACTTCGGGATCGATATGGGAAATGCTTGGGAATCTTACTTCCTCACTGCGTTAACCGATGGGATCTTGCGTCCCAGTGAGAATGTGGGTGCTTTTCGTGCACAGATATTGGGGTGTTTGAATGGGAAGATCCTCCGGCTGGACCCGAATACGGGAAATGGGGTGTCCTCCAACCCATGGTACAGTGCTTCCGCGCCTGGGTCCACCACGTCCAAAGTCTGGGCGTTGGGAGTGCGCAACCCTTATCGGATGACCCATAAACAGGGGACCGGTAGCACCGATCCCGCCGACGGCCAACCCGGCGTGTTCTACTTCGGCGATGTGGGCCAGGACAGTTGGGAAGAGCAGAACGTGTGCATCGAGAAAGGGCTGAATTTCGGATGGCCGTTATTCGAAGGGCTCACACAGCACGATGGGTTCATGCCTGCTCTAACGGAGAATCGCGATGCCCCGAACCCCGTTTACAATGGGATCAATTGCACCCGACAGTATTTCTACTTCCAGGATCTTTTGAAACAGGACACCCGACAGCTGCTGGGAAACTTTCCAACGCCCTGCGATAGCACATTACAGATACCCAGTAATGTGCCCACGCACTTGCACAAGAGGCCGAGCATCGATTATTTGCACGGTATTCTATCGCGTGTTGGAGCGTACAACGGGAATGATGCCGTGTACTTCTACCTTGATGATCCGAATTCACCTGTGCCTGGTCCACGGTTCGGAGGCAATGCTGCCATTGGCGGACCGTTCATGGCAGCTTCGGGCTTTCCGGTCGAATACCAGAATTCCGCATTCCACGGGGATTATGGACAGGGATGGATACGTCGGTTCAAATATGATGAGACCGATAGCATAGAGAGCGTCCACGATTTCGCAACAGGCTTGGCTCCTATGTGCTGGTTGGGGAGAAGGTCCAGACGGGTGTCTCTGGTATATCAAATATGATAGCGGTGATTTGGAGCGCATCTGTTACACGGCAAACCTCAACCTCCCGCCAATCGCTGTTGCAACACAGGATCTTGAGTATGGCCCCGGTCCATTGATGATCAATTTTACGGGTAGCAACAGCACGGATCCAGAAGGTCTACCGCTATCATACTCATGGGACTTTGGGATAGTAACAAGCACGATTGCGGATCCTACCCATGTATTCCCGTCGCCGCCAGGTGTTGTGACCACGTACCCGGTCACTTTGACCGTAACCGATGATATTGGACAAAGCTCCAGCACGGAACTGATCGTTTCGGTGAACAACACACCTCCGGAAGTGGAGATCACGAGCATTCCGGACGAGGCCCTTTATCCAGTGGGCATTGATACTACTTACGTACTGACCGCATCCGTTACGGATGGAGAACATGGCCCAGGCGAACTGACCTATTCTTGGCGTACTACACTGTTCCATAATACCCATAACCACCCTGAGCCGCTCGACCAAAATGAGAATAGTAGCACTATGATCAGTGGTGTTGGTTGTGGCTCGGAACCATTCCACTACTCCGTTGGTCTTACCGTTACGGATGCGGGTGGGCTCAGTGGCCATGCCGAGAAGGAGCTTTTTCCGAATTGCCGCGCGATCGCACCGATCGCCTTGTTCACCTCCGATGTTATCGCAGGGTTCGGACCGCTCGTAGTTTCCTTTGATGGTTCATCTTCCTACGACCCCGGAACCATTGTTTCCTATGACTGGGATTTCGGGGATGGACATACCAGTAGCAGTGTCACTCCGTCGAACAGTTTCGCGACGGAAGGTGAATACGAGGTCGTGTTGACCGTGACGGATGATGATGGATTGACCGGTACAGTGACCCGCTTGATCACCGTACTTTCCACTGCTCCTCCACAATGCGTTGGGGAGCCCGGAACTTTATTGCGGGAGGTATGGAATGGCATCAATGGTATTGCGGTCCTCGACCTGTTGAACAGTCCGAATTATCTGGATCTTCCAAATGCAACCACGATGATCACCGAATTTGCCTCGCCGATCAACGTGGGCAATAACTATGGACAGCGCATCCGTGGATCCATCCAGGCTCCGGAAACGGGCAACTACGTGTTCACTGTTACTGGGGATGATAATGTGGCTGTTTATCTCGGATTGAATGCGGAGTCCCAATTCAAGGAGTTGATCTGTAGCATCCCACTGTCCACCACGTACAATGATTTCTTTGCATTCCCGCAGCAGATCAGTACATCCAAATACATGGAAGCTGGTCGTTACTATTACGTCGAGGTTCTCCACAAAGAGGGTAGTGGTGCCGATTTCGTCGCTCTGTGGTGGCAAACCCCGAGCAACAATACACGCGATGTACCCAGTTCCGTGCTGACACCTTGGACGGACTGTGGACCTAATGTGCAACTCCGTTTCAACCTACAGGGTCCATGGAACGATAGCACCCACTTGATGAACGATGATCTACGCCTAGCTGGTCTGGTCCCATCGACCGAGCCTTATGCTGCAGCCGGTTTTGCTTTGGTAGGGAGCGGCGGTGAGACCGTTTCGGAGGCGTTGCTTGATGTTGAAGGAAGCAATGCCGTTGTGGATTGGGCATTGGTTGAATTGCGTAACGCGCTGGACCCCACACAGATCGTGGCCACTCGTAGCGTGCTTTTGCAACGCGATGGTGACGTGATCGGCACGGATGGCTACAAGAAGTTGATCTTCGACCAGCCTGCGGGTGAATACTTTGTTGCCGTGCGACACCGGAACCACTTGGGGGCCATGACCCTCAATGCCATCACTTTGGATAGTTCAGCGGTGATCTTGGATCTTACAGATGGAAGTGTGCCCATGTTCGGGACAGCTGCTCAAACTGGGCTCATGAGCGATGAAAACGGATTATGGTCTGGTAATGCTGTTCGTGACGGTTTGGTGAAATACACGGGATCCGGGAATGATCGCGATCCGATACTGGTTGCCGTGGGTGGAAGTACACCTTCCAATGTGATTTCAGGCTACTCCGTTCTTGATGTGAACTTGGACGGGTTGATCAAGTACACTGGAATCGGCAATGATCGGGACCTGATCCTCCAGAATTTACCCGGCCTGATAATAACCGGCGTGCGTCGCGAGCAATTACCCTAAGGCCTTGGTAGGAGCGCGAGTGATGACCGCTGGCGATCGGTTCCGAGACGACATCTGATCCAGCGCTCACTTGTATTTAGCTCATTTTCGACACCCGATCAAAGGATCAAGGGCTATTGAAATTTGGCTTGTGAGGGTGGTTGTTCATGCCAAGTACCTATTAGTAGGTATTGACATGTATAGGTCAAAAGGATAATTTCGTCGGACAAATTTGCCAATTGGTCTAGAGTATGATCAATTCGCTCAAAGGTTCCACCAACCGATGATCACTCCACGCACCCTCTTTATCTCGCTTTTGTCCTGCTCAATACTACTCACACTTCCAAATGTGACCCAAGCACAAACACTACCGGCCAACTTCAGCAGTTCGCTTACAGCCGCAGGCCCTTTAACCAGCCTGTTGGTGTAACCTGGGATGCCAACGGAAGGCAGTATGTCTGGGGAAAAAGGAGGGAAGGTCTGGATCGTTTCAAACGGAACGCGCCTGCCTTCTCCAATGGTGGATATTGGTCCAGAAGTAGGGAACTGGCGAGATCATGGAATGTTGGGATTTGCCCTGGATCCCGATTTCGGAGCAATGGCGGAGATCTACATGATGTATACCGTGGACCGGCACTACTTGATGAATTTTGGAACGGGCAGTTATTCTTCCAGTACCAACGAATATTATGCGGCCATGATCATGCGTATCGTTCGATACACGGCTACAGGTCCAGGACTCACTGGTGTGGACCCGAACAGCAGGTTTATTCTCTTGGGTGAAACCCACAAACGGTGCTGCGCTGCTTCACGAATCGCACAGCACCATCCTTGGTCTTTGGTGCCGATGGTACCTTGATGGCGACCATAGGTGATGCCGCGAGCTACAATACGGTGGATGTAGGTAGCGACGGTCCGACCTATTATGCCACGGCATTGGCCGAGGGTATTTTGCGACCTGAGGAAAACATCGGCGCGTTCAGGTCCCAGCTGCTGAATTGCCACAATGGAAAACTGTTACGATTGGATCCGAACACCGGAAAATGTGTGCCAAGCAATCCTTATTACGACGCCCCCGCACCACGCTCTCCGAAGTCACGTGTCTGGGCTTTGGGCCTTCGGAACCCGTTCCGAATGACGGAAGAAGCCCAACACAGGCAGCACCAATCCAGCTGATGGCAAGCCCGGTGTCTTCTATATCGGCGATGGGCTGGGGTACATGGGAGGAATTCAGCATTTGCACAGAAGCAGGGATGAACTTCGGTTGGCCGATGTTCGAAGGGTTGGATCCGCTAGGGGGGCTATTCATCGGTTTTGGTCCAGAATAGGATATGCCCAATCCATTGTACAACGGTGGCAGTTGCCAACAACAGTATTTCAACTTCCAAAGATCTCTTGAAGCAGGACGCAAAGGCAAGTGCTCAACAATCATATGAACCCATGTAATCCGGGAGTGGCAATTCCCATTGGAACGCCCAAATGGAAAGCACGCCAGACCAAATGTTGATTGGAAACATGGTAACCAAAGCCGGGTTGGTGGGTTTGTCGGCGACAATGCCGTGACCTTGATATGGACGCTGGCAATTCACCGGTACCTGGTCCACGTTTCGGCGGAACGCCGCCTTGGCAGGACCTTTATGGAAGGCTCCAATTGCAGCTGGCTATCAGAACTCAGCCTATCACTCGGATTATGCATCAGGGTTGGATCAAACGCTTCAAGTATGATGAGAACGAGAATCTGGTGAGCGTGCATGACTTCGCCAGTGGGCTTGGTGCGATAACCTGGGTGGGAGCTGGTCCGGATGGTTGTCTATGGTACATCAAGTACAGTTCCAACGAGGTTCACATCTGTTTCAACGGAACCGTGAACTTGCCACCCATAGCGAATGCCACCCAGACCGTCCATGGTCCAGGTCCATTGGGTGTGAATTTTAACGGATCGGGAAGCAGCCATCCGGAAAACCTACCAATAAGCTACCTATGGGAATGGTAACGGGACCATTACACTGCGAACCCCAACGCACATTTACAGCACCTGCTGGCGTGGTGGCCAGTTACACGATAACGTTGACCGTAACGGACAACATCGGCCAGACATCAACCGCACAGTTGTTGGTGTCAGTGAACAACATCCACCGGTTGTGGATATCACCAGCATTGCGCGGGGTTCATTATATCCTGTCGGGGTGGATACGATCATCAATTGCAAGCTGCGGTCACCGATGCTCAACATGGTCCTTCACAATTGAGCTATGCATGGAGCACCACGCTTTACCCACAACAACCACGTACACCCTGAACCGGCCGATCCGCGGTGAACACCTCCCACGGTGATCAGTGGTGCCGGTTGCGACGGGGACAACTACTCGTGGCGCGTAGAACTGGCAGTTACCGATGCCGGGGCTAACTGGATATTCCAGCCGCACACTTGAACCCTGTTGCAACGCCATCGCACCACAGCAGTGCATCACCATGAACGTTTCTGCAGGACCATCCCCTTGTTGGTGGTCTTCGATGGGACTGCATCATTCGATCCAGGAACCATAGTCTCCCTATGCTTGGGATTTGGCGATGGCACCACAGTACGAGCCCAACACCATCCAAGACGTTCAGTTCGGGGGGGGACAGGCACGTCTCCTTAATGGTCACCGACAATGATGGATTGACCGGAACGGCCACGAAAGTGATCCGGTGTGATCACCCGATCCACCGTTATGTGTTGGGCCGATAGGCTCCGTACTGCGCGAGTACTGGAACAATGAATGGCGGCTCCGTGAACGATCTGGTCACCAGCCCGAACTATCCGAACTCACCAACCGGCAGCAGCCAAATGACCTCGTTCACGACACCTTCCGGGTCGGGGATAATTATGGTCAGCGGATCCGTGTTACATCATTCCACCTGTGACCGGCACGTACATTCACGGCAACAAGTGACGATAACGGATTGGTCTACCTTAGCCAGAACGCAGACCCAGCACAAACAGTTGATATGCGAGGTGCCGGGCTGGACCAATTACACGGAATACACCAAGTATCCTTTTTGCAGACCAGTGCCGGTATCACCTTGCAAGCTGGCGTTTACTACCCCGTGGAATACCTCGACAAGGGGAGGTGGTGGTGGTGATTTTGCCGCTTTGTGGTGGCAAACTCCTTCGAGTAATACACGTGCCTCGGTGCCGGAACAGTCGTTGGCGCTATGGGTAAATTGTGCGCCTAGTGTGCAATTGCGGGTTGGTTTGCAGGACCTACTTCAAACCCGGATCCAGTCTAACGAAGGATTCGATCTGCGTGCAGCCAACTTGGTCCTGTCTACTGAGCCTTACGCGGCTAAGGGGTTTACCTTGGTGGGCATGGGGTGAGTCGACCTCTCCTGCCTTGTTAGCCGTTACCGGACCGGATGCGGTCGTGGGATTGGGTGACGACGAGATGACGTAACAAGACGAATCCCGCCACGGTGGTTGCTACCAAAAGCGCATTGCTCCAGCGGATGGGGATGCGATCGGAACGGATGGAAGAGCGATGCATCCAGTTCAACATTCCCGCGACCAATACTATATCGCGATCCGTCATAGGAACCATTTTGGCGCAATGACCTTGCTGCTAAGGTCTGGGGTAGTGAAGTAGCTATTTGGATTTCTCCTTGCCCAAAAGAGCCCATGTATGGCCCGAACGCGTTATGCCATGCCGAACGGGAAACGGCCTGTGGGCCGGTAACACAGTGCTGGACAACCGTTTGATGTAACTGGAGGGGAAACGACCGGGACCCGATACTTTTCGCAATTGGAGGAAACGTGGCCACAGCCATCCTTCCTGTTATCACCCTACGGACGCGAATTTGACGGTATAGTGAAGTACACCGGTGCGCAAAACGATAGGACCTTATCCTGTTCAATATCGGCGGAATGGTGGCTACTTGATCCACGATCAGCAAACTACCTTTGACAACGAATTATTGCTACACTCGCTTGTTCAGACCAGTGCGGGAGATAAGCATCCAATGCTTTCCCTTTGCGTTCGGCGCGATCATTTCATGTGGGGGGACACTTTCCGTCCTCGCATCCAGGACGCGAGGCACACTTGGTCCCTGACACGTCTACCGTAGGTCCTTCCAGTTGTCATGGTGAGTCGAATTTTGAAGCGAAGGAATATGTGGCCTACTATCCGGTCAACACCACGCATCATGTTAGCAAGGGGTGTAGCGTTAACGTTCTTCAAGGAGTTGTTCAAACCCGTCGTTATTGCGTCGAATGAACAAACACTTGCCTTCCGGAATTCCCCGAAGGAATGTCCCGTACCGATGAAGCCATCATTGAACGGTAGAAGGTGAACGCATCCGTTCCTCTTTCCTTCATCCAAGGTTCGTTCTCCCGCATCATGTTACCGCTTGCGTAAGGCGTTGGATAAGAGCATCCGGACGTGGCCAAGGGTACCCACTTCTCCTCTGCCAGAAGCAGGTCGCCGTTCGCCGCCAAAGTGAGGGCATAGCACGATGTTCCAAGTCGGCATTGCCAGTGCGTCCCGGTCCAAAGTGTATCACCAGGTGCATCAACCGCGACCCAGATGGACGTGTGCGGGAATGGCATTCAGCGTTGGGTTGAAGGCGCCGTAACTGGTGGTCCATCCAGCAGCCACGAATTGTCCATTGCCCATTGCGACAAGGGCTCGCGCCTCTTCCAATGCGATCCGCCCAAGGTGGTGCTCCGTGATCAGGTTGCCGTCCAGCGTCCAACCTCGCGAAAAG
>JADKFY010000006.1 GCA_016717305.1 Flavobacteriales bacterium
AACGATACCATCGAGCGCCTAAAAGACATGAAGGCGAAGCTGTCAACGAAAATGGTGGGCGAAACACTTGAGCAGCATTGTGAGATCGAGTTCGAGAAGTTGCGCGCCACTGCATTTCCGAAAGCCTACTTCGAGAAGGACAATGATGCCAAGACAGGTAGCAAGGGTGATTACATCTTCCGCGACGCGGACGAGGTCGGTACTGAGGCCGTCTCGATCATGTTCGAGATGAAGAACGAGAACGATACCACAGCGACCAAGAAGAAGAACGAGGACTTCCTCAAGGAACTCGACAAGGACCGCAACGAAAAGGGATGTGAGTACGCTGTGCTCGTAACACTACTGGAACCCGACAACGACCTCTATAACGGCGGTATCGTGGATGTATCCCATCGCTACCCGAAGATGTACATCGTCCGGCCTCAGTTCTTCATCCCGATCATTACGCTGCTGCGGAATGCCGCCCAGAACTCACTGAAGTTCAAAACCGAACTCGCTCTGGTAAAGGCGCAGAATATCGACATCACGAACTTCGAGAGTGAACTCGATGAATTCAAGACAGCCTTCGGCAGGAACTACGACCTCGCATCCAGGCATTTCCTAAAGGCGGTCGAAGAGATCGATAAGTCGATCAAACACCTGGAGAATACGAAAGCCGCGCTCCTAGGAACAGAAAACAATCTCCGGCTTGCGAATAACAAGGCGCAGGATGTGACCATCAAGAAGCTGACGCGCAATAACCCGACGATGGCTGCGAAGTTTGGGGACCTCAAGAATCCTGACACTGCGGCTGAGGATTGAGGCAATTGCCAAGGCCAACGGCAACTTGCCCAACAGCCCAAAGGCCAAACAGCCTAAAGCCCTTCACTCGAGCGCTCCTTCCACCGGCCAGTGGCCCCTTGGCCAAGCAGCCCAAAGCCTCTGAGCCAATAGGCCTTTAAGCCATGCGGCCAGAAAGCCAAGAAGCCCAACCGCCAAGAGCCCCTTGGCTGTTCATCATCATCGGCCCGATCGAACGATCACCCACCTTTACGTGTTCTTGGACCTGATCGGACCTGCCGTGGTGGTGGATCCTGTTCAGCAAGCCACGATCACCGACCAATGACCCAGAAATGAACAGGACGCTCGCGTATACCACGATCATCGCAACGGCTGCCTTTGCCGGCAATATGATCAACATCGGCCTGAGCTATGGGCCGCATTGGAAGAGCCTGCCTCCTGTCGAGTTCATGCAAACCTTCGCGGTCGATTTTCCCCACCTGCTGATCCCGACGGCCACTACCCTCTTACCTGCTTTCATAGGCTCGTTGGTTCTCTACTTCAGGTCCGAGAAGGGTTCCGCAGCGAAGCATTATTGGCTGTGCGCGTTGATCGGACTACTGGTGGTCAACATCCAGACCGTGGCCTATCACCTGCCCATGAACTTGGAATTCATGGCCGGAACCGTAGACCCATCAGCGGTAGCCAGTCAGCTGAACGGCTGGTTGATCTCCCATTGGGTAAGGATCGGTATCGCCCTTGCGTCGAGCGTATTCGCGTTGAAGGCATTGGAAGCTTCTTCACACGGCGGATCGGTGAAGTGACCGGCGGCTCACGTTCAGCCAAGCACATTCGATCGACATTGGAGACCATACTACCGGATACCGGGATCGCAGTTGCCAGGCATCGTGGTCGTAGTGGTCGGGCATCGTGGTCATGGTGGTCGGGCATCGTGGTCATGGTTGCCGGGCATCGGGGTCGTGGTTACCGGGCATCGTGGTCGTAGTGGCCGGGCATCGTGGTCGTAGTGGCCGGGCATCGTGGTCGTAGTGGTCGGGCATCGTGGTCGTGGTTGTCGAGCATCGTTGTCATGGTGGTCGGGCATCGTGGTCATGGTGGTCGGGCATCGTGGTCATAGTGGTCGGGCATCGTGGTCGTAGTGGTCGGGCATCGTGGTCGTAGTGGCCGGGCCTCGTGGTCGTAGTGGTCGGGCATCGTGGTCGTAGTGGTCGGGCATCATGGTCATGGTGGTCGGGCATCGTGGTCATAGTGGTCGGGCATCGTCGTCATGGTGGTCGGGCATCGTGGTCATAGTGGTCGGGCATCGTGGTCGTAGTTGCCTGGCATCGTGGTGGTAGTGGTCGGGAATCTTGGTCGTAGTGGTCGGGCATCGTGGTCACATCCCGTGGTCAATACAGGCACGTTCCCCTTCCCTTATGTAACCATACGCCAGAGTCCACGTTCCAAGGTCCGTGCTATAACTCATCCTGCGGTCCCAGGGAGCACACGGACCGAACGACCATGTACGCGAACATTAAATTGGACTTGTTCAACATGCGGCCACCAGCATTGCTGGCCTTGTTGAACCATGTGACCACCAGCTTGGACGGGAACCCGCTATTCCCTGCTCCCACTATACCCGTATCCGCACTGCGCGACCTGACCAATGAGCTTCGTGATTCGATCGTCGAAGCCACGCATGGCAGCCTGTCCGCCCGTGTGTATCGGGATGCCAAGGTTGTGGAGGTGCGGAGCGCGTTACGTAGAACGTCGGATTATGTGCGTATGGAAAGTGCCGGAGATGCTGCGAAACTGTGTTCAAGTGGGTTTTCATTGCGCAAAGTGCCTTCACCGATAAATGAGGTGGATGCACCTAAGGGACTAGTTGCCAAACCCACCAGCAGCACGGGTGAAGTAAAGCTGCGTTGGGGTCGCACACACGGTGCCCGCATATTTCGCGTTGAACGCTGCGAAGTGGACCCTACGACTGGTGACGTTACCTGGACCACCATTGGTACGGTGAGCCGCCAGAGTTTCACGGCCGTTGATCTTGTCCCCTACGCCCCGTATTGGTTCCGCGTTTTCGCTTTCGGTAAGGACAATGAGGGCCTACCGAGCAATGTTGCCCTTGGGCGCGCGGCGTAGGCCAAGGTCACTGGGTGCGCTATTTCAGGACGGGACACACCTTACTGAACGACCAGCTTTGTTCTGTATGCATGCGTTGCCGTTCTCAGTTCGACGAAGAAGATACCGGAGGTCATTCCCGGTACCTCTCCCACGGAAAGTTGGATCAGCTTGTGTACCGGCCGCACGTTTTCCAAGGGGCATGGTTCTTACGATCCTCCCGGCTACATCATGTATGGTCAGTGAGATCGTTTCCGTGCGTTCCAAGTTGAATGAAAGTGTGGTGGTGTTCGAGAATGGATTCGGGAAAGCGGACAGCCCTGGTATCCCGTGTTCGGGCATTCAGTTACACCTGTTGATATGCATGAGTGCAACGTTCTATCGATGCATTCATAGCCCACTACGCCATTCGGGTTGAACAGGGCCGCGCCTTTTCCGTGCGATAGCACCACGATATTTCCAAGGGTATCCATTTCCAGTTGCCGAACAAGCTTTTCCGGCAGTCCTGAATTCGCTGTGGTATAGGCGGTCCAGTTTGTTCCATCAAAAGAACAAAGCCCGGCGGGATGCCAAGAATGGCGTCTTCGCAGCCAACCCAAAGTGTTCCCGCACTGTCAATGAGCAATGCATTTATCCAGAGTGCGAGCAATCCGGTGTTGCTGGTGTCGTAGAGCGTCCAGTTCACGTCATCGAATTCGTACAGGCCCTGCTCGGTTGCGATCCATTTATCCCCAAGCGCATCAAAGGCAATATCCGCAATGTTGCCAGGTGGTAGCGGAGAATTGTTGGCGTTGTAGTACGTGATGTTGGTCTGGTCGTACTTGGCCAAACCGAATGTGCCGCAGAACCAAACATTGTTGTCGATATCCACGCGGATCCTGTTCAGGCCTTGGCCAAAAACACAGACCGGTTCGCCTGCATTGTATAAACTGACCTCGGTCCACTGATCCGTTGCATGATCATACTTTGAGAAACTGCAATTGTTATCGTGTCCGATATACACATGGCCGGTATGGTCGGCTCCGATCACGTCCAAGAATTGCAAGGACACACCGCTATTCGCATTGTCCCATAAGTGCCATGCCGCAGGGTCGTTCACATCACCACCTGGTATCTGGACCACACCACCCGCAAGTCCGTTGAATGCCATCCAAATATCACCAGAACTGTCTTCCGTGACCCCTCCTCCTGTTCCTGTATAATCAATGGGCGCGGGCCATACGTTCTGATTATACGGTCCGTAATCCTGCCACGTTGGACAGTCGAACACATTGATGCCGCCATTCATATCGCTGGAAAGCCAGATGCGGTTCCTGCTATCCACAAAGACAGCGTTGTTCAGCATGGATGTAGCTCCCGTATTCTGGCTGGTGTAAGTCGTCCAACTACTGCCATCATATTTTTCCACGAATCCGTTCCCGCATGTCCAGAAGGTGCCATCCTCCGCGATGCGTACATCTTTGACATGGCCCGGTGTAATGTGCGATGTCCACACACCGTTGGTGCGGATCTGTACGCCCGATGGCGCCGTTCCACCGATGGAACCGATCATCACGGTTTCTCCCATCGCATCCACTTCCGTCATGTAGATATTACCGAAAGGTGCGTTGTTGGCATTGATGTGCGCCCAATCCGTTCCGTCGTAGATATCCACGGAAAAGGTGGAGACCGCGTATACTTTATTGGTGCTTTCATCCACTTCGACATCATTGATCTCGTCGAACACGATGCCTGAGTTGGCTTGCGTGAATACGGTCCAATCCACGCCGTTGAATTTGACCAATCCAGCATGACTGGCGATCCAAATGTTGTTCTGCGCATCCACATCGATGTCGGTCAGGTCGATCGTAGGCAGTCCGGAATTGGAAGGCGTGTAGATGGTCCATGTTGTACCATCGTATTTGCCGAGACCGCCAAGATCCTGCCCGAAGTCATAGAAAGTGACCCACACGTTATCGTTGTGATCAACAGCAATGGCATTCATCAGGTCAGTGGGAAATGGCGCATTGGTCATGTCCCACTTCGTCCATGAAGTGCCGTCATAATGCGCAACGCCGCCATGTTCGTTGAAATTCACGTTCGCATTGCATGCTACCCAGATACCATTGTTCTGGTCGAACGCAATGCCATAGACCTGTGCGTTCGGGATGTAGCCTTCAAAATTGCTCCACGCCGTGAAGACGGAGTCACCGAACCGAACAACACTTCCTTCGCTGTAGAAGGGAAGATATCCCCCTGTCCATTTGTCACCGCATCGGTCCACTTCAATGGTCCTGAAATAGTCACCACCGAGGCCGGTATTGGTGGGTCGGATATAGTTCCAGTTCGGCTCAATGGGCTGTGCGACCAGCGATGTGGATAGCAGTAGAAGGATCGCAATGGAATGGATCGTCTTTTTCATGATGTCTGTTTTCCGATGGGTGACCGATCAGCAATTCCGTTGTGATCTCTTCGGATCAGATCCGGGAAGCGTGTTGGACATTGCTCCGGGTTGATCGCTTGGTGAAGGTAGTTCCGGTGAACACGGCGGCTACTAATTGTTGCCCAAGAGGGTTGTTGAAGTGATGAAGCGGTAGTATGCGGGTCTGAATGTGCGCAGCGCCTATTCCTATAGGTCTCCATCAGGGCCAGCTTGCCGCTTGTACCATCGCCGGGTCTCCGGCTCGGGAACCTGCCCATCCCCTTTTTCTGTCTGCATCGCCCAAGGCTTGTATCGTCTTCCGGCGTCCATCGGCCGATCACTCCTTCCGCGACCCGTCCGTTAGTGCTGCACCACGATCCTGGCCCTGTGCCGGGTGTTCTTCATTCGAACCTCCAGGATATAGCTGCCATCCTCGAATTGGTCGGTACCGATACGCATAGGTTCCCCTGGCGCAGCCACGAACCGGTGCGCCGCACAGATGGAACCGAGGGCATTGAACAGGACCACCTCGATGCGTTCAGGCCGGTCCAGCGGGATGGTGAACCAGGTTCCATCGGAGCTGGGATCCGGCCCGACCATCATGGCCGTCGCCGCAGGTTCCTCGGCGATGCCGGTGTAGTAACAGAGGTCGGTGCGCGTTGGCATGAACGGCATGGGATCGACCGAGATCGTGCCTTCAACAAAGTTCAGGGGCGATCGTAGTAGCGGGAGCGGCACTACGACCGGGGCAAGATCAACGATCACGGGATCCATCGGGGAATCGTAACAGAACCCATTGAGGTCCGCATCCAGTTTGCAGAGATCGAAAAGGCTCCCCCCCCAACGGGACGGAAGTGTCATGAAACCGCCGTCAACCATGGGTTCGATGCCCGTCAGACTGAAGGAATCCCATTCGGCCACGGTGAGGTCGCCGATCATTTTCGACATGACCAGGTCCCCTTGTGCGCTGAACCGGAGCACAAATGGCAGGTCGAGGACCGGCGACGCGCTCATTTGTCGCGTGCCGATGATCACACAGCCGCCATCCTGCGTAGCTGCTATTCCACGCTGGGTCATCAACTCCGTATCGTATGCGATGTCCTTGGCCCAGACCAGCTCATCCTGCTCATCCAGGTACAGCAGCACAACATGGTCCGGTACCGTGTCATTCACCATCACCGAGATGAAGTGGCCACCGTTGGCAGAGCGGACCATGCTCCTGCCCAAATAGAACAATGCCATTCCAAGTGGGAGATGGATCTCGCGGTAGTTGGTAACGACCCCAGCACTATCCGAACGCCAGAAGGAAAGTGGCCGATATGCGCCTGGGCCGTTGGCCGCGAAGCCCATATACGCGTACTGATCGTTCCCCTCGTGCACCATGTCCATGGCGTTCGGGAAATTGTGGACCGAACCGGGCGAGGAATGGGTATGCTGTGAGCGGATATGGCCCAACGCGTCCAAGTGGATGATCATGTCGGCACCGAAGCACCCACCACCGGTAAGCATCATGCCACCGTCCGTGGTGGGCGCCAGCGCTTGGAAATTCGCATAGGAACCGATGTAAAGAGTCCTCGCCCACTGTAGGTCGCCATGGTCCCTGACCTTGAAGACAAAGGTCGAATCGCTCCCCAACTGCCTTGCGAGGAATGCGAACGATGAATCGCTCAACGTAGCGATATATGCAGGGACCACGGTCGGCGTGAGGCTGGCCGTCCTCATCCATACGAGGTCACCATCACGATCGACCTTATAGTAGACAAGGTGTTCTGAATTGAACGTTGCGCCATAGAAACCTCCGTCCTGGGCCGGTGAGATACCACCAGCTGTGAAGCTGGTCGGTGAGTAGCGCGCATAGAACGTGCCTTGAGCGGTCACGGGGGGTGACATGATCACCCAAATACAAACAGCGATCAACACAGAACGGATGGAGGGGGTACGCATCATAACGTGCAAAGTACAGCGCTTGGTAATGGCAGATAATGGATAACGGGCATCGGTCCGGTATTCGACTTTGGTGGTGAACAGAAAGCGGTTATCGGCAGACCCTTGTACACAACCGGAAGCCAACAGCCAAAGCGGCCCCAACAATTGGTTAATTGGCCGAGAAGCCTTTAGCCAAGCGCCGCCCACCACACCAACCTGGCGCATGCCGCCACCATGGCACGGCGCTGCTCTGCTATCGTACGGCGGCGGTATGGGATAGCAAGGCGGCATGGGTGCGGCGGGATGCGGAACGCGAGGCGGAGTTCCAGATGAGTTATGGGCGGTAAGTGGCAGTTGCTCCACTGTCCCCTGCTTTCGCGGACCTGAACCTCTTGCTTGGTCTGTCGTGCATTTGACGCCGACCCTGCAGTCCTGATGTTCCCGGTTGGACCCCGGCTCGTGGGCCGGGGCTCCCCTTTCCAATTGGCGGCGCCTGCCCCGGCCTGCGAGACAGGGTTGTCGCGGTAATACCGGGCAAATCGTTCGCATTTACCGTCATCCCGGATCAGGTATATTCGCAGTATGCACAGGCACGTCCTCCCCGTCCTGCTCATCGCGGTGCATCTGCCGTTGCTGTCCGTGGCCCAGAAACAAGGCCAGGAGAGGATCGATTCGCTCGTCCAGCTCCTGCCTGCCATGGCCGATGACAGCGCCAAGGTGAAGCTACTGGAGGAGATCGGTTACAGCTACTACGGCATCAACCCGGACGAGGGTGTGAAATACGGCCACGCTTCACTGGAGCTGGCGCAAAAGCTGGGTTGGGAGAAGGGCATGGCCCAGGCCTACAACACGATCGGGATCAACTACGGATACGGCAAGGCGGATCATCCCAAGGCGCTGGACAACTACCTGAAAGCGCTCACCATCAGCGAACGCATCGGCGACGTACGCCAGGTAGCCAGCTTGCTCAACAACATCGGTTCGGTGTACGATGACCAGGGCGATGACAACAAAGCGCTGGCGTACTACGAGCGCTCCTTGGCTGCGAACCGTGCATTGGGCAACACGAACTCCGTGGCGAACAACCTGAGCAACATCGGCGTGGTGCATACGCGGTTGAAGAACTTCGAGAAGGCGATCAGCTACAAAAAGGAGGCCCTGAAGCTGAAGGAGGAACTCGGCGACCGTTGGGGCATCGCCACGAACACCAACCAGCTCGCGCGCATCTATGGCGAAATGGGAAGGCTGGATACGGCGGTCGTGCTTTTCAAGGTCGCCCTGGGCATCTACCGCGAACTGGGCGACCGGAACGGGGAAGCCAAGTCACTGGCACAGCTGGGCTCGGCCAATATCTACCGCGCACAGGAGGACCCAATGTTGGAAAAAGTCCTTCTGCGGGACGCACTGCTCTACACGGATAGTTCACTCTCCATCTATCGCGAGATCGGCGAGCTGCACGCCACATCGGATGCGTACCGCACGCGCAGCGAGATCAACCACGCGATCGGCGACGATGCTTCGGCACTGGCCGATCACAAGATCGCCGAGGCTTATGAGGACACCGTCTTCAACCTGGAGAAGGACAAGAAGCTGGTGCAACAGGCCATGCAGTATGAGTTCGACAAGAAGGAGGCCTTTAACCGTGCCGAACAGGAAAAGAAGGACCAACGTGAACGACTGGTGCGCAACGGCATCGCAGGCGGGCTCGCCTTCGCACTGCTCTTCCTCGGCGTGGTATGGCGGCAGCGGAACAAGATCAATACCGCGCGCAAGCGCAGCGATGAACTGCTCTTGAATATCCTGCCGGAAGAAGTGGCCGAGGAACTGAAGAACACCGGCACCGCACGGGCCAGGCACTTCGACAATGCGACCATCCTCTTCACTGATTTCAAAGGCTTCACCCAGCTCAGCGAAAAGGTATCGCCAGCCGCGCTCGTCGCCGAGTTGAACACATGCTTCAAGGAGTTCGACTCCATCATGACCAAGCACCACATCGAGAAGATCAAGACCATCGGCGATGCGTACATGGCCGCTGGCGGGCTGCCCGATCCGCAGCACGGCTCGCCGTCCGATGTGGTGCGTGCCGCGCTGGAGATGCAGGAGTTCATGAAACGGCACAAGGCCGCAAGCGAAGCAGCAGGCAAGCCCTTCTTCGAGATGCGTGTCGGGATACACAGCGGTCCTGTTGTGGCGGGCATCGTGGGCGTGAAGAAGTTCCAGTATGATATCTGGGGCGATACGGTGAACACCGCCAGCCGTATGGAATCATCTGGCGAAGTGGGTCAGGTGAACATCAGCGAGGCGACGTATGCTCTGGTGAAGGATGAGCCGGGACTCACGTTCACGCCGCGTGGAAAAGTGCAGGCGAAGGGCAAGGGGGAAATGGAGATGTTCTTCGTTGAGCGCACGGCGTGAAGCTGGTTTCGGACCTTCAGGTCAAACGGCGGCAGATCGCTGAAACAGTGGAAAGGACAGGGCGACCGAGTACAGCTGGAGGATGAGGACCCGCACTACGGTGGGATAGGTGATGGGCTTGGAGGAGCTATCCGCCGGACGCGTATATACCGCAAAAATCCTTTCTTTTGGGTGGGGCATGATCGCATGCCGCAAGCTTTCAAGCATGACCCTGCAACCATCCATCCTGCTAGCCGGTGCCTATCTCCTAGTAGGCTCGGGAGGTGCGTGGGCACAGGATGTCTCCACATCTCTCCGCGCGGAAGGGCTCGACTTCCGTTCAAGATCAGAACTGATCGGCGACCACCGGACCACAGGGCTACCCCCGGAAGCGGACAGCCTGGCCACCTCAGCGCTGGCTGATCCAGCCCTACGGGCCGACCCTGCACGCTTGGGATGGGCCATGCACATCCGCGCGCTCGCCGCGTGGAAGCGTCGGGACGTGGACGCCATGCTGGTCTGGAACGATTCGGCCCGGCAGGTCTTCCGGCACCTGGACGATGCCATGGGCCTGTTGCATGGCGACCTGTTGGAGGGTCGGGCGCACATGGCCCGCGGAGAGATAGCAGCGGCCGTACCCCTCATGAGCCGTACGTTGAAGCGCGGCCGTGAACTCGGTGACACGGCCATCTGGATCCAGTCCCTTTCCGTTCTCGGGGCCATCAACGGCATGCAGGAGGACCTGCAGGGGGCACAGCGCAACTACCAGGAAGCGATCCGCCTGACGGAGGCCGCCGGTGACCAGGCCTCCGAGGCGCGTGAGCGGCGCAGCCTGGCCGAGCTTTGGCAACGGATGGGCCATGCCGATTCCTCGCGCTTGGAAATGGATCGGGCCGAGCAACTGGTCCGCAGCTGCTGCCCCAACGACAGTTCGCTGTTGAGCGGCCTGCATTATTTCCAGGCCACCCTGGCCGCCGAGCGGGGCGACTACGGCGAGGCGCTGGACCTCACCGCTCCCTGGGTGGGCTGGTACGCACGCCGGAACGGATGGACCTGGGCCACATTCCTCTACGCCATACGGTCCGGCTGGCTGCTGAAGGAGGGGCGTCCGAAGGAGGCTGCCGAGTTGGCGGACGAGGGCTATCACATCGCCCGGCAGAAGGGCCTCCTGAAGGAAACGATGGACAATCTGCTGGCCCTGCACCAGGCGGAGGCCGCTGTCGGCCACCACCACCGGGCCTACGACCGGCTGCTCGAGTTCCATGCGCTGCGCGACTCCATCATCACCCGACAGGGCATCGACCAGATGGCCACCATGGAGCAGGAATTCAGGCACGAACGCGAGCAGCTTGCCGACAGCCTCCGCCATCAGAAAGAACGCTTCGGGCTGGAACTGGCCCGTGAGCATGCAGAACGCACCCGCAACGTGTACCTGTTCGCCGGGCTCGGAATATTGCTGCTGGCCTTCGGTCTATGGAGCCGCCTGCGCTACACCCGGCGGGCAAAAGCTGCCATCGAGCGCGAGAAGCAGATCAGTGAGGACCTCTTGCACAATATCTTGCCCGAGGAAGTGGCCGCCGAACTGAGGGAGAAGGGCAGCGCAGAGGCACAGCTCATCGACCAGGTCACTGTGCTCTTCACCGACTTCAAGGGCTTCACCGAGTATTCGGAGAAGATGGACCCGGCCACCATCGTGCGCGACCTCAACGAATGCTTCAGCGCCTTCGACCGCATCGTGGAACGGTATGGCATCGAGAAGATCAAGACCATCGGCGATGCGTACATGGCCGCTGGTGGCTTGCCCACGCCAAACAGCACGCACGCCACGGATGTGATCAAGGCAGCCTTTGAGATCCGCAACTTCATCGCGGAAGGCAAGGCGCGGAAGATCGCGGCGGGTCTACCCTATTTCGAGATCCGCATCGGCATCCACAGCGGTCCCGTGGTGGCGGGCATCGTAGGCGTGAAGAAGTTCAGCTATGACATCTGGGGCGATACCGTGAACACGGCCAGCCGCATGGAAAGCAGTGGTGAAGCAGGACAGGTGAATATCAGCGAGGCGACCTATGAACTGGTGAAGGATGAACCGGGCCTCTCTTTCACCCCACGCGGCAAAGTGCCTGCGAAGGGCAAGGGGGAAATGGAGATGTTCTTCGTCGGCGTTGATTGATACGAATTCGGTCCGTCGATCGTCCGGGGATCAGCGTACTTCCAGCAGCATCTTCATTCGCTCGACCTCACGCTGCAACCCTTCCACGTATTCGCGTTGCTTGTCGAGGGCTTGGAGCAACTCTTCCTGCGTGAACCGCGGCGTGATGTGTTGCGGGCAGTTCCAATCGTACGCTTCGAGGTGCAACTTCACGAGTCTTTCAGGTTTCGCATGGAAGCCCGGAGGCATCAGGCGTTCTACGAGTGCGGGGGCGTTCTCCAAAGGCACCACTTCGGCTTTGGCGTAGAGCTTCAATCGTGTGCGATGTGGGTAATCCATCAGGATCAATGACACGTTGGGCTGTTCGCTGATGTTACCGATGGAGATGAACTGCTTGTTACCGCGCACATCCACGAAGGCCACGGTGCTTGGGTCAATGGCCTGGATGAAACCGTGCGGTCCACCGCGGTGTTGGATGTACGGGAAGCCATTGGCGCCGATGCTGGCCATGTAGAAACTGTCGCGCTCGGCGATGAGGACCATCTCACTTTCTCTCGGGCCGTCCTGGAAGACCTGCTTCTCCTGCCGCGCATAAGCCGAACGGCTTCCGTACTGTTCCTGCAGTTTCTGGACGGCGGGTGTGAAAGCGAGCGATGCGAAATTCTTGGCCATGGTCGTTGGTTTCAGCGCAACTTCCGTTCGCCTTCGGTGATCGCCAGGTCATTGATGCTCGCATAGCGCTTGGCCATGTAGCCGAGCTCGTCGAACTCCCAGTTCTCGTTGCCATAGCTGCGGAACCAGTTGCCCGCCGCATCCTGCCATTCGTACTCGAAACGTACGGCGATGCGGTTGCCGCTATGCGCCCAGTATTCCTTCTTCAAGCGGTAGTCCATTTCGTTGACCCACTTGCGTTCCAAGAAGGCGACGATCGCCGCACGACCGTTGATGAACTCGTTCCGGTTGCGCCATTCGCTGTCCGGCGTATAGGCCTTGGCCACGCGCTCGGGATCCTTGCTGTTCCAGGCGTCCTCGGCCATCTGGATCTTTTGGCGGGCGGTCTCCTCGGTGAAAGGAGGAAGGGGTGGTCTTGGTTCCATGTGTGTGGGTTGTTGGTCGAAGGTCGCTCTCGTTCGGCGGAAATGTTCCAGCGGCACCGCGACCGGGACCACGGTCTCCCATGGTCCCGGCGTGGCGTGCGTGTTGTTGCTCAGACCGTGGCCAGTTCCAGTTCGGGTGCCAGTGGGAAGTCTATGGGCACTTGCATGATGTTGTGCAGGTAGTTCATCACCACCTTGTCAGCGATGGCGATCACCACTTCCACAAGGTGGCCGTTGGTGTAGCCGGCGTTGAAGAAGGCATCGAGCGAAGTGGCGTCCGGACGGCCCTTGGTTCGTGTGATGGCCTCGGTCAGTTTCGTCAGTGCATCGAGCTTGGCGTCGAAGGGTGCCGCACCACGACGGACATCCAGCACTTGCTCATCTGTGAGGCCGTTCATCTTGCCGAGCACCGTGTGCGCGCTTTGGCAATAGCGACAGCCGTTCACTTGGCTCACCACCAGGTTCACCACTTCCTTCTCCTTTTTCGAGAGCAGGTTCGGGGCGCTTTGCAGTTGGAGGTACTTCGCGAGGCCATGCTCGGAGTAGGCCATCACGGCGTAGAGGTTCGGCACGAAGCCGAGGCCTTTTTGGAGGTTGTCGAAGATCGCCTGGTTGTTCGGGGTCACTTCGGCTTTCACGGGGACATTGAAGGTTCGCATCGTCGTTGTTTTGGTTGTCGTTGTTGACGATGCAAAAGTGCGTGGCCTTCTATGGCCCTTGGTAGACGGGGCTTCCCGAAGGGTTGGCCAAACTTCCCGAAGCGCGGAATTCCGTGGGCGCAATGCCCTCCTGTGTCTTGAAGAAGCGGCTGAAGGTCTGCACATCCTCGAAGCCGAGCTTGTCCGCGATCTCCTTCATTGGACGGTCCGAATAGCGGATGAGTCGTCGGGCTTCCACCATGATGCGGTCCTGGATCACCTTCAGCGGTGTGCGCTTCCCCAACTGCGCGAAGAGGTTCGCCAAGGTCTTGGGCGATCGGTGCAGGAGTTCCGCGTAGGCGGCCACATTGTGGATGCTGCGAAAATGCGTTTCCACCAAGAAGTTGAAGTCGCGCACGATGTTCACGCCATCGAATTGCAGCGAACCCAATTTCCCTTGCTCCTTGTACAAGCGTGTGCAAAGGATGAGCAGTCGGCGCAGCATCATTTGTAGCATCTCCATCTGGAGGCCATCGCTGCTTTGCATCTCCAGGGAGAACATGCGCCAGAGGATGTCGAACTTCTCCTGCTCCGCTTGCGCGATGGACAGCACGGGCAGCTCATGCGCGCCGAAGAACAGGATGCCTTTACACCCCACTTCACTGTCGCGATCGACCACGCAGAAGAACGGCCGGTTGAAACGCACGAAGCGGCATGCTTCCACATGCACGACCTCCACCTGGTAGTGCTCTGTGAGGAAGATCAACTGGTCGCGACCGAGCGTGATCAGCGAACCATCGATGCGGAACTCCATGTGATCACCGGAGTTCCAGATGATGCGCAGCCCATTCTCGAACGGCTCGTTCAGGACGGACGCATTCGTTGCGTTCAACTCGCGTAGTTCGATGTATTCGTCGGTGGTGCCGGTGAAGTGCATGTGGTCAAAGGCTGATGGAAGGACAAAGGTCTGGTGTTGTTCACAGTATCGGTTCAAGGACTTGGTGTGACCCTTCGATCTGACAGTTGAGCACCGCAAGTCAATCAATACAATGGTGAAGGACGCCGTTCCGGTTAGGACGCATTTCGCCGACCGCCACCTTCTGCACTGAGTTCACTGGTTCGAAACGCCACGCTCAATATGGATCCGTTCCTGCACCTCGCCCTGCGTTCAACTTCAAGACAGGTGGATTGATCCAAGCGAAATGCAAGGGCGAGATGGAGTTGTACTTCACGGAACGTCCGGTCAGGTCACTAGGTTCTGGTACGACCAGATCGTGAACCGTTCGCAGCCTACTGTGTACAGGACAACATGCACGCCTCACGTCGCGCCCTCCGTCTCCTCTTCTTCCTATCTGTGTTCGCTCAAGCGCAGGAGCCCACCGCGCCACCACTGAAGGATCATACGTTCCACGGCCCGGCCTACTTCGAGAATGCAAAGGACAGCACGGATTTTATGCAGTTCCGTAACGGGCTCGCGGCCGATGCCAGCTTGCCCACGGACACGACGACACAGTACCACATGCTGTGGCGCGAGAACCAGCACGGCGGCATGTCGCTATTAAGTCGTGGAGATAGCAGCTTGATCAAGGCACCCGTGCACGGAGCGTTCAGCGTGTACAGCGAAACGAGCATTCCCTTCCGCACTGCGGATGGTCGGCGTGTGTTGGTCCTTACACATGAAGTGCCTTGCGGGCTGATCTGCCGCAGCACGTGGTATTACGTGGAGGAATGAGATGACGTAAACGCCGATCACTCCACCCCGCTGTCCAGGATCTTCTTCAACTGCTCCATCAAAGGCGGTAGATAGTCCGCTACCACACGCCAAACGATGGCCTCTTCGATCTCGAAGTAGTCATGCACCAAGCGGTGCCGCATGCCGATGATCTTGGACCATTCCAGATGCGGGGTTGTGTCACGCAGTTGTTTGCTGGTGCGGTTCGCCGCCTCACCGATGATCTGGATGTTGGCATCACCGCATCGCAGACCATTTCATCCTTCATAAAGGTCTCCAAGGACATTCCTTTGGTATAACGGACGGCACGCTCGATGGCCTCGATCATATCGAGGAGCAGTTGCTTGTCGCTGCGTTCAGACATGCGTGAGGTCCGGAAGGATATACGGCATGTAGCGCTCCTTGATGGATCCGCGTGTTACCAGATCGACCTTGCGCTGTACGATGGTCTCAAGCTCATCTGCGAGGTCGACGAATTCGATGCCGATCGGCTTCTCGAACTCCACCATGATGTCCACATCGCTATCCGGCCGGAAGTCATCGCGCGTAGCTGAGCCGAACACGGCCATGCTCTTCAGCCCGTACTTGGTAAAGAGGCGAGCACGTTCGCGGCGCAATACGGAAAGGATGTCTGCCAGTGTTCCCATTGGTCCACAAATATCGCCATCACCGGCTGAATCGGTCCCTTTCCAATTGCCGGGCTTGCCTGCCGAAGGCAGGGTTGTCACAGACCTTGCTCCGCCGAAGGGGCACGCGAAGGCGCAGTGTATTTCGCAATGCACGCGTGTTCGGCATCATCGCGCCCCGGAGTTTCATCCGGGGCACGCGGTCCCAATAATTGCGTTGCCACCCTTCGACAGGCTCAGGGTGCCAATGGCGTGCCGTGGGGCAGCAACCCATCGCGGTACGCCATGCGTGTAACCGCCGCTACTCCACCCCCCTGGCGAGGATCTTCTTCAACTGCTCCACCAAGGGCGGGATATAGTCAACGGCGATGTGATGAATGGTCTCATCATCCAGCGTGTCATAGTCGTGGACGATCTTGTGGCGCAAGCCTTGGATCTTGTACCACTCCACATCGGGATGGCTGTCCTTGAAGGCATCACTGATGTGGTAGGCTGCTTCACCGATGACTTGGAGCCTAGATCGCGCATCACGCAGGTTCTCATCGGCAATGAGCGGCAACGTCCACGCCATCCATGTGGCGCATGACGCGCTCCGCCGTTTCCAGCATGTCAACCAGCCTCAGCTTCTCCTCCCGCTTAGACATACCGCAGATCCGGTTCGATATAGGGCATATAGTGCGGCTTCACGGCTTTGCGCATCACCACATCCACCTTGCGCCACGATGCGGCCCAGTTCCATCTCCCAGATCGATGATCTCGATACCGATGGGGCGCTTCATCTCCACCATGATATCCACGTCGCTGTCCGGCCGGAAGTCATCGCGCGTGGCCGATCCGAATACGGCCATGCTCTTCAGCCCATACTTGGCGAAGAGGTGTGCACGTTCGCGGCGAAGAACGGTCAATATGTCGGTGAGTGTTCCCACTGTCCTGCAAATATCATTCTGTTCAGGTGAACAGATCAGCACACCGCTTTTGGCGAGCCTGCCTGCCGGACAGGCAGGCGCGTGGCATGCATCTCCGTCCTTACTTCCTCAACAATACGTGTGATCTCGCGGTCATTTACCGTTACGCGACCCCAGACCTTGTGCAACCACGCCAAGTCATCTTTGGTCTCCTGTTGCCGGATCGCTTTGATGAACGCACGCCTGTCCGCTGCAGATAGCCTACTGACGCGGGACAATATCTCATCCACGGCTTGGCTCTTGTTTCCTTTGGTGTTGAAAGTCATCTCCTTGGGGTTCATTCCAAAGATACTTGATCCATGCCATTACCTTCGAACTGGTTCATTTGCAATGTGCAACCAATACTGAATCTTGCAGACGCTAGTTAGTTCTGGAACATGCCCATGGAACAAACCCTTTTGGATAAAAAGATGGTCCTACGATCGATCAACCTGATGCCAGATCAGTTCAGTTTGGACCGCGGCAGGCTCTCCGCCTCGGGACCGTGCGTTTTTGTCGGTGCAGGGTCCCTTCATTGAGGAGAACCTACGCAGGATCAGTTGCAAAGCGGTACGGTTCTGGTATCGCGCCATTCGACCCAGCTTCGCCTCTCGCACCCATGCATTCTATTGTCCTCGTCCCCATTGCCGCGTTGTTCTTGCTAGATCTACCTGTCGAACACAGGAATACACACACACCTTGCCCATGCGAGGCGCAGGTGGTGGTGATCTCGGACACGGCCTTAGCATACCATCCGGGCTTCGAAGCGACTGCCGATACCAGCTTGGTCTATCGACTTGGCTTCTTGCGTGCAGCGGGCATCAGCAAAAGAGCAACACACCGGTTGATGAAGAAGATGGAGCTGACCACCGGTGGGCATGTGAAGTGTGATCGAGCTTTCCTTCGTTCGCTTTGTGCGTACTCCCCGTCCAATACCTGCCTCCAAACAGTCGAGATCAAAGCCGTCGGCCCCTTGAACTACATGCCCGATGGTTCGTTGAATATCACGCTGCGTTTTCGCGCACGCTGATCCCCTGCGAGGCGTCAACACCGCGCCTTGCACCTTCATGGAAATGATCGAACGGACCCGGTCACCTGCCGTACGCGAAGAAGTGGCCATTATCTTCACCTCATCAACCTACCAACATGCGAACGATCCATTTTCCTTCCTTGCTCTTGGTCGCCGTTCTGGTTGTGATCGGCTGCAACAGGCAAGGTCCCTCAACAGCGGCGGATATGCCACCGGGTACGGCGAACTACGGCTGCGGTCCGACGCTCACCACCGACAAGGATTGGTACACCTCCGGAAAGCACGAGCCTCTATTGCCGGGTTTGAGCGGACTACACTACCCCATCACCACCCGGAGCGACAGCGCGCAGCGCTACTTCGATCAAGGATTGGTGCTGGCCTATGGCTTCAACCACGCGGAGGCGGCCCGTTCGTTCTGGGAGGCCGCGCGCATCGACACCACCTGCGCCATGGCCTGGTGGGGTTTCGCCTATGTGCTGGGCCCGAACTACAATGCCGGCATGGAGCCCGATAGCTACGCGCGTGCTTATTATGCCATCACCAAGGCACAGGCCTTGAGCAGCGGGTGTACTGCCAAGGAAAAGGGCCTGATCGATGCCATGGCCAAGCGCTATACCCCGGCACCACAAGCCGACCGCAGTGCCTTGGACAAGGCATATGGCGAAGCGATGCGCGCGCTCACGAACACCTATCCGACCGATGCGGACATCGCCACGCTCTTCGCCGAATCGCTCATGGACCAACATCCGTGGGACCTCTGGGACCACGCGGGCAACGCGAAGTCGTGGACGCCCGAGATCGTATCAGCGCTGCAACGCAGCATGAAGAATTTCCCCACGCACTTCGGCGCGCACCACCTCTACATCCATGCGGTGGAAGCCTCGCGCACACCGGAACTCGGCCTACCGAGCGCGGCATTCCTGGAACATGCCGTGCCGGGCTCGGGCCATCTGGTGCACATGCCGTCGCACATCTATATCCGCACGGGCCGCTATCACGATGGCGTGTTGGCGAACCAGCGCTCGGTCTCTGTGGACAGCGGCTACACCGCGTGGTGCCATGCGAACGGCATCTATCCTCTTGCCTACTTCCCGCACAACATCCACTTCCTTTCCACCTGTGCGACCATGGAAGGCAACCGCACGCTGGCATGGAACACTGCTCTGGACCTGCGCGAGCACGTTGCACACGATCTGCTCACCGACCCCAACTGGTCCACACTGCAACACTTCCAGGCCTTCCCCTATATGGTGGCCGTGAAGCTCGCGTTGTGGGACAAGCTCAAGGCAGAAGCGATGCCAGACAGTTCATGGAAGTATGCTACGGCCATGTGGCATTACTCCCAAGGCATGCGGAACGTGCATGACGGCAACACAAAGGGCGCGGAAGAACACCTATTGGCGTTGCGCACCTGTGCGAAGGATAGTTCCGTGTTGGCCATGCGCGTGTGGGGGATCAACCCAGCGACGCAGATACTTGCTGTAGCCGATGGCGTGCTGGAGGGCGGGATCCTCATGGCAGAAGGCAAAGCGGATGACGGGATCCAGCGGCTAACCGAAGCGGTGGTTGCGGAAGATGCGTTGCAATACCAAGAGCCGCGCGACTGGAGCTTCCCGGTGCGCCATGAACTGGGTACTGCGTTGTTGCTCGCACACCGACCCGCTGAAGCGGAGGCAGTTTATAGAAGGGACCTACTGGATTGGCCGGAGAACGGATACGCGTTGCAAGGACTCCGGAAGGCCTTGGAAGATGCGGGCAAGAACCAGGAGGCCAGCGCGCTTGAACCGCGCATCATTCAGGCCACTGCTTATGCTGATCGACCGGAGCTGTTCGGAATGCGATAATGGCTGCAGCGCTATAAGGAATGCCCGCCGTATTTTGACGTGGGCAGGGCTTAGTACCAGCATAGGTTCGCGTCGCCGAGTTCGCGGCCCGGGCAGACCCTGCATGGATCCAGAATCATGATCTCTACCTTTATCGGTACAACCCTATACACATGCGCCGCCTCTACCCCGCTTGCATCGCGCTCACGGTGATCTCCATCACCGCCCAAGCCCAGATCACCGTTACCAACAGCGTGTTCCCGGTGATCGGGGATACCCTGCACTACGCGTTCGGCAACATGCCCGACGCCATCAACGCGGTGTTCACCCCGCCGGGCGGGGACCAGGTGTGGGACCTGTCCGGCCTGCAGGCGGACAGTACTTGGGATGCGATCCACCGGGACCCGGCCACCGGCGCGGGCTTTCCCACTTCCCCGGTGCGGCGCTGATGCTCGCACCCGCGGGCGCCCCCGGCCAAGAGGACTACCTGAGCGTTACCGCCACGGCGGTAAGCCGTATGAGCTCCTACGCCGCCGATCTGCTCGCGCTCGGGCACTCGTTGACCCTGGAACAGTACCAGGCAGTGCCCTTGAACCGGGCACCGCTCAACTTCTTCGATATCTAATCGGCGTCCAGCGGCTATCTGGTCGCTATTGACGTGAACGACATGCCACCCAGCTGGAACGCCGCTACCCACCGCGGATTCGGTGCGGTTGCGCGAAGCGACCACGGAGATCGTTTCGGTGAACGCTTGGGGCACCCTGACCATCCCGGGCGGCAGCTACGCGGTGCTCCGGGAATCCCGGGTTCAATACCACGAACTGCGGATCGATGCGTTGATCCCTGTCTTGGGATGGCTTGATGTCACTGATCAATCGACCATGCAAGGCGGGCTGGATCCCGAGCTGTTCGACGAGGACACCACCTATTCCTACCATTTCATCAATGATGGATCCAAGGAGACGATCGCCATCGTGACATATGTCGAAGATTTCTGGGGTAGCAACCCAACGTACGTCTCGAACGTGCAATACAAGGTGGCAGACTTCTCCACGGCGGCCGAGGGTGCAGCAGCAGCGGATGCCACGGTGCGCGTGTTCCCGAACCCGGCAATGGATCGGATCCAGGTGCAGGCCCCGGGCCTTCGTTCCGGCGCGTGCGATGTGCTGGTGATGGATGCGATGGGGCGACAGGTCTTGCGCAGCCGGGGTGCGCCCGGTGGCCTTGGCCTTCAATTGGACCTGGACATCAGCGGACTGGAGGCGGGCATGTACCGGGGTTCCATCGTGCCTGATAGCGGGGATGCGGTGCCGTTCCGGTTCGTGAAGAGTTAGAGACTTCATAGACCCACTGGACAGGTCAGCCTGCCGCGGTCGTCCTGTGGGTGAAGTTCGGGTTGTAGTTGTGGTGATCGGTGCCTGGCTGGTGGATGAAGACCTCAGCAAGCCGATGTTGTTCGAGAGGGACCGGTTCACTGATCCACCGACGTTGAACCATCGGCCCTAGCAATAGTCCTAACATGGAAACAAACCACCATGGCCCTGGACCGTCTCCCTTTTCGCAAGGAATCGTTGCTCCTCTTGATCGCACTGCTGGCCTTAGCTTGCAAGAAGCAGGATCATGCCGAAGAGGTTGCCGTATCTGCCGTGCCGGCCACCGTGGACCTTGCCCATCTGCCCTTCGGTGGCGTTGCGCCCACCAACATCCTGATCAGGAACCAAGGGGCTAACCAACCGCAGGCGCTTTCCCTCTGGCTGTGCGGCCTTCCCGCGAACGGGGCCGGGAACGACGACGCCAGCGATTGGACCAATGCCGATGGCAGCTGGGACTATACCGCGAAACCACAAGTGCAGGGCAATGTGACCTGGTTGAGCGAATTCGAGGTGACCTTGGATGGCTCTGGGAACCGCATCATAACCGGGAACGCCCTACCGGACCACCCGACCGGCATATTCCCGATCACCCCCGGCAGCGCGGCCTATCAATACGATGGCAACCCGAACATCATTTCGGAACACGTGATCCAGTACACCCTTCCCGCCATCCCCGCGGTCGCGGCCGCACCGGATTGTGTCTTTTTCGGTCCTGCGGGCATTTCCCTCAGCGGCAGTGCCATCTACCACGGGGCGTCCACCCTCGGGAACGACGCCGCCGCCCATGAAATGCTGGATCGCTTCGGTGGGCACACGGATGGTACCGAGCGCTACCACTACCATTTCCCAGCACCGGACCTGCAGGAACATATCCATCCATACCACGGGACATTCGGCCCTGATGGGCTACATGTTGGATGGCTTCGGCATTTATGGTCCGTATGGCGAGAACGGCAGTTGCTCTCCTCCGCCGATGCGGACGAGTGCCACGAGCACACACGCATACCGTGCTTTGGGACGGTGTAATGATGGACCTGTACCACTACCATTGGACGTACGATTTCCCGTACAACATCGGTTGCTTCAAGGGAACACCGGTGCAGTAGAGCCACCTGATAGTGTGCTGTCGATCAACCCTTCCTCGCCTTCTCAATGGCGCCAACGTCGATCTTCCGGAAATCCATACCCCTTCAGCGAGTTTCCCGAACCTACCCTAGGTGAGGGTACGCTGATCCAAGGATGCACGGTCCACCTGACGCAGCGGATCATCCTGTGATGAGCGTTTTGCTCCCAGTGAACAAATGATCGAACCTGCCGTGCAGAGTTCCGGTTACGGGTCATGAACCTGCGGTGGCAGAGCATATCCTACGGCGAATTTATCTTAGCAGTCCCAACAAGAACCTTCATAAGCGGTTCACCACAACATGCGCAGCAAACAAGCCATCGCACTCCTATTCCTCCTTGGCGTTTCGACCACCTTCGGCCAATGGGTGCCACTGAACTCCACCACGACGGATGATCTGCGCGACATCGATCTACTGACCGAACAGATCGCCGTGATCGTTGGCGATGAAGGTTCCGTCCTGCTTACCACGAATGGCGGTGATCTCTGGACCGACATCAACGACGGCTTCATTACGGACGGGGTGTATGGCGTTCATGTTAGGAGCCTGGATACCATCCTGGTCAGTACGCGATATCCTTCCGCACCCGGCGGAGATATTTTCCGGACCGTCAATGGTGGCAGCTCATGGGAGCTCGTCTATTCCGCGGGCAACACCATCCATCGCATGGATCTGGAGTCGAACGCGTCCAACGACCTGTATGTCGCAGCTGCCCATCTGTTGCGCACGCGCCAGCGCCGTACGGCGGCACTGCCCAGGACAGCACAGTGCCCGAACATTTCCGGAACGACATCGCTGGACCTTATCGCCTTCGCTACGGACCATGTCGGGCACGTCTCCGGCAACGTATCGGGCTTCGTGACCTATTCGGCCTTCTTCTACCGCACCGAGAACGGGGTCGATTGGCATCCGGGAGATGTATTCTCCTTCCCGAACTCGGATGCCTTGACCACGATGTGCTTCATCGACCTGGACACGGCGTTGATATTCACCAACACGTACCAGGGGTTCATACCCTCCTCCACGAACCACTTGATCAAGATCTTCGACCACACCAAGGTGGCCTTGCACCGGGAGATACGATGTACAGCTTCACCTCGCAGCTGCTCAACAATACCATGCCAGCCTACATGCACGATGCGGCATTCCTGAACAACCAAATGGGCTTCGCCCTCGGCGATGATGGGAACATCCATGGGACCACCAATGGCGGGGTCGATTGGATCACGGCCTACGCCGCCGGTGCGGAATTGTTCAAGGTGGAGTTCATGAACGGCGTCGGCTATGCTGTGGGTGAGAACGGTGCTCTGGTGAAATATGAGGACGGGACCATTTCCATCTTCGAGAACGAAAGCGATCGTTCCGAAATGGAAGTGCTGCCGAACCCTGCCACTGATCGGGCGCGTATTCGGTCCAGTGTGCAGATCAACAGCATCAGCATTCGAGGATCGAATGGCGCGTTGGTATGGTCCGGGAATTCTTCCGGACGTGAGCTTACGATCGACCTAAGTGACTTCGCCAATGGGGCCTATCTCGTGGAGGTCACGGATACGGAAGGGAACGTGCAAAGCAGGAAATTGATGAAGGTGGGCATATACTGAAAAAGAAGTTCCATCGGATCGCTGCCCACTGCTGCCGGACATCCGATCAAGACGGGACATGGCGCTCTGGTCCGTGGAGATGGCAGCGTGCGAAAAGCCTCCGAGAGCATCGCGTTCTCCCTCTACGAACTTATGAGCCTTCCCTATCGTGCGGCGGAAGGAATGCGTCGGGTTCGTGTCAGTGCGAATGCTTGATGAACCGGAGCGTTGGTGCCTTGGTCCCAGCAATGCGAAGCGTGTACACACCGTCGGGCAATGCGGAGAGTTCAACGTTCATCCGCTCCCCTGATATCCGTCCCTGAGCAACTGCCTTTCCGAGCAAGTCGAACAGCGCGTATGAACTTCCGACAAGGGGTTGGTCCACCAGTACAGTCACTTCCTCGATCGCCGGGTTGGGGAACAGTTGCGCCGAACTTGGATCCACCGACTCAGCGACTGAAAGACTGAGCTGCGACAACGAATAGCGGAAAACGCCTTGCGTATTCGTGGCGGCGATGATGTCCGTGTCGGTCAACTCGAGGTCGAATATGGTAAGGTCGGTCAGGCCCGCGTTGATGGCTGTCCAGGTATCACCGTTGTCAAGGGAGTAGAATACCCCGCCACCGAACGAACCGGCCACTACGATCTGGTCGTTGCTCGCGAAACCCCGGTAGGAGCCCGCGGATAATCCGCCACCGAGCAGAGACCAATTCGCACCGAGGTCCGTGGATCGGAACACGCCCGTCCCGGTCTGGCCTCCGGCGAACAGCAAACTCCCTTGGCTTTGTATCGCCCTGAAATTCGTGGACGACAGGCCGTTGTTCACGGCGACCCAGTTCGCCCCCCAATCCGTGCTCTTGTAAATGCCCGAACCGTTCGTACCAGCGAACAACGTGTCGGCGATGGCGGTGATGCAACGCACGTCCGTGCCGCTCAACCCGGCCGCCGTCCAGTTGTCTCCTTGATCGATCGACCGGAAAACACCTGTCGGTGTGGCCACCACAATGTATGGATCAGCGTGGGCGATGCCACTGGTCAACAGGTTGCCGAGTCCATTGCTTACGGATGTCCAATTGGCCCCTTGGTCGGCGCTTCTGTACAACCCCTGACTGGTACAGGTGTACACGAAGTTGTTGTCGTAGGCGAAGCCTCTGGTCGGCCCCACCGCGTCATTGCCGGTGTTCGAAAGGGCGTAGGTCGCAGCACCATCCGTAGACAGGTATGCGCCCGTTTGCCCGCCGGCGAAGTTGTGCGTGCCCATCGTGAGCAGTGATTGCATGTTGAGCCCTTCGGTGCCTGCGCATAGTTGCCATTGGGCGTGTGCGGTGGCGGTGAATAGGCCGAAGGAAATGGCCAGGAGTTGTATTGTTTTCATGTAGCGTCGATCAGGTTGTTGGGAAGTGTGTTCGGCCGGAACAAATCACGGCTCCAAGCGCGTTCAAAAATGTTCGACTGTCGTGGATCGAAAAGGTTTAGTCCGCTGGAAGGGTGCACAATAGCTGGAGTGGATGCCTACGCCGACCACCCCGGCAACTTCGCCGCCTGCTTCACTCACTTGGTTCCAATGAGCTTTTTGCCTTCGCCGCGTTATAGGCCAACCCTACCTTCACCAACGATGAATACATCTACGCGTACTGCTACGTGCATGCTCTACGCGCCACGGACGACAGCCTGATGCACCAGCTCGCGAAGGACTACCTCGCATAAATGGCGGAGGCAGCGCTCTTCCATGAAGAGCAGGCGCGCGGGTTCTTCGGGCGGGAGATCCCGCACATTCTGCTCATCCACGCCAACGCATTGAACGCCGCGGAACTGGATGCGCTGCTCACTTGGTTCGAGAAGAACGGCTACATGTTCATTACGCTCTGGGAGGCGTTGCAGGATGAATGCTACAAGCTACCGGAAGCAACAACACCCCATGGTTTTTCGTGGATCCGACACTGGCAACAGGCCGCCGGACAGAAACCACCGTGGCCGCCGGAGATCCAGCCCGAGGTGCAGAAGCGCTATGATGCGTTGCGTCGCCGAGCATCTGGCCCGTTTGCATGGCAAAGGCCTGACCGAACAGATCGCTACTGTTATGTTGCACCGTCACCATCGCCATGCCCACCGCAAAGACCTCGCAACTGAAAGATGGTGACCATTGCCTCGTAGTTGCCGGTACGCATAAGGGAAAGTCCGGAATAGCACGCGACCTGAAGATGAGCAAAACGGGCCACTTGACCATCTCCGTTGTGCAAGCGAATGGTGTGCGCTTCAAAACAATGGGCAGGAACGTGGTGGTCCATCAGTATCCAGATCTGCGTTCCAGCAACGCTACCTGAAGGTGCCGCGCCATCCAATGATCAGAATGCTTCGACTACCATCGTCCTAACTTCACCCGGTCCTCGCGCTAACTTGCAGGCTTAATTCTCCCTCTACTGAACATTGCGGCCTCACTCCTCTTTGTGTTGCCTGTTTGTACTTGGTCGTTGGGCTTCGCTTTGATCTGAGTTGTGAATGCATGGTGCTGGTGACCTTCCCTTACTTGATCACGATACGACCCAGTATAGGGTTCCGCCTGCTTTGGTGTTCCTTGAAGCGTTCGGCAATATTGCCACGCGTGGACCGGATGGATCCCCTGCTGATCTGCGAAGGTCCTTTCGCGCAGCGATCCGATCGATGAAGTCGCGTGCCTCCATTCTGTTCATGGCCTTCGTGCTATGCTCCCACGCAGGTGCACAACAGCGAAATGTGCTCTTCAAGGATTCGCACACCTTGAGCGCACGTTGGGAGTTGGCGGACAGCTTGAGGAATGGCAACTTCCTCCTTTCATCCTACAAGCCGGTGTTCGTGCTGCCCGCAACATGGAGCAGTTCCCCCAACCAGATACCTTACCGTTCGGACCGCTCTTTGCCCACCGGCCCTGACCCCGCTCCATTGAACGCAGTGGAATGCAAGTTCCAGTTCAGCTTCAAGACCAAGGTCGTATCGGGACTGTTCAAGAACAAGGGGGACATCTGGGTGGCGTACACCCAAAGTTCCCGATGGCAGGTGTACAACAAGAAGCTCAGTCGGCCTTTTCGGGAATCGGATTTCGAGCCCGAAGTGATCCTCGTGATCCCCATGAATTTCCGCTTCCTGGGTCTGCGCGTGCGTATGCTAAGCGCAGGGCTGAGCCACCAGAGCAATGGCGGAGCGGCACCGGCCAGTCGCAGTTGGAACCGTGTGATCGGACAGGTGGGCATCGAGCGCGGTAGGTTCACTGTGCTATTGCGTCCGTGGTGGCGCTTTCCGGAGGGCAAGAACGACGACAATCCGGGGATCACCGGACTGTTGGGCAACGGCGAAGTGATCTTCATCTACCAGCACAAGAGCCATGTGATCTCCGCACAGGTGCGCAGCTCGTTCGTTGATGCACCGCTCAAGGGCGGCTCCGTTCAAGGGGATTGGTCCTTCACCATCAGTGGCCACCTCAAGGCGCACCTCCAAGTGTTCCATGGCTATGGCGAGAACCTGCTGGATTTTGATCACAAGCAGACCACTATTGGGCTCGGGGTATCCTGGTTGGATTGGTTGTGAAGAAGTCTTCGGTCTGATCACACAACAAGATGCTAACCCTTCGCATCTCCAAGAAAACTATGTTCCCTAGTCCTTCCGTCGTCGCGATCTACAAGCGCTCCCCAGTCAATGCGCAGTGCGCGATCCAGCCGCCAATGGTTGCAAGTGTCGATGAAGGACCACTATTAGCCTTCAGCACCACCTCCTCAAAACGAACATTCCTTCATCACCTCCTATGCGCAAGATCCCTGCTGACAGTTGAGCGTGTGAGCAGAAAGCTGCCCTACGCACCGCCATTTGGCAATTCGCGGCGAGGGTCCGCCGTTCAACGGTGCCCTGCGGATCTGTGATCGTGAAGACGATGGGACTTGGCCCACTTCCGGTGCGTATGTGGGTGCTTCACGCCAAGTGCCTCTATTCCCCGGACTTCACGCTACGGAATACCCGCCGATTGCCGTTGCGCGTGGTCACGTCGATGAGGTAGAGCGATGCAGGAAGTCCACTCACATCCATCCGCGCATTCTGACCGGAACCAAGGGACCGCTGAAGTACGCATGCGCCTCGCGTATCGAACACACGCATTGCCGAGGGCCATTGGTCGGGCCTGGCACTCTCCGTGCGGATCCATAATTCCGTTGTGAACGGATTCGGCCACACGACCATATCGTCGGTAGGCACGGACCGGTCGTCGATACCGGTTGCACATAACGGAGTGAACGGCACATCCACTGGCGTAATAATAAAGGGTCCTACATTGGTCTGCAGGAAATCGAGGGGGGTGGAATTGAAACCGGTATCCATACTTCCCGACGCTGTGGAAAGGGTGGTATTCCATACCAGCGTGCTGTCGCCACAGCTTGTGTAGCCGAGGCTATCGCTGCGCACCGCACAGAGACCGATCGGGCATCTGCCCAACAGCGCGAAGCCTCCATCGGTGCAGACCTGCAACGAAATGGCTTCATAGGTAGAGCAATACGCACGCGACCATTCGTGCTCGCCGAATGCGTCCACCTTCAAAAGGAAACCACATTGGTTGGTACCATTGGCCGCTTCGGTGGTACCCGTAATGATACAGCCACCATCGGGTGTGGCACGCAGGTCAACCCCACATTCGAACACAGGGCCTGTATAATTGGCGGTCCATTGGTAGGAGAGGTCTGCCGCCACCTTGGTCAACACCAGCTTGTGCTGTTGGCCATAGTTACCAGTGCTCAATATCAACAGGCTGCCATCGGGTCGCGCTGCGATACGGCGGGGGCAATTGGCCACCGCACCATTCGGACTGGCGTATCCGACCATCACCCCATCACTATTGAAAATGCCGAACTGGTCCGAGCCGCTCCAAGCGGACCGTCCATCCTCCCATGTTTCGAACCCACTAACGCCGGTCATATTGTAGCGTCGCACCTCACCAAGTGTTCCGTCCGCGCCCACATTGGCAAAGAACATATTCCCGATCCATTGACCTTGGACCTCCCCAGCGATCAGGAGGTCCCCGAGGGGCAGCTCCACCACCTTCCGGATCTTGGTGTAGGAACCCGGGTCATAGATCGTTGACCAGATCACCTCACCGATGTCACCGGTCAGCCGCATCAGTATTCCCTTCCATTCGCTAGATCCCCAATTCGTGTTGCCGGCGATCAATAGATCACCGTTCGAAAGCACCAATGAATAGTATGGATCGAAATATTCGATCTCCCCGTCAATGAGCTTGCTCCATTCCATCGCTCCACCAGCATCGATCTTCATCACCTTGGTCCCGATGCCGCTGGTACCCAAGAGGAAGAATCCGCCATCGGCCGTTTCCAACATGCTCACCGGGACGCACAAACACTCATAGCCTGCCTGAAAGCTGGTCTGTGCGAATGTGGTTCCAGAAATGGCAGCCCAAGCCATAGTGACAAAGGTCCAACAAGCCATGTTCATTCTGTACGTGCGCATGTGCTGGAGTTTGGTTGGTGAAAGTACCGTTCACGTTCCCAACTTTAAGCATTCGACCGATCTGATCCCTCACCGATCTGGATCGATGTTCCACACCACCACCACCACTTTCCCGAAATGTTTCCCTTCGCCGAAGTAGCGGATCAGCTGTGGAACGTCCGTGAGTGGATGTGGTCCATCCACCACCGGGCGCAACCCTTCCGCGAATAGCGGGTGCAATGCTTCTAGACCCTTGTTGGGCTTAAGCGCGAGGATGCGGATGTTCTTTTGTCCAAAGATCCGGGCGAACAAAAATTGGATCAAGCGGCCAGGATCGCCGCCCACCGTTACGTACACACCACCCGGCGCCAATGCGTGCTTGACCGATGCAGGCGATCGTGTGCTCTTGGTGTCCAGCACCAGATCATAGTGTTGTCCCGTGGTCGTAAAGTCCTGGGTCTTGTAATCAATGATATGGTCGAAGCCCAATGCCCGCATTTGCTCCAGCTTATCGCCGGTATCCACACCGGTCACGGTGGCGCCTTGGCGTTTGGCCAGTTGCAGTGCGAAGGTGCCCACGCCACCACCGGCGCCATTGATCAGCACGTTCATTTTCGGGAGCAACCCGCCGAGCTGTAGTCCTTGGTGTGCAAGACACAAGGCATGTGGAACTGCGGTTGCCTCAACAAAGGTCAAGTGCTCCGGTTTCAAAAGCACGGCACGCTCATCGATGCAGAGGTATTCAGCGAAACTTCCGAAGCCATGGTCCGATGTATCGCCATACACGGCATCGCCAATGTTGAAGCGCGTGGCACCCGGTCCCACCGCATCCACTATGCCGGCCACCTCCATGCCCGGTATTGGTTTTCGTGGCTTTCGCAGCCCGAAGATGAGGCGGTAAGCAGTTGGTTTGCCACGTACCAGGCTCCAGTCATAGTCGTTGATCGCAGCAGCTTTTACCCGGATCCGGATCTGGTTTTTCCGGGGCTCCAGCTGGGGAACATCTTTATACTGGAGTTCTTCCGGTGGGCCGTAATGCTTGCAGACGATCGCTTTCATTGGTGATGCAAGTTGGCTCACGATCCCAAATGGATCTGGCAGATCCATGTGAACGGTCAATGCGGTACATGAGAGGCCGTTTTGACCGCTGCGTATTTCGATTTGGCACTCATGACCAAGTCTAGGAACCTCTGGTCGTACCCCGCTTTGGGAGCCTTCGAATTCGAGGAAAATGCTTCCCTACAACTTGATCAATGCGCGGTGGATCCTCGCTCCATTTGCGCTGATCGACACCGTGTATGGTCCGGATGGCAGATCGGTGAACGGAAGAGCGATCTGCGTATTCCCTTTCACGCTTTGGCTCCATACCAACTGACCCAGTGCATCGATCAACCGCACATCCGCTGGATCATCCCCCTTCCACGCCAGAAATGCCGGCTCCACAGTCGGGTTCGGCCACAACTGAACGAGCGCATCAAGGTCGTTCTCTCGTATGGCTGTTGCAACCGGGAACACCAAGTGCCCCCATGTGGATGGATCCTGGCGCGAAGCACCTGCAGGCCATAGGTTCCAACTGCTCGCCGTGTTCGTGAGCACCAACCCTAGGCCGATCGTATCCCCTGCCATCGGCTCAATGCCCAAATACCACCAGGGTATGGCGATCTCAACTGAATCGGTGGACGGGGCACCGGGTGAGAAGTTCGGATGTCCGGACCAATCCTCCGGCAGTGGTGAGCAATCATCGTAGACACCATAGGCTCCCGCATGATGGCAACCGGTGGCCGATACATGGAACCACTGGTCGTCAGCGTTCCAAACTGCCGAGCGGTCATGTTCCGTATCCAACAATACCTCCGGGAAAACGAAGTCACTTTCCAGGTGCCCCATGAATCCGAAGAACACGCCCCAGCTATCCACAGCGACCGCGACTTGGCAGGTGTTGCCCGAGGCTGTTTGCACATCCACACGCGGGGCTTGGTCCCATTCACCGGGCGTAAAGTTCCCTTCCGCGAAAATGGAACCCCACCAAGGCGTGATCACATTTTGGGCGTTCAGGATGTTGGTGGAGATGATAACGAGTAGCGCAATGATCCGCATGGGTTCTGTATTTGTTCCAAAGAGAAAGCATAGAACCCTTTTCAGAACCCCCGATCATCACACATCAAACCATTCATCCTAGTGCTTTTCGGCCAATGGTCCAATGGAACGCATCAAGCGCGATCCACACCCAACCAACAGCCCCGGATCACTCCGGGGCTGTTGCTGTCAACGGATCAAAGCGCGCTGACTCCTTGGTCCTTGCTTGGAAGCGTGCCCAACTCAATCCACGTGGATCGCATGGCCGACACCTGTTTGGGTGATGTTCAGTTGGGGAGTACCCCGGTAATAGACGTTACCCACGCCACTCAAATAGCCCTGAATTCGATTGAAGACCGTGACTTCAATGTTCCCTACACCGGAGTGTCCCACTTGGCACGTGTCCACGGGGAAGTCAAACGCTCTCAGCTGTCCAACTCCGTCGTGTACGATACTCAGGTAATCGGCCGAGCCATGGAATTCCAGGTTCCCGACTCCATCATGGACCACCTCCAAGGCATCCAGGTTATAGAACCCACTAAGCGATGAATTGGAGACGCCTTCATGGGTGAGGCGTTGGATGACCGGCATGACCACGTCCACTTCGAAGTTGATGTGATTGTAGTTGTGGTGGTCGTTCAGATCGAGCACCAAGGTGTTGTTGGACACCGTTGTACGCACCTTGCCGATCGCAACAGCATCCGTGCGAACGATAACTTGTTGCGTGGCTCCGTACCGGATGTTCGCTTTGACGGCGCCTTCGATCAGTACATTCTCGAACGCAGGCACGCTGCGATCCTGTGTGATGATGTTGCCCGATCCATGGATCTCATCCCTTCTACAAGAGAACAGGGCCAGTGTAGTAACAGTTAGCAACAGGGCGGTCTTCAAACGGTTCATGATGGGTTTGTGGTTCGTTGTTCGTGATGCTTGTTCGGAATTCCATCCTGCGATCCAAGCACCTTCAACCATAAGACCACCCAGCCAAAGAATACCCCTATCCGACCCCGATAAAAATTGTGACCGGGTAACTATTCCAGCGCGGTTTGGAAGCGCTTCATCCACCCAAATTCCGGAAGCCCGTCAGATCGCAAACATCATCGACAACGATCTGACTTTAGGGATCTTCCTACCCGGCCCTGAAAAAGACCTTTGTCCATCATCGGTTGGGGTCCATTATAGAATGCGCCTGCTTGGCGTGCAATACCCGATGGCCCTTGATCCGGTCGCGAAAGTGGCACGTGTAACCCGTTGATCCGATTACTTTCGTTAAATGAACACCAAACGCCGCCGCATCGCGATCCTGCTCCTGATCGCCGGGGTCATGATCTGTTGCACCACCTCTGCGGTGCTAGGTCTTCAGTTAGGGCATACGGCTCGGGCGGCGTCAACCTTCTTCGCTGGGCTCACCTTTTCGAGCATCTTCTGGATGCAGCTGCCAAAGAAGTAAGCGTGGACGGATCAGCGAGTTCTCTCTCGGTCGCGAACTATTTTGCCCATAACGGGGTATATCCCAAAAGGCAAAGGGGCGCCCACTTGCGTGAACGCCCCCTGCATGAATGTCTTCCGATCAACGGATAACGATATGCTGATCGTGGGTCTGTGCGTCGGTCGATAGTCGCAGCATGTAAGACCCCGCGGCCAACTTACCGGCCAAGGCCAACTGGATGGTAGTGCCACCGGTCGCAGCGAGTCGGTCGTTGAACACCAAACGGCCGGTCATGTCCAGCACCTCAATGTTCATGCGTCCGTTCGTTCCGTTGTACCGAATGGACATGCGGCCAAGTAAGCGCGACGTTGATGCCGACGAAGTTCGTTGCATAAATGCCGTGGCCGATCTTCGCACCATGAGCACGAATGCTTCCATCCGTATTGACCGATCCACGCTCGTATTCCTCACCGAGCTGGAGAACCATAATGAAAGGCCCTGGTTCGAAGCGCACAAGGACCGTTACCTCGCTGCCCAAGCCAACATGGTTGCGTTTGCCGACGCACTGTTAGCGGGTATGCGCACCCGCGACAACCTGTCCACGCCGAGCGGCAAGTCCAGCTTGATGCGTATCCATACCGATCAGCGTTTCCACAAGGATCGGCCTCCTTATGCGCCGCGTTTCGGCGGTCGTTTCGCGCGCGTGAAACCGGCATTACGTGGCGGCTATTTCTTCCGCATCCAACCCAGCGGTCGCTCCCATGTTACCTGCGGCTTCATGGGGCCGGAACCCAATGATCTGCGCCTGATCCGGCAAGACATCGTTCACGACCATGCTACTTGGGGGAAGATCCTCCGTGGGAAGGACCTGCGCAGCCACTTCGGCGAAATGATCGGGGAAGAACGGGTCACCGTGCCACGCGGTTATGCGAAGGACCACCCAACCGCCGATCTGCTGCGCAAGAAACAATTCCTGCTGAGGCGCTCGTTCACTGACCAAGCGGTACTCGCACCCGACTTCCAGCTTGAAGTACTGAAGACCTTCCGAGCGGTACGGCCTTGGTTCGATCATATGACCGTCGTGCTCACCTCCGATGCGAACGGCGCCTGATCTTGAACCCTACCCGGGTTCCGTTCAAAGGTTGCTCGCCGACCCTTACTCCACAACAACCAGCGCACAACTGCCCGTGCCGACTGGGGTGTTCTGGAAAGTGATAGTGGGCTCAATAGTTCGTGTCCTCCGCATCCCAGAGTCCGACCCTTCCACACCTAATTCGCCAACCGCCCGAAATACACCGAGTCGTGAAAGACACCCTCAAAGAAGATATCTTCCTTGAAGTATCCCTCACGAACAAAGCCGTTCTTCTCCAATGCGCGTATGGAAGCGGTGTTCTGCGGTCGCGTGATGGCCTCTACGCGATGCAAGGCAAGCGGACCGAAGCCGAATTCCAAGGCGGTGCCGATGGCTTCGCTGATGATCCCCTTGCCCCAGTGATCGGGCAGGATCATGTATCCCAGCTCGGCGAAGTGATGCTCCTTCACGATCCGCCAAAAACCGATGAGGCCGATGAACCGATCTTCACCTTTCAGGGTGATGGCCCATTGCACGGCGTCGTTCGCGGCCACCATGCTATTGATGAGCTCGATCAATGCCGTGGCATCATCGATGGTCTTGGCCAACGGTCGCGGGATATGCTCCATCACGCGAGGGTCGGAGCGCATCGCAAGCATCTGCTCCGAATCCGAAGGCTGCAGTTGGCGCAGTACCAAACGATCGGAGGTGAGTACAGGAAACGCTTGAAGGTCGACAATGAGCATTGGGGTAAAGTTCGCATGCTTCTTTCGAATTGTCACTTAGCCGTTCTCCCGAAAACGACCAGCAATAGGGCTTCGGTCCCGCTCGCGCTTCGTCCCGTTGGGAAAGTAGATCTTTGGCGCTCTAACCACGGAACGGGATGTATGTGAAACGGAACTACAGTTTCTTCATGACCTTCAATTGGTCCAAGAAGCCATTTCTTCTTGGATTGCTCTACGCACTTGTCATACATGCGTTGATCTATGTGGTCCATGGTCATTTCACCCTGCCGTGGCAACCGATCAGTGTGATCGGTATCGCGGTCGCATTCTACCTCGGCTTCAAGAACAACAGTTCGTACGATCGCACGTGGGAGGCACGCAAGATCTGGGGCGGTATCGTGAACACCAGCCGCAGCTTCGGAGCAGGCGTGGTGTCCTTCATCCAAGGTGAAGATGCACCTGCGATACGGCGTGAGCTGATCCACCGTCATGTCGCCTGGCTCACCGTTCTTCGCCACCAACTCCGCATGCCACGCACGTGGGAGCATCCGATCGATGGCGAGCACTCCAAGAACCTTCCGAACATCAGCGAAGCTCCCGGGCCGACATGCACTTTGGAAATGGAGAAATTCATCCGCTCAGAAGAAATGAACGCGTTGCGCAAGCAAAGCAACATGGCCACCCAGCTATTGGCCACGCAATCCAAGCGCCTGCAAGAGTTGCGTGACAAGGGTTACTTCGAGGATTTCCGCCACATGGAATTCCACCACAACATCACCGAACTCTACAACGAACAGGGGCGTGCGGAACGGATCAAGAACTTCCCTTTCCCACGGCAATATGCATCCACCGCGCTGTGGCTCACCATGGTCTTCTGTGCATTCGTCCCCTTCGGCATGGCCGATGTGTTCATGGACGGTGATAGCTGGATGTTCTGGCTCTCGCCGCTGTTCTCAGCATTGATCATCTGGATCTTCTTCTTGATGGAGATGATCGGGGACTACTCCGAGAATCCATTCGAAGGCACGTTCAACGATGTCCCCATCACATCCATCAGTCGTGGCATCGAGATCGACATTCGTGAGATGATCGGTGATACGGATATCCCGGGACCGATCACTGCGGAAAATGGATTCTTGATGTAGTCTTGTCTGCGATGTCACGAACAGTGAAGGACCACGGATCCGCGAACCACCGATAGCTTTGGTATCATGAACCCCCAAGTAGACTGGTACTTCAATAAGCCCTCTCCATGGCAAGAGGCGTTCAACGTACTCCGCACCATCGCACTGGAAACCGGCCTCGATGAAGAGTTGAAGTGGGGTCACCCCTGCTATGCCTACCAGAAGAAGAACGTCTTCCTCATCCACGGTTTCAAGGACTATTGCGCGTTGCTCTTCCACAAAGGCGCGTTGCTGAAGGATGATGCGAACATCCTGACCCAACAAACCGAGAATGTGCAGAGTGCGCGACAGATCCGCTTCACCAGTGCGAAGGGGATCAAGAAGTTAGCACCGGTGTTGAAGGCGTATATCCACAACGCTATCGAGGTGGAGAAGGCCGGAACGAAAGTGCCGATGAAGAAGACGAAGGAGTTCGAATCGCCGGAAGAATTCGCCAACGCACTAAAGGAAATGCCTGAATTGAGGAGAGCGTTCTATGCTCTTACACCAGGACGACAGCGAGGATATTTGCTCCACTTTTCTTCGGCCAAGCAGAGCAAAACACGCGAAGCAAGGATCGAGAAGAACGTGGATCGGATCTTGGCGGGGAAAGGGCTGGATGATTGATCACGATCCCCTCTCTTGTCTGGAGGTTGTGGGCATTAACCAGCCCTCAAGGCAGTTGCTGATATCGGATCTCTGTAGCCACTGTACCACCGATGTTCACCAAGATGATATCCCGGTCATTCCCTTGACCCGTGTACATAACCGAGGCATCCATGCTAAGATCTTCGCCGTAGTACCCCACCACCGTGTTCGTGGCAACAACTCCTCCGATCCTTGCCAGTATTGGGTCGCGATCGTTAAACGAGCCTGTATACTGGATCTGCCCGTTCAAACTCACATCCCCTGCCCACAATGCTTGTGCGGGAAAAGCACCGGTCATGTTCTTGCGTGCATTGGTCCCGTAGGTGCCGGTGCCGGGCAAGGTCAGGTCCACGGTGGCCGTGGTGGTACTAAGCGCAACAGGTGCTGCGGTCATGCACCCCATGTGGTTCCTGTGGCGAACGGCCACGTGATAATTGCCCACAGCAAGGTCGAAAGAGAGAGGTGAAACTCCGTTCAGGTCCACTACATCGCCATCGCGTTGCAGGAGTGCGCTTCGTCGCGCCAGTACCGTGCTGGTCGCCGCTGTACTTCGCAATTCTACCACCACCCAATCCACGATCGCATTGTTACCGGTAACCGATAGTATGGCGGGTGTGGTGGCCGAAACTCCTCCACCGATGTTGGGCAGTCCCAGCGCCGGGTATGGCGCGCTTAAGGGAAAATTCGGGAGCGTCCGTAGCGCATCGCCCATCAGTCCGGTGGTGCTGTTGTACGGCCCTTCAAGGATCGTGCGTGCGTTCACCTGCAACTTCGAAGTGCCTGTATTGATGAGGAGCAACTGTCCTCCTTCGTACAGCTCAGTGTTGGTGGTGTAATGTGCCATCACGTTGAACAGGTATTTCCCTTCACCCAGAATGGCGGAAACATCAAGAATGCCGGTAGCTTCCTCGTTCTGGGTGAGGTAGTTGGCACCGCCACTCAGGAAGCGCGCAGGATCATGTTGTGCTACTTGCGTCAGAATATCCGTTGCGATGTCATAGCGCCAGATCTTTCCCAGATGCGCATTGTTGCCCACATCCTCGCACAAGAAGATATTGCCCAACGGATCGATCGTGAGGTTGTCCAGCATCTTCTGCCCTTCGGTTCCACCTAGCACGGCAGTGATCGTGCCACCCAACTCGGGCTGCAGAACATTGGTGAAGTGCAGTTTCCAAAGCCTGCTTGGCGCGGAGAAGGAATTGGTGGTGGTGAAATAGAAGTCGCTGGGGTTCGCTGGATCCCACGCACCGTCTTCTGGCCGAAGGAAATTGGTAATACCCACTGCGTTGCTGTTCGTATTTAGTTGCGCCCCGGAGATGTTGGAGACGTTGCCGAGGTCGATCAGAGAAAATGAAGTTCCTGGCGCTGGAAAGCTAGCGGAGACCTCTGTCGTGAGGCCGCTGACCGCCACGCCGTATAGGTTGCCGTTCAGCAAACCGGCCTGTGCGATCTCGGTTCCGGTGGATTGCTTCGTGCCCACATAGAAGTAGACCTGCCCGGGCGCGGTATCATCCATCAGCCCTACAACGGTCTTGTTGCTCTCTGTCGGACTCGCCACAACATTCTCCCAGTTCGCGCGGCCAAGATGTGGCAACTGATAGGATCTGCGTGCGTTAGGCCCCGAAACGATATGCGCCACCGCGCGACCCTCGGTCCCTCCTTCTTCTCCGTTCATGTGGATCCGCATCTGGGTTCCTAACCCGGTGCTTGCGTTGAAGAAGGCAGTGGGAGCCGGAAGGTCAGCCGAACAGAACCTGTTGAAGTTGACCGTGGATGCTACGAAGCTGCTACCGTTCCACAGATACACGCTTTGCATCAGGTCCTGTCCGCTCAACACGCAAAGTGTGGTCTTGTCGAACACCCATTTGCTAACGAAAGCGCCCGTGCCACCATGGGCGCGAACAACGCCTGCACTGCTCGGCATTTCATGGTTCATCAGGACGGTGAACGTGCCGTCACCATTGTCGTATGCCCCCAAGCCATCAGGTGTGCCAACCATACGGTAGCCGCCGATCATGTTTCCCGTGGTCAAGAGCGACGTGGTGCTTACACCGGGTGCCGTGGCCAACATGTAAGGTGAACCCGAACTGCTGCAGCCGGTCACAGAAGATTGCGCCTGCAAGGTGCAAGTGGCGATGAGCAAAGAAGCGCAGACGAGTGAACGGTGCAACAGGGTGCGACCGAAAAGGTTGTGGCAAAATGGTCGCATGTTCCGCGTATTCGTGCATCGAATGTAGTGAGGAACAGTATCCCATGTAAAGTGTCGGGAAGTAGACGATACATTCCACAGCACTGCTGAAGAAATTTGCGTTGAAGGAAGTGGTGAAATGACCTACGCCTTCTTCACGAACTCGCTCTTCAGCGCCATCGTACCAAAGCCTTCGATCTTGCAATCGATGTTGTGATCGCCTTCGACCAATTTGATGTTGCGCACTTTGGTGCCTGCCTTCAACGCCTTGGGTGCACCTTTCACCGGAAGGTCCTTCACCATGACCACATCATCGCCATCCTGTAAGACGTTGCCGTTGGCATCCTTCACGATCTTGGGTGCATTCTCGGCGGTTACCTCATCAGGGTTCCACTCGTGGCCACATTCTGGACACATCATACTTTGGCCTGTCGGGTAGGCCAAGGCAGAATTGCATTGAGGGCATGGAGCAGGATCGGTCATGTTAGGTTGAGGTCTGTGGCGAAACTACAATTCACCAGCGGAGTGGATCTCAGGTCCTCCAGCGAAGCCATGGTTCGGTCCACTATTTCCACCACGGCTCCTCCTTGTTCGACTCCAAGAGATGGATGGTATAATGTGCTACAGCTTACTGAACCGTTCTTCCACAACGCCGCCGGAATTCCGAACACGAAGCATATATTGTCCAGCAGCCAAAGCAGAGATGTCGATGGTACTCGTATTCGCCCGTGCGGTGAGTACCACCCTACCCGTAAGATCAACCACCTCTACGTTTCCAATTCCCCCGTTCATCGTTCCAGACAAGTTCAATCGGTCCATTGCCGGATTCGGAAAGAGCACGAAAGTGTCATCGGTTGTAGTGGCAATTTCAGTTGTCAGAGGCTCGATCACGTCGATGACCTGATCAACACCACTCACTTCAACTTCTTGTACGATCCCAGATGGCCAACGCACCGAAAGGGATTGCACTTGGGTGTCCGCGCCCAAGCCAAAATGCACCATTAAGCTGCTCATGTATTTGAACCCATCGCCGGAGCGTACCTCTCGGATCTGTGTGCCAAGCGCGCTGGTGAGGGTGATGCGCGCACCAATGCCACCACGGTTGCTCACAGTGCCCACGGTATTGATCCGCAGCCAATGGTTCTCATTCCCCAAGTTCTGTTGGTAACCGATCTGCCCCAGCACATCCAGGAAGCCGTCGCCGTTAAGGTCGCCCACTGACCCGCTCCCGGGTAAGTACGTATTGGGTCGAAATGTCATATCTCCTTGGTTCATGAGCAGGGAGCTGGAAGAAAGAATGTCCAACCAGCCATCGTTATCGAAGTCGTGCGTGGTCCACTCGATGCTTTGGTTGGTGGACACGTCCATGCCAGAACCCGCAGTAACGTTCGTGAAGGTGCCGTCCCCATTGTTCTGCATGAACTTGTGGTATCCGCTTGCACTTCCACCGATGAGCACATCCAGATCGCCATCATTGTCAAAGTCGCCCCAGGCACTGCTCCAACTCTGGTGGTAGTCTTCAGGTCCAAAGGCCGAGGCCATGTTCACGAAGGTTCCATTTCCTTCATTCCGCATTAAAAGATCAGCTGGGTCGCAACCGCATTTGGCCACAAAGCAGTCCATATCCCCGTCATTGTCGTAGTCGATCCAAATGGATCCGTAGTTCCCGCAAGAATAGCCGAGGCCGCCTTGGGTGTAGGAGAACCCCCCGTTCCCGTCATTGAGGTAGTACACATTGGGCGCAACATCATGGCAAACGAAAGCGTCAAGGTTCCCGTCGTTGTTGATATCGACCATGTTCGTGCGCTGGCTGAACACGTATTCCGGTCCAGCCTGCTGGGTAAAACCAAGTCCGTCATCCGTCCGAAGCATGATCGATACCCCGTAACCATTGCCGTAAAGCAGGTCCTTGTATCCGTTGCCGTTCAAGTCACCGGCCGCCATGCTCCAGGTGGGCATATAGGTCGCATTAGGCGTAGGAAGGATCACCGTTTCGAATCCACCCTCAGGCAATTGCCTATTGATGCCGACGAATGTGTTCTGCACCGCCACCACATCATCCCGGTTATCATTGTCCATATCTACCACGGCAAGTGGTTGACCTTGAGGTGAAAGAAAGGTGCTCTGGAACGTGATGTAGGTCTCAGTAAGGACAACTTGGTAGTTGGCCAATGTCAGCTCGAAACTGAAACTGTCCGCACTCCACAAGTCATCAAAGACGATGAAATAGGTTTGCCCGGCCTGCACGGTAAAGCTGGCGCGCGATGTGTATTCGGGTCCACCGTCGTCATTGCCTACCTCGCATTGCAGTGCCTCGCAGGTGCCACTATAGATGTGCATGCGGGTATTCACACGCGGTTGGCCGCTCACATCGGTACTGATCACGATCGTGGTATCTGAGGTGGCCAAGTAGCTGTACCAAATGGCGTGTTGGGCCGGTTCTTGTCCATTGGTCGTACACAATATGGTCGGGAGTTCAGTGCCGTCGACCGCTGGTACAATGTGTATTCCTGCAGAAACCGGCAAAGCGGTCGCACAGGTGGATTGGCCCAACGCGTGAAATGCTGTAAGCAGAAGAGAACTGAGGATGAGGGACCTGACCATGATCGTGTGTAATGGAACCGAATGACCGGACCGGGATGGTATCGGTTGCCTGATGGGTCACTTCCGTTCTGTTCCGTCCAAATGTAGGCGCCTAGATACGTTCGAATTCCGATCTGAATGGTGCAGCCTGCATGCCCCCTTGAATGATGCTAGTTGACCAAAACGCATAGGTTGTTCTGGTGATGAATACCCGTGAAGGGTCCCCGCCCTTCGGAATTACAATACTGACGACGAAGTAGCCCAGCTAAAGATCTGCCAATACCGGGATCTGCTTGAAGAGCCAAGAATAGAACTTCATGCTGTCAGGCTCATGGTACGGTCTAAAGGATAACCCTTGCGGACTTGTATTCGCATAATGTTCGGCAGCCACAGCCCGCTCCCTTTCAGTATAGCGCATGTAGTAGAAAGTCGGGTCGCAGTCCGTTCTGGTCAGTGTCACTTTCGGTTCGTCGATACTGCGAACATGTCCTTTCACATAAGCAGGATCAGGCACGTTCCAAGGATCATCCCGGTGGCCAGCAAAATAGTATTCATTGCTCATTCGGTAGGTAATGACCTTGTTCGTTATCGTGTAGGTTCCCCAACGGTAACGCATGGTATCACCCTGTTGATCAATGATAGCGTGTATGGCGTTTCCTTTCCGTGTAATACGCAATACACCTGTGCGGACCGGTTCAATTGTGATCGCGCCTTCAGTACCACACGTGACCGGATCCGTGCTCTCTTGGAAAAGGAACAATTGGTCCATGAAGGTCATTGGATCTTCCTTCGGGATATCGGTAACGGCGTGTGGTTTCTCGGCGCATGCAACGAACACGACCACTACGAGCAGAATGAACGGTTTTCGCATGATCATAGGTCATCAAGTTCTTCCACCCCTAGTAAAGGCTTTTCCTAAGCTCTTGTTCCGAGCAATGACCGAGCTAAACTACTGGATCGAAGCTGATCTAAGCAATACAATGATGTACAATGTATCGAACGTGTCTTGCAGCCAATGATCCCCAATTCGCGTTTTGAGCTACTTCCTGATCGATCCATCAAGGTCTTGATCATTCAACAATACCGACCTTTAGCGGCCAACGAAATGCTGAACACCATTCGGACCTGGCTTCAAATGCGCTACCGCATGATCACCGGTAGCATCGCCTTCTATCCAGCTGTTATCGCCATCCTCTTCGCGGCCTTTGCCATGACCCTCATTTGGTTCGACCTCTCCGGTCCGGGGTTGGGCTTGAAGGAGAAAATGGGCTGGATGAGCCTGAAGGATGCGGAGGCTGCCCGCTCGATCGTGTCGACCGTTGCAGCTGGTATCATCACCCTTACCGTATTTAGCTTCTCGATGGTGATGATCGTGATCAATCAGGCGGCATCACAACTGACCAACCGCGTCTTGGACCAGCTGATCGGCAATCGCTTCCAGCAAGTGGTGTTGGGGATCTATATCGGGACGATCGTGTTTGCGCTCCTACTGCTCACCACCATCCGGAAGGGGGATACCGGTAGTTCCGTACCGGCCTTGAGCACCTACTCCCTGATCTTGATCGTAGTAGTTGACATCTTCCTCTTCATCTATTTCTTGCACTACATCACCCGTTCGGTCAAATATGAAGTGATCATTCAGCGGATCCATCGTGAAACACTCGGTTCCATGGAGAAGGCTTTGGATGGCGAACAACCTTCTGTCCATGAAGTATCGGCCCCTTTGCCATTCGTGGTTGCGTCCACTGGTTCCGGAGTGTATACCGAAGTGGATCGCCGATCGATACTCAGCCTATGCGTGGAACACGACCTCCAAGTTGAGGTGGTTGAATTGCCCGGCAGTTTTGTGCTGAAGGGGTCGCCGCTGATCAGGATTGACCGACCGGTTCCCGAGGAACTAGCTACGAAGTTCCTCCGATCTGTACCGTTGGCAACGATGGAAAGCGTGGATGGCAATTACGCGTTCGGATTCCGACAGCTCACCGAAGTGGCCATGAAGGCCTTGAGCCCCGGTATAAATGATCCGGGAACCGCTATGCTCGCCATCCGATCACTCTTCAACCTCTTCGCATACAGACTGGAGCACCACCCACAGGAACGCCTGCAAGACGAACAGGGACGACTACGCATTACCATTCGCCAGTGGACATTTGAGCAGCTGTTCAAAGCCACCGTTCTTGCTGTTTGGGATTACGGAAAAGGAGACCGTTCCATACAACACGAACTTGCCAACTTGCTACCCCAATTGCGCACTGGTTCGGCCGAAGTGAAAGAGATGATCCTTCGCGTAGAGAGGGCGATCGAGAAGGAACTCATTGATCGCAAACAGGAGATCCATAGGCTGGAATGAGTTCAGGGTCCGCGGATTGTTGAGGAGGTCGATCATGGGACCTTCCGCAGTGCAGCAAACAGTTCATGGAATACTGGTGAACCCCACTGTTCCTACCTTTCCGGCATGATACGCAATGGTGTTGTACAAGATCTGGTACTGCTTCGACAAACCCCGGACGGGTGGGTGCTCGGTGATGATGATGAGGATGTTGCATTGTTGCCCAATGGCACCGACCCGAAGCAGTATACCGAAGGGGACACGGTGAATGTATTCGTGCATCGTGCTGCGGATGGTCGCAACATGGCAAGCACAGGAACACCCAAGGTCCAGGTGGGCGAATTCACAACGTTGCAGGTGATCGCGATCGACCAACTTGGCGCACATCTGGAATGGGGGTATAAGCCCGACTTGCTCGTGCCGAAGGCCGAACAGAAGAAGGAAATGGAGGAAGGCCGGTGGTATGTGGTCAGGGTTGCTTCCGATGAACGCACTGGCCGACTCTACGCAAGCAGTCGCATTGACCACTTTCTCGACAATAGCACACTTTCCGTGCAAAAGGGGACACCGTTCAGTTGTTGGTACACGCCAAAAGCCCACTGTGCATTTCAGTGATCGTGAACAACAAGCACCACGGCTTGGTCGATGCGAATGAGGTCTTTAAACCGATATAGATCGGGGATAGGGTCACCGGATACGTGAAGACCGTGCGCGAGGACAACAAATTGGATATCACTTTACAGCCGATCGGCTACCGGCAATACATCGACGTTAACACGGCCATGTTGGCCAAGCGTTTGCAAGGACGCACCGGTTTCCTTCCGCTCACGGACAAAAGCAGTGCGGAGGAGATCCATGCTGAATTCGGCATCAGCAAGAAGGCATTCAAGAAAGCCCTTGGCGCTCTGTACAAGGACCGGTTGGTCCGGATCGAGGAAATGGGGATCATATGGGTTGGTCCTCAGCGCTGAGTGAAGATCTTCCGCACGTTGTGAAGACCGAAAAGAAATTACTAATGGGCGAAATTGGAAGCGCACCTATAGCGCAGGAACACGGTGCTACGGTGGTCATATCGCACCGCATTAGACACGATGCACACGCCGCTTATGAAGATTGGTTGACGGCGATCGGACCCGTGTGCCGCAGCTTCCCGGGTCATTTGGATTGGCAGATCATTCGGCCGATCACCGGGTTGAGCGGCACCTACACCGTGGTGATCCGTTTTGATACGCAAGCGCACTTGGAGAATTGGATGTTCTCTGAAGAACGAAAAGGGTTTGTAGCCAAGGTGCGAACCTTGTTGGAAGCGGACGACCAGTTCCATATTACCACGGGTCTCGATTTCTGGTTCGCTCCTGAGGGTGCGACCAAGGTGCCCTACCGTTGGAAGCAAGCCTTGGTAACATGGTCCGCGATCTACCCGTTGGTCCTGGTCGTGCCTTTGGTCCTTCTACCCTTATTCAAGGTGATAGGCTTACCCGTCCATCCGTTGCTCTTGAACCTGTTCGGATCCGGTGTGATCGTTGTGCTCATGGCCTACGTGGTAATGCCGCACTATACGAGGCTTATCAAAGGCTGGTTGTATTCGTAGAACGTCGGAACTGAAGAGGATTTGAAGACGATCGACGGACAGGTTCTTCGGCCCACTCGATGGAACCACCCACTATTCTATAATTTGCAAGCGGCGGGTTGGGCCTTGGAACGGCATGCTTTATTGCAACACCGGGGCCCGATGGACCTGTAGTTGCCTTGGCCTTGAGCGGAATGCTCCAGAACTTTGGGGGTTGTGTTAGAATATGGTGGTGACTGCGTTACTGCAATTATCCCTTATGCATTTAGGCAATTAACCATGCGAATGACTTGGAACAATATTCGCAGGATCGGACCTGGTAAGGATATCGAAGCTGGAATGGAGAACCAAATTAGAACGGGAAATAGAGCGATGGTGTTACGACCTGCCGCAGTGGTAATGTGCATGTGGTCACTTCAGCTTGCTGCCCAAGTAACGAGCACTACTTATGCGGACCTGGATGCCCGCAAGATGGTGGACGCATCCTATGCAACACGATCCTTCATGGGGGCTGCTGCTGGCTTCGCAATTGATGGGGAATTCGTTTGGCAATATGCCGTTGGCCTTTCCGATGCATCCGACAGCACCTTGTTCCAATCGAACACACGAACGAGGATCGCATCCATAGCCAAGCCCATGACGGCGATCGCCACTATGCAGTTGGTGGAGCGAGGAGTATTGGATCTGGATGTGCCGGTCCAGATCTACTTACCTGAGTTCGCAGTAAAGAAGGAAGGCGTGGTCACCACGCGTCAACTCCTTCAACACACTGCGGGAATTGGTGAATATGCGACGGCAAAAGAGCGTGAGAACCAGGTCCACTACACCACTCTACTTGACGCTATTGACATCTTCAAGGATCGTGACCTGATCTCCGTACCGGGAGTGGAATTCAACTACTCCACGTATGGGTATGTGTTGCTGGGCGCGATCATTGAAAAGGTAAGCGGTCAGACTTTTACGGCATATATGCAGTCGCACATTTGGGATGTGGCCGGGTTGCAAGACACAGGTGTTGAAAATGGAAGGGAAGGTCATGCTGCGTTGTACCACAGCAATGACAAAGGCAAGATATCCGGGTCAAAGATCACGGACCTCAGCGACCGCATACCAGGCGGCGGCTTCTACTCCACCCTTACGGACCTTCTGAAATTCGGCAATGCAGTTCTTGATGGTTCGTTGATCTCTGCAGAAAGCTTGGCTGTAATGCTCAAAGACCCCGGCATCAAAACCGATGGCAACGGATATGGGCTGGGATGGTACCTGTTCGGTGAAAACCCAAAATACGGTAATGTCTTCGGCCACAACGGATCACAGACCGGCGCATCCACGTTCCTGATGTTGCTTCCCGAACAGCATACCGTTGTCGCAGTGGTGTCCAACACCTCCAATGCGCTACCAGCCGTTTCAGCGCTAACCGTTGCCTTGTTCGATCCGGCCGCTATTACGAAGGCGCAACGATAGGGCAATTGCGCTCATTACCTTTCGCACCATGGACGCAGGCACAGCACGCGAAATGGCACTTGACATGCCTGGTACATTGGAAAAAGTACGTTATGGAAGACCGAACTTCAGCGTAAAGAAGAAGGGGTACATGAACCTATGGCTGGACGAGGGTCGCGCTGTGATCAAACTCTCCGTTGGGCAACAGGAAACCTGGAATGATGAAGACCCGGACCACTTTACACCCTTACCGGGCAGGCTGGGTAAATTGGGCTGGACCAACGTTTTCTTAGGAACCATAGAAGAACGGAGATTCAGGTTCGTGGTGGATCTCGCTTGGCGGAACGTCGCCCCGAAATGGTTGATCCTTACCCGACAGGCTCCACCGAAGGGCTGAATTTCGTTAATGGCCTCACCCACATCAAAACAACAAGCCCCCCAACTTGCGCTGGAGGGCTTGCTGCTCTAATGAGCCCCTCATCGGATTTGAACCGACGACCTGCTCATTACGAATGAGCTGCTCTACCGCTGAGCTAAAGGGGCCTGAACGAAACAGGGGCCGCAAATGTAGGATACTTCCTTGTTCCGGAATAGGTTGGTCGTATTGGGACCGGAGCTTATTCGCGCTAATTCCTCCCGCCTTTGATCGGTCGTTATGCATCACGCCTAGGTGACTTGTTCGATCCAAGGTCGTCCAATTCTCGCATTGGGATGGACCAAGATCTGCACAGGAACCCAACATTCCATCCAAGTTTTCATTCGCCTATTGACCGACCGACCGATCCATTACTACCTTCGTGTCCCTTATTGGAGACCCCTTACCGGGCCCATTGCTCAAATGAAGATCAACTCAATAGTAAAGGAGAACAGCGCAGACCCGTCTGCAGAACCAACGGAGAAAACCGAGCGGGGCTTTGGCACCGCAGCGGAGTTGGGATTTGACCCTTTGACCGACTTGAACCTACCTGGTAGCTATGAAAAGGCCATGGCGCGGTTCAGCAAACTTCCCGGAGAACGTCCTTTGGAAGTGCTGAATTAGAAAAGTTCACGATCATTATTCGAAAGATCCCCGGGCGCCCTCGGGGATCTTTCTTTTTCCGGGTGCCGTAACGAAGAACATATTGCAATTTTCGCGGATCGTTTTACCTTCATCCTGCTTCCGCGTGTCCATCTAGACCGTGTGCGATAGGCTTGGCTGGACCTCCACGGTGGTGATCACTGATCAACCATCTAAACCCACCCATATCATGAAGATCTTCGATGCCAAGCACATCAAGAACATCGTCCTGCTCGGTTCCCACGGATGCGGCAAGACCACGCTGGCCGAAACCATGCTCTTCGAAGCGGGGCTTATCCAACGCCGCGGCCGAGTCGAGGACAAGAATACCGTGAGCGACCACCACCCAGCTGGAACACAAGCGCGGGAGCAGCGTGTACAGCACCGTTATGCATACCGAATGGCGTAACTACAAGATCAACATCATCGACACTCCGGGTCTGGACGACTTGGTGGGCGAGACCGTTCCTGCTTTGCGCGTGGCGGACACCTGCGTTTTGCTGCTGAACGCGCACCATGGTGTTGAAGTAGGCACCGATCTCGTTTGGGAACACATGCAACGCTATGCCAGGCCCGTGATCATAGGTGTGAACCAGCTGGATCATGGCTTGGCCGATTTCGATGCAACGGTTTCCCAGGCCAAAGAACATTTCGGCCCCGCTGTTACGGTGATGCAATACCCTATGGAACAAGGCGATGGCTTTCATCGGATCATCGACCTTTTGAAAATGACGATGTACGTGTTCAAGGATGCCGGTGGTAAGCCTGAAAAGCAATCGATCCCTTCCACCGAAAAGGAAAGAGCCGAGAGCTTGCATAAGGAACTGGTGGAGAAAGCCGCTGAGAATGATGAGACCTTGATGGAGCACTACTTCGCAAAAGGTGAACTGGATGAGGATGAAATGCGGATCGGTTTGCGAAAAGGTATGATGGCGCGCACCTGTTTTCCTGTGTTCTGCCTGAGTGCATTACGGAACATGGGCAGCGGTCGATTGATGGGCTTCATTGACAACGTTGCACCCAGTGCGATCGAGATGCCCGATGAAAAGACCGAGGACGGAACCAACCTATCCTGCACAGTGGATGGACCAACCGTACTCTTCACGTTCAAGACAGTGATCGAGCCACGTGCCGGGCATATCACCTTGTTCAAGGTGATGCGTGGAGAAGTGCAAGAGGGCATGGAACTGGTGAACGAGAATACAGGGAACACCGAACGGGTCAACCAGCTCTTTATCGTGGATGGCAAAGAGCGGATCCACGTGAACAAACTGCAAGCCGGAGATATTGGGGGTACGATCAAGTTGAAGGACACGGCAACGGCACACACATTGCACGCCCCGGGAAAGGCGGTGAAATTGCAACCCATTGCCTTCCCCGGACCACGGCTGCGCCAAGTGATCAAGGCGGTGGAACAGAAACAGGAAGAGAAATTACATGCGGCACTGTTGGAGATCCAGAAGGAGGACCCCACCGTTGTGCTGCACTACAGCCGCGAGACCGCACAACAATTGATAGGTGGTCAAGGGGAGTTGCATTTGAACCTCTTGAATTGGAAATTGGATCATCACTACAAGGTGAAGGCCGAATTCGGTAGTCCACGGATACCCTATCGTGAAACGATCCGGAAGTCCGCCGAAGCGAGCTACCGGCATAAGAAACAGAGCGGCGGAAGTGGCCAGTTCGCTGAGGTGCATTTGAAGATAGAGCCGTGGACGATGGATATGGCAGAACCCACTGGGCATACCGTCCGTGGGAAAGACGTGCATGAACTACCTACCGGTGGTGTGCTTGTTTTCTACAATTGCATTGTTGGGGGCACCATCGACAATAAGTTCCTTCCTAGCATATTGAAGGGCATCATGGAAAAGATGGAAAGCGGACCATTGACAGGATCACCTGCACGCGACATTCGGGTGATCGTGCATGATGGCAAAATGCATCCAGTGGACAGCAATGACATCAGTTTCCGTATTGCTGGACAGATGGCCTTCAGGGAAGCATTTGCCAACGCTGCCCCACAATTGATGGAACCTGTACAAGAGCTTGAAGTTCGCGTGCCAGCAGACCTTATGGGTGAGGTAATGACCGACCTCCAAAGCCGCAGGTCCGTGGTGGTCGGCGTCCATGCCCAAGGACGCGATCAAGTGATCAAGGTGCATACGCCTTTGGCGGAACTGGATCGGTACAGTACCACCCTTCGAAGTCTTACACAAGGTCGTGGCAACTACACGGAGCGCTTTCTCCAATACCAACCCATGAGCACAGAATTGCAAAGCAAGCTGGTCCATTCGCACCGTTCTGAAGAAGTGCTTGCATAAGAGCCTGCTCAGGACCTAATCAGTACCCTTTGCGATGATCTCCGATCAGGGTTTTCCGGAAAATGGTCGTAATGCCGCGAACACGGGAAAAGGACAGAGTTTGACAGAGTGAGCATTTTAGAGTGATCCTTGGGTGAGAAAGGGGACGAAGGACGAATGTGGAAATTTCCTGAACGCCGTGTTAGGATGGGCCTGTTCACAAAAAGACCAATTCTTGGCACCTTCTGGAACCGAGGGTATTTCCTTTGCGTATGAACATCCGATACGGATCAGGTGACCTTCTCGCTCCCCACCGTCCGAACCGTATGTCCTTTTGATCACGCACCGCCCATTGCCCAATAGCATGCTCCCTGACCATACGGCTGAACGCACTGAATTGAGAACCGATATTGCCACGAGCCAACTGCGGGTAACCTACGCCACGAGCTACGATCCGCAAGACGTGCGAGCTTGGAGCGGAACGGTCTATCACATGGCAAAGGCCATGGAGGCCCAGGGTATTTCCATGGAATACATGGGTAAGTTGGCGAAGAACCAATTGTTCGTGAACAAGGCGATCAACAAGATCTCCCGCATGACCAATTTCGGGGACCTGTTCCCCGTAGAACGGACAACACGGATGGCCCAGCACTTTGCCGATGCGATCCGTGAACATCTATTGCACAGTCGATCGGACATCGTTTTCTCACCCAGCAGTTTGCCCATTGCCCTGCTGAAGACCAAGCGGCCTAAGGTCTTTTACACAGATGCCACCTTTGCGGGCATTTTGGCTAAAGATCCTGCGTTCAAGAGCTATCCGAAGAAGTATATCGCCGAGGGTCACAAGTTGGAGCAAGCGGCCTTGGACAATTGCGACCTGGCCATGTATGCAAGCAACTGGGCGGCGCAAACAGCGATGCATTATTACAAGGTGGATGAACGCAAAGTGCGCGTATTCCCTTTCGGTGGCAATTTCTCTGTTCCACCGCCACGTGCCGAAGTGCTCAAGAACATCGGGGATCGCAAGTTCGATCACTGCGAATTATTGTTCGTTGGGGTCAACTGGACCAACAAAGGCGGCCCAAAAGTGATGGACGTTGCACGTATACTACACGAACGCGGTGTCCCCTTGAAGCTCCATTTGGTCGGCTGTGAACCTTTGGTTGATAAGCTTCCCTCCTATGCGACCGCACATGGATTCATTTCCAAGGCCACACCTGAGGGCAGGGACCTGTTGAAGAAGTTGTACGCCAATGCCCACTTCCTCTTGCTTCCAACTCTTGCTGATTGCTTGGGGCTGGTGATGTGTGAAGCAAATTCATTGGGTGTTCCCAGCATGGCCAATGATGTAGGAGGTGTAGGCGAAGTAGTGCGCCCTGGCATAAATGGGCACCTCTTTCCTGCTGAGGCCCCCGCCAGTGATTGGGCGGATACCATCGAGAAGCTTTTCGAAGATCCAAAGACATACCGGCAAATGGCTATGGACAGCCGCACGGAATACGAGACCCGCCTGAACTGGGACGTGGCCGGCCGCTCGATAAAAGAAGCGTTGCTTGGTCTGTTGAAGAAGTAGCCAAAGCGTTTCCTTTGTGGATCGTGTCCTTGGGAGGTACGCTGCAAGATGTTCCGATCCACATCGCTTCTATCCTTGTTGGTCGTTGTTCTACTGAATGGTGGATGCAATGTGGCACGGATCCATTCCAGAGTATGTGAAAAGAGGCTTGTCAGGAACGGCTTTGAACAGACGTTGTTCATGGACTCCACAGGCTCGCACGCAGTGTGGAGCAATAGTACAGGGAATGATAAGGTTCTATTATTGCATGGCTATAGCGGCACGGGCAAGCTGCAGTGGAACAGGACCGCAGCGCTACTGGCAAAGGAACATCAGGTGATCATGCCGGACCTGCTGTGCCATGGGAAGAGTACCACGACATGGCATGGGCGGAACATGGATGCGCAGGTAGCGCATGTGCTATTGCTGTTGGACAGCCTTCAGATCACGGACCCGGTCACCGTGGTTGGAAATAGCTATGGGGGTGGTGTAGCTGCGTTCTTGGCGGAAAAGCATCCGCGGAGGGTGAAGAAGCTTGTGGTCTACGACGGTCTTTTAAGTGACTATTCGAAGCACATGGCGGATAGCATAGCCGTTTCTGTTGGGGCGGCGGATATTATTGACGTGTTGGGCACCAATTCCTACAAAGCCTTGCGAAAGGGGATAAAGCTTTCACTTTATCGCAACCCGCCTGTTCCTGGCTTTTTGCTTAAACAGATCTACAATGTGGACGTTGCACCTTATCGTCCCGCGCAAGTAACCTTGCTCCTCGATCTTATGGTCCATGAAGAACGCTACGTGGACAAGCAATTCATCTGGCCCATGCCTGTCTACTTCATTTGGGGGGAACGGGACGAGTTGATCCCGAATTCGGTGTGCCACAAGGTCATGCAGCGGAACCATATCCCCGAAGATCACCTGACCATTATACCCCGTACCGGCCACGTGGCCAACTTGGAACGACCCAAGGAATTTGACAGGGTACTTCGGGAGATCTTGGCGAAATAGGGTTGATCGGTCTTACGGTTTCGCAAAGCCGTCCGCCCCTTCTGGGAATTCCACTGTGTTGTTGAGCAGGTCCATATCGGCAGTGCGCTGTAATGGATCAATGCTCACCGAACGGAGTTCAGAGTATGGGACGGGCAGATCCAGCGAATACGTCAGGTTGGTCCATTGCCATGCTGGGAGTATAGCGAACTCGAAGTGTTCCGACCCGGCATTCTTCGATCCCAACGATAGCGAAAGAGGGATGTGGTGATCAATACTGCGCCCATCACGTAGGACCAACCGAAGGTCAACGGGCATCAATTGGTCCCCGATCCGCTCCAACTCGATGCGTATACCTCCGTTCACTCCCATTACACTGCGGATCCCCAAGTCCAACGTGCGTGTGGTGTTGATCCACTCATTGAAGTACCAGTCCAATTCCAACCCGCTCTGTTTCTCCATCACACGCTCGAGATCAACGGGGCCCGGATGTTTGAACTTGCACGTTTCAAAGTAGCGCACAAGGCCTCGTTCCACATTCTTCTCCCCCACCACAGCACCCAGTTGGTACGCGAACATCTCTCCAAAACTGTACGCTGTGTTGCTATATGCCTTGTTGGTCTTGAAATGGTCCGCGTGGATACTGGCCGGCTCATGCTTTCCGTTGTTGACCATGGACCGATAGCCGCTGATCGAACTCGCGTGCGGGTTCTCATCCGGCTTGGGGAACAACTCTTGCATAACAGCAGAACCCGCGTACTCCGTGAAACCCTCATCCATCCACGGGTATTGTCCCTCATTGCTGGCCAATGCGCCATAATACCAACTATGCACGCTTTCATGAACGCTGGTACCCACCACACCACCTATCCTACGTTTCCCAAGGATCAACGTGAGCATTGGGTATTCCATTCCACCATCCCCACCTTGTACAAAACTGAATTGAGGCCAAGGATAGGTTCCAAAGTGTGCGTTCATATACTGGAAACAGCGCACCATGTAGCCAGGGAGTTGGTCCCAAACCTCTTTGGTCTCGGGATCATCCTTGCGGAAGAAATGAAGCAACGGACCATCCGGCACTTGTTCGGTCGTATGGATGTAGGTCTTGTCTGCGGCCCACGCAAAGTCGTGAACGGCCTCGGCCTTGAAATGCCACTTCAACTTGTCGCCGGCTGGTCGTTTCAAGAGTTGATCTCCCATCAGGTAGCCATGGCCGATCGCATTCGGGTTCTGCAATACCCCTGTTGAAGCAATGGTGAACGCACTGTCCATTTCCAAGGTGACATCGAAGTCACCCCAGACGCCGAAGTATTCACGACCTACATACGGGTCGGCATGCCAACCGCGCAGGTCGTATTCCGCCAGCTTCGGATACCATTGGGCCATACTATACGCCACCCCTTCAGAATTGTCCCTACCACTTCGTCGGATCTGGATAGGCACTTGCCCATTGAACCGAAAATTGAAAGTGGTTCTCCTGTTTGGCAACAAGGGTTTTGCCAGTTCCACTTTGAGCACTGTGCCCAAGTGCTGCATGGTAACGGATCGGCCGTCCTGTGTAAACTCATTCACACTAAGTCTTCCCTCCTCTTGTGGGGAAAGTGCCGCGATACGATCACCCACCCGCGGGTCAGGATCCGCGATCGTACGTGAACGCACGTCCATTTCACTACCTGGCTGGAAGGCATTGAAATACAGGTGGAAGAACACTTCACGAAGGGTATCCGGACTGTTGTTCCAATAGACCAGCTTGGATGAACCACTGTACGCATGGGACTCCGCGTCCAGGGATACCTGCATGGTATACTCTACGCGCTGTTGCCAGCCATCACATTGACCGTGGAACTGGAAAGGTAAGACCACGAGGGAAGCAGAGCAGAACAAACCGCGCAGTGCTGAGCAAAAGGACATGGCACAAAGAAACGGACCAAGGACAAAGAAGCGACACGATCGGTGCACCGCCGGTAAACTGTCGGTCAAGAGAGAAGGCGCTGTCGCAGCGCGAACTCAAGCTGCTGGTTCACAAGGATCAACTGTTCGGTGTAAGCTGTTCGCTCCTCTTCAGCCTTGAATTCGTCATAGGCTCTTTGCATGGCCGTTGTCAATTCTTCAGGGTCCCATGGCTTAGCGATGTAGCGGGTAACGCGTCCATCATTGATCGCTTCAATTATGCCCTCAATATCCGAGTATCCAGTAATGAGCATCCGGCGAATATTCGGGTAACGTTCCCGGATCATTCCCAGCATCCGGCTCCCTGGGGTTCCCGGCATGCGTTGATCCGCGATGACCACGTGCACATGGTGCGTTGCCAGTTGCTCCCATGCTTTCGTTATGTCCGCGGCTAAGAGGACATGGACGGATCTCCTGAAAGTAGCTTGAAAAGCTTGGCGGTTACTGGCATCGTCGTCAACGAACAATACGCAAGGAAGCGCAGCGGAAGGGTCTGACTTTGGCACGGCGTTCATGAGCGGTGTTCGATCGGGTCAAGTCCGATCCGGGGTGCATACGTGGATGTTGCCCGAATGGTTCCGGGCGTAAGATCGACCGACCACTTGATTGTTAATATCCTGTTGATAATTTGTTAATAACTTTTATACAGTTAGCTTCACCGCCGCGATCAGAACCTTTGATGCCTTTGCTCCTACTCCTATGGACCTGTTGCTTGAAGCGTTGGACACCGCTTCAGCACCCGACCGTGGAATTTATCGGCCGGAACTCTTTCGTCTATCGTTGCCCACGGACAGGCAACGGTTGGATGCGGTGCTGAAGTTGGTACCCGGCATAACGATTCACGATGAGCTGCGATCACAGCTCGTTGAGTTGGTGCGGACCCTCGATCCGTCCGTGAAATTCGGCAAGGAAGAGCTACGATCTGCGGCCACCGCGCATTTAATGGGGATAGACCCACACCTATATGGAGTTTGGGTATACTATCCGTGGTCACGTCGGTTGGTCCACCTGTTGGACGAGGCGGAGTTCGCACAAGTGCGCACGGATCGCAACCGGAACAAGATCACCAGCGAGGAACAATCCATTCTCGCTACCAAAAAGGTCGGCGTGATCGGACTAAGCGTAGGTCAAAGTGTATGCCTTACAATGGCCTTGGAACGCTGCTTTGGCGAGTTGCGGATCGCGGACTTCGACACCCTTGAATTAAGCAACCTCAATCGGATCCGTAGTGGCACGCACGCCATGGGCAACCTCAAGACCGTGAACGTGGCCCGCGAGATCGCGGAGATCGACCCTTTCCTGAAGGTGGTCTGCTTCAACGAAGGCATAACTGAGGCCAACATTGATGCCTTCTTGGTCGAAGGTGGAAAGTTGGATGTTTTGGTCGAGGAATGCGACAGTGTGGATGTGAAGATCCTTTCACGTTTCAAGGCAAAAGCACTTGGGATCCCGGTGGTCATGGATACCAGTGACCGGGGCATGATCGATATCGAGCGCTTCGATCTGGAACCTGAGAGACCAATTTTCCATGGAAAACTGGAACATCTTGACCTTTCGAAGGCAAAAGAGGCAAAGACTGCCGAGCAAAAGCTACAATACGTAGTTCCGATAACTGGATTGGACACCTTGAGCAAAAGGATGAAAGGTAGCATGTTGGAGATGGGACGGACCCTCACTTCATGGCCTCAGTTGGCATCTTCTGTCGCAGCCGGAGGAGGCTTTTCCGGTGACGTGCTGCGAAGACTGCTTTTGAGTGAATTAAAAGCGAGTGGCAGATGGTTCATTGACCCTGCTTCATTGATCAATGATCCCGTTGAAGTGGGATCGGATCACGAGGACACAGGTATGAACCGATCCCCTGCCCCATTGACAGTGGAACAGATGGACAAGGTGATCTCGCAGTTGGCACTGCAGAACGTGCCTTCAGTGCCATTGAGTGAAGAGTTGGCAGCGGAATTGGCTCAAGCTGGATCATTGGCCCCTTCAGGTGGCAATGATCAACCTTGGCGCTTTCATTTGGTAAGAGGAAGACTGTTCATGTTCCATGATGTCCACCGTTCATTTTCTCTTATAGACCCTACTAGCGTGATAGCAGGGATATCGTTGGGTTCAGCAATTGAGAACGTGAGCCTTAAAGCAGCTCAAATTGGTCTCGAGCAGACGATCACGTACTCACCGCTAAGTGCTGAACCTTCGCTGATCGCAGTCTTCGAGTTCAAACAAAAAGGATCTGGTCGTCGAGCTGAGCCAGATGCACTTTACATGCAATTGGCGGATCGCTGCACCAATCGACGCATGGGCGATGGGAAGGCGATAAGCGATGATGGGTTGAATGCACTGAGATCCTCCGTTATTGGTTCGGGTTTCGGTGTTGAGTTGCACGTCCATTCGGACAAAAAATCCATCGACGCGATCGCGGATCTCTGTGGAAAGGGGGAACGTCTCAGATTCATGAATCCTGTTTGTCACCACGAATTGTTCACGAAGGAAGTGAGGTGGACCGCGGAGGAGGCGATCAGGACCAGGGACGGGCTTGACCTTGCCACCTTTGAGATGAATGAGGGTGAAATATTGGGAATGAAAGTGGCTTCCGACCCGGAAGCGATCGCACTTTTGCGCAACTGGGAGGGCGGCTCATTGTTCCAAGACCTTAGCGGTCCCGCTATCCGGTCCTCTTCCGCTATTGCACTGATCAGTATTGGAGATAAAAGCCAACGCTCAATTTTGGAAGGAGGACGTGCTGCGCAAAGGCTCTGGTTGAAGGCCACGGAATTGGGTTTAGGCGTCCACCCCATTTCGGCTTCGGTACTACTGGGTCTCATTGAGGGCAAAGACGCATTCAATGAACGTGAATTGTCATTGATCGAGAAGTTGTTCCGCGACACAGCTGAAGTTTTCGACCTGCATGGTCGCTTTCCGCTTTTCATGTACCGCTTGTTCTACGCTGAGTCCCCATCCGTCCGAAGTCTTCGGCGCCCAATGAATGATGTCTTTTCGATCGGTAAACCAAACTTCACCTATCAATAATGGAAACCGTGAACATTTTGGCCTTTAGGGCCCCGGAACGTCCCGATCTCGTAGCAACCTTTTTGAAGGAACACGAATTGGTCTTGACCGAATTGAATATACCCTTGATGGTGAAGGGGGATACCGAATGGACCACAGACCCCAATTGTTATGTTATTGTAGCCTTGCACCAAACCGAGGGCATGGTCGGTGGTTTACGTTTCCAGGTTGATCACGGTCCCGGATCCAAATTGCCGATGTCGCAGGCGATCTCGAAATTGGATCCGTCCATAGTTCCATTATTGCAAGGCCTGAAGCAAGGAGGGAACGGTGAAGTATGCGGGCTATGGAGTGCTAATCGTTTCGCCAACCGTGGCGTCGCGGTCCTTCTTAGCACGGCTGTAACAGCAATAGCGCCATATACGGGTGCGAATAGCATGGTTTGCTTCGTTGGTGCGCACACGAAACGACATCCTGAAAAGAATGGGTTCATCGCAATTAAGAATATCGGTGAAGACGGGGCATTCAATTATCCAACGAGCGAGTTCCGATCCATTGCCATGGTGAATCCCGACCCAGTGCTCTTGCCATTCGCCGATCCGAAGCAACGTCAGGTGATCTACAGCTTACGGCTCCGTCCGGACCAAACGCGGGGCGAGTGTCCTGCGAGTGATCCCGTTGGAGGTGAAGTATGACCTGAAGTTCACCGAGATCCTAGACCTTGTGGCATACAGAATGCGTGACCAACAACAACTGGGTCATACGGGGTAGTATTGGAACCATTGACCGTCGTATCTCGTAGGAGCGACGGATGAAGCCTTCGTTTCTGGGTCTTTTGTTGCTGCAAATGGTGAGCTTGGGTGCCTATTCAGCAACCGATCACACCTATCGTGATGACGTGCCCCCTATTCACGCCGGAACGTCCTTCGAGGTCTTGGAAGACCCCAGTTCCGACCTCAAGGCCGAGGATGTTCTCACATCCACCGAATTCATCGCTGTGCGCGAAGCAGTGCCGAATTTGGGGATCAGCAATTCCACCTTCTGGTTGCGTTGTACTTTAAGGAACGAAGGAAGCTCTGATCGAATATTTCTTTGTGTCGAATACGCAGAAATTGATATTATCGAAGTTTTTGTGTTCCGGCATGATAAGCTCGAACGGATATCCTTAACAGGTCAATCCGTTGGTAAGCCATATAGAAATTCAAATGATCCAGAATATTCCTTCACACTTCCCATTGCGAATGGAGAGGTTGGCACTGTCCTACTTCGTGCAAAGAGCAACAAACAGCTTCAACTACCCATTTTGTTCAGATCGGCACAAGAAGTTACAAGTATAAGGTCCACAAGGAATTTTCTCCTTGGAGGTTACATCGGAATTATGCTGGTCCTATCGTTCTACAATATTTTCATCTACTTCTCGATCAAGGATAAAAGTTACTTGTATTACGTGCTCTACTTATTGGCGGTAGCCTTGACCCAGCTCGCATTCATTGGAATAGGACAATTCTACATATGGCCCGGAAATACATGGCTATCTTCATACGCCACACTGGCTCTTACCCTTTTAACAGCTACTCTGGGTATGCAATTTGCTCGAACATTCATCAGTACGGAAAATTACACCCCGATGTTAGATAGAATAATACCAATATTCTTCATCCTATTTGCTCTTTGTTTCGGACTTCAGCAAACCGGAAATGCCATCTTAGGTTATAAACCCACTCAGGCTCTATCCGGATTGTCCGCCATTTACATTGTTACGTTCGCGATCCTTGCGGTGCGTAGAGGCTCTCGACAAGCGATGTTTTTCCTTGTGGCATGGTCAGCCTTCCTCATATCAGTTGTGGTATTTATATTCAAGGACTTGGGTATTTTGCCGTATAACGCCTTTACGACATCGGCAATGCCCGTCGGTTCAGCCATAGAAGGCATCCTTCTCTCCTTCGGTCTGGCGGATCGGATCAACGTGCTGAGACGCGAAAAGGCTGCATCGCAAGCAGCTGAACTACGATCCTCCCAAGAGAACGAACGCATTATCCGCGAGCAGAACGTGACCTTGGAGAACAAGGTGAACGAACGAACCCGTGCACTTCAAGAAAGCAATGCGCACCTCAAGCAGACCCAGACCAAACTTGTCAATGCCGAGAAAATGGCATCGCTTGGTCAATTGACGGCCGGCATTGCACACGAGATCAACAACCCGATCAACTTCATCACCAGCAACATCCAACCCCTTCGTCGCAATATCGCCGAGATCGTCGAAGTCATGCAAGGCTATCGTTCCATTGAAGCTTCCAAGGCCAAGGAACAGATGGCGGCGTTGAAGTTGCGAGAAGAAGAGCTTGGTATTTCTGAGTCGATCAACGAACTCGACGAGATCATCGGCAGCATGGCCGAGGGTTCCAGCCGCACGGCAGAGATCGTGCGAGGTCTTCGGAATTTCTCAAGGTTGGATGAGGATGACTTGAAGCCCACTGACTTGAACGAAGGCATTCGTAGCACATTGACCCTTCTTGGGCCGCAAGTAAAGGATCACGTGACCATATCACTGGACCTAATGGAACTTCCGGCGGTGGAGTGCTATCCCGGGAAGTTGAACCAGGTGTTCATGAACGTGATCACCAACGCGATCCACGCTACCAAGGCAATGGATGGCGACCGCAAGCCATTGATCCAGATCAGTTCCCATTGCACTGCAGGGCATGCCATCATTTGCATCCGTGACAATGGGTCGGGAATGAACGCGGAAGTGAAGACGCGCATCTTCGACCCGTTCTTCACCACTAAACCAGTGGGTGAAGGAACCGGTTTGGGACTAGCGATCGTTTATGGGATCATCGAAGATCACCAGGGTAGCATTTCGGTAGAATCCGAGGTTGGAGAGGGTTCAGTTTTCACGATCCAGATCCCGCTCCTCCACGAAAAATTGATACAACTACGAGCCTAATGACCGTACCCGAGAAAATACGAGTGCTTTACGTGGATGACGAAGCGGGGAACCTCGTTTCATTCAAGAGCACATTCCGACGCGAGATGCACGTATCGGTAGCTGGATCCGGTGAGGAGGCGCTGGCCCTGCTGGAGCACGAAGAGTTCCACGTGATCATTTCGGACCAGCGAATGCCGAACATGACCGGGTCCGAATTGCTAGGCGTGGTCAGGATGCGACACCCGAAAATGATCCGTATGCTGCTGACCGGCTACGCGGATATGACGGCGATCATATCGGCGGTGAATGATGCCGGTATCAATGCCTATTTGACAAAGCCATGGAACGCTGACGACTTGGGCCTTCGTATCAAACAAGGGTACGAGGTCCACTCACTTCGTAGTGAGCGGGAGAAACTGCTCAAGGGCTACCAGCAGATCTTCGATGGAGCTGGTGATCCCATTCTGATCGTGGAACGCTCCGGCCGCATCATTGATGCAAATCCCGCATGCAGTAAACTGCTGGACATCCCGATCACTGAACTATCGGGCCTTGACCTTGCAAGTCTGATTGAACCCGGGGCCGACCTCATCAATAGCCTGAAGAAGCGGCGAAATGGAAATGAATTCTTGAATGTGGACCTCACCTTGCGCACTCCTGGGGGGGTGGTCATCGACTGTCTAATGACAGCCACCTACATGGGAAAACAACCCAATGGAGATCGGGTCTTCCAAGCGGTGATCAAGAACATAACGGATCGTAAGAAAGAAGAAGCCCGGGTCAGGAAACAAAATGCGGAACTGGACAAACGCGTTGCTGCCCGCACCGCTCAACTCATGGAGGCCTTGGAGGATCTGGGGTCTTTCTCCTACTCCGTTGCTCATGATCTCCGCTCACCCCTGAAGAATCTGACCATGTTGGCGGGCCATCTTCACACTTCGACCCAAGCACATAACAACGACCCGGATCAAGTTGCTTGCGCAGCACGCATTCAGGTCGGTACGGAACGTCTTTTGGGATTGGTGGATGATCTCTTGAAATTCTCCCAGACAAGTGATCGGGAGATATCCTGCGCAGCAGTGGATCTGTGCGCTACTATTGAGGAAGTGATCTCAGAACAGGTCACGATCGAACGAAATGACCAAGTCGTGGTCCGGGTAAAACCCGACACACTGGTACATGCCGATGCTTCGATGTTGAAGGTGGTGATCACCAATTTGGTGTCCAATGCGTTGAAATTCTCCAGGAACCATGTCCTACCGGAGATCACCATTGGGCATGAGGTAAAAGGCGATCGCGATGTGATCTTCGTAAAGGACAACGGGGTTGGTTTTGACCCACAACATAGGGAACTGATCTTCGGGGCTTTCAAGCGGGTACACCAGAACGACCTGTTCGAAGGTACGGGAATAGGACTGGCCATAGTAAGCAGGATCGTGGGGAAACACGGAGGTGAAGTATGGGCTGATAGCTCCTTGGGCAAAGGCACCACCATCTATATGGCACTGCCCAGATCAAGAGCGGGATCAGCGAGTGTTCCGTTGGGCAAAGTGGCATGACCCGAAACTTTATACCTGCAACAACGTATCACGCCCAACATACATACACCAAGTTGATGCGGATCGAACACTCCCAATTACGCAACCGGCACCTCTCCACCGCTCTCGCCTCCATCGCGTTGTTCGTAACCATTTCCACAATGGGCCAAAGCAAGTTGGTGGATCGCCGTGATCAAGCCGAAGGTTGGTATGTCCCATTGCATGGTCGCGTACTTGTTGACGGCAAAAGCACGGATGGGTATATGGTGCACCTCTTCAAGGACAATCAGGAAGTAGGAGAGATCGCCAGCGATAAGAAGGGGCGCTTTGAACTGGAATTGGATCTGGACCAGTCGTATACGATCGAGTTCGTTAAAGAAGGCTTCGTGAAGAAATACATCTACTTGGACACGACCCTGCCAAAGGAGCTGGTCCAGTACCCCTCATATGAATGTACTGTTGGCCTTGAGAAGAAAGCCGCTTCGAACGTCGATCCGTTCTACCGTGATTTCCCATCGGCGATCATTCGTTACAACGCTGAATTAGGTGGCTTCACTCATAGTGAACACTACTACACCCATATCCAGACCAAACTGGTCGGTTACGCGAACGCTGGGAAGTAAAGGGTCTTATCCCCGCCTTACAAACAGAACGAAACAAGGCAGGAGAAAGCGAGGCGGGCTCGTAAGCTCGCCTCGATCAATTTTGCCCTTCCCAATACTGACATTCTGAATTCCTCTGATCACACTGTCAATGTCGATCAACAGAACTTCCCGTATATTTGCACCGCTTTTGGCAATACCATAGCACGCCCCGAGCGCCCAACTAGCTGTAAAGCACTGTCCAGGCGCCATCCCCAGCGGATCATTGCACGCCGGACACGATCGAAGGGGCGATCATCAACCCTTACAGGGTGTTTGCGGGGACAATGGTCCGCAACACCGAACCCATCCCGCGCAGGGAATGATCTGCGCAAACACCATGGAACGAACATCGTTCAACGACCTGGGCCTTATCGCCCCTATTTTGAAAGCCCTCCAAGAAGAAGGGTACACCCACCCTACGCCGATCCAAGAGCAAGCAATACCACACCTGATCAAGGGGCGTGATCTGTTGGGATGCGCACAGACCGGAACGGGAAAGACCGCCGCATTTGCCATCCCGATCTTACAGGAATTGGAGCAGCACCGCACCGCTGACAAGAAACGGCACATCCGTAACTTGATCCTAACGCCAACGCGGGAATTGGCTATCCAGATCGGAGAGAGCTTTGCTGCCTACGGCCGTCACCTCCAACTTCGGCACACCGTGATCTTCGGTGGTGTGGGCCAGAAACCCCAGACCGATGCATTGCATCGCGGAATTGACATTGTTGTTGCCACACCTGGCCGACTACTTGACCTCATGCAACAGGGGCATATCCATTTGGAGAAGTTGGAGATCTTCGTACTTGACGAAGCGGATCGAATGCTGGACATGGGCTTTATCCATGATGTGAAGAAGGTGATCGCCAAGCTTCCAAAGAAGCGGCAGACCCTGTTCTTCAGCGCGACCATGCCGAACGAGATCGCGAAACTCGCAAACAGCATCCTTACCGATCCGATCAAGGTCGAAGTGGCCCCCCAAAGCACTACTGCGGAAACCATTGATCAGCACTTGTACTACGTTGATCGCACGGACAAGAACAAATTGCTCTTGCACCTCCTTGAGGGGGATACGATCAAGGAAGCTCTGATCTTTACCCGTACCAAACACGGTGCGAACAAAGTGGTGAAGATCCTGGTGCAAGCAGGACATGGCGCTGAAGCGATCCATGGCAACAAGAGCCAAACCGCTCGGCAGAACGCCTTGAAGCAATTCAAGGAAGGAAAGCTCCGAGCACTGGTGGCTACCGATATAGCTGCTCGCGGCATTGATATTGACGGGCTTAGCCACGTGATAAATTTCGATATCCCCAACATCCCTGAAACCTATGTCCATAGGATAGGCCGCACAGGACGTGCTGGTGCCGAAGGTCGTGCTCTCTCTTTTTGCGACCATGAGGAGAAAGAATTCTTACGTGATATTACGCGGTTGATCAAACGCGATATACCTGTCGTGGAAGCCCACCCCTTCCTTATGGTTGGCGGGCCCAAGAAGGCGCTGCCGGAGGAACCTCGTGAACGTAGGCCCAGTGGCCCACGCAACGGACCAAGGCCACAAAGGGCTCCTGGAGGGAATAGCAGCGGACAAAGAAGTGCGCAGCCAAGGCGGAATGGCCCTCCTCGTTCGGAAGGGAATGGTAGCACCCGGAATGACAGGCCTGCGCGTACTTCGGATCCATCGCGAGCACGAAGTGGCCAACAGCCAAGCAGGCCACAGGGTGAACGCTCCCCACGCCAAGAGAATGACCGCTCCGCTCGACCACAAGGTGACCGCCCCGAACGCCAACAGAGGAACGCCCAACGTGATCAACAACGGAACGACCGGCCTCAGGGTGAGCGCAACCGTCCTGCCGCTAAACCGAACGAGGCACCCAAGGAACGCCACACTCCAGCAACACCGGACTACGCCACCATGTCCCGCGAATTATTCGGCGAGGATGTTACCAAGCCAAAGAAGGAAAAGGACGCCAAGAAAGGCGGGCTATTGGGTTGGTTCGGTAAGAAGTAGTGGATCCACAATAGTTCATGTTCGGCTATCGTTCAGCAGCCATGCCGAGCATTCACTTCGGGAACGTGTTCCCGTGGCATCGCATCACCATATTTGCAGCCGTGATCAAATCCGATCGGAACATTGCCACTGGATCGCAACCGTGTTACGGAGCATATTCTTCGTTGAAAGAAGGACGGTGCGTTCGTGAGCGGATGTTCGATCGAATAGCGGTCCGCACTGTATGAAGCTCAGTGTGATCATCGTGAATTACAATGTGCGGGCCTACTTGGAGCAATGCCTATGCACCGTTGAAGAGGCTTTGCATGGCATTGATGGCGATGTGTTCGTGGTGGATAACCAAAGCACCGACGGCAGCGTGGAAATGGTGCGCTCCAAATTCCCGAACGTCAAGCTGATAGCGAACACTGAGAACGTTGGTTTCAGCCGCGCGAACAATCAAGCGATCCGCCTGAGCAATGCAGAGCATGTAGTGCTCTTGAATCCTGACACCGTTGTAGGTGAAGATGTTTTTCGCAAAGCACTGGCCTTTATGGACGAGCACCACAAGATCGGAGGCTTGGGCGTGAAGATGATCGATGGCAAGGGGAATTTTCTGCCGGAGAGCAAACGTGGGCTTCCCACGCCAGCGGTCGCATTCTACAAGATCATTGGCCTTACCAGATTATTTCCGCACAGCAAGATCTTCGGGCGCTACCATTTGGGACATTTGCCTGAAAATGAACACGCACGGATCGAGATCCTCTCTGGTGCTTGCATGTTCTTGCGTATGAAGACCCTGAACGAGGTGGGTCTGCTGGACGAAAGCTTTTTCATGTACGGTGAAGACATCGACCTGAGCTATCGGATCACCTTGGGTGGTTATGAAAATTGGTACCTGCCCCAGGCACGAATAATCCACTACAAGGGCGAGAGCACCAAGAAAAGTAGCGTGAACTATGTGTTCGTCTTCTACAACGCAATGGCCATCTTCGCCAAGAAACACTTCACCCAGCGACGTACGGACCTCGTAAGCGTCTTGATCAACGGCAGTATTTATTTGAGTGCGGCTGGGGCCATTGTCGCTCGGTTCCTGCGCCGGTCCCTGCTGCCAATGCTTGACCTGGCGGTCTTCGTTGCTGCCGGCTGGACATTCTTCGACCTCTTGGGCGGCAGTGCTTCGTGGCCTGTTCCGCAAAGAACACAACAGCTTATGTACATGGTCCAGCTGTTGCTGGGTTTTGGTTTGATGGGTGCGTACGATCTCCCGGTCCGTATGGTAAACGTGGCAAAGGGGGCATTGTTCTTCGGAATGCTCTCCATTTCAACGATCATTCTGTATCCCGCGGGCAGCTTGGTACAAGGACCATGGACGGCCTTCGTGGCATTCATCCTTCTTGTGGTATTTGCCTGTTCAGTAGGCTTTGCGACCCGGGTCCTCTTACACCTGGCCCGCATCAAACCGTTCAGTTTGCGAAGCTTGGACCGGAAACGTGTATTGGCCGTGGGAAGTACTGAAGAAAGGGACCGAGCACTTGCCCTGCTCTGGCAAACCCACTTCGGACTCGGAAGGCAAGAGGTCATGCCGGCAGCTGAGGCCATCGGCCCGCAAACGGTGAACACCATCCGTAAGAAGATCCGTGATCACGGCATCGACGAGGTGGTGTTCTGTGCGAAGGACATAGAATGGGGTCGAGTGATCGAGTTGATGGAGGCTTTACGGCATTCGCGTGTCATGTTCAAGATCGCACAACCCTCGGGCGAATTTATCATAGGCCCCAACAGCATCGAGAGTTTGAACGACCTGTTCATAATGGACCGATATGCCGTGTATAGTGCTGCCGGAAAACGCACGAAACGGTTCATGGACCTTGCCATTTGTGCCGGGTTGCTGGTGACCGCACCTGTGTCGCTCATGTTCATGGGTAACAAGGAAAACTTCTTACGCAATTGGTGGGCTGTATTAGGTCGGCGAAAAAGTTGGGTAGGCTATGGACCGAGCGAGAACGCTGATCCCAAATTACCGACCTTGGAACCGGGAGTTTTGGACCCGCTCGCGGGAATGGGACCTGGCGATGCTGTATCCCGGATACGGATCAATATCGCATATGCCAAGGATTACAACGCGTGGAACGACCTACGGGCCGTGCTAAAGGGCTTTCCTCGGTTGGGTGGGACATAACCCGGTCCACCATTCGGCACCATCGTTACCTTTGGCCACCCCGCAAGTGGTACGAACAGCCCATGTCACAGATCGATATCCTCCTGCCCAAAATGGGCGAAAGTGTTGCAGAAGCCACCATTATCAAATGGCTCAAGAACGAAGGCGACCATGTCGAAGCCGATGAGCCCATCGTGGAGATCGCCACGGATAAAGTAGATAGCGAAGTACCTGCCCCGGAAGCCGGCACATTGCTGAAACGACTTGTGAATGATGGTGACGTTGTAAAGGTGGGCCAACCGATCGCACAGATCGGCAGTGCTTCTGCGACCAAGGCTGCACCCATTTCACCAATGGTCAAGGCTGCAGAACCTTTCGCCTCGAACAGTGGAAACGGTTCGGCCAAGGCATCGGCACCGGTTGCGCACTTGGAACCTACTACCATCGGCCGATCCGGTCCGACTGGAAAATTCTACTCACCGCTAGTTCGCAACATCGCGCAGAACGAAGGGGTCTCCATCCAAGAGCTGGAGGCGTTGTCCGGATCAGGTGAAGGCGGCCGGGTTACGAAAAAGGACCTTCTTGATTACCTGCCGAAACGAGGTGGCACTTCAACATCCGAAGCAGCGCGCTCAAGCACACCCGCTCCTGCAGAAATGCCGCGACCAAGTGCCGTATCAGAAGTGGCCATGGCCGCACCAAAGTCGAATGCCGCTCCTAAGTTGGTACCCGGCGAGGGGGACGAGATCATAGAGATGGACCGTATGCGTCGCCTGATCGCCGACCACATGGTCATGAGCAAGCAGACCAGCCCGCATGTAACCAGCTTTGTCGAAGCGGATGTGACCAATTTGGTGATGTGGCGGGAGAAGGTCAAGAATGCCTTCGAACAGCGCGAAGGTGAGAAGCTCACATTTACCCCGGTTTTCATCATGGCCATCGTACAAGCCATCAAAGAAATGCCCATGGTGAACGTGCAGGTCGATGGGCATACGATCATCAAGAAACGAGATATCAATATTGGTATGGCCGCTGCAATGCCGAACGGTAACCTGATCGTTCCGGTGATCAAGAATGCGGACCAGTTGAACCTGGTGGGTCTTGCCCGTAAGGTGAATGACCTGGCGAGCCGCGCTCGGTTGGGCAAACTGTTACCTGATGAGGTAAGTGGTGGCACGTATACCATGACCAATGTGGGCACCTTCGGCAATGTGATGGGCACCCCGGTGATCAATCAACCCCAAGTGGCCATCATGGCAACAGGGGCGATCCGCAAGAAGCCCGCAGTGATCGAGACCCCTCACGGGGATCTCATCGGTATTCGTCATCAAATGTTCCTTTCCCACTCTTATGACCATCGCGTTGTCGATGGCGCTCTGGGTGGCCGGTTCGTCCGGCGCGTTGCCGATATTTTGGAGAGCTGGTCTACGGACCAGCAATACTAAAATGGTCCTAGCTCAACAAAAGTCCTACTTTTAGCCGCACACAGAATACCTTGTGCCCCACCAAACGCCTTGTCAATGAACCACGGCTACCTTGCCTTTGCATTCTTCGGTCTCTGCCTTGCTCCGTCCGTCCTGATCGCCCAAGGAGGCAATACCTCTTTCAATTGGAAGTTCGAAGAAGGGAACAAGTTGATGGAGGAGAAGTTCTATAACCAAGCGGCCGATATATGGTCTGAGTTGCTTGCCAAGGACCCAGAGAACGCGAATCTCAATTACAAATTGGGCTATTCCTATTTCAACTCCTACAACCAAAAAGCAAAGTCCCTTCCCTTTTTGGAGAAGGCCTCGGTGCTGCGGAAGGCAACGAGCGGAACGTTCAATACTTCCGGGTACGATGCCTTCGACCCGAAGATCCGCAACGCACCCGTGGAGGTGGACTACTACTTGGGACGGATGTACCATCTCAACGATCAGTTCGACAAAGCAGACGTGGCCTACCAGAAATTCGTTGATGAAACGGACGAAAAGCACTACTTGCATGGTCAGGCCAAACGCGGTATGGAGCAAACGGCCAATGCTCGCACGTTAAAGGCTGCACCATTGGACTACCAGATCTCCAATGTTGGTCAGGTGATCAATTGGGCTGGGCCCGACTTCAGTCCTGTTTTGAGCGTTGATGGAAATGCGTTGTTCTACACTTCACGTCGTGTGCGTCCAGATAGCAGTAACGCCGCGATCATTGACGCGATCGCCGGTCAACCTTACGAGAACGTCTATGTGAGCTATAAGGATCGCGAAGGCACTTGGCAGGCTCCGGAAGTGCTCAATATCAATCCACCTATTGGGCACTTGGCCACGATAAATGTGGCTGCCGACGGGCAGACCTTGTTCGTTTACAAGGATGATGGCGGGAACGGCAACATTTACGAAAGCAAGCTGGTGGGTGAATTGTGGAGCGAGCCGATCCTCATGGGTAGCGACATCAACACCAAGGCTTGGGAAACGCATGGCGCGCTCTCTGCTGATGGGAATACGTTCTATTTCGTTAGCGATAGGAAAGAAGGCAGTTTGGGAGGTCGGGATATTTACCGTGTTGTCCGTTTGCCTAATGGGGAATGGAGCAAATCCCAGAACCTGAGTTCCGTGATCAATACGCCCTATGACGAGGACGGTCCCTTCATCCACCCCAACGGACGCACATTGTACTTCAGCTCCATGGGTCATAACTCCATGGGCGGTTTCGACATCTTCTACACCGAGATGAACGAAGATGGTACGTGGACGGTGCCCAAGAACCTAGGCTCGCCACTGAACACTACGGATGATGATGTCTTCTTTGTAACGACTGCCGATGGTCGTCGCGGATACTTCAGTAGTGATCAGATCGGAGGATACGGTGAGAAGGACATTTACTTCGTGGACCTTCCTTCTGAAATGGAAGCTGAAGGACTGACCGTATTGAAGGGATACATCATTCCGGCTCCCGGTGAGTCTCTCCCACCAAGCACCATTTTGTATGTGACCGACAAAGCCACCGGCGAAGTGAAGAGCTACAAGCCCCGTCAGCGCGATGGCGTATATGTTGCTATTCTGCCGCCGTGCAAGGAGTACAACTTGGACTATCGCGTGAATGACGTGACCGTTCACACAGAGGACATCTTCGTGGAATGTGAAAGCTCCTACCAGGAGATCAACAAGGAGATCTACTTGAGCCCTGTTTCACTTGCCGGCCCTGCCAGCATTGTGGACCTGCCCAAAGGATCGCCTCCAGGTAAGAAGGAGAAAGGCGAAAAGATCACCAAGGACCCGGTCGCAGGAACGAACATGACCGATGCTGAAGTGAAAGCCTTGGATCCAAAACGCACGATGCCCGATGCCAAGTTCGATGACGAATTCGTCAAGTTCTACGCATACAACGTGAAGGATATCGACAAGAACGATGCCCGTTGGATGCAGTTCATCGACGTGGTCGTTGGCCTAATCGAGAAGAACGGGGAAGCCAAAGTTGTGGTGGAAGCCAGCGCCTCGAAGGTGCCTACCAAGACATACGGAACCAACGAGAACCTGAGCCGTCAACGGATGGAAGATGCCCGTAAACGTTTAGTTGAAGCCGTTACCGCCCGTGGTAAGGATGCCAACTTGCTGAAACTGGAAGCGGTCAACAGCTTGGTGCAGGGTCCGAAATATGCCGGCGATTACCAGAACACGGAGAAATACGGCAAGTTCCAGTACGCAAAATTGAAGGTCCACTAGACCGAGCCCTTTGTTGGAAATTCCAGGAACCCCGGCCGATGGTCGGGGTTTCTTCTTGGCTACTTTTAGGCCATCAGCACCTGCTCTCTAGAAACCCATTCCGTGCATGAAATTGAAACTCGAAAAGCCGCTCGCCTTCTTCGATTTGGAAACCACCGGTGTGCGCATCGGTCATGATCGGATCATCCAGGTCGGCATTGTAAGGCTGCTTCCAAGTGGTGAACGCGAACGCTACCAAAGCTTGGTGAACCCCGAGATGCACATCCCTGCCGAAGCCACCGAGGTGCATGGGATCACCGACGCCGATGTCGCAGATGCTCCCGTTCTGGCCACCCTCGCTCCCACCCTGTTGAATGAGTTGAAGGGCTGCGACCTATCAGGCTTCAACCTGCTGCGCTTCGACATCCCTTTCTTGGCTGAGGAACTGCACCGTGTGGGTGTGGAATGGGACTGCAGCAAGTTGCGCGTAGTGGACGTACAACGGATCTACCACAAAATGGAACCGCGCAACCTGGGTGCCGCGCTCAAGTATTACTGCGGTCGGGAGCACGAAGGTGCCCATGATGCCCTTGCAGATGTAGAGGCCACCGCGGATGTCCTGATGGCCCAACTGGAGCGTTATCCGGAGGCCTTGGAAGGCAGCATCGATTTCTTGGGCACCATGAGCGGGGATCGCCAACGCAGCCCCGATGCGGCCGGAAAACTGGCCTTCGACGACAAGGGGAATATCTGCCTGTCCTTCGGCAAATACAAGGGCTGGAGCTTGGAGAATATCGGCCGCAACGATCCAGGCTATTTGCAATGGCTCATGACCAAAGCTGAATTGCCGGGCAGCACCTTGTCGATCATGCGGAATGCTTTGGCGGAGATGCATGGGAGGGTGCGGCGAGACGTGTCGGAGAAGCACCACTAGGGGCGTTCATACGGGGTGTGAAGGGTAATGGGATAGCGCCGACCCATATCGTTATGGACAAGCTCAGCGCTCTCTGAATCCCTCTTCCAAAAGACCACTATCCTTCCTAGATTCGTCCACCAACCCCACCCGAATGAAACTGATCTGCATAGGCCGCAACTATGGTGAACATGCCAAGGAGTTGGGCAACGCTATTCCCGAGGAACCGGTGGTGTTCCTGAAACCGGAAAGCGCTTTGATACCCCCGCATGCCCCGATCGTGCTGCCGGGCTTCAGCGACGACATTCATCACGAGATCGAACTCGTTTATTCCATTATTCGAAAGAACGGGAAAGCACAAGCGGATAAGGTCTCCATCGGCTTGGACCTCACCGCGCGCAGCTTACAAAAGGAATTGAAGGATGCCGGATTGCCATGGGAAAAGGCCAAGAGCTTCGATGGTTCCGCTTATGTGGCGCGCGCATTCACCGCATTGGAGTCCTTCCCCAAAGGTCATCACATCGATTTCTTGCTAAAGCGGAATGGGAAAGTGGTACAGAGCGGCCACAATGGTCAGATGCTATTCCCGATCGAGGCGATCATCGCGAATGTTGAGCGTTACATGCTCCTGGATGAAGGTGATCTGGTCTTCTCCGGCACGCCTGCTGGTGTGGGGCGTATTGAAGCTGGCGACCGATTGGAAGGGTATTTGTTGGGCGAATTGCTTTTCGATCTGAACGTGGAAAAGGCTCCGATCAAAGCTCCCGTTCAGTAGGGTACCTTTGCGGCCTAAGAACAAACCTTCACATCCATTTCGGGTGAATGAAAAACATGACCAAGATCGTTAACGTAGGTAACATCAAGTGTGGCACTGATCAGCTCTTTCTGATCAGTGGACCTTGCGTGATCGAGACCGAAGAGGTGATGATGCGCACCGCTGAGAAGCTGAAGGAAGTGAGCGAGCGGACCAAAGTGCCTGTGATCTACAAAAGCAGTTTCACCAAAGACAACCGCAGCAGCGTAGACTTCTACCAAGGTCCGGGATTGGATGAAGGGTTGAAGATGCTACAGAGGATCAAAAAGGACTTCGGCTTCCCGATCCTTACGGACATCCACTACCCTGCTCAAGCCGCTCCGGCAGCGGAGGTCTGCGATGTCCTGCAGATCCCTGCATACCTTTGCATGCAAACCACTTTGGTCGCTGAGGCCGCGAAGACCGGTGCCGTGATCAACTTGAAGCATGGACAGTTCTTGGCACCGGAGAACATGATCAGGCCGGCCGACAAGTGTGTCAGCGTTGGGAACGACAAGATCATCCTTACGGAACGCGGTTACACCTTTGGGTACAATGATCTGGTAGTTGATCCACGCGCCTTTTACCATTTGCGCAATACCGGTTACCCGCTCGTGTTCGATATAACACACAGCATTCGCAAATACGGCATCCCCAGCGCCGACCCGCGTGGCGGCAACCGCGAGGTGATGCCCACCATCGCGCGTGCCGGTGTAGCCGCTGGGGTCGATGGCGTTTTCATTGAAACACATCCTGATCCAAGCAAGGCCTTGTGCGATGCCGCAAGCCAACTCTGCGTATATGACCTGGAAGAATTCCTGAAACCATTGATGGACCTGCATGCAGTCGAGGTAAAATACCGCCACCAAAACGTAACCGTTTAACCGAATCTCTGGAATCTCCTGTACCGTCGACCTAGTGGGTGGACCCAACTGGAGCCAATGACCAACGATATCTCACTTTTCACTTCCTCACCCTTCCCCTAAATGGAACTCTACCTCGACAGCGCCGACATCAAAGAGATCGACGAAGCTTTCAAAATCGGCTTTGTTACGGGCCTTACGACCACGCCGACCTTTATGCATCGCGGCGGTGTCACGAACATCGACAAGATGATCCTGGACCTTGCGAAGAAGGTTCCTATCCTTCAAGTGGAAGCGTTGGGCGAAACGGCAGAGGAAGTGGTGAAAGAAGCAAAGCGCCAGTTGAAGATGGGCTTGAAGAAGGACACCACCGTCTTCAAGATCCCCGTTAGTTTGGAAGGGTTGCGCGCATGCAAAATGCTACGGAACGAGGGCATCATGGTGAATGTGCATCTCGTCTACACCTTGCAACAGGCGTACATGGCCATGCAAGCCGGTGCAACTTACGTGTGTCCGCTGGTAGGCCGCTTGCAGGACCAAGGACACGACGCTTTGGCACTGGTGGAACAATGCGTGCGGGCCGTGAATTACTATGGATACAACACCAAGATCATGTTCAGCAGTGTGCGCACCGTTGAGCACGTTCGCAATGCAGTGGAACTGGGCGTACACACGATCACCGTGCCTTGGAAGTTGATGAAGCAATTGACCGACAACCATTTCACCACGATCGGTACACAGCAGTTCTACGAGCACACACGGTTGATCACCATGAAGGTGAAGGACATCCTATCACACAGCAATCCAGTGGTGAAGGACAGTGTTGCCGTGAGCGATGCGCTGGTGACCATGACCAAGCACGGATTCGGTGCTGTGATGGTGGTGGACGGAAAGGGCAAGAACATCGGCGTATTCACCGATGGCGGTCTACGGCGCGGACTGGAGAAGGAAGGCAACAAGTTCTTAGCGAAGAAGCTGAGCACCTTGAAATTCAATGCGCCTTTCACGATCAGCCCGGAAGCTTTGCTGGACGAAGCGCAGAAGGCCTTCAAGGAACACAAGGTGGATACGCTTAGCGTGAGCGAGAACGGCAAGCAGCTCGGCATGTTGGACATCCAAGATGTGTTGAAGGCGATCGCGGGATAGGTTTGACTTTGTGACTGATGGCCCAAGCCCAGGAAGGTGTTCTCGGCTAAAACATCGTTCCGCATCCCACATTTCAAGCATCGAATGACCGAGCCTCGCTACATCCGATCCAAGGCTGACCTCCAGCTACGGCTAGCTGGCATCAAGGCCGTGATCTTTGATTGGGACGGTGTGTTCAATGATGGCTTCAAGGACAGGGACGGCGGAAGTCCCTTCAGTGAGGTGGGCAGCATGGGCGTGAATCTTCTTCGTTTCGCACTTTGGATGAAGAATGGTCCATTGCCGATATCGGCGATCATTACCGGTCAGAAGAATCCATTCGCTGAGAACTTCGCACATCGTGAAAGGCTCCATGGCTTGTACATGGGCTTCACCAACAAGCCGGAAGCATTCAGCACATTCTTGGCCGAGCACGATCTACAGCCGGAGGAAGTGGCCTTCGTTTTCGACGATGTGTTGGACCTTCCGATCGCAGCGGTGTGCGGTGTGCGTGTCATGATCGGATCCCCGGCCACCGCTTGGTTAGTGGACCAAGTGATCGCCCGTGGCGAGGCCGATGTCGTAACTGCCAATGGTGGTGGGGAGAACGGTTTGCGCGAGGCGACGGACCTATTGATCGACGCAATTGGCAACGGCTCGGAGGTGTTGGACCATCGTGTTGGATACACCGAACGCTACCAACAGTACTTAAGCGAAAGGCAAAAAGTCAAGCCGAACGTTTTCCGGAATCCGCGCTAACCGCGCAGCTTCAGCCTGATCACAACAGGCTCCTTCCCCACCTCGAAAGCGGCTTGCTTAAAGGAAGGAGGTCCGAAATTTCCCATGGCGTTGTTGCTGAAGCCGAAAGGCTCATTCGGGATCCCCAAGGCATTCGTGCCCATTTTCCCATCGCCGTCCACGTCTTGGAAGATCTTCACGGCGTAGGTACCAGGGGCCACATTTTCGAAGGTCAAGGGAACGTCCTTACCTATTGCATCCATGGCCTTGAACACGCAGCCCTTTTCCGTATCGAATGCGCTTTCTGAAGGGCAAAGCGCAGCACGCAAGCTGCCACCCTTGGTTTTGCTCAACTGCACCTCAACGGTTAGGTTGGTCTGTGCAAATGAAATTGATCCGAAAAAAGATCCAACGATGAATGTGATCGTGCGTAGCATGCCTTGGGTACTAACACTTCTCGTGCCGAAGTGGCCATTGTCAGCGGTCAACTATATTATTCGCGGAACGCACGAACATGCAGATCCCCCTCACCTCACCTAACCTCCCGCAACTCCAAGTCCTTCTGCTGCAACATCACCGCGTGTTCGTTGCGGTAGCCGTTCTCGGGGCCGGTGCTGGTCATGCGGAAACCCATGTGCAATGGTTCTGTGCGCACTAGGTCGAAGTGGTTGGCAAAGCTGGGCCCTTGGGTCATCAAAGCCTTTAGGAAGTAGAATGTGACATCGAAGCCGAGGTAAGCGTATTCATCGACTTCCGAATTATACGATTCGCGGAACTTCTTCACGAACGACCGGACTTTTGGATCCATTCGGTCGGTGAACGCCGTGGCAGCAAATGTGAATCCGAGCAGGTCCAGGTCCTGTGCCGCGATCGCTTCAAAGCGGGTCCAGATCTCCATGCCCACAAGCAGGATCCTGTACTTGTCCGCAAGGGGTTTTAATTTCACCACCAACCGCGTTACGAATTCAACATCCTCGCTCGGTAGGACCACCACGTTGAGCTTATTGGCATCCAACTTGTCGATCAAGCTGGTCATATCCTTGGCACCCGGCCGTGCTATCAACACCGAGTCCCTGTACAACCCGGTCTGCTTGGCCAGGGCATTGTTCAAGGCCCGCTCCATCTGGGTCTGTAGTTCCGCTTCGGAGGCGATCAATGGCCTTACGAGAATAATGTTCTCCTGTGCATGGGTATGTGCAACATATCGGGCGGTTTGCAGGACCATGTCCGAACGTGTCGGAGTGATCTTGCTCACGAGAGGTTGCCCTAAGATCACCTTGCTGCTCTGGGGAACTGGACATACAATGTGCGCCTTCACCTTGGCGCGTGTCAATGCTTCAATGGCCGATCGGTGGAAAGGTCCAATGCAAAGATCATTCTCCAACAAGGCCGGGTCCTTCAAAACGGGTCCCCATGTGCCGGCATTGTCTCCCACGTCCAATACGGTAACATCAGCATTCAAGCCCAAGCCCTTGAGCGAATCAATGGCCAACAAGGCACCGTTGTAGAACTGGATGGCGATGCGTGTAGGCTCGTAATAACGAGGCAATTCATTCACCCCTTCCTGTGCCATGGCGCTGTCGTTCTGATCTGCGGAAAAGGGCAGCAGGAAGGCAACCTTGTACCGGTCCTTTCGGTGGTCATCGGCCATGGACAAGGCAGCCACCGGGGCTACTGCCGCTGGAATACGCACGTTGTTGCCTGCCTTCAACCCTTCGGGCAATCCACCGTTCGCGGACCGGATCGCGGCCTCGTCCACACCATACTGTTGAGTAAGGCTGAAAAGGGTTTCGCCCGGTTGTACGCGGTGCAGTACCACACCATCGGTCGTAGCTGGTAGAAGCGCCGCTTCTTGGGTCCCTTTCACCTTGGCCACAGGGATAACCAAGCTCATTCCTTCATTCAAATTGATGGCCTCCGGGTTGCGTTCCAAGAGCTGGTTCAATTCCAGCCCATAAGCTTTGGCGATACCGTAAAGCGTTTCCTTTTTTCGAACGGTGTGGATCAGCTCCCCATCGGTGCGCAACATCGGTGCGGTCTTCAATTCCTTCTTCTGTACTGCATCCAAGGGCACCAGCAATTCCTGACCGATGGTGAGACCGAAAGCCGCAGCCGGATTCGCGCTCAACAGATCATCCACCGGCACGGCGAACGAACGACTTATCGCATACACTGTTTGGCCGGCTTGGACCGTGTGTACCATGAACTTACGGCCGTTCACTGTACGAACACCTTGTGCGCTTGTGGAAAGACCCATCAACCAAATTCCCAGGACCATCAAGATCCGCACGAGGATCCGGTTCGTTGCCACGGTTATTCCCATTCTATCGTTGCTGGTGGTTTGCTGCTGATGTCGTACACCACTCTATTCACCCCTTTCACCTTGTTGATGATGCTGTTCGAGATCCGTGCCAAGAACTCGTAGGGCAAGTGGCACCAGTCGGCCGTCATGCCATCGGTGCTCGATACGGCACGCAACGCCACCACGTTCTCGTACGTCCGCTCATCGCCCATTACACCCACGCTACGCACCGGCAGAAGGATCGCTCCAGCCTGCCACACTTGGTCATACAAACCCTCATCGCGCAGACCTTGGATAAAGATGTGGTCCACGGCTTGCAACAAGGCCACTTTCTCCGGGGTGATGTCGCCCAGGATACGGATCGCCAAACCGGGTCCGGGGAACGGATGCCTTCCGAGGATGTTCGGGTCAAGTCCCAGTTCCTTGCCCACACGACGTACTTCATCCTTGAACAACAACCGCAACGGCTCTACGACTTTCAAGGCCATACGCGCCGGCAGTCCGCCGACATTATGGTGGCTCTTGATCGTGACGCTGGGTCCGTTCACGCTCACGCTTTCGATCACGTCCGGATAGATGGTCCCTTGCGCCAACCACTTTACACCTTTGATCCGTTTCGCTTCCCGATCGAACACATCGATAAAGGTTCCACCGATGGCTTTGCGTTTCGCTTCGGGATCCTCCAAGCCTTTCAAGGCCGCGTAGAATTCTTCCTTGGCATCCACACCGGTAATGTTCAGTCCCAAGTGTCGATAGCTTTCGAGTACACGATCGTATTCGTCCTGCCGCAATAGGCCATTGTCCACGAAAATGCAATGCAGACGTTCATCTATGGCCCGATCCAAGAGTAAGGCGGCGACGGAACTATCTACGCCGCCGCTCAATGCGAGCACCACGTTGTCCGTGCCCAATTGTTTCCGGAGTCCTTCAATGGTCTGGTCCACGAAGCCATGCGGTGTCCAATCGCCAATGCAACCACAGATACCCATGACGAAGTTGTGCAGCAGTTGTGCGCCATCAGTGGTATGGTATACTTCCGGATGGAACTGGACCGCGTAGGTAAGCCCATCGATCAGCCGAAAGGCAGCGACCGGTACATGGTCCGTACTGGCGATCACTTCCATGGCCTCGCTGGGCGCGGTAATGGTATCGCCGTGGCTCATCCAGACTTGGGTGCCTGCCTCAATGCCATCGAACAGGCGGTCCTGCGCAACGGTATCCAAATGTGCTCTGCCATACTCGCGCACTTTACTGCGTTCCACAGGCGCTCCTGTGCGTTTGGCAAGCAATTGCGCACCATAGCAAACAGCAAGCACCGGGATCCGGCCTTGCAACCCGGTAAGGTCCGTGTCCGGGGCGTTCTCATCGTGTACGCTGCTCGGACTTCCGCTCAGGATCACTCCTTTCACATCGGGTTCGTTCACGAATTGTTGGGCCTTGCTGAAGGGATGGATCTCGCAATACACGTTCAACTCGCGCACCCGGCGCGCGATGAGCTGGGTGAACTGGGAGCCATGGTCGAGAATGAGGATGCGATCGGGCACGATGATGGGCTTGCCGGCTTGATGCCTGCAAGGGTGCTCAAAAGTAGTCGTACACTGCGATCATCCTTCCGCACAATTTGAGAGGACTGCCACGCTTAAAGTGGTCGGTCCGTGATCATCGTCAGTTGGGCCTGATCGGCACATACCCCTCGATCGTTCATGGATCGTGCATAAGTTTTGTGCTTGTCCAAGTGGCCTAGGCCATCGGTATACGTCTTAACCCACGTGAGGCCCTGTTGATCGAACGGACAACTATTGTACCTTTAACTCGTCTTTGTTCTGGAAGAGGATACCAAAACCTATGATCAAGGTTAACGTTGGCATGACATCTGAACGCGCTGATCATTCGAGCTTTGTGCCCGTTATGAAAGGGTCAGCCATGCGCAATTGTCGGCAACATCGAGGTATTGCTATTGTTTCCTTCAGTGGAATTCGAAATGTGATTCTTCTGGTGCTTGGTTCCTTGGCCATGAATGTGGTTGGACAGGGTGTGGAGGATTTCGAGAACATTCCAACGACCAGTCCAACCACGTACACGAACCGGACATGGACCGGAACTGACGGAGTGACATGGACCGCCGAAGGAGCTCGAACGGACCAAACGCTCAACACCAAGGCCATCTGCTTTGGTACCAGTGGAAATCGGTGGGTGACCTCTCCTATCTACGCAGGGGGCATGGGCACGCTCGCCTTTGACTACGTGCGCGGATTCACGAGTGGTACCGCACGTACGATCCAAGTTTGGGTGAACGGAACCCAGATCGGCGGAAACATCGCCGTCAGCACCTCTTCTGATACTCCTGTATCCTATAGCCAAGCGATCAACATCGCGGGCAATGTTCAAGTAGAAATACGAAGTATTAGTGGTGGTCAGGTCAGGGTGGATGATATAACATGGACACCATTCACCGCTGGTCCGACGATCACGTTTACTGGTGCTACGGCTTCAGCGGGTGAAGCAGCAGGTTCGGTAACCATAAACTTGGCCATAAGTCCGGCCACGGTTGCCGCCGCAACTGTAACAGTGCGATTGACGAATGGAGCTGGTTGCACTTACGGTGCGCCACCGAACGATTATCAAACAACTCCTGCCGCCGCTGGTGCCCCCCTTACGTTCACATTAACGGTACCTATCGGATCGACCGGAGAAAGCTTTACGATCGATATCAACGACGATATAGCAACTGAGTTCAATGAAACCATTACCTGTAGGATCCTTTCGGTTACTGGTGGTTTGGCCATAGGCACTCCGATCCAACAGGTCTTCACCATCATCGATAACGACGTTACCCCAACTGTGAACTTCAGCACGCTGAGCATTACCGTCATGGAAACGGCCGGGTTGCAGAATTTCTCGCTCAGTATTTTCCCTGCCGCTACTGCAGCCGGAACGATTACCATTCAAGTAACGAACGGTCCCGGTGCAACGTATGGTGGTGGTCAGGACTATCTCTCGAATCCAGGCATCTTCGGCGGATTTATCACCGTTCCTTTCGCTTTGGGAGCCACCTCCGCTGGGTTCACGATCACTGTGCTGAACGACGCTTTGGTGGAATTGACCGAAACCGTGAACTTCACGGTTACAGCCGTCTCTGCCGGAAATGCGGTCGGTGGAAGCAATGGGAGCGTTTTGACCATAGGTGATGATGATTCGCCCCCCACGGTACTTAGCCCAGGGGATCTTGTCATTGTCGGGGTGAATGCGAACGATTTCGCTTGTTCAGGTGGACCTGTAGGTGGATATGATCTAGTGAGTTTCTTCTGTTTCAAACCTATTGTTCCAGGGACTGAAATAATTATTACCGATAACGGTTATGAGCGGTGTAATGCAGGCCAATGGGGCAATAGCGAAGGTACGGTGCGGATGACACGAACAGGAATTGCGATCCCGGCTGGTCAGGTGATCACGTTCCGAATGCAAAACCTTGCCGGCCCCACGAACGTCACTTCCTTCGCTCCAGATGGTGCATGGACCTGCGCGAGCCTGAATGCGCCAGTTGGCGGGGTTTTCGCTACTGCGGTTGCCCTGAACAGCGGAGGTGACCAATTGTTCTTTATGCAGGGAGGTCTTTGGGGAAGTGGTACCGCCCCAGCAAACGTTTACGCGCACAATGCAACCTACACTGGTACCATACTCTATGCCTTCAGTTCAAACCCATCACCGAATTGGACCGCCTCCTGTGGCGGTTCGGGATCGCAGCAGAGCAACTTGCCGCCTGGGGTAGAGTGCTTCAGCATGGCACCCACCTCGTCGAGTGATTGGGGTAAATACGACGGAGTGGTCACTGCCGCCACTCAACGGGATTGGATCATTCGTATTGATAATACCGCCTCTTGGACGCCCTACTTGAGCTGTGCCAACTATAATTCAATGGGCAATAGTTGGGTTTCCGCTCCAATGCTTCCCATCATTGTTGCACCATTTGTACCCGGTCGCTGGCGCGGCACTACCGACTATGATTGGTTCAATTGCAAGAACTGGGATGACGTGCAAGTGCCTCTTCCAACAACCGATGTAACGATCGACCCACTGTTCTCCGTTAGCCATTGCACTGTTGGCCTGAATCCTGGAGTGAACCCGGGCGGCACCGGAGTCTGCGCCTCCATTACCATGACCAACGTTGGGGGTGCCGCACGCACGCTCACCATAGCACCCAATAGTGGCCTCAACGTGAACGGACCGGTCAATTTGGCTGGCACTAACACAGGCACACTTTTGCTCACAATGGGGACGAACACCATATTGAACGCAGTTGACCTGAACCTGAGCAGTAATATAACCACGTTCTCCCAATTTTCGAATGCTAACAATGTGGGCTTGGCGAACTTCACTGGAAATGTGAATTTGAACCTTGGGGGGTATATCAACCTCACGAACGGGAACTTGGATATAGGAGGGGATTGGTCCAATTTTGAGAACGAAACACGATTCATAGATACCGGTAGCCGCGTGCGGTTCATCGGTGCATTGCCACAAACCATAACCATCGCAACTGGAGATGAGTATTTCTCCACCTTGGTCCTGAATAAGAGCGCGGGTGCACTCACGTTGAACAACCCTGTGCGGATCCGTACCTCGTTGGACCTAACAAGTGGCTTGTTGAACACAAGTAACCCGGCCGGTCTGGTGACCTTGCTTGCCAGCGGCACAACTACAAATGCCTCCAACACCAGTTTTGTGAACGGACCTATGCAGAAGATCGGTAATACGAACTTCTCCTTCCCTGTGGGCAAGGGCGCGGTGCTACGTCCTTGCGGCGTTACCGGATATGGTGCAGCGTCTGCTGCGAGTGGTTTCATTGCCGAGTACTTCCCAATTAGTGCATACACATGGGGCATCCCTTCGGAACCCACGATCAACCATCTGAGCCAATGTGAGTATTGGACAATTGACCGCAGCGTGGGTGTTGCAAACCCTGTGGTTGAATTGACTTGGCTTGCACCCAACAGTTGTGGGGTCACCTTATTGCCGGACCTGCGCGTTGCCCGCTGGGATGATGCGGCCTCCATCTGGCGTGACCGTGGTAATGGTGGAGCGACCGGCGTGCTAGGTGCGGGTACGATCCCAACCGCTGCTATTCAATCCTTGTTCAATGCCAGCCCTGGCCCAACACCATGGACCTTGGCCTCCATTACGTCGGAGAATCCGCTACCGATCTCACTTGTCCAGTTCAATGCCACACCAGAAGGTGAAGTTGTCCGGTTGGAATGGGTCACGGCATCGGAACGGGACAACGCCTACTTCACCATAGAACGAAGCAAGGATGGGACCAACTTTGAACCAGTCATGGATGTTCCCGGTGCGATGAACAGTACCAGTACCTTGAACTACACCGAACTGGACCGTGAACCCTATTCCGGGCTCAGCTACTATCGTTTGCGCCAAACGGACGTGGATGGAAATACGACATACTCCAATGTGGTGGCGATCATGATGGGTGCTCTGAACGAGCGTCCATTGGTGGCCTTCAACAACGGTGGTGGTCTTACGGCATTGCATGGCTTCCCATCTGGCAGCAGGTTCGCACTGCAGGACATGACAGGGCGCATCATAGTGGAAGGCTCAACGACCATAGAAGGCCGGACTGAACTGCAAGGTTTGGACCTCGCCCGCGGTGCTTATCTCTTCCGTCTGCTGAACGGCGACCGGACTGAGAGTACCAAGTTCGTTTATTGAGTGACCTTCTCCTCTACTCTTCTACAAGGTCAGCAGAGGCTTCCTCCACGACCGTGAACTCGTTCGCCATCGGATCCAAGATCTGCAACAGTTCATCCAAGTAGTTGAGGCCAAATGCGGCAAGATCCGGAAGGATATTGTCCCGTCGCTCCTGTAAGCCGCCGCCGGGAAATACCGCAGCATGGATCTTTTCGATCCGACCCAAGGCCGTGGATTGCTCACGTTTTGCAGCACGTAGAAAGCCTTTTCCGATCCGGTCAATGCCGTGCATCGCACTTGATCGGCGAGCTTCAATGGAACCTTGCAAGTTGGGATCGATGATCGCCGTCCGCTCCAAAAGACCATGGTACAATGCCTTCAGCTGCTCCTGCTCGGCCTTCATGTCAATATCAAATGTCGCCGTCCTTTTCGCAACCAACGACGCGGTCTCCGAAACTGGTGCGAAGAGTTCTTCCAATGAAAGGCCCAATTCCTTCCACTGCCGCAGGTGTTTGCCACTGATGAAGGCCGCACTCGTACGTAAAAGGATGGCCGGCATCGGAACTTGCAGACCTTGAAATAGCCAACGCAGTTGGAGCCAGTAAGCCAACTCGCCGCCGCCGCCCACATAGCCAACATTCGGCAACACGGTCTCTCGGTACACTGGACGCAGCAGCACATTGGGAGAGAATCGTTCGGGATGGGAATTCAATTCCTCCAGCAGTCCGTCCAGCGTGAATGTGGGACCGCCATCGAGCACCACGAACCGGTCGTCTTTTAGTTCTATTCTTGAACGAACTTGCGGCGACAAATAGAACAGGTTGATCTCTCGCGCGTGCGCTTGCACCTTGTAGCGATCCTGCAACTTTTCATTGGCGTATGAAACGCTTCGTTGTCCAACTTGATTGATCAACTCCTCCTGCATGGCCGGTATGAAGAGCCTTTTCAACTCCGGATCATCGCCGTCCAAACAGATCACTCCGAAGCGACCGAACAAACTGTTCACCAAGAGTCGCGTTGCCCTGGCCAAGGTGTATTCTGGTCGGTAGCATTCACGGATCAGTTCCTCCATGGCTTGGGCATGTTCGCCGGCACCCAACGAACCAACGGCTTCCTCCACGACCCTTTCGATACCATCCAATCGCATTCGACCAACAGCACCTTCTGCTTCTCCTGGCCACACCACTTTCTTTCCTTTGAACCACGTGTGATCGATCTCCGCACGATCATGGTCCTCGGTGGCCATCCAGAAAATGGGTACCACCGGTTTCCCGTTCCGTTCACTGGTAGATCGTTCGGCCAAACGGATAATGTTGAGGATCTTGAACGGCACATAGAGCGGTCCACCGAACAAGCAAAGTTGATGGCCGGTAGTGATGGTCAAACAGTCCGCTTGGGCAAGGCGTTCCAAATTGGCTTGCAGTTTTGCGTGTTTGGGTACATCGTTGTATTGCTGCTGAAGCACATGGCACAGGGTGGATCTTGCTTCCCTGCTGAAGGATCGGGACGCGGCGGCCTCCATCAACCCTTCCAATGATGGCAAGTGCGTGTAGTGCTCGCGCAGTCCGGGATCATTGGCCAATAGATCCAGTACCAAGGGCGAGAACCGATGGGTAGCGGAGTATGGAAGTGTGTGGATCTGCATTGGGCGGACAAAGGTATCCGCAGGGCGCCCAGCCCGTTTTCGCAATTGCAGGACATTTCCACTGAACGTGCGACCCGTACTTTGGCCTTGCCTTTCCCCAAACACCTTACCAAGAGCGATGCGACCTGTCCTTTCCACCCTCGCCTTTTGTGCTGTCACGCTACAGGCCCAGCTCACGATCAACGGCCCCATGCCGGGCCATACCGATCTGTTGGAGGCCACGATCTGGATGCAATGCTTGGGACCATGCACCGCTTACATGGAGTTCTGGTCCATTGATCGGCCGGATAGCGTGTTACGTACCGAGGAATTGATCGGTGATTCCAACAAGGCGTTCGCAATGGACCATGTGATGCAGCCCGTTGTTCCCGGCACGACCTACGGCTACCGCCCAATTGTGAACGGTACACGGATCGATGTGGGACAAGCACTCACCTTCACAACACAGCCGATATGGAAATTCCGGAACGATCCGCCCGCGTTCTCCATGGCCTTGGGAAGTTGCGCGTACATCAACGAGCCCGAATACGATAGGCCGGGTCGTCCTTATGGAAATGGATACGGGATCTTCAATGCCATTGCGGACAAAAAGCCCGACCTGATGCTCTGGTTGGGCGATAACATCTACCTGCGCGAACCGGACTGGGGCAGCCGAACAGGGTATCTGCATCGCTACACACATACACGGTCCACACCCGAGCTCCAGCGCTTGTTGCGGAGCACAAGCCATTATGCCGCATGGGACGATCACGATTTTGGACCCAATGATGGCGATGGAAGTTTCGTGAACAGTGCGCTGGCTCGTGAAGTGTTCGACCTGTTCTGGCCCAACCCCACCAACGGCGTACCCGGTGTAGGGGGTGTAACCACCACTTTCAGCCACCTTGATGTGGACTTCTTCCTATTGGATGATCGAACCTTTCGCACGCGTTCGGACCTGAAGACCTCTCCTACCGCCATGCTCGGTGCCGCGCAGATCGACTGGCTGATCAAAGCCTTGAAGTACAGTGATGCGGCATTCAAGCTCATCGCCGTTGGTGGTCAAGTATTGAATGATGGGGCCGTTTTCGAGAACTATTCGACCTACCCGGATGAACAAAAGGAACTCTTGCGAAGGATCGAAATGGAAGGGATAAAGAACGTGGTCTTCCTAACCGGTGACAGGCACTTCAGTCAGTTGAGCACCTTGGTGTTCATGGATGGCCGCAAAGTGCACGACCTCACTGTTTCACCGTTCACCTCTGGGGTTTACTCACCCACGGAGATAAATTCGTTGATGGTTGACGGGACCTTGGTGGTGGAGCAGAATTTCGGTACGCTCACATTCACTGGAGCCAAGAACGAACGCACGATGAAGATCCAGATCTTCAATACCAAGGGTGAACAGCTCTGGGAAAAGGCGATCGAACAGGAAAAGTAGACCGTGGCGGTTTCCTTCAACTTTTGAACGCACCGAACGACACCAGTTCGTTCAACTCTTTGCGGGTGGTATGAACCTGCTCCCTTTCACGCAAATGGCCTTCTAGTGTATCAGGGTCACCGGGGAAGCCAACAGCCAGCATACTCACCAATTCCATGTGCTCTGGTATCTCGAATGCAATGCGGGCCAGTTCGGCATGGAAGCCGGCCAACTGGTGCAGTCCAATGCCCATGGAAGTTGCCTGCGCGGTGAGTTGCGCCAAAGCACCACCCATGTCGTGCCAGGCATGGTAGTTCGGCTTCCCGTTGTAGGCGAAATCACGCATCACCATATTCAATACGAGCAACGGAGCCTTTGCCGCCCACAACTGGTTCGAAGGGATCAGCGCGGAGAGCAATGCTGCATGACCTTTTTGGCCGCGCCGCGTAACCAAGAAACGCCAAGGCTGCTCATTGTGGCTGCTCGGTGCCCAGCGCGCTGCTTCCATCAATAGGGTTACTTCCTCATCGGTAATGTCCCTATCGCTGAACGCCCGCGGACTATAACGCGCATTCAGGATCGGATCGATCGGTAGTTGGCTTCTTTCCAAGCGCTCCTCCTTCATTTCCCCGCCACATCGAAAGTGACCGTGACATCATCGGAAATGGCTTTGTCCGCAAGGTCAGTGAAGATGGATCCAGAACGGTAGTTGACCCCATACTTCGTACGGTCGAAAACGATCGATGCCGCCGCGTGGGCCGTGCCATCGTTCATATAGAACAAACAGTCGAAGGTATTCGGCGCGGTAACACCTTTGATCGTAAGATCACCCATGATCTTGTAGTTCAATTGTCCCGGTTTGGCATCGGCGATGGGTTCTACAGAAGTGGTAATGAACTGCGCTGTTCCATGGTTCTCCACATCGAAGAAATCAGGTCCTTTCAAATGGTTCACCAGTTTGGCATTGGTACCTTCATTTTCTATATCAATACATGTGAGTTTGGACATGTCCAAGGTCATTTTGGCACCAACTAAACGACCACCTCCAATATATATCACTCCGCCTTGCACCGGCACTTCTCCCGAATGTTCGCCGGTAACTTTGGTCGCCGTCCACAGCACCCTGCTACTGGAAGGGTCCACGGCCAGTTCTGCAGCAGCTTGACCCATTGATATCTGAGTGGTGAAGACAAGGACAGTAGAAAGTAACAGCGTTTTCATAATGAAGGTAGTAAGGGCTTCCGGTGCGAGACGAGGAAATGGTTCGGTTAAGGTTCGAGTTGTCGATGTTTTGAAGGAAGATGCCCCCCTTAGCCCCGAAGGGTGTCCAGAATTCGATTCAATGCAAGTGCGTCCTTCTGAGTAAGGTGTTCAATGGTACGCGCCATCGATGCCTGTAGCTCTTTATCAATTTCTGCCAACAGTTTGGCTCCTTTGGGACTGATGCTAACGAAGACGACCCTTCTGTCGCTTTCACATCGCTCGCGAACAACAAGGTCTTTGGTGATCAATTTATCCGTTAAGCGTGTGGCATTCGGCGCACGGTCGATCATGCGATCCTTGACGCAATGCATGTTCATCTTCTCACTGGCACCGCGCAAGATCCGAAGAATGTTGTACTGCTGTGGACTGATGTCGAACGGTTTGAAGAGCTTCACCTGATCGCTCCTGAACCAATTCGCCGTGAAGAGCACGTTGAGCATCGCCTTCTGCTGCTCATTTTCGAACGTGCTCTTGAGTTCTTCTTCTATCCGCCCCACTTCCCTTTCCGTTGAGGGTCCAAAGGTACGGCAAAGTATATTCCATGGCGAATATTACGAGGTTGTATAGTTGGACAGCATCCCCATTCTGATCGGCATCGGTAAATTCGCACCTTTGAACCTGCCATGCGACATCTTTTTCTTTTTCCGATCTTCATTTCCATGTTGGCCTGTACGACCGATCCTGCAACGGATAGCGCAGGAACGGAGACGAGTACAACACCCAACACGCCTTCCGTACAAGGGACCACGACTTCCACCGCCGAACGTGATAGTTGGCAGAAACCACAGGAAGTGTTCATGCTCATGGGCAATGATCTGCGTGGGCGCACGATCGCGGACCTTGCTGCCGATGATGGCTACTTTACCTTCAAGATGATCGAAGTGGGTGCCAATGTGATCGCCATAGACAGTGATCCCGCCAAGCTCGCCAAGATAGAAGAACGCAAGAAGGCGTTGAACCTTGGCGATGATCGGTTGCGCACTCGGTTGGGTACCTTGAACGATCCCATGCTCGCTCCGGAAGAGGTGGATGCCTGTTTGCTGGTCCATAGCTATGTGCGCATTCCCGATAAGAAGACTTTCTTCACGAAAGTCTTTCAGGGCACTATGGAGCCGAAGCCACTGTTCATTGTGGAATGGCTGAATTCCGCGACGCCCATCGGTCCGCCGATGACCGATCGTGTTTCAGCCGAACGGGTGATGGATGAAGTGAGTGTGGGCGGCTACACCGATATTGGCACGTACACCGCCAAGATCCCCTATCAGGCATTCATCTTCGCATCACGCCAACCGGAAATGGATTTCCCCACAGCTCCCGATGATGAGAACGTTTCGGACGAGGAGATCATGAACGTGCCAATGAACTAGGGCGTTGTTCCGCCGATCGGTTCAACGAGGGAGCCAACGCAAGTCCTCCCCGGGCACCGGTTCCACTCCCTTGTAGGTGATGAACATGTTCGCCCAGAGGATCTTGGACCAGGCATAAAGGATCGGTGCCGAGAGCAACAAACCGCCAAGCACCCACCAAACGGTTGTAGTAGCATCGGTATCCGGGGCAAGTACATACACTGCAACGAAGATCGCTATGCACAGTCCCACGGCCAGTCCGTAAGAAACGTACAAGGCACCGAAGTAGAAGCCGGGTTCCGATTCGTATTTCCTTTTACATACCGAACAATTCGGCAGCACATCACCTACTTTGGACAGGTCGAAGGGGTTCCGCGTCACAAAGAATTCGCCTTCATGGCAATGCGGGCATTTCTGGTGGATGATGCTGTATATTTTCTTCTGTTTCGCGAACATGGCTGCAATAATAGATTCGTTAGTTCGTGATCAATATCACCCAATAAGCATCATTCCCGGATCTTGACCCGGACGAACGATCAAAGACCCTCTGTAGGCTTCAGCCGCTCGGCGAACACTTTTCGGAACTTGTCCAATTTGGGCCTTATCACCATTTGGCAATAGCCCTGTTCTCCATTCAGAGCGTAGTAGTCCTGGTGGTAGTTCTCAGCCGCGTAGAAATCCGTCGCCGGTACGATCTCGGTAACAATGGGTGAACGAAACGCACCGCTTTTGTCCAGTTCGTTGCGCAAGTTCTCCGCTACCCGCTTCTGCTCTTGGTCGTGGTAAAAGATCGCTGACCGATACTGAGTACCCACATCGGCCCCTTGCCGGTTCAACGTTGTGGGATCATGGGTTTGCCAAAACACCTCCAAGATCATTTCAAGTGTTACCACCAGCGGATCGTACTTGAGCTGCGCCACTTCTGCATGGCCGGTGGTCCCGTTGCAAACCTCGCGGTAGGCCGGGTTCTTCACGTGGCCGCCCATGTATCCTGACGTGACGGATCGCACGCCGTTAAGTTCAACAAAGACCGCCTCCACGCACCAGAAGCAACCCGCACCAAGTGTGATGGTTTGCAATGCGCCCTGTTCGTTCCCTACCATGCTGCTATGATCTATTTGACCGTTGAGTACCGATCCTACAGGCAGCAAAGTTCGGTACCCCGATCGGTTCCCTCTCGCTCTGCAACAACTATTCACCTTTGATCGAAGCAGCCAAGGCTTTGCCGATCCGTTCAACGACACCCACCACCAACGCATTGCCCATGAAGAAGGCCCGCCACGTGTCGCTCACTCCTTCGGTATGTCCATCAGGGAACATGTTGAGTCGTTCCAATTCCACTGGCGTAAGCCGCCGATACCGTCCGCTCTTGGTGAGGATAACGTGCTTGAAACGCGATGGCGATCGCCCCCCTTCGCCCGTAATGATCGTGCGCGATGGCTTGTCCAAGGGCTCAGGGAAGACCATGCCACCTTCGGAGTACGCGTATTCATGCCCACCATTAAGAGCCACCCGCGGCACTTTCTTCGGACCTTTCAAGTAGCGCCACTCTTTCAATTGCGCCTTTGGGATATAGAACCCAGTAGGCACTTCGGATTCCGGCTGAAGATGATCCCCCAATTGCGCGATCTCTCCATTGTAGTTCGCCTTGTGTGTGATCGTTCTGACCACCCCATTGATCATAATGCCCGATGACCTGAACTGCGAACGGGCCTTCTTCTCACCAAAATCACGGCTCAAAACGTCAAGGTCCGAATTGATCTTAACAGTAACGATCTGCCCTTCAACCTTGCACGGGAATGCGTTTGCCAATGGTCCGCTTCCGGTGATCCACTCCAACGGATCAGCTATGAGCAACTGCTTGTACTGCGTGGTCCTTTTGTGGTAACCCAATAGGAAAATTCGCCTGCGTCGTTGGGGCATGCCATGGTCCGCGGCATTGATCACGCGCCATTCCACTGCGTAGCCCAATAGGTCCAACGAACGCAACATCACGGCCAGATCGCGCCCTCGTTGCCCTACTGGCGAACCCAACAGCCGGTCCACATTTTCCAAAAGCAGGAAAGATGGTGCTTCTTTCGCCTCCGAAAGCAACCGGTGGATCTGCCACCAGAGCACGCCCTTCTTTCCTTGCAGACCTTTACTGTTCTTAAGCGTACTGGCCACTGAATAGTCTTGGCAGGGAAAGCCACCGACCAAAAGATCATGGGCGGGAACATCCTTTCCCTTGATCGTTGCAATGTCTACATTCACGTGATCCTTCTTGCCGAAACGGGCCACATAGATCTCCGAGGCATGTTGCTTGCGCTTTCCGGGTTCGTACTGATCGCTGAATACGATCTTGAAATCAACACCCTTTCCAGATGCTCGCTCCAGTCCCAAGCGGAAGCCGCCAACACCGGCGAACAATTCCACCACACGCACGGTGTGCTTCTTCTTCGAGCTTGACTTCACGGGGCCGAACTTACCGATCGGATAACACCGGGATCGATGGGGAACGCATGGGTGTTCAACCAAGCATTGTGGATGGAGCATGATCCACCCCTATTTTCGTGCCGTGACCCGACCGTGCTCCAGGGATCGTTCGTTCCTGAATGCGGTCAGTTTGCCATTTGCGGGAGTAGCTCAGTTGGTAGAGCATCAGCTTCCCAAGCTGAACGTCGCGGGTTCGAGTCCCGTTTCCCGCTCCAGTAACCTGTTGGCAATGGACCAAGGCCGTTTCCAACCACATCGCATGCAATTCCCGGAGATCGTAACATGCATTTTACCACGGCTTAACACGCTTTCAACAAAACGGACCAACCTTTGCGCCGAATGATGGAAGCGACCATGAGTGGAGCATTGACGCAAAAAGTGTTGTTGGTGGACGACGAACCGGATATCTTGGAAATGCTGAGGTACAATCTGGAACGGGAGGGATATGCGGTGACCACTGCCCTGAATGGAAAAGAGGCACTGAAGGCGGCAAGGTCGATCATTCCGGATCTGGTGGTTCTCGACATTATGATGCCGGGAATGGACGGTGTGGAGGTTTGTATGCAAATGCGGCAGATCCCGGAATTGAAGAATGCCGTGATCACGTTCCTCACGGCTCGTGGTGAAGACTATTCGCAATTGGCAGGATTCGAAGCTGGCGCGGATGATTACATCACCAAACCAGTGGCTCCGAAGGTTTTCGTCTCCAAAGTAAAAGCCTTGCTGAAACGTCGTGGAGGGGACCAACAAGAAATTGGCGTTCTTGAATCCAACGGCGTACGTGTGGACCTGGAGCGGGTCATGGTCTATGTAGCCAACAAGGAGATCCAACTTCCAAAAAAGGAATTTGAACTTTTGGTGTTACTGATGAGCAAACCAGGCAAAGTGTTCAAGCGGGACGAGATCTACGGCCAAGTTTGGGGTAACGAGCTCTTCGTAGGTGATCGGACCATCGATGTCCACATCCGCAAGCTGCGCGAGAAGATCGGCGATGACATGATCAAGACGATCAAGGGTATCGGATACAAGTTCGACGCTTGAGTCCATCATTTCCACGAACTGGACAAGCGGTGTGGCTCAGCCCGGTAGTGCGCTACGATCGGGACGTGCCTGAGAGATCCAGGTTTTCTCAGCCCTGCTAACAAATCGGCCAGGCCGTTGTAACGGGGCTATTTCCTTCTCGCAAGACCCTTGCGATCTGCAGAGCAGGATGGGCGTGAGTCGTTCGTAAGGCCTTCAACAACCGTTCGTGGCCTTATCCACGCCGTTCCTCGATCACGAATATTTTGTTGTGCCCCTAAGGCAGCCTTTGACCTACTCGCAACGTCTAGTTTATCGAGACCATGTCACGCTCCTATAAAATAGCCCTGATCCTGAAGAGCAAAAGCAGCTTGCCCGTCTACCGGGACCTTGCACGTTTGAGCGACCGCGAATTGGACGAACATGTACTGGCCATGATCCAGCGTATGCGTGCGAATGAAAGTGCCGTGATCGCACGCATGGTGCTGCGCCAGCCAACCTTCAGCTTGAATTGACCGCAGTCCCGTGTATCTCGCGGACCTCCTTGCGAGCAGCGCGATTCCGCTATTCACACATTTTTCTGTTAAGCGTTTGCCTTCCGCGGTCAAGAGCTCTGGTTGACCTGAACGGAGTACGTTCTATATTTGCGCCACACAACAGGACCCATGAGCGACCATCACTTTGAAGGCCATTTTCCCGAAGAAGCTGCACAGAACGAGATCGGAGGACCTGTCTTGGTTTCGATCATGGTATTGGGGTTCATCGTGCTGTTGATCTGGGCACTGGGCTGACCAAGCCTTTCGTGACCTAATCCTTTTTCAAGTCCCCTGCCCTTCCGAGGTATTCATCTCGTCGTACGAGCATGAACCAATTCTCGTCGAGTTCCAAGTAGCCCTGTTCAAAACAGAACACGTAGGTGTTGCCCGCTTTTGTGCGGTGCGTATTTGTGTGGTATGTGAAACTGTATCCTCCGGCCAATAATTTATCGCGATGCACCTTGGTCTTGCCGTCGGGACCGGTGTTCAATTCGGAGAGTACGCGCCGGTTCCGCTTCAACGAATTCACCACATTGCGCACATAATTGATGGGCGCGTGGTTCGCGTGGTAGTGGTAGAGATTGCGGCACGCATCGGAACAAAATCGTTTGTCCGTGCGGCCAGCGATCTTCTCCCCGCATTCCAAGCAGACCTTTTCCGATGGTGTTGCCATGGTTCGAATGTAATGCGGATCCGGCATGTTCATCCAATGTGCGGTCCTAAGAACGACCCCTGAACATCCTTTCAAGGCACTTTGTGCAATTCGACCGGTTTCTTTTCATCCCACCGATCCGAACACACAGGCACCCTCGTACCTGAACAAGGCAGCGCAACTCTGCGACGTCAGAAATCAAATCAACCTATCATGAAGTACCGAGACCATTTAGCACGTGCAGTGGTTGCGGCGGCCGTCTTGTTCGGCGCAGGGAATCCTCCCGGCGCTTGGGCAAGTAGCCACCGTGAAGCACCATTGATCGCCAACGATCCGTTGGCCGATAATACCGACCTGTATTGTTTCCGAAGCCCGGACGATGACAATACGATCACGATCATCGCGAACTACATACCGGCCCAGCTCGCCTTTGGTGGACCTAACTACGCAAGCTTCGGTGAAGGGATCCGCTATGAGATCCACATAGACAATGACGTGAACACACCGGGTGATGATATCACATATCGTTTCACTTTCACCAAGACCAACCAGGACCCGAGCACTTTCTTCAATATCCGGTTGGGTATGCAGAACCTGCTCACCATCTACCTCATGGAGAAGAGCACGGATGGCGGAGCAACATGGACCACGGTTTTGACCGATGGCGTTGTGCCCCCACCGAATATCGGACCACGCAGCATTGAAGGCGCTGCTGGCTTGGGTGCTGCCAACTACGATGAGCTGATCGCTGCCGCTATTCTCAGCGCGACCAGTGGTGAAACGGTCTATTGTGGCCCGGCAGATGACCCCTTCTTCGTTGACCTTGGAGGCATCTTCGACCTTGGCGATTCCCCCCGCCAGAACAACGGTGGTATTGTCCGTGATGGTCTTGCACGCACCAACGTCCACAGCATCTGCCTGAAGATCCCCATCAGCATGTTGCAGAAGGACGGTTTGAACGTGAGCGCCGCGACCACGATCCTCGATAGCGATTTCGTGATCGGCGTGTGGGCCAGCGCAAGCAGACCCGCAATGCGCACACTGAACACCGTAGGAAGCGGTTACACGGAGTCCGGTGACTGGGTGCAGGTGAGCCGTTTGGGCATGCCTTTGACCAACGAAGCAGTTATCCCACTTGGCAGCAAGGACCTTTGGAATGCGATCACGCCTTATCAGGACCTCGCGAACCTTGCCACTTTCGGGAACTACTTCTACAACCCGGAGTTGGCCCTTTACATGGATGATGACCAATTCGGTGGTGCAGTACCTGCATTCGCCGCATTGCGTATCCAACGGAACAGCCTACAGGGATTCGATTTCGGGAATGGCCAAAGTGGTCTCTGGAGCTTGAAGAACACAGCCGCTGTCGCTGGTACCGCGTTGGACGATGCGATCTTCGGGACACTTCTTCTACCTGCCGATAATAGCCCACGTAGTGTGGACCTTTGGCCGATCTTCCATACCGGTGTGCCCAACCTTGCACCGTACCATTTGGCAACGGGCAAAATGGGTAATCCGTTGGCGAACGGTAAGCCCTTCATGAACAACTTCCTGCCGAATGGTGGCGATATGTTGCGCTTGAACATGGCCGTTCCCGTTACTCCACGTACGGACCCTGGTTTTAGCAACATGGGCATCATCGATGCCGCTGTTGCTGGACTTACCGATGCCAATTACAGCTCGAACACGAACATCCAATACATGGCGAACATGGATGGATTCCCCAACGGACGTCGTTTGGAGGATGATGTTACGCGCATCGAACTACAAGCAGTTGGTGGTGTCGTGCTAGCAGCCGTTGGACTTTGGTTCGATGACTACAATGCAAGCAATCCAAACCAAAGCCCGGTGACCAACTTCCTCTTGAACAACCTTCAGTACAGCACGGGTGTAGAGACGAATGATGCACCCTTCAAAGCAACCTTCCCTTACGTCGCTTCTCCTTGGAGGGGTACGGACGTTTGAACAAACAAACAACGACCATGAAAAATTTGAGAACACTCAGCCTTCTGGCCGCTGGAGCGTTGTTCACCATGAACTCCGTTTTCCCCCAGTAGCCACCGCGAGGCACCATTGATCGCCAACGACCCGTTGGCGGACAACACGGACGTGTACGCGTTCCGCAGCCCTGATGATCCGAATTCGATCATCATCATCGCGAACTACGTGCCCATGCAATTGCCGCAGGGCGGACCCAACTATTACTCCTTTGGAGAGAACATCCGCTACGAAGTGCATATCGACAACAACATCGATACGCCAGGTGATGACATCATCTACCGGTTCACCTTCACGAAGGAGAACCAGGACCCTACCACCTTCTTCAATGTGCGGTTGGGACAACAGAACCTGAAGACGACCTACTTGCTGGAACGCAGCATAGACGGCGGTCAAACCTTCATCCCAATCAAACAAGCAGGTCTTGTTCCGCCCAACAACATCGGGCCACGCAGCATACAAGGTGCAGCAGGACTGGGTACCACCTACGCCGATCTGATGGCCGCCGCGTTGCATCCTACCGGAACTGGTGAGATGATATTCGCCGGTCCTGTTGATGATCCTTTCTATGTTGACCTCGCCGGGATCTTTGATCTGGGGAATGCGCCACGTCAATCCGGTACACCGAAAGATGGACCTGCCTGTTTGAACGTAAGCGCGATCGTACTGAAGATCCCGATCTCCACTTTGCAAAAGGATGGGTTGGACGTGAGTGCGTCAACGAGCATTCTCGACCCTGACTTCGTGATCGGTGTGTGGGCGAGCGCAAGCCGCCAAAGCATGCGCACCTTGGCCGTGGACGGTACCGAGAGCTACATGGGCGATTGGGTCCAAGTAAGCCGCTTGGGCATGCCGCTGACCAACGAGGCAGTGATCCCGATCGGTAAAAAGGACCTTTGGAACAGCCTGACTCCTTATGAGGACCTGGCCAACATCGGAACATTCGGTGACTACTTCTACAACCCTGAGTTGGCGTTGTACATGGATGATGATCAGTTCGGCGGTGCAGTTCCAGCCTTTGCAGCATTGCGCATCCAACGGAACAGCCTTCAGGGATTCGACTTTGGAAACGGACAAAGTGGTTTGTATCCGTTGAAGAACACCGCAGCCGTTGCTGGTACTGCGTTGGATGATGCTGTCTTCGGCACGCTCCTGCTTCCTGCGGACAACAGCCCACGTAGTGTGGACCTTTGGCCGATATTCCATACCGGCGTTCCGAATGTTCGTCCATATCATTTGGCAACTGGCAAGATGGGTGACCCACTTGCCGCAGGTAAGCCTTTCATCCACAACTTCCTGCCGAACGGTGGAGATATGTTGCGGTTGAACATGGCGACTCCAACGACCGATCTTAACGACCCTGCATTCTCTTCGGAAGGTATTGTTGCCGCTGCGGTTTCCGGTTTGACAGATCCCCTGTACAACACAACGATCGACCTCGAATTCATCCCGAACATGGATGGATTCCCGAACGGTCGTCGCTTGGAAGATGACGTTACGCGCATTGAATTGCAAGCAGTTGGAGGTGTTGCTTTGGCAGCGATCGGTCTGTGGTTTGACGACTATACTGCGGGTGGTGCGAACCCTGTAACCCAAGATCTGTTGGACGTTCTTACCTACACTACCGGTGTGGAGGCGAACGATCGGCCTTTCCAAAGCAGCTTCCCATACCTCGCACCACCGAACAGCGGTGCCGGCGAGTGCGGTGGCTTAGCGATCAACTATGAGCAGCCGGACATCCTGACCGCAAGTGATGGATATGTCGGTGTGCTTGAATTGACTGGTGGCAACGCTCAATTGACCGCGTATCCGAATCCGATGGAGAGCCAGACAGCCTTCAAGTTCAACTTGACCGCCGAGGCGACCATTCGCATTGAGGTATACACCGTGACCGGTAGCTTGGTCGAGACCGCCTTCACAGGTAAGGTACAAGCCGGACAACGCGTGATCACCTGGGATGCAAGCCGGATCGCTTCTGGCACATACCTAGCGAAAGTCGTTGATACCAAGGGCGTGATCCTTGGCGCGATGAAGCTCACCAAACAGTAAGACATCCGTTCAACCCCCGCGCAGCAGATCGTTGCGTGGGGGAAGAGCGATCACAAACCCGCACAGACCCACCGAACGATGAAGCCATTAGTTGCACTTTCCATTATCTCCATTGCATTAACCCTTAATGCTTGCACGAATGCCCAAGGCGGACCGGAAGCAGGCAGCAAGGATCCCAAACGTTCTGAACAGTTCGCCATTCCAGATCTGCCGACAAGAGCACACGTGGTCGGCTCACAAACCGAAGCAGACCAGTTGCGTGAGCGATCTGAACGACTGAAGACCAAATTGACGAATGATCCGAATGATATCAAATCATTGCTCGCATTGAGCGAAGTGTTTATCACCGAAGCGCGCATCACAGGAAATTATGCAGCGAACCATGATGCTGCCTTGGATATTATCGATCATGTACTTGTGCTCACGAAAGCAAAGACGAAAGATGCCAAGGCCAATGACCAACGCGGCGAAGCACTTACCCTGAAAGCCGTTATCCGCTTGAGCCAACACCAATTCCAAGAAGCACTTGAGTTGGGAAAAGAGGCCGTAGCGATCGATCCACACCGCGCCTTCAACTATGGAGTGCTCGTTGATGCGAACGTGGAACTCGGGAACTACGCGGAAGCCGTGGCGATGAGCGACAAAATGGTCGGCACACGACCTGACCTTCGCAGCTACAGCAGGGTAAGTTATTTGCGCGAGATCCATGGGGATGTATCCGGTGCTGAGCAAGCCATGGAGATGGCCATTAAAGCGGGATACCCTGGAGCAGAAGAAACCAGCTGGTGCAGGGTGCAGCTCGGTGGCATCCATGAACGGTCCGGCGATCTCAAAATGGCGGATGAGCAATATGCCGCAGCACTAGCGGAACGTGCGGACTATCCGTTCGCATTGGCTGCTGCTGGACGTGTTGCCGGAAAGCTGAAGAATTACGCGAAGGCCGAAGCCTTCCTTGAACAAGCCATCTCGCGTATGCCTGATGCACACTTCCATGCCGACCTTGCTCGTGTATACAAGTTGCAAGGCAAAGAAACAGAAGCTTCGGAAGAGATCCGGATCACGGAAGAGACATTGATCGGACTATCCGGAAAAGAACATGGAACAACCCATTCGGATCACGGGCATAGTCATGAAGTGGGTTTGGAAATGGCTCGTTTCGAGTTGGAATTCCACAAGGACCTCCCCAATGCTTTGGCCAACGCGGAACACGAATTCGAACACCGCGAGAACAACATTGAAGTGAATTCGGCTATGGCTGCGATCCATTATGCAAGTGGGAACCTGAGCGAAGCACAAGTCCATCTCGATATGGCCAAGAAGACCGGTTGCAAGAATGCGGAACTGTTGTTGATCGAAGGGCTGATCAAAACCGCCAATGGTAATATGAAAGCAGGAAAGAAACTGGTGAAGGAAGCTTTCGCACGCGATCCATACCTGCAGCACCCGCTGGTCGCTGAAGGCCATAAAGTCGTCTGAAAATTCCTACCACATCCAAATACCAATATGATGAGAGTATTACGCTTCACTTTCCTATTTCTTTCGTGCATGTCTGTTGGAGGCAGCTTCGCGCAGTCCTTCGACCTTGAAGGTAGATTGACCGATACCAAAAGCAGTGACCCGTTGGTCGGTGCAGCCGTTCTATTAGTAGGCACCAACTTCGGCACCACGACCGATCTGAACGGACGCTTTTTGATCAAGAAAGTGCCACAAGGGGATTACACCTTCCGTATTTCCTCCTTGGGATATGGCAATACGGAAGAAGTAATTACGATCGACAATTACACGACCAAGGACCTGAGCATAGACGTGAAAGGGATCGAACTGCGGGAAGTGAGCGTTCGTCCACAAGCACAAGCGACGACCACGGATGTGATCAACGGTTTGGACCGTTTGACCAGACCGGTGAATACTTCACAGGACCTCTTGCAACTTGTGCCTGGACTATTCATTGCCCAGCACGCCGGTGGTGGCAAAGCCGAACAGATCTTCTTCCGCGGATTCGATATTGACCATGGAACAGACCTACAAGTAAGTGTTGATGGAATGCCTGTGAACATGGTAAGCCACGCCCACGGCCAAGGTTATGCGGACCTGCACTTCACGATCGCCGAGACCGTGGACAAATTGCAGGTACACAAGGGTCCTTACAATGCACGCTTCGGTGATTTCGCTACAAGCGGCACTGTCGAATTCCTGACCAAGAACAGCTTGGACAAAAGTGAGATCAAGGTGGAAGGCGGCATGTTCAACACCTTCAGGGCTGTTGGTCAGTTCGACCTGCTGGGCAAAAAGCACCTGCTTACCAAACGAACCGAGAACGCATACATCGCCGGTGAATTTGCCTACACAGATGCCTATTTCAAGAGTCCCCAAGGCTTCGGTCGATACAACCTCTTTGGAAAGTACACGGGGCAATTAGGAGAACGAACCCATATTACCCTGAGTGGAAGCACATTCAGTGCAAAATGGGATGCGAGTGGACAGGTGCCCGAGCGCGCTGTGCAGAATGGAACGATCGATCGCTTCGGTGCGATAGATGATCGCGAAGGTGGAAACACGCAACGCACAAATGCCTATGCCACGCTCGTGAGCGGAACGCTCAACGGTGGGTCGTTCAAGAACCAGATCTACTTCGTGAAATACGACTTCGAACTCTTCAGCAACTTCACCTTCTTCGCGAATGACAGTGTGAACGGGGACATGATCGCCCAAACGGACGATCGCACGATCATGGGCTACAACGGATCCTACGCAGTGAACACCCACCTCGGTTCGCGCTCTTTGAAACTTGTCGCGGGTGCTGGCCTACGTTATGACCAAGCGGATATTGCATTGAAGAATGCGGTGGAGAGAGTGGTCCTTGACACCATTGTTTCCGGGACGGTGGACCAGATCAATGCCGGCGTTTATGCGGATGCGACCCTCGAAGTTACCGAACGTTTCAGCGTGAACTTGGCAGCGCGCCTTGATGTGTTCCGTTACAACTACGGTGATTCCAGAGGAGCTGACTCTTTATCCGGGAACAAGCTACAGCAACGTGTAAGCCCGAAGTTGAACTTCACCTACGCCTTGAACGACCGGGTACAACTCTACTTGCGCACAGGTATGGGCTTCCATAGCAACGATGCCCGCGCCGTGGTGATGGATAACGCAAACCGAACCCTTCCGCGAGCCTATGGAGTGGACATCGGATCCACCTTTAAGCCTGCTCCTCGTATGTTGGTGAATGCCGCCTTCTTCGGCCTTTATTTGGAAAGTGAGCTGGTCTACGTTGGTGACGGTGGTGTTGTGGAAACCAGCGACGCAACACAGCGCATGGGCTTGGACCTGAGCATTCGGTACCAACTCACGAAGCGGCTATTCGTTGACCTTGACCTCAACCTTGTGCAAGCCAAGTTGATCAATGCACCTAAGGGTGAGGATCAGATCCCATTGGCACCGCGCTTCACCACGATCGGTGGGCTGGCGTACGTTCAGGACCGCGGCTTGAATGCCAGCTTGCGTTTTCGCCACATCGCGGATCGACCTGCCAATGAAACGAACGGTGTTGTTGCCAAGGGATACTTCCTTGTAGATGCAAAAGTGAGCTATCGCTTCACCGCCTTCGAAGTAGGAGCCACGGTGGAGAATCTCTTCAATGTCGACTGGAACCAAGCCCAGTTCGATACGGAAAGCCGCCTGCGGAACGAGACCGAGCCCGTTAGTGAATTGCACTTCACACCTGGTACACCGTTCTTCCTGAAGGGTTTCGTGAGCTATCGTTTCTAGATCGCAGCTTCTTGAAGCACTGTTAACATAGGGCTGTGAAGGGTTGGCGATGAACGTCGTATAGGAACGGACCACAGTGTTGGACATTTGCTGCGCGTAAGCAGTGCGTTCCGCAACAGCGGAGCGCTTTCCAACCACCATGCGTGCCATTCGTATCCTCGCCCAGCCGGACGATAGCACTTGCGGCCCGACCGCGTTGCATGCCGTTTACGATTCCTTTGGTCTGCATCTTCCTTTGGAACAAGTCATTGAGGAAGTGCATTCATTGGAAGATGGTGGAACATTGGCCGTGTTCCTCGGTCAGCATGCGATCTCCAGAGGTTTCCATGCACGCATACACAGTTACAATCTGCGCGTGTTCGACCCCAGTTGGGACGGTCTTTCCATGGAGCAACTGCGTAAGAAACTTCTCGCCCAGATCCGTTCCAAACCCGGCAAAAAGTTGCATTACGCGTGCCTCTCGTATGCCCGCTTCCTGAAAATGGGCGGCGAGATCCGTTTCGACGACCCGGCTCCTGCCCTGCTCCAAGAATATTTTGATCGCGACCTTCCTGTACTCGCCGGACTTAGTGCCACGTACCTATACAAGAGCAAACGGGAACGCACCGGACCGGCCGGAGACAGTATTTACGATGATATGCGTGGCAAACCGATGGGGCACTTCGTGGTGCTTTGCGGCATGGAAAAGAAGACCGTGCTCGTTGCCGACCCCTACCAGGACAACCCCTATAGCAACGACCGCTACTACCACGTTCCCGTTGGTCGCTTGATCAATTCGGTCATGCTCGGGATCGTCACCTACGACGCGAACCTACTCATCATTTCACCTGAACCTTTAGCCTGATGGCATCACCTTTCCACCCCGTTGGAACATCCTTCGGAAAATCCAGTTCTCTTCACCCTTTTAGTGCATGAAGAAGCTCATCGTGGTTCGCGAACCCAAGGAATGGAACTTGGGTGTTACTGGCTTGGAGGTGATCAGCTCCAAGGACTACTTGACCCTTCCGAAGTATGCCACCATGCGGAACGTGCGCGTGTTCAATTTGGCAAGGAGCTACAGCTACCAAAGTCGAGGCTACTATGTGAGCCTCCTCGCCGAAGCACGCGACCACAAGGTGATCCCGAGCGCAAAGACCATCCTCGACCTCCGATCACCAAGCATCGTAAAAGTTCTTTCACGCGATCTGGATGACACGATCCAATCCAGTCTGGGGGCCAAGAACAAGCATGAGTTCATTCTCAGCATCTACTTCGGACGCAACATCAACCCGAAGTACGACAAGCTCTCGCACGACCTGTACAATGTCTTCCAAGCCCCGCTCCTACGCGCCCGGTTTGTGAAGAGCGAAAAATGGGAACTGCGCTCGGTGAAAGCCATTCCGTACAACGATATCCCCGAAGAGCATTTGGAATACGTGAAGCGTTATGCGGCAGGATACTTCGCCAAGAAGCGGTACGATAAGGCACGTGAGGACAAGAGCCAATACGACTTGGCGATCCTGGTGAATCCAGCCGACAAAGCAGCCCCATCGAACAAACGGGCGATCGTGAAATTCCGGCAGGCTGCGGAGGAACTGGGATTCAGGGTTGACATTCTCGGACCAGATGATATGGACCGCGTTGCTGAATATGATGCGCTCTTCATTCGTGAGAACACCCATGTGAACCACCACACATACAGGTTCGCGCGTAAAGCACAGAGTGAAGGATTAGCTGTGATGGATGCGCCTGATGCCATCCTAAAATGCAACAACAAGGTCTATTTGGCGGAACGCATGTTGGCCGCCGATGTGCCGGCGCCCCGGACCATGATCGTACATAGCGAGAACCGGGCGCAGGTGGGGAGTGAATTCGGACTTCCCGTTGTGTTGAAATTACCCGACAGTACCTTCAGCCGTGGTGTAGTAAAGGCGAAGACGCCTGAGGAATTGGAAAAGGAATTGGACATGATCCTGACCGACAGCGACCTGGCCATTGCGCAGGAATACATGCCCAGCGATTTCGATTGGCGTATCGGTGTGTTGGATGGTGTACCTCTTTACGCTTGCAAGTATTACATGGCGAAGGGCCATTGGCAGATCTACAACTGGAGCAGTGAGGACAAGGACGAAATAACGGGCAATTTTGACTGTATGCCGATCGAAACCGCGCCGAAAGCCATTGTCGATGCAGCAGTGCAGGCCGTACTTGCTGTTGTGGGCACGCATGTTCCGGGACACGCTACCGTTCAGGCACCCGGGCTCTTCGGTGTGGATGTAAAAGAGGTGGCCGGAAATCCCTTTGTGATAGAGGTGAATGAATGCCCCAACATAGATCATGGAGTGGAGGACCAGGCCATGGGCGATGAACTCTACAAGGCGATCATAGGGTCGCTGAAGATGCGTATTGAACAAAAGATCGGTGTACGGCAATGAGCACAAAGGAGAAGAAGTACAAGCTGTTCGAAGTAACAGGGATCGAGCTGGAATACATGGTGGTGGACCGCACAACCCTGAAGGTCCTACCGATCGTGGACAAGCTCTTTGAAGATGTGACAGGAGAGATCACCAGCGATGTGGAACGGGGTGATGTGGAGTGGAGCAATGAATTGGTGAGCCACGTGGTTGAATTGAAGACCGCCAAGCCCACAAGGAAGATCGCTTCGTTCCGAAACAAGTTCGCCAAGGAGGTGAAGGCGATCAACAAGGTGTTGGCCAAACGCAACGCAATGCTCCTACCCACGGCGGCCCATCCGTTCATGGACCCGTTCACCGAAACCGTGATCTGGCCACACGATCACAACGAGGTATATGCCCTGTACAACCGGATCTTCGACTGCCGCGGACACGGTTGGAGCAATTTGCAAAGCACCCATCTCAACCTGCCGTTCGCGAACGATGCGGAGTTCATGAAACTGCATGCGGCCATCCGGATCCTGTTGCCGATCATTCCTGCGATCTCCGCCAGTTCACCGATCCTGGATGGCCAACCAACAGGATCTCTTGACGCCCGCATGGAAGCCTACCTCCACCACCAGGAAAAGCTTCCCGTGCTGATGGGTTCGTTGATCCCAGAGGCCGTGTTCTCCCAAGAAGATTACTATCGGGAGATCTTCAGCCCGATCGCGAAGGCCATGGCACCGTTCGATACCGAACACATCATGGACCATCACTTCGCCAACTCGCGCGGTGCGATCGCTCGCTTTGACCGTGGGGCCATAGAGATCCGCGTGATCGATATCCAAGAATGCCCAAGTGCGGACCTTGCCATTGCCGAGTTGATCGTGACCGTGCTGAAAGCTCTCGCGAAAGGGCATTGGGTAAGCACTTATGTCCAACGGGCTTGGAGTGAACATGATCTGCTCCCCATCTTCAAACGTGTGATCAAGGATGCCGGAAATGCGGAGATCGTGGACCGGGATTATCTCATGATGTTCGGACTACTTAAACAGGAACAAATGACTGCGAAGGAGCTTTGGCAATACATCTTCGTTGAAGTGTACAACGATCTTAGCGATGGCTGCCGCACCCACATCGCCCATATCCTCGAACACGGTTGTTTGGCCGCCCGTATCCTTTCAGAGACGGGTACTCATCCGACCCGCGAAGAACTGGTCCAGGTGTATTCGCGAATTGCACACTGTTTGGATACGGACACAGCGTTCGTCTAACCCGTATTGTCCTTTCTGTAGTTGAACTTGCTCTCCTGAAAAACAAAGACCCCGGCCTTCCGTTAAGGAAGCCGGGGTCTTTACGTTCAAAGACTTGATCAACGCATTACGCTGAACCGCTGTTCCGTTGAACCACCTTCCCAGACCAATCGCAGCAGGTACTGCCCGGATGCAAGTTGTTTTACATCCACTCGCTGTACTTCCGTACCCGGTGCCGTTGGGACCGGTTGCATCACTGACCGTCCGGTCATGTCCAGTACTTCAATGCGAACATTGCCTGCTACCTGCGGCGTGCGCGTGGAGATATTGATAACATCACTTGCAGGCGAAGGCCATACAGATGTGATGGTTACCTGATCATTCGCACGCACTCCATTTGGAAGCTGTGCGCCCCAAAGTTGGATATCATCGATGGCCCCTTCCACCAGACTGCCGCCATTCAACTCAACGCCCGGTCGTATGCTATCGCTCGCATTGAACTTCAATTTGATGCTGTTCACGTTCCCCAAAACATCTTGGACACGGAACACATTACGGCGCCAAGCGCGCTCACCGTTCTTCGTATCCTCCAATTTTGTCCATGTGGCACCACCATCTCCACTGGCCGAAACCTGCCACCAGTCAGCATGCGGATTGGCACCCGAGGGTGGATTGTTCGTGTACCAACGCCAGTAACTGAAGCTTGGAGAAAGAAGACCGGTCAGGTCGATGGTCGGACCCATGAGTGTTGTAGTACCGCCATCCACATCATTATCCCCGAGAGGTTCCGAAATGGATGCTGCATTCCCTGTGAACCAACAGAACGTGCCGCCCGTTGTATGTTGCTCATTGGGCTGCACAATAGTGCTTTCATCTCCAACAGTACCGTACGAACCGACAGGTGAGCCGAACTCCCAAATGCCAGTGGTGGCATTGTCCCCGGGTTGCCCCTCAGCCCAGGAACCCAGCTCGCTCAGGTCGTCGGCATTTTCCGTCGCCTCCAGGTCAAATCCGACCATGATGTAGTATGGTAGCCCTGGGTCCGCGATGTTGGCGGAGATCGGAGTGACCGCACTGACCTGATCGAAAATATCCGTTAAGGCAAGAAAATAGGAGATCACGGTGCCATTCGGTTGCGCAGGGATATCGGCGGCATAATCCCCACCACCACCGGTCATTTGAACAACGGTCCAATCCGTGGCATTGTTCACCTTGTAATGCAACTGCACGTCCTGCAGGTACTCAGTGGCAGGGAATTCAATGGCCACCAAGGCATTAATGGTGATAGGCGTAGCTTCTACGGCCGTCTGCACATCATCGTGGAAAAGCTCAGCATCGCTGATCAAGGTGATACCATGGATACCGAAGGCTTCCACAATGGCCAAGCCATTTGGCGTACCATTCGTAATGTCCCCGTCATCATCATCGGCTTGTAGAACATCCAAGAGCACATCGCGGAAAGCGATGCCCTCATTGCCATTGAACACCACGGCCTGAAGCCCAGGGAAGGCAGCTGCGAAAAGTTCAAGGGTCAAAGGCATGTCATTGCCTAGCAACACGTATGTGTCCCACCACGCCCCCGCGATTATCTCCCCATTCTGGTGCACTTCGCCGGTTAGGTCTGCCGGATACACTTTCGGTTCTTCATCATAACGACGAACCGTGGAATTGTCATTATCCAAGTTTATACCGAGACCCAATATCGGATTCTGCGTCAACGAGAGCGCCCAAATATCAGCGTACCCCTCGTTCATCCCCCCATTCCTGAACTGGTCCCCTTGGGACTGGTAGAAACGACCGTTCACTGCATGGCCGTATTCGTGGTAGACCACATCATTGATCTCCACCAAGGAGCGGCAGTTGTTCCCTTCGGCAAAGAAGTTGATGCCGGTGCCATCGTAGTTCGCATTGCAATCACCGGTGGTCAGATCCAAGCGGGCTTGAAATGAAAGATCCATTCCAGTGAAGGACGGAAGCACTGCCTTTGTATGCGCATGGATCTGATTGATGTACACGTAGGCAGAACGTTCACGGATATTGGAGCCGCCTTGGAAGATGACCGTATTGGCACCTTCGTTCAACGTACCAGTAAAGCTTGCTGCCACATTGTTCGTGACCACTTCGGCATAGCGACCGCTCAACCGGTATTGCGCGGGAACCGGACCCGCCAAACCAGATGCCAAGAATCCGTTGACATCGGAGTTGAACAGCACACCGTCGACCACGATATCCAATTCTGGGAGACCAACTACTGTCTGTGGCAACAGTGGGCTTCCGTTGTAGATCGATCCGGTAACGAGCACGTCGGCACCGGCATCATCATCATGGTCACCATGGTCACACGTCAGCACTTCATTGGTGCGGTACCGAAGCTCTCCAGTGTGCGCATCGACCAAGCAACGGTAGTGGCCTGCCAAGTCACCTCGAAGGGTGTTCACCATCAGTTCGTGCACCAGGTGCATCCTATAGCTGTTCACCCCATTTATAGGCAGCAGACGCAACGCGACGAACTCTGTGCTTACCACGTTCGAAAGACCTTGGCCAGCAACGGAGATCGCTGCATCGAAAGTTATTGTTGGATTGATATCCACGACCGGGTCGCTGTACAGGTCTGCACCGAAGGAGATCGCGCGTCCTTGTCCATCGAACTTCACTGATGCCCGTGCACCAAGCACAACAAGACCTTGGTGTTCCTGCGCGAAATGCACGTAGCTCACTTTCCCAGCTGGGGCAACGGACAACAATGCCAGTTCTTCCATCGGAGGGCGAAAGCCAGAAATTTCAGTACCAATGAATGACCTTGCCTTCTCTTCCAAGTTGGCACCGGACATTTCTATGGGTGTGCCATAAGCACGGCGCGGCATTCCGGTACTTTCATTGAATTCCACCGACCACTTGGGATGTGCTGTCTTGAATTGCTCCCAAGCCTGCTGCGCGCGCAGCTCAGCTTGTCGACCCCGATCAGGAACGCGTTGTGGATCTTTGATGAATGTGATCTCTTCATTGACCCCACTGGATTGTGCCAGAACTGCAGGTGCAAGAAGGAGGAAGGAAAAGGCGGAGATCAAGGACAGTATGCGATCGTTCATGAGGTCTTTTGGTTTGAGCGTTTGCGAATTTCGCGATTCTAAAGCTTACGGAACGGTGCTTTTCGGTGGGTTTACAAGAAAGCACGCATCTTCGGCACGACATTGAACCAGTTCAGGCATGGGGTATCGTCACAACCAACCCATCGTAAGCGAGCTGCATGGTCGGTGGAAGTTCCTGTGAAACGGCAGCATGATCTCCGAGCAAATGACTGATGTGAGTGAAGTAAGCCTTTTTCGGCCCAAGCTCCTGGACCAGGTCCATCGCCTCGGAAAGGTTAAGATGTGACAAGTGTGTCTTCTTCCGCAGTGCATTCAGGACCAAGACCTCCAAGCCTTTCAACTTTTCCTTTTCCGCTGAAGAAATGGTTTTCGCGTCCGTGATGTATGCGAACCCGCCGATACGAAAGCCAAGGACCGGCATTTCATAGTGCATTACTTGCACCGGCAATACCTCTACACCTTGTGCATCAAAGGCGGAGTTGCCCAGAGTATGTAACTCCAACTCCGGCACACCAGGATACTTTTGCTCTGCAAATGCATAATGGAACATGCGCTTCACAGCAGCATTGGTTGCCGCATTTCCGTACATGTCCATTTCCCGGTCCTGCTTGAAGTTGAAAGCACGCAACTCATCGATCCCGGCAATGTGGTCCATGTGTTCGTGGGTGAGCAGGACCGCGTCCAACCGCTCTACACGGCTTCGCAAGAGCTGCTGGCGAAGGTCAGGACCCGCATCGATCAATAGGCTCTTCCCGTTCACTTGGACCCAGACCGATGTCCGTAGCCGTTTGTCCCTCGGATCCGCACTTCTGCAGACCGCGCACTCACAGGCCACCACTGGCACGCCTTGACTTGTACCGGTGCCCAAGAATTCCACACGGAGGGTTGCCATTTGGGCAAAGATCGCATGTTGTCCCGCCCGAATGTATTTTCGCGCCGCTTTCCCAGTTTGCCGTTGATCATAAATGGCGTTGGGAAGCGCACCACAAACGGAATTTGCCTTGTGGAATTGAGGAGAGGTGGCAGAGCGGTTGAATGCGGCGGTCTTGAAAACCGCTTTACTCGAAAGGGTAACGGGGGTTCGAATCCCTCCCTCTCCGCCAACGCCGCTGCGAAGCGGCGTTCCTTTTTGCTTGGACAAGGTGGAGCGTGCTCCAAACCTTGTTCGGGGAAAAGGAACATGGGCGCGAAGCGAGCCGAGGCGTTGAAGCCTCCCTCTTCGGGATAGCGCACCTCGGGCGACCCTTACCGGCTCAGCCAGCGTCGATATGAACTGGCGGGTGCGCGCAGTTGCAACACTCCAAGTGGAACAGTGCACGAACCGACCGAGTTGATCCGTTCAGATCTGCACCGGACTCGGGATCCAGCAACGGTACATTCCGTGCAGCGACCGGCTTCGAGCCCATCGCAATTGGTCTTAACTTTGTGGTCATGCGTTTTACAGCAGTTCTAGGTTCTATGGCTTTGGCGTTGATGCCATCGTTCGGGACTTTTGCGATATTGGACCTCGTGGTCGAGGCAAAGACCTTTCACGATCCCGGTTCCAAGGCCCGTGTGGAAGTGAACATGGCCTTCCTTGCAGGGACCATGGAAAACGCCATGAACGAGCGTGGTTTTATGCAGAATAGTGTGGAAGTGCTCACGTTGATCGAACAGAACGGGGTCGTGATCGCATTCGGAAAGACCACGGTATCGGGTCCGGAGCGAACCGACAGTACACAGGTTGACCTATTACACCAGGAATTCTTCTCACTGGCGCCGGGCGCCTACGACCTCACCGTTGAGGCATATGACCTGGGCTCCACGGATACCACAAAGGCCCGTTATGCGGCTCCTCTGGTCGTGGGAGAACTGTCTGCGGGAGTTTCTGTTTCGGATATCCTTTTCGCCGAGCGCATAGTTCCCACAGATGATCCAACGCGTTCCAAATTCGGTTATGAGGCCGTTCCATTGATCAGCGATTACTTCCCTGCTATGATCGGAAAACTGAACGTTTATGCCGAAGTCTACGGCACCGATAAACGATTCGGCACCGACAGCCTGTTCCTCTTGAGCTATGCCGTTCAGAATTTCGAAACGAAGAAGGTCTTCGGACCTTTCAAGCGGAGCCTGCGCGAAAAGGGAAGACCGATCGTGCCCATTATGGCCGAATTCGATATTGCCCAATTGCCTTCAGGGAACTACATCGTATTGATCGAGGTCCGGGACCGCGCAGGTGAGTTGGTGGCCGAACGTGAACAGTTCTTCCAGCGCAACAACCCCGTATCCTACAGCTATGACCTGCAAAGTCTGGATAACCTGGATCTCGAGGGAAAATTCTCTGGAGCGTTCAGCAACGCGGATAGTCTTGCGGAACATATTGCCAGTCTTGGACCCATTGCCGCTCAGTTGGAACGCAAGATCATAGCCGACCGGTACAAGGACCATGATCTGGACCTGATGAAGCGATTCTTCTACAGTTTTTGGGCCAACAGGAGCGCTGACCCCGAGCAAGCTTGGGCCGTATACCACGCCGAAGTGATGAAAGTGAACAGGCTTTACGGATGCCGGATCCAAAAGGGATATGCCTCCGATCGCGGGCGCATCTATCTCCAATACGGACCTCCGAACACCGAGATGAACCGCTTCAATGAAATGGATACCTACCCGTATACCATCTGGCATTATTACCGGGCAGGGAAATACACGAACCGACGTTTCGTTTTCTACCAGCCCGACCTGATCTCGAACTGCATGCAATTGTTGCACAGTGAAGTGCCGGGAGAACCGCAAAACGCCCAGTGGAACCAGATCCTGCACTCACGGAACACGGCCCTCAAGGATGTTCAGGTCGCTCCGGTCAATACCCTTGGTGGAGAGAGGGCAAATGAATTCTTCGAGCAACCGCGTTGACCCCATCCACTTCCTTGTGCGATCTTCGTCGCCTTTGGCATGCGAACGGCGGTGATCATCCTCAATTGGAACGGAAAGAATTGGCTGGACAAGTTCCTCGCCACGGTGGTGCAACACTCACCCGAAGTAGAGGTCATTGTTGCGGATAATGGCTCAACGGACGGCTCCTTGGAGTGGCTCAATGAGTTCCATCCGAACGTGCGTGCGATCCAGCTAACGGAGAACCATGGCTTTGCGGGTGGATATAACCTTGCTCTTGCCCAAGTGGACGCGGAGCGTTACGTACTTCTGAATTCCGACGTGGAAGTTACTCCAGGTTGGTTGGTCGGTATTGGGGATTACATGGATCGCCATCCGGAAATGGCCGCGTGCCAGCCAAAGGTGCTCTCCCACCACGAGCCAGGTCACTTTGAACATGCTGGCGCCGCTGGTGGTTTCATAGATCGCAATGGATATCCGTTCTGTAGGGGCCGGATCTTCGAGATCACGGAGAAGGACTCAGGGCAGTTCGACGATGAACAGGAGATCTTTTGGGCCACTGGGGCGTGTATGATGATACGCGCCGATGCCTTTCGAGAAGCCGGCGGTTTTGATGCCGATCTGTTCGCCCACATGGAAGAGATCGACCTGTGTTGGAGATTGCGCCGGACCGGTTGGCGCATCGGCTATACCAGCAATGCCGTGGTAAAGCACGTGGGCGGCGGATCATTGGGCTATGGAAGCCCACGCAAAACGTATCTGAACTTCCGCAATAGCCTGATCGTGCTTACGAAGAACTTGCACACTGGTTGGTTTTGGTGGTGGCTGTTCCGGCGGCTCGTCCTCGATGGATTCGCTGCCATGAAATTCCTACTCGAAGGGCATGCCGCTCATGCCTGGGAAGTTGGCCGAGCCCATCGCCATTTCTTCTATCGTTTACCGCATGTGTTGCGTCAACGAAAAGCATTGCTCCTAACTGAAAGAAACCCCAACCTTACGGGGATGTACCACCGCAGCATTGCCTACGATCGATTTATTCTCGGTTGGAAGAGCTTTGCTCAGTTGGACAAGGAGGCGTTCCGTTGAAGGCTATCCGTTGCTCCTGTCCAGCAAGTATTGCACAGCCAACGAATATCCTTCCAGACCAAAGCCCGAAATAACACCAGCGCAAACCGCCCCCGTGACCGTGTTGTGCCGGAAGTCTTCACGAGCGTGGATGTTGCTGATGTGGACCTCGACCACGGGTTTGACCACCACCGCTATTGAATCACGCAAGGCAGCACTCGTATGGGAGTATCCCGCAGCATTCAAAATGATGCCGTCATGATCGACCCCAGCTTCCCGCAATACACGCACCAGGACACCTTCCTCATTGCTTTGCGTGTAAGTGAACTCCTCTTCCGGGTAGCGTTTGCGCAATTCGACCAGATAGTCCTCGAAGGATCGGTGACCGTACATTGCAGGTTCGCGTGTGCCTAGCAGATCAAGGTTCGGGCCGTTGATGATGTGTATGCGCATGGTCCTTTCGGTGGCTAAGGTCGGTAGCAGGATCGAAACGATCACCATTGGTTTGAACACACACCCGTTCGCACTGAATCACGGTGGCCGGATCAACGAACCCATTCCATTTGACCTTTGCTGAATGACTTGGCAGAACGCGATCACTGATCTGCGAATGCATCTGAAGCTGGAGCGTTCCCTCAGCGACCGTACCGTGGAGGCCTATCTGCGCGATGTAGGGAAACTTCGATCCTTCGCGGAACAGCAAGCTCCTCCCCTGTTGCCCACCGCAATTGGTCTGGATGATCTCCAGGCCTTCATTACCGATGCAGCGAAGAAAGGGTTGAGCGCCACCAGTCAAGCGCGTTTGTTGAGTGCAGTACGCGGGTTCTACCGCAGCCTGATGCGCGAACGGTCGATCACTGAGGATCCAACGGAATTACTGGAAAGTCCCCGAACCGCTCGCAAGCTCCCGATCTTCTTGAGCGTGGACGAGATCGAATTGCTCATGAAGGCCATCGATATGTCCAAACCGCTGGCCCACCGCGATGCCGCTATGATCGAAACGCTGTACAGTTGCGGGTTGCGCGTGAGCGAGCTTTGTGGTCTTCGCAGGTCCTGGTTGCATTTTGATGATGGCTTCGTGAAAGTGGTCGGCAAGGGCGATAAGGAAAGGCTTGTCCCCATTGGTCCATTCGCCATGCGACAGATCACCATTTGGATCGAGCAGGAACGTCCGCGATTGAATGTTAGGCCGGATGCGGACGACCACGTTTTCTTGAATGCTCGGGGCGGGCCGCTTTCACGCATGGCCGTGTTCTCTTTGGTAAAACGATTGGCTGTGAAGGCCGGAATCCGAAAGTCCATCGGACCGCATACGTTCAGGCATTCATTCGCAACGCATTTGGTGGAGGGAGGTGCCGACCTGCGCGCGGTACAAGAGATGTTGGGTCACGCCAGCATTACTACTACTGAGATCTATACGCACTTGGATCGTGAATACCTACGCAGCAACATCCTGCAATTCCATCCACGATCGGGGAGGACTGCGCGGAGTTAGGACCTAGTACAATTGCACGCGTTTCCTGTTCCCCACGTATACACCCGGAGCAGGCTGACCTTGGATCGATCGGCCCAATACATCGACCACGTTCTGGTTGGTGTTCAGGTCCCGTTGGAAATTCTCAGCAATGCCCACGTTGATCGCACTACACGGACTCGCGACTACTCGTATAGCGTCCAATTGCCAATCTCCAGAACCACCTTGGTATGCCTGAAGACGGATCTGAAGTGCGGCTATACCTCCTTCCACGGCCGGATCCAAACAACCAAGGTCCGTTACCACGCTTTCTTGGTACTGCTGGGTCACTTCCACATCGCTCACCATCTCCGATGCTTGTGCAGGATTGCGGGCATAGGAAATGCGCAGTCGTTGTGGGCCGTCCGGAGAACGTCGATGCCGAACTACGATGCTATCGATCTGTAGTGGCTCCAATGCAAATGCAGAAAGTCCGACCCACACTGTGGGTTGAGCTTCCATCGGCCATCCTTCTGTGTACACCGCATTATCAGCAATAGAGATGGGATGCGGACAGGTGGAGATACCGGTCCACACAACATTTGTCCCAATGAAAATGGGAGAACCTTCATCCGGCAAGTTGCATGCGGAACAGCCGTTTGCGCAGCTCAAGTATTGTTCGCACGGCAGGTTCAACCATTCATAGTCCAAAGTCTGGGCCATGCTTTCTGTACAAAACAACCACCCGAAGGCAACAATGGAGAGTAGTGGATAACGGTTCATTCAACGGTGGGAACAAACCGTCTATGGTTTGTTGTGACGCTGATACGGCCACGCAAGCCCAGATGTTACACCAGATATGGAACCGTTCCCGAGAAGAAAATGGCGATGGCGTCGTTCAACTTGGACCCAACAACGACGCAAGGTGACGTTCCATGACAGACCCCATGCTATCCAATTCAAGAAAGCCTTTGTCCTTGTGCCAAGTGGCCAATTCAGTGGCCAATTCACGCGTATTGGCCTGCGTGGAGATGGTATCGGTGCGCATGACCGCGAACAACTGTTCCAATTCCTCTTTTGCGAGTTTCTGCCGTTTACGTAGGAGGGCCCGCTCCTCTGAACGGTACTGTTCAACGGTCTCCAGTGATATCGTCTGCTCCGCATAACGCACGAACGGAAGATTCTCCTTGTAGAATTGCGGCAAGTAGATCCGCACCCGGCCCTCAAAGCACTGCTGGTCAAAATCAATGCTTCTCAACCTGTATTGCACCTGATCGAAATCCTGGATCACATCGACCACGAAGTTGTACGCGCGCATATCGCCCAGTAGGCGTACGAAACACCGCTCGTTGAACTTAACGAATTCCTTGCTTAACCGCACCGGGTTCAAGTGTCCGCCACCGAAGCGTTCAGGGTCCTTGATGAACTCATCCCCAGGAACACCGATGATATGTTCCTCTACTAACGTATTGCCGTCGACCAGATAATTGATCCTGTTGGGACTGAGCATATGTTCGAGCTCCAACCCATATACCCGACTGGAATCGGCCTTCTTGATGTAGAAGTAATCGTGGTTGTCGTTGATCTGGTTAAGCACCTTGATCCGGAACGGTTGACTGTTCCCGTATGCGCAAAAGTCAATGCTGGCCACTCCCAAGTAATCGATCTTGCGCCCGTCCGCAATGAGCAATTGGTAGATCTCGATCAATCGCGCCTGCATATCACGCATTTCTCCAGGCCTCAGAAGAACGGTCTGCCAAAGTGTAGCGTGGCCCAACCGATCCACCTGTGGCATTAACCCGTCCCAACGCAGAAGATCGTCATACTGCAAGGGCAATGCAACCGATCTTCCTTGCTCGTTGAGATACGCCCGCAGTCCATCCTGCACATTATAGTGAGGTTTCTTCCGATCAATGTGGTTCAGCTGATCGCCCATTGATCAGCGGACCACTTGGAACCGCTTTTCCGTGCGGAATGCCCCATGCGCATCCTTGATCCGAAGCATGTAACTACCCGGTGCTAATCCGGAAATGTCCAATGAATGATCCACTCGATGGTCGACCACTATGGTTCCACGTCGCACAAAACGACCGTCCATGTCATGGATATCGCACCACAAGGTCGCTTGCCCATCGAAACGACCGAGCAAGTGGAGATATTCGGAGGCTGGAACAGGTGCCAGTGTTAGCATCATTTCGCTATCAGGCCCATCGGAAATAGCCACAGTAGTATTGTACTTTCCGAAGGTGTACTGCCCTTTCCGAAGGCTGTCCAAGGTGATGAAGCCATTCCCGTTCGTCAGGCTCCCTGCGGTCAATGTCTGATGATCGAACAGCGCCCATGGGTCTTGTGGAGTGGCCCGATATAACACAGCAGCCCCGCTCTCATTGGTTCCGAACAGATCATGATCGAACTCGTTCGCATTTCCACCGCGGTAGAACAATCGCGCCCCGAGCACGGTTCCTTCCGGCCATAAACCGTCCACATTCCAGTAGTGCGTGTTGCTAAGCGCTGCTACCTCCGGTCCGGATACCAGCTGATCCGGTCCCGACCACATGTGGTCCACACGGAACAAGGTCGTATCCACCAGTTGCGTGTCATAGACCCTGAAATCCGTGTACGGTATCAGATTCACTACGGAAACACCCGGTATCATTTCGTACTCCGCGTCCATTCGCGCTTGGTTCAGTTTGGCATAGCGGTTCAACACCACCATGGCAGGAACAAAGGGTACTTCCAATTCCACAGTGGTCTGTTCTCCACTTGCGACGACCTCTTGATCGTTCACCTCCCCGTTCGCTGAAATGAAAGTAACGTCCAACGGTACTTCTTCGTGGTAGACCGAAGTGCCTCTCAACTTTTGTCCGATCAATAGGGTGACTTCGGAAGGGCCGCTTGTGCCTTGTACCTGTATATCGCGCACTTCAAATGCTGCAAACCCCGGGGCGAATACCCACGCATCGAAGAACGGGTCAAGGTCCTGACCGCTTTGCGCTTCCAATGCTTCCTTGAACCCCGTTGAGGTTATGGTGGTGTTCGCCAGGTCCTGTTGGATCCCTGACATCGCTTCACGGAACGGGATGTCTCCCATGTATCCGCGCAGGTTGTGCATGACCGAGGCCCCTTTGTAATAGGTATGTGTGCCGTAGATGTATTCATCCGGCATAGGCGATAATGCTTGGAATCCGCCATCGTTGATGTGGGCTTGGCCGAGAACATAGAGCTGATTGTCCTTCACGGCACGCTCCAACCCTTCGTGCCCTCCCAACCATTCAGAAACCAAGTGCCCGGTGTATTCCGCTGGCCCTTCCTTCAACCACATGTCATTGTGTATGTGCGGCGTTACGACATCCCCCCACCAATGGTGTCCCAGTTCATGGCTGTAGAGGTCCTGGTTGCCATCATCCGGTTGTGATGTCATGAATTCCGGATAGGCCACATTGGTGGGAATTTCCAAGGCACCATCCGTGGTGATCACGTATCCGATCCTATCGTAGGCATAGGGCCCATACCAAAACTCGCAGGCATCAATGGCGGCACCCAAGTTGCCGAAGCGTGCAACCATGTTTCCGAAGTTGGCCGGTTTCGCCGTCAACCGCACTGGCATATCACCGTTCGCTCCGATGTGCACATAATTGGTATCCACATAATCAGCAACTGCAACGGCACTTAGATGTGTAGGGATCTGCTGCGGCAGATCGAAGGAGCGCACGACGGTATCGCCTCCCAATTGGACCTCGCCCAAAAAGTTCCCTTGCCCATGGAGCCTATAATTCCCAGTGGTCTTCACATGGTAGGTGTAGGAAGCCCGTTCCACAAAAGAATCGAAACACGGATACCAAACCTTGCCGAAGTTGGGTGGTATCGACGAGATCCCGATACCCAAGTTGTACATGTAGTTGCTTTGGAAATAGAAGCCACCCCATTCCGGATCGCGATGCGGTATGCCTTGATAATGCACGGTCAAAAGGTATTCCTGACCTTGCTGGACCGTTCCACCCAGATCAACGCGCAAATACTGGCCATCGTTGCTGAACGCCAACGGACCAGTGGACCCGAGCACCGAATCCACTTGGAGTTGGAACAGATCGAAACGGATCGATCCTTGATCCGCCATAAGTGGCACGAATGAAACCTCGGCAACTCCGTTCAATAGGCTCTGACCGTAACTGGACAGGTCCAACGAAAGGTCATAATGCAGAATATCGAATGTGTCACTTCTCGCGATCGTTCCATCGATCTCGGAGCGATCGTGCACAGATGAACCAATGATCGGTGCGTTGCGGAAGTAATGGCAACCGTAAGGGTTTGGTTGTCCATGAGCTGCAACACCGACCAGTACTAAGGTGATGAAATGCAAGGATCTTGTTCGAAGCATGGTGCGCGATGTTCTATTGCGCCACAATCTACGATCGATAGGGCACAAATAGATGGCAATGACCATTACACCTTGGGAAACCCAAGGATCATCCCCTATCCCAGGAAGCCTGTTCTGAAACTACTTCTTGGCAGCGGCCTTCGCCGCTTTAGCGGGAGCTGCTGTCTTCGGTGCCGCCTTCTTCACAGCCTTGGGTGCTGCGGTCTTGGCCGGCTTAGCAGTTGCTGCTGCGGCAGCCATCTTCTTTTCCGTGGCTGCTTTGCGCTTTGCACGGGTGTTGCTGCTCTTAGCTACGGTCTTGCCGGTGCCACTGTTGCCTTTACGAAGGTTTGCGCGTCTGGTTGTCATGTTCTTGCGAATGGGGCGCAAGCTATGCAAAGTGTTCCAGTGATGTGAATGGAAAAGCCAACTTGGATCGTGTTGATACGAATGAACAAGGGCCACCCGAGGTGGCCCTTGTTCATTCGTATTTGCACTTGGTCAGAGTTTGAAGGACAATCCGATGCCGAGCGTTTGCTTGAACTGTGTACCCGGACCTGAGTAGTTGATGCCTTCCGCATTGGTCCGAGCCAAGTTGGTGTCGTGATCGTACAACAGCAGTGTATTGAGCGTGGCCGCGAACCAAGAGTTCACTTTGAAGGTCCATAAGGTTTCCCAGGTCACGTCCATGTTCTGTGGGTTGCGTAGGTAGTTGCTGAAGACATCACCCCGTGTGAGAAAAGTGATGTTCTTGGCCAATTCGGTCTGGTACTGTACCCGAACGTATCCACCGAACTCGAAAGCTGTTGTTTCGAAATTCTTCACGCCAAAAACACGTAATTCCGGATCTGTTGAACCACCCCAAAGGGTTTTATCGTTCACGATGACCAAACGCGCGGTGGCCGGTGAAAAGAAAGCGGAGAAATTCTTGTTCGGCTTATAGTCGAGACCAAGACCGAGCAAGGTATACGCCGGAGCGAGGAAATTGGAGATCCTTGTACGGTCCTCACTGAAGCCTTCCGTGAACTGGGTCTTGAACTGGAATATTCCAGCGAAGTACAATGCTTTGGTAAGCTCGTACCCGTATTTGGAATTCAGCTCGATCCGGTCATCCGTTTTCTGCGGACCACTTCCGTTGTGAACATCTTGCCCACCAAAGGCCAAGACCAAGCTATTGTCCCAAGCCTTCCGACCTTTCTTCCAATTGGCCATGCCGTTGAACATGGCAATACCGCTTACGGAACTGTAACCACCTGCCGCCCAATTGGTCAAATTCACTTGGGTCAGGTTGATGTTGAAGACGCCGGCTTTTGTCCATCCGTCCGGGATCGTATCCGAGGCTGCCTTATCTGCGCCGGCATTGGCTGCAGCAGCACGTGAGGCAGGGTCGATATCGTTCTGTGCCCAAAGACCGGTGCTCAGTCCGGCCATGATCAATAGGGTGTAAGTAAGTCTCATGTCTGAAAGTTTAGGTTGGTTGACTTTGTTCGGTTTGTTTGACGGTACGTTCAATTCAGATAGCGGTACTGGTAGATCTATTCATTCCGTTACAGTACCTCGATCCGTTCGGTGATCAAGCGGCTTGTTGGTATGAGCTCTTCCCGGTCCTGAGTGCGAAGGGTTAATGAAATACTGTCGATCCTTTCTATCACACCTTCATCCTCACCGATCCGTATCCGCATGCCTGGCTTGAATCGTTCCTTACCGTAGAAACTGCTCAAGATATTTGTGAGGATGTCCCGCGATGCGTAGGCATATGCCAAGCCGAAGGCAAGCAATACGCCAGCCAGAATGATCTGCAAATTGGAGGTGATCAGTTCAGTATCCACACCCGCTACGTTCAAAGCAGTGATCGATATGAAAAGTACGACCAGGCCACCCAACACTCGAGCCATGCTGCGGCCGCCGTTGAGCCCCATGGTTTCAGTCAAAGCGGTGATGGTGCTGGTCACTTTCTCACCGGCCCAAAGTCCTGCAACGAAGATGGTCAGAGCTGTTAGCAAAGTGGGCAAGTAGGCGATGAACGCCGCCACCCCGGCCTGAAGCCTTTCCATGCCCATGATATCGGCTGCAGCCATAACGAACACCACCAGAACTGCACCGTAGAACACAGAGGCCGTGAACCTGCCAACGGAATGGATACCCAGCTTGCGAAAAAGCCCGTTCATGCCCGTGCTTTGGACAATACTGTCCAACTTTCCGGCAAGCGCGCGGCGCACGATGGTTCGCACGAGTTTGGCAAGTAACCAGCCCACGATCAACACGATCAACCCAGCCACCAGAGTGGGTAGTGAATCAATGATCCCGGATAAGTAGATGTTGAACGAAGCGGCAAGGCGGTCCGTAATATGGCTCATGTTCATTGTTCAAGGATCGGGCTTCAGGTCGGTATCAGGTCGGTTCGCGGAAGTGCCATTCCCAGATCCAACCAATCGGAATTTCTCGAATACGGCCATGCTGTAATCCGACATGAAGAGCTGCATGAACCGCATCAAGAGCATGATGCGCTTAACACTGCTCACCACATCTTGTTTTAGATGCTCGGGCGGCAGGTCGGTGGACCGGATGATCTTGAACGGATTCTCGCTCATGATCCTTCCGGATAAAGGTTTCGATACTTCACCAACGCACGTTCCCTGGACCGCATTATCCGCATCTTCACGGCACTCTCGCCCAGTTCCAGGATCTCCATCATCTCCTTGATGGAAAGTTCATCTTGGTATTTCATTAGCAACACCGCCCGGTCACCTGGATCCAATTGCTCCAACACGGTCGGCAGCTCATCAGAACGCATGGAAAGCAGTTCCTCTTCATAGCGATCTTCCTCTTCCAGCTCCAGACCCATGCCCTCATCCACCTGTGAAGTGCGCTGCCGCTGGCCTTTGCGCAAATGATCAAGGCAGTAGTTGTAGGTTATGCGGTACAACCACGTCCCGAATTTGGATCGGTGGTCGAACTTCTTAAGGTTTACGAACGCCTTCAAGAAGATGTCGTGGGTAAGGTCCTTGGCTATGTCCTGATCGCGTACCATGCCAATGCACTTTTGGTACACCCTTGCAGTGTACCGATCGTACAAAAGACCAAAGAGGTCGGCATCCATCACTTGTTGTAGCGACAGGACCAACTCTTCGTCAGATAACCCAATGTCCGGCTTGGCCTTCTTTTTAAAATACACCAGGTGGGGAGGTGACGTTGTTTTGACGACCGAACTGTAATTCGGTCACTTCGCTTTGGGAGAGAAGTCCAAATAGGGAAAAACACCGCCTAAAGCGGAAGAGGTCAATACATATAAAGTGGGCAATACTGGATTCGAACCAGTGACCCCTACCTTGTCGAGGTAGTGCTCTGAACCAGCTGAGCTAATTGCCCTTTTTGCAAAGAGCGGCAAATGTAGGATCAATGACTGGATCCCGGAAGAAAATATATCGTCACCTCACCAATACACATGTTCATATTTCAGGGGTCGCGCAATTTGGTGCGAATGCGCCAACGTTCACGTTCAAATGAGGTGTACGGACCGACCGACCCATACTGCTAACAATTTCAACCGATGCTCAATTCGGTCCTAGACCTTTGGTTGTTACCTTTGGTGCCGTCGAAAAGAGCCATGTCGTCCAACAACCCCAACAGTGGCCGCGTTTTCAAGGACCCACGCCTTGAGGCGCTGACCCGCACGCACATCGCTGTTCCACTTACTATCTTTTTTGGCTGTGGTATCGTAGCTGCTTATTGGAGTGTGTTCCATGAGTTCGTAGCTGTCGTGCCAACTCTATCCCTCTATGCCGCTGGGATCTTCTTCTTTACCTTGATCGAGTATACCGCCCATCGCAACCTCTATCATATGGGCACGGCCAACAGCGAGCGCAAGGTCCGAATGCAATACTTGATGCATGGGTTCCATCACGATCACCCGAGGGATAAACAACGACTGGCCCTTCCTCCTATCCTTTCCGTGGTGCTCGCTGTGGCGTTCATGGGCCTTTTCAGAGCGATCCTTGGCAAGTATGGTTATGCTTTCGGTGGTGGTTTTATGACCGGCTATGCGGCGTATTTGATGGTCCATTATGCCATCCACACCATGAAACCGCCGAAGAACCTGTTCAGCGTGCTTTGGAAACATCATAACCTGCACCATTATGTAGGAGATGAAGGGGCTTTTGGGGTTAGCTCCCCTCTTTGGGACCACATTTTCGGGACCATGCCCGCAGATCCCAAGAAGAAATTGGCCTAAGCCTGGTGTCAGGAACCGCTCACTCGTGGTCCCGACCAAATCCCTTTTCGTTGCTCTTCCACAATTCGGCCTCTGCCTTCATCACGGCCTTTAGGCTGTCGCTCACGTCCTTTTCCTCGAAACGAGCAAGGTCAGGTTGGCCGGCATTGACCCAGGCACTGTACCAAAAGCTACCAAGGGACAAGATGGATGCGTTCATGCGCGTCTCGACCATACCCTGCATGGCATCTTCGTAAGCTTGCGTGAATTCGCGGCTGTAGCTCCGCATACCGCCGCGGCCTCGGTCCTCAAAAACATATTTGCGGTCTTCAGGATAGGTCTCGCTCAATCTCTTCTCAATTCCAAAGACACTGTCCAGGAGCATGTGGCTATCGTGGACCGCCACCCATGCTGCATCGAGCGGACGTTCCACATAAGAGGCACGGCCGACCAAATGGTCATAGTTCTCAGCGGAAAGCTCAGGTATCCGCGATTCCCAGAACGCATGGATACCATACTGGTTCGTCATTTGCCCATTGTAGTTCTCAGTGGTGTGCAACGGCACGTGGGCATCCGCGACGTAGTGTCCCAACTCCGTGCTGTTCCGCAGGATGCGATCCACATCACCACGCTGGAAAGCGTTCACCAACCTGCCGAACATGACCTGTATATGCCACGGGACAATGCCATATGCTTGTAGCGTGTCTTCCGTGAAGCGGGCAACAGCATCTTCCCATTTCTTGGGAACCACTTCGAACGGATCCTGATCGCCGTGGGCATAATGGTCAATATCGATGTAGTGGCGTGCCGCCTCTCCTACTGCCGCATAGCGCCGGCTGTCCGGGTCCGTGGAGTGGTCGCTAATGAAGTCGATATGCCGTTTGTAGAAGCCGAACATTTCCGGCGGTAATGTGAAACAGGCCATGCGATTGATACGCCGATGCCCATAGAATCCCCAAGCATGTGCGGGTTCCACAACCCGCACCGGCCAGACCACCAACATAAGCGTTGTGAGCAGCAGGAACATGATGATCGTTTTCCGGATCATGCACTTACCATGGTGTCCATAAGTACCAACTCGCCGTTGCGCAAGATCGGGATCGCTCTGCTTTGGTCCGGTGTAAGGCAAAACTTAACGTCCGCATGCATCTTCAATTGTTCGATCCGTCGCCTGCGTGGTGCGGCTTTGATGATGCCCATGAAATTCTCGCGCGCCGCCATGTACATGTACTTGGCAGCTATGCTGGAATCCTCTTCCACACCGAATTTCCCACTCTCCAAGAGCCGCTCCATTACGGCCCCTGCGAATACGGAATCCTCCAAGTTGAATTTGTCCTTCCAGCCGGAACAGAGCAACAAGATGTTCTCGTCCTGTTGCACGAGCCATTCGCTCAGTGCCGTCAAGTTCAAAAAGGAACCGATCACCAACACCTTGGCATCCTTCGCCAGATTGATGGCCTTGGTCCCATTGGTCGTGGTCATTACGATCGTCTTACCCTTCAAGTCCTTGCCGATATAGGCCAACGGCGAGTTCCCATATTCGAACCCTTCAACCACCTCTCCATCGCGTTCCGCTGCAGCTATGTACCCTTCTCGTCCCAAGTACTTGCGTGCTTCCTCAATAGTTGCCACGGGTATGATCCGGTCCACTCCATTGTCGAAAGCGGCGACCATGGCACTTGTGGCACGCAGGACGTCAATGACCACCACTATGCCCATATCCTGCGCGTAGACAGGATATTGACCGGGCATGAAGCAAACCTCCACCCGGTACTGATAATCAGTATTGGTCGTTGTGTTCTCCATGTCAAGGCTTGTAGAAAGGCGTTTTCACCACCACCCCTTTCGTCGCTTTTCCCCGGATGTCCACCCATATCGGTGTGCCTTCCTTGGCCATGGATGCCGGTACATACGCCATACCTATGGGCTTTTCCACGGTGGGTCCCATGGTGCCCGAGGTGACTTTGCCGACCACTTTTCCAGCTTCGTCCACAACCGGATGATCATGTCTGGGTATTCCGCGTTCGGTGAGCTCGAAGCCGACCAGCTTTCGTTCCACGCCGTTCTCCTTTTGTGCTTTCAACCTATCGGAATCAACGAAATCCTTGGTGAATTTCGTGATCCAGCCCAGACCGGCTTCGATCGGTGAGGTGGTGTCGTCGATGTCGTTCCCATACAAGCAGAAGCCCATTTCCAAACGCAAGGTATCGCGCGCTGCCAATCCGGTGGGTTTAATTCCGTGGGGACTTCCAGCTTCCATGATCGCATGCCATGCCTTCTCTGCCATGGGGTTGGGCACGTAAACTTCAAAGCCTCCTGACCCCGTGTACCCTGTGGTCGCCAATAGAACAAGGCCAACGCCTTTCATTTCGGCGTACATGGCCGTGTAATAAGGCATAGCAGCAATGTCTTCCGTAAAGAAACCCTTCAAGGTATCAACGGCCTTGGGTCCTTGCACTGCAAGAAGCGACATGTGATCACTGACGTTCTCGAGCTTGGCGCCAAAGGTGTTGTGCTCCTGGATCCAATCCCAGTCCTTTTGAAGGTTAGAGGCGTTCACGACCAACACATAATGCTGGTCGTCGCCGTGCTGCATGTTATAGACCAGTAGATCATCCACGATCCCGCCTTTACCATTGGGCATGCATGAGTATTGCACTTTTCCCACGGAGAGCTTACTGGCATCGTTGGTGGTGACCTTCTGGATAAGCTCCAAGGCCCCCGGCCCGCGCACGATGAATTCGCCCATGTGGCTTACATCGAACATGCCGACCGCGTTGCGGACGGTTCGGTGTTCGTCGGTAACACCACTGTACTGGACAGGCATAAGGTACCCTGCGAATGGTACCAGTTTTGCCCCCAAACCTTCGTGGATGTGGGTGAGTGCCGTGCGTTTAAGTTCCGTCATCTATTCTCTGCGATCAATTTGTTGAACAGCTCCAGGTACCTGTCCCTCCACGCAATTACTGACCATTTCTCCTCAATGGTGCGTCGCGCAGCAGTACCCATTCGGGTGCGAAGGTCGTTATCGCTGATGAGATCCTCCAGCCTATCTACCCATTCTTCCCGCGAAGAGGCCAGATAGCCGTTCACCCCGTGCTGAACGATCACCTTGTTCGCACCGATATCTTGTAGCACGACTGCTTTTCCCATGGCCATGTACTGCAAGCCCTTGAAACCGCATTTCCCTCGACTCCAGTCATTATCCGGCAAGGGCATTATCCCGATGTCCAGATCGGCCAAGTCCTCCACTTCGGTGGCACTGCGCCAAGGAACATTCAACACTTCCAGTCCCGGCTCCTCCAATGGTCTGTCACTGATCACGCGTATCTGAATGGCTTTCCCGTATTTCTCCTGTACATCTTTCAACATCCCAACGGATGCTTTAAGATGTCCAATTGTCGTCCGGCTGCCGGTCCAGCCGATCACGATCGGTCTGGAATTCCCAGTTGAAACCGCGGAACGGTACTTTTCAGTGTTGATCACAGTGGGAATGACTTCCACGCTCTTGTTGTGCTTTCTGGCATATTCGGCAAGGAACTCGTTGCCGGCGATCACGTGGTGCACATGGCCGAGGATCCTGTCCGTTTTCCCGGGATCCTTCAGCCAACTGAGCCTTCGGTTCCCGTCACTTACATCCATCAACCAGATCGCATCGTCAAAGTCGAAGACCACAGGAACACCGGTCTTGTACAAGGCCCTTTCAAAATAGGTGCTCCCCGTCATGAAGGCTTCTCGCTGAACGATGATGAGGTCGAATTCCTGCGCCCATTTTATATGGGCCATACGGCGCCGAATGCCTTTCAGGAAGATCACACCCTTGGCGAACAGATTTCCTGCCGAATAGAACCGGGCATCATCCTCCTCCTCCAACAACCAAGCCTGCTCAAAGCTGAAACCGTGCTGTTCCCAGTAAGGAACGAACTGCTCAAATCGATAACGCTGGCTGGGAGACCGGTCCGGGCGATGTGCGGCTATGAACAAGACCCTTGGCATGGTGTGTACCCTTCGTAGAGGTTGCAAAGAAAACCATTGACATGAAAGGCCAAACCCTGACCAAAGCAGGTTCTCCCATTTCTTGAGACCCTCGCCGATCCCGGCCGGTTATCTTTCGCGCTCTTCTTCCATGAAAAAGCAATGGGTATACCCGCGATGGGGGATCTGGTTGATCGACCTTGTCCTGTGCTTGGCCGCTTTGGCCGTGGCCTATCTGTTGCGATTCAACTTCGTTGTACCGCAATTGGAACTTGACCTTTTGTGGCCCGTGCTACCTGTGTTCCTGCTGGTGCGATTGGCCACCTTCATCATGGCCGGTATCCAACGTTTAATGGTGCGGCATACCAATACAGAGGATGCACGTAGGATATTCCTGACGGTATTGGTCGGGTCCTTGATCTTCCTGGTGTTCGGTGCGGTCCGGTATTTCGCGGTGGACGGGATGTATTTCCTCCCATTGTCAGTGATCGCCATCGACTTCATGGCCACGGCCATGCTCATGATCACTGCCAGGATACTTTTCAAACTGCTGCACCTGCGATCAAAAGGGGCCGGAAAGGATGAAGTACGGGTGGTGATACACGGGGCTGGTGAAGCGGGGTTGATCACTAAGCGCACGCTGGAACGCGCTGGCACGGCGAAGTACAACGTTATGGCCTTTGTTGATGATGACCCCAAGAAGGTGGGCAAACGGTTGGAAGGTGCCTCCGTACACCATACCGAGAGGTTGGCGGAATTGTTGGAAGATAAGGCCATTGATCAATTGATCATTGCAATTGGGGAGCCACAGGCGGAGAACAGAAGGCGTGTGGTGGACACCGCAATAGCCGCCAAAGTGCGTGTACTGACCATACCACCGGTAAACGATTGGATCAACGGACAGTTGAGCACTGGCCAGATCCTTGAGGTACGGATCGAAGACCTGTTAGGGCGCCAACCGATCCAATTGGGAGATTCCTTGGTGAAGACGCATTTCTTGGGACGCAACGTGCTCATCACTGGGGCGGCAGGATCCATTGGAAGTGAGTTGGTGCGCCAACTCGGCCAGCTTGGAGTTGGCCGTTTGATCCTGGTGGACGTTGCCGAATCAGGGCTGTACGATATGGATATGGAACTGCGGACCATCCGGAACAGTGTGCATCCAATTACCCGTGTGGGCGATGTACGGGACAAGCGTTCCATGGAGCAGATCTTCGCGACCTACAAACCGGAAGTGGTCTTCCATGCGGCTGCCTATAAGCATGTGCCCATGATGGAGGCCCAACCTTCAGAAGCGGTGCGCACGAACGTACAGGGAACACGTAACATTGCTGAGCTCTCGGTGGCCCATGGGGTGGACCAATTCATCCTGATCAGTACGGACAAAGCGGTGAACCCGACCAGCGTTATGGGGGCGACCAAACGGGTGGCCGAAATGCTCGTGAACAGCCTGTCTGCAGATCCCGCCTGTCGCACGCGGTTCACTACCACCCGGTTCGGGAACGTGCTTGGGTCGAGCGGCTCAGTGATCCCACTGTTCCGTAAACAGATCGCCGCCGGTGGTCCAGTTACTTTGACCCATCCGGAGGTTACGCGTTTCTTCATGACCATTCCCGAGGCCTGTCGATTGGTACTGGAGGCAGCTACAATGGGCAAAGGCGGGGAGATCTTCGTGTTCGACATGGGCCAACCCATGCGCATCGCCGACCTTGCTGATAAAATGATCCGCCTCAGCGGAAAGGAACCCGGCAAGGAGATCGACATCGTGCATACCGGACTGCGGCCAGGTGAAAAACTCTACGAGGAATTGTTGGCAACGGCCGAGAACACATTGCCCACCCACCACCCCGGGATCCTCATCGGAAAAGTCCGAAATGATGATCGTGATAGGGTATTGGACCTTGTAGGTCAATTGGTCGCGGAAACGAGCGAGCCACAGTTACCGATCCTGCTGCGAGAACTGGTGCCCGAATACAAGGACCTTGGCCCAAAGCCGTAAATTCGACACCTCGCTTTTGAGCACCTGAACCGCTTGGCGACAACCGACCGACCAACAATGACAGTGGACAAGAACATGGAGACCGCCCGCCTCCAAAAAGAGATCGGCGCATACATCGGTCTGGGGCAAGACAGTCTGGTATTCAATTTCGAAGAGGGCAAATCCCGCAGTGCTGATGAGTTGGAAGCGGTAGGCAATACCAAGCTCTTCTTGATCACCCTGAATGCCCACCACAACCAAAGCTTCCTGTTCCATCAAACAGATGGCAGTGACAAGTTGGATGCTTTAAGGACGATGCTGGACTATGTGCGCACCTACAAGGAACGGACGAGCAGCTACACCATACAATGGAGCGCGCGTGGTCAGAACGCATTGGAAACTTCCTACTTCCGGGCGAAGAACATACTGGAAGCATTGGACAAGCTGTTCTACAACCGCGATCCGAACAGCATTACGGTGTTCAGTGTAATGCTGAACCCGATCACGTAAAAGGAGCACGTTGATCCTCATTTCGTCTTGCCCGTTCAGTGAAAGGCGGAATACAGGACTGTTGCCACTTTCTTCATCATCCATTCCACGAATGAGAACCATACCCATACAGATCCGATTTTCCGATGTGGACATGGCGCGGCACGTCCATAACGCTGTCTATCTGCAATGGTTCGAATTGGCTCGCATGGAGATACTGCGTGAAGTAACCCCACCGGTCCACGATTGGCGCAGTGAGGGCTTGATCCTCGCACGCAATGAAGTGGATTACCGAATGCCGGTCCATTTGACGGACGGGATCGAAGCCGTGGCATGGTGCGGTGCCCTAGGTTCCAAGAGCTTCGACCTGCACTACAAAATACAACGCACCACTGGTCCAAAGCCGGGTGTATGTGCTGAAGGGCGCAGTGTTATGGTCTGTTTCAACTACATTGCCGAAACAACCATCTCCATCCCAAGCTCTTGGCGAACGGCGTTGGAAGCATTGCAAAAATGAAGAACGTTCGTCTTGCCATCCTTCTTTCCATTGCACTGATCTCTTGCTCTCCGCAGGACATGCAAAGTGTGCTGAGCTCATTGCCTTCGGGCACCCCACTGAACAACGACGAAGTGATCTCCGGTTTGAAGGAAGCCCTACGTATCGGCACGGAACGCAGCGTGGATAAAGCCAGCGTGACCGATGGGTTCTGGAACAATGCGCGGCTCCGGATCCCGTTCCCGCCGGAAGCGATCAAGGTGAAGAACACCCTTTCTGACATTGGACTTGACAAACCGATCAATGATTTTGAATTGACACTGAACCGCGCCGCAGAAGCCGCGACCAAGGAAGCGGTACCCGTGTTCGTTGATGCGATCACGAGCATGTCCATCCAGGACGGTTTCAACTTGTTAAATGGCGGCGAACATGCGGCCACCAATTTCCTAAGGGAGAAGACATCTGCAGCGCTGCGTGCGAAATTCACTCCGAAAGTGGAACAGGCCACCGCACAGGTTGCGCTCACCAGTTACTGGCAACCCTTGGCCAGCGCGTACAACACAGCCACGTTGCTCACCGGAGGTAAAGCGGTGGACCCGGACCTGAATGCTTATGTGACCGACAAGGCCATCGACGGGCTTTTCATCTTGCTCGCTGATGAGGAAATGAAGATCCGCCAAGACCCCGTGGCCCGAACAACGGCTTTGCTCCAAAAGGTATTCGGCACCAAATAACCACTAACGTAGACCCTTTGCATGCGACCTATCGTCCTTACAGAACCCGGAACCATTATCGAACCCAGCGAGCTGATCATCAACCCGGATGGCTCGATCTATCATTTGGCATTACGTCCTGATCAACTGGGGGACTTGGTGTTCGTGGTGGGTGACCAAGGCCGCGTGGAATTGATCAGCCGCCATTTCCAAAAGGTGGAACACAAGGTGCAGAACCGTGAGTTCGTGGCGCATACTGGTGTGTACAATGGCACCCATGTTACCGCATTGAGCACAGGGATCGGTACCGACAACATCGACATCGTGGTGAATGAGCTGGATGCCTTGGTGAACATCGACCTCGAAAAACGCACACCCAAGGGCACCCATAAAGCGCTTCGTATTGTTCGGTTGGGAACTTGTGGCGCTTTGCAAGAGGACATTCCGGTGGATTCCCGCATTGTAAGCGCATACGGCGTGGGCATGGACAACGTGCTTCACTACTACGCCTACGAGAACAGTGACGATGAAACCCGTTTGGTGAACAACCTGATCAATGCAACCGATTGGCCAGAGAACATTCCCCTGCCCTACGTGGCCAAGGGCGATGATCGATTGGTGGAAGTATTGGGGCATGATAACGTGGTTGGGATCACGCTTACCTCTGGTGGTTTCTATGGGCCGCAAGGCAGGCAATTGCGCGCAGTCCCAGCCGTAGGAGACCTGAATGAAAGCCTTAGTGCATTCAGCCATGAAGGACTCCGTGCGACCAATTTTGAAATGGAAACCAGTGCACTTTATGGCTTGGGCGGCATGTTGGGCCACCGTGTGTGTACCATGTGTACCGTTGTTGCCAACCGCTTGCGGAAGGAATACAGCAAGGACCACCATGGCGCCATTGACCGTATGATCGCCGAGGCGCTGGAACGGGTTACGGCGTAATGCTGGGATCCGGGCCGGTGGACATTGGATCGCAGTAGCATTCTTATCGAACTTTGAATCGAACGGATCGCTGGAACCGTTGCAGCATTCTTCAACCTTGCATGGTTGAAACAACGCTTCACTTAGCCGCATCAGCCCAGTACGGAGCAGGATACATTCGCCAACGGCAAACAACCATGAGCGAGAACGAACTGCAAGCCTTGATCACGTTGATCGACGATCCTGATGAAGGTGTGTACAGTCAGGTAAGGGACAAGATCGTTTCCTACGGAGACCATGTGGTGCCCCAATTGGAACGGGCATGGGAGTATGCCGATCTAGGTGACCTGTTCCGTGATCGAATCGAGGACATCCTGCACAGCATCCATTTGAAAGTGGTGGCCGATCGGCTGGTTGCTTGGAAAGAGACCGGCGGCGAAGACCTGTTGGAGGGTGCGTTGATCATAAGCCGGTACCGCTATCCGGATATGGACGAGCAAAAGGTGAAGGCCCGGTTGGCCTCCATACGCCAAGACATTTGGTTGGAGCTGAACGACCATCTTACTGCCTTTGAGAAGGTGCGGGTCTTCAACCATATCTTCTTCCAGATCCATGGTTTCAAAGGAAACAAGCGCAATTACCACGCACCCCAGAATTCGTACATCAACGAGGTGCTGGACAGCAAAAAAGGCAATCCGCTCTCTTTGGCGATCATCTATCAGGTGCTGGCCGAGGATCTCAATTTGCCCATGCGCGGTGTGAATCTGCCTAACCACTTCGTGCTCGCCTATTTGGATGAGGATAGCATTGGCGGTGCCGACAGCGGACAACAAGGCGAGGAGAACATCCTTTTCTATGTGAACGCCTTCAGCCAAGGGGACATTCTTGGAAGGAACGAGATCAATGAATTCCTTGAGAAGCTGAAGATCGAACCGCGGGCATCGTTCTATGCCCCATGTTCCAACATGGACATGATCCGCAGGCAGCTGAACAACTTGGCCAACAGCTACCACAAGCAAGGCGATAGCGAGCGTAGTCAAGAGTTGGGAACGCTGCGTGATCTTCTGGGGCCGGTTGTGGATTAATTCCTCGGCGCGTTTCGGATCGCTGGGTAGTGGCTGCTGGCAATTGGCCAAAACCTGCTGGCTATTCGCTACTCGAAGGTTGGTGTTCGATGCTTGCTGCATATGCGTTCATTGGTTATTGCAAAAGAACGCGGCCACCCCTTTCGAGATGGCCGCGCCATAGGTTCTTCAACCAATACTTACTCGAGCACCAAGCGACCTACTGTGCGGCCCTTCGCGCTTTGGATCTCCACAACGTAGACCCCGGCATCTTCGCCGCGCAGGTCCAGTGTGTAAAGCTCATCCGAGGTCTTGTGGGTTGAAACGGTGCGTCCAGCTGCATCGCGGATCGTGATCACGGATGTTCCGAAGCCCTTCATCGGTATTTTGAAAATACCCGTGGTCGGGTTCGGGTAAGGTGATACCTCCACGATCGCACGCTCTTGAATTCCGATCGAACTAAGTTCAACCGTATTTGCCGCTACCGTTGTGGTCTGGTTGCCGGTAAAGCCGAGGATCCATTGTGCATCCAACCGATAGGCTTGCACAGGCTGTCCGCCTTGTTCGAAATTGGCATCAAAGACATCATTTTCATTGGCACCAATGAAGATCTCGGCATTCAGGACGTTCGCACAAACAAGATACCGAACATCATCCTCCAGCACGACTGGATCGGTGAATGGGATGTAGGATTGAACAGCCGTTCCCGTATCGGGAATGAAATACTCGACCTGTGCGATCTGTTGGACATTCGTGAAGGCGGCGTCGTTGAAATCGGTGAACGTATCGTCCCAGCGGTATACTCTTCCGAAAACGAATTCGTCGAACATCGAACCTTCGTTCTTCGTGCCATAGAAATGCACACCGACCACTCCGAGGCGGCTGGCATGTGGATCCTTCAGCACAATACAGGACTCGAAATCGCTACTGCCTGCGGCTGGCTGGATACTCAGAGTTGGACTTGGAACTCCTGTCGCAGGGTTCAATGGAACAGGTGCTGCCTTATCACCAAAACTGAAGGGGACCTCATAGGTGTTATCACCAGGGCTCAATTCCCCATTCCCTTCAATTGTGTATGTGAGCAAGTAGTCGCCGGACAGGTTAGGCTCGGCGAAATCCGGCAACCCGGCAAATGCCCGAGCACCTGAAGCGATCGCATCAACGGAAACGGTCTCGTCGTAGAGCGTATTTCCATCATGTGTGATCACAGCGCGCAACGTGGAACCTGGATCATTCAAGGAGCCATAGTTCTGCACGAACACGCCCAACGGAACGCTGTAGTCACCTTGATCCGTGGTGAGCCACTGGGGGGTTGCACCCAACTTGGGTCGAATGATATCGGTATTCCACATCCCTAGGTCATTCTCGTAATATCCATTCTTGTTGCCAAGGAGCATCTGGACCGTATTTCCTGCATCCAAGGAAGCACGGATCAGTGCGCCATCTGCTTGTGTGATCAGGAATACGGGTATCGTAACATCATTCCCGATGACGGAACCTCCAAGCTGGATCAAAGGGTCTGGGGAATTGGAGATCATTACAATGGCAACTGCACCAGCGGCTTGGGCATTTACCGACTTCTGTATGAAGGTACAGTCACCACGATAGACCAGTGCGATGTGGCCATTCACCTCATTGGGATTGACGATCGCTTCGCAGCACAAACTATCAGCTTCAGAACCATCGTAGGCCAGGACCACCGTTTCGATCACGCGGTTGATCGGGTCGTTCATATCGGGTGTTGCCCACTGGTCCACAACCGGGTCTGCCCATGTGTTGGTGTACGAACCAATTAGATCAGGTGGATCGAGCACATCCACGTGTACTTGGGCGGAGAGCCCAATGGTCATTGAACAGGCAAAGAGCGTTACGATTTTCTTCATACTTTGGAGCTTTAGTTAATTGGCAAATTTACAATAATGCCCAATAGGTCGAGAAGATACGATATACCGCTGTTCTTGAAAACCTTACGGCAACTTCAGTACTGCTCTCCCAACACCGTTCGGCGTTGTTGACCCATGTGACCGGAACCGGGACCTCTCGATATTCCGCTAAAACTTCCAAGTGAACGGAAGCCTTTTCTTTCGTCCAAATTGGATCTGTCACTTCATCCGAACAGCTTGGTCAGTGTGCCGAAGATGATCCGAAGATCAAGCGCAAGGCTTTGCTCCCGCACGTACTTCAGGTCCAGGTGCAATTTGGCGGGCATCACCTCGTGCACATACGTGCCTTCGGGATCATTACTGCGCCCCAACACCTCATTCTCGTTGATGTATTCCATGCTCGCTAAGCTGCTTAGCCCCGGTCTTACCTGTAGGACCACGCGTTGTTCGGGTGTATAGAGAGCCACATACTTCGGAACTTCCGGGCGTGGACCTACAATGCTCATTTCACCCCGCAATACGTTCAGCAATTGGGGCAGTTCGTCGAGCTTCGTCCTGCGCAGGAAGTGGCCGATCCGTGTAATGCGCGGATCGCGACCACCCACGGTGAGCTGACCCCGTGCTTCACTCCCCAAACGCATGGTGCGGAATTTCAGCAATTGGAAGGGTTTGCCTTGTTTTCCCACACGGACCTGCTTAAAGAATGCGCCGCCCTCGGACCCGCCGGCAACGGCCAAAGCGACCACCATCATTGCCGGAGCCAATAACACCAATGCGAACATTGAGGAAAGCACATCGAACAGGCGCTTCATGCCCACGTGATCATCCAAGGACCTTTTCCACGGCTTGCTGCACCGCCTTCACGACCTCATCCACGTGGCCGTCCGTGAGGTCGTAAAAGACCGGCAGACTGATCTCTCCTTTGTACAGTGCATAAGCGGTCGGAAAATCGTCCATGCGATAACCCTTCCCCTTGTAATAGCTCAGCAAGGGCAACGGTTGGAAATGCACATTCACACTTACGCCCTTCTCCGCGATCGCCGTGATCACCGCATCGCGTTGTTCTTCCGTTGCATTCTTCAATCGCAACATGCACAAATGGTAGCAGCTTGCATGCACCACACCATCACGCTCAACGTTGAACTTGGGTGCTATGAAGCGTTGATCGTCCGCGAACGCAGTTTGATACCGTTCACAAATGACCCTTCGTCTAGGTAAGGTCTCCTTCTCATAGCGCTCCAATTCCACCAAACCGATAGCAGCCTGCAAGTCGGTCATGTTGCACTTGTAGCCGGGTTGCACCACATCGTATCGCCATGCTCCGGGTTGCGTTTTAGCCAAGGCATCCTTCGTCTGGCCATGTAAGGACATGGTGTTGATGAAGGTGTACAACTCCTGCATGTCGAACGGTTCGGGCAGGTTGAAGGCCAAGGCCCCACCTTCCGCAGTGGTCAGGTTCTTCACCGCATGGAAACTGAAGCCGGTAATGTCCGCTTGCGACCCGACCGGCTTGCCTCCTATGCGTGCACCGAACGAATGGGCTGCATCGCTGAGCACCAGTACACGACCCAATCGCATTTGTGGGTTGGTCCCATCGACCCGCAGGTTCACCTTGGGGGTGAAATAGGAATAGCTCTCTTCAGCCGCGCGCATGATCGCTGCGATATCGCAAGGCAAGCCACCGATATCCACGGGTATGATGCACTTGGTCCGTTGGTTCATCGCCTTTCGCAATGCGGCCGGGTCCATGGTGAAGTCGTCCAAGACATCGACCATCACCGGCTTCGCGCCCACATGTGCAACGATATTCGCCGTAGCGCAATAGGTGTAGGCTGGAACGATCACTTCATCGCCGGGCCCTACCCCATACCAACGAAGCACGAGTTCCGCTGCATTGGTCCAGCTGTTCATGGCGATCACCCGTTCCACACCGATGTACTCCGCCAACAGACGCTCAAACTCTTTCGTACGCGGGCCGGTAGTGATCCAACCGCTACGGAGTGCCTCCTCTACAGCTTTGATCGTGCGTTCGTCGACGCGTGGTGGTGAGAATGGGATCATACTCTTCCTTCCTTGGAATGGTCTTCGGTCTGCGAAGTTCGTTCAGATATCAGCAACCCAATGAACAGTGCGAAGAAAACGACCCCCGCTTGGACCTCCAGAACCGATTCCACCAAGGCATTTACCACGAAAAGCAGCACGAATACAGCCAATGGGACAGATCTGCTGTTCACCGCCAGTGCGAGAGCGACCGCTACCAACAGGACAAGTAGGATCATGCCCAACCAACCAAGAGCCACGCCACTTTGAAGGAATTGGCTGTGACTGTTCAAGTTCCGTTTTGCGGCTTCCACCGCGCCTTTGTCCGTATAGCATTGCATCAACGCGTGTTTGATATCGCCAGTCCCCGAGCCGAACGGTTCCAGCATCATCCGGTCGACGCTGCACGACCACGCAACCATCCGCATGGCGCTTCCTTCATCCGAAAACAAGATGCCATCATCGCCATCAAGCCCCTTTTGGAATGCCTCGAACGCCACCTCCACTCGCGCACGCATCAAGGGACCTTGTGTCCATAGTGCTGCGAGGACCAGTAGTCCTGTAAATGCCAGAACAAGACGGCGAACCGATCCGCGCAAGCGAACGAACGTTGTCCAAATAAGTACGACCAGCAGGAGGCCCAGCCCGATCATGCCGCTCTTGCTCGCCAGCATGGTCGTGAAGAGAACGATAACAGGTAGCACGAACAACAAGATCCGACGCAACCAACGTTGTTCCAAATCGCCGCGGATGAGCACATAGCCCCAATAGCCCACCACCCAGCAGCCATACCATGCCGCATAGCTCGGATGCAACTGATACGACAAGGTGCTTTGGCTGAAACAATTCATCTGGCCATCCGCCGCGTAACACGCCATGGCCTTGATCACGCCCAACGCAATGGAGACCACCATTCCACTCGTGAATGCGATCATGGTACGCCGCAGTATATCCGTTCGCGCCTCACCGACCGCCCAACCAGCGAAAGGCAGCAGTACCAGCCCTGCTTTGATCTGCACGTCGAATAGACCGAAGTCGATATCGGTGCTCCACGCCAAGCCGATCACATGCAGCGCATAGTATGCGTAGAGAGGCCAAAGACGCCGCCAAGAGAATTCGCCGATACGGCGGATACCAATAACGGCACATAGGATGATCGCGATCGCCAAGGGCACCGGGACCAGTCCGCCACTGATGGGTAACAACACACAAAGGAGCAGCCACGAAGCCTCAGCAACTGTCTGAAGATCGAAGCGCAACGTGCTGCTCTTCATCATTTCAAATGGAACGATCGTTCTTGAAAAGGTAGCGACCAAGCTTGTTGAATGTAAAACGATAGGCTTGTGACCTAGGCTCATTGCGAAACATCCCGACCAGACCAAAGGCCAATGTTCGCGTGATCACGTGCACGTAGATCACCACGATAAGCCCACCTATACTGAGGACACCGCTGTGCTTCCGTGCGAATTTGATGCGGCTGATGAGTTGGTTGCTGATCACACGGTCCATGTTCTTCTTCGAGCTTTCACCGCCCAAATGAACGATCTCCGGTCCGTGAAGGAATTGTACGCGTCCACCCGATCCGCGCACACGCACGCAAAGATCCACATCCTCCATCCAGAACATTTCCGGGTCCAAGCCACCCGATCCCTCGAAGACCTTCCGGTGGAAAAGCATGGCAGCACCTGACACGAATCCCGGTTCGAAATCGGTGGCGAAGCGCTGCAACGCGTATCGGCCGACCCCGCTGATCCGGTGCAGAGAGAAGAGTTCCAGCAGTGAATTCCACAGTCCGGGCACCTTCCAGGCAGAAGGTTGCAATGACCCATCCACATTCAACAAGCGCGGCCCGGAAATGGTGGCTCCAGATGATCGATGCGCTTCGATCCATTGGGAAATGCCACCGGGGCGCACCACCGTATCCGGATTCAGTAGCATGATCATCGGCGCTGTGGCCAAGGCCATCCCTTGGTTGTTCGCAGGCGAGAAGCCCACGTTCGTGCTGTTCGCAACCAAATGTATCGTCGGAAACTCTTTGGTGATCATCTCTGCCGTGCCATCAGGAGACGCGTTGTCGATCACGATCACCTCCAACGATCCGTCGTTTTCGAGTTGCACCGATTCCAAGCAATCGCGCACTACGGATCGTGCCCCGTAGGTGACGATGATGATGGAGGCCTTCAATGACATGGGTCTAACCTACGGAACAAGCAGATCAACGAACTAGCTGTTGGAGCTTGTAGAACGGATAGACCGGAAGAAGAAGCCCCGTCGTTGTGATCACGAAGAGCATGAACGGCCAACGTCCTTTAGGCAATATGATGACCCTTCCTTTCCTCAAAACAATGCGATCAAGCATGTACATGGCGTAACGGAACAAGATGCGCAGACGATGTTCCAGCGAAAGATCGGCATGGCACCACACGTGCTGCAACACGGGCAGGTAGTGGTCGCTCATGCTTTCCCGGTCAGAACTTAGACTGCGCGGATTATGGCGGACTCCGGACTTGGCGGCAGGATCATCCAAGAAGTGAAAGAAATACCCTTTGCTCGCTACCCGCAACCAGAACTCCCAATCTTCGGCATAGCGGAAACCGGTGACGAATCCACCGACTTTCTTCAACACGGAAGAGCGGAAGAGCACCGTATTCAACCGGAAGACATTCCCCCGAAGCAAGCGGGCAACGATCGCATCGCCAGCGCCACTAAGGCGTTCATCCATGCGATAGGCACCGGATGCATCCAGATCCGGCTTCCCATCGAACGCAACGAAATCCGAGTAGACCAGATCCACCTTCGGATCCGACCGGAGGAATGCGAGTTGCACCTCCAATTTCTGAGGTCCGATCACATCATCCGCGTCGATCATCTGGATGAATTCGCCATGCGCTTCAGCGAAACCGCGATCGCGAGCCTCGGAAACGCCTCCATTCTTTTCCAGCCGGATGTAACGGAACCGTGGATCGCGATGGACGAACTCGGAAACGATGCTTGTGGTGGCATCCGTTGATGCGTCATCGATGATCAAGCACTCCCAGTCGACATAGGTCTGCCTCTCTACTGATCGCAACGCATCTGCGATGAACTCGCCGTAGTTGTAGGTAGGTATGATGATGGATACGTCCATGATCTCAGCGACCGATCATTCGGTTGAATGTGGCGTAACCCTGATAGATCATGTACCAGAAGCGCGGGGCATACCGCCGTTGGATCTCCTTCCGCTCCTCGGACACTTTTTCCTTTTGCAACGGCGAAGAACTGATCCCACGCGTATCGAACACGCTGACAAGGATGTCCAATTTACGTAACCGCAACTGTCCATTCCAAAAGGCTTGAGCAAAGAAGGCATAGTCCGCGGCGATCATGTAACGTGTGTTATACCCGTGGAAGTGTTCCAGCAGTTCTTTCCGGATGAATTGCGCCGAGTGGCTGACCACTTCCTTCATCAACCACGGCGATGTGATCCTTGCCGGATGTTGCTTCCGTCCATGAAGACCGCGTTGGTCGGCTAGACCGGAATCGCCAAACACGATATCGAAATCGGAGGTGAGCACCGGAATTATCCTCGCAAGCACGTTCTCGCTCGCCAACTCATCACCCGCGTTCAAGAATTGTACGAAAGGCGTTCCGGCCATGCGCCACCCTTTGTTCTGCGCATCATAGATCCCCTTATCCGCCTCGCTCACCCACTTCGTGATGAACTGCTCCGACCCTCTGATCAGCTCCACACTTCCATCGGTACTTCCACCGTCCACGATGATGTGATCGAACGCCTGTGTGGTCTGCTTGCGCAGACTCGACAAGGTGCGCTCCAGGCCTTCGCGGTCGTTGTAGCAGATGGTGATAATGGAAAGTTGATGCATCCTTCAGCTCGAATAGATGCGTTGGTATGCCTTAGCGATCGTTCGGCGATCGTAGCGCTGTGTGGCTCGTTCGGAGATCCGCACTGCGTCCCAGTCCATTTGCAAGGCGCTTGCGATCCCTGCATTCAGTGCTTCACTGGTCATCTCCTCCACCAGTATTCCATCGGAAGGCCCCACTTGCTCGGGAATACCACCAACACCGAACGCGACCACGGGTGTGCCGCACAACAACGATTCCGTGATGGTATTGGGCAGGTTCTCCGCCAACGAAGGCAGAACGAAAACGTCTGCTGCAGAATAGTACAAGGCCAAGCGATCCCTTGATCCGATGAATCCGACATGGTGTACCTCGACCCCTGGCGCACTGACGTTAGCTCCACCGCCGATCGCCACCAGCATGACCTTCGGGTCTCGGAGCATCTCCAACGCAGGGATCAACAGTTGCATCCCCTTTCGCGGATCGCCGGTGTTCAGGGCATTGAACAGAACAATGCGTCTGTCCGTCGGCAGATCGAGCTGTTCAAGAGCCGCTTCCCGATACCGCATCCGATCCGTGTCGAAGCCATTGGGGATCACAGAACATGGAATTCCACGCATGATGGAACTGGACATGGCTCGATCAGCGAGCCATTGTGACGGAGCGACCAGTTGCAGTTGAAGATCGGTGCTATCCTGGATCCCGTCGTCCTTGTAACGCCAATACGTGTGTGCATGTCCGGGATCCTTCAGCTGCGGGCAGTTGTAACATAGATCGATGAAACCGTCGCAAGCGTCCGCGTGATGGCAGCCGCCAGTGAAGGGGTTCATATCGTGCATGGTCCACACAACACGCTTGGTACACGCGAGGAAGAACGCGCGCTGGTCGACCATGCCATAGCTCACCCAATGCAGGTGGATGACATCGGCGGCTTGTACCAACGGATGGTCAAGGATCTGGAAGTACGAATATGGCACCGTGAAGATCTCATGTCCCGGAGGTCGATCAAGTAAAGCCTTGTTGTCCGGTGCGTTGTGCCTATCCTCCAATACGCCCAGCACTTCCATCGCTCGCCGCGCTTTGTACCGCAGCATGTCGATCGTTGGCGAACCACCGAGATCGAAAGGTGCTACGCGATGGTGCCGAGGAATGTCGTTGCGGGTCTTGTTCAAGGTGAGCAGATCGGACTCCACCCCTTGCTCCAGCAGTGCTTCGTGCAATTGGATGGCAGCGATGGCCGCTCCCCCGAAGTCGCTTGTGTTGAGGTGTACGACCTTCATGGGTTCAGAAAGCTGTGGACCTCCCGATCGAATTCGTCCGTGTGCCAGTCACGCACAAGAAAACGCGGGAATGCATGGCGCACTGAGCCCTTATGCGCAAGTCCCGGATAGTTGGCCGCGGTGTGCAAGTATCCGTTGGACCTCGCTAGTTCGATGCTCGCGGCATTGAAATCCGCACCGGTACCGAACGGATAGGAGAAGTATGGGATCTCCTGACCCAGCATTGTTGAAAGTGCGTGTTGGGAGCCCGCGATCTCGGCTTGCTGTTCACTTTTTGTACGATAGCCCAACGAACAATGGCCAATGCTGTGTGCACCGATGACCACGGAACGTGACCGCGCGAATTTCTTCAACTGCGCCTGCGTCATGGGCAAATGCGTCGCACGCGCTTCCGTACTGTGAAGCGCGACCCGAAGCTCGGCCAGGATCACATCGCGCTCCGTGGATGACAGCTTCCGCAATTCGGTAAGAAGCCTATCGTACACTGCACTTCGTTCCTGCAAAGTGGACCAGGACAGGTGGAAGTCCTCCTTCTTGAATGCGAACGTATCCGGAAGCGTCGGGTTCAAGCAGAAGATCCGTTCCAATTCATCCCACCAGAATTCGCGCCCACTCCCGATGTAGCCATTTGCGATGTAGAAGAGTGCCTCAACGCCGTGTTTCTCCAACAGCGGTCTCGCGATCGTGTGGTTGTCCTCATAACCGTCATCAAAGGTCAGGAGTACCGAATTCTTTGGAAAACGTTTCCCATTCAGCAAGTGATCGTCGAATTCCGCAACGCGAAGCACCTTGTACTTGCGCTTCAACAAATCCAGGTGCGCATCGAAGTTGGACGGGCTTACTGCAAGTTGCTGCGGATCGGTGATCAGATCGGCCACGCGGTGATAGAGGAGCACGGCACAACCGCCATGTAGGATCCGATCCTTCTTGGCGCGCAGGCGATGTACCAACGGACGCAGCGCGGACCTCAACCTAGCCGCGGATGGCATGGATATCGAGTTGAAGGTCCATGTCCGCTGCCTCCAGGCCTGCGAATGGATGTTTGTGGTGGACGCCGATGCGATGGATGTAGTACCGAAAACCATTCGTGGTCAACAACTCCAATAAGGCACCCAAGGTCTGCGGACGATCCGGAAAAGAATGATACTCGACATAGAGGTACTTTACACGCTTCAGTTCATCACCGCAATCCAACAACACTTCGGACTCGGCTCCTTCGATGTCCACCTTCAGCAGGTCGATCGATCCCACTTCGCGCAGCACATCTTTCAACCGTACGGATGGAAGTACCGCAGCACCGGCGGTTCTTAGGACGGAACCACCGTCGGCACCCTCGCTTCCGAATAAAACACCGCGATCATCCACCCAAACAACTTCGGGACGGCAGTTCACATCGGTGATGCCATTGGCTTCCATGTTCGTTTCCAAGCACGCTCGCACCGCGGCGTCGGGTTCAAAGCAGATCACCTTCGATGCAGGGAAACGGGACTTGTAGTAGAGGATCGACACACCCACGTTGGCACCGCAGTCAACGATCACGGGACTCGGCCCATCTGCACTGAACTTCATCCGCTCCTCACCGAAGAATTCCTGGATCTGCCACGCCACAGAAAGCATGTCGGTGACCTTGATCGTGAAACCCGCATACTGGATCGTTGTCGGGGTGTAACGTGGAAAGCCATTCGCCCTAGCGATCAGCTGCGCCTCTGGCGAAGGCTTGCCATAAACCAGGCGTCGCAGCGATGTTTTGATCATTTCCGACGTGCCTTTATACCAATGACGACCGGGTAGTCGGCATCGACGCTGTCCAGCAATCGACGATCACATTCCTCGGTTGCAAATCCTTTTATCAAACACGTTGCCGCGTACGAGTTACCAAAGCAGGTGACTTCGACGTTCCCTTTTCCGAAGACATCCTCGAACATCCGTAAAGCTGAATTTGGTGTGAAGCGCCAGTAGTCTCCCCAACGCTCCGCATCGTAACGGGAGATCTGCACGAGGCCTGCGACCGATACCAAGGCCACGCCTCCGGGCTTCAAACTCTTGTACAGACCACGTACCGCCAGTTGGTGGTCATAGATGAAATTCAGGGTCTGTGTGCAGATGAACGCATCCAATTCAGCATCGGGCAAGCTTTCGTGGGCCGTTAGGTCACCCAGCCGAATGCCAGCACCTGCACTGCCTTTGAAGCGAAGCACTTCCGAACGGACGCCTGGCCCGCCGAACTGCTGCGTATAGGTTGGATCCTCGATCTCCATCACGTGGCCTGTGATCTCGCTGCGCGAATCGCCGAGGAAGTTCTCGATGTAATACCGGTCCACTGGTTTGCCCCGATCGATCCCGAAGACACGGGAGACCGGATCGAATGCCAACTGCTCCGGGACCGGTTGGTCCGTTTTACGGACCCTGATGTACCATTGTCGCAAGCCTAAGGGCAGTTTCCGCCAGACGAGTGCTTTGATGGATGTGTCGTGGCCACCCTCGAAATGGTACTTCGCATACTTGATCCAAGCTGCTATGGCCGCTGGCGTTTCCAACGCTTCCACAGGTTCCACAGGGATCATATCCGCTGCTAGTTGGAGTTCCGCGTTGTGATCCGATGTGGTTTCATGCGTGGCATCGGCGCCGAAGCCTTTGTTCAAGGACATGGTCACCTGTGGGAAGTAGTTCACTTTGCCTTGTAGGATGCAATTCGCGGTCCAGCGGATGGCCCAACTGTCAATGTGCCCTTTGATCTGCGCTTTTAGCATCTCGGAGAAATAGGACACTTCGCCATCCGCATCGAGGTGATCCAAAAGACCTTGTTCCTTCAACCCGGTAAGGAGTTTGGTCCCATCCTTCTCGAAGAGGTCCCAACTGCGCTTCCATGTTGCCCACGCCAGACTATCCGGATAGCGCAGGAAGAAATTGCCTTGGAGATCATCGGGTGGTGCGAAGTAGTTCCACGAACCAACGGAGAACACACGCTCGACCGCAGCGAAGGTGTCCAGTGCTTCGTTCATGAACCGCAGGAAATGGGGCGACACCACCGCATCATCCTCCACCACGATGGTGCGCCCGAAACGATCACAGGCATGGGTGACCCCATCGATCACCGATGCGGCAAGCCCCTTGTTCGCCAACGCTTCGATCACATCCACATGTGCGAAACCAGCAGCACCCTTGGCCAGTTCCCGAACCTCAGCGATGGATCGGTGGTCGTGATCGGTGGCATTGGCCTTGGGGCCGTCGCAAAAGATGATGACACGACTTTCACCGGCAAGATCGTTCGCGGCAAGACCTACCAGCATACGTTGCAAAGCCTGCGGGCGCTTATACGCGAATATGACGATCGGGGCACGCTCCATCCTATCGTTTGCGTAGGATCCTGGTCTCTGAAAAGTCACGGTTGAAGATCACTGGTGCCATGCCTTGGAGAATGGGTTCCAACCGATCCAGGACGGCGCCATTCTTCACAGTATAGTGTTCGCGTTCGGCATTGTCCAGGATCAACAACCCACCTTTCCGCAGCTTGGGTAACGCATGAACGAGGCACGAGGTACGCGCCCGACCATCCACCATCACCACGTCGAAATGTCCATCCGGGTAGGCATCGATCGCCGATGCGTAGGCCTTGAAATTCATGTGCGCGTAGTTCGCATCGCTGGAAGCATAGTGGTCAGGATCGGAAGGATCCGGCGCTGGTACGAGATCGCCGGAAACTGCGCTGCGTTCGAGTCCCGTCCAGTCTGCGCGCTGTTCACCCTTCATCCGGTCCTTCAACGCGTTGAACCATTCCGCGTCATGCTCTACGGTCACGACTTCCGCAACACGTTCGATCCAGAAAAGCGTGCTTCCTCCTCCGCCATATTCGAACACGCGATCCGCTGGTCCCAGCGTCTTGGCGCAGCAAATCGATCGCCGGGAAGGAGATCCACGGCATTCGCTCGGTCATGGACGTTGCTCCCGGACGTATAGCATGCTTCCAGCGGTTGTAGAATGGCACCTGCATCCACCCTGCACCTCTGTACCGGTTATACTTTATCTGGCGAAGGAAGTACTTGAACGTTTCCACTTAGTACAGTGCGAATGAATGGTCCACAAAAAAGGTGCCCTGATCCTCGTCCGGTGCGCGACCGGTCCCGAAGAAATCACCGGATTCCACTTGAAAGCTACCTGCATTCAGGAGATAATCAGCCGTATCACCAGCCACCCGGGCGAAGATGGTAAACGTGTAATTCCCATTGCGCAGCGGGCACTTGGGAACTTCGATCCGAACACAACGTTTCCCTTCTGCATTGGCGAAGCTCTGTCCGGAGACAGTGTTGCTCAAGTGCGTGATGCGTTGTCCATATTGGTCATCGATCCCCATGGAAATTTCCAGATCACGCAGTTGGGTCGCGTTGCTGGTGAAGTCGAAGTTGAAGACCACTTTGGATCCGGACTGCGCAGCAGCGATCGCTCCACCAGCCCCATCGGTCAGGTGGAATCGTGTGTAGCGGATCGCTCCGTTCCCTTGACGGTCCACGCGAGAAGCAAGATCCATTTCGGATGCGGATCCGGCATCCTTCAAATAGGTGTTTATGACTTCCGCTGTTGGGCCTTGTGTTACCAACTGCCCGTGCTTCAGGTAGATCGCCGTGTTGCACAGGTTCTGGATGGCCGCCATGTTGTGGCTTACGAAGAGTACGGTCCTGCCGCCCATGGATACTTCCTTCATCTTGCCCAAGCATTTCCGCTGGAATTCGGCATCGCCAACGGCCAGTACTTCATCCACCACCAGTATCTCCGGTTCCAAATGCGCGGCAACGGCGAAAGCCAGACGCACGTACATGCCGGATGAGTATCGTTTCACCGGAGTATCCAAAAAGCGATCGACCCCGGCAAAATCCACGATCTCATCGAACTTGCTGCTGATCTCGCTCCTCGACATGCCGAGTATGGCGCCGTTCAGGTAGATGTTCTCCCGGCCGCTGAGCTCAGGATGAAATCCAGTGCCCACTTCGAGCAAGGAGGCCAAGCGCCCATCGATGGTTACACGTCCGGTGGTGGGGTCCACGATCCGGCTGAGGATCTTCAGCAAGGTGGACTTCCCGGCACCGTTGCGGCCGATGATACCCACCCGGTCCCCTTGTCCGATCTGGAACGAGAGGTCCTTCAAGGCCCAGAATTCCGATGTGCTGGCCTGTTGCACGGTAGGCTTGAACAAGGACCGTGCCCGGTCGGTGATCACATCGCGCAGCGCCGTGTAGCTCTCCCGCTTTTGGTGCTTCAGGGTGTAACGCTTACCCAGCCCTTCCACTTGAATGATCGGTCCGCTCATGTTCAGATGATATCCGCGAAGCCGCGTTCGGTCCTTCGGAAGTGACGGATGCCGATGAAAAGCAACAACAAGGAGATGCAACAGGAGGTGATGAAACCTGGCCAGTGGATGGTCTGAGCGGCACCGAAAAGACAATAGCGGAAGCCATCGATCACAGCCACCATGGGGTTGCAGGCGTAGAGGTACTTCATCACCGCCGGAATACCGGGGTTGTTGAAGATGTCCTGACTGGAGAACGCGACCGGCGTTACGTAAAGCCCAAATTGCACGATGAACGGCACCACATAGCGGAAGTCCCGGTACTTGACGTTGAGCGAGGCAATGAGCAACCCAGCTCCGAAGGACACCACGAGCGTGAGCAGCACGAAGAGCGGCAATAGGAACACCTCCGGACCTGGCAAGTAGGCGTACCAAACCATCATGATCACCAAGATCAGGAAGGCAACCGCGAAGTCGATCGCACTGACCAGCACCGTGCTGAACGGAAGGATGAGGCGTGGGAAATACACCTTGGTGAGCAGGTTGGAGTTGGAGATCAACGAGTTCGACGTTTCGCTGAAGGAGGTCGCGAAGAACTGCCATGGGAGGGTTGCCGCACAGACCATGAGCAAACGTGGTGTACCCGCTGGCACCGTGGAGCCGAAGAGCCAGCCGATGAACCACATGGCCAAAATGGTGAGCACCGGACGCAGAACCGCCCATAGGATCCCGATGGCCGTCTGCTTGTAGCGCACCATCACATCCCGCCATGCGAGGAACAAGAGCAGCCCCCGGTATTGCCACAAGTCACGCCAATAATTCTGGCTGACCGAACCCGGCCCTATGATCACACGATGACTGGACATTCTGTTCTGTGATCGTAATGGATCAATGGTCAATTTTGGTCCTTTTCCCATTAGGAACTGGTCCGTTCTCGGCAATTCCAACGCCTTGCAGGTTCCTCAAGTTCGCGGCTAAAAGTAACAATGTGACGGCTCCCGGTCTTTCCACCAAGACCGAGTGACACGAACGGTCAACGCGTAAGAGCGTGCGCTTTGGATAGAGGCTCACGGCGCAAGAGAATAAGATCGAAGATGCCATGCCAATAACCGATCCCATAAGAAACGTGCAAGACAAAGAACGTGGCCATGATCCCGGGAATATCCTTGACTTGGGATGCGGACCGGAATGCGCTGACGAAAGCCACCAAAACATACCCTATAACGCCGGCAAGGAAAAGTCCAAAAGCGATCGGTCCGGTCCACGAAATAGCCGGCCCTAAGGACAGAAAAGCAACCAATGCAGCTGGGACCAGTTGCCGCCAAGTGGTGATCGCACGGTGCAGGCGGTTCACGTACACTTTCCAATAGCCGTATTGCCGGTATTGGCGAAAGAGCCTTCCCAAGCTGGCCCGCACGTAGTACTTACTGCGTATCTTATAAGACAAGCGAATGCGCCATCCAGCTTGGGTGACACGGTAGTTGAACTCGTCGTCCTGGTTACGCACCAGACGTTCATCGAAGAATCCGACCTGATCGAAGACCTCACGACGGTATGCTCCGAACGCCACCGTATCCACCTCCCCTTCCTTCCGCCCGGTGCGGAAATGCGCACCGCCAACACCGAACGGATGACCCATTGCAGCGCCGATCCGGCGGCTGGCTTCATCCACGTATACGTTCTCTATAACCCCGCCAGCGCAGCCTACCTCGGGATGGTCCCGCAACAAGGCCATGTTCTCCTTCAAGAACTCCTTGTCCACTTCAGCGTGAGCACCTAGAATGATCCCGATATCAAATCCCTCGGGACGCAAGCCAATGTTCATGGCCTGCGGTGTCGTGCGTGCCGGGTTGTCCATCAATTTGATCCAAGGATGTACCGAGGCGATGCCTTTGATCTCCTCGCGAGTACCATCATCGCTCATGCCATCGCAGACGCACACTTCCAAATGCATATTGGATCTATCGGCGGCGACCAGGGAAAGTAGGCATGGTCCAATAAACCTCGCTTCATTCCTACACGGTATGACCACACGAACGCGCGGAAAGGACTTGGGGTCGGTCTCAACCTCAGGGGTGATCATCGGTGCTGTTCCGAGCTTACTTCGTTGAACACGGCCAACATTCGATCCACACACGTCTCCCACTCGTAGTTCTGGACAACGAAATGACGCGCCGAAGTACCCATTCGACGGCGCGACCCATGATCCCGGACCAGTTTCTCCAAGGCCACGGTTGCTGCTTTAATGTCGTCACTTGGAACAATGAAACCCGTTGACATATCCTGGACCACTTCCGGTAATCCGCCTACATCGCTGACCACCACAGGAAGTCCACAGGCTTGCGCCTCCACCACCGCCACGCCAAAACTTTCTTCACGGCTCAAGGCCACGTAGACGTCCAATTTGTGTAGTTCGGAGGGCACCTGGTCGTGCGGCACGGGACCGACGAATTCAACCCGACCCATCAGTCCGGCTTGTTCCACCATCGCTCTCAGCCGCTGTAGTTCACCACCTCCACCAACTATCCGCAGTTGAATAGGTCTAAGGTCCTTGAGCGCGGAAAGACGAATGAACGCCCAGATCAACAGATCGACCCCATAGTGTGGCTCCAACGTTTTGACCGTACCGATGGTCACAACTGAAGGATCTTCCTTTGGGTCCAATGGCTTGAACATATCCATATCCACTCCGAACGGAACTACTGCTACCGGGACAGTCTGTCCGATCAAGGAAGCAACGCGACGAGCCATGGACTTGCTGGTGGATACGATCCGTGAAGCCGATCGCATATTCCGCAGCAACCAACGCTTGTGCAATGTGCTCTTTTCAGGGAAGGCGAACACATCACTTCCCCAGACATTGAGCACGGTCGGTTCAGGAGCACACCAGCGAACGAACGAGCCATAGCCCGATGCATAGTGCACATTAACGACATCCGGATCCAGTTCAGCAATGAGCTTCTTGACCCGCAGGCCATTGAGCAGGTATCCAAATCCAAAAAGGTGTGGGACCGGATGTATCCCTACGGTCTTTGAAAACCCCGCCAAAGGTTTGTGCTGTGTGATCAGATGTACGTCCAACCCGCGTAACACGAAGGCATTTGCCCAACGCATCGTATGGATCGAGTTCCCAGCGGAGATGAGCACCAACTTCATGAACGGGCGAAGGTCGTGACTTGTGGCCTAATTCCCCGCCCTTCATTTCTAATCGCCGTTCGTACTTCAAGCATTGTTCCCCTTCAAGGACTCCCTACCTTCACCAACTAGCAAACGAACTCATGGAATTCTTTCAATGGCATTGGTGGGCTGGCTTGGCGATCGTCCTTTTGATCGCCGAGATCTTCATTCCCGGTTTCTTTTTGGTGTGTTTGGGATTTGGTTGCGTGGGCGCTAGTGCAATGGCGGCTTTGGGACTGGGACCGGCCGCACAGCTGATCGCATTCTCCATCCTTTCTTTGGCAGCCTTCTTCACCATTCGTCCGCTTTTGCTGAAACGGATGTGGAAGGATCCCGGCGTGCGCCCCAACATGGACGCGTTGCTGGGCCAGAAGGGCCGCGTGACGCAGGATTTTGACCCGGGACTTCGCTTGGGTCGAGTGAGCGCGGGCGGCGATGACTGGCGTGCTGAATGCACCACCGATAAACCGCTCCGCATTGGCGACACCGTACTGGTGGTCCGCTTGGATAGTAATACTTTGATCGTAGAACCCCTCATCAACCATTGACCCATGGACGCATCCATCGTTATCCCTATTCTCATTGCCCTTCTTGTGGTATTCATCGTTGCCAAAGGTGTACGCATCGTGCAACAAAGTGAAGCCATGGTGATCGAACGGCTAGGCCGCTATCAAAAGACCCTTACAGCGGGGTTCAATATCCTGATCCCCATTTTCGACAAGCCACGCGAGATCACTTATCGCTTCAGCCGCGACATGCCGGATGGCAATAAGTATGTGCAGTTGGTGAAGCGGGAACGCATTGACATGCGGGAGACCGTGTATGATTTCGCCAAACAGAACGTGATCACCAAGGACAACGTTGGTACCGAGATCAACGCCCTCCTCTACTTCCAAGTCACTGATCCCGTGAAGGCGATGTACGAGATCGAGAACTTGCCCTTGGCGATCGAAAAGTTGACCCAGACCACCCTGCGTAACGTGATCGGTGAACTGGACTTGGACGAATGCCTTACCAGTCGTGATACGATCAACGCCAAGCTGCGCAACATCCTCGACGAGGCGAGCAACAAGTGGGGCGTGAAGGTGAACCGCGTGGAGTTGCAGGACATCAACCCGCCCCGTGACATCCGCGAGGCCATGGAAAAGCAGATGCGTGCCGAGCGTGACAAGCGGGCCCAGATCATCGATGCAGAAGGAACCAAGCGCGCCGTGATCCTGCAGGCAGAAGCGGTGCAACAGAAACAGATCAACGAAGCGGAAGGTCAAAAGCAAGCTCAAGTGCTGGAGGCCGAAGGCGATGCCCAAGCCCGTATACGCCGTGCACAAGGTGAATCTGAAGCCATCCGATTGGTAACAGAAGCCATCAAAGGCACCAAGGCCGACCCCGCAAACTACCTGATCGCGATGCGCTATTTGGAGACCCTTTCCGACATGACCAGCGGCCAGAACAACAAGGTGGTCTACATTCCTTATGAAGCGACCGGAATACTCAGCAGTGTCGGCGGCATCAAGGACATGCTGGATGCCGGGAAGATGTTGAAGGGGTAAACTCCTATCTCCAATAACAACGAAGCCCCGGATCTGGATCCGGGGCTTCGTCTTTCAAAAGTAGCGCGAGAGAGACTTGAACTCTCGACCTCAGGATTATGAATCCTGCGCTCTAACCAGCTGAGCTACCGCGCCATTTCCTTAAGCCGTTTTCTGCTAAGGGGCCGCAAATATAGTTGAAGAGGTTGAAGAGATCAAAGTGACCCTATGAGCAGCGGAAATAGCAGAGGTTGAAGGTTGACGCTGGAGGGTTGACGAGGGCCACGGGTGGACCGCATTCAACCACTCAACATGTATCTCGTCAACCTTCTTCAACTTAACGCCAAATGCCAACTGATCAAAAGCCCGCTTGCACAGGTGGAACGATCTTCTATCTTCGGCGCAAACCGAATTATCACTACCCGAGTCACATGGCCAAGAAAGCAAAGTCCGTAAAAGGGAAAGCAGCACCTAAAGCGAAAGGTCCCGCAAAAGCGGCGAAGGTGCCCGCAAAAAAGGCCGTGACCAAGAAGGGTGCTTCTGCAAAAAAGGCAGGAAAACCCAAGCCAGTGGCAAAGTCCAAAGGTCCCGCTAAGGCTAAGTCACCTGTCAAATACAAAGCTTTGGCAAAAGCCGCCGGAAAGCCAAAGCAAGCCAAAACAGTCGGAAAGGCTGTGAAGAAAATGACGGTAGCACCGGTCAGGAAAGTGGTCCCGAAAAAAGCAGCCGCGAAGCCCAAAAAAGCGGTCACTCCGCCTGCAAAGACGAAAAAGCATACCGCCGTTGCCAAGACCATACCGGTTGCAAAAACCGCTAAACCAGTTGTGGCTGCCAAAGTGGGTAAGGTAACGAAGCCTGTAGCACCAGTAACCAAGCCGAAAGGCCAAGCCCCAGCGGGAAAGAACCCAGTGGCCCCTTCTGAGGCATCTACGGTGTCAAATGCCCCAGTACGTCAGCCAAAGACCAACCAGCCACCGAAAAGGATCGGGAAAATGGTCCGTGTGGATATGGAATTCTACATGCAAAGCTCTCCCGCAACCTTGTATGAGTTGATCAGTACCCCCAGCGGTTTTGCCGAATGGTATTGCCAAGATGTGGACGTGAAGAATGAACTCTACACCTTTATTTGGGATGGTGAGCAAGAAGAGACGACCGTGATCGGACGGAAGGCCGGTGAAATGATCCGCTTCCACCGAAATGAGGACGATGAATCCGATACCTTCTTCGAATTCAGGGTACGTGTTGATGCGATGACCAATGAGGTGGCCCTTGAGGTTATCGACTATGCTGTTCCTGATGAAGTAGAGGAAACGCGGAACCTTTGGAGCTCCCAGATCCATGATCTGATGCGCGTCCTTGGAGCCTGAGCATTGGCACTTTCCATTTCGCTATCTTGATCGCACGGTCAGCATACGATCCTGTACTCCCTCTTTTCCGGAACACTATTTGACACGCGAGGATCCCGGATGAAACGCTTGCACCGTATGATCATCAGGGCCTTTATCGGTCCCTTGCTCGTCACGTTCGTGATCGTGCTGTTCATTCTGGTGATGCAATTCCTTTGGAAGTACGTGGATGACCTGATGGGAAAGGGACTGGAGTGGTACATCCTTGTCGAACTGATGATGTACGCTACGGCCAGTTTTGTTCCCTTGGCCTTACCGTTGGCCGTATTGCTCTCCAGCATCATGACGATCGGTGGTTTGGGCGAAAACTCCGAGCTGGTGCCCATGCGTTCTGCCGGACTGGGGTTGCTGCGTATCATGTCACCCTTGATGGTCACAGTACTGTTCCTTGCGTTGGGCTCTTTCTATTTCAGCAATAACCTGTTGCCCGTGGCCAATCTCAAATTCCATTCCTTGCTCTGGGATGTGACACGGAAGAAGCCGGCCCTCAACCTGCGACCGGGGATCTTCTACGATGGCATTGAAGGGTTCAGTATCCGCGCCATGGAAAAGAACCCGGACAACGGCCTCCTGACCGACGTGCTGATCTATGACCACCGCGCAGCTTTCCAAGGGAATAAGACCGTGGTGCGTGCAAGAACAGGCAATATGAACCGGAGTACGGATGGTCGCTATCTCATACTCACCCTGAAGGACGGCCATTTCTACGATGAGCACTCTCCTGCCGGCGGCGATAAAAGCAGTTATCCCATGATGCGGGGCACCTTTGCTGAGGATGAGATCCGCTTGGACCTCTCGGGTTTGGGCCTGGACCGTACGGACAAAGAACTCTTCAAGGACCATTACAAGATGCTGACCATGGGCCAGCTACATATTGCCCGCGATAGCTTGGTACGCGAACTCCGGGAACGGGATTCTGAACAGGAAAGGCACTTGGCGAATTCGCTCTTCATTACCAGAAGATCACAAACCCAATTGGACACGACCACGATGTTCCAACCGGAAAAGGACAACGTTGTTGAGGACCCCACGGCCCAGCGCGATGTGCATGATGCTGCCATGAACATGGTACGGAACAACATCAACTACATTGAAAGGGCCTTGGAGGAACGTGGCAGTAGAAGCGGGCAGATCGCGCACTTCAACGTGGAATGGCATCGGAAACCGATGTTGGCCTTCGCCTGTTTGCTTTTCTTCTTCATCGGTGCGCCTTTGGGAGCCATTATCCGCAAAGGGGGTATGGGACTGCCGGTGGTGATCGCCATTCTCTTCTTTCTGGTCTTCCACATCGTTTCCTTTTCCACGGAGCGGCTCGTGATCGCAGGCGAGATGAACGCATGGCCGGGCATGTGGGTCAGTACCTTGGTGTTGCTCCCTGTGGGTGTGATCCTGACCTGGAAAGCAACAACCGACAGCCCGCTCTTCGTTGCGGATGCGTATTATCGCGGCTGGCAGCGTCTTCGTTCCTTCTTTATGCGGCCACATGCGCATACTCCAACTCTGCAATAAGCCCCCCTACCCGCCCATCGATGGCGGCAGCAAGGCCATGCACAACCTCACTCGAGGTCTTGTGGATGCAGGCCATCTGGTGAAGGTGCTTTGCATCAGTACACCGAAGAACGACCTCAAATTGGACGAGTTGCCCGCGGAGTATCGTGAACGGACGAACATTGAAAGTGTTTTCGTGGATACAAGCCTGAACGTGGTCGACGCGTTCACCGACCTGATCACCGCGGACAACTACAACATCAGTCGGTTCTTCTCACCGGATATGGATATACGGCTCATTCGGCTCTTGACCGAACAGAAATTCGACATCATCCAATTGGAAAGCTTGTTCATGACACCGTACATCCCTACGGTGAGACGCTATACGAACGCACCGATCATCTTGCGTTCCCACAATCTGGAACATGTGATCCAGGACCGCATTGCCAGTGGCGAACGGAATTTCCTGAAACGACCCTATCGCAAGTTCCTGGCCAAGCAATTGCACACCTATGAGATGGAAATGCTCGACCGTGTGGATGGTGTAGTGGCGATAAGCCCGTTGGATGCCGAACACTTTCTGGAACATGGCACCCGAACACCTGTCATTACCATCCCTTTCGGTGTGGAACCCAGCGAATACGAACCTGATGACCGTGTCCGCAGTGGCCCACCGGTCTTCTTCCACTTGGGCAGCATGGATTGGCTCCCGAACGAGGAAGGGATCCGTTGGTTGCTGGACACCGTGTGGCCAAAGGTGTTATTGAAGAGACCCAATGCGAAACTGCACTTGGCCGGCAACAAGATGCCCGCCGACCTATTGGAACGTGAACAAAAAGGTGTGACCATCAAAGGACGCGTGAAAAGTGCGCTGGACTACATGCGGTCCAAGCAGGTCATGGTGGTGCCTTTGTTCTCCGCCGGTGGCATGCGCGTGAAGATAATTGAGGGCATGGCCCTTGGGAAAGTGGTGATCGCGACGCCCATCGGTGCTGAAGGCATCGACTACACGGAAGGATCGGATATTCTGATCGCCCGCAACGCCAATGAATTTGCGGAACACATCATCGCTTTGGATGGAACGCCCGACTACACCCGAATGATCGGCGAGAACGCCCGCAAGTTGGTCATGACGAAGTACTCCGATTCCAACTTGGTAAAGGACCTCGTAGCCTTCTACGAGCGGGTGCGGAAGAAATGAAGTTGCTCGTACTCCTTTCAAGGGTGCCCTATCCGTTGGAAAAAGGTGATAAGCTGCGTGCGTACCACCTGATCGTCCGCTTGGCGAAGAAACACGAGGTGGCCCTATTTTGCCTGAGCGATACCCATACCGAACCGGCACATATCGAGCATCTGCAACAGTTCTGTAGCCACATCGAAGTGGTGCGGATACCACGTTGGCGGATCTTGCTGAAACTGGCCACGGCACTGTTCTCCAGGCTACCGTTCCAAGTAACGTATTTCCACCACGGCATTGCCCAACGCGTAATGGACCGTACGATCGCACGACTGCAACCGGACCATGTCCTGTGCCAATTGGTGCGCACCACCGAATACGTTCGCCACCATTACGATCTTCCGAAGACCTTGGACTATATGGACACCCTTTCCAAAGGGATGGAACGACGCACGGAGAACGCGCCTTTCTACTTGCGCTACTTGTTCCGTACCGAAACGCGCAGGCTGATCCACTATGAGAACCTCATGTTCGACCTGTTCGATAATTCGGTGATCATCAGTTCCCAGGACCGTGAATTCATCTACCACCCGAAACGCGATGCCGTTGCGGTTATCCCGAATGGCGTTGACACCTTGCACTTCTCACCACAAGATGTTCCGGCGAAATATGACCTGCTCTTTACAGGGAACATGAACTATCCGCCGAACATCGACAGCGTGCTCTTTCTGGCCAACCGTGTACTTCCGCTCGTGCATCGAAAGCGACCCGGCATAACCCTATTGATCTCCGGGGTGGACCCGAGCAACAGCGTACGTGACCTGGCACGAACGAACCCGTCCATATTCGTTTCCGGATGGGTGAAGGACATACGCACCTCGTATGCTTCGGCACGTATATTCGTGGCTCCCATGCAGATCGGCACGGGATTGCAGAACAAGCTGCTCGAAGCCATGGCCATGCGGATCCCGTGCATCACCTCTTCCTTGGCCAACAATGCCGTTGGAGCGGTTGATGGTGATTCCATACTCATCGGCAACGAGCCCGAAGACTATGCGGAACACATTCTCCGGTTGCTGGAGAACCCCGTGGAACGCGACCGGTTGGCAGCCAGCGGAAATCGGTTCGTGCTGGAACAATTCGATTGGGACCGCGCCGCGGACAATTTGGACAAGTTGATCACCGGCACGCCCCGGCATTCGTGATCCATAAGCGTAGCTTGAAGGATCAATAAGGCACACCGCGCGCTTCCATAACTTTGCGGCACATGTCAACCGTTACAGAACCGGCCTTCGACCCGATCGAAGAGGCCATCGCCGATATCCGCCTTGGGAAAGTCGTTATCGTTGTGGACGATGAGGACCGCGAGAACGAGGGCGACTTTGTGACCGCAGCACGAAACTCTGATCCTGCGACCATCAATTTCATGGCCACCCACGGCCGCGGGCTCATTTGCGCACCATTGACCGAAGAGCGCTGCGATGAATTGGGGCTTGACCTGATGGTACGCGACAACACCGCTTTGCACGAAACACCTTTCACGATAAGTGTGGATGTAAAGGGGCGGGGCACCACAACAGGGATCAGTGCTGCCGACCGATCGAAGACCATGATGGCGTTGATCGACCCGGCGACCCGTGCCGAGGAACTAGCCCGACCCGGGCACATCTTTCCCCTGAAGGCGAAGAAAGGCGGGGTCCTGCGACGCACCGGACATACTGAGGCCGCTGTTGATCTGGCCAAACTTGCCGGCTTCGAACCTGCGGGTCTCATCGTGGAGATCATGAACGAGGACGGTTCCATGGCCCGGTTGCCGGAGCTGCGCGTTATCGCGAAGAAATTCGGGCTCAAGTTGATCAGCATCGAGGACCTGGTGGCCTATCGGATGCGGACCGAAACCCTTGTTGAACGTCAAGTGGATGTGGCCCTGCCCACGGTACATGGCGATTTTCGCTTGGTGGCCTACAAGCAGACCACCACGAACGAAGAGCATTTGGCGTTGATCAAGGGAACTTGGGCCAAGGATGAACCGGTCCTTGTTCGGGTACATTCTTCGTGCGTTACCGGCGACATTTTCGGCTCTTGCCGTTGCGATTGTGGACCCCAGTTGCACCATGCCATGGACCTGATCGAAAAGGAGGGCAAAGGTGTTATCGTCTATATGCAGCAAGAAGGACGAGGGATCGGTCTCTTGAACAAGCTCAAAGCCTATAAACTGCAGGAACAAGGTGCGGATACCGTGGAGGCCAACCTGATGTTGGGCTTCGACATGGATGCACGGGACTATGGTGTTGGCGCGCAGATCCTTCACGATCTGGGTGTGCGCAAGATGCGACTGCTCACCAACAACCCGCGCAAACGCACAGGTCTTGTGGGCTACGGGTTGGAGATCGTGGAGAACATACCGATCGAGATCCCCGCCAACGCGCATAACCGGGAGTACCTACTGACCAAGAAGCGCAAAATGGGCCACCAGCTTGGCCTTAAATAGAAAAGTTGGACGATCACGATCATTGATCGGTTGTTTCAGGGATCTCCTTTCGCTGCCCAAAATATCAAGGACCGGACGGCTGAGAAGACAGTTGGCGTCAAAGCCCTGTAAGCGCGCAATAGCGGAGCGATGGGTCTTGACGCATCGTAAGGGAACGAGATGCCATTTTAAGCCCTGAAGGGGCGAAATAGCACGCCCATCGGAAACCATTTCGCCCTCTTCAGGGCATGGATCACGTGCGGGTGGATCAACGATGGGTCAAGACCCATCGCTTTGCCATATCGCCCGGCTGGGGCTATGTTTTAGGCCGCAATGGATCCAATTATATTATGCCAATTGGGAGACGATATGGAGCGATCAGGCTCAATCGAAGTGCCGGTCCCTTGAGTCGGGCCTGAAGTTGTTGCGAAGCTTCTGCCACAGTTCTCCCAGCGTGCGGAATTCCTCGCGATACACCACGCCTGCTCCTTGTGTTGTGGGGATCTGGTCCGTACGTGTGAGGTTGCGATCGTTGCTCATGCTGAACGCTTTTACACGCAATCGACCCTCCGGTGTAAGAAGGTACTCCAGCTGGAAATCCCCGATCAAGGTGTTGTTCGTGTTGGAAGCGGTCTGTGCGCCGTACGATACACCCAGGTTGGTGCTCAACAACAATCGCTCGTTGAACAACTGGGTACTCATGGCCACTTCCAACTCGTCCTGGGTAATGTTGTCACCCGGTCGGTAGTTCACGCCCAAGTCGAAATCGTTGCTCAATTTCGACAACCAGTTGCTCACCTGGTTGCTCAATAGTTCACTCGTTGTGGTCCCTGCGAAATTCCCGCCGGCGCTCGGGCTGCCAGTGCCTGTATAGGTGGGCGGTGAGACGAAGCGATTTAGAACGATCAACGCGAAGACCTGACGGTTCAACTCTTGTTCGGTGCTGAGCACACTGTTCACCTGCGTACGGATGCTCTCATCCACCGTTGGGAGCCGAACTTCGAATCCGATCTCCGGGTTCATCAACTTGTCGCGCAAGCGCATGACCACATCCACCGGAACGCGCTTCTTGTAGGCTTCGTTCTTCTCGAACATGATGTCGTACAAAGACGCACGCACCTTGTACAAAGCACGCAGGTCCAACTGCGCATCAAAGGGATCACCGAACCAAGCGATGGTTCCGCCAGGTATCACTTCGAACCGCTTGTTCACCACGTTGCGTAGCGTGAAGAGATAGTCGCCTTCGCTCACCTCCACCTGGCCCAGCATCCGGAAATCTCCGGTTTGGCTCACGCTCATCTCCATGTCCCCCTGACCACGGCCCCGCATGATGTCCCCCACCGTGGGATCGAAGATGATCTCGAACCGTGCGTCCGGAGTTACCTCAACATTCATGTCCAAGGTGATCCCGCTCAAGTCGACCAACTGGCCTTCCGATCCAGTCGAGTCACTGGTCACGAAACGAACGAATCCGATATCCGACACTTCCGTACTCCCGCCTACGGGGAAGTGGATGTCAGTGCCCATTGCCGTGCTTGCATCCACTACGATGTCCAGCTGATCGATGCTTCCACTTACCTCCACATCTCCGGTCGCGTAGGCTTTACCGTAGTAGCTATCGTTGTCGGCCACCGTGGTGTTCAATACCATCAACCGGTCCATGGTACCCCATACGTTGAAGTTCCAATCCTTCAACCCATTATGGAGAATGGTGCCCCCGATCCGTGCCGTGTGCCCTTCTTCATCCCGAATGGTGACCAGGTCCAAGGCGAACATGTCGGGTGCCACCTTCACCTTGTGCGTAAAGCGGTACAGCGTGTTCAGGTAGTTGATCCGAAGACCGGCATCGACCATGTCCAGCGTTCCATTCACCAAAGGATGACCAGCAGTACCGGTGATCGTTGCCGTACCTGTGACCAAGCCTTGGATCTCGCTGATCGCGCTGGGCAAATAAGGCTCTATGAACGTGAGGTCGAATTGGTCGAACACGATGTCGATGGCGAGTAGATTGTCGCGCTTGGGTTCCAACCGGCCATTGAAATCCAACGCCTTGATCGGACCACGTTCCACGGTTCCGTTCAACTCCACCACCCCTCTGCTCTCGGACCAACCTGCAGAGAATTTGATATCGCCGATCAGCTTATCCGCAACCTTTACGCTATCCACACAGAGGTAGCTGGTCAGGAAGGGTGTACCATAAACATCGAACACGCGGCCATCACCATGCACACTACCCGCCACCAATGGACCGCGGACCAAGGGTGCCAAGTTCTCCAACCTCACCCGGTCCATTTCGAAATCCATGGCCTGCAGTGGATCCTTGGAGAGGACCCCGTGCAGGGAGATCCGCTGATCTTCGTTCCAAAGTACCAACGAATCGACCGCAACCGTCGTGGAATCGATGGTGAAATGTGCGGTACGGGTACTGTTCCAGTTCCCGCGACCGAAGTAGAGTTGTGATGGTAGAAGGTCCAAGTCAAAGTTCTGCAAGCCGCGTACTTCACCCTGGATATCCAAATGGCCATTGGTGCCCGCATTCGAATTCTTCCAACCCAACGCCAATTCCAGTTCGTCCTGGTAGGCAACACCGGTTGCGGATGTACCCGAAAACCAAGTACTGTCCCCAATGGTCTGCTTGGTGCTTCGAACAGCGAATGCGAGTACATCAAGGGTCTTGTCCATGATCACTTCCACACTATCCATAACGGTGGTGCCATAGCGGACCTGTGGAATATTCGCCGTGAGATCGATGTCGAACGATCGGCTGTCCAGCGAACCGGAAACCATACTACCCGGAGCGATCTCCGTACCCGGAGCGATCAGGTCCAGTATCGCTCTACTATCACCTGTTTCAACTTCGAAGGTGAACCATTGTTCGGTCTGGTCATAATTGACGTTCTTCTGCAAGGCGGGAAAGACGCTGTACACCGTGTTCGTTGCGAGATCCAGTAACCGGGTGGGGAGGAAAGTGCCTTCCACCCGTGCCGTGGCAAAAGTGGCTTCCATCTCCAAGGTGTTCTTGCCATTTGCGCGCCCGCTGCGCAACAACAGATCGCCGAGTTCATGATCATTCGGCCCAACGCAGTACGAAATGTCCTGCATGGCCAAGCTGCCCAAAAGGCTATCGGGTGAAAGTCTTCCACTGGCCTGCACGCTCATCTTGAGCGAGTTGTAGCCCGGTGTTTTCACAAAACCCAACGCGCGCAGATCCAAGTGTTCCACCTTCGCTTTGAAATCCACAACCGGCCATCGCTTCCGAAGGTCGGCCAGACCTACGAAGTGCATTCGGATGTTCTCATCGTCCGTGTCCAGTTCTCCGTTGAAGAGATTCCGTTCCAACCGGCCGTTCGCCATGATGTTCGTGATCTTGGTTCCGTTCACGGTAACCATGGGGAACTCCCCTTCCAGATCGGCCTTTAGACCGGAGAAGGTTTTACCGGTGGCGGAAAGGCGCACGTTGCAAGCCAACGGCCCCAGGATACTGGTACCTGCAATGGGTCCCAGATCGAATCCTTCGGTAAGCACTCGGCCGGAGAGCGTGAAAATGTTCTTGAGCGTATCTCGCTCGTACGAAATGTCGGTCTTTACGGACCCCAACTTGGTCCGAGTTCGACCATAGGCCGTGAAGGCTCGCGTGAAACCGGTGAAATTCCCTGCGAAATTGATCGTACCCAATTGGGCGATCTCTGTCGGCAAGACCAAGGTTGCACCCGAAGTGAACGGTGGCACCGGAATATGCGATAAGTCCTGGTGATCGGTACTGAGCTCGTCGATGTTCAGCACCATGAACGTATTGGCGATGTCCGGCAAACCGCTGAACTCTGCATTGCCCGTGAACCATGAATGGCTGCCGAAGGTTACGTACAAGCCGAAGCCCTTCAATTCGGCCACCGTGCCGCGCATGCGCCCACTTATCCCTATCGGATAATGGACCCCTTCCAGTTCCGGCGCGAACATGGAAATGTCCCGGAAATCCACGTTCGCGGTATCCAGTTGCAATTTCATGTTCACTTTCTGGTTGAACTCATTGTAGTCCGCCCAGCTGTTGGTGATCATGGCGAATTGACCTTTGGCATTGGACCGACCGGTCCGCAGTTCCATATCGGAAATGATGATGCCGCGCGGCGATACATGGGTTAGCCCGCTCAATTCATTGATCACGAGCCCACTCCGTTCGGTAAGCTGCAACTCCTTCAATTGGGCTTGCAAGGAATCGCCCGCAAAGGCGAATCCTGTGCCCGCCACCGTGGCGTGGTGTGATGTTGATGTGCTTGAAGTCCACACCGGAGGATCGGTTCCGAATTGCGGTCGTAGAAGGAGTAGTGGAATTCGTGGATGTCGAATCGCTTCACCTTGATCGCCATGCTGCATCTGGAGCTCGTGGTGTCTTCACTGGTGAATTTGTCCATAAGCAAGGTCAGGTTGCTCTTTGTGCCGCCCAACGGGGTGGTCATGGCGAACCGTGCGTTATGCAGATGGACGCCACCGACCTGTATGACTGTGCCCGCGGATGGATCCGCAAGGCTTTGAAACGCAGTTCACTGGCCGCGATCAAAGTGTCCCTTCCAAGTCGGCAATGAACACATCGCCCAAAACCATTTCCCCACGTGGGCTGATCATGACGCTGCCCACGCGCACTTCGGTCCCCAATTGTTCTGAGGCCCAATGGCCGACCAAATGCACCACCTTGGTCTGTACCGGTGGCCACAGAAGCAAAAGCGCGCCGATCACACCGACGAATACAAGCATCAGCAAGGTGATCGCGACCCAACGCAATACCCGCTTCGTTCCCCGCCATACGGATCGGAATGTGCCCCCTATCGTCAAGTCGAACGTAGTTTTGCTCCGTCCTTTGCAAGGATCGGTCCTAAGTTCCCAAAAGTAGCCAGCCGTTGTCTTCGACCCCGATCATCCTTGGTATTGAAAGTTCATGCGACGAGACCGCCGCGGCCGTTTTGGTGAATGGCGTGGTGCGCAGCAATGTGATAGCCGGGCAGGATGTGCATCGACTTTGGGGTGGCGTGGTACCCGAATTGGCCAGCCGCGCGCATCAGGAGAACATCGTTCCCGTGGTGGCCGAAGCACTGAAGAATGCGGGAATGACCAAGGAAGAATTGCATGGGATCGCTGTGACCAACGGTCCCGGATTGATGGGAGCACTGCTGGTAGGCACTTGTTTCGCGCGGTCCATGGCACAGGCGTTGAATTTGCCACTCTTGGCCGTGAACCCATGCAGGCCCATGTGTTGGCGCATTTCATTCAGGATGGCACCGATCGCATTCCACCTGTATTCCCCTTTCTGAACCTTACCGTGAGCGGCGGGCATACCCTGATCGTTCTCGTGCGCTCGCCGCTGGACATGGAGGTCCTGGGCACCACGGTGGACGATGCCGCAGGTGAAGCATTCGACAAAGGTGCCAAGGTGCTGGGGCTCCCCTATCCCGGCGGGCCGTTGATCGACCACCATGCCAGAGACGGAGACCCGAAGAAATTTAAACTACCGAACCCGCAGATCCCCGGACTGGACATGAGCTTCAGTGGTGTGAAGACGGCATTCCATGGTCTAGTGCGCATGGGCACGATCAAGAACCCCGACTTTGTGAACCGCGAACGTGCCAACCTGTGTGCTTCGTTGCAGCAATGCATCGTGGATATCCTCCTGCAAAAGCTGAGCAAAGCGGGCCATAGCCATAAAATTCCACGGATCGCTATTTCCGGAGGTGTTAGCGCCAACAGTGCCCTACGTGAACAAGTGAAGAAGCTTGCCGACCGCGAAGGATGGACCGTTCACATTCCACCACTTTCCTATTGCACGGACAATGGAGCGATGATCGCAATGGCGGGGCACTTTCTCTTCCATGCGGGGCAGTTCGCGAAGTTGGATGTGGTGCCTTATGCTCGGTAGTGAAGGGAAAAGGAAGGCCAGCTCACGAGGAAAATTCTGAAGGGCCCATTGGACCCACCCTTTCCATTCCGGAACGCTAATTGCCTAGCCCATGCACACCATCATGGTCCGCAAAGCAACTTACGCCGCAACCTTACGTCCAAGCATTTGCAAAGGCTCAGTTGCCGTGGACGGTGATCTTCCACAGTCGGTGGAACCGCTAGGTGGTAGCAGTTACCTTTGCAACCTGTGCATGCGCATTACCCTGTCCGTTTTTCCCGTATCGTTATTGGGCTTCCTGCTAGTTGTAGCGGGCTTGCTCGTGGGTAGTAATAGCACCGCGCAGAACGCGCGTATCCTCGTGCTGCAAGGCGATTCGCTCCTTCAGCTGGAGAAGCCGCAACGGGCCATTGACCTGTACGATCAGGCAATTAAGCTGGACCCCAATGCCGACAATTACCTGGCGCGGGCCAAGGCGTGGTTCGCCATGGACCGCATGGATCAGTTCCTCCGGGATGTGGAATTCGCCTTGCGGAAGGACAGTACGAATGCCAATGCGAACTACCAGCGAGCCGTCTATTCCCTACGAGCAGAAGATCCTGTGCGGGCCGAGGCATTCTCGACAAGGGCGATCGATCTTTCCACCGCGCAATTCCTGAAGCAGAAAGCGTATATCGTTCGTGGACAAGCACGGGGCGAATTGAAGCAGAACGATGGTGCGATAGACGACCTCGAAAAAGGCATTGATGGGAAACCGAGCGACCCCGAGATCCTGCGCGTGCTTGCCCGCCTTTACGACCAGGCCGGTCGCCATGCCGACGCATTGACCGTGTTAGAGAAACTTTGCGTGTTGGAGCCCTATGATGTGGGCCACTGGAGCAACCGCGGTTTTGAGTTGACCATGTTGGAGCGCTACGATGAAGCCCTTAAGATGATCGAAGCTGCCTTGGAGATAGATAAGGATGAACCCGTGGCACTGAGTAACCGGGCCTTCCTGTACATGCAAATGAACAAGGACAAGGAAGCGTGGAGCGATGTGGAAAAGAGCCTTCGTTTCTATCCTGCCAATGCCTTCGCTTTGCGCACCCGGGCCATGCTGCGGATCCGCCGCGGTGATCGTGAGAAAGCGTGCGAAGACCTCACGCTATCGAAAGCCCTTGGAGGCGTGCTCGATGTGGATTCCCTGTTGAAGGAGAACTGCGAGACAACGCAGGAGCCGAAGAAGAAGTAGGAAAGTCACAAGACTCAAATGACAAGTTGAAGAAAGTTGAGGACTCTGACGCATTTTGACAAGCGCAAGAAGTTCGTCAGATTGCACGGACCTTTGCTCTGCCCTATTCCACTACAACCAATCGTTCCACTAGGATCTGTCCTGTTTTGGTGGTTGCCTTTATGAAGTAGGTTCCGGCAGGTAGATCCAGGTCCATTGTTCGTTGATCACCGGTCATGCGTAAAGCCGGACCTACTTCGCGACCTACGGCGTCGATCACCTTCAGCAAAGCCCCGCCCGCAACGGATACTGTTACTTGGCTGGTTGCAGGATTCGGCCAGATGTGCATGCCCGCAGCGGCGTTGTTGGTGACAATTCCTGTGTTGGATTCCGGATAGATCCCAAAAACATCCAAACCACCTTCTAGTACATGTCCCGGGGTTTCGTCTGCAATTCGGACCATGAAACGCATGGCAGCACTTGGGACCATATGGTCGGCGAAGCGAATGTTGTTGAACCGCCAAAGCGACATCGGGCTGCTATCATCAAAGGTTGCTATTGGAACCGTATCGCTGCCGTTCGAGAGCGAGATCGTCATTACGTCGTTCGGGTCGCCTTGCCCACCATCATTGAAGAACCACGTCTTAAAGCGCACATGTGGATCCACCATTGCCGTGGCATCGAATACCGGTGAAGTGAGCAAGGTGGCTCCCTCATCCACGTCATCGGTCCCTGCTTCGCCGCCACCGTTGCCGGTTACGAATGCCTGATCACTGCAATCGTCAGTCACATCTGCACCGGGATTGCTGGGTACGTTATCCAGAAAAGTACTTCTCGGAGCCCCACGCTCCCATGCACCGCGCGAAGCCGTTGAACTCACTTGCCAACCCAGGTCCAAGGCGAAATCATCGGCGTAACCCACCTCTACTTCCAATGTATTGCCCGTACTTCCGGCACCATCAACCGTTATCGGTAATGGACAGGCTGTATGCCAACCCCACTTGCCCGCAAGGACCTCATAGATCCCATCATACACCGTTGGAAAGGTGAAATTCCCGTCCACATCCGTGGTCGTGTTGAAGTTGTATGCAGCGCTCTTCAATAGGACAACTGCACCTTCCACCGGTGTGCCTGTCCCCAACTCAAGTACGATGCCACTCACAGGATAGTTCGGCAATGGATCCAAAGCGATATCCAGCAAGGTCACTTCACCGTTGACAAGGACGACCCCCCCCACGGTCTGTGGGTAGTAGCCCGGCGCGCTTACGGTTACTTCATATGTGCCACTCGTGGACCAACCGGTTCCATACACCCCGTCGAAGGTTGTAAGATCGAAGGCACTTGTGGTGGCCAAAGACACCGTGGCCTGTGCAACCGGAGCATTGCTTCCGGAATCGGTTATGTTGCCTTCCAGCCAACAAGCCCGCACATATGCTGGGTCCAGAATGAACAAGCCTCCTTCAATGTCGGAAATGATCAAGCGGCCACTGCTGAAGAACGGATAAACTCCCCACGCCCCGAAGAAACCGCCACCGGTGAATGGAGAGGTATCGTAGTTGCCCACCTCTACCATATTATCCGGCCGCGTTACATCATAGATCGTTACCCCATACGTGTAGTAGCTCTGAACCACATGGTGGCTTGGCAGCCAGTAGGTGTTGTGCGGGATCGCGTTCGAACCGGGGTCGCTTTGCAGCTTGTCCAAGTATTGGATGTCCATAGGATCGCTGATGTCGTATGAACCCACGTATGCGTTGTCGCGCTCGTCGGTGGTGTACAGATGATCGCCGCTATCATCCAGCCAAACGTTGTGCGTGAAGTTGCTCGGTGTGCTCTGGGTGCCCAGCAGAACAGGAGCCGAAGGGTCGGATACATCCACAATGGAGAAGTAGCCGTTGTAGATATGCCCTGCGTATAAGGTGTCGCCTCGCGCATAGCCATCGTGGACATAGATCGGGTCGTACTCACCTACACGCACCGGCACGTTCGGGTCTTGCGTAAGGTCGTACATGATCACACCACCGTTCCCTTCGCTGGATCCGAACAGGTAGAGCCGGCCATTTTCATCAATGAAGAGGGCATGGGAGGTGTTCCATCCGGGATCATTGTAGACGGTGGTGGATAGTGCCGTGCTTTGCGGCAATGGAGAAAGATCCACAATGGTGAGCCCTCCGTCCTGTGCCTCAGTGGTGATGTACGCATGGTCTTCCCATACCTTGATCTCGCGCCAGATGGAAGCGGGTCCCTCAAAGAAGTAGATCTCTTGTGGATCCGATGGGTCGCTCAGGTCCACGACCGAAAATACCACCGGGTTCGCCACCCCCATTGCCATTCACACCTACCAAGGCGTACTCATTCCCTTCTTCGTCCGTGTAACCCCACAGGTTGCTGAGATCGCTGTTGTGCAGGTCCTGGTAACTTAACTGGCCAACAAAGTTGATGTTCGTCTGAGCATTGAGAGATACGCTTATGGCTAGTGCCGCGGCGCAAACGGACAACGCTGTCCGCAATCGGAAAATGTACATGGCTGCAAGGTAGATAGGCAACATGCTCCAACGCTCTCAAAGCACTACCAATCTTCCGTGCATGCTTGGTTCCTTGACCGTTATGCGCTTATGGTTGGTCTTCAACTTGAAGAATTATCAGTCGTGGATCTTCTTGGTTGATCGATTACCTTCCGACCGCACTTTTCCCGAACATCATGAAGAATTTCATTACGCTGCTGGTCTTCGCTTTGGTTTCCGTTCCAACGCTATTCGCACAAGAAGACACGATCAGGATCCAAACCCTTACTTACGATTCCATCACCACAAGGCGTGGCACTTGGCTCTTCCCGGATGCGAGCCACGCGTACCGCAAGGTGTTGATGCACCAAACCCTAAAGTGCAGCGCCCTTACCACACAAGACCAATATGCGTGCGGTGAGTGGGACTACCTCACCTACATACAAGCGCATCGGCACACTGGCCTGTTGGATTCCGCAGCCCTCACCCACCCCTACTTCCTTGTTGGCGCGGCCGCACCGGACAGTGTGGACCGTGTCGATGAACCGGCGCTCTCGCAGGTGATCCGCGCCGATCTGCGGTCCGTTCTGGTCCCTGGAAACTCTGAGATCTTGGCAACACTTGGTACGGGTAGCGCGGTGGACGCTTCCATCTTCGAGCCGATGAATGAACGTACGCGGTCACAATTCAATTTCACCGCCGCCGAACTGTCCACATTGGGCATGGTGGCCGGCACGCCGATCAATGAAATGCGATCGACATTGACACAAGCGAGCGGTAGCTCGCGAATTACGTTGCGGCTCATGAATGGTAACTATGCCGGAGGGCCATTTGCTGAGGCAAACCTGACCACCGTATTTGACCGGGTCACGGTTATGGAGAATGATCTACTACTCTCCTTCCACGCTCCATTCCTTTGGGATGGGACAAGCAACCTGACCATGGACATTGCCGTGGAACAAGTCGGCACCAATGCGAGTGCGATCTTGCTGGGCACGGAAGATGACGCGAATACCGGCTCGCAACAGCTATCCTACGATGGGTATTTGGATCTGAAGGATGATATTTTAAGCACCGATGCATCGCCACTTTCCGGACTTGGCGACGCGATCACCATAACATGCCGTGTGTTCGGTGCCGATATACTTCCAGTGAACAATTCCTTTCTGGAGGCGCTCGATGCGAATGGCCGCCGGATCCTTAACATCCACTTACCGTGGAGCGACGGCCGCGTGTATTGGGATGCGGGCAACGATGGATCTGGAGTGGACCGTATCGACAAAGCTGCAGCAAGTTCCCAGATCAAAGGCCAATGGAACAATTGGGCATTTGTGAAGAATGTTTCCACCGGAACCATGAAGATCTATTTGAACGGTACCCTCTGGCATTCAGGAACGGGAAAGACAAAACCCCTTGCGGGGATCACCAAGATGCGTTTCGCATCGAATGGCATGGAACAAAGCTCTTACCCAGGACTCGTGGACGACATAAACGTCTTCAATACCGAAGTGCCCGCTGCGGTCATTGCCGACTGGCATGCACGCGAAATGACAGACGAGAACCCGAATTATAGCGACCTGCTCTACAGTTTCAATTTCAATGAGCAGAACAATGAACCTTACGCGATCAATGCAGTGGACCCTTCGACACCGGCATGGCTAATGGGCACTGTGCGAAGGGACCGGTATGCTGCGGCCGACCTGCGTTGGAGCTTTGGGCAAACCAGTTTTCGGCCGAACGTGACCTTTGTTCAAGGCGACCACACCTTGAATGTGGATACAGTTCTGGCAACTACCAGTCTAACTGGCCCCCAGCTCAGCATTGTCAATTTCGAAGTACAAGGCAATGCAAGCGTTCCCGTTGATACGATATTCGGAGCGCTGGGTGGATGGAGCTATTCCATTGACCCGGAAGGCAACGCCACCGATAGTAGCTACGTGGGCGGAACCATGCACCACAACGACACGCTGGATTATTATGGGGAACCATTCGATGTGGTGGAGAACTATGAACTTGGACGTTTCATAACACCGTATGGGATCGGTCTCAGTTTGGGAACCCAGGGTTTCCGGTGGACCTACGATGTAACGGACTACCAGTGGCTACTGCATGACAGTGTGGAGCTGAGCGCCGGTAATCAACAGGAACTGATAGACCTCGAATTCGAACTGATCGAGGGCACACCGCCCCGCACCGTTCTCCAACAGCAGCGACCTTGGGGCCAATGGGCCAGCAACAGCTATGCGGATCTGGACAACGATGTGAAGATGCCACCGGTTACCGTGGACCTGGACCACAACGCCGCACAATGGAGCCTACGCACTCGTCTTACCGGACACGGACACAACAGCAATACAGGAAATTTCCCCCATTGCTGCGAGTGGAAGGACAACACCCATTTCCTGCGCGCCAACGGAACGCAAGTGGACCAATGGCATATCTGGCAAACCAATGATTGCGCCCTGAATCCGGTGTATCCACAAGGAGGAACTTGGCCGGGTAGTCGCGAAGGGTGGTGCCCTGGAGATGTGGTGAAGGACCATGTCGTTGAACTTACACCCTTCGTTTCTGGCAACACCATTGAATTGGACTACGACATTACTCCCGTGCCTGCCAGCAACCAAGGCATGGGTGGTGGCAACTACGTGATGAACATGGATCTCTTCGAGTTCAGTGCGCCGGCCTTTGCGCTGGATGCCGAAGTCTATGAAGTGCTGCGTCCCAGTTCCGACGATTACCAAAGACGCGACAACCCGATCTGTTACGACCCGTTGATCGTGCTGCGCAATGCCGGTGGAACGGACCTTACAAGCGTTTCCTTTACCTACGGCGTTTCTGGCGGAAATCCCTTGACCCATACTTGGAGCGGCCTGCTCAAGCACACGGAAACAGTTGCGGTGACCTTACCGGTAAACGATGTCGCATTCTGGGTCGGCGATGAAGCATCCATTTTCACTGTGACCACCAGCGCACCCAATGGCGGTGCAGATTCGCATGCTGCTAACGACAGCTACCACAGCGCATTCACGCTTCCCGTTCTTTACCAACATGATGTGATCCTGGAATACAAGACCAACAACAGACCAAATGAGAACAGTGTTGCCGTGAAGCGGATCGATGGAACCACCCTTCTCACCAGAGCTTCGCATGTGGCCAATACGATCTACAGGGATACACTGCACCTGACCGATGGCTGTTACACCTTCGAAATGCTGGACTCCGGGAACGACGGCCTCTCCTATTGGGCCGATACCGACGCTGGTACTGGCTATTGCAAGTTGAAGAAAGCCAACGGCGTAACGGTCAAGAGCTTTGAAGCGGAATTTGGTCACTCGATCAAATTCGCCTTCTCCGTTGGGCTTTCCGTGGGGTTGAACGAAATGGAACAACAGATCGGATTGAATGCGTTCCCGAATCCCGGTAATGGCCTTTTCACGCTGGACCTGCAGGGCATACAAGGCTCCACGCGCATGGTGGTGCTGGATGCTACAGGCAAGATCGTGGAAACACAACGGTTTGAGCTCCATGGAACCGACCGTCGTCAATTGGACCTGAGCGCCCAAGCGAATGGGTTGTACCAGATTCGGCTGGAACACGAGCGTGGCGTGGAGCTGTTGCGGTTGATGAAACAGTGATGCAATGGTAGTTACGGCATATGTTGGTCAATAACATGAGTGAGAACCCAAACCATCGGATCACTTCGTTGAAGGAGTTCTTTCCCTATTATTTGAAGGAGCACCAGAACCCTACCAGCCGGAAGTTGCATTTCATCGGCACATTGCTAATTGCCTTATGGATTGTTCTGGCGATCATGACCGGGAATGCGATGTGGTTGATCCTTGTACCGATCGGTGGCTATGGTTTCGCTTGGGTGGGCCATGCCTTTTTCGAGCGGAACAAACCCGCCACCTTCCAATACCCCTTGTACAGTTTGGCCAGTGACTTCATCTTGTTCTGGCGTCTACTTTCAGGAAAGGAGAAGTTCCATCCTGGACCTACCCACTAGAACTAACCTTACCCCTACCGCGATGCCGATACGTATGACCGATGACCAGAATGATCGACGTTCCAGTCAACGACCCAGTGGCGGTGGAGGTATGCGAGGCGGAGGCGGTGGCGGCGGTATTCTGGGCGCGTTGGCCCCGATGCTCATCAATTTATTGATCAAGAAACCCAAGCTTCTGATCGTGGTGCTGATAGTTGGTGCCGTATTCTATTTCATGAGCGGCAGTGAAGGGTGTGCCGGTGGTGGCGGTAACATCGCTAGCCAAGTGCTGCAAATGGCTACGGGCGCCAACTTCAGCCCAGAACTGTACGATAAGACCGAAGTGTTCGAACCCTTGGCAGACAACGTGAATTCACCGTTGCCGGAAAAAGTATCACTTCAACAATTCGCTCCGCAACCCCGCAATCAAGGCCAGCAAGGCAGCTGCGTGGCGTGGGCCAGCGCGTATGCCGCACGCACCATCGTGCAGGCGCAGGCCACGGAACAAGCCCCGGACCAAGCAGCTTTCAGCCCGAGCTACCTGTACAACCAGATCAAGATCGAGAACAGCGATTGCCAAGGCAGCTACATCCATCGCGCCTTGGAATACATGAAGGACGGTGGCGTATTACCCTTCAGCCAGTTCGCCTATACCGATGAAGGTTGCAGTAAACAGCCCTCGGCCGATGAGAAGCAACGTGCATATGAATTCAGGATCAAAGGTTTTCAGCGCTTCATCAGCCGATGCCCAAGACAGCCCCACCGATATGCTCGCCATGAAACAACAGTTGGCACAAGGCAGCCCAGTTGTGATCGGCATGATGGTGGGTGGATCATTCATGCAGGACATGGCCAGTCAAGAGGAATGGACCCCTAACGCGGACGACTACAATATGCGCGGCTTCGGAGGACATGCCATGTGTGTGATCGGTTACGACGATTTTAAGTTCGGGAAGAAGGGCGGCTTTCAGATCATGAATTCATGGGGCCCGGATTGGGGCAAGAACGGTATCGCCTGGATGACCTACGAGGACTTCGCCTACTTCAACAAGGAAGCGTATGCCGTGTACCCCCAAGGCAAGGGTGTGGATGTAAAGCCTTCAACCTTCAACATTTCCTTCGGCTTGCAGCTCGTGGATGCCAAAGGAATTCCCACCGGGGAGCACATTGCATTGCGCAACACCGGTGGCCGCACCTTCCGCACGGAGCAGCCCGTCCCCAAGGGTACTCGCTTCAAAGTGGAGGTCACGAACAACAGCGAATGCTACCTCTATTGTTTCGGTGAAGAGACCGACGGCAGCACCTACATTCTCTTCCCCAACACCGAAAAGCATTCACCTTACTGCGGCATAACTGGTACACGCCTGTTCCCGAGTGACCAAAGCATGACCATTGATGACGTGGGCACCACCGATGTGATGGCGATCATCGTGTACAACCAAGCCGTGGATTTCAAAAAGATCGATCAAGCATTGAAGGCTTCTTCAGCAAATGGACTCGACGGGCGGCTAACAGCAACCATGGGCAACGAACTGCTTGATCCGGCTTCGTTGCAGTACACACAAGGTGCCACCTTCGGTGTTAGCGGTCCAGCGGATCGCGCTGCGATGGCCGTGGTTATTGAGATCGAGAAGAGGTAACAAGGCTCAAGTCACAAGGCACAAGTGTCAAGTATCAAGTTTGAAGCAGTCGTTACTTGTGGAAGGTAGGGCCGCATTCCTATGAACATGGCACGATAGCGGTCAATCTGCTACAACCACCGCGCGTAGGTCGTGTTCCTGAGCTTCGGTGATACGGACCATGGCAAAGTCACCGATGCGCAGATGGACCGGGCCATTCACATCCTTTTTCGGGATCAGTACCTCATTGTCCACCTCCGGTGAATCGAATTCCGAACGGGCGATCCAATGCTCACCTTCGGCCTTGTCCACAAGCACCTTGAACTCCTTCCCTATTTTCCGTTGGTTCAGATCCAAACTGATGCCCCCTTGCAGTTCCATGATCTCCTGGGCGCGCATTTGTTTCAACTCCTCTGGCACATCATCGGCCATGGTGTGGGCATGGGTATCCTCTTCGTGGCTATAGGTGAATGCACCCAACCGATCAAAGCGCATCCGTTCGATCCACGCCAAGTTATCCGCGTGGTCAGCTTCCGTTTCACCGGGAAAACCAGCGATCAATGTCGTGCGTATTGCAATGCCCGGAACTTTCTCCCGAATGGTCTCCACGAGCGCTTCGGTCTTTTCCTGTGTTATGCCCCGGCGCATTCGCTTCAGCATGTTGGTACTGCCATGCTGTAAAGGCATATCCAAGTAGTTGCAGATGTTGCTACGTTCCCGCATCACATCGAGAATGTCCATCGGAAAACCACTTGGAAAGGCATAGTGCAAGCGGATCCAATCGATCCCTTCCACATCGCTCAATTTCGCGAGCAACTCGCTCAGGTTCCTCTTCTTGTAAAGATCCAACCCGTAATAGGTAAGGTCTTGGCCGATCAGGATCAATTCACGAACACCCTTCGCCGCCAACCCTTTTGCATTCGTGACCAATTGGTCCATGGGGGTGCTGATGTGCTCGCCGCGCATCAACGGGATCGCGCAGAAACTGCATTTGCGATCACACCCCTCACTGATCTTGAAGTAGGCGAAGTGTGCAGGGGTGGTCAATAACCGCTCCCCGACCAGTTCATGCTTGTAATCGGCTTTCAAGGTCTTTAGCAACCGTGGCAGGTCCCGTGTACCGAACCAAGAATCCACTTGCGGTATTTCAGCTTTGAGTTCCGGTGCATAACGTTGGCTCAAGCAACCGGTCACGTATACCTTCTCCACTTTACCCTGGTCCTTGGCCTTGGCCCAATTCAGGATCGTATCAATGCTCTCTTGCTTGGCATTGTCTATGAAACCGCAGGTGTTGATCACTACCACGTTGTGGTCGCCTCGGTCACTCTCGTGGTCAACCTCAATAGCGTTGGCCTTCAGTTGCGCCATCAGCACTTCACTGTCGAAGGTATTCTTGGAACAACCCAGCGTGATCACATTCACCTTGGTGGGCTTGAGGGTACGTGCTTTCATTGGTCAACCTTTGAACAACGCCTCCACGAAAGCCCGCTTATCGAACACTTGCAGGTGCGTCATGCCTTCGCCAACACCCAAGTATTTGATGGGTACGCCGAACTGTTCGCTGATGCCAATTGCCACTCCTCCCTTCGCGGTACCGTCCAATTTGGTCAATGCCAAAGCGGTAACATCCGTGGCCTTCGTGAATTGACGCGCCTGCTCTATTGCATTTTGGCCCGTGCTTGCATCAAGCACCAGTAGCACTTCATGCGGTGCGTCGGGAATGACCTTGCGCATGACGTTGCGCACTTTGGTCAGTTCGTTCATCAGGCCAACCTTGTTGTGCAGGCGCCCGGCAGTGTCAATGATCACGACATCAGCGCCTTTCGACTTGGCACTTTGCACGGTATCGAACGCAACCGCAGCAGGATCTGCACCCATGCCTTGTTGTACCAAGGGCACCCCAACACGTTCACTCCAGATCCGCAGTTGGTCCACGGCCGCGGCGCGGAAGGTATCCGCTGCTCCTAATACCACGGAGCGCCCTTCCTCCTTGAACGCGTGCGCCAACTTGCCGATCGTGGTGGTCTTTCCCACGCCATTTACGCCCACCACCATGATCACATAAGGCTTGATAAGGTCGTATCCACTCCCACATCGCTGCTAACAAGTATTTCCTCCAAGTCATCGAGCACCTCCGCATCAACACTGGCCTTTCCGGCAATGGCCCTTGAAAGTTTACCGAAAAGTCCCTCACGCGACCGCTCCAGACCCTTATCCAGGTCCGCTTTGGCGACCACCTCTTGCGTCGCTTCCTTTTTCTTACCAAATAATCCGAACAATGCCATTGTTATGGGGGCCCTAACTGGAAAAAGGCCTTCCCGAATAGTCGGAACGGCCTTTTCCAAGTAACGTTGGAATGGGACTACTTACCAGCGAGCGTCTTGTCCGCCTCATCTGAGGGAACAACCTGCTCAACGAACGAGTACCCACCCGTTTCGGACTTCTTCACCATGCGGATCACTTTCGTGAACGTTTTCGCATCGGCCTTCTTAAGGGTAGCAACGGTTTTCTTTGCCATGGTTTACTTGATCTCTTTATGAACGGTCATCTTGCGCATGATGGGGTTGTATTTCTTCAACTCCATGCGCTCGGTGGTGTTCTTCCGGTTCTTGGTGGTAATGTATCGTGATGTTCCTGAAAGGCCCGAGGTCTTATGCTCGGTGCACTCCATGATCACTTGTACGCGGTTGCCTTTCTTCGCCATAACTGGGCTTTATTGACCTCAACCAATTGGCAGAGGGGCCGCAAAAGTAGGATCTATTTCTGATATGGGCAAATGGAACACTGAAGGTGAAAATGAAGAGAATTCAGAGAATGTACGAAATGCCGCATCACTCGGCCATTACCGCCTCTATCTCCTCTGCTTTCCTTGGGGATCCAGCGCTCAGATTGATGGGATCGCCGTCCGTGACCAAGATATCATCCTCGATCCTCACCCCGATCTCCCACCAACGCGGATCACAGGGACTGTCCTTCGCGATGTAGATGCCCGGTTCGACCGTGATCACGTTGCCTGCCGCCAATGGGCCATATGATCCAGCATCATGCACGTCCAAACCCAGATAATGACTGGTTCCATGCATGAAGTAGCGCCGCACATCTCCTTCGTCCTGGATTATTCCCAACTCCTTCAATCCTTTGGAAATGACCGTAGTGGCAGCATTGTGCGCAGCGCGGAACTGGTTGCCGGCCCGTACTTCCCGAATACCTGCTTCTTGTGCTGCCAAGACAAGATCATAGATCTTCCGTTGGTCGGAAGTGAACTTGCCATTCGCGGGAAGGGTACGTGTAACATCAGCTGTGTAACCGTGGTATTCGGCCCCAATATCACTCACCAGTAGGTCCCCGGAACCCAATGTGCGCCGGTTCGTTACGTAGTGCAACACGCAACTGTGCGGCCCACCACCTTGGATGCTGGGGAAACCTTCATGCTCAGCACCGTTCATCTTGAACACAAACTCCACAATGGCCTCTGTTTGATACTCCGTCATTTCAGGCTCCAACTTGCGCATCAACTCATTCTGCGCTTCACAAGTGATGTCGATCGCCTTGCGCATCAAAACCATTTCCTCGGGCAATTTCACCTCACGAAGCCCAGCCATCCACCGGTCCAAGGACTCTTGTTCCTACTGCGTTCCCGGGAGAATTGTCCCGTTCACTCGGTCCATCAAGTCGGCAAGATCGGCGGGGTCATGTGGGTCCCGCGACAAATTCTCCTTGGTACTGCGGATGTAAACTTTGTCCTTTTCCTTCCATGGAAGTGTATCGACCATGAACTCCTTTCCCGAAACGGCTTTTCCCAGGCCCAGGAACTGAACAGCACCCGTTGTTCCCGTTCGGTGTCCGTCCCAGACCTCACGGCTGGGATCCCGATCCCGAAGGACGAGCAGTTCACCATGTGACCCATCGGCGATTTCCCTTGGCTCCTTGAAAACGAACAGGACCGCATCCGGCTCCCGTAAACCTGTGAGGTAATAGAAGTCGGGATCCTGATGGTACTCGAAGTCCACGTCGTTGCTCCGGTTTCGCACCGGATTGGCGAAGAATATAGCAACGCCATCTTTCGGCAACAGGGCCCGCAAAGCCTCTCTCCGACCACGGTGGAAATCTGCGCTCAGCAGGTCGTTGTCGTACACTCCACGGACGTCATCATCCAGCCGAAGGGTCGGTTGTTCTTGGGCCACCAAGACGATCGGCAGAAACAAGACGAAGAGGATCTCCTTACGTAGGGTCATGTTCAAATGTAGAAGGCGCCGGGTGAAACTCGTTCACCCGGCGCCTTCCAATATCGTGCTGAACGGTTTATCCGTTGTAGAAACCTTTCTCTTTTGCAGTTTTCAATGCTGCAACTATACCGTTCTTGTTGATGGTGCGCATACCATTCACGCTCACGCGCAACTTCACCCACTTGTTCTCTTCGGGAATGAAGAATTTGCGATCCTGTAGATTAGGCGCAAACGTACGGCGTGTCTTGATATTCGAGTGGGACACGGTGTTGCCGGTGATGACGTGCTTACCGGTGATCTGACAAACCTTGGACATGGCGTTGTGGTGTATTACGGGGCGCGAAGGTAGGATCTTTTACTGAAATGGTGAAATAGACATTTGCCTCATTGCATGAGGCCACTCCGTATCAAACCTTTTCACGCTTGATGCAGCAGTCTCTTCCTTAGCATATCCAACGAAGCAAGCGCACTGCGTTGAATAACGGCACCGCGACTTCCTATGAAATGTTCGCATTTGCTCCACACGCCATCGGGACCGGCCACAGCCATCCAAACCGTGCCTACTGGCTTTTCCAGGGTACCACCATCGGGACCGGCTATTCCCGTAATTGAAATGCTCCAATCGGTGCGCAATGCGGTACGGACTCCCGTGGCCATTTTCTCGGCAACAGGCTGGCTTACGGCACCATTCAATTCCAACATGTCGCTCGGGATCCCGAGTTCTTCCATTTTCACGGCATTCGCGTAGCTCACCACCCCACCGGTGTAATAAGCGGAACTGCCCGGCACACTCGTGATCAGGTGACTTACGTAGCCTCCGGTGCAACTTTCGGCCAAGGCCAAGGTTTGACCATTTGCCTTCAGTAGATCCCCAACCACTTGCTGCATGCGTTGCTCCCCTTCGCCAAAGATCAATTCCGGAATTAGGCCGTGTAGTTCTTCAACCTTGCTATTGATCCGATGTATCGCCGCTTCGGGATCCGTTTCCGCATAGGCCGAAAGCCGCAACTTCACGGTACCCGGCGAAGGGAGGTAGGCCAATTTGATGCGTTCAGCAGACAAGCTGTCCTCCCACCCTTCTATTCGTTGGGCGAGATGACTTTCGCCCATTCCCGTGGTCAAAATGGTGCGGTGTACAATATGAGGCGGCAGGAAGGAACGCTGTATTTCAGGTAGCACGGTGTCCAGCATCATCCGCTTCATTTCGCCGGGGACACCTGGCATGCTCACGTACACTTTGGCTTTTGCAGTGGGTGCCTTTTGCTTGGCCGTATCGAACCACATCCCACTGGCGGTGCCACGTGTGTTCGGGATCACGGTGCAACTCGCTGGCAGATCGGCCTGTGCCCTGTTCACTTCCAACGGTTCACGCCCAATGCTGGTGAAGAATGCCAAGATATTCTCCTCGATCTCCGGATGTTTCTCCAAGGTGGTACCGAAGAATTCGCACAGCGTGTGTTTGGTGATGTCATCCTTCGTGGGACCCAGTCCTCCGGTGATCGATACGATATCCGTATCCGCTTCGCCCAATGAATCCATGATCTCCTGGCGTTCATCGCCGATGGTGACCACCCTTTTGGCACGCACCCCCACAAGGCCCAACTGCATGCCGATCCAACCCGCGTTGGTGTTGATCGTTTGGCCGATCAACAGTTCATCGCCGATGCTGATGATGGTGGCTGTTATCTCGCGTGGCATTGGGGTTCAAAAAGTTGTGGATTGAGAGTTGAGCGGTTGAGGGTTGCGAAGTTGCACAGAGTAACTCGTACAGTGTACCGAGTGCTGCTCAGAGCCTACTCGGTACTTTGTACCCAATACCAGTTGCCGCACGTTCACTCCACTGGATAACCGAACATCTCTTCCTTGGTCAACACTTTTACAGGACCGAGCTTCTCCAATATCCCAAGGTCCATACCGCTCTGCTTGCCGATGATCGCGTAGTGGTAGGTGCGGCCCTTCACTTCCTTATCGAAGAACGCCTTCATGTCCTCAATGCTGATCTGCGGGATCTGATCATAACTCGTCTTGCGCACGTCGTAGTCTATCCCACGCCGCTGGTTGGCATCCCATGTCCAGAAGATGTTCTCCTTGGTGATCCGTGTGCTTGCGATCACCTTCAAGGCGGCCGTTTTTGCCCCTTCGAATTGTTCCCGGGCCATGGGCATGTCGTTCATCAATTTCAGCATGGCATCAACAGCATCAGGCAGTTTATCGGCTTGGGTGCCTATGAAGCCGCGCACGTAATGGGCATCCTCCTTCTTATTGGGTGTGGTGTAGGCTGCGCCCGCACCGTAGGCCAAAGCTTTCGATTCCCGGATCTCCTGGAACACGATGCTGCTCAAACCACTTCCGAAGTATTCGTTGAAGAGCGATGCGTAGGGAAGCTGCTGAACATCGAATGCTCCTCCTTTTCCATAGAACAACATTTCGGCCTGTACCATATCGTGGTCAGCGAAGTACACTTTGTTCTCCGTAGTGGCCAACTCTGGATAGGCCCGTTCCTTCGGCAATTCCTTCAACGTGACCGGGGTCTTGTGCATCTTCCTGAGTAGTTCGGCAACATTGTCCGCCTCCATCTTGCCGTAGTAGAATACCTTGTGTTTATATCCGGTCAATCCATGGATACGGTCGATCAGCACCGTGCTGGGCAAAGCCTCCAGTTGGGCTTTGCTCAACACATCGTTGAAGGGGGATACCGGGCCATACTTCGCGTAGTTCGCGAGTCCTTCGTACAATACCGTGTTCTTGTTCTTCGCTTCGTCCTGTCGGGTTTTCTGTATGTCCGCGATCAGTCCTTTCAACGCTTCGTCATTCGGCTGCGCATCGGCCAACAATTGCTCCAAAAGTTCGACTCCTCGTTCCAAATTCTTCTCTAGGCCGCTTAGCGTGATGTAGCTCCGGTCATCACCAACGAACACATCCATGGATAGACCCAGTTTGAAAAACTCTTGCTTGAACGCTGTCGGGCTGAACTTCGACGTGCCCAAGTACCCCAGATACTGGACCGCTATGCCCAGTTCGCGATCATGGTTGGTGCCCATGTCCAAGATGTAACGCAGGCTGAACAGGTCGTTGCTGGGGTTCTTCACCACGGCCAATGGCACGGCACTATTCAGTTCGCGTTGTGCGATCGCTGATTTGAAATCAACGAACACCGGGGTCAAGGCCGTGCTCGCTGTCTTCTCCCATTCCGTGCGCCAGGCGCTTTGTCCATCGCGCTTGATGTCCAACGCCGTGATCTTCGGTTTCTCCACGTGGTAGAGTTCCTTGCTCTCGCCGGTGCGCTTGAATACGGCGACGTAGTTGTTCGTCAGGTTCTTCGTTGCGAAATCCATCACCTCTTGTTTGGTGATCTTCGACATGCGATCGAAGATCGCCACCTCATCCGCCCAATTCTTCCTGAGGATAAAGGCATCGGTCATTGCTGCCGCGCGCAGGTTGTTGCGTTCATTCCAAAAGCGGATCTGCTGTTGCTTTTGGTCGTTCACCACCGCTTCCATCAACCAATCCGGAAAGTCGCCTTTCTTCAATGATACCAACTCGCCCATCAGCAGGTCACGGACCTGCTCCAAGGACTGTCCTTCCTTGGCCTCACCGTGCATTACGAGCTGCGAGTAGTCCGTTGAAACATTGGCATATGCATTGGCATCCAATACCTTCTGGGCTTGGATCAGATCCAGATCGATCAGTCCGGCTTGGCCGTTATTCAATATGCCTTCGACCATTTTCAACATCGGTTCCACTCCGGTGCTGAAACCATCGAAACGCCACGCCATGTCCACCCATCCCGCATCGGGACCCAATACTTCACCGACGCGCGGCCCGGAGATCGGAACTTCGGGTGTGTATTTGAAAGCAGGCACGTCTTTCCGCTTCCAATCACCGAAGTATTTATCGACCATGGCAATTGTCTTATCAAAGTCGATGTCCCCTGCTAGGATCACGGCCATGTTGTTGGGCACATACCACGTCTTGAAGAACGCTTGGATCTTCACCATGCTAGGGTTCTTCAAATGTTCGCCGGTGCCAATGGTGGTCTGGGTTCCATAAGGGTGCGTGAGGTAGAGCAACTCGTTCAACTTCTGATACGCTTGTCTGCGGTCGTTGTCCTGCCCACGGTTGAACTCTTCGTACACGGTTTCCAATTCCGTGTGGAACAAGCGCAGGACCGCTTCGCGGAATCGTTCACCTTCCACCATCATCCATTTCTCCAATTCGTCGCTCGGCATGTCGTTCACATACACCGTGCGTTCGGTGCTGGTGTACGCATTCGTTCCCTTGGCTCCGATGCCCTTGACCATTTTGTCGTATTCATTCGGGACGGCTTGCGCTGCGGCCAATTGGCTCAGGCTGTCGATGCGGTGGTAGATCATATCGCGCATGGAATTGTCCATCGTGCCGCGTCGCTCTTCGTAGGCATCACTTATCAAGCCCAATAATCGGCTCTCTTCTTCCCAGTTCGCCGTACCAAAATGGCTGGTACCCTTGAACAACATATGCTCCAGGTAGTGTGCAAGTCCAGTGGCATCAGAAGGATCATTCTTGCTGCCAGCGCGCACGGCTATGTTCGTTTGCACGCGCGGTGCATCGGTGTTGCGACTAAGCCATACTTGTAGACCATTTTCCAATGTGTAGATGCGCGCTTCCAACGGGTCGCCAGGAACGCTTGTGTAGGTGTACTTCTTCTGCGCAGAAGCGCTTGCTGAAACAACAAGGAAACCGGCAAATAGGAAAATGGAACGCATGGGGTTTGGGATCTGGGTCGGGGTTTGTGCCCGGAATGACGTGGTGAAGTTGCTGAAAAAGGTTGAACGACCGTCACATAAGATCACCCATGCATGGTAGGGGCGGTGCCGTAGCGCTGTACAACTTCCGCTTCGTAGGCCAGGAATTGCTTCCAACGCGCATCCACATCCACCTTGTCGCCGAACTGGCGCGCGTACCCGATGAACGTGGTATAGTGCCCCGCCTCGCTCACCATAAGCTCGTGGTAGAACGTGCGCAGCTCCGGATCCTCCACTTCTTCCGTGAGCAGTTTGAAACGCTCACAGCTGCGCGCCTCGATCATGGCACTGAACAAGAGCCTATCCACCAAACGCTCTTCGCGGTTGCCATCCTTGCGTAGGAACTGAAAGAGTTCGTTGACGTAATTGTCCTTTCGTTCCGGTCCCAACTTCCAGCCACGTGCATGGATCTTTTCCACCACTTGACCAAAATGCTCCAACTCTTCCTGTGCGATCCGCGTAAGCGCCGTTACCAAGTTGCTGTGCTCTGGATAGCGCACGATCATGCTCATTGCGTTGCTCGCTGCTTTCTGTTCACACCACGCATGGTCCGTGAGCAGTTCGGCCATATCTTGGCGAATGAGTTCCGCCCAGCGGCGGTCGGTAGGGAGCTGGAGGCCTAACATGACAACGATCTTTGGAATGAAGGCACAAAGATCGCCTGATATGCGGATGTCGAAATTCAACCTGAACAAATGCGTGTTTTTGTTCGGTTCCAGCATCGAACCCTTCGCTTCGGATAAAGCACCACTATCGTCCTCCTAAACTCGGCCGTTCAAAAACGAAAAAGCCCCCGGATCACTCCGAGGGCTTCTCTTTTAGTTATGTTCTACTTGATCACTTCACATCAAAGCGGTCCAAGTCCATCACCTTGCTCCAGACGGCTACGAAGTCCTTTACAAAGCGCTTTTCTTCACCCTTGCTGGCGTACACCTCGGCGATGGCGCGTAGTTCAGAGTTGGATCCGAAGATGAGGTCCACGCGGGTGCCTGTCCATTTACGTTGGCCCGTTTTGCGATCGGTACCTTCGAAGAGATCATCGGCTTCTGAAGTGGATTTCCACGTGGTGCCCATGTCGAGCAAGTTCACGAAAAAGTCATTCGTAAGGTAACCCGGACGCGATGTGAAAACACCGTGTGTAGATCCACCAGTGTTCGTACCCAACACGCGCATGCCACCGAGCAGAACGGTCAATTCGGGCGCGGTCAATGTCAACAGTTGTGCGCGATCGATCAGCATTTCCTCTGCCGACGTTTTGCGACGTGACTTCAGGTAGTTGCGGAACCCGTCTGCCCTTGGCTCCAGCACTGCGAAAGCTTCCACGTCCGTTTGTTCTTGGGTTGAATCTCCACGACCTGGTGTGAATGGAACCGCTACGGCGTTGCCAGCGTTTCGAGCTGCTTGCTCCACACCTGCACAGCCACCCAACACGATCATGTCGGCCATTGAAACTTGCTTTCCACCAGCGTTAGCATTGTTGAATTCCGTGCGGATATTCTCCAGTGTGCGCAACACAGTTGCAACTTGGGCCGGGTTGTTCACTTCCCAATCCTTTTGTGGGGATAGCCGAAGTCGCCCACCATTAGCTCCACCACGTTTGTCCGAACCACGGAAGGTGGAAGCCGATGCCCACGCCGTTGAAACAAGTTGCGATACGGTAAGGCCAGATGCGAGGATCTTGCCTTTAAGATCGGCAACGTCAGCGCCATCGATCAGCCTGTGTGTTACCGCTGGGATCGGATCCTGCCAGATCAGTTCCTCCTTGGGTACTTCTGGACCGAGGTAGCGCGTGATCGGACCCATGTCCCGATGGGTAAGCTTGAACCAAGCCCGTGCAAATGCATCTTCGAATTCTGCGGGGTTCTCGTGGAAGCGTTGAGAGATCTTCGCGAAGTCCGGATCCATCTTCATGGCCATATCCGCGGTGCTCATCATAGGTGCATGCCGCTTGCTGCGATCGTGCGCGTCAGGCACAGTGCCTTGCGCTTCGGGGTTCGTGGGCGTCCATTGCTGTGCACCGGCAGGGCTCTTTGTCAACTCCCAATCATAGCCCAACAGGATCTTGAAATAATCGTGGTCCCACTTGGCAGGGTTGGTTGTCCAAGCACCTTCAAGACCGCTGGAAATGGTATCCACTCCCACCCCACTGTTGAAACTGTTCTTCCAGCCAAGACCTTGTTCCGCGATACCAGCGCCAGCGGGTTCACGTGCCACGTATTTACCAGGATCGGCCGCACCATGTGCCTTTCCGAAGGTGTGCCCGCCGGCGGTCAACGCTACGGTCTCTTCATCGTTCATGGCCATACGACCAAATGTCTCGCGGATGTCCCGTGCCGACTTCAGTGGATCCGGATTGCCATTGGGACCTTCCGGATTCACATAGATCAAACCCATTTGAACGGCAGCCAGTGGATCTTCCAATTCTCGATCTCCGCTGTAGCGTTTGTCACCCAACCACTCGGTCTCTGCGCCCCAATAGACGTCTTCCGCAGGTTCCCACACATCGGCACGGCCACCAGCAAATCCGAAGGTCTTGAAGCCCATGGATTCGAGTGCCACGTTGCCTGTGAGGATCATGAGATCGGCCCATGAAAGCTTCTTGCCGTACTTCTGTTTGATCGGCCAAAGCAGCAAACGCGCCTTGTCCAAGTTCACGTTGTCCGGCCAACTGTTCAAAGGAGCAAAGCGCTGCGTGCCGAATCCTGCACCACCACGACCGTCGTGTATGCGATAGGTACCTGCGCTATGCCATGCCATCCGAATGAAGAGCGGACCGTAATGGCCATAATCCGCAGGCCACCATGGTTGCGACTTGGTCATGAGCTTGGTAAGGTCCTTCTTCACCTGGGCCAAATTCAGTTTCTTGAATTCCTTCGCGTAGTTGAAGCCCTTGCCCATGGGATCAGAGAGCGAAGAGTTCTGGCGAAGGATGTTCAAATTCAATTGGTTCGGCCACCAATCGCGGTTCGAAGTTCCCCCACCCGCGCTTTTGTGCATGGTGCCGCTCATGAACGGGCACTTTGCTCCTTCACCATTCACCTCAGCCAGCTGGGCGTGTTCTCCGTTGTGTGTTGTTGTGTTGTCCATTGTATCGTGTGATTTTTGTTCTTTCAACCGGACCGCAGTCCAAAAAGTGCTTCTTCTTCCCGACCCTTTCTACTGTTGGGATACTTCGGGTTTGAACGCGAGCCGCGAAGGTACCCGTGCTGGACATAGGGACCAAATGGAAGGGATCGTTCCAGATCCCCTCAACATTTATTAAGACTTGATGGAGAGCAGAGGGTACCAATGCATGTTTGCCTTAGGGGCTCTATGCAATGCCCACCCGTGGTACTCACTTGACCTTAGCTCCCCGAAATAGGGTTGTGGTCCGTATCAACCTCTTACTCATCCGCCGGTGGGATCCAATCCGGTTCGGCGGGTGCATCAGGTACTTCCGGGATGTTCACATCGAAGAAGCCCGGCGGGTATGGCTTGTTCACTTCAACCTTTGTGAGCGTACTAATGACACGGCCGTCAGGTCCGCCTTTTTCGCTAAGCGAGTGGGGCATCTGCACGCCGTTCACCGAGCGCCAATCCAGAAAGTCGGTTGTAACGGCATAGGAGCGGCCGTAGATCAGCTTATCCTCCACACGGCGGACCTTCATGCCAGTCTCGGCATCGAAGTATACCGAGAAGGCAATACCGCCCATGTCCACCAAATAAAGTTTGAAGACCTTTTTACCGTTCAGCATCGTTGACCCCGGTAATAGGCGGCGGTCCATGAGCTTGTCGTAAGCGATCTCGGGTACTGGAAGTGTGTTCGACTTGATGGCCTCCAACGCGGCATCGGTCAATTCACCACCGCCTTCTGGGGTGATGATCTGGGCGCGTTTGCCGTCGTAGATAATTGTCTCCAGGGATGCCGCTCCTTTCTTCAACTCCGTACGGTACTGCTCAGGGCCTATCCATTCGGTGCGTGTCAATTCATTCGCTGGGTCGCCGATGGTCCACACTAACTTCAACTGTCGAATGGAAGCGATCGGGTCGCGCCCGCCGATGGCGTGGATGTAGCTTTCGATGACTTGCTCAGGCACTCTGTCCTCCACTTTCTCAAGTTCCTCCATCCAACGTCCACCGTCCACATCCAATTGGATGACCGGCGTGTTGTTCTGCTTACTGAACGGGGCCAAGAGGTCCATGGTCTCGTCCTTGTCCCCAACCACCAGGATCACAGCCTGGTCAGGGTGAAGGAAGGCAAGTGCCGCATCTTGTACTTGCTCTGCCGTTACACTTTCCAACCGCTTCAAATACGTGGTGTAGTAATCAGCAGGCATGTCATTGAGCTCCGTATTCAATGCAAAGCGGGCTACAGTCCGTGGGTCTTCCAAACTGCGACCGAAGCTGCCCATCATGTACTGCTTGGCCAGGTCCAACTCCTCAGCGGTAACGGGTTCATTTCGCATTTGCTCCAGTTCATTGATGATCTCCTGAACTGCACTGTCCGTAACAGCAGTGCGAACGCTAACGGAAACCGTAAGGCTGCTGTTGTAACGGTCCACATCCAACGTCGAATAGGCACCATAAGTGAACGCCCGTTTCTCCCGCAGGTTTTGCATCAACCTCGCGTTGAAGACCCCACCGCCCAGGATCGTGTTCATCACTTGGGCTTGCTGACCGCGGATGTCCTTGGGCAACAGATTGAGCGGAAAGGCCACCCGGATCACCGATTGTGCTGCACCCGGACGATCCACTAGAAACACACGGCGCACACCTACCGGAATGGATGGTTTGTCCAACAGGTACAAGGGTCCGATCCCATCAACGGACTTGATGCCGTTCTCATCCACGGAAACGGGCACTGCAGCCGGTTTCCATTTGCCGAACAGGTCCTTCGCAACATCCTTCGCTTCTTTCTCCGTAATGTCGCCGACGAAGACCAAGTAACCTTTCTCCGGCCGCAGGAAGTAATTGTGGTAGGCCTGCATGCTCTTGGTGGAAACCTCGGCCAAGCTCTTGATCGTAGTCACTTCACCATATGGATGCGTACTTCCGAAGGTAACGGATCGCCCTACCACTTCCCCTATGGCATCCGGATCTTCCTGCCGCTGTTGCACACCTGAGATGGATAGTTTCCGCATACGCTCCAGTTCTTCTTTCGGAAAGATCGGATTGATCACGACATCCTGCATCAGGTCCAACAAAGGCGTCAGGTGTTTCTTCAAAACACTTCCGTAAACGCCACTATTGCTCGCTTGAAAGGTGGCACCGATCGCATCCACGGCCAGGTCGATCTGCGCTTTTGTGCGCGTGGTCGTTCCCGCCAACATCATGTCACCGATCATGTCGATGTACCCGGCTTTTTCACGTTGCGCGATCGGAGGCACATCGAAACGCAATTGCACGCTCACCAACGGGAGTTTATGGTCTTCCACGACGATCACCTTCATGCCATTCGACAATTCGGTGGTGCTGTGTGCCCCGAGGTTCACAATGGGTGCAGGTCCAGGCTCGGGTGGTCGGCTGCGATCGATCTGTGCGTTCATGGTTGCCGGTAACAGCAGGCATCCTATTGCGCAAGTGGCCAAAATGGTCCTTGTGCCGGTTGAAGGGTTGCTGCGGATCATGGGTTATGGGGTGGAATGGGCAGGTAGTAGAGCACCACGCGGTTCTCAGCCACGAAATATTTCGCGGCGGCGCGCTGCAGGTCTTCACTTGTCAAGGAAAGGTATCGATCGATCTCGGTGTTCACCAGGTCCGTGCTCCCGAGCAGTACGTGTGCGGTTGCGAGGTTGCCCGCGATGCCAGCGATACGGCTGTTGTTGGAGATGGCTTCGGTCTCCAGCTGCGTTTTCAATTTATTCAGTTCCTCCGCAGCGATGGGCCGCTTCGTCAATTCGTCTATCTCGGCCTGCATGGCAGCTTCCAAGATTTTTGGGTCCACACCACCATTCGCCACGGCGAACATGATGGACAAACCGGGGTGTTCGAACGGGAAGCTGAAAGCACCGACATAAACCGCCAATTGTTTTTCATCCTTCACGGACATGTTCATCCGTGCGGAGTTTCCGCCGGTCAGCAACTGGTTCAGTAATTCCACGGCATAGAAGTCGGGAGTTCCGTTCGCAGGAATACGGTATCCCATCACCACTGCAGGAAGTTGGATCCGGTCGAAGATCGTATCCCGAACCTCGCCACCCAAAGGTGGTTCCACTATCGTGGGTTGAACAACTTCCGCGCCTTTTGGGATATCACCGAAATACTTGCCCACAAGCTCCTTCGCTTTGATCACATCCAGATCACCCGCTACCACCAACGCAGCGTTGTTGGGCACGTAGAACTTCTTGTAGAACGCCTTGTAATCCGCCTCCGTGGCGGCATTCAGGTCTTCCATGAAACCGATCGTGGGCCACGAGTACGGGTGGTCCTTGAACGCCCGCTTCAGCACTTCCATGGTCAATGTTCCATACGGTTGGTTCTCATAACGTTGACGGCGTTCCTCCTTCACCACTTCACGCTGCGTATCAACGCCTACTTGGTCAACTCTGGCGTGCAACATGCGTTCGCTCTCCAACCAAAGGCCCAATTCCAATTGATTGCTGGGCAACACCTCATAGTAATAGGTCCTATCGCCACTGGTATTCGCGTTGAGCACTCCGCCTGCGCGCTCTACCAATTTGCTGAACTCGCCACGTGCAATGTTCTCAGACCCTTCAAAGAGCAAGTGTTCGAAGAAGTGTGCAAACCCGCGCCGGGTGGGATCCTCGTTCTTGCTTCCGACGTGGTACATCACGCTAACGGCAACAATGGGTGTGGCATGGTCCTCGTGCAGGATCACATGCAGCCCATTGGGTAGGTCGAACTCGGTGAATGCGATCGCACGTTTCTGTGCGCTAGTGGGTGCTGCAAGCATGGCGGCGGCGAAAAGGGGGATCGTTCTGTTCATGCGCGGGATGGGTTTCCGGCTTGACCCCGCAGCCCGCAGGTTGCGGAATTGCGGGAGCGGGCAAAAATAGGGTGTTACTCTTCGACCACGGTTCGGGGCGAACATGGGTTCACATCCAATGGCACTTTCAACCGTTCCTGCCTGCGAATGGAGCTGGTTAGGTGCGGATCACATTTCCGTTCATTCACGGTTCATCTCTTGGGTGTAGAACACGTTGACCCGTGCACCTGAGCAGCTCGCCGTAATTTCGTGCCCATGCAAGCTTTAGGATCATTGGATCACGCTATTCCACTTACGAGGTGGTATGCCCTGCGCTATGCGACAACTTTGATCGTGCCGTTCTGGGCCCTTTTGGCTTTCAGCTACCAAGGGTGGTGGACCTGGGCCGTGCCAGTGCATGCTTTCCTGATCACCCCGTTGTTGGAATTGTTCTGGCGCGGGAAGCACCGGAGCTTGAGCGAGGAACAGGAAAAAGCGGCACTGGCCGATCCGCTGTTCGACTGGCTTCTTTACCTGATCGTACTGGTGCAGTGGTCCCTTCTCCTTCTTTTCCTTTTCCGCCTTCAAAACTGGCAGGGTGGGACTTGGGAACTTGTTGGCACCGTGGCCACCATGGGCATCCTATGTGGCATTTACGGGATCAATGTGGCGCACGAGTTGGGACACCGAAGAAAGCGCTGGGAACGTGATCTGGCCCGCTCGCTGCTGCTCACTAGTTTGTACATGCATTTCATTATTGAACACAATCGTGGACATCACACCCGAGTAGCCACACCTGATGATCCGGCAAGTGCCAGGTATGGTGAAACGATCTACGCTTTCTGGATCCGCAGTTCAGTGTTCAGTTGGATCTCCGCCTGGAGGATAGAGGCTGCACGGTTGCGGAAAGCAGGCCAACGTCCTTTCGGGGCACATAATGAAATGTTGCATGCGATCGGTTGGCAAGCCGGTCTCTTGGTCCTGATCGGCATCGTATTCGGTACTCTCCCCTTGGTCGGGTTCATGGGCGCTGCCGTGATCGGCATGCTGCTCCTGGAAACCGTGAACTACATTGAACATTACGGCCTAAGGCGGAAGCTTTCCGGCAACGGGAATTATGGCCGCGTGCAACACGTGCATTCATGGAACAGTGATCACGTCCTCGGCCGGCTCATGCTCTTCGAACTGACCCGGCACAGCGATCACCATTGGAAACCAAGCAAGAAGTACCAGACCCTGAACAGTCTGGCCACCGGCCCCCAATTGCCTACCGGATATCCAGGTATGATGTTGTTGAGTTTGATCCCTCCTCTCTTCTTCCGCATTGTACACCCCCAGTTGAATGAATTGGCGGGAACTGAACCAGATCTGGACTTGGCCCATTCTTGAGCAGGTCATATGTCGGAGGCATGCCCTGAGGTCCTCAGAGGTCCGGTTGTGTTGGTGAACTGTACAGATCGATCAATTACACAATCGCTCGTCGAAGGAAAACTACATTTCGTCGAAACTTTGAACTCAAGTTCTGCGTAATATCGCACCGCAATACAAAGCTCCGCTGAAGACCACTGTCCAAGAGAAAGTAGTGACCGATCTGACGAAGGTCGTGGTCGAGGAACTCGTCAACCAGTTCGGTGCACGGTGTACCGAGCTGCTGACCATACGCTCAGAAAGACGGTGGCAATTGGCCAATGGCGATGTGGGCATGTTGGCCGGAACGGAACATGTGCGCCAGTCCGAATGGAAGGTGGACCCACCTACGGAGGACTTTCTGGAACGAAGAGTGGAGTTGATCGGTGGGGCGAATCGTTCGGAGTTGATCAATGGCCTCAACGCTGGTGCAAAAAGCTATATCGCCGATCTCTGGAACTTCACGGCCCAAGATACTTGGAGCATTTTACGAGCCCACAAAAGCCTAGTAGGTGCGGCGAATCGTTCGTTGGTATACCTGGATCCCTTGGAGGGTCGAGTTCGGATAAAACCAAACTCACCGACCCGCCTGATGGTTTCACCACGATCGCTCTACGTCTTCGAGCCTTCGTTCGCAGTGGATGGGGAACATGTACCTGCCGGATTGTTCGACGTGGCCATGTTCGTAGTGGCCTGTGGCAAAGAATTGGTCGAACGGCAAGGGGGTGTCCACCTTTACCTACGCGATGTCCAAGGCCATTTGGAAGCACGGCTCTGGGTCAGGATCCTAGAACATTTGGAAGAACGACTCGATCTAACGAGAGGGATGATCCGCGCCACGATCATGCTCGATACAGTGCCTGGAGCACTGGAAGCGGACGAGATCCTCTTCGAAATGATGCACCATGCCGGTGGCCTTGCCATTGATCCACAAGGTTATACGGCCGACCTCTTAGCACTTTTCAACAAGGCCGAAGCCCCACCAATGCCGGATCGCGAGACGATCGGCATGAACGCTCCTTTCCTTCGATCGCTCAGTTTGATGACCATTGGTATTTGCCATCGAAGAGGTTGCCACGCAATGGGCGCTACTTCGTTCGTTCTTCCTGCTCGAACTCAAGGCCAAGTGAAGACAGAATATCTTGAAATGCTGGCCGACAAGGAACGGGAGGCCGTGGATGGACATGATGGGACCTTGGTGGTCCATGAGGATATGGTGAATGCGTCGATGGTCGAATTCAACAAGAGCATGCCGCGTGCCCACCAAATGCACTACTTACGGGAGGATGTGATCAGCCCGAAAGATCTGACCGCCGGGCCAAATGGTCCAATTACCGTGGAAAGTGTGAAGAGCATTCTTCGCACGACGCTACGAAGCTTGATGGCCGAGAACGGCAGAGGATGGGTGATCCAAGGAGGCCGCGTACATGACCGTTCGTCCATACTGTTGGCCATGCGGATCCTATGGCAGTGGAACCATCACAAGCAAGGGGTGATAACGACGACAAAGATGCCGCTGAACATCGACTTGATCAAGTTCATGCTCCGTAAGGAAGCGGATAAGATGTTCGAAATGAGCGACCCCACGATCAAGCAACGGGTGGACAAGGCCATGGCCTACATCCTTGAGATCGTGGCCAACGATGCTTTGCCGATACTCTGAACAGGAGCAACCGTAAATTGCGCAATGGGCCAGTGGATCCCGATCTCCCAACAGCTACCTGAACATGGTTCGCGCGTGCTTTGCCACCTGCCGAACAATACTGTTTTCCTGCCCGGCAAGACAGGGGCCACGGAAGAACGGAACGTCGTTGTTCTACGTTTTGCAAAGGATTTCTTCCTGACCAATCCGAGCAGGACAGGCCACACGGGCCCACCCCACTTTTGGCTCGGTGAAGGAACCAGCAACAAGTTCTTTACTGATGTGACCCACTGGATGCCCTTGCCGGAGGTTCCCTCGGTCTGATCGATCCTCCAGAAAACAAAAAGGGTGAACAGGACCGATCCCATTCACCCTTTCAGGGATCGGATTTCGTTCTACTTAACGATCTCCAACAACTCCACGTCGAACACGAGTACGCTGTTGCCGGGGATCTTTCCACCGCCGCCGCTCGGGCCATAAGCCAGATCACTTGGAATGAACAGCTTCCACTTGCTACCTGTAGGCATCAATTGAAGCCCTTCCACCCAACCGGGTATGACTTGACCCACACCGAAAACGGCTGGCTCCCCACGCTCTACCGAGCTATCGAAAACGGTGCCATCGACCAAGGCACCTGTGTAATGCACTTTCACTTGGTCAGCGGCAGTCGGCTTCGGTCCGGTTCCCATGGTCATAACTTCATATTGTAGGCCACTCGGGGTAGTAACAACGCCTTGACGCTTCGCATTCTCCGCCAAGTAGGCTTCCCCAGCAGCACGGTTGCCATCGGCCTTTTGCATCTCCTCGGCTTGGCGCGCACCCTGCATCTTGGCCATGAAACCTTCCATCACCACGCGCAGCTTTTCCTCATCGATCTTCACCGTGCTATCCAAACCATCGCGCAACCCGACGGCCATGATATCCACGTTCAACGAATCCATCTTGGACCGCTTCAGGTTCGCCCCGATGTCCGCGCCAATGGCGTAGCTCACGGAATCCATGTTGGTCTTCATCTCGTTGTTCCGGCCTTTTTGGCCTTGTGAACAAGCACTAATTGCGGTCATCGCCAGAGCGGCGGAAAGAATGCGAACGGTCATGTGTGTTGGTTGGTTGAAATGCGCCAGAGCAATGTCGCTTTGGCAAACAGGGCGCGAAGGTAATTGCCTTCACTGATAATGGGTTATGGAATTTTCGCAAACGCTCCACACACTACCCGTCGAGCACCTTTTTGATCAGTTTGTGATACCTCGGAAAACGGTCCAAATTGCTGTGGTTCCCCTTGGGAAAGGTGAGCATTTCCCGGTGTACACTAGATGGGATCAAAGAGTACAACCGCAACGCGCTATCGAACGGGACCAGGTTGTCGCCTTTCCCATGGAGCACATAGACGGGACAGCGAACACCTTCCATGGCAATGTCGTTGCGGAACGGATAGCGCAACAACCATTTATAGGGCAGAATGGGCAGGTAATTCATGGCCACTTCGTACAAGTTCGCGAAGGGGGTTTCCAAGATCAGTGCTTTGGTGGCGTGTTGTGCCGCGACCGGTGTCGCCAAGCCACTCCCTAAGGACCGGCCATAGAGTACGATCTCCGACCCCGTCCATTGCTCTGCCAAGTGTAAGTACCAGGCCTCGGCATCCGCATGCAAAGCGGCCTCGCTCAGCACTCCCCTGCTCTTGCCGTAGCCTCGTGGGTCAGGCATCAGCACATCATAGCCCATTCGCACGAATCGATGCGCATAATTGCCCCAGCGCCGCAAACTGCCCGCGTTGCCGTGGTAATAAAGCACCGCTCCCCGTGGATCATGTGCTTTGAAATAAAGCGCGTGCAGCTCAGCTCCATCCGGTGTGGAAAGGAATCGTTCCTCATAAGGGCTTCGGAATTTATACACATGGTCCTTCGCCGTGCGGAACCGGATGAAGATGAACTTTTCCTGGAAGAGGGCATAGAATACACAGAGACCTATGTATCCGATCACCACCAAGACCAAGAAGCCATATGCCCACTCCATGCTGTGCCAAAGTTACCTGTGATGGAGACGGAGAGGAAGTGAGGAAGTGAGGAAGTGCACTTCGTTCCATAGCCCATTCTGCTTTTCTTCGGAAGCGCTCAGTGGCCGAAAAAGAGAGAAAATGAGAACGTGCGACCCTACCGAGGAGGGTGATCGCGCAAGAACACGAACTCATCGGAACTACTGTCGGCCTTGGAATACCGATAGCCATCACCATCGTACGCCTTCAGCTTTTCGGGATCCAATATCCGGTTTTGCATGATGTACCGAGCCATACTGCCGCGCTGTTGCTTCGCATAGACCATTACCACCTTGTAGCCACCAGCGGTCCGATCCTTGAATACCGGGGTTATGATCCGCGCACCAAGAATGGTTGAACGCACGGCCTTGAAATACTCGGTGCTGGCCAGATTTACGATCACTTTCGGTTCCGAGGCCAGGTCGGCTCTTAAAGCCATGGAGATATGATCACCCCAATACGCGTAAAGGTTCTTCTTCCTCGCAACAGGTAATGATGTTCCCATTTCCAACCGATAGGGTTGAATAAGGTCCAAGGGGCGCAACACGCCATACAATCCGGAAAGGATGCGCAAGTGGTGCTGAGCGAATTGCAGGTCGGCGGGCTCCAAGCTGCGCGCATCCAAACCGCGATATGCCTCGCCATTGAACAGAAACACCGCTGGTGTCGAATTCCTCACCGTGAATGGCGTGCTCCATTCCTGAAAACGCGCGTGGTTCAATTCGGCCAATTTCGGACTTATGTCCATGAGGCTCGCCAAGCGCTTCGGGCTACACGCGCGCAGCTTCTTGATCAGTGGCTCGCTGTGTTCCAGCAATTGCGGCTGCGTGGGTTTCGCCACCTTCGGGAAGGGTCCTTCAGCGAGGTCCTTTGCTGGAGATAACAAGGTCAACATGGCTCCGTTCACTTCATACCTCGTTTCGACTGGATCGTCTCGTACGCCTCTTGCACCTTCTTGAATTTCTCCCCTGCCGCCTTCTGCACATCTTCTCCCAATTGGGCCACTTTGTCCGGATGGAATTTCATGGCCATGCGGCGGTAGGCTTTCTTCACCTCATCATCTGTGACGGTTTCCTCGATCTCCAAGATCTTGTAAGCACTCACGGCATCGGCCTTGCGGAACATGGCGCTGAGCGACCCGAGGTCCTTTTCACTGATCCCCAGATCACGCGCCATGCGATGGAGCAAGTCGTATTCCGCCCTGTCGATCTGGCCATCAGCTTGGGCCAATCCGATCAAATAGTGCATCAACTGCAACCGCACGGGATGCGCCATGTTCATGCGGATCTGCATGCACACTTCATGGGTCGGGATCTCGCGCTTGAGCACATCACGCAGCACCACAAGCAATTGCTGCGCTTGATCCGTGCCGAACTGCCGAACGAAGAACTTTCGGACGTGGTCCAATTCGCTTTGCTTCACACTGCCGTCCGCTTTCATTATGGCAGCAATAAGCACGACCAAGGCCATGTTGAGATCTCCTCCTGTGGTACGGTGCGTTCTACCGCCTTGCAATCGTGGTTGCTCCACCGGAGGACCTTGCACGTGGTCCAACATGGCACCGATCGCAAAGCCCACAAGTCCACCGATGGGTCCACCCATGGCCCAACCCAAACCACTACCGATCCATTTCGAATAACTCATTCAACCAAATTGGTTTGTTGGCCTGTGCTACGTGGCGACACGATCCTGATGTATGGCGATCTGATGATCACCATGAGCCTCCTGCTCCACCACCTCCGAAGCCACCCCCACCGAATCCGCCGAAGCCTCCTCCTCCGGAAAATCCTCCACCACCGCCACCCCAGCTTCCTCCGCCGGTGTAGCGACCACTGTGCTTGCGATCCATCTGGCTGAGCAAGAACATGGCGGTCCAGAAATCCACGTTGTTCGTCTTGGAATAACTAGAGACCCGATTGCGCCAAGCAAAAGCAAAGGCCGCGATAACCACCAGGATGAAAACGAGGAACGGCCACGGTGGGCCTTGGTCGCCTTTGCCATAGCTCTTCTCGTTGAATTCACCCTTGGCCATGGCCATGAGAACATCGGTGGCTGATGCTACGCCCCGATAGTAGTTCCCTGCCTTGAAATTCGGGATCACCTCGTTCTCCACGATCCTTTTTCCCATCAGGTCCGGAATGGCGCCTTCCAATCCATAGCCGGTTGCGATGTAAACTTTTCGCTGGCCGGGTGTACCGTTCGGTTTGATGAGCAACACGATGCCGTTATCGAAACCCTTTTTGCCGATCCCCCATTTCTCGCCGATGTCGAAGGCGAGATCACTCTCGGGCAATCCGCACAACGTGTCCACCACGATCACCAATATCTGGTTGCTTGTTTCGCGTGCGAAGGAAACCAGTTTCGCATTCAACTGGGCAACTTCACTCTCTGAAAGGAAAGGAGTGTACTGCCAAACAAGTTGATCCTGCTGGGACCGATCAGGAGGTGTAAGCCCACAGTCGAAGGTCTGGGACCGCACGCTGCCCGCAACAAGAACGGTGAGAAGAAAGATCAAGCGCCTCATCGCTTCCCGATGCTAATAGTGTTGGGAAGTTCATTGGAGTCGTCGGACTTCGTCGGAAAGTGGCGCACAAGCTTCTCGCCTATGGTATGCACCGCTTCACAAAGTCCATCCGCCCGACGGCCAGCCGCCAAGTGGATCTTGAGCATGCCCACAACATCGACCCAGAAACCGTCGCCAACAACGGCATTGATCCCTGTGTCACCGATAACAGCCACTTTGCGATCCACAACGGAGAGATAGATCAACACGCCGTTGCGATCGCGCGTTCGGTGCATGTCCAGCTCTTGGAAGATGAAGGCCGCGTGGTCCATCACATCATCCTCGATATGGTCTTCCAAATGGAGCCTCAACTCACCAGAAGTGCGCAATTCCGCCGCCGTAATGGCCGCTTCCACCCGCTTCTTTTCGGATGCTGTCAAGAAATCGTCAGCAGCAAGGAAGTCCACTAGAACTTGATATCAGGTGCGTTCTCGGTGCCTTCAGCCGCTTCGAAATAGCCCTTCTCCTGAAAGCCGAAGAAACCGGCCATCATGTTACCGGGGAAGCGCTTGATCCGCGTGTTGTAATCGCGTGCCACATCATTGAATTTGCGACGCTCTACACCGATCCGATTCTCCATGCCTTCATACTGGACCTGGAAATCCTGAAACCCCTTTACTGCTTTCAATTCAGGATACCGCTCCACCGTGACCATGAGCCGCGAAAGTGCGCCAGTGAACTGGTCCTGTGCTTGTTGGAATTGGGCCATTTTCTCCGGAGTAAGGTCGTTCGCGTTGATGTTCACACTTGTGGCCTTTGCACGCGCTTCGATCACTTCCGTCAAGGTTTCCTTTTCAAACTCTGCAGCTCCTTTCACGATCTCGACCAGGTTCTTGGTCTTGTCCGCGCGGAGCTGGTAGGCGTTCTCCACGTTGCTCCATTGCTTCCCAACATCTTCGTTAAGGCCAACAGTGCCGTTATAGAAATTCATGGCGTACATGCCAATAATGAGGACAACGCCGAGCAACACTAGGGGGACGAGGTATTTCTTCATGGTGGTTGTTGATGGATGTGGCGAAGGTAAGTTCGCTAAGTTCACCCAGCCCTTTCAAGCGACGTGCCATGCCCTAACAAGTGCCAAGCTGGCAGGAACGGCACAACATTCGCACCTTCGCGCCATGCCTTTCGTGGATGGGAGAAGTAATTTGAACAGCGCCACCCAATTGCTCTTGGCTGCCGTTTCCGGTGTTCCGGAACACCTGTTGGAAGACTCCAAAGTGCTGCCACAGAAAGGCAACCTGTTGCGCTTCCCATGGTACGGAAAAAGCGGTGGTGGTGGCGCTTTCGTAATGGGCCGCTGTGTTTACATGAGTGGCCATTTCTTCGATCGGAACAACTCCGGAATTGGCCTGAAGGACGACCTATCGACCTTGCTCCTGATCGCACACGAAGTAGGCCACCTTCCCCATTCTGCCCGGTTCCGGAACAACCGCTTGGGTCAGGTACGGTTCATTTCCTGGGCTGCTGGGATCTACGTGCTTTCCTTCCTCCAGAATGGAGGGCATTGGCACCGAAAGGCATGGATCGAACAGGAAGCGGATCGCGGCCGATGGGTGCTTGGCAAGCTGATCACACCATTACGCGCAACTATAGAAAGCGATCTTCTGGTTCCCCTTCGGACGAATGATGTGGATGCCGTGAATGTTTGGTTGATCGATCGTAAGGCAATGATCGCCGAACTACATGCAGCGTATCCGGGATGGGAATGACTAGAGCGCATCTCAAAATAATCCTTCGGGCTGCGAATGTGTCTTTCAGGCACCTGCTTCGTTGCAAAAGTCTCACATAGCCACAGCTATGCTCGACTTTGGCGCCTCGCATGGACACGAAATCCAACATTCTCGCTTCCAAAAACTATTTTGAGATGCGCTCTACTCCGTAACGACCAGTTTGGTAGACCATTCTGGAAGGCCGACCATTCTCACGGTATAAGTGCCTGCGGCCATTCCTGTCAGGTCGAGCCGTTGAACCGCTCCCCTGCCGATGCCTGGAACATGGAGAACTTCGCGACCTGACGCATCCAGCACATGGATCGCGCCACCAACATTCTGTGGCAGACGTACCATGGTATGATCGTACGCAGGGTTTGGAAAAACTTCCGGGGTTTCGATCACACTTTCAACTCCAACCCCAGTAGTAATATCCTCCAAAGAGTAATGGAAACGGGTGGTGGTGACCACTCCACCAACAGTGGTCACTTGAAGAACGGGAAGGTCCATTCCTTGTGCGATCCACTTGTACTCCACGGTCTCCGGCTCAGGCAATCGGAATCCGATCCCGAATTGCTCCACGAAAATGGTGTCAGTACGCGCGAGCACAGATCGCACACGCAGCACTTCGAACGTATCAGCCGGTAAGTACAGTGTACCCCATCCGTCCACGTAATTGTGTCGCATTTGGTCCTGCCCGAAGTAGGCCAAGGTGGGTATGGAAACATTGAACGCGCTTGCCGAGGAATCCTCATCCCCATAGTTCATCGGGAACTGATGGATCACGTCCACCGGTTGTCTGCGAACGCTGGTGGGCAAGCCATTCACATTGGCACCGAAGCCCACGTTCCGGAAGCCGTCCGCATCCGCTCTGAAGTAGTCGTACACCTCCGAAAGGCTCACTTGCTGGAATCCGATGTTGATCCCCTTAACCGCATAATCCGCCACATATGCTGGGTAGAGTATGCCATTATTGAAGAAGAACTGGTACAGGAAGGGGGTGGACCCGACTGTCACGGCGGTATCAGCCACCTCCGCTTGTGGCAACATATCGCCGAAGTCCCATACGTGATCCGGTCCGGTCTGGTCAAAAGCGATGCCGGAGCCATCTCCGGTGCGCAACCTGATCGTGTCACCAGAACTGGGCATGTCGTCCTCGCCGACGGTGATCTGGGCGCTTGCAACGCTGGACAAAAGCAGGGCTGTTAGGAGTAAGGTGTTTCGCATGCGGTTCTGTTAAGGTCCGTAAATGTATCTGTTTGCCTGTCCCTATTGGCATGGCTGTTGTTAAGGGGAGGTACCTTTGCACCCATGCGCGCCACCATTCTTCTATTCCTTTTCGCCGTTTTAGCAAGCCATTCCATTGTCCAAGCACAGGAAGGCAAACCGAACCTTGTCCAGTTCAGCGGTGTAGTGGTAACCGACAGTTTGATGCCGGTGCCCTTCACCAACATCCTCGTACGGAACACTTACCGGGGTACCATGAGTGATGTCTATGGATACTTCAGCTGCGTTGCACAGGAGGGCGATACGATCCTGTTCAGTGCGGTGGGCTTTACCCGTTCGCAATTCGTGATCCCAGACAGCTTGGGCGAACAGAAGTATTCCATGATCCATGTGATGAACCGCGACACGATCCAGTTGCGTGAGATCTCCGTGTACCCTTGGCCTTCCCGGGAACAGTTCCGCGAGGCGTTCCTCAATCTTCGCTTACCGGACGATGATTACCAATTAGCGATGAAGAACCTTTCCCCTGCGGAAATGATCCAACGCATGGAGAACCTCCCACCCGATGCCTACCAGAGCTTCCGGTATGCCATGTCGCTTGATCAAACCAAGTTGTACTACGCCGGTGGCACACCCAACATCAACCTGTTCAATCCGATCGCTTGGGCGCAATTCCTACAAGCCTGGCAGAATGGGGCTTACAAGAAGAAGTAGGGGTTGTTGTTTGAGGGTTGCTGCATTGCTGTGCTTGTTAATATGAAAGCAATAATTACAACTGGTATTTTGATATCTTCAATTCCAATGTTTGGACCCAAAACCCCCCCAAAAGCAAAACCCCCCCCCAATCAACCCCCCATGAAAGCTTGATGAAAGTTTGGCCATTCGCAACTTGCTTCTGGCTACTAGCTACTTGTTCTCAAAGGGACAAATAGCTAAGACGAGGAGGCACGGCCAATGTCCAACACCCCTTTTACACCAACATCTCAACCTAGTCCAACCTCCCTCCAACCTCGACCCGCCCAACCTCAAATCTTTCAACCAATGTCCTCCATCGTAGCGCAAACCTTGCATGGGTTGGAGGATGTCCTACGGGAGGAGCTTTTGAAACTGGGTGCCCGGGACTTGGAACGCCATAACCGCGCAGTGAGCTTTACCGGTGACCTAGGCTTCGTGTACAAGGCCAATCTCTGCCTCCGCACTGCCCTACGGATCCTGATCCCGATCCAAACTTTTGAGGCACGTAGCCCGGAGAAATTTATATGACCCTGCGCGAAGTGGATTGGGAAACCTTCTTGGACTTGAACGACACCTTCATGTTCCGGGTCTCACTGAATTCTACTTTCTTCCCGCATTCGCAATATGTGGCCCAAAAGGCGAAGGATGCCGTGGTGGACCGGTTCCGCGACAAGTATGGCGTGCGGCCCTCCGTGGATACCGAGGACCCGACTTTACGTATTCACCTACACATCAACCAGGATCGATGCACGGTTTCCCTGGACAGCTCCGGTGGCTCACTGCACCACCGCGGGTACCGCACAGAAACGAACGCTGCGCCTTTGAACGAAGTACTTGCCGCCGGTATGGTGCTGCTCAGTGGTTGGAACAAACGGAGCCCATTGGTGGATCCCATGTGCGGCTCGGGAACCTTGCTGGTGGAAGCTGCCATGATCGCTGCGAACATTCCACCGAACATCCATCGCCAACAATTCGGCTTCCAACGTTGGAACGACTACGACAAGGACCTGTTCGAAACGATCCACAACGGTGTGGTGGACCGGATCGCTGCTGAGGACGTGATCATCATGGGCGGGGACAGCAACCGCAATACCGTGGCAAAAGCAAAGGAAACTGTCAGGAATGCCAAGCTCGATGATGTGATCAGCATTCAGCACAGTGATTTCGCGGATCTTGTTCCGCCCAAAGACCGGCATGGCATGCTGATCTTCAACCCACCATACGGGGAACGCATGGACGAAAAGGGCTTCAACGCACCTAGTGATGACGAGGCGATCAACGCACTCTACAAAATGATCGGTGATACACTGAAGCACAATTGGTCCGGCTGGACCGCTTGGATCCTGACCAGCAACTTGGAAGCCGCAAAGCACATTAAACTCACCCCGAAACCCAAGATCCAATTGTTCAATGGGGCGCTGGACTGCCGCTTCCTTCGGTATGAGATGTATGAAGGCTCGAGGCGGAGGAGTGAGCTTGAGAACGCTAGGTAAATGACCCTCTCGATCAAGTTCCGCGCGAGCCCGACCTTCGCCAAGCCAATTTGCGGTTCTTTCCTCGTACCCTAAGTTTGGCGCAACTTGCAACGAAGGTCGATCGACCGTTGCTTCCCACTATGCACTTGGACCGGATCGATATCCTGCGCGCCTTCGCCATCATTTTGGTGTTCCTGTACCATGCGCGATCATCCTGTTCCCGACCTATAAGATCGACTCGTTCGATCCGCAAGGGATCTTGGAATTCGCAAGTACGCGTGATGCATTATTGAACTTATCACCAGTTGCTTTTGGTTGGTCCGGGGTTCAACTCTTTCTCATCATCAGTGGATTCCTGATCCATCTTGGATATCTGCGTGGGGTGGATAAGGGCCGCATTTTCTCAGGTCGGGAGTTCTTCAGCAAACGCTTTTGGCGGATCTATCCACCGTATGTGCTGGCACTCCTGTTCTTCTGTTTTGCGATCCAAGGCGGTCGTTACCTCACTCGTCCGGACCGCATAGCCGATCTGGCATCTCACCTTTTCCTGGTCCACAACCTGAGTGATACCACCTTTTTCACGATCAACCCAGCGTTCTGGAGCATCGCGCTCGAAGCCCAGCTGTACGTGATCTTTCCCATCCTGCTCCTGCTTCGAAAAAAGCTCGGGATCGCACGTGTGTTAATTGGCACGGTGCTTCTGGCGATCCTACTCGGGTTGATCAAACCGTTCGCGTCCCCATCTATCGGTGACAATGCATATGGCACTTCCGTGTTCGCGTTCTGGTATATCTGGTGTGCCGGGGCATTTCTTGCGGAAAGGTTCCATACCGGCAAAACCATCTTTGGGCAAAGGAGAACGGCCCTCTTGATCTCGATGATGAGCTTCACGTTGATGACATTCTCCATTTGCACGAAGGCGACAGCTCCATTCACCGTTCCGTTGTCGGTCCTTGCATGGATCTCCTTCTTCGAGTGGTTCCTCTACTTCCCACTGAATGAACGGCACACACGTTCCATCCCATTTCGAGCAGGTGTGGTCATTGGTCTTTGCAGCTATAGCATTTACCTCTTCCACCAACCATATCTCCGCAGCATCATGCGCTTCTTCGGCGACTACGGGTTCTTTCCCGCAGCCGTCATGATCAAATTGGCGGTCTCCTTTGCCATCATTGTACTGCTCTCCTACTCACTATACGTATTCGTGGAACTGCCCTCCATCGCCATTGGTGCGAAGCGAAGGGCCGCGCGAAAGAACCGTGCGATAGCCGAAGCTTGAACCAATTTTGGAACGGCGTGTACAGATCGGAAAACAAACCGATCATGCATTTCCTGCAACGTACACTACTCACTACCTCCCTTCTTGCACTCGCCCTTCAAGCCAAACCACAGGCCATGGGGAACCTGATGTACGAGACCAATAGCCGAATGTTCTTCCAACAGGCGGAACAAACCGTGAAGGCCACGATCCAAGGCAATATGCTGGTCCTCGAGGTGAACGCAATGATGAACATGCGCGCGGACAACTACCTCGCGATCTTCAATATTTCGCAATTGGGCCAAAGCGCCGAAGAGGCGGACAGCCTGATGAACGAACGTGTCAGCTCCTTCGTTCGGCGGGTGAAGAAAGACGGTGTAAAAGAGTCGGATGTGTTCACCGATATGCTCTCATTCATTCCGGTATACGAGATCGAGACGACCCGCAAATTGTTCAGCAGATCCTATCAAGAAGTACCTGCCGGTTTCGAGATCCAGAAGAACATCCATGTGCGTTTTTCAGATGCGCGCGTTCTGGACAAACTCGTCACTGCTGCCGCCAAGGAAGAGATCTACGACCTGGTGAAGGTGGACTTCTTCGTGGACCAACAGAGCTCGTGCTACGACACGCTGCGCATTTTCGCCACCAAGCTGATGGAACAGAAACTCACCAATTTTGAAAAGCTCGGTCTTAAGGTTGAAGAAAGCCACCGTACAGGTGCTGAGAAGAATGGCGCCTACTTTCCCTTGGACCGCTATACCGCCTACCAGTCGCGCACCCAAAGCAGTTTGAACAGCAAACGAAAGGGCCAAGTTGTGAACGACGTGCGCAAGAGCAATACCCTGTTCTACAACAAGGTGCCCTACGGGAATTTCGATATCGTGTTGCACGCCGACATCACCGAACCACCGGTGCAGTACACGTACAACCTCACGATCCAGTGCCAGTTGCCAGAGGCGTTCCCCAAAAAGGACGTGAAGGAGATCATCAAGTATCTATGGATCACTGAAAAGGGTGAAGTGAAACCACTTGCGATAGGCGGATAGGACCGATCATTGATCGGGGAATTACTTCCCCAGCTAAAGGTAATGGATTTGATGTACCGGAGTCTCACCAATGTTTCTCGCGGATCAATGGTGAGACTCCGGGTCTTCAGTCGTAAAGCACCACTGCGCCCGGAGTGACGATGGTTGGGTCTTCAATCGCAAAGCCTCCTTTCGCCCGGAGTGACGCTCGTTGGGTCTTCGGTCGCAGGGCCTCCCTTCGCCTGAAGTGGCGAGATCGACCATGCGTTGTTGGGATCTGAATAGCGGCACGCTCTTGGTCCTGTTGTGCGCAGCGTACATTCAGCCCGTTGAGCGAAATAGCCGAGCATACGAATAGCCGCGGACCAGCGCCAAAGAAGCGAAGGACCATGGCTCAACGGATCTTTCGTGTGCTTTTGCACGTCCTGTTCTGGCCTCTCTTGTTGATCATTCTCGTTGCCGTAGCGATCTACATTCCACCCGTTCAGAATTTGATCCGCAACAAAGCGATCACTTTCTTGAAGGAAAAGACCGGCACGGAAGTTCGGCTGGGACACTTCGCATTGCGCTTTCCGATAGGCGTTTCTCTTGAAGGACTTTATGTTGAAGGGCAAGACGGTGATACGTTGCTCTATGCTGGTGAGGTGAAAGCGCGGCTGGGTCTTACCGCCCTCGCCCGAAAAAAGATCCTGCTCGGCGGTGTGCAACTATCAGATGTCCGCGCTACCGTGATCCAACGTGCAGATAGCGTCTTCAACTTCCAATTCATCATTAACGGTTTCGCTTCCACGGATACAGTAACCGTCGCACCAAAGGACAAGAGCGGTGGTTGGGCATTTGCCTTCGAGGATGTGTTGCTGAAGAACATCGTATTCGACTTGGACCTACAGCCTTCGGACCTGAAGTTGGATCTGCATTTGGGCGAGTTGTCCGTGGATATGGATGAGCTTGATCTTGATCACCAGCGCTACTACGTGGACCGGCTTCAACTGAGCGACACACGTATTGCCATGCGCACACAGAGCTCTCCGCCAAAGCCGAGCACCTACCCTGCCCTGACAAATCCGCTCGACAGTTTGGATATCCGCTTTCAGGAGCTCGGGTTGAAGAATGTGTCCTTCACCATGAAGACAACGAACACGGGTGATAGCCTTTGGTTGAAGGCGGGTGATGTCAAGGTGATAGCGGACGTAATGGACCTTACGAAACAGAAGATCTCACTGGACGAATTGGCATTGACGGGATCTTCCTTCGGTATGCTAACGGCACATCCTGATACGACAGAGAAACCGAAAACCGATCCACCTTGGCTGGACCAGAATGATGGCTTCCGTTTCTTCATTCGCGACTGGGATGTGAAGGCTAGAACAGTTGTGATCGCCGAGAGTGTATTCGCGATGCACTCCGTTGCTGTTTCCGATGCGAAGAAGCTCCTCGACCCCGAACATTTAGTGGTGAAGCAGATCGATCTGGAGTTGAACGACCTCACCGTGAACAACGAAATGGTCGCTGGGAAGTTCGATAGCCTATACGCTGTTACTGGTCCAAATGATACACCACTGATGGCCACCTTGCAATTGGAGGCAACGCCTGCTCGGTTCGCGATAAACAACGGATCGATCGGTGCTGCCGGGAATTCGGTGCAGTTCAACGCAACTGCAGATCTCGGAGAATTAGCACGACTGTATCGCGATCCTCAGACCATTCCGCTTGCATTGAAAGCCTCTACCGAGATCGATGTCGCGCGTCTTGTCGCTTTGTTACGAGCCATGGACATGGAGGTGCCAGCGGGCCTTTCGACCGATGAAGTATTGGCGACCAACATCAACATCCGTGGAACCATGAAAACTCTGGACACGTTGGCGCTTTTGCTGGAAGGCGATCAAGGTTCGGTTGTGCGTTTGAACGGTCGAATTGCGAATGCATCGGACTGGCCTCGGTCGACGTTCGCGGTGGATGTAGAAAAGATCACCATGGGCGTTGGTATGCGTCAAGCGTTGCAGCTCTTTACACCGCAAGGGACGGTTCTTCCTCAACGTTTCACCCTACAAGCCGATGCCACTGGTAACAATGGATCCATGCGCGCTAACATCAACATGGATAGCGACCTCGGTGCGGTGAGCGGAAATGTAGGCGTGGACGATTGGCGCGACAGTATTCCGGAAGCATTCGACATTGATCTTGACGTGGATCGATTTCGTGTTTCCGCATTCACGAAGGACACGGCCATTGGCCCGATCAGTCTTCACATCGCAGGATCCGGAAAACAGATCAACTCGCCGAACAGGACAGCGCACATCGAAGTTCTTCCAAAGAAGTTGCGCTACCAGGGAAATGACCTCAGTAGTTTGAAGATCACAGCTGATGCACTGGGTGATTCGATCCATGCGAACATTACTGCCCAAGCTGAACCGATCAATATCGATCTGAACGCACATGGAACCTGGCCGAATAAGGGGGACAGCCTGACAGCACGTTTCGAGCTTGCTCTGAATACGTTGGAATTGAAAGCGCTTGGGCTAATGGATCGAACGCTCAAATTCAATGGGAACTTGAAGGGCCGAGCCGCATTCGATCCGGATGGTCACGGTAGTTTCCAGTTGAATGCCGATGGGTTGCGCATGGCCAATGATGAACGCGATTTCCAATTCGAACAATTCCTTGCGAAGGGTTCATTGAACATCGATTCCACCGCGTTCGAGATCAACAGCGATGCGATCACGCTCCTCTACCACACCAATTTCCCCATAGATAGTCTGCTGCCTCGGACGCAGGAGAAGTTGACCAGTCTATTCACCGCGGATACTGCGTTCATGGCCACAGCCGGCAAGCGCATGGATCTTGCGATCACCCTTCCGCGTTCCGAGTGGCTCACTGGTTTGTTGGTGCCTGAACTTCAAGCGATCAAACTGGAGAACTTCACTGGCAGTTACGATAGTGACGCTGATGTGATCGACCTCAACATCGATCTGCCGTTCCTCTCGTATGACAGTATCCGCGTGGAAAACCTGATCACCACGATCAAAGCGGAACGCTCCGTGTTGAATGGCGATATCACCATCGCACACATTCAACGCGATTCACTTTTCGTTGATGGGCTTGAAGTGAATGCAAGGACCGGTGCTGGTGCTCTGACGACCACGTTACGCGTTATGCCGGTGGATAGCACCGAGCAATATCGATTGGGTGTTGTGCTCAGAAATGTGGAGAATATCCGAACGCTGCACATGCAAGAGAACCTGGTGTTGAACCATGTGAAATGGTTTGCCGATAGTACGAACATTCTGCATTTCGAACCTGACGGAATGCGTGCCGAGAACTTCATCCTACGTTCAGAAGAACAGAGCGTGGAGCTGAGGACCGAACCCGATGCGCTACATATTCTTCTGGCCAAATTCAAGCTTGGCACCCTTACGAACTTGGTAAGCACGATGGATAGTGTTCCACTTGCGACGGGTATTTTGGATGGCGACGTGGCGCTTCCGCGTGGCACCAACGGAATGTTGAAAGCCGATCTTTCGATCAATGATCTGACGACCCTGGGAACACCGATCGGCACGTTGCACATAACGGCAGATCAACGCTCCACATCAACGTACGATGCCACCGCCGCGCTTACCAACAGCAGCAACAAGTTGGATGCGAATGCGACGATCACTACAGGTGGAAAGACCAACATTCAGGCGGCTGCCGATATAGACCTAGGCGATATCAGTTTCCTGAAACCCTTCGTGAGCTCATTCCTGTATGCGCTGGATGGCGGCATCAAAGGCAAGGTGAAGTACCAGCAGCAAGGTGAGCGGACCGTAATGGAAGGAGCGCTGGATTTCAATAATGCGGCCGTGGGCGTGATCATGACCGGGTCGACCTACACGTTGAAGAACGAACGGTTGGTATTGAACGCGCAGAGTGCTGCACTAAAGGATCTTACACTTACGGATAGCTTGGGGAATGCATTCGAACTGAATGGCACTATCGAACTCAAGAACATGGCCAACCCCAAGCTCGACCTGACCATCAAAACCGATAAATTCCAGTTGATCAATAGCACCTATGACCAGAACCAAATGTTCTATGGGGACTTGTTCGCCAGTACTGACCTTCGATTGACCGGCGCTGCGAAGAACCCTTTCCTGAAAGGGACCGTGGGCATCTTATCCGGCACGAAGTTCAGTGTGGTACTACCCGGTTCGAAAGTGGAATTGGTACAGGCCGAAGGAATTGTTGTCTTTACGGATAACCTGAACGCTTACGACACAGCGGCCGTGAATACCGATGGAAAAGTCCTTCGCGATAGCCTGATGGCCAACCTGCCCGGCGTGGAATTGGACCTGCACGTTTTGATCGAGAATGGAGCCCAATTCGCCGTGGTCCTGGACCCCACTACCGGAGATCAAGCCACCGTAAGCGGTAACGGCGACCTCACGTTCCGCTATTCTCCCAAGGGCGACATTTATCTGAAAGGCCCATTCACGATCGACGAAGGCGGCTACACGCTCGAATTCTACGGGCTTGTGAAAAAGCGATTCGACCTAGTGAAAGGCAGTTCTGTTCGTTGGAATGGAGACCCATTGGATGCCGTGATGGAGATCAAAGCCCGGTACACCTCGGATAGTGCGCCCTACCCGCTCGTTGCGAGTAGCAGCAGTGGTATTGCCGATGTTGAACGCAATCGGTTGCAACAACCTCTCCCTTTCGAAGTGGTGATCAGTGTGGATGGGGCCATCAATGACCCCAAGATCGACTTTGGAATAGACCTGAGCCGGGACCTGCGCAACAGCTACCCTAAAGTGAGCGATAGATTGGAACATCTGGCCCAGACAGGAAATACGGAAGAACGGAACCGCCAAGTATTCGGGTTGCTCGTGCTGAACAGTTTCATACAGGACGAAGCCAGCGGTGGCGCGCCAAGCAGTGGCATTGCCAGTAGTGCAGCTCGCAACAGCGTGAACGGTTTGCTCACCGATCAATTGAACAAGTTGAGCGGAAAATTCATCAAGGGCGTGAACATCCAGCTGGGTGTGAATACATACGACCAAGCGAGTGGGAACCAAACCTATCAGCGTACTTCGGTGGATTATAAGGTGAGCAAGAGCATCTTGAACGATCGACTAAGTTTTGAAGTCGGGGGATCGGTGGGTGTGAACGAAACGAACAGCCAAGTAAGCAACGTGAGCAACACACGCGCAGCGCAATACGCGATCCTTTACGACCTTACGAAGGACGGCCGTTTCCGGATCCGCGGGTTCCACGAGAACGCCTACGATCTATACGATGGAGAGATCACGAACAGCGGTGTTGCATTGATGTTCACCAAGGAATTTGAGGAGAATGAACGCGGCCGGATGCGGGACAGGGAAATGATAAAACTTGCGGAACCGTAGCGTCCATGCATCGACCAATGGTGATGCAAGACTTGATGGCATATTGACACGCTATGGAATACTGATAACGAAACCAAGAGCTCTGAAAACCCCGACAACCTATCTGTTCCTGATCACCGTGATCGCCTTGTGCGGTTGTCGAGGTCTGAAGTACGCCACAGCGGAAAAGCCCTTGTTCGCTGGGTATGACGTGCACTTCATCCAAAGTCCCGAAGCCGATGCCGCTGCAGCACAAACAGAATTGGAGAACGTTGTTGAACCCAAACCGAACAACAGCATTTTCGGGATGCGTCCAACTGTGGCACTGTACAACATGACCAAAGAGCCGAAACGGGAAGGCAAAGGACTACGTAACCTGCTCAAGTACAAGATCGGATCGAAGCCGGTGTATTTCGACGAAGTACCGTTGAAGGATATCGATGCGGCCCTTGCGAACCGCATGAACAACCGCGGCTACTTCAGTGCTACGGCAAGGCATGAAACGAAGAGCAAAGGCCGCACCGCAACAGTGGACTTCTTTGTTACCCCTGGTCGCGTGCATCGCATGAACAGCATTGCGTATACGGACTCTTCACGAACGGTGGCGAGCATTGATACACTGGAGAAACACATCGAAATGGCGAAGGAAAAGAGTCCCATCAAATCTGGTGACCCTTACCACTTGGCCGCCCTGATCAATGAGCGTACACGGGTGGCGGATGAGTTGCGGAACATGGGGTTCTATCGCTTTAAGGACGACGACCTCGAATTCGCTGCAGATACTACCGTGGGTGACCACCTAGTGGATATGCGCTTACGCGTAAAACTCTCCACTGGTGATAATGAGCGCACCCGGTACCGCATGAGCGAGGTTTACGTGCATGGGGACCATGATGATCTGCTTGCCCCCAACGATACGTTTCCGGAAGACAGTTTGAAGTACATCAACTACCTCAACATGTTCCGGCCCAGCACGATCACGCGTGGGGTGTTCCTGCACGCCGGGAACTATTACTCGCAATTGCGCACGGACCAGACCAAACGCTATTTGGGCAGTTACGGCACGTTCCGCACGGTGCAGGTGGACTTCAGAGATGACAGTACGAAACAAGCAGCGCTGATCGCGGATGTTCTGCTCACACCACAGAAGCGATTCTCGCTCTTCACCGAACTGAATGCCACCAGCAAGAGCAACAACTTCGCAGGCCCGGGGATCAAAGTGGGATTCAAGGACCGTGATCTTCTGCGCGGTGCGGAATTGCTCACAGTGGACCTGAATGGTCGATTCGAATCGCAACTCGCCGGGCAGAACAAGGGAACCAATGCATACGAGATCGGGATCAAAGCGTCGTTGGTCCTACCACGTCTTGCACTTTTACCATTTCTGCGTTCCGCACGTTATTCGGTACCCAGCACGCGGATCGATGTGGGTTATGGTCTCTTCCGACGGATAGGGCTTTACGGACTGGAATCGATCAGCGGTGCCTACAGTTACGTATGGCGCTACAATACACAGGTCTGGCATGATCTGAAGGTGCTCGACATCAGTTACAACAACCTCTATTATGCCAGTGACATTTTCAATACTTTTCTCGATAGTAACCCCACGATCCGCCGCAGTTTCGACGAGCAGTTCATCGTAGGTCTCGGATATACCTACACGCGCACATCACAACGCAGTAAGGCTGATCTCTCGTGGTGGCTGCTCAGCGTCGGGGCAGATGAAAGTGGTAACATCATCTCAGGTGTGAATGCGATCAGCGGTCCACGGCCTGATGATGGTTACACGTTGTTCGGGGAACGCTACTCGCAGTTCGTTCGTTTCCGTCCGGAAGTGCGATGGTTCCAGCGCATCGGTAACAAGGGTGCGCAGATCGCTTCACGCATATTGGCCTCTGTGGCCGTGCCTTTCGGGAATAGCTCCGTTACCCCTTATGTGAAACAATTCTATAGTGGTGGCACCAATAGCTTGCGGGCATTCCGTGCGCGTGGCGTTGGCCCAGGTACGTATTCCCCTTCCGTGAACAGCGACGGCCCTCAGAACCTGCTGATCGATCAAGTAGGCGATATCAAATTCGAAGCGAACCTCGAGTACCGCTGGGTGATCGGCGGCCCCATCAAAGCCGCCATCTTCGCCGATGCCGGAAACGTGTGGCTTTTGAATGATGACCCGCAGCGGCCAGGTGGCCAATTCAACTGGAACACAGCGTTGGATGAGCTCGCCGTTGGTGCCGGACTAGGCTTGCGTTTCGACCCGGAAGTGATCGTTATCCGGCTGGACCTTGCTACACCACTGCGTCGTCCGGACCTGCCCAAAGGAGATCGCTGGGTGTTCAATGATCAAGCGCCGAAGTTGACGAACAATTTCATTCTGAACATTGCCATTGGGTATCCGTTCTAGAAGTTGATCGCTCGGCTCCGTACGCTGCGATGAACAGAGGTTTGACCACAGAACCTACCGTGCCGAAGGAAGCAACTTCGTAGTGCTCATCCGCTCAGGCTTTACGCGGTCGGCAACTGCACCGTGGACCACTTCCTGTATGCGCGTACGAATGCCCATGCTCGCCAGTTTGTTCGTGGTGGCATCGGGAAATACACGGTTGCTCAGGAATACGTACACGACTTTGCTTTCGGGATCGGCCCACGCCATGGTGCCAGTGAACCCCGTGTGCCCGAAACTCGCATAGCTCACGCAATCGCATGTTGGGCCACCGTTCCCACGGACCGGTTTGTCCCAACCCAAGCCTCTGCGATTACCCGTACCGCTCGTACTACAGAATTGGCACTTAGTGAATTCCTTCACCACTTTATCGCTCAAGTAACGCGTCCCTCCATATGTGCCACCGTTCACGAGCATTTGCATGATCATGGCGAGATCGTTCGCATTGCTGAAAAGTCCCGCATGGCCTGCTACCCCACCCTTCATCGCCGCACCCGGATCATGGACGTCGCCCTGTATTTGGCGCTGCCGGAAGGTGTTATCCAATTCCGTCGGTGCTATGCGGTCCAGCGAGAAGCGTTCCCATGGCTTGTAGCCCAACGTGCTTGCTCCCATCGGGGCATAGAACGTTGTTGAAACGGATCGATCCAAAGGCATTCCCGAAAGTCGCTCAACAATGGCCTGCAGCAGGTAATAGCCCATGTCGCTGTACAAGTAGGTTCCGCGTTTGGCCAACGGTGTTTGCACCACCCACGTGACCATGCTATCCGCATAGACCTGGGGGATGTACATTCCTTGGGCAACGCGCACGGGAAATGCAGAGGTCGCGGAATCTGAAACCAACTCCTTCCTCAGCTTACCATCCTTGAGCAACTTGGTATAGAATGGAACGTAGGCCTTCAACCCCGCTTGGTGGGTTAGTATGTCCCGCAGTTCGATCCGCCCGTGCTCCTTGGAAAGTTCAGCGACCTCCGGCAGGTAATCGCCGACCTCTTTGTCCAAGTCCAATTTATCCTCATCCACCAAACGCATCAACGCCAACGTCGTGCTCGCGACCTTGGTGACCGACGCGAGATCGTAAATGTCCGCCGGGCGTACCTTCCGCGCATTGGCGTAGGTTGTATAACCATACGCCTTGTTCATGATCACTTGTCCATCCACTGCCACCAACACTTCGCAACCAGGATAGGCTGTCGCTTTCATGCCTTCGGCGACAACCTCATCAATGGCCTTCAGCGCCGCTCCGCTCATGCCCAATTCTTCGGGCATGGTATAGGTGAAACGTCCGTTCGACTTCAGCTGTACGCCATCATCCAATTTGAAGAAGGGTGAAGCAGTGACGGGTAATCGGCCATCCACACTGATCGCTCCGAAGATCGCTTGGGCCATAAGGTCCTGTGTCTCCTCCGTTTCCTCGTAGGCCACCAAGGTGGAAGCAAGCAACTGCCCACCACTTGCCTTGGCCAACACATACGGATTGGCAAAGAGACCGAAGATGGTCTTCTTCCGCGCAGCGATCTCCCGCACAATGTCCATCGCACTTTGCGGAACACCGAAATCCTTGTTCAACCGCCACGAGGTGTTGTGCACCGAAACGATGACCCGGTCGAATTTCTCGAGCTGTCGAAGGAGCACCTCCAAGCTGTCCTTACGTAAGCTCTTGTCGCAGCGGAACAGTTCCACGGGAGCATAGCGCTGAAGTCCGACCTGGAACGGATTGCCCATGGTGTCGCCGATAACGACCGAAGCGATCCGTAAGTCCTTTAATGCGCCGATCGGCAGTATGCCATGGTGATCGTTCACTGCGGTGATCGCACGGGCGTAAAGGTTGCGTCGGAGCAAGTTGCCGTGGCTGCTGTTCAGTCCCGCATTAAGGTCCTTTGTCGCGATGGGTTTCAACGATGCCAGTCCGGCCCATTCCTTGGCCCGTAGGATCTTTAAGCATTTTCGATCGATCAACGCGCTGTCCACTTCACCGCTGTCCACTGCCAACTTGATGCGGGCGATCGCTTTTGCCGGATCGATCGGGAACAGCATCACATCATTTCCGGCAAGCAAAGCACGGAGTTCCACTTCTCCGGGCTTATCTGCTTTTGCCACGCCTTGCATGTTGAGCGCATCAGTAAAGACGAGTCCATGGAAACCAAGTTCATTCTCCAAGATACCTGTTACGATCGGTTTGCTCAAGGTGCTCGGCACCCCTTTCGCGCTGTCCAAAGCCGGTACTTCCAAATGGGCGATCATCATGGCGGCCAAGCCTTCATCCACCAGTCTTTTGAACGGATACAATTCCACGGAATCCAAGCGCGCGCGGCCATGTGCGATCACGGGGAGTGCCTTGTGCGAGTCGGTGTCCGTATCGCCATGTCCAGGAAAATGTTTCGCCGTTGCGATCACTCCGCCGCGCTGCAACCCGCGCATGTATGCGATGCCCTTGCGCGCGACGGCCTCCCGGTCCTCGCCAAAGCTCCGGTCGTTGATCACGGGGTTCGCCGGATTGTTGTTCACATCCACCACCGGACTGAAGCTGACGTGGATGCCCAACCGTTCCATTTCACGGGCGATCTCCAAGCCCATCGCCTCGATCAGGGTATCGCTGCGCAATGCCCCCAGTGCCATCTGGCGAGGGAATTGGATGGTGCTGTCCAACCGCATCGCAAGCCCCCACTCCAGGTCCATGCCGATGAGCAATGGTGTTCGTGCTGCTGCTTGGAAGCGGTTGGTGAGTTTGGCTTGTCGATGTGGACCACCTTTGAAGAAGATGATGCCTCCGATACCCTTCTCGCTTATCAGTGTCTCCACTTCCTTCTCATGCTTCGCATCACGGTCGCTGTATGCCGCGATCATCATCAATTGACCGATACGCTGCTCCATTGAAAGTGTGCTGAAAACGGAATCAGCCCAAGGTGTCGTGCGTTCCAAGAATGGAGGCACATTGATCGTTCGACCGCTCGGCGATTGGGCGTTACCCAAGGAGAGTGCGGTAACCAAGAGTACGAGCGCGATAGCTGCCTTCCTTTCCATTTTGTCCAAGCCGCGAAGCTATTCGTGTGCCAAAGGCCCTTGTGAAAGGACCATTCCCAATTGTGAACAACCCTATTGGAGAACGCAGGAATTTCAATTGGCGTACGGCTTTGACCGAAATGGGCGGTTTGCAGAATGACGCCGGCCGGCTCTTGGACCGTTGATCAATCCACCACGTGAACGAACTGCTCAACAGAGGCAGTTGGCAGGATCATCAACCGCTGGCCTACGCGCAATCGCGCACGTTCGGGTAGACCGTTCAGATAACACACTGCAGGGACCGGAACGCCGTAGTTCGCTGCTATGGCCACCAAGTGTTCACCCTTGACCACCGTATGGAAGCGCGTGCCTTTCGGGTAGGCCGCATAGCCGCTGCGCTGCCGCTTGATCACCAAGGTATCGCACAGCAAATTGCCCGTGGTCAGGTCGATCAAACGGGCCGGATCGATAGGGATCCCCTTGTAGCGTGCTTCGAAATGCAAATGGCTGCCTGAACTGTGACCACTGCTGCCACCAAGTCCGATCACATCACCGGCTTCAACCTCTTGGCCGACTTCCACCTTGAAGCGATGCAGGTGGGCATAGAAGGTTTCCAAACCGTTGTAATGGCGTACCACCACCAGTCGTCCGAAACCTCCAAAAGCGGCTGCAAAGCGCACAATACCCGGGAAAGTGGATCGTACGGAGTCCCATACTTCCAAGTCCAGATCAATGCCGTTGTGGTTCCTTCCCTCGCGATAGCCGAACCGGCTTGTCACTATGGGTGGTACCGGCACATGGTAGCCGCAACTGAGTGAAGCATCGATCAACTTCAACTGAACAGTACTGTCACCAGTGAAGGGTAAAGTGCCATAACAGTTCGGACCGGAAACATCCCAAGTCCCATAAAGCTCCGCCGCTGGTCCATCCGGACCATGGGTCCACGCCAACAAACGGCTTTGGTCCACTTCTGCCTGGGTTGGCAATTGGTCCACGTACAGATTGATCTCGTTCACCAATGCATACGGAACGGTATCCAATTCGAACAAGGAATCGATGAGCAGTACCATCTGATCACTGCCCATGCTGCGCATCCGTTGGAACAAGCGCAGATCGCGGATCAGGGAATGCGGTGCGGGGTCGAGCGTACAAAGCGAATCAAGCAATACGCTCAAACGCTCATCGGTCAGGGCTTCTTCGTCCTCCACCAATTTGCTCTCGCCATAGACCACCAATGCCGGCACCACCTCGCTGGACTGTGCGATCGCCGAAAACCCTGCGGAATTCGCAACATACAGCACGCCGAAGATCAGGCAACGGAGTACACTTCGGGTTATAATGGCTTGTCGGTCAAGCATTCCGGGTCGTTCCTTTCTACGTCAAAAGGGCGCTGAAGATACATTTCACCGCGAAATGGCCTCATCTTCGATCATTGGCCGGTGGAAGTGTGCAGTTCCAGACGGCATGGGTCATGAGCTGGACCGGGTTCTACCTAACCTTTCACCCTGTTCGGAAAGTGGATCCCACCACAACGGCTACTTTTGTGGTCACCGCCATGCTCGCCCCCAAACTACCGGCCATGTTCAGCCTCTTCCGCCAACGCGGACCAAAGAGGTTCGAGCTTGCTACGCGCTATTACGATGCCGAGAAAGAGGCTCGCGAGGAACGTACAAAACGGGTGGTCGGGAAGAATGGTGTCGACCGTGAACTCCTCGCGCAGCGCATGCGCCATTCCTGGCAGCGGCAACACACGGGTAAAGGTCAAGTGCAACGCTATTTGTTCACCCTTGGGATAGTGGCTGTTATCGTGTTCTTCATCATCAAGGGGTTCGGTCTCGTGAACTTATAGTATGGCCGATCTTATTCGTCTGTTGCCCGACCATGTGGCCAACCAGATCGCCGCCGGTGAAGTGGTCCAACGACCCGCCAGCGTGGTTAAGGAGTTGCTGGAGAACAGTGTCGATGCACAAGCCTCGCACATCATACTTGTGCTGAAGGATGCCGGTCGAACGCTGATCCAAGTGACCGATGACGGCTTGGGTATGAGCCCTGCGGATGCCCGTTCTGCGTTTGAGCGCCACGCCACCAGTAAGATCCGCCTTGCCGATGATCTGGCTACCATTCGCACCAAAGGGTTCCGGGGGGAAGCATTGGCCAGTATCGCAGCGATCGCCCAAGTGGAACTGCGGACCCGTGAACGTGATCAGGAACTGGGAACGCGGATCCTCATCGAAGGGAGCAGGATCAAAGTCACCGAACCGACCGCCTGTTCACCGGGCACCACAATTGCCGTTCGCAGTCTCTTCTACAACGTGCCGGCCCGCCGCCAATTCCTGAAGAGCGATGGAGTTGAGATGAAGCACATCCTGGACGAGTTCCACCGGCTGGCGATCGCCCATCCGGACCTCTCGTTCCAACTCGTGCACAACGACCACGAGGAATACAATATGTCGACGGGTAGCGAGCGACAGCGCATTGTGCAGTTGTACGGTCGCAAGTACGATGAACGATTGGTGCCGGTTGAAGAAGCCACTGATCTCATGGAGGTCACAGGCTTCGTGGGGAAGCCCGAGTTCGCGAAACGGTCGCGCGGGGAACAGTACTTCTTCGTGAACCGCCGTTTCATCCGCAGCAGTTACTTGGACCATGCCGTGCGAAAGGCATACGATGAATTGGTTTCGCGCGACAACTACCCTTCTTGGTTCCTCTTCATCGAGTTGGACCCGGCCCACATCGACATCAACATACACCCCACCAAAACGGAGATCAAATTCCGGGACGACCGCACGGTGTACGCCATTGTGCATGCTGCAGTGCGCCGTGCATTGGGGCGTTTCAATATTGTGCCCAGCTTGGACTTCGAACCGGAACCTGCCATACTCGCCGCTTTCGGTGGAGATCGGCCACAGGCGATTTCCCCGGCGGTCCCGGCTTGGCGCCCGAATGACCTGGGCGCTTTCACTGCCCCACCACGCCCGAGCCCGGCAGGCTGGCAACAATTGTTCGCGCTTCAAAGTGATGAGGGTCGGGACACGGAAACGCTAACGGAGAGCGACGAAGCCACCCGGATCATGCCCTCGCGCGAGCATGCAGGCACACCCGGTGAACGGCCGGTTTTCCAACTGCATGGGACCTATATCATGGCCCAACTGCGCAGCGGCTTCATGGTGGTGGACCAACAGCGCGCGCACGAGCGGATACTATACGAACGTAACCTGAAACTGCTGGAACGAGGGGTTGGCACCAGCCAAACGGAACTCTTCCCGCGGCATGTGGAACTGAGCGCTGCCGACCTCGCCATGGTGGAGGACGTGTTGCCCGAACTACGCAGCATGGGATTCGATCTGGAGCTCTTCGGCGGCCGCACCGTGCAAGTGAACGGCATGCCCGCCGAAGCTGCGGAAGAGGACCCCACGAAACTGCTGGAACAACTGCTGGAACAACTGAAACATGAGAAGGGCGACCTTCGGAACGAAAGGCACCATGTTCTCGCACGTGGCATGGCGCACAGCATGGCCATACGATCAGGACGCGTTCTAGCCACTTCGGAAATGCATGACCTGATCGACCGCCTCTTCGCTTGCGAGATGCCCTACCACACGCCGGGCGGAAAACCCACGTTGATCACCTACGGGCTCGACGACCTCAACAAACGTTTTGAACGCTGATGCGAACTGATGCCAACCCCTTCTCCGGATTACCGGTCGTGGTGAAGAACCTGTTGATCCTGAACGTGATCATCTTCCTGATCAAGATCACAGGGCTCGGGAATTTTGGTGGCGCCAACATGGATACCTGGTTCGCCCTGCACTACTTCGCGTCTCCCCTGTTCCAACCTTGGCAATTGGTCACGCACATGTTCATGCATGGTGGGTTCGGCCACATCGCCTTGAACATGCTGGGCCTCTTCATGCTGGGTCCACCCTTGGAATACCGCTGGGGTTCGCAACGCTTCTTGACGTACTACCTCGTGACGGGTGTCGGGGCAGCACTTTTCTACTCCGGGGTCCACGCGATCGAATACATCCGGCTCGCAAACGTCTTGGGACCTGAGGCCGTGGCCACCGTGAAGAGCCAAGGCATGGAGCTCTGGGCACAAGGCCGCAACTACACGGACGACTCGATGTCAAACTTGAATGCGCTCCTGAACATCCCCATGCTTGGTGCATCCGGTGCGATCTACGGCGTGTTGCTCGCCTTCGGTATGACCTTCCCGAATGTTGAATTGATGGTGTTCCCTCTTTTCATCCCGATCAAGGCACGGTATTTCGTGTGGATCTTCGGTGCGCTGGCCTTGTTCCAAGGATTACAGAACAATCCCGGGGACAATGTGGCACACCTCGCGCATTTGGGTGGCATGGTCGTGGGATTCATATTCATCAAAGTGTGGAAGGAAAAGCAGCCGTGGGAATAGCGACCGTGGTTGATGAGCAGACGACCGTTATACCAGGCAATAGTAGCGTCGACCCACGGGGTCGACACGCAGGATAGATAGAACAATGGGACCACTGGATGATCTGAAGATGCAATGGCGGATGGGCGGCATGTTGATGCGCCTGATCCTGATCAATGTCGCGGTTTTCGTGGGGTTGGTGTTGGTGTATTTGGTGCTGTTGCCTCTCGGTGGCAGCGGAGCAGGTGCTCAGGCTTTGCGCGATCTGTATGTTGTGCAGTGGCTGCGTTCCACGGCGGACCTCGGCACGTTGGCCACGCGGCCATGGACCTTGTTCACCTACATGTTCACCCATACCGGCTTGGGGCACATCTTCTGGAACATGATCCTGCTCTGGTTCGGTGGTCGGTTGTTCCAAGATCTGCTGGGGGGAAAACGATTGCTGGGCCATTACCTGCTTGGTGGACTTACCGGCGTTGTGCTCTTCATCGTTGTGCAGAACCTGATGCCCGGCTTCCATGGCGGTGGTGCAGCTCCCGGTATTCTCGGTGCCTCGGCGGGTGCGCTCAGCGTGTTCATCGGTATCGCCGCTTACCGGCCTGACATGCTCGTGAACCTGATCCTCATCGGTCCGGTGAAGCTCATGTACGTTGCCGGTGTGTTCCTTTTGCTCGACCTGATCGGGATCGGTTCCGGCGATGGTGTGGCGCACGAGGCACACATCGGTGGTGCCCTTTACGGGTTCGTGGCCGCACGGCAATTGACCAAAGGGAATGACTGGTCACTGCGTTTCGTGGAATTTTGGGAGACGCTCTTCCGCGCCTTCACCAGCAAAAAGAAAAGCAAGCTCCGCGTGGAGAAACCCTATGTCAAGTCCACGGTTGGGCGGGAACGGAAAGTCGATGCCGAACAGCAGAACAAGCAAGCCCGAGTGGATGCCATCTTGGACAAGATCTCGAAGAGCGGCTACGATAGTTTGACAAAAGTGGAAAAGGATTTCCTCTTCAAAGCCGGGTCTTCTTAACACGCGTGATCGAACACCCCCGATGGCACACGCTGATGCACCGGAAAAGTTGAAGCGACCTTCACGGTGGCACCTGCCCTCTTGGTGGGCCAACGGTGTGGCCGCCTTGATCCTGCTCTTAACCTATTGCGCGCCGCATGTGAGCCCCGTGACCAACTGGCCATTGGCCGTGTTGGCGATGACCTTCACCTTCCAGATCGCCGTGCATGTCTTTTTCGTTGGCTGGTGGGCCTTCTTCCGACCGAAACGCATGTTGCTTTCCGGGGTGCTTTTGGTCGCTGGATATTCGCACATCCGCGACCATATCCAGTTCTTCGGGCATACGAACCCGACTTCCGAAGTTGTTGGTAAACCTGCGAAGCTCATGTCCTACAACGTGCGTGTCTTCGACCTGTACAATTGGACGCACAATAAGGAGACACGCAATTCCATGTTCGAGCTCTTCAAGCGCGAGGACCCGGATATCCTTTGCCTACAGGAGTATTTCTACAGTCCCGACCCCATGTTCTTCCGCACCAAAGAGCCATTGGTCAACGACCTTGGGCTGAAGAATGCGCACGAACGCTACACCCAACATGCGCGTTATCGATCGCATTTCGGCATCGCCACTTTTACCAAACTGCCCATCATCGCTCGAGGGCATATCCCATTCCCTTCGAACCCGGACAACCAATGCATTTGGACGGACATCAAGGTGGACACCGATACTGTACGCGTCTACAACGCACACTTGGCCTCCTACCATTTCGGTGATGAAGATTACAAATTCATCAAGGAACTTGATACCGACACGCACTTGGATACCCTGAAGTCCGGTGGTACGAAGATCCTGAAACGATTGCGTCATGGTTTCATCCTACGTGCCGACGAGACGCAACGGATCGCCGATCACATTGCACAAAGCCCCTACCCTGTGGTCTATTGCGGCGACATGAACGATGTGCCCATGAGCTATGGATACGCTCGCTTGCGCACGCACTTGGACGATGCCTTCACCAAAAGTGGGAAGGGCCTTGGCGGCACCTACATCGGCAACCTGCCCAAATTGCGGATCGACCACATCATGATAGGGCCTGAACTGGAGGCTTGGGACTTTCACACGCTGCCAGAAGCATACAGCGACCACCACGCCATTACCAGCTTGATCGCGCGACGGAAGTAATGCTGACCGCTCGTTGGTACGCGACCAAGATCCTGGAATGGTCTTCCGCGATCAGTTCTCGTCCGGAAGGAAACTGAACTTCTCCCCGTACATGAGCATCTGCTTGATGAAGTCCGTGGGATACGCCATGGTCACATCGGTGATGTTCCCGCTGGCATCCGTTACGGCCGTCATTTCCGGTTGAACGAATCCGGAATAAGGTGCGGTCTTGATCTTCTCGGCACGCTTCAGGATCTGTGCATGCAGAACAGGATCGACCTTCACGCCATAATTCTCCACCAATGCCTTGCCCGCAGCAAGATCACCCTGGCTCTTGATCCGTTGCACTTCACGCAGCAGATCACCGAACAACACGCGCAACTTATCGTAGTCCTGGATGTCGTAGTAGGTGTCCCCGTTGCGTTCCACCTTCGCGATCACGTTCTCCTTCATTCCCTTCTCCACCACCCAAGCGCTCACCCACATCCGGTTGCGCATATGTGCTTCCTCCACATCCTTGCCCGGTTTCAACCTGCGCAATTGCGCCAATAGACCGTTGCGGATGTAAGAATCGTATTCGGACTTGCCGACTTCCAAGCTCGGCATGACACCCAGCTCGATCAACTTCGGATCCATCATGAAATACAGCGCCACCAGATCTGCGCGGCCTTCTTCCAAGGTGCTCGCGTAATTCTTCAACGTCACATCCGGACCGGCAATGCCCTTTTCCAATTTGCCGCTGGCATGGCCCACCACTTCGTGCAACGCGGTGTGCAACTTGCCCGCCAATGTGCCGTGCTCCTTCGCAAGCGCGATCTCCTCCGCATCATTGCAGAAGACTTCCAAGCTGCTTGCCCCACTGCTCTTGTCGTAGGCATCGGAAATGTTGCCCAAGCTCACGCTCTTGCTACCATGCGTCGCACGGATCCAATCCGCGTTCGGCAGGTTCACACCGATCGGAGTGCTCGGTGCCGCATCTCCAGACTCCCCTGCTGTATTGATGAAGCTGTAGGTGATGCCGACCACGTTCTCCTTCTTATGCTCCGGCAACAACGGGCTGTTGTCCTCGAACCACTGCGCATTCTCCATGATCTTGGACATGGCCTTGCTCGCCTCTGGATCGTTCACTTCAACGATGCACTCATAGCTGCCGCGTTTGCCCAACGGATCGTTGTAGACCTCCACGAAACCGTGGATATAGTCCACGCTGCTCTTGGTGTCCTTCACCCAAGCCACGTTGAAATCGTCCCAGGTCTTCAGGTCGCCAGTGCGGTAGTACTTCACAAGCAATTCCAAAGCCTCACGTTGTTGCGGATTCTCCGCCACCGTGATCGCCTTCTCCAGCCATTTCACGCACTCGGCCAAAGCCGCACCATACATTCCGTCCACCTTGTAGACCTTCTCCATCAGCTTGCCGTCCTGCCCACGCACCAACTTGCTGTTGATGCCGTAGCTCAACGGTTCCGCATCATCGATGCTTCCCATCTTGGCATAGAACTGCTCCACTTCCTTCTCGTTCACATCTTCGCCATAGAAGTTGACGGCACTGGCCAACACCAGGTCCTTGCTGCTCTCCAAGCTCACCTTCTTCGCATCGATCGCGGGATCGAAGATCACCTCCATTACTTCTGGAGCAAGCGTGGCGCCGCTGGACTTCAAGGCTTCTTCGAACCACGCCCTACCGAACTCAGGCAAATGCTTGTCCATGCTGCAGTGGTGATGGATTCCATTGCTGAAGAACACCTGCTTGGCGTACACCATGAACTTCTCGCCATCCGCACTCGTGCGGTCCACCTTATCGCTTTTCAGGATCGCCTCCAGCGCCCTGCGGATCTTCAGGTTGTGGCGGTAGTTCTGGTCCCACATCATGTCACGACCCGACAGGCCCGCCATGTTCAGGTAGTAGGCCAACTGCTTCTGTTGCAAACTGAGCTGCTCCCAACCCGGCACTTGGTAGCGCAATACGCGCACGTCCGCGAACTGGTCCACTTCCCAATTGAAGGTAGTGTCCGCAACGGCCGTTGTGTCCGCTGCTGTGGAATGGTCATCCGTTGCGTGGTCGCCGCAGGCAATGAACAGAGGAGAGAACAAAAGGGTTTTGAGAAGCTGGCGCATGGGGGAGTTTTCGATATTGGCTGGCGAATGTACTTGCTACATCCGGATCTGTGGAGAGTTGACCTGTGGTATCTGAATATTCAAGTGGTGAAGCGGGACGGGACGAGCGGCCAGATCATCCATTCCTCACCTTACGCTGCGCGGCGGGCTCCGGTATTGGGGCTAACGCCTTCGCATCGTCCATCAGCTTTCGTAGCCGGTGGTAGGCCGTTAGTTGCTTGTTATATCGTTTAAGGTCGGCGGGGTCCAATTGCTGCACATGCAGCAGGTTCATCTTATCCGCGAGGTCATGCATCTTCACCCGGGTGGCCAAGTTGTCCAACAACACCCGGTCGATGTACTGTTCGTAGGTCTCTTCGGGAACGCGCGAGATGTGCTCCAAGGCCATGACCACACGCGGTGTGAAGCCTTTCTCCAAGATGACCGCCGGGGTCAATGTGGAGCGCTCCAGCACGTCATGCAACGCACCCAACAATTGTTCCTCGACATCCTGACCGCGCATCATCACCCGCAGCACATGCAGGATGTAGGGCTTTCCGAAACGGTCCTTCTGCCCCTTGTGCACCTTCGCAGCCAACCGTATCGCCGTCTCCAATAAATGGTCCATCGATCACCGCTTATTTCTTCAGTTCGATGCGCAGGTCCAAGGCCTTGGGGTCCTCGGTGATCACGCTCCAATCCGTGCTGAACTTGACGCTCTTCGCAGTGGGCTTCTCGGTTTCCACACCGGTCGCAAAGGACGTATTGCCCACTTCCTCTTTGAAGGCGAAGCTGTACTTGTACTTCATGCTCTCCAAGAAGGCGGTCATGTCCGTTGTGTCGCTCGGGTCTTCATCGCCCTTGCCCATGCCGGTACCCATGTCCTTTGCATGGGAGTTGGTGTTGCGTACCAGCGTATTTCCATCCCATGTGAAAAAGGTGAAGGCGGCCCCTGTGCTGTCGGGCATCAACACGTTCAATGCCGCATTGAGCGCAGTGATGTCCGCGAAGGAGAATTTCAAGCGCTGCACGAACTTCTTCTTGTCGTCGACCTTCACGCCCTTTATGCCCGGCACTGCTTTCAACTGCACCATCTCATCGTGCAGGTCCACCGTTCCCATGCCATCTTCCTTCTTCTCCTCGCTCTTGCCCAACTCATCGAAGGCTTTCATCATGTCGCCCAGCTCGCTCATGTCCACCACGTATTCCATGGTGCCGCTGCCGTTCTTCTTGAAGGCGTAGTTCTCTTCTATGGTGATGCAGCCGGTGAAGGCCAACAAAACAAGAAGGGGTAACAGGGTCCTGGGGCGAAGGAATGCGCGCATACTCGGTTGGTTCCCGCGACCTCATTTTTCGTGTCAGCGGCTGGGCAAGATAGGAAGCGCCGGTCTATCCATAGCAGCCCGTTACCGACTATTAGGCCCTGCTCAAAAGGAAAGAACCGGGAATGGACGTGAATGAACGGAAATAGGATCTCCCAGTGGAACTTTCCCGGACATCTCATTAGGAAAACCAGGCAGGGTCCTGAAAAAGCGACCTCCAGCTCGAAGGGGGGATCAACCACCCTAAAAACGAACAACCCCGCCTCTTGTGGCGGGGTTGTTCCATTGTGTTGATCGGTGATCAGCGCACCAAGGGCACGCGGAAGGTCCGTTGTTCCTGTGCGTTGGTTACGCGAACGAACCAGATGCCGGTGTTAAGTCCGTCGGTTGCGATGTTCACCCGGGCAGGTGCTCCTGCTACTTGGCGGGTGGCGTGCAAACGACCTGTGGCGTCCATGATCTCGATCGTGACCGGCTTGCCATTGTTGAAGCTGTGGTCCACCACGAACTTGTCATTGGCGAACCAAGCGTTCAAGGTTCCAGCGGTGGCTATATCGGCAATGCTGCTGATCGTTTCCACGGTGACCTCGACGCTCCAGGTATCGGTGCAGTTGCCATCGCTCACGGTAAGGACAACGGTGTAGGTCCCTGGGATGCTCCATGCATGCGCAGGCTCCATTTCGTTGCTCGTGTTGCCATCACCGAAATCCCATGCGTACTCGTCGGCACCTTCAGATGCATTGGTGAAGACCACCTCGTTGTTCACCAGAACGGTAGTGGCATTCGCGGTTGCGTTCGCCACGGGGCCTACGCCTGAGCCGATCTCGATCTCCGTGAACTCCATGGTACAGCCAATGTCGTCCGTTACCACGACCGAGTGGTCACCTACAGGGGCTGTCAATTCCTCTCCGGTGGTTCCGTTGGACCAGAGGTAGGTGAAGGGTGCTGTGCCGCCCAATACCGTTACCGTTGCCGTGCCGTTCTCGTTCGGACAGTTCGCATCGACCACATTGGTCAGGATCTCCATGGCCGCAGGTTCTTCGATCCGGAAGCTCGTGCTCAAGCTGCCGCATGCTGAAGTAGTGCTCACTTCAACATTGTACTCCGCTGCCGCAAGACCGTTCACCGTGGCGCTGCCTTCGGTAATGGTTTGTTGGTCCAACACAACACCGGTTGAATTCGTCCATGTGATGTCCATGGCACCCGTGCCAGCGTAGACCACTGTTCCGGTCCCGTTCGCATCACCGTAGCAACGTGCCGCTTCAGTGGTAAGGACCACAGGTGCGCTTGCGTGCAATACGAACCGCTCAGCGTTCGCATCGTCCGTGGCTTCCATGCTGAAGCTGTAGGTGGACCCTTCGAGCATCGGTGTCATGGTGCCGGTGGTCATGTCTTCCAACACCAAGCAGCTAAGACCCAGGTTCTCGGTGGAACTGATCGTAATGGTGTAGGTTCCGGTGACGGCCACATCCACCATGACCGGAATGCTGATGTCCGTGGTGTACTCGCCGAACGCGTTGATCGCGATCAAGCTACCGTCCGGTGTGCGTGTTGCGATCTGCGGTGCATCGGGATGTCCGAAGATCACCTTGCCCACATCTTCGCTATCGCGGTCCGCAGTACCGGCGCTGAAGACCACGATGGCCTCATCACGGAAGGTGTTGATCGCGCTGCTCACTTTCAAGCGTAGACCGTTGAAGGTGCTGACCTGTGAGCCACCGACCAGGCCGCCGTTGTTACCAACGATCTTATCCGCCTCCTCCACTTGCGCTACGGGTCCGCTTGCATTCGCCTTCAGGTAGAATGCTTGGCTGCTTTGGATCGTGTCCGTCGCATTGTTGTTGCCAATACCCAAGAAGATGGAGTACTGCGCCGCATTACCGAAGTTTGTTGCAGGATTGAAGAACGTGATCTGGTCGTCCACATTGGTGCGAGCGATGTTGCTGAACAGGATCGGGCTTGCCAATGGGTTACTGCACAGGTTGTATCCGTCAATGTTAGCGTTACCTGTGTTGGTGTAGGTCATTGGCAAATTGATCGGCGTGTTCGCCACTATAGGGGCGCCTGTCACGTCAATGACGAAAGCACTCGTGGTTTCGAGACCATCACCACACCATGCTGCGAAGCCTTGTCCTTGTGCAAGGGACTGTCCTATGCCGGTTGCACCGACCAAGCCACTATCAACACTGGCAAAGGTGTTGGTCTCTTCATAGTAACGGATGCTCGGCCACAAGATGCCACTTCCGGGAGGGTTCGAGAATCCTGGACTGTGTGATCCCGGGAAGCCTGCGGTGTAGAAGTCGTCCTTCCACTCGTTCACGGTCTGACCCGCAACCGGACTGCCCAACAAACGCCAGTTGGTGGCCCCTGCGGGGATGTAACGTTGCACGGTCATGTCGCCCGTGAAGCTTGCACCTGAACCTACTGGTCCAAGACGACCTGTTCCGTTCACATCGCTCACCAAGGTCACTGAACCGAGGCTTGCATCGAAGTCGCCGTCCTGGAGAAGAAGCGTTCCAACAACGTTGATGGTGGCATCGGTCAAGGTTCCGTTCGGCGTATTCACGCGCAGCTCGAACACATTCAGCGGACCTCCACTGCTTTCGAGGATGGTGGCCAAGCCGCTTTCCAATGAAAGTGTGCTGCCTGCATCGGCTGTCAGGTCACCATCGAAGATGACCTCGTCACCGGATACGTGCATGACGATACCATCTTGAATGACCAATTCTCCACCGGCATCCACGCTCAAATTGCGGGTGTAGGTGTCGTTGTTCACAGTGACCGTGTGCAGGTTCTGTACCACCATATTATCACCGATGGTGAAGTTCACAGCAACCGGGCTTCCCACCATGGCAGTGGACCAGATCGCATCGCCGACATCGCCCGTTGCCTGACTGTAGTAGGTATTGCCGCAGCTGACCGAGGTGAATGCGAAATCATCGAACTTCAAGAAACCGCCCAGTGATGCGGGAATATTGCGGCACCGGCGCAACAAGTCCATCGTGGTGTACGTCGCGTCCGACCCTGTCCTGCAGATACCATGCATCAAAGTCACCATTGGTATCCAAGAGCAATTCCCACCCACCAGCGGCGGTGCGTGTAACACGGAACCCCGTCTCGCCGGTGTTCCAATCGCATGCGCTCGTGATGATGCGCCCGTGCGCGTGCCATTGTCGTGGCTATCCACCGCGCCACAGCGTAACGAAGTCTGATGACCCCAGCAGGTTCACACCAACGGCGTAACCATCCACGGTAGCGGAAGCCACATTCGCTTCGTTGGCGACGATCCAGAACCAGAACTTGTTCCGTTCTGCCACTGCCATGACGTAGCGACCGAGCAGAA
>JADKFY010000007.1 GCA_016717305.1 Flavobacteriales bacterium
GGACTACTACTGGCTCATGGGTGATAACAGGCACCGATCGCAGGATGCACGCTTCTGGGGGTATGTACCGCATGACCACGTGGTTGGCAAAGCGGTCTTGGTGTGGTTCACCAAGGATCCTTACACAGGGATCCGCTGGAAGCGCTTGTTCTCGTTGGTGAAATAATTCGTTGCATTGGCGCATGTACCTAAAGGAACGGTGGCGTGCGCTGAACGAATGGACCAGGGCCTTTCTGCTAGCAGTGCTTTTGCTGGCCGTTCTGCATGTATTCGTCTTGCGTTGGGTGCTGGTGGAAAGTGTGAGCATGTATTCGACACTTCGTCCAGGAGACCTGTTGTTGATCCAGCGTTGGCCCGTTTGGACCGGATTCACCCGTGGTGATGTGGTCGTGTTCCGCGATCCGCTGAAGAACGATGTGGCGATGGCGCGTCGACCTTTATTGGTGAAGCGGATCGTGGGCATGCCGGGCGATGTAGTTGAATTGCGCCGCGGAAAATTGCTCGTGAACAACAAGCCCGTGGAATTCGAAGGGGCATCGCTAACGTTCAATTACCTGGTGCGCTTGCGTAAAGCATCCGATGCGCGCTTGCTCTTGGACCAACTCGGCCTTCCGCCTGAAGTGGCCCAACCCGGAAGGACCATGGTGGAAATTCCGTTGAATGCTCAGCTTGCCGAAATGGTTCGAAAGCTGCCTTACGTGATCAGTGCCGAAGAGATGGGCCCTGCGGTAGGTGCGCCGCGACACATATTCCCGTTCTCTCCGCGCTATGGCTGGAACAGCGACAACTTCGGTCCGCTGATCATTCCACGGAAAGGTGACACGGTCGCCATTAACGTGTTGGAACTGCCGATGTACGATCGCGTGATCAGCGTTTACGATGGCCACCGATTGGGTGTAACGCGCGACAGCATTCTCGTGGACGGAAAGCCACAAAACCGCTATGGATTCGAACAGGACTATTACTTCGTTCTGGGCGATAGCCGGAACCGAAGTGCCGACTCCCGGTATTGGGGATTTGTGCCCGAAGACCACCTCACAGGTCGTGCATCCATGATCCTTTGGGGCAATGGGGTTGAAGGGCAAAGCAGTGGTCGGGATTGGAAAGCGTTGTAGCCGGTACTTTTGCGCACATGCGGTATTTACTAGTTCTTCTTGCAGTTGTTTGCCTCTTAGGTTGTAGCACGGCCCCAGCGGGCGATCTTGTATCCACACCTTCAAACCCTATCCGGACATGGTAAGTGGCCGGGTGCGCACCAACCTGAACGGCACCTACCTCGATGCCATGGCCAAGTATTCCCAAGAAGACTATACCGGTGCGCGGGATGGGTTGAAGCACTATCTGGAGGAAAAAGGATTTGAGAAGAACGCTCACATGTATTTGGCGTGTGCGTATTTGGCCACTGGCGAACCATTCGAGGCGGAACTTCAGTTGGACCATCTGGAAAGAGCCAGTACCATGCAGTTCAAGGACCAGACCGAATGGTATACGGTGGTGTGTTTGCTCTGTAGCGACCAACTGGATCGTGCATTGGAAGGAGCCGTGAAGATCGCTTCATCAAAGGCACATAGGTACAAGATAGAAGCCGCACAACTGGTGAAGGATCTGGGAAAGTGATCCGGGAATGCACAGTACCGCCGCCATTCTGGAGAACTTACGTGTTGCACTTTCAGGCCCACTCGCCGGCCACGAAGAGCTGCTCGCCTTGTCAGGTTACAGCAGATTGGATATTGAACGGGCTAGGGCATTGGATCCCGCACCGCGGGAAAGTGCAGTATTAGCGTTGCTCTATCCCAAAGAAAGCACGTTGCACTGTCTTCTGATGGTGCGCCCGATCTACGACGGGGTACATAGTGGACAAGTAGCCTTCCCCGGTGGTAAGCGCGAACCGGGCGACCCTAGCCTGAAGGAAACCGCATTGCGGGAATTCCATGAAGAGACCGGTGCCGACCCCAAGGGCGTTGAAGTCTTGGGAGCGTTGACCCCTGTTTATATTCCACCGAGCCGAATGGTCGTTACTCCGTTCGTGGGTTTCGTAGAAGAGATAGGACCTTGGATGCCGGATCCCTTGGAAGTAGCGCGCCCGATCGAAGCGCCATTGGAAGAGTTGTCGGGACGATATTCTGAAGAAACGCGACCAGTATATCGAGATCATGGGCCGCACGGTCGAGATCCCTTATTTCGAAGTGAGTGGCGAAGTGGTCTGGGGAGCCACCGCGTTGATGCTTGCGGAGCTGCGGGCGTTGTTGCGGTGATGCTGGGGTTGCGGAAAAGTATTACCGTACTAGACCAACTCCCCAACACCTAGCCGTTCCAACAGCTTTTCATTTGGCACTTGCCCTGCGCTATCCATTGCGAATTCGGCCTTGATCCTGCGTGCGAAGTACATATCGATCTTCCCCTTGTTCTTGGCCTCCACTTGGCCCCGATGGACGCATTCAAAGACGCCCTTCACTAGCTCGTAGGTGGTTCCGCTTATGTTCACTTCACCCGCCTCACCGCTGCTTTCCATGCGGCTTGCCGTGTTCACGGTATCGCCCCAAATGTCATAGGCGAATTTTCGCTTGCCCACCACACCGGCCACCACTGGACCGCTATGCAGACCGATCCGTAAGGTCCAAGGCCGTTTGCCCTGTGCGACACGCTCGGCGTGCCAGTTGTCCATTAGAATACGCACTTCAATTGCGGCCAGCACGGATTTAACGGCATGTTCAGGATCCGGGCGTGGTACTCCGGAGGCACACATGTAACTGTCGCCAATGGTCTTGATCTTCTCGATGCCATACTTACCGATGATGGCATCGAACTGGATGAAGCACTCGTCCAATTCGTTCACCAATTCCTCCGGTGTCATTTTCTCCGCGGCCATGGTGAACCCTTTCATGTCCGTGAACATCACGGTGACGTTCTCGTGCCTGCGTGCGGTCGCGCGTCCGGTATCCTTGAGTTCTTCACTGATCTCCTTCGGAAGGATGTTCAACAACAAGCCTTCGATCTGCTCTTTCTGCCCTTCGATCTCTTGGCTTTGGGCCACTACTTCCGCAGTCCTTTCTTCCACTTTCCGTTCCAGCACTTGGTTGCGCAACCGGAGTTGTCGTTCCCGCACTTTGATGTAACTGAACAGGACGATACCGATACCGAGGGCAAGCAAGGTGTAGAACCACCACGAACGGTACCAAGGAGGTAAGATCTGGAATTGCAACTCTGCCGGCGGGTCGCTCCACAGACCACTACGGTCCATGGCCTTTACTTGGAAGGTGTATTTTCCTGAAGGGAGCGCGGGGTAATAGGATTCGGTCGCGGAGGTGATCGGTTCCCAATCCTCATCCAGGCCGAGCAACCGATACTGGTAACGCACGGCAGCCGGGTCGCTCAGCGACACACTTCCGAAGGCCAAACGGATATTTCGCTCATCGTGGGCCAGCTCCGCTTCCGTCTTTGGTCGGTCCTCCAAATTCACCTTCCAGCCGCGTATGGCCACCAGTGGAGCAATCGCACGTTCTGTCTCCTTCTCGTTGCCTACCCGCGTTGCGCCGTCGGCTGTCCCGAACCAGAGGTCGCCTTTCCGTGTGGTCCAAACCGCGTTGGGCTTTACCTCGATCCCGGTGAACCCGGCACGTTCAGTGAATGCAATGAAACCTCCTTTTTTGGGACGCCATTTGTTCAAACCTTTGTTCGTCCCGATCCACACGTGGCCATGCTGGTCCTTGCCCAATGCTTTGATCGAGTTGCTCAGCAGACCTTCTTCAATTGTGAATTGCTGCACTTGCTTACCGTTCTCCAGAACGATAACGCCCTGTCCTTCGGTACCTACCCAGATCCGTCCGTCACTGTCCTGCGTAAAACAAGTAGCAGTGAATGCCTTTCCCAGATCCACGGTATGCGCCACGCCGTTATCGATACGGGTGATGCCATTCACGGTGCTGCCTACCCAAATGGCACCGTTGTTATCGCGAAAAATGGCCACCACGTGGTTGTTCGCCAAGCCTTCTGCTTCGGTATACACTGTGGGGACCGTTCCGGATCCGGGAATGTAACGGCGCAATCCATTCAGTCCACCGATCCATAGTTCACCGGTCTGGCCCACCTCCAAGGCGGTCACCTTTCCTTCGGCCAAGCTGCTCGATAATTCCAAGTCATATTGGGCCTTGCCTGTTCGTGGGTCAAAGCGCAATAGACCACCGTTCTCCGTCCCGATCCATACCCTACCGTTATCATCCTCCCGCAAGGATCGAACGAAGTTGGTTGTGAGCATCCCCTTCTGTGAAGTAATGGTCTCAACGGATGAACGATCTCCCTGTTGGCTAAGGATAACGATCCCGGCATCCGTCCCGAACCACGTACGGCCTTGGTGGTCTTCCATCACGGCCCAGACCTGAGGGTCTGTCAAACCATCATCCTGACCGAAGCTCACGAATCGGTCCCCTTTGAAAATGTCCAGACCGTTGTCGTTCGTGCCGATCAGCAAGTTGCCTTCCCGATCCTTGGTGATGCATCGTACAAAGCGGCTATGCAGACCGTTGTTCGTGGAGTAACCCTTCACTTGCGATTCACTCACCAAGCCAATTCCTCCATCGAACGTTCCGATCCATACTTGACCGAGGCCATCTTCTCCGAAACAGATCACCGTACCGCTGGCCAACCCATTGGAAGGGTCGAACTGTCCTGTCTGCCTGCCTTGCGCATTAAAGCGGAATGCCCCACCACCAATGGTTCCCACCCAAAGGTCACCGCGACCATCTTGGAACAAGGAAGTACAGCGGAACACGCCTTCCACTCCGGGCAATGGCATTTCCTTGAACGTCTTTGAAGCCGCGTCGTATTGGCGTACCACTCCCCTGTCTTCAACGGCACAAAGCCGTCCATCATTCAACAGGGTAAGAGAGAGCAGCTTGTCCTGAATGCCTTGCTCCTTTCCGTAGTGGGCCGCGTTGAGCACATTTTCCTCAGTAGGTGGCCCGTCTATACGCCAGACACCGTGTCCAGCAGTACTTGCCCAGATCGCGCCGTCAGCGGTTTGTGCCAATCCTGTTACCGCACTGTTCATACCGGGTGCCAACTCCAACGCTTGGAAATGGTTGCCATCGTAGTAGCTGATGCCTCCATCCAAATGCCCTGCCCATAGGTGTCCGTCCTTGTTCAGAAGCAATGCACGTACCCCATTACGAGCAACACCTTCTGCGGTTCCATGGTTCTGCACCACGTTCCCGTCATAGCTGGCAATGCCTGCTTCGGTGCCGATCCAGACCAACCCATAGGCATCTTGCAACGCACAGTAGACCTTTGATGCGGGTAGACCTTGCTGCACCGAAATATTCTCGAAGAAATAGCGCTGTGCGCTTAGCAGCAAAGGGCCAAAGACCATAAGCACGACCAGCGAATGCGACCGGAGGGTCTTTGCCATACCGCGTCCCGTTCCTTCTAATGCGTATAACGCCATAGGATCTATCGTGTCAATTCATAGAACGACGACTCGCTGCCGGTGGCATCGGATACAACAACCGTATTGTCCACGCTCTCACTGTAGTTCTGCATCTGGGCCTTCAAGGAGCCATAGTTGAAGTAGCTGTAGATGTCGTCCTTTCTTGCATCGACCGGCACCCAGTATGCCTTACCACCAACCGTTCTTCCATGTCCCGAGTACCACACCAGAATGGTCCCGATCTTATTCGTTCGCACCAGGTCGCGTAACTCGATGTTGAAGAATCGATCCAGTTGTTCCTTCGACAGGTTCTTTTTGTTCAATGTGCGTGCGATCGTATAGTTACCGAACGCCTTTTGGATCTTCGCTGCATCACCCCCGCTTTGCACGGCTGGGAAGTTCCGGTAATTCGTGTTCTCAATGTGGATCACCCATGTTGCACCGGAACGGGTTGCGGCAGGTGCAGTTGAAGCTGGGGTCGGCTCCTTGGCACTTGTGCTGGGCACGGGTTTGCTCGCAACAACAACCGGTGCTGCCTTACGGACCAGCGTGTACGCCACATCTGTCGCATTCCCGAATTGGTCTTCAGTGTGGACCGAGAATCCGGACTTGTCCTTCACGTCCAGCTTGATGCTGAATTCCGGGTTCAGTTGATCTGGGGCATAGCTCGCGTTCACTCCATCTACAGCGACCAGTCGTATAAGGCTTTCATCATTCACACGCCCCTCGAGGAAGATCGACTCCTTGTCCTCCATTATGGTGACAACACGGTCTTGTGTCGCAGCCGGGGTGGTAACGATCACGCTCGGTGGAGTTCCTTCCGTGCGTTCCACTTTCAGGACCTGAGAGGTGAAGTTGTCGTAGATGTCCGTGACCTGTACGATGATCTCCTTGTCTGTTGCAACCCACGGTATGGAAGTGAAGAACTGCGGATCCTTCTCGTCGTGATCAAATTGCGCGGGCCCACCATTCACCGTAATGGACTTCAATTTACTCTTGTCCAATACGTGACCGCTCACCTTCAAATGACGCAGGGACATGGAAACTTGTGCTACACTGTCCTTGGAATATGGCTCCAGTATCGTTAGGCGTGGCGGGTCACTTTCCCGGTTCATTTCGAATACCTGTTTGGCGATACGAACGCGCGACTCCTCCAGTTGTTGATCGTTCACATGGCCGGAACCGGGGTTTGCCTTCAACGAGCGTTGTGCAAGTTCCAGGTCCTTCAGTGCGCCTTCCATATCCAAGTTGGCCTCCTTGCTTGTGGCCCTGAGCACCAGTTCATCCACGTCATCCGGGTTATCCAGAAGGATCTTGTTCAAGTCGTTCACCGCATTCTGATGTTGCCCCAAACCTGAATAATACAAAGCGCGTTGGTGGTACACCGCCTGATCCGTTCGACCCAATGCTATGCACCGACTGATGTCCTCAATGGCCTTTGCATATTCCTTCTGTGCGGCGTAAGCCCTGCTTCGAGTGAAGAGGGCATCGGTACTTTGTGGGTTCAGGTCCAATGCAACTGTACACTTCTCCACTGCTTTGTCCAGAGTGCGCATCTGCATGGTGGTCCCGGTGAATACTTCGTAGAGTTCGAGCTGGACGTTAGCAAGCTCTACGTAAGCCGCCTCGTAGAGGTGGTTCCATTCCAGCACCCGATCGAAGTCGGTCTCTGCGGTCTTGTAGTCGCGCACGGCAGCACGTGCTAGGCCGTGCAAGAAATAGGTGTCCGTAGTGGCTTTCAAAGCCAACGCCGCGTCAGATGCTTCGGTGGCACAGTCCAGATCCCCCAATTTCAAACAGGCCCGGGTCTTGAACTGCAGGGCCTCCATGTTCTTGCGATCCACTTTCAGCGCTGTATTGCAGAGATCACGTGCGATGGTGGCACTATCGATGTCCAAATATGCGCGTGCAGCAGCAGCACCCAGCGCAGCATCGGCGGGTTCCAGCGCGGCAATATGTTTCAGATCACGAGCAACTTCCAGCGGTCGGCCCATCAGCACGTTCACCTCAGCTCTGGATTGGTAGGCTTTGATCAACTTGGGATCAACAGCGATGGCCAAGCCGTACTTCTCCAAAGCCTTCTCCAATTCATTCTCCTTGCGGAAGGCATCCCCTTCCTTCAAGAAGGACTTGCCTCCTTGGGCTTTGCACAATTGACCGGCCAACAGGAAGGTCAACAACACTAAATGGAGAGTACGGAAGGTCATGGTGGATGGACCGCGAAAATAGGACCGAATAATGACCTGATGGGAGATCACCCTTTATAAAGGAACAAAACCAAGGCGATGATCAAGGCATAAATGAAAACGCCTGCCATGCCCTGTCCGAACCGATCTCCGTTCTTCAAAACCCTGCTGAATGACCTGCCGCGCCAGAGAAACCAACCTAACACGGCCCCGGGAAATCGTACAATTGCTATGATCAAGGGGCCTAAGACCTCTACGAACACGCCTTCGAAAATTCCCTCTAGGACGGCACCGATCAAAGACATGGAAATTGGACAGGATCGATCTCCTTCAGGTTCCAGGTGGAGATGACGGTGTCCAAGCTCACTCTTCCTTCATGAAGTGCGCCATAACCTCGTGCGTTACGCCGGTGCTACTGAATCCGCCATCATGGAAGAGGTTCTGCATGGTAACGTATTTGGTGAGGTCGCTGAAGAGCGAAATGCAGTAGTTCGCACAGTCAACGGCAGGTGCATTTCCCAGTGGGCTCATTTGCTGCGCGAAACCGAAGAATCCATCGAACCCTTTGATCCCGGCGCCTGCCGTTGTCATGGTCGGGCTTTGGCTCACGGTGTTCACGCGCACTCCTTTCTCACGACCCAAGCGATAGCCCCAGCTTCGAGCGATGGACTCCAGCAAGGCCTTGGCGTCGGCCATATCACCATAATCCGGGAAGACCCGTTGTGCCGCGATATACGAAAGGGCCAACACACTGGCGTTCTTCGCGAGTGCATCTTGCTTATTTGCGGTTTGGAGCATGCGATGGAAGCTCATCGCGCTAATATCCAGGGTCTGCTTGTACCAGTCGTAGTTCAGGTCGTCGTACTTCCGGCCTTTGCGCACATTGGGACTCATGCCAATGCTGTGGAGCACGAAATCCAATTTGCCACCGAGTTGTTCCTGGGCCCCACTGAATAGCTTCTCAAGGTCCGAATCATTTGTGGCATCAGCGGGAATGATGGAACTTCCGGTCGTTTCCGCAAGTTTATTGATCTCGCCCATGCGCATGGCGACCGGGGCATTGCTCAGTACGAATTTGGCACCTTCGGCGTGCGCCAATTCGGCCACCTTCCAGGCAATGCTTTGATCATTCAAGGCTCCTGTAATGATCCCTCGCTTTCCCTTTAATAATCCGAATGCCATGCTGCTCCTTTTAGGGCGGTAAGATAGCTTGTGCAAGAATGGCAAGGAGGGACCCCTTTGGAACAAAGGGTCTTGGAACGGGGTGGAGGAGCCCGGAGATCGGCGAGCAAAAGCAGACGTACTGAACGGACTGCAGAGGTTCATTGGAGCAGCATGATCCAGATCTTGTTTTGGAAACCTCCGGGCCATCGCCTACTTTTCCACTTCCAAACTTGCTCCACCATGACCTTTCGTTACGCCTCGTTACTGCTGACATCCCTACTTGCCAGTGCAGCGTTTGCACAATGTGTGACGACTTTTCCCATGAATGAAGCCTTCAGCGGCTTTACAGTAGGAACACCGGGCACCTTGGTCAACAATTGGACGAACCTGACCACCGACGAGCTCGATTGGTGGGTAGATAAGAACGGAACCCCAACGGCTGACACCGGCCCAATTGGTGACCACACCTCGCAAAGCACGCGTGAGAACTACATGTATGTAAGCGCCGCTGCAGCCGGGACAACACCGAACAAGACGGCGATACTTCAATCACCTTGCTTCAACCTAACGGGACTCACTTCACCCTATTTGACCTTTTGGTACCACCTGCGTGGCAACCAACAAGGCTGGTTGCATGTTGATCTGAACGTGAACGGCACCATCGTACCGGATGTTTGGGTGATCAGTGGAAACCAAGGGTTGCAATGGAAACAAGGCTGGCTGAACTTGACGGCCTACCAAGGCCAGAACAACTTGCGAATACGCTTCCGTGCGGAAACAGGGAGCGGGGTCCGTAGCGACATCGGCTTGGATGATGTTTTTGTGGGCAACCTGAACGCTGTACTGGGGTGTAACGAGAGCACCGCGGCGAATTACAACCCGGCCGTGAACATCAACAACAACAGCTGCGACTACAGTTGTCCCGCCGGCCAAAAGCGAGTAAAGATCGATATCGTATCGGACAACTACCCGCAGGAGACCACGTGGACATTAAAGAACGGAGCCACGAATGTCACCTTGGCAAGCGGAACGGCAACGGGTACAAGCTTGTGTGTACCGATCAACACCTGTCTTATTTTCCGTATCAACGATACACCGGGTGATGGCATTTACCACAACTCCTATGGCTATGGCGGATATTGGATCTACTTGGATGGGGTCCTAGTGCGCGCCGGTGGTGTCTTCGGCTATTTCGAGGAGACCACCTTCAACTGCCCACCGGGATTTTCTTGTAGCAGCGCAATACCAGTGAGCCTCGCCCCTGTCGGATCGACCTACCCTGTTACACTCGCCACGTTCACCACCACCGCCGTGGAACAATGGTACGACTTCACCCCACCGCAATCAGGGGCCTATACCATCAGCACCTGTGGAACGAACAGTTGCGATACCCGACTTTGGCTGTATGACATGAACTGCAGCCAAGTCGTATTGAGCAACGGGATCGAGGGCGCCACCTTCGGTGATGATAATGACGGCGGATGCGGCTTGCAGGCAGTTGTGAACGCGAACATGCCAGGCGGGGTGCTCCACCATTTGCGTGTAGGCGATAATGCAGGTGCATGTGGGGGCCAAGTAACAGTGACCATTTCGTACAATGGACCGGTGACCGGATGCATGAACACGCAGAGCTGTAACTATGAGCCACTGGCAACGGTGCCATGTGCGGGTTGCTGTATCGCATTCGGAGACCCCGCTTGTCCCAATGGGCCGGATCTCACCTTGAACCAAGCGGCACTTCAAAATAGCTTGACCATGCAAACGTTGAACATTACGGACGAATGTGCGCCGGAAGAAGGGTGTACGAAGGGATTAGGTCTTCGTCGCTTGATACGCTTCACCACCCGCATCGACAACATTGGGACCACCGACTACTACATCGGGAACAACAGCACCTTCCCCGGCATGTTCAATACCGACAATTGCCATCACCATGCGCACTATGCCGGTTATGCGGATTATATCCTGTTCGATCAGAACGGGGCGGCCATTCCCGTAGGCTTTAAGAATGGCTTTTGTGTGATCGACGTGGGATGTACCCCCGGTCACACGGGCCAATTCGGATGCAGTAACATGGGGATCACTGCAGGTTGCTACGATGTCTACGGCTCTGGCACCACCTGTAATTGGATCGACGTTACAGATGTTCCGCCGGGCACCTATACCCTCGTCTTACGCACGAACTGGCAGCGAGCACCGGATGCGTTGGGTCGACACGAGCGTGATTACAGCAACAATTTCGCACAGGTCTGCATCAACCTCACGGCTTCCAGTTTCTCGGTGGTCACGGATTGTCCACCTTTTGTGGATTGTCTCGGACAGCCCTATGGAGATGCACGATTGGACTGCAATGGTGTGTGTGCTGGTCCAACGAAACGAGGAGACCTGAATTACGATGGCAACCAGACCCAACCTGATGCCTTGGAGTTCGTAACGCGGATCCTCGGCGACGACATCTCCCCTTCCAATTGCAACGACCTCAATGGGGACAACCTGATCACCGTGACCGATGCCGCATTGATGGTGAATTGCTTCAGCCAGCAAGATGTACACGACACCGCGGTGCATGCGATCCACTACCACCCTTGGTGCGATTTTCCGCGCGGCTATTTCAATTCCTCGGATGTCGTTGAATTGAGCTTGGCCAACCTGGACCCTGTGAACCAGACCGTGGACGTGATGATCAAGAACGCGAGCTGTCGCGTGATGGGCTATGAATTCAATGTGAGCGGATTGACGATCCAAAGCGCACAGAACCTTGGCTCCGAACCTGGTAGGCGATTTCACCATCAACACCGCATTGGGCGGGACGAAAGTGATCGGTCTCTCCTTTGTGGACAGTTCGTTGGTGAAGAACACCGCACCTGTTCCCTTGTGCCGCATCAGCTACTTAGGACTAACCGGTAGCACGGTCTGTATCTCGGGGATCAACGACATCGTGAACAACGAGGCGAACAACGTGACCACGGTGATCACGGGTGGTTGCTTGTCAGTACCCAACACGGTTCTGGTGCAACCGATGGCTTGGTTGGAAGGCCCGTATGTGCAAGCCGAGGGCCTGATGCATGACAGTTTGCGTGTGAAAGGATTGATCCCGAACACCGAACCATATACAGCATTGGGCTTCACCCAAATGTCCGGCGGCGGCGGTGAAGTGATCCAAGCGGGGGTGTTGAACACCGCTGGAAATACGGCGATCGTGGATTGGGTACTGATGGAATTGCGCCAGTCCACCTCACCTTATGCCCTAGTTGCAACCCGCTCTGCGTTGATCCGCCGCAATGGGACCATTGTGGCTACCGATGGCTCCTCTCCTGTTCAATTCCAAGCCGCACCGGGCAACTACCGTGTTACGGTAAGGCACCGGAACCACTTCGGGGCCATGACCAATGCAACGGTCGCGCTATCCGGTACCTCAGCAACGGTGGACTTCAGGACCGCAGTCACCATAACGCACGGCACCAACGCCCGCAAGACCATTGGTGGAGCGACCCTGCTTTGGGCAGGAAATTGCAAACCGGACCACACCATTTCATACACGGGCCAGTTGAATGATCGCGACCCGATCCTCGTTGTGATCGGTGGCTCTGTGGCCACGGCAACCGTAATGGGCTACTACTTGGAGGACACTTCCATGGACGGCATGGTGAAGTACACCGGTGCCAAGAACGATCGTGACCCGATCCTCGTGAACATTGGTGGTGTTGTGGCTACGAATACGATCACGGAGCAGATGCCGTAGGGAGCTTTTGTCTGCATCGATAAGGATTTGGACAATACGCGAATAGAGTCTTTTTGAAATACTAAAAGCCCTGGCAAATCAGCCGGGGCTTTTAGTTTGGAAGGTAGTTCTGCTGTCCGCGTCTGCGGTTCTGTGATCCCCTTCTTCGTCAGGTGCGCCGAAACGCTAGACGTATTTCAATGCGTATGATGACTCCGGAGACCGGGGATCAAGAAGTTGGAGAAGATCTGATCTGACGTGTTCACACATCACCCGAACGAACTGATGTTGAAGACATATTGAGAAGACCTAGGATTGCAATAACACGGGCGCCAGAAACTTCGCGACCATCATCTACCATTCCGACTTTTCTCTTCTCTCTTCTTATTGTGATCGGCTCCAAAGGAATTCTCCTTTCCTCGAGCACTATAGACCTCGGCAGGGTGAACCATGACCAACCTCAAACCTGTGCCGGCTCTGTCGGACTTTGGCGACGACCCTGCGCCTTCCAGTCGGAACAACGATAACCTTGGTCTTCCGCAGACAAGAAGTTCAAGGCATCCGTTAGTTTGATCTTTGGATCACCGACCATTCCCTGATCACGAATTGGTCTCCCCCCAAAAACAAAAAGAGGCCAGGATCACTCCCAGCCTCTTTTCAATTTCAGTAGTCGTGATCACTCCTTCAGCAGCCCTTTCATGGTGGCGTACTTCGCTTGATCGCCGGTCTTTGCGTACAGTTTCATCAACTGTTGGATGGTCGGTACATCGTCCGTCTTCAGTTCGTGTGCTTTTTCGAAGAACGGAACCGCTTTCACGTAGATATCATCGGCCACGGTCTTGCACTTGGTGTACTCGGCATCGCTCTTGATCTTGTTGCACTTCTCGTATTCGAAGGCAGCGCGGTTGTTGTACAGCACCCCGATATTGAAGTAGCTATCGAAGAATTTTGGATCAAGTTCCAAGCTCTTTTTGTAGGCCTCTTCGGCCTTTCCATACCATTCGGTCATAACGGCCTCTTCGGTTGCGTCAGAAGCTTTCTTGTCGTACAAGCTGGCAAGTACAGACCATAAGATGGCATTGTTCGGATCCTTCTGAAGGCCCAGTTTCACGCTTTCTTCGGCTTCGGCACTTCGGTTCGCGGCGAGCAGGTAGCTCATTTCATCGAGGATCAGGTCCTTGTTGTCCGGATAAGCTTTACGCCCCTCACCGATCGTTCTGATCGCACCGTCCAAATTCTCCTGTTTGCGCTCCAAGCTGGCGATGTAGCGATAGATCTCCGGCTTATGGTAACCGGCGGTCAACGCTTCGCGGTAGCGGGTAATGGCACCAGCGTGGTCGCCCTTGCTCTCGTAGGCCAACGCACTGTTGAAGATCGCATTGGTATCGGTTTGTCCGAACGCTTTTGCGATCTTCTCTGAACGGGCGTAGTTCGCGATCGCCTTGTCGTAGTCCTTCGCTGTAAAGGCATCGTTGCCGGAGTTCAAGGAAAGACCTTGCAGCGCGCCCAATGCCCGCATGTTTTCTTCCTTGTTGTTGCCTTTGGCATCCAATTCGTCGGCTTTCAAATAGCTCTCCACGGCCTTGTCCATGGCTTGCGGGAATTGGTCCTTCACGGCTTGATCCGTGCCCATGGCGATCAGTCGGTAGATATCCCCACGATAACGCCAAGTCTTCTCGCTGGCACCGGTCTTGGCATCTGTTGTTGCCGGTTCGATGAATTCGACCGCTTTGGCCAATTGGCCATCGTTCATGTAATTGTAGGCGTTCACCACATTGGCATTCTGGGCCGTGAGGGCCAGGGTTCCTGCGGTAAAAGCGATGGTAAGAAAGCTCTTCATTGTTCCGTTGGTTTCAGTCAAGGTCATTCGTCGTTATCGTCGTCTGCAACTTCGGTGCCACTCGCGTTCTCATCGGTGGATCCGCCTTCTGCACTTGGGTCCGTCGTGGTTTCACCGGCAACTCCATCGACCTCCTCCACTTCATCCTCCTTCAAGTCGCTATCCACCTTGGCCACTGCGGCGATCTGGTCGTTCTTCCGCAGATCGATCAACTTCACACCTTGTGTTGCACGGCCTAGGACACGCATTTCGTTCAGACCCATGCGAATGGTCATACCGCTCCGGTTGATGATCATCAACTGGTCATCTTCCTTCACTTCTTTGATCGCGATCAACTTGCCGGTCTTGTCCGTTACCTGGATGGTCTTAACGCCTTTACCACCGCGTTTCGTGATGCGGTAGTCATCCACTGGGCTCCGCTTTCCGTAGCCTTTTTCACTCACCACCAATACTTGGCGATCGGCGCTGTTCTCACGGTCCACAGTGATCATGCCCACCACTTCATCAGCCTCGCTGCCAAGGCGCATACCCCGCACTCCGCTGCTGTTGCGCCCCATCGGGCGAATGCCTTCTTCGTTGAAGTGTACGGCCTTCCCTTCTTTACTGGCCATGATGATGTCGCTCTGACCGTTGGTCAAACGTGCTTCGAGCAGTTCATCCTCTTCACGGATCTTCACTGCAATGATGCCGTTGCTACGTGGACGGCTGTAAGCTTCCACCATGGTCTCCTTGATCACCCCCTTCTTAGTCCAAAGCACAACGGCGTGTTTCGCCAAGTACTCTTCATCCTTCAAGTCGGTCACGTTGAAGTAGGCGACCACTTTATCTTCGCCATCGATCTGCACCAAGTTCTGGATCGCGCGGCCTTTGCTTTGGCGCGTGCCTTCTGGAATGTCGTACACCCGCATCCAATACACCTTCCCTTTTTGGGTGAAGATGAGCAGGTAGTTGTGGTTTGTGGCAACGAACAAGTGTTCCAAGAAGTCCTCATCACGTGTGGTACTTCCGCGGCTACCAACGCCACCACGGCCTTGGGTGCGGAACTCGCTCAATGCGGTGCGTTTGATATAGCCCAAGTGACTGATGGTGACCACAACCGCATCATCGGCGATCAGGTCCTCCATGCGCATATCGCCGGTGCCATGTACGATCTGGGTGCGACGCTTGTCTCCGTATTTCTCCTTTACCTCCAAGGTTTCGTCCTTGATGATCTGCATCCGCATGCCCTCATCCGCCAAAATGGCTTTCAGGTGGCCGATCAACTTCATCAGTTCCGCATGTTCATCGCGGATCTTGTCGCGCTCCAGACCAGTTAGGCGCTGCAAACGCATGTCAAGGATCGCACGTGCTTGGATCTCGCTCAACCCGAATTCGGTCATCAACCCTTCGCGGGCGATGTCCGGTGTTTGGCTGGCACGGATCAACGCGATCACCTCATCCAAATGGTCAAGGGCGATCAGCAATCCTTCCAGGATATGGGCCCGTTCTTCGGCCTTGCGCAGGTCGTATTTCGTGCGACGGACCACCACATCATGCCGGTGTTCCACGAAATAAGCGATCATGTCCTTCAGCCCCAATAACATCGGCCGGCCTTTGACTAGGCAGATGTTGTTTATACTGAAGCTGGTTTGCAACCCACTGTACTTGTACAACTGGTTAAGGACGACCGAACCCATCGATTCGCGTTTCACCTCATAGGCCACGCGAATACCGGTACGGTCACTGTAGTCGTTCACATCGCTTAGGCCTTCGATCTTCTTGTCGTTCACCAGATCGGCAACACCCTTTACCAATTGAACGGCTTTGTTCGTTTGGAACGGGATCTCCGTGCAAATGATCGTTTCCCTTCCGCTCTTCTCATCTTCTTCAATGTGGCAAGCCGCGCGCAGGACGACGCGACCACGGCCCGTCTCATACGCTTCGCGGATCCCATCCACACCGATGATCACACCGCCGGTCGGGAAGTCGGGACCTTTGATATGCTCCATCAACCCGAGCGTATCGATATCCTTGTTCTCGATGTAGGCAACAATACCGTCGCATACCTCGCTCAAGTTGTGGGGCGCCATGTTGGTGGCCATACCCACGGCGATCCCTGAAGCTCCGTTCACCAAGAGGTTCGGTATCTTGGTAGGCATTACGCTCGGCTCCTCCAACGTGTCGTCGAAGTTGGGGCGCATGTCAACCGTTTCCTTGTCCAGATCGGCCAATACTTCCTCGGCGATCCTCTTGAATCGCGCTTCGGTGTAACGCATCGCGGCCGGGCTGTCGCCATCGAGGCTTCCGAAGTTCCCCTGTCCATCGACCAACGGATAGCGCAAGCTCCATTCCTGCGCCATACGCACCATGGCATCGTAAACACTGCTGTCGCCGTGCGGGTGGTACTTACCGAGAACCTCACCCACGATACGGGCGCTCTTCTTGTACGGCCGATTGCTCAGTACACCAAGGTCTTGCATGCCGTAGAGCACACGGCGATGCACAGGTTTTAGTCCATCGCGTACATCGGGCAACGCACGGCTAACGATCACCGACATCGAATAATCGATGTAGGCGGTCTTCATCTCATTCTCGATGTTGATCTGAATGATCTTTTCTCCTTCTGCCATTTTTGTCAGTTCTGTCCATTGGCCCGTTCCTTGTGGAGGGCCTTCTCGAAAAGGGAGCCGAAGGTACCGCCTCGAACCATGACTTTTACCTGTAATTATTCACAAACGGACACGACCCTGTGGATAAATGCCGTTCCTCGGAACAAGCGCCATAATTGTCCGTTCAATAGCTTGCCCCCTGAGAAGGGACAACTACCTTAGCAGCACCCTCAGACACGAACCCTATTGGCCCTCGGGTCATAACGATAGAAATCGAACAAATGGACGCCAAATTCTCACCCCGTGTGCGCGACGTCATCACCTTCAGCCGTGAAGAAGCTTTACGTCTGGGTCACAACTACATAGGCATTGAACACATCCTCCTCGGCCTTATCCGCGAAGGCGAGGGGAACGCCATCAAGATCCTTCAGCGTTTGGAGGTCGACGTGGACGAATTGCGCAAAGTGGTCGAAGGCTCCATGGAGCCCGCCAGTGCCATGCGTCCACCCGATAAGGACAAGATCAGCTTGATCAAGCAGGCGGAGAAGATGCTGAAGATCACTTTCCTCGAGGCAAAGCTTTTCAAGAGCCCGCACATCGATACAGAACACGTGCTCCTGAGCATGCTGAAGGACGAGGACAATTTGGCCACCCGCACCTTGCACAAGTTCCATGTGGACTACGATAGTGTGAAGCACGAAGTGGACACGATCCTCGCAGGCGGAAGCGATTCCACGGACATCTTCACCAAGAAGCCCAAGGCCGGTCCCCAAAGTGCCGACGACGACGATGATGATAGCGGCAGCGTGAGCGGTGGCGGAGGTGGTGGAGGCGGACAGCGCAAGCAAGGTGATAGCAAGAGCAAAACGCCGGTATTGGACAATTTCGGCAGGGATCTGACCAAGATGGCCGAAGAAGGCAAGTTGGACCCTATAGTCGGACGTGAGAAGGAGATCGAACGGGTAAGCCAGATCCTTAGCCGCCGTAAGAAGAACAATCCCGTATTGATCGGTGAGCCTGGTGTGGGCAAGAGCGCGATCGCGGAAGGATTGGCATTGCGCATCATCCAACGGAAAGTGAGCCGTGTTTTGTTCAACAAGCGCATTGTGGCGTTGGATATCGCTTCGCTAGTGGCTGGCACGAAGTACCGTGGTCAGTTCGAAGAGCGCATGAAAGCGGTGATGAACGAGCTGGAGAATAGTCCGGACGTGATCCTGTTCATTGACGAGATACACACGATCGTAGGTGCCGGTGGGGCCAGCGGTTCCTTGGATGCAAGCAACATGTTCAAGCCTGCGCTAGCACGTGGGGAGATCCAGTGCATTGGTGCAACCACCTTGGACGAGTACCGCCAATACATTGAAAAGGATGGTGCCTTGGAACGCCGGTTCCAGAAAGTGATCGTGGAGCCTACAACGGTTGAAGAGACGATCCAGATCCTGAACAATATCAAGGAAAAGTACGAGGACCACCACAATGTGAACTTCACGGAAGAGGCGGTGAATGCGTGCGTGAAACTCACCAACCGCTACATTACGGACAGGCACCTACCGGACAAGGCGATCGATGCGCTGGACGAAGCGGGAAGCCGTGTCCATATCAGTAACATCGTGGTACCGAAGGCGATCTTGGACGTTGAGCAGAAGATCGAGGACATCAAAGAAGAGAAGAACAAGGTGGTGCGCAGCCAGCGTTACGAGGAGGCTGCCAAATTGCGCGACAAGGAGCGCCACCTCTTGGAGGAATTGGATGCCGCCAAGAAGCAATGGGAAGAAGAAAGCAAGAGCAACCGCACCACGGTGACAGAAGAAAACGTGGCCGAAGTGGTGGCCATGATGAGCGGTATCCCGGTTACTCGGATCGCTGAAAAGGAGAGCGGCAAACTGCGCCGTATGAAAGAGGAAATGACCGGCAATGTGATCGGGCAGGACGAAGCCGTTGCCAAAGTGGTGAAGGCCATCCAACGGAACCGTGCAGGACTGAAGGATCCCAACCGCCCGATCGGCAGTTTCATTTTCCTAGGTCCTACCGGCGTTGGTAAGACCCAATTGGCGAAGGAACTAGCCCGTTACCTTTTCGATACGAGCGATGCCTTGATCCGGATCGATATGAGCGAATACATGGAGAAATTCTCCGTGAGCCGTTTGATCGGTGCGCCTCCGGGCTACGTAGGGTATGAAGAAGGCGGACAGCTCACTGAGAAAGTGCGCCGTCGCCCCTACTCGATCATCCTGTTGGACGAGATCGAAAAGCCCACCCGGATGTGTTCAACCTGCTGCTACAAGCGCTGGATGATGGTAAGATGACGGATAGCTTGGGTCGCCATATCGACTTCAAGAACTCGATCATCATCATGACCTCCAACATCGGGGCACGGGACCTGAGCGACTTCGGCAAGGGTGTTGGTTTCGGTACCCAAGCAAAAGCGGCAGGACAGGAAGACAGCAATCGCGGAGTGATCGAGAAGGCTCTGAAGAAAGCCTTCGCTCCTGAATTCTTGAACCGGATCGATGACATCATCATCTTCAACACCTTGAAGCGTGACGATATCCACAAGATCATCGATATCGAACTGGACCACTTGTACAAGCGTGTTGCGGAGCTAGGCTACGATCTGAAGTTGAACGACGACGCCAAGGACTTCTTGGTGGATAAGGGTTATGATGAGAAATTCGGTGCGCGACCTTTGAAACGTGCGATCCAGAAATTCATCGAGGACCCGATGGCCGAGGAGATCATCAACCAAGGCGTCGAAGAAGGTGACAAGATCGCAGTTGCAACGAACAAGGACAAGACGGACCTCCAGATCAAAGTGACCAAGGGCAAGAAGAAGACCAGCAAGAGTGAAGGTGGCGATCCCAAGGAGTTGCCGCCTGCAAGTGAGGCTTGATCACCTAATTGTTCAGTTCAAAAGGCCGGTGTTCGCATCGGCCTTTTGCGTTGGTCACTGGTCTGGCCCACGGTCGCAAGAGTGAAGCTTGAACATGGCACAAGACGGAATGAGGAGTTTGGGTGAATCAGACCGCACTCACCAACCCCTGGCATTTTCTTCCGACTTTCTGAAGCGCGTGCTGAATCCCATCCCCAAAATGAAGTTGCGGTAGTTGTGCTCCTCCTCCGTTTGCACCCTACCCGGAAAGTTGGTCAAGCCCAGATTTTCCGCATTGAACCGGGTGGCATCCACCTCGTACCCAAGGGTCAATCCAAAGGACAGGTTATCCGTAGCATGGATGTAATATGCCGCCCCAAGGCCCCAATGGAATGCGTTGCTCTTGTTGCTTGTGGTGCAAGGAGGACAGTCGAACGTATAGGTGGACGCACCGAAGCGGGCGTGCAGTTCATAATAGGCCCGTGGACCTGTGTACTGCTCGTACTGCAGCTTACCGTAGAATGTACGACGCCGCACTTCACCATTGGTAACGAATGGTGCCAAGGCGCGGTCATTAACACCATACCATGTCATTTTGCCACCAACACCCACACCCAAGCCTTTCAAGATCGGAACTTGGAGCACACCATCCGCTTGGCCGATCGATTCGGTTGAACTCTTGAACAACGGGTTCCCGATCGGTGCCGGTAGAAAGAAGTTGCCCTTAAGCGTTAAGGAAGGTTCTGGTAACGGCGTACGTTTCTGCGCACTGATCATGTACGGGAGCGCACACATTGCAGCAAGAAAGAGCACCGACCTAAAACTCATGTCTGTTGTAGACGGAATTGGCGCACGGTTCGTTGCGTCGCAGTGCTCATCACCAAGAAATACGTGCCGTCCTGTAATTTCGGTAGGCTTAGCTCTTGCATATGTTCGCCACGTTGAAGTGAAAAGGAACCCAACGACTGCAATGCTCGGTGTTCCGCATCCAGCAGGTCAAGTGCAATGGATTGGTTGCTGGGCACCTGTACAACGGCGATCAAACGGACCGGGTGATAGGCCATTGTTAGTTTGATCAGTTCAGCGTGCAACGGAGCAGGCATGTCCTTGGCCAACACGTTACGTTTGAATTTCTTGGCCATCACCAGCACCAACAGGATGCTCAAGGTGATCAGCAAGGCTGTCCTCAGGGTCAACAGATCTACATCGAACATCACAAGGTGATCACTCCGGTTATTTCTGAAGCTCTGTCGTAGCGGTCCACGACTTCATCCGCGCTCATCATCACCTCCTTCACCGTTATGGCCAGGTACTTACCACCTGCGGAATATTTCCGAAGTACCTCGCTTTCCTTGGGGAACAAGGCCAACACGGCGTCCAGTCGCTCGGTCTCCGGTTCGAAGATGAATTTGTACATATATACCGCGGGCCAATCATGGATCTTTTCCAGTGTTTGGCGCAACTTGTCCTTCGCTTCTTCGCTCAACATGGTTCTACCTTGCAAAAGTAGTTCGATGGAATTTGAACCTTTTCAAGATCGGCGTGTACCGTTCCAACAGATGCCCGTACCCAACAAAACAAAACACCGGTGGTCCGTCTTGGCTGTGGCACTTTTCACATTGTCCGCCGCAGCCCAAACGTCTACACCACCCAATGCAGCGGACACCCAACAGCAGAACGCTGTGATCATCGACGCTGTGCAAGGTGGCTGGTCCATTTCCGGAACGAAGGTCCGTGAGGAACAGCAGAGGTCCGCTGTTGATGTGAACACCATTCCGCAAGCAACTCCCAAAGAACAATTGGATCAGATCCGTGCAGCTCGGAATCTATCATTGGTCCAGAACCAAGGAACCATCCCTCGAACAGATAAGGCGGACCTGGTCAACAAAGCAGCATTACTGAATAGTGCGGCTCCCCAGAGTTTCGAGGCGCACATGGCGAATTTCTACGCCCAATTCCCGGCTCCCACGGCATTTCAGGAATTGGACCTGGCGTTGGCAAAGGACCGTGATCGCGAAGAACTAATAGCCCCAGAACTAGCAAATGCAGCCCGGAAGGACAACGCGTTGGAGTTAACGAAATGGGCACGCGAGATGAAAAGTCGAGGACGTGTGGCACCGGGCCTGTATGCATACGCCGAAGACGTGATGACATCGCTGGAACCCGGTGCAGTGCTCATAGCAGCTGGGGAAATGGATGCCTATCCACTATGGGTACATCAGTTCGCCAGTGCCAAGCGAAACGACGTTTTCGTGATCGACCAACGTTTATTGTTGGATCCTGCCTACCGCGCGCGGATCTGGGAACGCACAAAGGCCAAAGGCACGGTACCAACAGAAAATGAGATGATCACGGAACTTGTGAAAAGCACGACCAGGCCGGTTTATCTCTCGTTGGCCATGGGAAGTGCCGCCATGGGTGGACAAGGGAACAACTTGTATTTGACCGGCCTTGCTGTTCGGTGGAGCAAGGAACCCACGAATAACCTACGGCTCTTGGAAGAGCGTTGGGGACAATTCAAAAAGGCGATGGATGCCGGTCCTCTTTCGCAGAATTATTTGGTACCCGGAGCGATCCTCTTGAAGCATTACCGTTCCATTGGGGATGAGACCAAAGCCTCCTTGTTGGAACACGACCTGCGGATCATGGCCAAGAAATTGGGTGCTACTGAAAGATTGATCAAAGCCAACATTTTGGCTCATTGAGACCATGGCGTTGTTCGGAACGGAATATGGCAAGTTGGGCGATGAGCGCTTGATGGAACTCGTCGTCAGAGGAGATGAGCGGGCATTTGCGGCCTTATATGACCGGTACAACCGCCGTGTACTGAACTATTTCTACCGGATGTTGTGGAGCGATCGGGAAATGGCCCAGGACTATTTGCAGGACCTCTTCACCAAACTGGCCACACGACCGCAGAGCTACGACCCTTCCCGACCCTTTCAAACCTGGCTTTTCAGCGTGGCGAACAACATGTGCAAGAACGCATACCGCCACCAAGCCGTGGTGAAAGAAGCCGCCGTGCACTTGCGCAATGGCGTGGATCGTGTAGAAGCGACCCATGGCATAGGTGTGGACAGGGAGCGCTTCCGGGACCGATTGGATGAAGAACTGGACAAGCTGGACCCCGACCACAAAGCCACCTTCGTAATGCGGTTCAACGAAGACATGGCGATCAAGGAGATCGCAGCGGTATTCGCTTGTTCTGAAGGCACTGTTAAATCCCGCATCTTCTACACACTGAAGAAACTGGCTGAACGCATGAAGGAATTCGATCCCAAAACTTTACAACAACATGGAACGGCGCGAACAGTATGATCCAGAGGACATCGAGGGCCTGCTGAGCGAGCGGAGCTTCGACGATCTGCTCGCGGAGGAAAAGGCCTTCGTGCTTCGCCACATAAGCGATCGCGAAGAGTACGAGCGTATGCGCACTATGTTGCATTACATGCGACCCGATGAAAGCTCCCGAGCAACGATCGAAGCGGAGAGCACCGTGCGTGCGAATGTCTTGAAAGCCTTCAGAGCACAACAGCAGCCGCAGTGGCGCATTTGGTTGAACAGCGTTGCGGTTTGGCTGATCCCGCGAGATGGCTTTGCGATGTGGCGGCCAGCATTGGCATTGGCATCATTGGCGTTGTTGATCGTGGCCGGGGTCTTCAGCGTTCGTCAATTCGAAGAAGCCAACAGGACGGATGGATTGACCGAACTGCATGAAGTGCCCGTCAAACCGGCGGTACCCAAAGCAAGTGTGAGCGCCAATGAAGGTGGCAGCATCACGAGCGAACTGGAGCGTAGCGCCGATACGTCGAACGCAGAACAACAAGACGCGCCGACCAGAGGAGATGAACTGGAGCGGAATGAAGCTGCCAAGACTCCGGTTGAAGCCAGAGAAACGGAATTTCGAAACAAGTTCGCCGAAATTTCTGAAAGTGCGGCCAATACCTCCCCGGCTGAAGATGAAAAAGTGCGCCCCGCTGATGCGCTTGCTGATGATCGTTCAGTGAGCAAGGAAGGCAAGGCTGATCTGGGCAAGACGGCCAACAAGGATCAGAGCTCTGCGTTGGACGCGGAAGTACCACGACCGAGCCATGAGGTAACCCAAGAAGAATTCCTCATGAACCAGAGCGTTGCAAATGCCACCGGTGCAACCAGGTCTTCAAGTGTGAAGAAGACCAGATCGTTGAACGAGGCTGAGGTAACCGCTGGTTTGCAAAGCCAAAGCATGGCACAGGACCCGGCTGTTCTAGGACTGATCGCACAGGGCTGGTAGCACCCGAAGGTCACTTCACCTCAAACGCCCGGGTGATCCGGAAGTCCCGTGACTCAACGGTAACGGTTGCGGGACCATTGGGGAACATGCCTTTGTCCAATCGGCGCACCAGTTCACCGGTCAAGGCCTTGCCTTCTTCGCGATAGACCACGTCGCCCTTGGCATCCCTCACCTCGATCACGACATTGCCGATCTTCCGGTGGTTCTCAATGTTCACTTGGATCAAGCCGCTTCCCTTCACGCATTCCACGGAAACACTGGACTTTTCAGCTGGTGCTAGCGCGCTGAATGCGGGTGCTGCAAGCATGAATGTTGCTGCCAAAATGGACCCAAGGATCAGTGATCGGATGTTGATCATTTAACGAAGATAGATGAAAATTATTGATCCACTTTCCTGGGTTTTAGGGTGAAGAGGTCGTCGAGCATTCGAAATGGGCTGAGGATGGATCGATGTGGATAGGCCATGTTTGATCACCGCTTTCCGAGATGGATCGACAGCCTAACATCGGCCTCCATCAATCCCTTTCCCGATCGTAACCAGCATCCACCAAACCTTCAACCGAATTGGTCTTGGCCGCATAATCAAAGCCCGAGTAAAGGCTCCTAGCGCCATACAAACCATCCGCCCGCAAGGCAATGAATCCGACTTGCATATCCTCCTTGGCAGGAACGTGCTTTGCGATCCTGCGAATGGCTTCCTGGCAAGCTTCATCAGGTGTGCGTCCCTGCCGCATCAACTCCACCACCGTGTGGCTACCTGCAGTGCGGATCATCAACTCTCCCACACCCGTAGCACACGCCGCTCCAACTTCACCATCCACAAAAAGACCGGCACCAATGATCGGGCTATCCCCTACTCTACCATGGATCTTATACGCCATCCCACTGGTTGTACACGACCCCGCGAGTTGCCCATTGGCATCCATGGCGATCATGCCGATCGTGTCGTGGTTCTCGATATTGGCGATGGGTTTGTACGTGCTGGTCTTCAACCAGTCTTGCCACTCTTGACGCACCTCGGGGATGTCCACATCGCGATGGACGAATCCATTCTCCAAAGCCCATTGCTCAGCACCTTTGCCTACCAGCATAACATGGGGCGTTCGTTCCATAATGGCCCTGGCCAAGGATATCGGATGTTCAAAACGTTGTATAAAGGCAACGGCACCTGCCCTACCGCCGTGGTCTTGGATACAAGCATCCAACGTTACGAACCCGTCCCGGTCGGGCCGACCACCAAGACCGACGCTCCTGTTGGAGAAGTCGCTTTCCACCACCGAAACTCCTTGTTCAACGGCATCGAGGACAGTTCCATTGGCCTTGAGGACCTGCCACGCTTTTGCGTTGGCCATTAGGCCATGTTTCCACGTGCTTAATACGATGGGGCCTTTTCCAGCTGAAGGATCACCGGTAATTTTTCCGGTTGACTCTTCAGGATCTCCGATCGAATTGCAGCCACTTGCCATAGCGACGGTACCCACCAGCCCGGTTCGTATGAACTTTCGACGGTCGTAATGCATTCGCTGACAATGTAACGCGCATCTTTGGACCGATCCACCAACATGGAATACCAACAAAGAAATTCATGGGCGCCGGTAGCGGTGGTCACCTCGTTGTTCTTCATGTGGGGTTTCATCACCGTACTGGTGGATTCACTGATACCCAGACTTCGGGAGATCTTCGAACTCAGTTATTTCGAGGCTGGACTTGTGCAGTTCGCATTCTTCATTGCTTACGGATTGGTCTCCATTCCATCCGGGTGGTTATTGGCTCGCATTGGGTACAAGAATGGCATGTTGGTGGGCTTGGCGACCATGGGACTTGGCTGCTTGCTCTTCTGGCCAGCGGCCGGGCTACGGATGTTCCCGCTCTTCATGCTCGGCTACTTCATTTTGGCATCGGGCATGACCGTGCTACAAGTCGCGGCCAATCCCTATGTGGCCGTATTGGGCGATGAGCGCGGTGCCAGCAGCCGCTTGAACATGGCACAGGCGTTCAACAGTGTGGGCACTACGATCGCACCCATCATTGGCGCTACCTTCCTGCTCAGCGACCAGATCCATTCCGGCGCGGACATTCTTCGGATGGGGATCATGGAGAAAGAGACCTACTACGCGCAAGAAGCAGCAGCGGTGCAAGGCCCGTTCATTGTACTTGCAGGTGCTTTGCTTTTGCTCGCCTTGTTCGTTGCGTTGGTGCATTTGCCGAAGATCCTGGACACGCAACATTCCGGCACCTATGCTGAAGTATTGCGCAAAGGAAGATTGGTACGCGGGGCGATCGGGATCTTCTTGTACGTGGGTGCCGAGGTCGCCATTGGCAGTTACTTGGTCAATTACTTCCTTTCCATGGACCTTGCCGAGGTGGTCCGGAATAACGACACTCTTGCTTCGATAAGTGCAACCTTATTGGGCCGGGATCTTGCAACTGTGGATGCCAAAGGCGTGGTTGGTGCCTTTGTGGCTCTTTACTGGGGCGGGGCCATGGTGGGCAGGTTCGTGGGATCCTACCTCACCAAGGCATTCAAACCGGCAACCGTGTTGGCACTTTTCGGCATGTTCGCGATAATGTTCGTGTTGTTCTCGATCAACACATCGGGCATCCTGGCCATGGGTACCATTCTTGGGGTTGGCTTGTTCAACTCGATCATGTTCCCAACCATTTTCACGCTTTCCATTGAAGGTCTCGGCAGCCTTAAACCACAGGCATCAGGGATCCTTTGTACGGCGATCGTCGGAGGCGCGGTCATCCCGCCGTTGTTGGGACTGTTGGCAGATGGATACGGCTTCAAAGTGGCCTTTATTCTAGTCGTCGCATGCTACGCTTACATCGCCTATTTCGCTTGGCGAGAACAACGTGATTTCGAATGATCTTAGCGATCGATATAGGCGGCACCACCACGAAACTGGGACTTGTGGAAAATGGGCAGGTCGTTGTCCGAGACAGGATCAATACCAACGGGCATGCTGATGAACACGCCTTTGCCGATGCGATCGCCGAACACGCCCGCAAACTGATCACCGCTACCGGAACGAAATTGACCTCCATTGGCATAGGTGCGCCCAACGCGAACCAGCATACCGGGATCATTGAAATGGCGCCCAACTTGCCTTGGAAGCACGACGTACCACTTGCCAATATGATGGCCACCCGCATGGGAGCAACGGCCGTGCTGGGGAACGATGCGAACGCAGCGGCGCTGGGTGAATGGCGTTACGGGGCCGGAAAAGGATACAATGACCTGATGGTGGTCACATTGGGGACGGGCGTAGGTGGCGGTTTCATTGTAAACGGGAAACTCGTGTTGGGAAGTGCCGGAAATGCAGGCGAACTGGGGCATACCACCTTGGTCATGGACGGAAGACCCTGTACCTGCGGAAGAGCCGGGTGCCTCGAAACCTACGTGAGCATCCGTGGGATCCGCCAAACCTATTTGGACCTTGGAGGTGATTCTGACATCATTCGGACGGAAGGAGTAAAGCCGATCGCGGATGCCGCTTTGGCCGGGGACAGGGCTGCTCAGTTCACCTTCCAGTGGACAGCGGATTGGTTGGCCGTAGGCTTGGCGAATGCCGTTGCGATCACTGGACCGGGCCGGATCGTGCTCTTCGGCGGGATCGTTCGTAGTGGAAGGTTGTTGATGGATCCGTTGCAGGCTCGCTTCAAGAAGGTGTTGCTAAATATTTACCAAGGCCGCGTGGATATCGTCAGTTCCGGCCTCCCGGAAGATGACTCGGCGTTGTTGGGAGCTGCCGCATTAGGCGGCACTGGAGATCATTAAGATCAGCGCGGTTCTTCTTGAAAGTTACTGCTACCCCGCCTTCTCCCCCTCCAGATAGCTTTTGTGCATATCATAAATGATGCCCAGGCTAACGGCCAAACCGCCTATCGCTTGTTCGAACATTTGCCAAAGCACATCCACCAGAATGTGCATCATGTCGTGCTTCGCGAACGACATACCGAGCACGAAGATCACGAGGTAGACGAAGAACCCGATCGCTCCACCAACAGCCATGGAAGTCAGTGGAAATGCGGTCTTCAAGGAGATCCATTCCATGTGGATGGAATGATGGATACCAACGGTAAGACCGAGTCCGATCACCAAATAGACCAAGCCGGCCAAACTGAAGTACAGCGGTTTTGGAATAGGCAATTCCTGAAGATCAGTAAGAGCGAGACCATGCCAGACCCACGAGAGAAGGAACATGACGCTGCTTGCAAGCAGCGTGGGCAATAGTATATGGCGTCTTATCAGCACCGCCCTTCGGTTTAGCAACAAATTTACGACTCCGCAACTCGACCTTGGTCACATAAGCCCGTACTTTGCTCCTGCTCATGGAAAACGTGCGTTTCCCTATAAGGGTTGCCTCCCTTGGCCTACTAATTCTTTCAACATTAGTGGGCTGTAGAAAGGATGTTGAACCATCCCGTTGGGACATTGATGCGTTGGTCCCGATCCTTAGAACACGTTTCACCTTGTCGGACATACTGCCCGATTCCGTGCGAACGACCGAAGCGGATGGTACAATCACCTTGGTCTACTCCGATGATCTTTTCGCGTTGGACCTTGATACCGTTCTTGCCATACCCGACACCAGTTTGGTCTATCCGTATGCGTTCCCGCTTCCGGGTAATGATTCGTTCGACCTGCCCGCAGGCTTTCCGGTGATCAGTGAGAACAATTTGATCCGGTTCGATTTCGATGATCTGGCATTGCGAAAGTTGATCCTTCGTGAAGGCAGGCTCAAATTGATCATGCGCAACAAGATCGCAAGTCAGGTGTTCGGGACCTTTGGGTTGAATGGGGTCACCTTTCCGGATGGCTCCTCGGCGCTGACTGCTTCGGTTGGCCCCGGAACAGCAGCGGATCCGACCACTTCGGAAGCGGAAAGGGATCTCGCCTATTCGATCTTCGACCTGCGTGGTCCGCAATTCAATGATGTGAACACACTGGGTTCCAATGTAAGTGCACAGTTGGACCCGAATGGATCCGGAGCGCTGGTCACCAATCAGGACAGCATTATCGTTAAGGTGGCGTATGAAGGGCTTGTGCCACAGTATGCATCGGGGTACTTCGGGAATCGCGTGATCACCCTTGAGCCTGAGTCCAACGCGATCGATCTTTTCGCCAACATCATTGATGGTACGATCGATCTGAACCGTGTGCAAGTTCGCCTGAACGTGGAAAGCGGGATCGGGATGGACCTGCGCGTTCGTCTGCACCAATTGCGTTCTGTGAACAGCAACACCAGCAATAGTGTTGACCTTCAGCATGCTATCATGAACGGCCCGATCAACTTGAACAGGGCCTTGGACCTTGGCGATACGTTCCAGCCCAGTCATTACCAAACGACGTTGAACAACGACAACAGCAACGTGGATCAGTTCTTAGAGATCCTGCCCGATCAGCTGGAGCTTGCCTTGGACCTGGAGATGAACCCGTTGGGTGACATCAGCAACGGACATGACTTCTTCTATTACGACAGCAAGTTGCGCGCATCGTTGGAATTGGAGTTGCCCTTGGACCTGATCGCGACGGGTTTGACCTTGCAGAACTTGGTTAAGGTGGATCTGCCAGGATCGGCAGAAGGCCATGCGATCAGGAACGGCGAGCTACATCTCTTCACCACAAATGGATTTCCGTTGGATGCCCAACTGTTACTGGACATTGTGGATGCCGACAACAACGTCTTGAGCAATGTGCCAGTTCTGGGGTCCTTGCAAGCTGCGGCCTTGGATGCAGATGGACTTGTTCAAACTCCCGTAGAGTCCAGAAGCGATGCAATACTCTCAGCTGATCAGGTTGATCTACTTTACCAGGCCACACGGCTCCGGGTACGGATCGTCTTCAACACGGCGGACCAAAGCCAGCACGTGCGCTTGTTGGAGCGTTACGCAGCGGACCTTCAGATCACCGCCAAAGTGAATTATTTGTTGAATGGGGTCAAGTAGGTGGATCGCGGGCGTCGTGCTTTTCAGCTCGTTGAATGGAATAGGACAAACTGTTCTTTTACAGCCAGATACCATTGTTGACCTGAACGCTTGGTGGAGCAATTCGATCCGTATCCACGGGTCAGCGGATTACAATTCGAACACGGTTTTCAACGAATTGCCTCTTGGCATTTACAGGGGTGGAGACCTGTCGAGGAGCATTCGGGAGCGCTCCTTGAACGCATTCGACGGTGATCAGAACACGGCAGGATACGTGGCAGAAGGTCGTTTGTCCTGGGCCGGATCCCTTTGTAATGCAGAACGCACAATGTGGCGGCCATTGATCAGTGTGGCCCACCATGAAGTTGGCGGCCTTCGCTTCACCAAGGACCAATTCGCGATCACGTTCTTCGGCAATGCGGCCTACGAGAACCAGACCGCCGAGCTTGCCCCTTCCGGGTTTGAACAGATCCGCTACCAGACAATTGGTATAGGAGCACAACATCGCAACAATGGATCCATGGTGCGGGTGGACCTTGTGCGCGGAAATGGGTTCAGTTCGGTGGATGTGCAGAATGCCACCCTGTTCACCGCTATTGATGGCAGGGAGTTGCGAACAGATGTTGCCGGTGAATATTATGCAAGTGATACGGCCGGTGGTAGCTGGGACCGTTCGAACGGAATTGGTGCGGCACTTACCGGCCAATGGAACACTTCTTTCAACCTGGGGACAAGGAAAATGCGGTTCGGGGTCGCAGTTGAAGACCTTGGCTTTGTGGCTTGGAACGAACGTAGTGTGTCGATCACAAAGGATACGTTGGTCACCTACGACGGCTGGCAGGTGGACAACATCTTCGCGTTGGACGATGTGATCATCGGGAAGGACGTTGTTTTGGACACCTTGGGACTTCGGTACAAGCGTGGATCAATTACCCGGCTCTTGCCGTTTCGTGCACACCTGATGATCGGAATGGACATGTGGAACACCGGTTATTTATCGTTGAATCTGGACCAACGGAACATCGTTGGGTATATCCCCCAGATCTCACTTATGGCTAGTCGGCGGTTCGGACAGCGGACACAACTGGGTGCCGTGGCCAGCTATGGAGGTTTCGGCGTTTTCCGTTTGGGTCTGGCGGCGAAACACCGGATCGGGAAGCATGTACTTCTTCAACTTTCCACCCCTCATGTTCCGGGCTTCTTCATGGGCAGAACGCGCGGCCTTGGACTTTCATTCGCGGCCGAATTCGCTTTCTAACGCTGAAGGTTGGTCCTTCTACATCACAACTCCATGAACTGGTTGCTACTCGTGATCGCTGGTCTATTTGAGGTGGGTTTCGCGACTTGTCTTGGCAAGGCGAAAGAGACCTCAGGAGCTGCTTCCACCTGGTGGTTGATAGGCTTTCTGGTTTGTCTGTCGATCAGCATGTTCCTTTTGTACAAAGCCACGCAGGTTCTTCCCGTTGGTACGGCTTATGCGGTTTGGACGGGGATCGGCGCAGTCGGCACGGTCATCGTTGGCATCCTCTTTTTCAAGGAACCAGCAGATGCATGGCGCTTGTTCTTCCTCTGTACGTTGATCGTCTCATTGGTCGGGTTGAAGTTCGTTTCGCGTTGAACAGCGTTCCATATAATTGGAATTACTGAACATGAAGATCTCCATCATCGGTTGTGGGAACATGGGACAAGCCTATGCCCGCAGTTTCAGAAAATACGGATTGGTGAAGGCCACCGACTTGTTGCTGGTTGTGCGGAATGAAGGTCGTGCACAATTACTTTCCACGTTGGGTGTTGTTTCAAATGAACTCGGACCCGCGATCGGCGAAAGCGACCTCGTGATCATCGCCGTGAAACCACAGGACTTCGGGAACGTGGCGCCTGCATTGGCCCAGATCATAAAGCCGGAGCAAGTGGTGCTGTCGATCATGGCGGGCATTACCATGGAACGGTTGCAGCGCAGTTTGGGCCATGTGAACGTGGTACGGGCCATGCCGAACTCCCCGGCGCAGATCGGCATGGGGATCACGGCCTACGCGACCGCCACCGAACTAAGCATGCACCAGACCTTGATGGTGGAGCAGTTGCTCAACAGCACCGGGCGCGCCTTGCATTTGGCCGATGAGACCATGCTCGATGCCGTAACCGCATTGAGCGGAAGCGGACCTGCTTATTTCTTCCACATCGTTGACAGCATGATCGACACAGGCATCAAACTAGGGCTGGAACCGCACGTGGCCAGCGCTTTGGTGAAGCAGACCATGTTGGGCAGCTACCATTTGTTGGACCACAGTGATCGCACGCCAGAAGAGTTGATCAAAGCCGTAACAAGCAAGGGTGGTACTACGGAAGCGGCTTTTGCAGTGCTTACGAAAGATGACCTTTCGGGCCTATTGGATCGCGCGATCACCGCAGCAACGCAAAGGGCGAAGGAGTTGTCGGGGTCTTGATCGAAGTGTCCTACTTTCGGCACATGCGCGGCCTTATTGCAATTCTTATCGTTCTACCGCTGATCCTTTCGGCACAGGATCTAACGATGAGCTCGAAACGGTACAAGGACAAATTCAGATTTGTTCCGGAGCCAGGTGAAGAGGTTGTTCGTACTTGGTTCCACTACGTTGTTTCCAAGACTTCGGAAGGACAATGGGTAGCCCGCACATTTTATCCAGAAGCCGGCAGACTAACGGATCTGACATCCTATGCCGATGAGAATTGCACCATAAGGTCAGGCAGAACATTCCACTGGTTCGACGATGGCAGCGAAGCGTACAGCGGGGAATTCGATGGAGATCTAAGGGTCGGTGTCTGGTCAGAGCGATCGGACAGCGGTCGTTATGAGCAAGGAAAACGCGAAGGAGTTTGGCGGCTTCCGAGCTCAAAAAGTGGCAGAGAACGCGGCCTTTTGGTGGGAGGAGTTCGAGAAGGAGTTTGGACCACAACCGACAGCCTCGGTCGCAAGATCAGTGAAAGGAGCTTCAAGAAAGGCCGGTTGGATGGTGATTGGACCAACTTTTCCGCATTGTCCGGTGATATTGAAAGCCGTTGGGTCTATCGCGCTGATACGCTGTTCGATGGAAATCGCCAGCTGGTGGAACACATTGAACACATGCCGTATTTGAAGCACTGCCAGTTACACGATACGGATAAGCGCAGGGGCTATTGCACGGATAGCCTCATCATGGTCACTTTGCGCGAGAACCTGAGGTATCCAAAAGAAGCACAGGAGAAGCAAGTGACTGGCCGGGCCTTAATTGAATTTGTCGTGAACAAGGACGGATCGATATCCGGGATCAAAGCACAGAATGGACTTTGTGCGGCGATTGAGGCCGAGTGCTTGCGCGTGATCCAAAAGATGCCTGAATGGGAACCTGGCGAACAACGAGATATGAAGGTGAGCGTGTTATACCACCAATCGATCAAGTTCAGTTTACGTTGATCACAACACCGTAACCTCCGTCCTCCTATTTTGGGCCCTACCCTCTTCCGTATCGTTGCTGGCGACGGGTTTGGTTTCGCCATAGCCTTTCGCAGTGATGCGGTCCGCCTCGATCCCCTTGCCGATCACATGATCGCGAACGGCCTTTGCGCGTTGGTCGCTCAAGGTCATGTTGGCGGCATCGGCACCCACATTATCTGTATGGCCTCCAAGCTCGATCCGCAGCGTGGCATTGGTCTTCAGCAGGCCAACGAGCTTGTCCAGTTCGGTGTTACTGGCAGGTAGCAGATCAAAGCTGGCCGTATTGAAGAAGATATTGCGAAGTGAGATCACGCTTCCGCTGGTCAACGGGCTTAACGGAACGTTCAGGGTGTAGGGCTTATCGGGTGTGCCCTTCGCCACATCGTAGTTCTCCGAAAAGAACAGGTAGCCCTCGGTGCTCGCGTTCAAGGCATAGGTCCTGCCAGCGGGAATGCACACCAGGAATTCGCCGGTCTTGGGATCGCTATAGGCCCCCGTTACCAGTTCGCCAGTAGACACATCATACAACTGCACATCGGCTTCCACCGGGGCTTTGGTGTTCTTGTCGGTGACCACGCCACGTATGAAGGTGACTGCTTCCGGGCGTGCCTCCTTGTACAACTCGAAGCTGTAGAGATCCAGATCACCAAGTCCACCGGGGCGATCACTTGCGAAGTAGGCCACGTTGCCATCGGCGTTCACCAGCAGACTGTTCTCATCTGCACTGGTGTTGATCGGGTAACCCAAATTCAGAGCTTTTCCCCATGTGCCATCGTCTTGTTTGCGGCTCATGTAAATGTCCAATCCACCGAAACCCGGATGCCCGTTGCTGCTGAAGTACAGCGTTTTCCCATCCGGATGGATCTGTACGCTTTCCTCTTGGTACGGCGTGTTCACGTTCTCGTCCAACTTGGCGGGTTTGCTCCAGGTTCCATCATCCTGCATGGTGGTGGTCCAAATGTCCATGCTCCGGATCCCTCCTTGGCCTTGCTGACCGCGGATGTAGTAGAGCGTGCGCCCATCACTGGCCATGCTCGGTTGGGTTTCCCACTGTGAAGAATTCACCGGTGGTCCCAAGTTCTCCGGTGGGCTCCAACGATCACCCACACGGCGACTGATGAAGAGATCACAACTGCCGAGCCCTTTCAGCTTTTCACCATAGCTACCGTCTTCCAACGCACATTTGGTAAAGACGATGAACCGTCCGTCAGGTGTTAAGGTGCCTGCACCTTCGTTGTATTGCCGGGTGTTCACCGTTGGTATGGGCGACGACTGCTCCCACTTCCCGTCCACAGCGCGATGGCTCACCATGAAATCCTCTTGCATACCCCAGGGGATGATCTCCGGTGCTTTGACACGGCGGGTGTAAATGAGCGTGCCATCATCGGCGGTAATGCACGGGTAGTATTCTGGATCGGCGCTATTCACATTCGGTCCAAGGTTCTTGGGGTCGAAGGGCACCGGCTGCTGAATGGCCTTGGCGGCGAAGGTGCAATTGGCGATCCCCAAACGCGCACGTGCCTTGCGCTGCGGCTCTTCTTCCAACGCCAAGTAGCCCTTGTAGTTCGCTTCGGCCTTTTCGTAGTCACCGCCTCGGAATTCCAGATCCGCCAAGTGCAATTGCGCAACGGGAAAGAAGCGCGGAGCCAAAGTCATCACCTCGCGGTACAGGCGAATGGCTTCCTGGTCCTGTCCCTTTTGCTCGGCGATCTCGGCCAACATGATCCGTGGTTCCACGAACTTGGGATCGGCGCTGGCAGCTTTGGTGAATTCACTTTCAGCACATTCGAACTTGCGCATCCGCATGCACTCGGAACCGCTCTCATAGCGTTTGATCGCGCCCTTGTCGGTGGTGCTATAACCACGGGGTTGTGCGGCAACGGATATGGAAGTGCAACTTGCAAAAAGCCAGGCTGAAGCAAATAGCAAATTCTTAAGGGCTGCGATCGTGGATCTTGGCATACTGCGAAATTCGATGATCAAGGTATTCCCAAGATCTTGTGTGTTTGTAGTGAGATGCGCCAACGCGGCTGTAGCATCACGAAGTCGGTGATCAAGGGCATCATGGTCTCGCGTTTGCTCCATTCCGGTTGGAGGTAGAGGTGGCATTCCTCCGAAACATGCGCGGCTTGTTCCTGCGCCCATTTCAGGTCGTGGTTGTTGAAGACGATCACCTTCAATTCATGTGCCGCGCTGAATGCTTCGGGCAACGCCGCTTTGAATTTCTTCGGACTCAGGCAGATCCAATCCCAAGATCCACTCAAAGGTGATGATCCGCTCGTCTCGATATGCGTGCGGAATCCGGCGGCACGGAAGGCATCGGTAAGTGGGCCGAGTTCATGCATCAACGGCTCTCCACCTGTGATCACCACCAGTCTGCCAGCATGTGCTGATGCTTCGGAGACCAGCTCTTCCGCACTGCGCATCGGATGCTTGGTCGCATCCCAGCTCTCCTTCACATCACACCACGTACAACCTACATCGCAGCCACCCAAGCGCACGAAATACGCGGCCTGTCCGGAAAAGGCCCCTTCACCCTGCACGGTGTAGAACGCCTCCATGACCGGGTACCGCACAACAGGACCAGTACTACTGGACAGGTGCGGATCAGGATGCTGGATGATTTGAATGTGATCTTTCACAAGGGGTCAAAAAAAGCCCACATAAGCCGGAGTTCAAAGAAACCCAAAGATCAAATGGGCGGGTCGGACAGAAAGAGGTCAGAAATCCGCGATGTTCCCGAAGGATATCCCGATGCAAGCATTGGGACGCGGCCCGCCTTTGCTCTTTGGATCTTCCGATCCTGAGTAAAAAGTGTTGGTCTCAAGAACCTATGGCCTATGTGGGCTGTATTTTGATCAGCCTACTGCTGAGAAAGAACGATGTAACACGACGAAAGTAAAAGGGAAGATCGTGGTATGCAAGTGTTGTGGAAAATTAGTTCAGGCTCGCCATCTTACTTCATGCCCACGGATATGCAGTTGATCCTGCACATTCATCAATTCATTCAAATAGAGTGCATGGAAGATCGCTACTCCCCCTTCTGCCCCACAAAATTATCTTCCTTGTCCTCGAACAGGATGTTGAATGTGGTGAGCGATCCGTAGCAGCGCGTGATGTATTGCTGCAATTCGACCTTCTCTTGGTCCGATAGTTTGTCGTGCGCGTTGATCTTCTGTTCCAACACACGGAAACGATCCCGGATCATCACGATCTTGTGGAAGAAGTCTTCGATCGGAAGTTCCTTGGACTTGAGACTTGCATCGGCAGGCTTCAGCTCCATGGTTCCGCCTTCATAGCGCGGGTGCATGCTCACAGGGCGCTGTGGACTTTGCATTTCCTCCAGCACATCGCGCAGCGCATCCTTCACACGATCCAGATCCAACGGTTCCTGCTCAATGGCCACACCGCTCCGAATAACCTTTAACCCTTCGAAAGACCGACTGATGGGTTGTTCACCGTGTTCCTTGAAAAAGCAGTGGACGGTGCGCTCGTCGAGGTCAAAGATCACCCCTTCACCCATGGTCGGGTGGTACACTTTGGCACCAATGCCTGTACTATGCAGTTCCATGGCCATCACAATACTTCCTTGATGGTGTAGGTGGTGTCCTGGAAGTTGACCTCCTCCCCTTTCTTCAGTCCGGTGAGGGCTTGGATCAACGGGGCCTTGGTGCTTACACCTAGGTAATGAGTGTCGTTCACCATGAAATCCTCGATGCTTGCGGCGATCAGGAAATGATGTTTTTCTGTATGGACAACAGCTCCGTATTGGACAATATCCAATCGGACGGCCGGGTCTATGTCCGCCAACCTGGCAATATCTGCCTGTACATGATCGACCTGTTCGCCGAGGGAGTTCATCAGTTCCACATCAGAACCACGGGTGCGCTCGGTTTGGCTCGCACTTTCGGCATTGTCATCGCCAATGGTCACTGAACGAAGATCCTTGATCCGCTCCTTCAGGTCGGCGGAAGTTTCTTCCAATTTCTTGCGGGCAGCTTCGAGGACGCTGCGTTTCAATGCTGTGGCTTCCATGGTCTGTGGGGAGTGTGCGTGCAAGGTAGAAAGGGAAAATGTAGGGAATGAGGAAATTAAGGGAATGAGAAGAATGAAGAGAATGCTTCGACTTCGCTCAGCACACGTAACGGGAAGGATGAGGCGTCTCTCTGGCTTCGCCTGGAGCTGTTCTATTCGATCAAGCGTGCCACAGGATACCGGCGGTAACCGGGTTCGAAATACGGGGATCGCTGGTACACGAAATACAGCTGCGCCCATGCATCTTTTGCGAAGGCGGGGTCCCTAGCGCGTTCCGCTTCCAGTGCGGCCTTGAGCGCGGGATCCTTGCTCAATAGTTCTGCAGCGATGTCTTCGAACACGTAGTCGCTGAACCATTCTTTTTGTTGAAGGATGCTGTCGAAGAAACCCCATGCGAAGTAGCTATCGGCGCAGCGTGGTTCCAGGACCTCCATGACCAATCGGTCGGTGGCACTGCCCATTGGGATGATCCAGTCTCCCGGTTGAATGGTTATCTCCTCTTTGGTCAACTGCGTTTCGATGCTGTGGTGCAAATAGTGGCCCTCATAAGGCGTTGCTACGGTCTCAAAGCGCGTGATGCGATACACTTCCGCAGAGTCACGACTTTCGACAGTGGCTTGGGACATGGGTACGCCGTCCAACTTCAAGCGTTCGATCGCTTCGCGCCATGCTTGTGGTACCAGATATGCTTTGGGTTTGTCCAGTTGCAAGGTTGGTTTCGCTCGATCCAGCCAGGGCACGCTGGATGTTTGTGGACGTGCACGGTCATACTTGATCCGCTCCAAGCCGGTCACCTCACTTTTGACCTTTTCCACAGCGTAGCCTTTCCATTCCATTGTTGTCCGTTGTGTGGTGTCCAGCGCCCAATTGAAGCCGAACGATGTGCCCGTAGCCACATTCGTCTTGGCCTTTGCACGCGCCTCTTTCAGCTCTAAAGGATGTTCGTTCATGGCGGCAAGTGTGGCGAGTTGCAGTTGGAAGGTGGCATTCACTCGGTCTTCGTATGGTTTTAGCATATGCGTTTCGCTCAAGATCCCGATCCGCTGTCTCAGCGCTGCGTGTCCCGTGCTATAACGTGGCCCGTCCACAAAACCGATCAATCCTTCATCAGGTGTTGAACCCTCGGTTTCGAAATACGGGCACATGGGGATCTTCCTGTTCTCCATCCAATCATAAAGCCGTGGAACCAGCACTTTTTGGGTGAAGGCATTCAACTTGGCGTCCTGCTTGTCTACTTGGGTAGTGAGCAATTCCATCACATACTGGTGGTCAGCGCCGTTGCTCACATGGGTCTCGAAGTAGACATCGGGGTCCCAATAATTCATTGCGGCGATCATCGACCTCGCATTACGGGAATCGGTCTTAATGAGATCCCGGTTCAGGTCCAAATTCCGGGCATTTCCACGAAAACCATACTCCTCCGGTCCGTTCTGGTTGGCACGACTTGTTCCACTTCGGTTCTTGGCGCCGCTCACATTGTAGACCGGCACGATGCACACGGCGGTATTCGCCAATAAACCCATGTACTGATCACTGTCCAGCAAGGCTTGTGCGAGCAGTAAGCTGGCATCAACGCCATCGGGTTCACCGGGGTGAATGGCATTGGTGATCCACAAAATGTTCTTGCCTGCCGCACGAATACTATCCGGGGTAAACCCACTTCCATCTGCTAGGACGAAGAGGTGTATCGGGGAACCGTCATCATCGAGGCCGATCTCAAGCAGCTTGGCCCCGCCGTACGGAAGGTCCAGTGCCGTGTAGCGCTCGATAACCTGTTCCCAAGTAAAGGTGGTCGTGCCTTTGAATGCCCACTGCGCATGCAGGTTGATTGATATTACCGCGAGAAAGGAAAAGCCGAGATACCGCATGCCACAAAGTTGCGTTGCGGAATGGAACCAGTTGGGTGGACTGCTCACGCAGAAAGGAAGGAACCGTGAATGGACGTGAATGAACGTAAATATAGAAAGATCTCATTGCCTTTCATTTTCGTCCATTCCCGGTTGAAAAAGAATGCAGTTCTCAAAACAGTGGAAAAGGCGAACCCCGGCTCCAAGGCAGCGGAACCGGGGTCCTATAACACAGGGTCGGTGGGGACCCCGTGAAATGTGCGGAATAATACTTAGGCCATCGGGTACACCAAGGTGTCTGCTGGGTAGGCTTCTTCCTGAACGGCAACTACTTGTTCAGTCTTGCCGGTTTCGTCAATTACCGGGATCGCTTGGGCGAAGAGTTGCTCATCGTCCGTAAGGCAAAGAAGAAGGGTAAGCGTTTGGACCGGCCACATGCTGTTCTTTGGGTTTAGAGTATGAAGTGGTCAATTCCTTAGAGTGGTGCAAGATTTGGCGATCAGCGACCAAAAGTCAAGACGAATGGCCAATTATCTTCGACGAAACAAACATCTGATCGACGAATTATGTTCCGAATTAGGCTACAACAGCGTCCAATATCCGAACATTGGCCCATTCGGAAGTGGGCGGATACCTTCAGCCGCTGAAAAGCAAGCACCCTTTCATTTTGAACGCGACATCGAACCCACCGGAAAAGGGCTTATGGAAAGTGATCGGGGCATCCTCGTTGGGCACCTTGATCGAATGGTACGACTTCTACATCTTCGGAAGCTTGGCCACGGTACTTGCCAGCCAGTTCTTTCCGAAGGAGAACCCCACCGCGGCGCTGTTGAGCATCTTGGCCACGTTCGCTGCGGGTTTTGTTGTTCGACCGTTCGGTGCTTTGGTCTTTGGGCGCATCGGCGATATGGTGGGCCGCAAATACACCTTCTTGCTCACCTTGGTGATCATGGGCGGCAGCACTTTCGCCATTGGTCTCGTCCCTGGATATGCGAGGATCGGTTATGCTGCTCCGATCCTTGTTCTCGTTTTGCGTCTTCTGCAAGGGTTGGCCCTGGGCGGCGAGTATGGCGGAGCAGCCACCTACGTAGCTGAACATGCTCCCACAGGTCGAAGAGGCTTCTACACGTCTTGGATCCAGACCACGGCCACATTGGGATTGTTCGTCTCGTTGGGCGTGATCTTGATCACCCGGCAAGTGCTCGACAGTGACCCAATTGCTTCGATCGCGAAGTTCAACGAATGGGGCTGGCGCATCCCCTTCTTGCTTTCCATTGTGCTGGTGGTCGTTTCGGTCTACATCCGAATGAAGATGGAGGAAAGTCCCCTTTTCGCTAAGTTGAAACGTGAAGGGAACACTGCAAAGAACCCGTTGAAAGAGAGTTTTGCGCGCAAAGCAAATTTGAAGTTGGTCCTTCTGGCCTTGTTCGGTGCAGCTATGGGCCAAGGGGTCGTGTGGTACACGGGCCAGTTCTATGCTCAGAGCTTTTTGGAGAACGTGTGCCATGTGGACTTCGCACAATCACGAACTATCCTGATCTGGGCGATCCTCTTCGCCACGCCGTTCTTCGTGGTCTTCGGTGGTTGGAGTGATAGGGTGGGTCGCAAGTGGATCATGCTCCTTGGGATGCTGCTGGCAGTGTTCACATACCGGCCTTTGTTCGGGGCCATGGAGCGGATTACTTCCAGACCTTTCGGCAAGGACGTTTTGGACCAGCGAGAGAGCTCGGTCATGGGAACGGATTTGACCCTTCAAGGCCAAAACGTTATTGGTCACAACCACACTTTTTCCGGATGGGACCGTGATCACCTACACTGGACCAATTGTCGGGTTTGGAGACCAATTTAATTTCAACGCGCCCGGCGTGAAATGGAACAAGGTGATGGGCAACAGCAGATACTGGTCCTTGGTCGGCATCATCTTCATCATGATCCTGTACGTGACCATGGTCTACGGCCCGATCGCCGCCTTTTTGGTGGAACTCTTCCCTACCCGGATCCGCTACACGAGCATGAGCCTGCCCTACCACATCGGGAACGGAATTTTCGGCGGGCTTACACCATTCATCGCCACATTGCTGACGACGATCTACGCCAAAGACGTGCTTGTCGGCCTCTGGTACCCGATCGTGATCACCTCGGTGTGCTTCGTGATCGGTGCGTTGTACGTATCCGGTCGATCGGGTTCTTCAGCCAACGAAACGAACGAATGACCATGGACCAACTGAAACGCGCAGCCGGCATTTTGTGGATGATCCTTGGACCATTGGCCGTATACTATTTAGTACAAACGGCCGCCATCGAGATCGCGAAGAAGCCCGTTATCGACACCAAGATCCAATGGGGTGTTTTCGTTGGGGTCTTTATTCCGATCGCCATTGGTCTGGTCCTTTTTGGCTGGTATGCATGGAAGGGTGAGTATGATGAGCAGGCCGCTGTGAAGGGCAAATAGCAAGGAAACCTACTTTCGTCTCCACGGCCTTGTGCAAATTGGCCGTTCAGCTCGATGGCCTACAACAAGATCAGTTCCAAGCAGGAATACGACGAAGCATACGCGCTAAGCGTAAAGGATCCCGAAGGGTTTTGGGCCGCACAGGCGGAAAGCTTCACTTGGAAAAAGAAGTGGGACAAGACCTTGGAGTGGGACTTCGAAAAAGGCGACTCCCAGTGGTTCGTAGGCGGAAAGCTGAACATAACGGAGAACTGCCTCGATCGGCATTTGGCAGAGCGTGGGAACAAGCTGGCGATCATCTGGGAGCCGAACGACCCGAAGGAACGCCCGATCCGCTTGACCTACCGCGAGTTGCACGACCGGGTTTGCCGCTACGCCAATGTTCTGAAACTCAATGGGTTGAAGAAAGGCGACCGCGTTGCCGTTTACACACCCATGATACCCGAACTAGTGGTTTGCGTTTTGGCGTGTGCGCGGATCGGGGCCATACACAGCGTGGTGTTCTGTGGGTTCAGTGCGCAGAGCCTGGCCGATCGTATCAATGATGCCGAAGCCGTGGCCGTGCTTTGCAGCGATGGCATGTTCCGCGGCGCCAAAGAGATGCCCGTGAAAGCAGTGGTGGATGAGGCCTTGGAGCAGTGCAAGAGCGTGAAAAAGGTGATCGTGACCGAACGCGTGAAATGGGCGGTACACATGGTGAAGGACCGCGATGTGTGGCTGCACGATGAGCTGGAGAAAGTCGACGCGAATTGCCCCGCCGAACCCATGGATGCCGAGGACCCGCTCTTCATCCTGTATACCAGCGGCAGCACGGGTAAGCCGAAGGGCGTGGTGCACACCGTGGGTGGCTACATGGTCTATTCCGACTACAGCTTCCGTAACGTGTTCCAGGTCGAGGAGAGCGATGTGTTCTTCTGCACTGCCGATGTGGGTTGGATCACCGGCCACAGCTACATCGCCTACGGCCCCACGTTGGCGGGTGCCACCCAAGTGATGTTCGAGGGCGTGCCCACCTTTCCGGATGCGGGGCGCTTTTGGGAGATCGTGGACAAGCATGCAGTGAGCATTTTCTACACGGCACCTACTGCGATCCGGAGCCTGATGGCCCATGGGATCGATCATGTGCTCCCCTATTCGCTGCATTCGTTGCGCGTGCTCGGCAGCGTTGGTGAACCGATCAACGAAGAAGCGTGGCATTGGTATAAAACACACATCGGCAAAGGCAAATGCCCGATCGTGGACACCTGGTGGCAAACGGAAACGGGCGGCATCATGATCAGCTCGATCGCGGGTGTTACGGATGAAAAGCCCAGCCATGCCGCTTATCCCGTTCCCGGTATACAGCCAGTACTGCTCACTGCGGAAGGAAAAGGAGATCACCGAGAACGAGGTGGAAGGCATGCTGTGCATGAAGTTCCCGTGGCCGAGCATCCTGCGCACGACCTGGGGGGATCACGAACGTTGCAAACAGACCTACTTCAGCAGTTACAAGGGCATGTACTTCACCGGCGATGGTGCCAAGCGCGATGCCGACGGTCGCTACCGGATCATCGGCCGAGTTGATGATGTGATCAATGTGAGCGGCCACCGCTTCGGAACTGCGGAGATCGAGAGCGCGATCAACACTGCAAAAGGTGTGGTTGAAAGTGCGGTGGTGGGTTTCCCGCACGACATCAAGGGGCAAGGAATCTATGCGTACGTGGTCACTGAAAAGCCTGTCGACGACCCCGAAGACATGCGCGGCAGCATCATCGAAGCTGTGGTGGCGGGCATCGGCCGCATCGCCAAGCCGGACAAGATCCAGTTCGTAAGCGGGCTACCGAAAACGCGTAGTGGCAAGATCATGCGCAGGATCCTGCGGAAGGTGGCGGAGAACGAGTTGGGGAGTTTGGGGGATACCTCTACGCTGTTGGATCCGGCGGTGGTTGATGAGATCGTTGGGGGAAAGTTGTAGGGTTTCGCTTGACTGCCTACATGCGGAGCGTGCCTAGGGTCCACCCTTTCACGGAGTGGTGGTGAAAACTTTCTGCACCTCGAAGAACGCCGGCTTGGGGTTGCCCTCGTAGTCGATGATGCTCCAGCTCGGACCCGGCCAACAATCGTTCAACTGCCAGAGCAAAGTGCCCATGCAGTGTGGCTGGGCGGCGATGTGTGCTTCCGTGGCCAAGCGATAGGCTTTGGCTTGCACCCGTTGGCTGGCATCGATGAAACCGCCAAGCGTGGTGGGCTTCTCCTCTCCTAGTTCACGCTCGATCGCATCCCAGATCGGTTTGTCGGTCTTGTAGCTGCGCTGAAGCCTGTTCACCGCCGGGGAACCGAGGAAGAGTTCCTTCGGGTCGATGTAATGCGAAAGCAGTGCACTATCCGGGTAGCTCTGGAAGCCCCATTCGCTTACGAAACGGCCTACGTTGTTCTTGAAGGAAGAGAATGCGCTGTCGCCGTGCCACACGCCCCAGTAATGTAGGTCGCCTTTAGTGAGTCCTTCGGCGTTGCCCCAGTTGCTGAGGGGGGAGGTTGGCGTGTAGGGCTTGTCTGAAAACGCGTTCGGGATACTTACCTGAAAGAACTTCTCTTGCACCTGGGACACACGGCTTGAATCGACATCGTGAATGCTGTAGCGTTGTTGCCAGCCCCAGTTCCTCCATGCCACATCGAGTTCATTGTTCCCGCACCAAAGCACCACGCTTGGATGATGGTCGGAGCGCTCTGCGAGGTCATCGATCTCTCGAAGGGAATTGTCAAGGTACTCTCGTCCCAATGATGTGTTGGTGAACGTGTAGTCGATGCCTGCTGGAACCAGATTGGCGAACATCAGATCCTGCCATACCATTATACCCGCAGTATCGCACGCGGTGTAGAATTCCTCAGGTGGATAAATACCGCCCGCCCAGATGCGGACCATGTTCATGTTCGCCTGTTGCAGGTCGCGAACGATCTTCAACCAATCCAATATCGTGATCTCGCTCGGAAACATCTTGAGCGGGACAAGGTTGCAACCTTTGGCGAACACAGGCTCACCATTCACCAGAAATTGAAAAGTCTTGCCCGTGCTATCTGCTATCTGCTCAAGCTCGATCGCGCGCAATGCGATAGGTTTGCGATATGTGTCCAACAGCTGGCCCTTGCGCCACAATTCCACCCGCAACTGATGGACGTCTTGCTCTCCGCTGCCATTCGGGAACCAAGGCTTGAAGTCCGTCTTCCGCAGTTTCCGGACATGCGTGCATGATGGCCCCCAACACCCTCGAGTCGTCGAAGCCCTCCTGTTTATCTCAAGCACATCATCTACATACACCTTGTACCTAACTCTGATGCGCGACTTCTGGAATCCATCCGTGTAGAAATTGGCCTCGAACATCAACGGTCGATCGATGGAAAGAGGATCAGGTTCGATTGAGACATTTTCGATACTAGCGGTGCTCCAACAATGTAATTCCACCCCCTGCCAGATCCCACTTGTCACCAACCGGGGCAGAAATCCCACCCGAACTGGTAGGCCGCCTTGCGGATGTAAGGGCTCACACCGCTGGGGTCGTTGTCATGCGGCAGTTGGATCCCATATGCATCGCGCAGCTTCGCCCCTTCTTTGATCGGGCTGCGGAAGATCACTTTCAGTTCATTTTCACCTTGCCGGAGTAGCTCCTTCACCGGCCATTCCCATGAGCGGAACATGTTGTCGGCCTTACCGATGAGCGAGTCGTTGAGGTAGACCTCTGCGAAGGTGTCCAGCCCTTTGAAGACAAGGTCCAGATGACCATGCTTCAACAAGGTGTCGGTTGCGATTATGGTGCGTTTGTAGATCCACGCCTCGTTCTCGATCCATTGCACACTGTCGACGTTGCTGCCCTTGTAGGGGTCGGGTATCAAGCCATTCCGGAGCAGATCGGAATGGACCACACCAGGTACTTCCGCCGGGTACCATTGCTCTTTCCCTACTTGGGAAAAGGACCAACCGTCGTGCAAGGGGATGTGGACCTCTTGAGCGCCGGCAAGTGCGAAAGACAGCCAACAAACGATAGCCAATAAAGACCTCATCGCAAGCCCGCTTTTACCAATTCGTTCAGCACTCCTTCGATCTTAGCGATATCGGGTTCCGTTCCGAAGTCGAAACCGGCGGAGCTAGCGCTCATTGCAGCTCCTGCCTGTGGACGATGCAGCGCTCGTTGCGCGGAAAAATGTACCTCCTGCGCGCCGGTCCGTTCCACCAGTTCCACCACGTTCTTTGGGTTGACTCCGCCACCAATGGCCACTTGGAATTGTCCATTGCACCGGGTCATGATGGCTTTGATCCCGGCAATGCCGTCCATGGCCGAGGTCCTTCCACCGGAAGTGAGCACCCGATCGATACCCAAGGCGAGACATTGGTCCACGATACGGATCGGATCCAAGGCTACATCAATTGCACGGTGGAAGGTGACCTCACTTTCGGGCGCAACTTCCTTAACGGATCGCATAAGCGTTTGGTCCAGATCCCCACTCGCGGTCAATGCACCGGTGACCAAGGATAATGCCCCTCCACCGAAAACCTCGGCATCGGTAAGCAGTACGCGGCTTTCTGCTGGTGTGTAAACGAACCCTGCCGGGGTGGGTCGTATAAGGACACGCACATGGATACTGACCGCGACACGAATGGAATCGACAAGGCCGGAGCTGGGGGTGATCCCGCCGCAAGCCAACCAACTGCACACTTCCACTGAATCGGCACCCAATGCCTGTGCAGCGACTGCTTCCTCCACGGAGGTAACACACACTTCGACCGCAATTGCCATGGTCCAAACTTACGCGGGGATCAGCGCCGCGAGGACCAGTGTTCGAATGATCATCGCGCTGCTACAGCTGGACCGATGAAACCCTAAGGTCTCCAATTCGTAGAACACCGACCGGAAAACGCTCATATTCCGAACAATGCGCCCTCTCCAACTAAAGAACCTGCTCATCCTACTCGTGCTCACCCTTGTCCAAGTGGAAGGGTTTGCCGGTGAGGTGATCAAAGAAGCGGAACAAGGACCGCAGGCCACAAAACAGATCCAGGCACTGATCAATTCGGCGGTATCGGAATTGGAGAACAACCCCGTTCTTGCACACAAACATGCCGCGAAAGCGCTGGAGTTGGCGGAAGCATCCAAGGATCAGCAATTGGAGCATGAGGCGTTGCATTGCTTGGCGAATGTGCAGTATCGCACTGGGCTGTCAGCCGAATTCCTTGGCACTGCCCTACGTGCCCTTCATCTAGCACGGGCAAAGGGTGATCCCAATGCCATGTCCCGGGACCTTCAACACGTGTCCTTGGCATACATGATGAACGGGAATAAGAAGAAGGCGTTGGAGGAAGCACGCAATGCACTGGCTTTAACGCTTCCCCTGCAAGACACCGCAGCGGTGGACAGGGGTTATCAGTTCCTGTTACGCACGTTGATGCAGGCCGGTGAATATGAGGAATTACATCAATTGGCAGAACGGGCTTTGGCACGAGCGAGCACGAACAAGAACGCACTGGAAGTAGCTAGGTCCATGCGCATGATCGGCGAGTGCCATCTGGCCCAAGGTCATGCCAATAGCGCCATACCCTACTTAAATAAGGCCTCTTCCACGCTGGAAGAAATGGGCCAGCAAGTAGAGTACATCGAGAACCAGCTCAACATTGCACAGGCCTTTATGGACCTTGGAAGGACCCACGAGATGAGCTTGACCTTGGACCAAGCTGAACGGTCAATCACGCCCGGGGCTCCGTGGGAGATCAAGCATCGCGCTTTGGAGCTCAACTATCAGCTTGCAAAGGCACGGATGAATTGGCGGGAGGCGATCGCACTTCTCGAGCGAGCAAAGTTCGAGAAGGATAGTGTAGCAATGGCACGCCAAGACCATCGCATAACGCAGCTCCAAGTGAATTATCAGTTGGACATGAAGGAGGTGGACAATGCCCTACTGCGAGAAGAGAACACGAACCGCGCGGCGGTACTGGAGGACGAACGTTGGGACAAGAACGCCCTGCTCATCACATTGGCCGTTCTGGTAATGGTGGTCATCGGTTTGGTCTTCACCAGCCGTCGTAGCATCATCTTGGCCCGCAACCTGGAGCGAAAGAGCAACTTGATCAAGGCACAACACAACGAGATCAGCGCTAAGAACATGGCACTACAACGCCAGAATGTACGGTTGGCAGAATCCATGTTAAGTGAGGAAGAAAAGGAAATGCTGATCAAGGAAATGCACCACCGGGCGAAGAACAACTTACAGGTGGTGGACAGCTTGCTCCAGATCCAATTGGAAAGCCTGAGCGATGTACAAGTGAAAAGATCTTTGAAGGAAGCGCAAGGGAGGATCCGCTCCATGGGACTCGTCCACGAGCATCTGTACAGGACTGCCAACGGCACCAAGAACAACCTTCAACAGCACTTGGAAGAATTGGTACGGAACACACTTGTAGCATATGGGGCACATGATCGTGTCTCAATCCATGTGGATGCTCCTCTCCCGATCTTCGAAAGTGAAACCCTGATGCCTTTGACCTTGGTAGTGAATGAGCTTTTCACCAATGCGATCAAGTACGCTTTTGATGGAAGGGATAGTGGGCGAATAAGTATCGTGGTGCGTGAGAGCGGCGCTGGATATGAACTACTGTTCGCTCATCTCGGAACTGGAGGTGGCAACAATGGACCTATCCTGAAAGATCAGTCGTTCGGTTTGGAACTCGTTCAAATGCTCGCAGCACAGATGAACGGTGAAGTGACCTTCCCAAAAGGCAACGGCACCTCACTTCGCCTTACGTTCCAAACGGAAAAGGAACAGTTGCGAATGGCCTCCTAAAGAGGTTTACCTATTCCGTTCCGTATCGAAGCTCCCTTGCTTGCGGGTACTATGTGGTGATCTGGATCACTACATAGGGAAATTGCTGTCCACCAAGCCCGGTCCTAGTAGGCACCTTTATCTCACGGTGTTCTCCGCGTTCGACCTTACGTGGATAACTCGTTTGTAGCTGTTCAGGCTTTGTCCCGGACATATTCCACGCCACGATTACATTTGCGGCGGCGGCAACGCACATTCCCGATCAACCTTAACGTTCCCACATGAACGACATTTTCGACAAGATCCGCAAGGACATGGGGCCTATTGGCCGTCACCATAAACAGAGCCATGGGTACTTCAGTTTCCCTAAATTGGAAGGTGAACTGGGCTCACACATGACATTCCGGGGCAAAGAGGTCCTGGTATGGAGCCTGAACAACTACTTGGGGCTGGCCAACCATCCTGAAGTACGGAAAGTGGATGCCGAGGCCGCGGCCCAATGGGGTATGGCTTATCCGATGGGCGCCCGGATGATGAGCGGTCAGACGAAGTACCACGAGCAATTGGAGCATGAACTCAGCGCGTTCATGGGCAAGGAGGACAGCTTTTTGCTGAATTTCGGGTATCAGGGCTGCATGAGTGCTATCGAAGCACTCCTTTCCCGCCATGATGTGCTGGTATATGACAGCGAAAGCCATGCCTGTATGATCGATGGGGCCCGCCTCCACCACGGTAAGCGATTCGTGTTCCAGCATAACGACATGGCGAGCTTCGAGAAACAGCTTGACCATGCCAAGAAGATCACGGATAGGACCGGCGGCGGCATCATGGTGATGACCGAAGGTGTGTTCGGGATGGCCGGTGATCAAGGCATGTTGAAGGAGATCTGTAAATACAAGGAAAAGTACAATTTCCGACTCTTCGTTGACGATGCCCATGGCTTCGGTATGATGGGCCGCGATGGGCGTGGAACGGCCGATGCACAAGGCGTACAGGACCAAGTGGATGTGTACTTTCGGAACTTTCGCCAAGGCGATGGCCAGTATTGGTGCCTTTATCAGCGGACCCGAGGACATCATGACCTACATGCGCTATAACATGCGTAGCCAAGTTTTCGCCAAGAGTTTGCCAATGCCGATCGTGATCGGTGCGTTGAAGCGGTTGGATATGATCCGTACGATGCCCGAATTGGGCCAGAAGCTCTGGAACATTTCGAACGCGCTACAGAATGGCCTCAAAGAGGCAGGCATGGACATTGGCAATACCACCAGTTGCGTCACCCCAGTGTACATGAAAGGCGGCGTACCGGAGGCCACCAATGCCATTGTGGACCTGCGCGAGAACCATGGTATCTTCTGCAGTATCGTGGTATACCCAGTGATCCCGAAGGATACCATTCTCCTGCGGTTGATCCCAACAGCAGCACACTCCTTGGAAGATGTGACCTACACCGTCCAGAACTTCAAACGGGTAGCAGAGAAACTTGCAGCAGGAGCCTACAAAGGTGAAACGGTGGCTAGTTTCTGAACCGGCACGTCAGCAAGCTTAATTCATACATTTTACCTACGGCCTTCCTTACCAAAGGGAGGCCGTGTTCGTTGTACTAATGGCAGTTCCCTTTGGCCACTACAGATCAAGGAATGTGTGCGATGCGGTCACTTGGCTCTGCGCCGCTCGCCTCTGGTAGCGTCGAGGCATCTCGGCCCGGCACGAACTTGTTGAAGGCTATTCCCTACAGTGTGAACGGTACCCGTCGGGTCAACGAAAAAGTGGTAACTCGATCGGACGGGTATATCCAACAAGGACGAAGATCTACATCCCGATCTTCTTCATCACCCCATTCGGCACACCCTTCTTGTTCACCACGAAGGCGGTGGTCTTGTACTGCACGTAGGCTTTGCTCATGTAGAGGAAACCCTTGTGATCGTTGGTGTCGCCCCAGCTGTTCTTTACGATGTACCACTCTTTGCCGTTCTGGTCCTGCGCGATACCGGTGAGTTGCATGCCGTGGTCGTCCGTGGTACCGAAGTTGTCGTAGGCCGCTTGGCGCATTTCGGCTGTTATTACTGGTTCGGGTTGTGGGCTCTTGAAGAGTTCCTGCCGTTCGGCCTTGGTCAATTTCTCGGCATCTTCCATAGTGGTGAAGGCCACGCCGTTCTTCCAACTGAAGGTGGGTTCGCTCACATCGCCTCCCCAGGCCACAGTGTAGCCCGCGCGCAAGGCGTTGTCGATGATGACGGTCAGGTCTTCCACCGGAACGTTCCATGCCGGTTGGTACATCCAATTGTCCGGCACCATCAGCATGCTCTTGCTGTAATACGGCGCGTCGGTGCCGGAGATGAATTCCAGGTAGTCGTTGGCATCGAGCTTCACCACTTCATCGGCAAAACGCTTCTGTGTGTAGGTCTTCCCGTTGTACGTGAACTCCTCGGGCACTTCGCCCAGGTAGGCATCAAGCACGCCATCGAAGGCCTTCCTCCAAACGGGTGTGAGCTTGCCATCGTTCGGTGCTTTCACGAGAGCATCGAGCATGCCCTTGAGCACCGCTTGCATCTCGGCGAATTCGTTCTCGTCGTTGCCGAAGTTCAATCCGGTGTAGGCCTCTGCCGGTATCGCACCGTACTTCGCGTACATGTTCACGGCATCGTGACCGAGACCGCCATCACCGTAGTTCAACGAACCGTGCATGCGGAGGTAGTTCACCGCCTTCTCTTCGTAGGCCTTGCGTGCCGTGTAGATCTTGGAGAGGTGGATGGATGGTCCCCCCTTTTTGATCATTTCCGATTCCAGGAAGGATCCGGTGGAGTAGCTCCAGCAGGTGCCGGATGAACCTTGGTCCTCTACCGGTGTGGTCTCGGCACTCACCACGGTGGTGAACCGGAAGCCGACGGTATCGCTCTTGTTGCCGCTGATCTTCTTGATCAGGTCGTCCTGGGAATGCAGGCTGCTGCTGATGAGAAGTAAGGAAAGGAGGAAGGTCTTCATGGATCGAGGGGTTGCCGCAAAGAAAGTGGATGCAGAGTGATCGTGAGGTTCCTTTCCGGGTCGAACGGTTGGAGACTTGGCGAATGCGTTTCACAAGTTTTCACGATCTTCTCATGAACATAGTTACATCTGTAACTGTTCCATTTAGAACTTTGTCCCCCGTGAACGGAACCGACATACCCTTGGGCCACTGGTTCGCTGTTTTGACGCAGCGCTACTACACGATCCTGCACCGCATGAAGGTCTACGACCTGGATCGTTGGTTCGTAGTGTTGGTGGCGATCGCCGAGAGCGATGGCCACATGAGCCAGCAGGAGCTTTCACGCGAACTCATGATCGACAAGGTGAGCATGGTGCGCGCCTTGGACCTGCTCAGCGCCAAGGGCTACGTGGAACGCATCAACTGTCCGGATGATCGCCGCAAGCACCATATCCGCTTGCTGCCAAAAGCCAAGCCGGTGGTGAAGGCCATCAAGAAAGCCTATGCTGAAGTGAATGCCTTGGTTCTGGGACCGATGTCCGAAACCGCGCGGAACAAATTCCTGAAGGATGTTCAGGCGATGCTGGAACGCATGCCCACGGATGGAATGCAACCAGCCAATTTGAAGTACACGAAGAAGCTTCCGAAATGACCCGACGCCCCTTCCATTGGTCCACTCCTACCCTCGCCGGATCGCTTCTGCTGGCCTTCGTCCTTACCTCGTGCGGTGGCGATGAAGAAGAAGTCGACGCAGATGAGCGTCCACCTATGGCCGTGCAGGTGCACGTGCTTGCACCCACTGTATTGGACAACGCCATCGTGACGACGGGCACCCTCATGGCGAATGAAGAAGTGGATCTGGTGAGCGAACTCGCCGGACGCGTCACTTCCATTGGCTTTACCGAGGGAGGCAACGTGAGCGCGGGGCAGGTGCTCTTGAAGATCAACGACGACGAGTTGCAGGCGCAACTGCGCAAGGCCGAGGCGAACCTAAAGCTGGCCAAGGACAACAATGACCGGAAGGAACAGTTGCTCGCTGTCAAGGGGATCAGTCAGGAACAGTATGATGCAGCGCAGGCACAACTCGCGGGCTTGCAGGCCGAAGCCGATGAATTGAAGACGCGCATCGCGAAGAGCACCATCCGCGCACCCTTTAACGGAAAAGTAGGACTGCGTTCGGTGAGCGAAGGTGGGTTCGTAGGCAGCAACGCAGTGATCGCAAAGCTGCAACAGATCGACCCTATCAAAGTCGAGTTCGCCATGCCGGAACGCTATGGCCGCATAATGAAGCCCGGCACTGCGATCAGCTATTCGTTGGAAGGTGATACCGCGACATACAAGGGTGATGTCTATGCCGTGGACCCCAGCGTGGACGCTACCACGCGCACGGTGAAAGTGCGCGCACGGAGCGACAACAAGGACGGCCATCTCCTCCCCGGCTCCTTCGCGAAAGTGGATGTGCGCTTGGAGCGGATCAGCGATGCACTCGTGGTTCCTGCGGAAGCGCTGATCCCCGACATCCAAGGACAGAAGGTCCTGCTGATCAAGAACGGCAAGGCCGTGAGCCAGCGCGTGATGACCGGCATCCGCACGGCGAACAGCGTGCAGATCACCAACGGGGCCCAGCCCGGCGATTCGGTGCTCGTCACTGGATTGCTTGCGGTGCGTGAAGGCATGCCGGTTTCAGCGATCCCTGCGAAAGCCGTGAACGAAGCGGTTGTAACCGACAGCGTACGATGAATATCGGAACCGTCAGCATCAACCGACCGGTACTTGCCTCGGTGATCTCGATCATCATCGTGCTCTTCGGTGCGATCGGGTTCGACTTCCTGGCGTGCGTGAATACCCCAGCGTGGATCCGCCGGTGATCACCGTGACCACCAACTACGTGGGTGCGAACGCGGACATCATCGAGAGCCAGATCACCGAAGTGCTGGAGGAGCAGATCAACGGTATCGCCGGCATCCGCAACCTCACGAGCGTAAGCAGCGATGGGCGCAGCACCATCACCGTGGAATTCGAGTTGGACGTGGACCTGGAAGCCGCGGCCAACGACGTGCGCGACCGCGTGAGCCGTAGCCTGCGCAACCTGCCCTTGGATGTGGACCCGCCCATCGTGGCGAAGAGCGATGCGGACAGCAACCCGATCGTTTCCATGACGATCCAGAGCGATCAGCGCAACCTGCTCGAGTTGAGCCAGATCGCGAACGACGTCTTCAAAGAGCGCCTGCAAACGATCCCCGGAGTCAGAAATATCCGCGGATGGGGCGACAAGAAGTTCAGTATGAAACTGCAGCTGGACCCGGTGAAGATGGCCGGTTTCCAGGTCACCCCGATGGATGTGCGCAACGCCTTGAACCGCGAGAACGTGGAACTGCCCAGCGGCGCATCGAAGGTTTCAATACCGAACTGAGCATCCGCACCTGGTCGATTGACCACCGGAAGAATTCAACGACCTGATCATCCGCGAGAATGATGGACGGGTGGTGCGCTGGCGACATCGGCTGGCGGAACTGCGGCCGGAGAACGAACGTTCGCTCTTGCGCGGGAATGGCGGCGTTGCACAGGTCGCGGTGGCCATCACCCCACAGCCGGGCAGCAACTACATCGCCATCGCCGATGAGTTCTACAAGCGCGTGGACCAGATCAAGAAGGACCTGCCCGATGACCTGCGCTACAACGTGGCGATGGATACCACCGTGGGCATCCGCGCGGCGATCGTGGAAGTGGAAGAGACCGTGCTGATCGCCTTCGGGCTTGTGGTGCTCGTTATCTTCGTTTTCCTGCGCGACTGGCGCACCACGCTCATCCCCGTGCTCGCGATCCCGATCTCGCTCATCGGGGCTTTCTTCATCATGTGGGCGGCGGGCTTCAGCATCAACATCCTCACACTGCTGGCCATCGTGCTCGCCACCGGCATCGTGGTGGATGATGCGATCGTGGTGCTGGAGAACATCTATTCCAAGATCGAGGCCGGCATGGATCCTATGGAGGCCGGACGCAAAGGCAGCACTGAGATCACCTTCGCCATCATCAGCACCACCGTCACATTGGCGGCGGTCTTCCTGCCCATCATCTTCCTCAGTGGATTGACCGGTCGTCTGTTCCGTGAGTTCGGGATCGTGGTGGCCGGTGCGGTCATCATCAGCGCTGGTCTCGCTCCGCCACGCCGATGATGAGCGCACGCTTGCTGAAGCGCAAGGAAAGCACAGCCGCTTCTTCAGGTCACCGAGCGCTTCTTCGAACGCTTGTCGAGCGGCTACGAGCGCTCACTCGGCTTCCTGCGCAGGCGCTGGCTGGCCTTTGTCGTCATGGCGGTCAGCCTGGGCCTGATCTGGCTGGCCGGCTCAACATCCCCAGCGAACTGGCACCGGCCGAGGACAAGAGCCGTTTCATGGTGCAGAGCACCGCGCCGGAAGGCACCAGCTTCGAGCTGATGAACGATTACCTGAGCACATGATCGAGCTGGTGGACACCATGCCCGAGCGGCAGGCCCTCATCAGCGTAACGGCGCCCGGCTTCGGCACCGCATCGTCCACCAACAACGGCTTTGTGCGCGTCACATTGGTCCCGCCGAGCGAACGGGACAAGACCCAGGACGAACTGGCCAAGGAGGTCATGAGCAAGGTGCAAGGGCTCAACCTGGCACGCACGTTCGTGATCCAGGAGCCCACGATCGGTGGATCGCGCTTTTCGGCTGCCGGTGCAGTTCGTGATCCAGGCACCGGACTTCGAACGCCTGCGCAGTATCCCCACCTTCATGGAAAGGCCGCGGCCGACACCTTCAGGTGGTGGACCTCAACCTGAAGTTCAACAAGCCGGAGATCAACGTGGAGATCGATCGCGATCGCGCACGCGCCATGGGCGTGAGCATGCAGGACATCGCCGAGACCTTGCAGCTCTACTTCAGCGGCCAGCGCTACGGCTACTTCATCATGCAGGGCAAGCAGTACCAAGTGATCGGTCAGGCCACGCGCGACAACCGCGATGCGCCGATCGACCTGCGCAGTGCATACGTCCGCAACGACAAAGGCGAGCTGATGCAGTTGGACAACCTCGTGCGCATGAGCGACCGCAGCACACCGCCGCAGCTCTTCCGCTACAACCGCTACGTGAGCGCCACCGTGAGCGCCAGCACCGTGGATGGCAAGACCATCGGCGATGGCATCGAGGCCATGGATCGCATTGCGGATGAAGTGCTCGACGACAGCTTCACGACCGCGCTCGGTGGCGTGAGCAAGGAATTCGCCGAGAGCGGAAGCAGTCTGATGTTCGCATTCCTGCTCGCACTTGTGCTCATCTTCTTGATCCTCGCGGCGCAGTTCGAAAGCTGGATCGACCCGCTGGTGGTGATGTTCACCGTGCCGCTCGCGTTGGCCGGTGCGCTGATCACGCTATTGCTCGGTGGGCACACGCTCAACATCTTCTCGCAGATCGGCATCATCGTCCTCGTGGGCCTTGTCACCAAGAACGGGATCCTCATCGTGGAGTTCGCGAACCAGCGCAAGGAAGCTGGCTTGAAGAAAAATGGAAGCCGTGGTGGATGCCGCCAGCCAGCGCTTCCGTCCGATCCTTATGACCAGCTTGGCCACGATCCTCGGCGCATTGCCCATCGCGCTGGGGCGCGGCGAAGGCGTCCATGGGCATCGCGATCATCGGCGGCTTGCTCTTCGCTTGGTGCTCACGCTGTACGTGGTGCCCGCGCTGTATAGTTATATGAGCCGCGAACTGGTTGGGGAACGAGGCACTGGAACGACGAAACAGTAAGCCCCGAATGACAGGGGGGCAAACACCTATCCTACTTAATGCGGACTTCGGGGCACAGCTCAACCCGAGCAGGCGGTAGCCATCGCTTTGGAGAAGAACCACGGTATTCGTTTGGCGAAACTGGATGCCCGCAGTACGGAACTACTGAACAATGTGGGTAATGCCGGTATGTTGCCCACACTTGATGCGAACGGTTTCTACTCTATTGATAACAGCAGTACGAAACAGACCTTCTTCAGCGGTGAGGTGCGGGAAGCGGACAACGCGAACAGCAAAGTATTGGATGGCGCGCTGGCCTTGAACTGGACCGTGTTCGATGGCCTCACCATGTTTGCGACCAAGGATCGATTGGAGGCGTTGGAAGCGATCGGGCACACTGAACTGCGCCAACAAATGGAGAGCACGGTGTACAACGTGCTTACGAGCTATTTCTCCGCGGTTCAATTGCAGAAAGGAGTGGCGGTGCAGCGTGAAGGACTTCGGACTTCCCGTGAACGGCTCGTGATCTCTGAAGCAGGAGAACGGATCGGTTCCGCAAGTGGTTTGGCCTTAGTGCAAGCCCGATTGGACCTGAGCGCTGATAGTTCCGTGCTACTGGACCTGATGCAACAACAAGAACTGTCGATCACACGGTTGAACACGCTTTTGGGCCAAGCACCGGACACTCCGATCGATGTTCAAAAAGAGATCCCACAGGCTTCGTCTCTTGATCTGACCGAGATCCAGAAGAACGCGCGTGCTGGTAACACCTCCCTGCAACAAGCCCGGTATGAGCAACTCCTAGCCGATGCGTCTGTAAGGGAATTGAAAGGCGTGCTCTTCCCGCGTGTGGACGTATTTGGCAACTACGGCTACACCAGAAGTACAAGTGCGGTCGGATTCCTTCAAAGCAACACCGCGATGGCCGGACTGGCGTTCGCGTAAGTGTTCCTCTTCCGGGGGTTGCAGGCCAACAAAGCCGTTGAAGTCGCCAAACTCACCGCGAACAGGCCAGCATTTCCACGGCGCAAACCCAACTGATGTTGGAGCGACAAGTGTTGGATGCTTGGACCTCCTACTCCACCGCGCAAAAGCGCATGGACCTCGAAACTGCGAACCTTGCGGGCATTCGAACACAGGTGGATGTGGCCCTAGAAAGTTATCGCCTCGGATCGCTCACTTCCGTGGAACTACGCGATGTGCAGCAAGGATTGATCGCCGCCGAGAACAGGATGTTGTTGGCCCAGTACGAAGCAAAGCGCGCCGAGCTTGAACTGAATTGGCTCGCCGGGAGTTTATTGGGAAAGTAACATGCTGCAATTCCTAATAATTCCCGAACCGTTACGAATTGAGAACTTCACGCCTTCAAATTGACCAAGCCTTTCGAATACATGCCGAACATCGCTATTATTTCCGCCAGTGTCCGCACCGGCCGCAAAAGCCACCATGTCGCACTTCACCTGAAACGCAGCATTGAAGCCACGGAGAACACCGTGGACCTATTGGACCTGAAGGAATTCGATTTCCCGCTGTTCGATGAACGTTTGAAGTTCATGAAAGAGCCTTCCGAGAAGATCCTCGACTTCGCGGAGCGCATCCGGAAAGCGGACGGCGTGGTCATCGTGACGCCGGAGTACAATGGTAGTTTTCCAGCGAGCCTGAAGAACGTGATCGACCTTTTGACCGAAGACTGGAAAGGCAAGCCGGTTTCACTCTGCACGGCCTCCGGTGGTGCATTCGCAGGCACGCAGGTCATGGTGGAATTGCTATTCCCGTTATGGAAGATCAAGGCTTGGGTGGTGCCCTCGTCAATGCAAGTACCGAAGGTGCAAGAAGCCTTTGGGGAAGATGGCTCCGTATTGATGGACCAAGAAGGTTGGAAGCGCCGCACCGATGTATTCATCAACGACCTGGGCTGGGCGATGGAAGCGCGACGCAGGATGGAGGCGTGATCCTTTTATCAGACCTTCTCCGCCACCGGCACGAGGATCCGTTTAAGCACGGCAACGACCTGCTCGACTTCGGCAACTGTTGAAAAGCGACTGAACGAAAAGCGGATGTTCGCTCCCGGTCGCTCTGGATACAAGGTCCGTAGGACGTGGCTACCGGTATTGCTACCGCTGCTACAGGCACTTCCACCACTGCAGGCCACGCCTTCAATGTCGAGGTTGTAAAGCAGCATTTCACTGCGACCGTTCTCCGGGAAACAAACGCTCAACACGGTATACAGCCCATTGTGCGAAGCATCACCATTGAAGCCCACGCCAGGGATCTCCTCTTTCAAGCGCTCTTTCATCCGGTCCTTGAGCCCCTGCACATGACTTTGATGTTCGTCCAAGTCGCGGTAGGCGATCTCCAAGGCCTTTGCCAGGCCCACGATGCCGTGCAGGTTCTCCGTGCCAGCGCGCATATTGCGCTCTTGGGAACCACCAAGGATCATTGGCTTCAGTACCGAGGAATTGCGCATGAACAAGAAGCCCACCCCTTTTGGGCCATGGAACTTATGCGCGGCGCAGGTGATGAAATCCACGGGCAGCGTGGCCAGATCGAAGGCATAGTGCCCCATGGTCTGCACGGTATCACTGTGGAAGAGCGCGTTGTATTTCCGGCACAATGCACCAATGGCTTCAAGATCTGAACGCGTACCGATCTCGTTGTTGGCGTGCATGATACTGACGATAACGCCCTCTCCTTTGGTGGCTTGGAGCAATTCCTCCAAATGCGCTAGTTCAGGTCGTCCCTCAGCATCCAAACGCAGCCAATGGGCCTTGGCGGGACCATTATCCCCACAAAGCGCATGCGCGGTAAGTTCAATAGCGTGATGCTCGATCGGGCTGGTGATGATGTGCTTCACTCCCAGATCACGAACGGCACAGTTCAACACCATGTTATCCGCTTCGGTACCACCACTGGTGAAAATGATCTCGCCCGGTGCGCAGTTCAATAACGCTGCAACCTGCCTGCGCGAACGCTCCAAAGCCGCCCGGGTCTCACGCCCGAACGCATGTATCGCGCTCGGATTGCCGTAGTGCTCACGCATGTACGGCACCATGGCATCAAAGACCTCGGGGTCGATCGCTGTGGTGGCGGCGTTGTCAAAATAAATGCGGTCCATGGTTGCTTCGTTGCGGTAGCGGGGAACGGTCTTGGGATCTTCGGCCGGCGAAGGTACCCGTCCTAGGCGGGAATTCCTGCCACTACGGCAAGCTCGCTCAGGATCCTGTGGGCCAATTTATCCGCTTGATCCATTGTGGGTGCTTCGGCATAAACACGGATGATCGGTTCGGTATTGCTCTTCCGCAAATGCACCCACGTGTTTTCGAATTCGATCCGAAGTCCGTCCACAGTGCTGTGGGGTTGTGCTTGATACTTCTCTTGCATCCCGTCCACAATGGCCTGCACGTCCATTTCGGCCTTCAGCTCGATCTTGTTCTTGCTGATGAAATAATCCGGATACGAGTGCCGCAGTTCTGAACAGGTCTTGCCGCTCTTGGCGAGCAGGGTGAGAAAGATCGCGATCCCGACCAATGCGTCGCGGCCGTAGTGCAGTTCGCTCAAGATCACACCACCATTGCCTTCACCACCGATCGGTGCGTTCACTTCTTTCATCAGTTTTACCACGTTCACTTCGCCCACCGCGCTGGCATGGCGTTTCCGACCATGGCGCTCCGCGATGTCGTTGAGGGCGCGTGTACTGCTGAGATTGCTCACCGTATCACCGGGGCGATGCGCCAGGACATGATCCGCGCAAGCGACCAAAGTGTATTCTTCACCGAAAAGCGTTCCGTCCTCGTTCACCAGTGCGAGCCGATCCACGTCGGGATCCACGGCAATGCCCAAGTGGGCTTTGTGCTTCACCACTGCGGCTGTGAGGTCGGTAAGATGTTCTGGCAAAGGCTCCGGGTTATGAGGGAACTGTCCGTTCGGTGTGCAATGGATCTCGACCACTTCAAATACCCCAAGGGCGGTCAACAAAGCAGGTACGACGGTACCTCCCACTGAGTTCACGGCATCCACCACCACGCGGAATCTGGCGTTCTTGATCGCGGCTGTATCAACGAGGTCCAACGCTAGGATGGCATCGATGTGCTTGCGGGTCCAGCCGCTCATCTCCTTTACACGACCCAATTCATCCACCGGAACGAAGTCGAAGTGGTCCGCTTCGGCGGTATGCAACACTTCGGCACCATCTTCCGCAGAGATGAACTCACCGCTTTCGTTGAGCAACTTCAGTGCATTCCATTGTTTCGGGTTGTGGCTCGCTGTAAGGATGATGCCGCCATCGGCCTGTTCACCAGGCACCGCCAATTCCACAGTAGGCGTTGTAGCGAGTCCCAGATCGATCACCTCGAAACCGCAACCCACCAAGGTGCCTACAACGAGATCACGCATCATCGGACCACTGATCCGCGCATCGCGGCCGAGAACGACGCGGGGCGCAGGTTTGCCGGATCTCTTTTTCAACAAAGCGCCGAAGGCAGCAACGTAACGAACAGTGTCAAGTGGGGTAAGTCCTTCACCCGGAGCACCCCGATGGTGCCACGAATGCCGGAAATGGAGCGGATCAAGGTCATGGTTCTTCAATTGGTTCAATAGTTCCAAGTCAGTTACATGTGACCAAGCCTACAGGGAAGTCGATCGACGGACAACCTGCTTGTTGATCAGGTGCCAAAGCTACCGGTATGCTCAGGAAACGGGCAATTTCCAACACCGCGATCCAACCCGGAACTGTTCATAACCGGACCTTGCTTAAGTGCGGGTGGGCCGTGGTTCCCTATTTTTGTCCGAACCGGACCCGCGCTAATCCTGCGTGGGTCGCTCCAGAACCACCCCATGAACGAAGGATCCCTACCATCGCCCGAGCGAAATGGAGATATACACGATTGCGTGGAACGGTATGAGGCCATGCGCGAGCAGAACGCCCACTTCTTCTTTGACGTGGAAGAATTCGAGCTGATCATTGAGCATTATTTGGAGTCGAACGATTCCCGACGAGCCGAAGAAGTGTTGGGGTATGCCCAGCAACAGCACCCCTATGCGTTGGACCTGAAGTTCTGTGAAGCGCACGTACTGATGGGCTTGGGCAAGTTGAACAAAGCCCTTTCCGTGTTGGATGCGATCTCGAAGTTGGAACCCTTCAACGTGGATGTGTACTTGCACAAAGCGGGGATCTATAGCCAACTGCGCAATCACCATCGTGCCGTGGAGCATTACAAGCGTGCGTTGGCCTTGGCCGACGAGGGCTTGGATGACATCCACCTGGACCTTGCTTTCGAGTATGAGCACCTCGAACAGTTCGATCTGGCGATCCATAGTCTTCAGCAGGCCTTGGAAATGAACCCGGAGAACGAGGCCGTGTTGTATGAACTGGCGTATTGCTACGACCTTGCTGAAGCCCACCAGTCAGCGATCACCTTCTTCCGCGAATTCACGAACGAGCATCCGTATGCCTTTGTGGCCTGGTACAATTTGGGCAACGCACTGGCGCGCATGGACCGCTTCGAGGAAAGTGTGGAAGCCTTGGATTATTGCTTGGCCATTGAAGAACGGTTCACTGCGGCCCATTTCAGCAAGGCGCGCAACTTGTTGATCCAAGGCAGCTATCAAGAAGCGATCGATTGCTACCAAGAGACCATTGCTGTCGATGGTCCACAAGCGATCACCTTCAGCTACATCGGCGAGTGTTACGAGAAAATGGACAACTACGAGGAGGCCTTGATCCATTACGATCGATCCATCGCGTTGGATGCCAATTGGGTGGACGCCTGGATCGGTCGTGGCGTGGTAAGGGACATGCAGGACCGGCTCCCCGAAGCGTTGAAGGACTTGGAGAAGGCAATAGAACTTGCCCCCGAGCTGGGTGATGCTTGGTACTATCTGGCCAACGTGTTGGCGCGGATGGATCGCCCCGAGGAAGCGTTCGCCGCATTCGTTAAAATGAACAAATTGGAGCCGGACAACCTGGACGGCTGGCTTGATCACTCGGACTTGTTATTCCGGATGAAAGGTGCCGGACCAGCTGTGAGGAAACTGCGCGAAGGGGAACAGGTACACCAGTTGAACAGCCGCTACCGCTACCGCATGGCGAGCTATCTCTTGCAGGACGGTCAGCAACAACAAGGTTTGTTGGAATTGGAGGAAGCCTTGATGGCGGAACACGCCGGCCATGTTCTTTTCCTGGAACATTTCCCGGAAGCCATGCAATTGCCCCAAGTGGTCCACCTGCTGGAACTCTATCGTCGCAAATGAACTACGGTCTTTCCCACATCCCTGCACGCAGCTCCAAGCCGCGTGAGGAAGGGCTAACGATGGTCATGGACAAAGGCATGAGCATGCGCCAGGCCGAAGACATGATCGATTCGTGTGGCCATTTGGTCGATATCGTGAAACTGGGTTTCGGCACCTCGTTCATTACACCACGATTGAAGGAAAAGGTAAAGCTCTTCCAAAAGGCCGACATGCGCGTATACCTGGGCGGCACCTTGTTCGAGGCGTTCGTTGCCCGTGGTGCCTTCAAGGATTATCGAAGACTGATGGACAACTTGGGCCTCGACACGGCCGAGGTGAGTGACGGTTCCATCAACTTGCCCTTGAAGGACAAGTGCAAATACATTGGCGAATTGGCCAAGGATTTCACGGTCCTCAGTGAAGTGGGGTCGAAAGAGACCGGCATCCTGATCAGCCCGGCAAAATGGGTGAAAATGATGCGTACCGAATTGGATGCCGGCAGTTGGAAAGTGATCGCGGAAGCAAGGGAAAGCGGCACGGTCGGGATCTATCGCCCGAGTGGCCATGCGCACACAAGCTTGGTGAACAAGATCATCGCGAAGATCCCTTCGAAGGACATCCTGTGGGAGGCACCACAGAAATCGCAACAGGTGTGGTTCATCAAGCAATTGGGTGCCAACGTCAATTTGGGGAACATCCCCGCGGAAGAGACCATTCCGTTGGAGACACTTCGGTTGGGATTGCGTGGCGACACCTTCTTCCAGTACTTGCCTGAAGAAATGGCCGAAAAGCTGCGCCAAGTGAACCCGGAATAATTTTCCTTTCGGGATCGGTTTGAAGAGCAATGTGGGCGGAAACGCTTTACTCATTCACCGGACGCCCACAATTACCAAAGAGCTAAAAGAAGGATCCAATGCAAGAGATCACCCCTGCGGAATTAAAGAAGTGGATGGACGAAAAGCGGACCTTCCAACTGATCGACGTGCGCGAACCCTACGAAGCGGAACTTTGCAGCATGGGTGGAGAACTGATCCCCATGGGCGATGTGATCGAACGGCTGGCCGAGATCCGCAAGGACATCCCTGTGGTGATCCATTGCCGCAGTGGAAGTCGATCGGCGGCCGTTGCCAACGCATTGGGGATCCGCTACGGGTTCCACAACATTTCCAGCCTACAAGGTGGCATCCTCGCGTTCGGGAAGGCATACGACCCAACCTTAAAATGTGATTGATCATGGTGTTCAGAGACCGTATCATCTTGTTCTTGAAAGGCATGGCCATGGGTGCCGCTGATGTGGTGCCGGGTGTTTCCGGCGGCACGATCGCGTTCATCTCAGGTATCTACGAGGAGCTTCTTTCGTCCATCAAGTCCTTAGGTCCAGAGACCTTGGTGGTCCTGCGCAAGCAAGGGGTAAAAGCGGCGTGGGAACAGGTCAACGGTAACTTCTTGGCCACCCTATTGGCTGGCATCTTCACAAGCGTGCTCCTTTTGGTACGCCCGATCACATGGGCTTTGCACCACGAACCGGTGCTGATCTGGAGCTTCTTCTTCGGACTTATCGCAGCCAGTGTGTTCCTCTGTGGCAAGTTGGTGCGTAACTGGAATGTGGGTCCATGGATCGGCTTGTTGCTGGGTACCGCCTTTGCCGTTGCGATCGGACTTATGAGCGCGGGATCCGGATCCACGAGTTTGATCTTCTTCTTCTTTGCCGGGGCGATCGCCATCTGTGCCATGATCCTGCCGGGCATCAGCGGTTCGTTCATTTTGCTTTTGCTTGGGGCCTACCTCCCAGTTATGACCGCGCTCAAGACCATGGACCTGCCTATCGTTGCTGTGTTCGCAGTCGGTTGTCTGTTCGGGCTAATGGCCTTTTCTCGCCTGCTCAACTGGATGTTCACTGAACACCACGACCTCACCGTGGCTTCATTGACCGGTTTCTTGTTGGGATCGCTCACCATTATTTGGCCATGGAAGGCGGTGGATAGCGTGCGCATGGTCCACGAAGGAAAACCGGATGAACACTTGGAACCTTTGATCCAACACAATATTCTGCCCGGTTCTTACGCTACCATCACGGAAATGGACACCGTACTGGGCATCACCACCAAGGAACCGCAACTCGTTGGAGCCATTGTGCTCGCCTTGCTGGGTGTCGCCATTCTGCTCGTGCTGGAACGGTTCGCACCCAAGAAGGGATGATACCGGCATGAAACGATTCGGACTGATCGGCAAACCCCTCTCCCATTCGTTCAGCCAAAAGTGGTTCACCGAAAAGTTCCAACACGAAGGGTTGAAGGCCCACCGCTACGATCCATTTGAACTGGACGCGATCGAGGAATTCCCGCAACTGATCAGCAGCACAAAAGGCTTGGTTGGCTTGAACGTTACCGTGCCCTACAAACAAACCGTGATCCCTTTCTTGGATGCCGTGGACCCAATGGCATTGGCGGTTGGCGCAGTGAATACGATCCACATAGTTAATGGCCGGACAACCGGATACAACACCGATGTGCTTGGCTTCCGAAGCACCCTGTTGCCCTTGCTGAACGGCAAGAAGCCACGTGCCTTGGTCTTGGGGAGCGGTGGTGCCAGCCGTGCCGTGGCCTTTGTGTTGCGCGACCTGGGCATCAAATTCCGGGTGGTGGGCCGCACACGCGAAAAAGGAGATCTGACGTGGGACCTCTTGGACCCGATCCTGATCGCAGTGTCACCACTGATCATCAACGCCACGCCGCTGGGGATGTTCCCCGACGTGGACACTTTTCCCCCATTGCCCTACGCGTCGTTAGGCGAAAAGCATGTGGTGATCGACCTGGTCTACAATCCGGAAGAGACGCTGTTCTTGAAGAAAGCCCGATTGCAAGGTGCGATCACGGCCAACGGGGTGCACATGCTGCACACGCAAGCGGAAGCGAGTTGGGGGATCTGGAACGCGAAGTGATCAGGCACCAACGAGCCCTCACCGGTCAGAACTTGAATGCAAGTCCTAATTGGACGGTAACACCCTTGGTCTTCAGTTCGGCATCATAATTCTGCAAACTGAAGCCGGACCCATCCTCGGAATAGCTCTTCAATTTCACATTGGTCCCGATGTAGCGTGTGTTGAATTCCATGCCCACCCGTTCGGAGAAAAAGACGCTGATCCCTGTGCCAATGCCGTAATTCAGACCTCCGTATTTCGCATCGCGGATATTACCGCTGACCTCGCGGATCTTCAACGTCCCGAATCCGAACTGGCCACTGGCGGTCCAAGCGAAGCGATCAGTGTTCACAATGTAGAGCCGTGGTTCAACAGCCAGGATGAGGAGGTTGTTCGTACGCGTAGCATTGGAGTCCAAGTACGCACCGGGTTCCACCAAAAGACCGATGCTGAGCGGCTTGGCCACCCCAACAGCGAAACGGATCGGAACCGGTGTGGTGAGGGCCGCACCCTTCTCCAAACTGGAATAAGGGATCCCGAAATAGGTGGACGTTACGGTGTACTGGGTGGCATGGATCCCCGCTGCCAAACCAATGGAAAGGTGGAACGTACCCGGTTTGTTCACTTGGGCTGGCGATTCAAAGGACAAGGCTGTCAACACTAGCGTGGCAAGAATTGTTCTGGGAGTCATAACACAAAGATGATCAAATCCGATCGGGAGGAGTCGTTCCCCCGGTGGTAGTATCCAGACTGGAACGTCAATTCGGAGAACAGTTCGTAGGATCGATCTCCAGACCCGAGTATGGATCTTTCGCGAGGCCTAAGAAATTGCCAACAGCAATGAACAGCCTTCTACAACAGCGACTGCACATCCACCTTCACATACTCGCTCAGGATCTCCGTGTTCTTCGCCACCTCGATCCATTCCACATACTGCAATCCGGTACGCATCCAGACTTCGCAGTAGAAGCCTTCCATGCCGTATAGGTGAACATGATGCCCCCCGTGATAACGAGAGCCCATGTAAATTCCGTGGGCCTTTAGGTGTTCAAGACGTTGGGCCACCGAGCATTTCCGGAACCGGTTCTCATCCATTGGACCTAACGCGTAAAGGCGCGTACCAGCATCACCACCAAGCAGAACAGGAATAGGAAAATGCTGATGCGGTTGATCCCGTGCATGAACCGCAAACTGCTGTTGGGATCGCTCTTACCGAAGAGGCTGCGTGGATCGAGGTAATGGAGAACGCGTTTCAGGAACATGAACAGGATGGATCTTTTGCTTTTGGACCACCAAGCTACGGATTGCGGTCGAACGCTGAAAGGGGAACCGCAGATGAACGCAGATGCACGCAGATGAATTCCCGAAGAGCTTAACGTGAGAATACGGTTACAAACAGAATGACCGACCCGGAGAGATGAATGAATGATGACCACGACACAATGAAATCCGCATATATCTGTGTCCATCTGCGTTCATCTGTGGTTAAACATCTTCCGACTCTTTGCCTCCGAAGGGCGTGCGTTCCGGATACTCTGCCCTTTCGCTTCACAGGTCCCATGATACCGGTACCTTTGCAGATCCCGATCGCCACAACGCATGCCCTTTCATCTCATCTCTGAATTCAAGCCCACCGGCGACCAACCCGAAGCCATTAAGCAATTGGTGGATGGCTTGAACGAAGGCATGCCCGCGCAAACGTTGTTGGGCGTTACCGGCAGCGGAAAAACCTTCACCGTGGCAAACGTGATCGCGCAGGTGGACCGCCCTACCCTGATCCTGAGCCACAATAAGACCCTGGCCGCGCAGCTCTACGGCGAGTTCAAGCATTTCTTCCCGAACGACAGCGTGCAGTATTTCGTCAGCTACTACGACTACTACCAGCCCGAAGCGTACATCCCCACTTCGAACACGTACATCGAGAAAGACCTTTCGATCAACGACGAGATCGAGAAACTGCGCTTGAGCACCACCAGTGCGCTATTGAGCGGAAAGCGCAACGTGATCGTGGTGGCCAGCGTGAGCTGCATCTACGGCATCGGGAATCCGGCGGAGTTCCACAAGACGATCATCAACTTGGACAAAGGGCAGAAGATCTCGCGGAACAAGATGCTCTTGCTCTTGGTGGAAGCGCTATACAGCCGCAAAGATGCCGAACCCGGCAGGGGCAACTTCAGAGTGCGCGGCGATGTGGTGGAAGTGTTCCTGGCCTACGCTGATGAAGGCATTCGGATCCATTTCTTCGGCGATGAGATCGAGAAATTGGAACGCTTCGGAACCATGGACAACCGCACCATGGCAGCGGAAGACAGCGTGGTGATCTACCCCGCCAACATCTTCGTGACCAGTCGCGATACCATGAACGCCGCCATCCACAGCATCCAGGACGACATGGTGAAGCAGGTGGATTTCTTCAAGGAGATCGGCAAACACCTGGAAGCGAAACGGCTGGAGGAGCGTGTGCTCTATGACCTAGAGATGATGCGCGAATTGGGCTACTGCTCGGGCATCGAGAACTACAGCCGCTATTTCGATCGACGCCTTACCGGTCAACGCCCATTCTGTTTGCTGGACTATTTCCCGGACGACTTCCTGATGGTCGTGGACGAAAGCCATGTGACGGTGAGCCAAGTCTCCGCGATGTACGGCGGTGATCGTAGTCGCAAAAAGAACTTGGTGGAATATGGTTTCAGGTTGCCGAGCGCCATGGACAATCGTCCGTTGAAATTCGAGGAGTTCGAAGGCATGCTGGGCCAGACCATTTTCGTGAGCGCCACCCCTGCCGACTACGAGTTGGCGCGGAGCGAAGGCATCGTTGTGGAACAAGTGGTACGTCCCACCGGCTTGTTGGACCCGCCTATTGAAGTGCGCCCCAGCAAGGACCAGATCGACGATCTGCTCTACGAGATCCGCACCCGCGCCGAGAAGGACGAACGTGTATTGGTGACGACGCTCACGAAACGCATGGCCGAGGAGCTGAACGACTTCATGGGCAAGAACGGTGTGCGTTGCAAATACATCCACAGCGATGTGGAGACCCTCGAACGGATCGAGATCCTGCGCCAACTTCGGCTGGGCATGTTCGATGTGTTGATCGGCGTGAACCTGTTGCGCGAAGGATTGGACCTGCCGGAAGTGAGCTTGGTAGCAGTGCTGGATGCGGATAAGGAAGGATTCCTCCGTAGTGATCGATCCCTAACACAAACCGCAGGTCGTGCTGCGCGTAACGTGAACGGGAAAGTGATCTTCTATGCCGACAAGATCACCAAGAGCATGCAGCGCACGATGGATGAGACCGATCGCAAGCGGATCAAACAGATGGCGTACAACGAGGAGCATGGGATCACGCCGACGCAGATCAAGCGCGACCGGGGCGATGTGATGCGCCAGACCGCAGTGATCGACATCAACTCGCCGGGCAAGGAGCGCGCATACCTGGAACCGGAAGGCTTCAGCATTGCAGCGGACCCCGTGTTCCAAGTGATGACGAACGATCAGCTGGCCAAGAACGTTGATGTGTTGGAGAAGAGCATGCGCAAAGCGGCCAAGGAGCTCGACTTCATAGCAGCCGCACAGTTGCGCGACGAGCTCTTTGCAATGCGCCAATTGCTGGAGGATAGGCAGAAGGTCTCCAAGGAAGTGTAATGATCTCCGCGGGTTAGAAACGGTTGCAGTTGTAATTTCACCACGACGCAGAGAGGATGGACCAATCTGCAGAACAGAAGCTCCATGCACGCCAATTTCCGCTCCTCGCTTTTCGTGTGTTCCTTGTTGGTAATGACCACCGCTACCCAAGCACAGCTTGCATTCGGTGGTAAGCCTATTGGTCTGGATGCCAGCAATCACCTGCCGGACGCACCTGTGGTCTTGCTCCCCGCTGTGGATGTGGATGCCTTGATGGCCGAAGACCTCGTGTTACAGGCCGAAGGAAAAGCACGTCCTTATCGATTCGGATACAATCATGGCGTTGACCTTGGCTTGGATAACAGCGGGCTTTGGACCACACTTCCCAACGGGGATCGGGTGTGGCGTTTGGGCCTCATTTGCCCCGGTTCGTTCAGCATCAATTTCGAGTTCCATGATTATGTCGTTCCTGAGGGTGCGCAGGTGTTCGTATACAATGATGATGGTGATGTAATTGGCGGCTTGGAGGCCGGTAGCAACCCTGGCCATACCACCTTGGGTGTAGCACCTTTGGCGGGCGAGCACATCACCGTGGAGTACGTGGAACCAGCGGCAGTCCTTGGTCAAGGCAGAGTGCGGATCGGACAAGTGACGCATGCCTACCGCGACATCATGAAAAGCAATGATGACCTTTTCGACAGTGGCTCGTGCAACAACAACGTGATCTGTCCGGTCGGCGACCCATGGCGTGACCAGATCGCTTCGGTCGCCATGATCGTCCTTGGCGGCAGCGGTATCTGCACCGGTCAACTGATCAACAACTGCGCCGATGATGGCACTCCGTACTTCCTGACCGCCAACCATTGTTTGGGCAATCCGCAGAACTGGGTCTTCCGCTTCAATTGGCAAAGCCCCAACTGCAACCCCACCACGAATGCACCCACGAACAAAACAGTTTCCGGTGCCTCTTTGCTGGCGAACGGAACGGTTTCAGACTATGCATTGCTGCAACTCAATACCCCGCCACCCGGATCATATAACGTGTACTACTCAGGTTGGAACAAGTCGAACCAACCAGCTTCAAGTGTTGTTGCGATCCATCATCCTACGGGCGACATCAAGAAGATCAGTTTTTCAACAGAGCCTGTGATCCCCGATACGTTGGACAATATCATCTCGTGGCGGGTCCCCGCTTGGAACGATGGCACAACGGAAAGCGGTTCAAGTGGATGTGGACTATGGGATCCGAATGGAAGGCTGGTCGGACAACTCTATGGAGGTCAGGCATCTTGCGGCTTCAACTTCAATGATTACTTCGGGCGCTTCAACATTAGTTACCCCTTCCTTGAGCAATGGTTGGGATCGTGTGGAAACACCCATGATGGATACCGGACACCCGCGATCGGTATCGAAGAAAACCCGGACCGGAACACGCTGATCGTTGCACCGAATCCTACGAGCGGATCGGTAACCCTTACCCTGTCCGGATCAAGTTCCGGTCGCGCCCGGATCACAGTGATCGATGCATTGGGCTCGATCGTTCAGGAAGAATACCTGGTCGGCACTTCCCGAAACCCAACGATCGATCTCTCCTCCCTCCCTGCCGCGCAATACCTTATCCGCATGACGACCACTGATCATAGCGCTGTGCAGCGTGTGGTGGTTTCACATTGACCAAAGCATATATCTTGATCGGCCGAAACGTTCTGAACATGGCTCTAACAACTACCCTACGTCAATTCAGTAGCTTGATCATTGCGGGAATAGCAGCCCTGTTTCCGGACCTTTCGCAGGCACAGATCGCATTTGGCGGCGAGCCGATCGGCATTACCCCTGGAGCAGCCATGTTGGCTCCCCTCCGCTCCGTTCTGCTCCCGGAAGTTGACCATGCTGCCTTGCTTGCAGAAGACGATGCGAATACGCTGAGTGGTGTGAAAGGTCCTTATCGTTTCGGGTTCCAGCATGCGGTGGACTTGGACATTGCCACCCATGGATCATGGAGCACCTTGCGGAACGGCGATCGCGTTTGGCGCATGGGCATTACCTGTCCGGGTGCGTTGGGGATCAATTTCATCTTCTCCGAATTCGCTTTGCCGGAAGGTGGTGTGGTATTCGTCTACAACGAACTGGGTCAGCAACTCGGTGGATTCACCAGTGCCAGCAGCGGCCACCGCAGCAGCATGGGTGTTTCGCCATTGCCGGGTGAGCACATCACCATCGAATACCACGAACCGCTGGCGCATACAGGTGAAGGCAGGTTGCACATCAGCAAAGTGACCCACGGCTACCGCGACCCTGCCGGGGTCATGCGCGACCTTGGCGATAGTGGCGATTGCAACATCAACGTGATCTGTCCGGAGGGTGATGACTGGAGAGACCAGATCAGGGCGACAGCGTTGGTGATCACGCCAACGGGCACCTGTACCGGCACTTTGCTGAACAATTGCGCTGAAGATGGCACGCCCTACTTCCTCACCGCTAACCATTGCTTGGATGCCGATGTGGCCAACTGGACCTTCCGCTTCAATTGGGACAGTCCGGTATGCGACCCCACGGAAAATGGCCCAATGGACCAAACTGTATCTGGCTGCGAATTGCTCGTGAACAGCGCGGGTACGGACTTGGCATTCCTTCGATTGAATACCGCACCGCCTGAGGAATACAACGCGTTCTACAGCGGCTGGGACCACAGTGATGTGGCCGCAACGAGCATGACGGGAATACATCACCCGCGGGGCGACATCAAGAAGATCTCCCACTCCGATGGGCCTGCTGTTGTGGGCACCTTTTCTGGTGCTGATTGCTGGAACGTACAGGTCTGGAGCGCAGGCACCACCGAACCGGGTTCTTCCGGCAGCGGTCTTTGGAACCAGAACAAACACCTCGTTGGCCAACTGTTCGGAGGCGCCGCCAACTGTGCGAACAGCGTGGACGATTACTACGGGCGGCTCACCATCAGTTGGCCGTTGGTGGAGGAATGGCTCGGTGCCACTTGCGGGGATACCCTGGGCGGACTTGGCGGAACGATCATCGCGCCGATCGTCTTCGATGGCGCTGTTACCTCCATAACCAACGTAGCCGCGCTCAACTGTGGCGTCGATTCCATTTCACCGAACATCACCTACAAGAACAACGGGACCGTGGTGCTGACCTCGGCGGTCTTCACCTATTGGATCGAAGGCGGCCCGAACTTCACCTACCCATGGACCGGTTCGTTGGACACCACCCAGACCGTGAACATCTTCCTGCCCGCGATCCCGCTGATCCCCGGCGAGAACCTCTTGCACGTGGTATGCGGAGCACCCAATGGCGGCCAGGACCAAGCCACCGCGAACGACACCTTGGACTACGCCTTCAACGCCAGCTTGCCCAGTGCGATCATCAGCTTGATCCTTACCCTGGACAACTACGGCGAGGACATCCTGTGGGACCTCAGCACCGAAAGCGGCACCGAACTCTACAGCGGCGGCCCTTACGTGAACAACCACAACGGGCAAGTGGACAGCATCCCCTTCTGCCTTACGAACGGCTGCTACGTCTTCACGATCCACGACGCATTCGGCAATGGCCTGTGTTGCGATGATGGCGAAGGTTCCTACGTGATCCGCGATCTCACCGGCGAAGTGTACGCGGAAAGCGATGGCCAATACGAAGACCTCAATGTGGACCAGTTCTGCTTTGTGGATGTGAACGTCCCCGATCTATTCACTGCTGAAACGATTCGTGTGGTCCCGAACCCCTCCACCGGGACGTTCACCTTGGACCTATCCGGGGTGGAAGGAATTGTGCGCTATCAGGTAACGGACATGGTGGGTCGCACGGTCCGTGAAGGCAGCTTTGTTGGCGGGAATGCGCGTGCTTCGTTGGATCTCGGTAGCGAGAGCACTGGAGTTTATCACCTGGCGCTTACTTCGGGGAAAGGGCGGTTCGTGCAGCGGGTGGTGGTGGAGCGTTGATCAAGTAAGCAATACAGAATTCTGTATCTCCTTGAATGGTTGGGGACCGCATCCACCAACTTATCAACTTTACCACAAAATTTCGACGAGTAATTTGTAATGCTCATTCATGCGGGGAGACATTCGTTCAAGTGGAGTTGCAGTTCACATTACCCGTGAGCAAAAGCCAGTTAACAGTGCGCCCCAACCCCACCTCCGGGCTCACAACATGCGTACTCACACGCTCTCCGGATTTGAGTTCTGCAACGAAATATACACATACCGATCCACAGGGTCGTGTGGTTTTGCAAGGCTCAGGCGCCTCGGAGATAATCACCCTGGATCTTTCATTACTCTCTCCAGCAGTATATTCACTCAAGGTATGTGTCGGTGAACATTCCTGCGAACAAAACATCATCAAGCAATGAGAACGAAAAGCTTTCTCAATATTCTTTTCATTGTCATATTTGCTTCAACTGGCACTGCCCAAGATTGGCAATGGATGAAACACATTGGCGGTTTGGGCCGTGATTTCAACAAGGTGAGTGCATCTGATGAGGTAGGTAATGTCTATGTGGTTGGCGTATTTGAAGGAGCATGTCTGTTCGGGTCCGACCCGATACAAGAAGGAGATGCTTACATAGCCAAACTGGATCCTGCCGGTGCTCTGATCTGGCTAAAGACCTGTAGTAGCCCAACGAACGGTCTTGGTTTTGCCGACCTGATAGTGGACAGTGTCTCCCAGTCTTTATATGTCGTTGGGAGCTACGAAGGCTCTTGCATTTTAGACACGGTAACACTGTATGCTGGGAATTTCGCCGGCGCGTTGCTTGCTCGTTGGACCTACGAAGGGAGCTGCTTATGGGCGAAAAATATCGCAACTTCTAGCACGGATCTGTTCGGGTCAAGATGTTATGGCCGCTCGCTTGCCATGATGCCTGATGGCGAGATCATTGTTTCGGGTACCACGACCGAGTATGCACAAACTTTTGTGCAGGGAGTGTTATATGACTATGGTGCGTTCATATCAGCGTATGATGCGAATGGCACTTCGCTTTGGGCAAGGCAGTACCTTACACAGAATTCTTCGGTCAATGCATTCCAAGTGGCTTTGATAAGTCATGGACCAAGAGTGTATGCCGGGGTGTCTTATGGTCTCAACTCGCAAGCGGATTCGATGATTGTGGATACTACAGTATTGGTTGGCGGTCCTATTCAGGGCTATTTGTTGTCGCGGATCGACCCGTTCGATGGTAGTTCGATTTGGATGAAACACGAAGGGATTGGAGGGACCTTTGCTATTGCACAGCAGCCTATGGCCTTTGATCAGACTGGTCGCCTTGCGGTCGTTGGTCTGTTAAATGATACAGCATATTTTGGCAGCGATACGATCTTCAATACGAACAGCAACTTTGCTGGATCGTTCATCGCGATACATGACACAACAGGTGAAGTACTAACCGCACATGCTTATGAGGCCGCTTCGGGCGTACTCTTCGAGAATGTCGAACCGGACCCATTTGGTGGGTTCTATGTGAGTGGTACCATCTGGCCAAGCACCAACAATTGGGATGGCGTATCATTCCAGATCACTGACATTCGGGAGATCTTCATTAGTCGGCATGCACCGGACGGTTCGTGCCAAGCGGTGTTCACCGATGGTAGTGGGAGGTTGAATACCACCAGCCTGCTTTCCACTGCGGATGGACTGTACCTCGGCCTGAAATTCCCGGACGAACAAGAAAATGGTACAGTTACGCTGGGTAATTCCAGTTTCACCTCCTACGGTTACCAGGATGCTATAATAGCCAAGCTGGACCAGTTCACTGGTGTGTCTGCAATACGTACCGAAGAGCCCGGTTCATTGCGCATTTACGCTAACCCGAACAATGGGCTGTGTACGGTTGAGTTACCAGAGAACCTTCGTTTCACACATGGCCTTAACCTCGCCATTTATGATGTGCAAGGAAGGCAGGTGCAGCACATTCCCGTAAGCACAAGTAGTGATGGCGTGCGCTTGGATATCAGCGCCCAGGCCAAAGGCATGTACCATGTAGAGTTAGGCGATGGGCAGCAACGCTACACGGGTACCATCGTCTTCGAGTAGGGGCAAAAGGGCTAGCTTAATGGTTGGTTCCTTTGCTGGCGGTAAATGCCACCTGAACGAAACATCATCAAGCAATGAGAACGAGAAGCATTCTCAATATTCTCTTCATGGCCTGCATAAGTTCACTGGCACTGCCCAAGAATGGCAGTGGATGAAGCATGTCGGGGGTATAGGACATGATACAGGTAGGCCGGTCGCTGAGGATGAAGCTGGCAACATTTACGTACTGGCAACTCACGATGGGGCTTGTTTCATTGAAGGAGATACGGTCCAAGGCTCGGATGCGTTTATCGCAAAGTTCGACCCAAGTGGTACTTTGATATGGTTAAAAACCGGGGTTAGCCCTGCAGGTTCCATGGCATTTGCAGGATTAGTCGTTGATACGGTCTCACAATCGTTATTCGTTGCCTTCAATTATGTTGTGTCTTGTTCGATGGACACAGTCACGGTATCCACTGGTATGTATGCCGGAGCTGGACTCAGCCAGTGGACTTATGATGGTAGTTGCCTATGGGCCAAGAATGTCGCAACCTCAGGAACAGACCTTTTCGGGTCGCGATGTTATATCAGGTCTCTTATTGCACTCGCTGATGGAACGCTTTGCCTTTCCGGCGCAACCACAGAATTTGCCCAGACCTTTGTCCAAGGAATTCCTTATGAGTATGGAGCTTTCTGGCAGCATATAATCTTAATGGCATCCCGCTTTGGGCACGACATCTCATTCAAAATTCTGGTCAATGCTCAACAGGTTGTGTTACTAGTAGCGGAGCGAAGGTTTATGCTGGTGTTTCGTACGGTTTCAATAACAAACGGATTCCATCTTCTTGGACACCATGGTCGTGGCTGGTGGTCCAGTTCGCGCGTATCTGCTTTCGGATCGACCCTGCGGATGGAAGCCGCATCTGGACCAAAAAGAAGGCAGGCGGCAGTTTTGCCTTGGCGCAACAACCAATTGCCATTAACGGTACCGGCCGGATCGCCATAGTTGGCATATTCAGCGACACAGCTTACTTCGGAACAGACACGATCACCACCACGAACAGCAGTTACTGGAGTTCGTTCGTCGCGATACATGATACCACCGGGGAAGTGCTATCTGCACGTGCGTGGCCGCTAGCGGTGTAATGTTCGAGAATGTGGAACCGGATCCGTATGGTGGGTTCTATGCGAGCGGTAACATATTTCCAAGCTCTAATAATTGGGATGGCGTGGCAGACACTGACATTCGGGGTCTTCATTAGTCATGCACCGGACGGTTCGTGCCAAGGTTCACCGATGGTAGTGGGAGGTTGAATACCACCAGCCTGCTTTCCACTGCGGATGGACTGTACCTCGGACTGAAATTCCCGGACGAACAAGAAAATGGTACAGTTACGCTGGGTAATTCCAGTTTCACCTCCTACGGTTACCAGGATGCTATAATAGCCAAATTGGACCAGTTCACGAGTGTATCTTCAATACGTACCGAAGAGCCCGGTTCATTGCGCATTTATGCCAACCCGAACATTGGGCTGTGTACGGTTGAGTTCCAGCGAGCTTCGCTTCACTAAGCTGTACCCTCGCCATTTATGATGCGCAAGGAGCAGTGCCGATCCCACAGTAGCGAGGGTGCGGCTTGATATTAGCGCCAGGCCAAGGCTTGTAATGTGAGCTTCCGATGGTGAGCAGCGGTATAGCGGTACGACGTATTCGAGTCCGTGTGCGCGCCTACCGGTGAAAGAGAACCAGACCATACACTTGGTAGCCCCTTGCGTTCCAGCGGCAACAAGTTTCGCACAAGCTGGCAAGGTCCTCTTTCGGTGGCCCCGGCCATGATTGGGATCGGTGCGTCGCACAGCGGGAACATTTATTGCTGAACTAGGATCCCGGGCCGGGCAATTATTCCAATTTGTTATGGGACGCACGCTGTTTGGTCAGAGGATAGCTATTGGCAGTACAATGACGGGAGACCTCGTGTGGTTAAGAACTGTGTGGTCACATGTCCAATGGGTATCCAGGGATGACTATGAGGTATTGGATGCCCGTTGTCACGGGTACAACAGCAGATACTTCCAATATAGCCGATTGTGAACTTGATTCGGCGGGTACGGTGTTGGCAAGGCTTGACCTGAATGGTGCTTGCATCTGGTCGAAGGTTCTTAGTGGCTATGGTTCTACTGGCCTGGTCTTTAGGGACCCGATGTCATCTATTCACAATGACACCCCTATTCTGGTCCATCATCCATCGAAGGCCAGCCGATCACTCGTGGAACATTTATCGGCAAATACTCCTCAACAGGAAACCAGATCTGGGTCAAGGATTTGGTGGCAGAATTCTCCACGTCATCCATCGCCCGGTATTTCTACCAGCTCAAATACTTCAACGGTAGTATTCTGGTCCACGGCGCAGCCTTCCAGTATGCCAATTCAGGCCCGTGGCAAGTGGATACGGTCGTTGCGAATGTGGTGGTAGGTGGCGGGCATGTACTCATGAGCTTGGATGCAAGCAATGGGGTTGCACGATGGATCAGACCGCTGGGTTTCGGTTACTACACCCAGAACACGGTGCTTCGCCAACTGATGGATATTGACGAGGTGAACATCCTTGTGCGGAGGTACGCCGGGGGAGATTCAGTATTCGCGAACCGTGTGTTGGTTCAATGGAGAGACTGCGTATTTGTTGTCTTATGACCAGAACGGTAGTTTCCGATCGATCCACACATATGGGAACGGCGCAAGTTTGAATACTTTGAAAATGTTGCCCAATGGCGTGCATTTGATACATGCCAATTACTTCAATGGCGGTGGCAGTATTGACATTTGCCCGGGTACATTCGGAAGCTATCTTCTGCAGTTGGATAGTATGGGGGCTTGTATCGGGATGATCGAAGCAGGGCAGGTATCCTGTCTCTCGTTGTTCGTGGATGGTTCCGGGATCTATTTCGGCGGTTCATCAACCCAAGCTCAGCAATCGGGGATTTCACCTTTGCTGAGGAGACGTACACCAGCTACGGTTTCCGAGATATCGTCCTCGGCAAACATGATCTACAGGTTGGTGTTTCATCCATGCAAGGCCAAGGCGATGAGCAGCTGGTGATCTACGCCAACCCCAACCAAGGCACCTTCAGGGTCAAGGTTCCCAATGCGTTCCTGCACAGGTCCGGCCTGCAGCTGAAAGTGATCGATAGTGCGGGCCGCATTGTACACGACCAAACCCTCAACCTGCAAGGCGAAAGCCCGCGTATGGACCTTTTCAACGTTTCAGCCGGTTATTACCTCGTCACATTGGGCAACAGTGAACGCACGTATTCGGGGCATATGGTGGTGGAGTGAACCGACGAGGTTCTGTGGTACATTTGGGTACAGAGGCTGGTTCCTCTTTTGTTCGGTAAGTGCAAATGCGGGGGCTTGGAAAACAGAACACAGAGCAATGAAGACCTCACGCTCTTTTCTAGTGGCCATTTTGCTTTACATCGCATCCACCGAAAGCATCGCACAAGATTGGCAATGGTCGCAGCATTTCGGTGGCCCCGGCCATGATTGGGGATATATCGGTGCGGTCGACACTGCGGGTAACGTCTACTGTTACGGCAACTATGCGGGACCCGGACCGGGAACGTATTCCAATATGTACATCGGTGGAGACACCTTGGTCGGCGTATCAGGGAGTTTCATCGCGAAGTTTGACCCCAGTGGAAATATGGCTTGGGTGAAGAATTGTGTGTCACCGAACGGAGGTGTTGGTGTGAGCATCGCACATGCGAGTGGGTCTGAGCGGTTTCTCGTCACTGGCCCGGAAAGAGGCAATGCTTAGCGATTGTCTTTGGATTCTGACGGGTTCATTTCGCCCTGTTTGATCTGGAATGGAAATTGCTTATGGGCGAAAATAATTACCAGTGGTTTTGCTTCGGACTGGTGTTGTATCATGGTGGACCTGAGTGGCGTATTCTGTCGGTCTAACGAGCGGTCCTGGACGGCGATTATGGTTCGACTGGAAGGAACACCTTTAGGACGTGGGACTTTTATTGCGAAGTATGACCGCAGAGGGAGACAAATCGTGGGCTAAGGAACTTGTATCTGGTCGATCCAGCTCAAAGATTGTTCGCTACTATCCCTACCAGCTCAAATACTTCAACGGTAGTATTCTGGTCCACGGCGCAGCCTTCCAGTATGCTAATTCCGGCCCTTGGCAAGTAGATACCGTGGTTGCGAATGTGGTAACCGGTGGTGGTCATGTACTCATGAGCTTGGATGCAAGCAATGGGGTTGCACGGTGGGTGAAGCCATTGGGCTTTTCTTGGACGACCCAGAACACGGTATTGAGACGGAAAATGGATGTGGGTGTTGATGGCTCCATCTATTGTATATCCACTGCCGGTGGTGATTCTGCGCGTTTCGGTGGCGATACAGCCGTGGTGGTTCCTCCCAACGGAACAGTTACTTGCTTGGTGCGCTATGACCAGCAAGGTGAAATGGTCCATTTTAGAACGTACATCACGGAAGTAGGGCTGCAAAGCATCAAAGTGTCAAACGATGGAACCTTGCTGATCGATCTGTATTGGTTTGAGGGTGGCTCTTTCGACGAATGCTCTGGACCCCAAGGCAACTATTTGGTTCGAACCGACAGCATAGGGAACTGTTTGGCTATGCTGGAGCTCGGGAACACGTATGGTGGTATGTCGTTGGAAGAGACCGAGAATGCGATCTATATCTGTAGTGCCTCCCAGCAGTTCGGCAGCTCCAATTATGGTGGCGAGATCTACACAACTTATGGTTTTGAGGACGTACTCTTGGCCAAACATGATCTGGCCTGGGTGTTTCCTCCATGCAAGGCCAAGGCGATGAGCAGCTGGTGATCTACGCCAACCCCAACCAAGGCACCTTCAGGATCAAGGTTCCCGATGCGTTCCTGCACAGGTCCGGCCTGCAGCTGAAAGTGATCGATAGTGCGGGCCGCATCGTTCACGACCAAACCCTCAATTTGCAAGGCGAAAGCCCGCGCATGGACCTCTTCGACGTTTCACCCGGGTACTACCTTGTCACCTTGGGCAACAGTGAACGCACGTATTCGGGGCATATGGTGGTGGAGTGAGGAGTTCCTCCCCGCTTAATACTTCACCGCGTAGTACACCGTCTTCACGTACTCGTTGTTCACCATCAGCAAGCCTTGTTCGGTGTTCCACCAGAATTCCGGGTCGTATTCGGAACTTGGGGCGGCGTGTACGAGCACGGTGATGCCGCTACCTGCAAAGCGTTCGCGAAAGACCTTGCCCACACGGCGCGTGTGGAAATCGGTGGAAAGGACCATAATGGTATCGGCACCCAAGTGTTGTGCATGCCGAAGGACCCCGGCTGCTTCTTCGCGGGTGCTGGTGCCGTATGGATAGGGCAAGATCTTGCGCGGGTCCGCGCCTGCATTGATCGCTGATGCGCGGGTAAGGTCCGCCTCGGTGAGCATGATGCCCAGTGCCCGATCTGATTGTTGGATACTTGAACCGGTGCAGTAGGCAATGGGTGCGAAGCCCTGCGCGAGGACCACGCTGGCCTCGTTGCCCCGATCGAAAGGTGCGCCACCGAGCACATAGAGGACATCCACATGGCGGTCGGTATCGGTACGGATCAGAAATGCGCCCATGCTGCGCATCAACGGTTCACGGAAGACCAAGGCCAACATCCCGAGCACAATGACCACAACGAAGAACCGGACCAATGGATGGGTGCGTTTCTTTTGGTGATAACCTTCCATTACGCCGTTCCTCAGTAGGCACCGTTCCTTCGGCGAAGCACCCACTCCACCGTGAGCAATGCCAGGATCACAAAGAAGATCCACCGCAAGCCGATCAAGTCGCTGAAGCTGGGGTGCGCATACGAACGGGCAACGAGATCATTCCGCGTGGCCATGGCCTCGTTGATCGCCCCGGTACCGCCGGGTCGTACCACAATGCCTTGGGTGCGTGCGGCAACATCTTGCCACAGCGCGTTGTCGGCCACCGTGGAAATGCGTTCGGCCATAAGCTCCCTCACATACACTTCGCCACTGGCGGTGTAGGGCTTTCCATCCTGTTGGGTGCGCGCCTTCCAGGTGTAATCGCCCACCGGCAATCGACCGGCATCCAAGCGGTAACTGCTACCGGCCGGGCTGAAGGTGTACGGGTAGTCCCTTCCATCGTTGTCGCGCAGGGTGATGGAGACTTCCTCGGTGTTGATCGGTTCGAAGGAGGCGTTGTAGAGTTCGGCGGTGAAGACCACCTGTTCGTTCTCGGAAAACTCCGGTGCGTGGGCCACCCTGAACCGTTCCTTGCTCACCTTCAATGCCAAGAATTGGACGATCTTGTGGATGAGCCGATCGAAGCGGGCGTGGTCGCCGTTCTGTTGTTGGTCCGCAATGCGCCACCTCCAAAGCCCTTCACCACAGATCACGGCCATGCGCCGTTCCTGCTGTTGGCCTAAGGCGATCAACGGGTACGGCGTGCGCACCACACCGATGCGTTGCATGAACAGCGCGGTTGCCGAACGACTGATCGCATATTGGCCAAAAGGCACTTGCAATGGCGGAAAGCGCTCGATCGCCCGTTGCTCTTCGGGCTCCAACGTGAAGAACGAGAACGCCGGGTTGATCACCGCCTGTGCATCCGTGAACGCACCGCTCGCCGCACTCACTGTAATACCGGCCCGATGGTGTTGAAGGAAATGAAATCGACCTTGCTCCCTAGGACGAAGCACATTGGCACTCCCGACTCCGAGGCCCGTTGCAACAGCGGTTGTATGCTCTTTTGTTTAGCTGGAAGGTCATGCAGGATCACCAGATCGTAGTCATCCACTTTTCCGGAAAAGTCATCGGCGTAGGCAAGTTCGGCGCTGTAACCTTCGAGCCCACCAAGCGCCAAGCGGATCGCACCCAGATCAGGATGTGGAGCAGCAGCGAGCAGGAGGATCTTCTGCCGGTCGTCCAGCACATCGATCAGCACATCGGCGCGGTTGTTCACTTCGGTGGCCTCCCCTTCCACGGGCCGCACCAACGCGGTGAACCGTTGCACGCCCGCACGTTCGGCCTTGATCACTAGCGGCACTTCAACGAATGCGGGATGGCCTTTCACAACAAGGTCACTTCCTGCGATCTCCTTCCCTCCTTGCAGAATGGAAACACGGGTTCGGCTTCCTCCCAAATGTTTCGCCTCAACCCGCACCAGTATCGGAAGTTCATTCCCCAAGTAGCCGATGCGATTGTGTTCCACCGAACGCAGCACGAGATCGGGCCGCACAGTTGTATCGCCCAGCGAGATCACATGGACGGGAACGCCCAACTTGTCCACTTCCAAACGCGGGTCGCGCCCCCGATTGTAGATCCCGTCACCATCAATGATCACGGCACCCAGATCGGGTCCGTTGAAGCGGTCGTACACCTCGCGCATCACTTGCCCGATGTCCGTCAGTGCTTCGTTCTGCGCAAAGTTCAACCCATCGGTAACGCCTTGTCCGTAAGTGAAGCTGCGCACATCGTAACGTTCACCCAACGTGGTTTCCAATTGCTCCAGCTCGGCTTTGTAGGTTGAACGGATCGCGCCGGTATCACCGGCGAAGAGCAACGAAGAGGAACCGTCGTGGGCGATCACCACGATCGGCTTGCGCACCTCGCGGACCATGATCCTGACCATGGGTTCCAATAGAAAGAAGGCGATCAAAGCGACGGCCAAGGCCCGGCAGGCGGCGAGCACCAAGGACACTCCTTTGGAAAAGCCTTCCTTCCCTTCAGCCTTCCGATAGAGCACCCACGCCAGCACCACGCCAAGCAGCAGGCACAACGGTGCCAGCCAAAGGGAATGTGCGGTGGTCAGGTCCATGGGGGTGCAAAGGTCGCAGTTAGGGAACGAGGTGGATGTGAATGAAGTGTGAAGATGTCAAGCACCCGATCCGGTGATCGGATCGCGGAGCTTCATCAAACTTGGAACGGACAACGGCCTACATCAACATACCGCCGCAAACGCTCAGGGTCTGTCCGGTGATGTACACGCTGAGGTCGCTCGCCAGGTACACGCATGCATTCGCTACATCCAAAGGCGTTCCGCCACGTTTCAGCGGGATCCCGGCGCGCCATTCATCGATCACCTTCGGGTCCAGCGAGTTCGTCATTTCGGTCTCAATGAAACCCGGTGCCACCACGTTGCTACGGATATTCCGACTGCCCAATTCCTTGGCCACGCTCTTGGTAAAACCGATGATCGCGGCCTTGCTCGCAGCGTAGTTGGATTGACCAGCATTGCCCTGCACACCAACGATGCTGCTCATGTTCACGATGCTGCCGCTGCGTTGCTTCAGCATGGTACGCATAACAGCCTTGGTCATATTGAACACGCTCTTCATGTTGGTGTTCATGACCGTGTCGAAATCGGCCTCGCTCATGCGCATGAGCAATTGGTCCTTGGTGATACCGGCGTTGTTCACCAGTACATCCAGCTTGCCCCATGCGTTCACCACTTCATCCACAGCGGCTTGGGCCGCATTGAAATCGCTGGCATCGCTTTGGATGGCGAGCACCTTCCGACCGGTCTTCGCGATCAGCTCAGCGGCAAGGGCATTGGCCTTCTCGGGACTGCTGACGTAGGTAAAGGCCACGTCGGCACCTTCCTCCAAAAAGCGTTCTACGATCCCTTTTCCGATGCCACGCGTGCCGCCTGTGATCAGCGCGGTCTTGTCTTGTAGTAGTGCCATGTGGCGAATGTAACGAAGCGCAATGGATCATTGCGGAGCAGCGAGGAACGGCTGTTAATGATGGGGAGCGAATTCCAACGATCTTCGCTCGCGATGCGCAAGGAACGGTTACTTGATGTCGGCACATTCCTGGGGTGCATGCTCCTGCTGATCTGGCCTGCCTTGTACAACGGCTATCCGATCCTTTATTCGGATACGGGAGCGTACGTGGCATCGGGCATGCGATTGGACATTCCGATGGACCGTCCGATCACCTATGGCTTGTTCATCCGGGTCACGAGCCTCGGCGGCTTCACTTTGTGGACGGTGATCGCCTCGCAATCTGCAATTATGGTGGCCTTGATCCAATTATTATTGAAAGGGGTCGCACCTGAAGGCGACCGACGCAGGATCCGCTCCCTCATTGTGATCGGAACCTTGGTCATTTTCACAGGACTTCCTTGGGTCGTGTCCCAGGTCATGGCCGATGTGTTCACGCCGATCCTCGTCCTATGCGCGGTATTGCTCCTGTTCATCCGGAATCCTCGTGAACACAAGGCGAAACGAGCGGTGCTCTATGCTTTGTTCTTCCTGTCCATCGCGGTCCATTTATCGCACCCCGCCTTCGTGCTGGCATTCCTTGGGATCATCTATGTGTTGCGAGCCGTTCTACATGCCACGTCGGGTTCCACCATACCCCAAAGGCCGATCTGGATCATGTTGGGATTGGGCCTTGCTGCCTACCCGATCATGTCCAGTGCGATCTCAAAGTGCGGGAATGTGATGTTCTCCGGGGCCATGGTGCAACACGGTGTTATGCAAGCGTATTTGGAAGCCCATTGTCCGGATGAAGGGATCGCCCTATGCGAATGGAAGGATCGCTTACCGCGAATGGCCTATGAATTCCACTGGGACGAACAAGGCCCGACCGGCGGCATGAACCATTGGCACGAGCACAACGCAGAACTTGGCAGGATCATCCGTGGCACCATCACGGAATGGCCATTGTTGCTGCTCCAAGTGAAGGCTTCACTGAAAGCGACCTGGGACCAATTGGCCTTGTTCGCGATCGGTGATGGCTGGGGTCCATTCCGCGAAGACAGCGAACAATTCAGAGCACTACAGCACTTCATGAGCCATGATGTTGATGCCATTCGGGCAAGCCATCAATACAAAGGCACAATGGAGCTTGTGCCCTATTTCATTCCGGTCCATCGCGCCGTGTTTGCTATTTCCCTTCTTGCGCTGATACCGTTGTTCATTGTGGCTGTTCGGAAAAACGTCCAAACTATTGGCATCACTACTGCTTTCCTCGCTGGGATCCTGGTGAATGCGTGGGGCAGCGGCACCTTCAGTGGTGAAGTGGACCGGTTCGGATGCAAGATGGCATGGCTTCTCCCCTTCCTGATCGTTCTTTTAGTGATCGTTGGAATGCGGAAGCGGAGCACATGAACGCGGTTTAGGTCGGATCGTCCAAGACCTCCTTCAAATTCGTACAGAACATAGCCGGCCTGGCGCTTACTTCAGGGAAGCAGCATTTTCATTGATCCCACTGCAAATGGACCTGGTATACACGAGACCTTGGACCACTTATTCCATGATCACGCGCACGGACCTGACCGTAGCGCCCCGTTGCATGGTGACCACGTACACCCCGGCGCCTCCCAAGATGGACAATGAATTGTTGTTCACGGTGTGTGCGATGTGCCGGCCTATGAGGTCTGTCACACGCAGCCCATCCAGGGTACCATTGATCTGGATCGGCATACCCACGGGTGCTGGATTGGGACCGGTGAGGTAGAGCTCATTACCAACTTGGGCAACGGCCACCACCGGCGACCGGGCTTCGCTACCGTCCATATCCACCTGCACCAAGGTGTAATAGGTAGTGCCGACCAAGGGCGTGTCATCCACTGCATGGTAGTCCAGCACGGTCTGGCTGTTCCCAGCGCCCGGGATACGGGTGATCTCTTCCCACATTTCGATATCTACCGAACGAAGCAATCTGAAATAGTCGTTGTTCCGCTCCGATGCTGTGCTCCAGTTCAAGTGGTTCTGCCCCATGATCGCTTCCCCCCTGAAGGACAAGAGTTCGATCGGTAGCGTACTCGCCAATACTTCAACTTCGTCGCTCAAGACGACCGTGCTACTAATGGAAATGTCATCGATAGCGAAGTCGTTCCCCACGCCATCTCCGGACATTACCCGAAGGCAAAAGTTGGCACTGGTTTGCCCTGCTGCGGACGTCCATGTGTGTGTGATCTGCTGCCAATAACCAAAGTTCGGTAACGTCACTTCAGGACCGGTCCATGAGCCATCCACCCACCACTGCAAGCGAGCTGGCTGAGCATTCGATATGGTCTGGACCCAGTAGCTCATTGTATAGGTCTGTTCAGGACAAACCGTGATCGACTGGCACCACACATTGAAATTGGCCGATGGCCAGCCCGAATTCACGATCAGGAAATTCCCCGTTCCTGTTCCTGAGAACTGCGGATGGTAGGTAGCCGCATTGGTGCCGACGTAATAGTTACCCTCCGTAGTAAGGGTCGAGCTGTAGTTGAATTGGGTGCTGAACCCCGTATTGCCACTGACGAAATTGCCGTTCGTAACAAGGCTGCCAGTGTTGTAGGAAACTTGGCACGAGTAGACCCCCGGGGTATTCACTGTGATGTTTGCCGTCGCAGCCGAAGTATTCCACAGGTAGTTACTGAACCCGGCCGGGCCGTTGAGTTGCAAGGACCCAACACCCAACATAACATCCGGTCCTAGATCGATGGAACAGGACGGCTGTGACCTTACCGATAGGCCCGTGGCCCCAATGATGAACAGCAGCGCATACCGCTGGGCAAGGAAAACCGGTTCGATCCCTTCGTTCATTGATTCTTATCAAAGATCGCATCCGCAACGGGGAATTCCAACCCATTCGTCGAAAGACCAATTAGGGTCCCAAGTCCGTATGGTGGTAAGACCGACCGTTGTAGCACCTTATTGCTCGATGCAGTACAAATGCTTTGGAACCTCTGTGGTTTCCAGGCAAGTACGTGGTTCTGGACGATCAACCCAACACCTCCTTTACTTTCGCACCGATCGATGCCGGGCTGTCCACCACGTGGATCCCACACTCGCGCATCACTTTCTTCTTGGCAGCTGCACTTTCGTCCGCACCGGAAACAATGGCACCTGCGTGGCCCATGGTACGTCCAACGGGCGCTGTTTCACCGGCGATGAATCCGATCACGGGCTTTTTGCAGTTGGCCTTGATCCATTTGGCGGCTTGGATCTCCAGATCACCACCGATCTCGCCGATCATCACGATCGCTTCAGTTTCCGGATCATTGGCAAAGAGTTGGACGGCTTCCAAGGTGGTTGTCCCGATGATCGGATCGCCACCAATACCGATGGCTGTGGTGATACCGAGACCGGCCTTCACGACTTGATCCGCTGCTTCGTAGGTGAGCGTACCGGATTTGGAAACGATGCCGACCTTCCCTTTCTTGAACACGAAACCGGGCATGATCCCCACTTTGCATTCATCGGCGGTGATCACACCGGGACAGTTGGGTCCGATCAGTGTGCAATCCTTACCGCGGATGTATTCGCGAGCGGTGACCATATCCTTGACGGGAATGCCCTCGGTGATGCAGACGATCACTTTGATACCGGCCTCGGCAGCTTCCATGATCGCATCTGCCGCGAATGGAGGAGGAACGAAAATAATGCTGACATCGGCGGCTGTTGCCTTGACCGCATCGCTCACCGTTTCGAATACGGGTTTGTCCAAGTGGGTCTGCCCGCCCTTTCCTGGGGTAACTCCGCCCACGACCTGCGTACCGTACTCGATCATTTGGGTGGCGTGGAAGGTGCCTTCGCTACCGGTGAATCCTTGCACGATAACCTTGGAATTCTTGTTGACGAGTACGCTCATGGGTAAGTTTGGGTACGGATGGAACGGCGGCGAAATTAGCCTAACCATTGGAACAGCCGAGAATAGTGATGGCTCAAGGGCTTTCGGCGGCGTGTATTGCGGGTAAACGGCCACGTCCAGCACGTTGATAGGATATGATAAAGATCAAGGCACCGACCATGAGGACCGCGCCACCGATGTACGGCGCAGTATAGTGCCTTCCGTAGAGAAAGCCGCCCAAGGTTGGTCCGGCGATGCGTGCTAGTGAGCCGAAACTCTGGTTCATGCCAAGGACTTGTCCCTGCTCCTTGTTGGTGGCGTTGCGACTGAGCAAGGAAGAAATACTCGGCATCATGCAGCCATTCGCAAAGGCCAACAAGGCCATGGGGATCAGCGCGAGCGGCATGAAATATTCCGATGGCACAAAAGGGGTGGTGAGCAACCCCAGCCCGCAAAACACCGCTCCCATCAACATGAGGCGCGGTTCTCCGAAGGTCCGAGACAGCCACCCGACCATGGTACCCTGCACAATGGCCGAGGATAGACCTACAAATGCGAACATGTATCCGATCTCCGCTTCATTCAGTCCATAGTGCTCTTCCCAAAGCAAAGCCACGGTGATCTGCATCATGCTGAAGGCAGCGAGATAGATGAAGCTCGTAAGGAAGAGGTCCCGGAACTTTTCATTCTGTAAGGCACGAATGACCCCGGTGATGGGTTTAAGCTCGATCTTCTTCACTTGGTCCTTGTCCTTCAATGATTCAGGAAGCAAGGCCAAAACCAGAACAAGGTTGATCAAGCTAAGCCCCATGGCGGTGTAGCCGACGGCGTCCATGCCGAAATGCTCCTTGATCAACCCGCCTGCAGGTGGACCGAAAATGAAACCCATTCCAAAGGCCGCACCGATCAAACCCAACGCCTTCGCCCTGCCTTCGGGTGGAGTAACATCCGTGATGTAAGCCTGCGAGGTGGCGATGTTCGCCGAGCCGATCCCCGCCAACATCCTTGCTGCAAATAGCAAGGCCAAGGTGTGCGCATTTGCCAAGAGCAGAAAGCCCATGGCCGTTATGAACACGGTACCGGCGATCACCGGCCGGCGACCATGGCGATCGCTCAAGGTGCCCCAGAACGGTGAGAACACGAAGTTCATCAGCGCATAAACGGCCATCACCAAGCCAACCTCGAAGGAGGATGCCCCCAACTGCACGGCGTATGTGGGCAGGATCGGGATCACCAGCCCAAAGCCCAGTAGGTCAATGAAGACCGTGAGGAAGAGAATGGAAAGGTGCGAGCGCAAATCGGTCTTCGTCAATGTTCAACGGCGGGCTAAAATAGAACCCGATGGCTGCCCATGGTTCCACACGCCCTATACGTTCGCGACCTGATCGGTCCGAACCACCTCCTTTTACCTGATGTAAGGCCGAATGATCAACCGGATGGTATTCTTCCAACTCAGGAATTTCCACGCCCAGCGAGCCAAGACCATGACCCGGTTACGGAAACCGACCAACTGCATCACGTGGACGAACATCCACAACAGCCATGCGAAGAAGCCACCGAAACTGTACGCGCCGATATCCACCACGGCCTTGCCCCTGCCGATCACCGCCATACTTCCCTTGTGGTGGTATGTGAACGGTGTCATCTTCTCCCTCTTGGCCTTTCGTTTCAGGTTACCGACCAGTAACTGGGCTTGCTGTATGGCGACCGTGGCCACTTGCGGATGTCCATTGGGATAGGCGGCATCACTGGTCATCAACGCACAATCGCCTAGGACGAAAATGTTAGCGTCGCCCTTCAGTGCGTTCATCCCATCCACCTCGAACCGGTTGGCTCTTGTATTGAGTGCTGCCTCCAACCCGGGGATGATAACGCCCCTCACCCCTGCCGCCCAGATCACGGTATTCGTCTCCAAGGTCCTTCCATCGCTCAAGGTGATCCCTTGGGAATCGCTGCCGGTTACGGTTGTTTTCAACCACACCTCCACGCCCAATTCTTCCAAGTAACGTTGCGCGTTCTTGCTGGACCGTTCGGTGAAGCTGTTTAGCACGCGGGGTAGACCATCGATCAGGATGATCCTCATCAGCGCGTTGTCCAACTCGGTGTACTCGCGTTTCACCACGGTCTTTTTGATCTCCGCCAAAGCCCCGGCCAGCTCCACGCCCGTCGGTCCAGCGCCGACGATCACAAAGTTGAGGTGCCTGCGTTTCTCATTGTCGTTCCACAATGGCAACGCTGCCTCGAACTCTTGGAGCATGTCACTCCGGATATCCAATGCTTGGCTGATCGATTTGAGCTGCATAGCCTGCCGCTGCATATCGCTATTACCGAAGAAATTGGTGGTACTGCCCGTGGCGAGAACGAGCAGATCGTATTGAACAATACCGATGCTTGTGCGCAATTCCTTCTTTTCCGGATCAACGCATTCCACTTCCGCCATCCGGAACGAGACGTTCGCCATGGGTGCCACGGTCCGGCGGAAAGGATGCGCAATACTGTCCGAGGCCAAGCTCGCCGTGGCAACTTGATAGAGCAACGGTTGGAAGCAATGGTGGTTCTGCTTGTCGAGAAGCAGCACATTGTACGGGGTGTTCTCAAGTCCCTTCACCAGTTCGAGTCCAGCGAATCCGCCACCTACAACAACTACCGTGGGCCATTTGCTATTATCGGCGGACCTTTTCATTCCAAGAGGAAATGTGAGGCACAAAGTTCTATGCGCTGTGCGCACGGTGCAGCATTGAATTCAGAAAAATGGACAATGGCCTTATGGTGCAGGCTATTCATGCGCGGCGAAGGGTCGAGAAACGACCGTATTCCTGCGCACGTAGGGACGAATGATCAAGCGGATGGTGTTCTTCCAACTCAAGTATTTCCATGCCCAGTTGAACAATACCACCATGCGATTCCGGAAACCCACGAGTTGGAGTACATGGACGAACATCCACATCAACCAGGCCAAGGTGCCACCGAAACTACGACCATGGATATCAACAACGGCCTTGCGACGGCCGATCACCGCCATACTCCCCTTGTCCTTGTAGATGAACAATTCAGCAGCTTTCCCTTTGGTCCTGGCGATCAGGTTACGCACCAACAATCGACCCTGTTGGATGGCCACGGTCGCAACCTGCGGATGACCATGTGGCCATTCCGGGTCGCAGGAAATGACCGCACAATCGCCGAGCACGAAGATGTCCGGATGCCCCTTCAGCGCATTCGTACGGTCCACTTCGTAGCGTGAGGCACGATCGTTCAAGTCGTTCTCCAATCCGGGTAGTGTTACTCCCTTAACTCCAGCGGCCCAGATCACGGTATTCGTTTCCAATGTGGAACCGTCCTTCAGTTCGATCCGGTCTTCGTCGCCACCCACAACACGTTCTCCGAGTCGGATCTCAACACCCAGTTCTTCCAAGTATTTCTGTGCATTGTCGCTGGCCTTTTGAGAGAAGTTCTTGAGCACGCGCTCATTGCTGTCGATCAGCACGATCCGCATCATCTCACTCTGCATCTCGCGGTATTCGCGCAGGACAACGGTGCGCTTGATCTCCGCCAAGGAACCGGCCAATTCAACTCCGGTAGGGCCGGCGCCAACGATCACGAAGTTCAAGCACCGCTTCCGATCCTCTTCATTCTGTTTGGATATAGCAGCCTCCAGATCTTGCAGAAGATCACTACGGATGTCCAGTGCCTGACTGATGGTCTTTAGTTGCATAGCTTCGGTTTCCATAGCCCTATTTCCGAAGAAGTTCGTTGTACTTCCTAGGGCCAGCACCAGGATATCGTAGCTGAATTCGCCGATGTTCGTGCGTACCAGCTTGCGTTCCGGGTCCACGCTTTCCACTGCAGCCATGCGATAGGCAACATTCTGCATGGGCCCGATCGTGCGCCGAAAGGGATGTGCAATATTGTCGGCACCCAAGCTGGCCGTGGCAACTTGGTAGAGCAAAGGCTGAAAACAGTGGTGGTTCTGCTTGTCCAGCAGCATCACCTTGTAGGGTTTGTTCGCTAGACCACGTACCAACTCCAAGCCCGCGAAACCGCCCCCCACGACCACGACCGTGGGGTATGGCAGTTCATCGTAGGTGATCTTTGCTTTGCTTCTCATGGATCTTCAGTTGCGGGCGGAACAAAGATCCGGATCTTTGCGCACCTCACACTCATGTACGAACAGGACACGATCGCTGCCATTTCCTCCCCGCCCGGTACAGGTGCCATTGCTCTATTGCGGCTCTCAGGCATGAAGGCATACACCATAGCGGAACGCGTTGCCCCTACATTACCACTGGAACCACTACCGCGGACCGCGTATTATGTGCCAGTGATCGACATGGACGGGCAGGTGGATGAGGCCGTGGTCACCTTGTTCAGTGGGCCCAATTCATACACTGGTGAGGACGTGGTGGAAGTGAGTATACATGGTTCGACATACATACAACAGCGCTTGTTGCAGGCCATGCTCGATGCTGGTGCGCGATTGGCCTTACCGGGTGAATTCACACAACGCGCTTTTCTGAACAAGAAGTTGGACCTGAGCCAAGCCGAAGCCGTTGCCGATCTGATCGCAAGCCAGAGCGCTGCCCAACATAAACTCGCACTGCACCAGTTGCGTGGGGGTTTTGGTCAACGGATCGAAGCGCTTCGCCAACAGTTGATCGACTTCTCCGCGTTGATCGAACTGGAATTGGACTTTTCCGAAGAAGACGTGCAGTTCGCGCAGCGGATCGAACTGACCGCTTTGCTGGACAACTTGATGGACCTGTGTACCGAACTGATCGACAGCTTCCGCTACGGCAACGCGATCAAACAAGGCATTCCGGTGGCCATTCTGGGTGCGCCCAACAGTGGCAAGAGCACGTTACTGAACGCCTTGTTGCAAGAGGATCGCGCGATCGTGAGCGAAGTGCCCGGCACTACGCGGGACACCGTGGAAGAGATGCTCAGCATTGAGGGTGTGCTGTTCCGGATCATCGATACAGCAGGGTTGAGGAAGACAACTGACATCGTGGAGAAACTGGGCATTGAACGCAGCTACAAAAAGGCTTCGGAATCCGCGATAGTTATCCTACTGGGCGATGGGTCCATGGTGTCCGAAGGGGCACTTCGCACCGAAGCAACAATGTTGTCTGAACGCCTCAATAATGCGGTTGAAGTAGTTCCAATGATGTCCAAGAGCGACATTAATGGAACCTCCATAAACAACGGAACGCTCTCCATCAGTGCGCGTACCGGAGAGGGATTGGACCAACTGAAACGAGTGCTTTTGGAGCACGTTCGATCCATGCTCAACGGCCCCGGCGATGTGGTGGTGACCAACGCCCGCCACGTGGATGCTTTGACAAAAGCCCGAAGCGCCATGGAAGATGCCAAGGTCGCGATCGACAATGGACTCAGCGGTGAATTGTTGGCGATCGACCTGCGTCGTGCGCAGCAACAATTGGGTGAGATCACCGGACAGATCACTTCGGATGATCTGTTGGGTAGTATTTTCGGGAGGTTCTGTATCGGGAAGTGATGGGGTTCAAGCTGGGGAATAGGGATATTCGTGAGATTATCTTGACCATTCTTGGTTTGATCTACCTGATCAATTCGTTTAAGTTCGGTTTTTGGATCAGCGGGGACATGCACAGCGGTGGGTCCTTTTTGGGAATTCTACTTTTCCCTTTGTTCATCGCATTAATGGTCTTCTTCCTATTTATTAACGAGCCGAAGCGAAGACTATATGCCAGTGCGGTAATAGGGTTGTATGCGTTAGTTGCTTTTGTACTTTGGATCGTTCTGGAACACTCGTCAAGGGCAGATCACCTCGGATGATCTGTTGGGAAGCATTTTTGGGAGGTTCTGTATCGGGAAGTAGCACTTGCATACGAAGATCCACTTGATCAGTAACAGAAGTCACAGTTGAATTGACCGGATCGCCGTTGCTTTACATTTCGATGTTCTTGTACTGGCATGGAGAAGACTAGGACTTTATTCGATCTACAAAGACTCTACGCCACCGACCCGATCGAGGCGGACCGGTTGGTCTTTGGCCGCGAAAGCGACCCGGTAACCCGACGTGGTTTCCTGCGGAACGCGGGGCTTAGCGCTATGGCCGTGGTGTTGGGAGGGTCCGTCGTGTTCGCCAAGGATATGCCTGCCGGGCTTATTCCTGCGCTCTTGTTGGAAGGCGGTGATGAGGACCTGCTCGCCAAACTGGGCAAGGACAAAGGCTTGATCGTACTCAACGATAAACCGTTCAACATTGAAACACCTGCGCATTTGCTCGATGACGACGTGACACCGGAAACCCGCATGTTCTTGCGGAACAACGGCTTGATCCCCACGGCCGTGGATGTGAACACATGGACCTTGACGATCGATGGCGAGGCCGTGGAACGAAAAGTGAGCTTTTCCTTGAAAGACCTGAAGACGAAATTTTCGCACCATACCTACCGACTCGTATTGGAATGTGGCGGAAATGGCCGGGCCGAATTCGATCCACCGGCGGAAGGCAACCAATGGACCGTTGGTGCGGTGCAGTGCGCGGAGTGGACCGGTGTCCGGTTGCGCGACCTGTTGGAGAAAGCTGGCGTGAAAAAGAACGCGGTCTACATCGGCTACTACGGCACCGATACGCATTTGAGCGGTGATCAGGACAAGGTGGTGATCTCACGTGGAGTACCCATGGGAAAAGCGTTGGAAGACGAGACCTTGATCGCCTTCGCCATGAACGGCAAGGACATTCCGTTAGCGCACGGTTTTCCGTTACGATTGGTAGCGGGCGGTTGGCCAGCCAGTGTTTCCGGTAAATGGCTGAAACGGATCGCAGTGCGCGATAAGGTGCATGATGGTCCCAAGATGACGGGCGACAGCTACAAAGTGCCCATCGAGCCTGTGGAACCCGGCACCGAAGTGCCCGAGGAAAAGCTACGCATCATCGAGAGCATGCCGGTGAAGTCGCTGATCACCTATCCGAAGTCCGGTGCTTCATTAGTGCCGGGGCAAAAGTTGAACGTGCGTGGCCATGCATGGGCCGGGGATCTTGCGGTGAAGGAAATGCACGTCTCCATCGACTTCGGGACGACCTGGTTGAAAGCCTCGCTCCTTCCGCCGCACAACCGGTTGGCTTGGCAACGCTGGTCCGCCGAATTGACCTTTCCGAAGAACGGCTACTACGAAGTATGGGCGCGGGCCACGGATAGCGAAGGACATTCGCAACCGATGGTGGTGCCGGGTTGGAATGCGAAAGGATACCTCAACAACGCTTGCCACCGGATCGCGGTGCGCGTGAAGTAATGGCGGAGCTGGACGAGGATAGATCACCGGGTCACTTGCGCTTGTTGGCGGAGCGGATCGGCCGTAATGTGAACTTGTTGTCGGGCGTTACCCTGCTCTTGGGTGTGCTTTTCGTTTTCTTGACCGTTTTCCCGGAAGTGTTCCAGCGTGTCTTTGTTGCATCAGCACCCGAGCAAGCGGCAACTGATGTTGGACCCATCGCGGTTGATGAAGGCATCGTGAACGGGATCCATGTGGAGACCGGTTTCATTGTGGACGACAACTTGGAGGTGGTCCGCGGGACATGTACCGCTTGCCATTCCGCGAAACTGGTAACCCAGAATCGTGCCGACCGTGAAGGATGGACCAAGATGATCCGCTGGATGCAGAAGACCCAGAAGCTGTGGGACCTCGGCGATAGCGAAGCCTTGATCCTGGACTACCTCGCGAAGAATTATGCACCTCAAAAGAAGGGTCGTCGCGCGCGATTGACCAACATTGAATGGTACGACTTGACGCCTTGATCCTCGCTGTCATCTGGCTGTTGGTGGGTTGTCAACAACAGGCCAAGGATGCACTTGTGGATGTAGTCGGCACCGCACAAGGCCTTGTGGAACCCACTGAACTGAAGGGGTGGATCGATGCTGGCTCGTCGGTTTTCATCATGGACGTGCGTCCGATCGCCTCCTACAAGCAAGGCCATATTCCGGGTTCTGTTCAACTCTGGAGGAATGCCTATACGCGGAACGACTTGCCGTACTCCGGAATGGCCATCCAGCGGGAACACTTTCGAAAGTTGCTGGATTCATTGGGACTTCGGGCTGAACACCACGTGGTGGTCTATGACGACCGTGGTGGCTGCGATGCGGCCCGCGTCTGGTGGTTGCTCAACGTGTATGGACACAAGAGCGTGTCGCTGCTGAACGGCGGAATTCCGCATTGGCGCTCCAAGCAATACCCGGTGGCGCTGGAGTGGGTCGGGACGAGCCCATCCGGCTACACTTTTCCTGATCAGGTCGACAGCTGTTTGGTGGCCACCTTGGACGATGTCAAAGGCCAACATGGAATTCTTTTGGACACGAGATCAGAAATGGAACATAGCGGAGCGGAAATGAAAGAAGGCGCCTTCCGAGCGGGTTGCATACCGGGCAGCATCTTGTTCGATTGGGGCAATGCCGTGGACTTCGACAAAGCCCAATGCCTGAAGGATCCAGCGCACCTGCGGCAGCAATTGGAGGCTTTGGGTATCCATCAGGATGACCCCGTGATCACCTACTGCCACTCCGGTGTACGATCCGCCCACACAACCTTTGTCCTCTCTCAAGTGTTGGGTATGAAGAACGTTCGCAACTACGATGGCTCTTGGACCGAATGGAGCTATCACAACGAGCTTCCGATAGAGCGAGACAGTTCGATAACTCTTGACCAATGAACCGATGAACCGTTACCTCGACGCATTTCTTAACTCGTTCGGCAACTACGCCAATTACGTGTGGAGCGAGATCACCTTCCGTACCGATCCGTGGTATGTGAACTATTTCTACTGGCTCATCCTTCTCTCCCTGTTCGTTTGGGGACTTGAACTGGCCTTTCCATGGCGTAAGGACCAAAAGGCGATCCGCAAGGATTTCTGGCTGGATGCCTTCTACATGTTCTTCAACTTCTACATCTTCAACCTGATCATCTTCATCGCATTCAGCGAGGTGGTGAACATGGTTGTGAACGACCTGTTCGGCACCACCATCCAAAAGATGCATTTGTTGGACCTGAGCGCCATGCCGGGCTGGGCACAACTCCTGATCTTCTTCATCGCAACGGACTTCATCCAATGGTTCACCCATGTGATGTTGCACCGGTATGATCTCCTCTGGCGCTTCCACAAGGTCCACCACAGTGTTGAACAAATGGGTTTCGCCGCGCACTTGCGCTACCACTGGATGGAGAACGTGTTCTACACGCCTATGAAATACATCGCTGTCATGCTCATCGGCGGCTTCACCCCGGGGCAAGCCTTCATCGTGTTCTACATCGCCATCGCCATCGGGCACTTGAACCACGCCAACATACACATCACGTACGGGCCGCTGAAATACATCTTCAACAACCCGGTGATGCATCTCTGGCACCATGTGTACAACTTGCCGGAAGGACGCCGCCGCGGCTTGAATTATGGCATTTCACTGAGCCTCTGGGACTACATTTTCCGCACGGCGAGCATCCCCAAGGACGATGCGCACATCAAGCTAGGCTTCCCCGGCATGGAGAAGTTCCCGCACGACCTACCGCACCAACTCGTCTACGGTTTCAAAGGGGAGAAGTAGCGCGCGCAGGGCAGGCCGCGGAATCCAATTTGCGCAAGACTTTGTCCACGAACAGGTATTCTTCCTGTCCATCTCCTTCCATGGCCGGGCCAAGGCCCAGATGCGCTTGTATCTCCACCAGCAAGGGCTTTGCGGAACTGTGATCACCTTCGGAATACCACATCGCCATTTCCAGTCCGGCTTGCTGCATGCCCAAGGGGATCGATGTGCCCAGAGCGCAGGGCATTAAACTGTGGCTTTCGTTCGCGTATCTGTACTCCCCGAAAAGGCGCATGTGGCGGTCCAACAGCGTGCCTGTGCCCTGCTTCAACACATTGGGTGCGGAAGCGTCCATAGACCCGCCGTTGACCGGCAAGGCTTTCAACCCTCCTTCCGTGCTGGCGAAACCCTGCTCGGATCCTGCATCGTCACGCAGCACCAAGCGATCGCCTTGCACATGCCAACGACCGATGGTGCCGAAGGGCAAACTGTCGCGGTCCATGTACACGGCCTGCTTCACATAGGTGCTATCGTCGCGCACCCATAGCGCCATGCGAATGCCCGGGCAGTCGGCACAGGGCAGGGTCCCTTCGAAGTAGCCGGTCCATGTTACGGGCATCAAGGCTTCAGGCATCGCACTATCGTGATCGGCACCCTCTTGGGTGGGCGCATCTGAGCAGGCAACGAGCAAGGAAAGTAGAAAGACCGAGTAAATGATGCGCATGGAAATGGGTTTTCGGGACCAAGGTAAATACTCCAATACGGATCTGCGAAATGCGCTGTAACAGTTATGAATGTTCGTCTTTTTGATATAACAAAGATGTGAGTAACACATTTGTTACTAACAATACTGTTATATTTGTTCCAGCAACTGGAGATCAAAACACATGGACGAGGAAAAGTCCCCCTTCCGCATTGGCACGCTCGTATCGGGCGAACGCTTTGTGGATCGCGAATGGGTCCGCAAACACCTACGCACGAACTTCCGATCGGGCATCAACAGCATCCTGATCAGTCCGCGCCGTTGGGGCAAATCGTCGTTGATCAAACAAGTTGAGCTGGACATGGCGCGGGACAAGGATGTGCGCTTCGCCTTTGTGGACCTCTTCCACGTGCGCACCGAGCAGGAATTCCTGGAACGCACCACCGAGGCGGTGATCAAAGCGTTGGGCAAGACCATGGTCCAACGCATGACCGATGTAAAGGAATTCCTGAGCGGTGTTGTGCCGCAGATCTCGTTCGGTGCCGACCCGCAAAGCGAGTTCAGCCTGAAATTCGACTTGCCCGATGGGCGACGCAGCATGCCCGACCTTTTGGACCTGCCCGAGCGCATGGCCAAAGCGAAGAAGGTGCGGTTGGTGCTCTGCATTGATGAATTCCAGAACATCGCGCAACTGCCGGACCCCAAGGGCTTTCAGAAAATGCTTCGCGCCTCGTGGCAGCACCAACAGGCCGTGTGCCATGTGATCTATGGCAGCAAGCGCCACATGATGATGGACCTGTTCAACAAACAGAGCATGCCCTTTTACCGTTTCGGCGACATGATGTTCCTGGACAAGATCAAGCGGGAAGACTGGGTTCCTTTCATCAAAGAGCGCTTCGCCAGCGTAAAGAAGACCATTGCCACGGAAACCTGCGACCGCATGGCCGAGCGCATGCAGGACCACAGCTACCACGTACAGATGTTGGGCCACGGGGCATGGCTACGCACCAATGGACGCACCTGCACCCAAGCGATCGTGGACATCGCTCTGCAAGACCTGCTGGACCAGCACGATGCCCTGTACCATCGCATGGTGGACGACATCACCACACCGCAATTGAATTACCTGCGCGCCCTACTGAACGGGGTTGAACAGTTCACATCCAAAGAGAACCTACGTCGCTACGATCTGGGATCAAGCGCCAACGTGAGGCGCGTGACCTCCGCGCTGGAGACCAAGGAGATCCTTGATTTCGTTGGGCCGCACACCGAATGGATCGACCCCTTGTTCAAGATCTGGCTGGAGGAACGGTACTGGGGCTCACGCCTTCGTCTAGTATGAACACACCGATCCTCTCCCCTTTCTATTTTGGTTCCGTGGAGCATTACAGAATACTCGCGCAATGCCCCAAGGTGATCATCGACCTCGGCGAGCACTACGAGCGGCAGACCTACCGCACGCGCACCCGCATCGTTGGCCCCAACGGTGTGCAAGATCTGGTGGTGCCCATCATCCGTCGAAGTGGAGAGAAGATGCCCGTGCACAGCGTGGGCCTCAGCTATGCGGAAACATGGCCGCAGCAACACCTGCATGCGATCCGCAGCGCCTATGGGAATACGCCATGGTTCATCCATTACATAGATGAGACCGAGGCCGTGGTGATGAAGAAATTTGACCGCTTGGTGGACCTTGACGTTGCAACGATGCACTTGGGCATGAAATGGCTGGGGTTGAAGACCGAGGTGGTCGTTGTGGAAGAATATGTTGAGCCATCAGAACAGCATCTTGACCTGCGCACCACCTTTCACCCCAAGAAACCACTTCCACCTGAGATCGCGGCAGTTGGTCCATACCCACAGGTCTTTGACAACCGACATGACTTTGTTCCGCGACTGAGCGTGATCGATCTGATCTGTAATGAAGGGCCGGAAGCGGCAACGTGGTTGCGCACGACATGAGTTGAGGCTCCTTTTCCCTTCCCGTTCTGTGGCCAATTCCAACCTTGCTGATCGTTCTTGATCTGGATCAAGTGCTACGGCAACAGACCGCTCGGACCTTTGCGAAGAACTTCTTCGTACCACCAAGACCAACACCATGATAACGCAACCGACTTGGCTGGACCGATCTGAGTTCCCGTTCACCAGCCGCACATTCAGCCATTCGCACGGCGATCTGCACTACGTGGATGAAGGCGCGGGTCCTATTGCCCTTTTCGTCCATGGCACGCCCGATTGGAGTTTCGGATTCCGCAAACTGATCAAGCAATTGGGTCCCACCCATCGGTGTATTGCGTTGGACCACCTGGGCTTCGGGCTCAGTGATAAACCGAAGCATGCGGATCTCTCCGTCGAGGCACACGCCCATCGACTGCAGGACTTCGTCGATCATTTAGAGCTGAAGAACATCATACTGATCGTCACCGACTTCGGAGGCGGCATCGGTCTGGCACACGCACTCGATCATGCTGAGAACGTGAAGGGCATCGTGCTCTACAACACTTGGCTATGGGACCTGATGCCGGACAAACGCTTCTACCGACCGGCAGTGATGATGAACTCCGCCTTCGGTCGTTTCCTATATCTGCATTTGGGCTTCAGCGTGAATGTGATGATGCCGAGCGGCTATGGCGATAGGAAGAAATTGACCAAAGCGATCCATGCACACTTCAAGAATGCCTTACCGGACGCAGTTGCACGGATCTCGACATTTGCATTGCTCAAAGAGATCCGTATCGCCGGTCAATTCTGGAATACACAATGGTCACAGGTGGATCGCTTACGTGATATACCGACCGCGCTCTGCTGGGGCTTGAAGGACCGCTTCTTCCCACCAGACATGTTGGAGCGTTGGAAGCGTGCCCTGCCGAACGCAAGGGTGCAGATCATACCCGAAGTCGGGCACTTCGTGCATGAAGAATCTGCGGATGAATTGGTGCGTGCGATCCGTTCGTTGAACCTTCATTGATGGAGAACAATGGTAAGTCCCGCACGTTAGTACGATGCCAGGATCCTCGTCATTAAGCTGCTCCTGTGCTGGCCTCAAGGAGTAACACGCAACTGCGCCACATAAATATGAGATCAGTATTCGACCCCTTCCAGGACCCAAGTGATCAAAGAAGTCGCCTATCTCTCACCCGAAAGCCTAGGACCAAAAATGTTCCCTTCCGCCCCTACAATAGATCGTTCGCAAGGTTGGCAAGTGCACTGCGTTCCCCTTTTTCCAAGGTGATATGTGCGAACAACGGATCACCCTTGGCCTTGTCGATCAAGTAACTGAGACCGTTGCTCTCGGTATCCAAGTAAGGCGTGTCGATCTGGTGTATGTCTCCGGTGAAGACGATCTTGGTGCCTTCACCCGCGCGGCTGATCACGGTCTTGATCTCCAATGGGGTCAGGTTCTGCGCTTCATCGACGATGAAGAAGATGTTGCTCAAGCTCCTACCGCGGATGTAGGCTAAAGGTGCAATGGAGATCTTCTCGTTCTCCAACATCTCATCGATCCGCTTCGGGGTACTATCGTGCTTTTCGAACTGGCCCTTGATCAGTTTCAAATTGTCCCACAACGGCTGCATGTAAGGGTCCATCTTGCTTTGGATGTCGCCCGGCAGGTAACCGATGTCCTTGTTGCTCAATGGCACCACCGGACGGGTTACATAGATCTGCCGGTAATCGCGTCGTTGCTCCAAAGCACACGCCAAAGCGAGAAGTGTTTTACCCGTTCCTGCCGCACCCTGAAGGGTAACGAGCTTGATCTCCGGATCCATCAACGCGCTCATTGCCAACGCCTGTTCCGCGTTCTTCGGACCGATCCCAAAGACACTGTGTTTCTCCACTCGGTCCACGGTGCCGTTGCGCGGATCGAATTTGGCGAGTATGCTCTTCTTCTTGTGCTTCAGGATGAAGAACTGATTACCCTTCGGCGTTTCAATGCCCAATTCCTCCGGGGTGGCCTTACCATGAGCAAAGAGCGCATCGATCGCTTCCTCGCTGAAATCGTCATGGACGGTGCGGCCGGTGAACAGCTTATCATAAACGTCGCGCACCTTGCCGGTCAAGTAATCCTCCGAAATGATGTTCAGGCTTTTGGCCTTCAATCGCAGGGCGATATCTTTCGTAACAAGGATCACTTTACGGTCCTTGTTCTGTCGCTGGATGGTAAGTGTGGCATTGAGGATCTGATGGTCGTTCTTGCCATCCTGGAACACCTTGGTGGCATCCACCCCATTCAAGTCGTGCTTTGCCACTACCTTGAATTTCCCGTGGCTCGATCCGTTCAGAGGTTGCCATTCCGAAAGCACATCGCTCTTGGCGATATCGTCGAGGTGGCGTATGAATTCGCGCGCCTCGAAGTTGATGGTGTCGTTCCCTTTTTTGAACGTGTCCAATTCCTCTAGGACCTGTATGGGGATGGCCACATCATGCTCTTCGAAACTGTCGATGGCCGAATGGTCGTAAAGGATCACGGATGTGTCCAGTACGAAGATCTTGCGTTCCTTCTTCTTCATGCGCTCCGGATCGGTTTGTCCAAAAGTATCCGGCTACATCTCCGTTGAAAGCAGCTATCGGATCGCACTTATGCACGATCGATCGTGGTCGAGCAGGGTTCGGGATGCATTGTTTGACCACCCTCATCCTCGCTGTTTCCGCTCCTGTTGCAGCTTGATCGGAAGAGCAATAGTTCACTGATCTTGCGGAGTGGCTCGCAATGATAATTGGTCGGATATCGTTCTGGAAGTTCGAGCCGGAACGCGAAGCGGGGACCACCGTTAAGGCGATCCCCGCTCCTGTGCGAATGGGATCAGATCATCCAATTCGACCGTCGTTGTCCATTTTCCGTTACGTGCACCAAACCCTCGTAAAGTTGGACGCATCGTTCATGCTGGTTCGGTACTGGCCCTTATGTTCCACAGGCCATCTTTGGATCCAAACCTCTTACCAGGTTGGTGGAGCAATTACGAAACACCAGATCCAAACTCTCCAAAACCGAAGCACTTCGCCCCGTAGAGCTATGAAAAAGAACATTCGACTGATCGAAAGTATCTACGCGACCAATAGAACGCAATTATTTAGGTTCCATGTTATCCACGATCCATCAACATTCGATCGATCAGTTTGGGATCACCCTCAAAATAGTGCATGATGAACACGTACGGTCCCAAGACCCTTAGAGGTGCCAAGAAGCATCGTGTAGACCCCACTGGCCGCATCATGGAGGTCGATCGCCACAGATCCATTTTGAGTGAGGTTGACAGTATGCTGCACCACACGTCCCGCTGCATCCATGACTTGAACGCTCCTTACGATCAATTCCGATCCCGAGATCAAACTGTGGACCGTCCCTATCTGACCGCGCCAAACCAATGACGGGCCTTGTTGGGCCAATTCCGAAATGCCGGTGCACGGATCAATGACCAAGGCGACGAATGCTTGATCATCGGCACAAGGCGCAATACCGGTTACCGTGTAGGTATACAGTCCATCAAGGCCGCTAGCGGGGTCCAGCGTGCCGCTGAATGGGGTTCCAGAAGGGCCACTCCATGTACCACCAGATCCCGGGTTCCCCAACAACGTGGACATTACCAACGGCGGTGCATTTATGCAAACCGTATAGGTAAGGCTTGTTCCTGCATCTGGCGGGGCGATCACCGTGAACATGAAGTCCGCCGTGTCATTCGGGCAGCCCGCCCCACCTGTTACCACATATTCCAGCGCATAATTACCGGGAACGGCGAAGTTCGGCAACGGAAAAGGTTGACCCTGATAGAAGAATTGACCTGTTGTAGCTCCTTCATCCACATATGTGCTAAGGACCGAAGGTGGAGCATTGGCGCAGAGGTCCGCTTGCACATCGTTCCCTGCAGAGGCGGATTGGAGAATACTCACCAGCACATTGGCTTGGTCCTGCGGACAAGCTCCTAGGCAGTTGGTGGTGTATGTGTAGATGCCTTGGGTGTCGGTGTCGGGATCGAAGATGCCACTGAAAGCGATCTGTTCCGGCGTGGTCCAGGATCCACAGCTCTCCGGTGTACCGCCCAATTCGAGGAACAGGTTGATCGGTGACTGACCAGAACACACTTGTATGGAGGCATCGTTACCGGCGGACGGCGGGATAGCAATAGAAAGGTCCACGGCGTTCGGTTCACCGATCAAAACCGGCAGATCACTTACAACCCGCACGCGGTAACCTGTTCCCGGGGTAAGCCCACCGGGCAATGAACAATTGATCGTACCCGAAGCCGCAGCTACAACGGATCCTATGATCAAAGGACTGCCGAACGCTCCGGTAGCATCGGACAATTGTGCAGTGAAGGTGTTTCCTGCGGAGAAGGAACCTGCAGCGGTATATGGAACCACAAAGTTGCCACCAACGCAAAACTCCGATGCAACGAGCGCACCTGTCGCCAATGTTGGAGGCTCTGTATCAACACCTCCAATGACCTTTATGTCGTCGATACCGAAACCGGGATCTGCAGCGATCAGCCCAACGCCATTCACGAAACGGAATCCGAAACGCAATGTGGCCGCTCCACTGAACGCAGGCAACGTGATGCTCTGTTGCACCCAACTGCTCTGGTTCTTGTATTGTGAAACGGGCAGTGTGATCAACGTCCAAGCCAAGCCCCCATCTAAACTGTAGTAAACCTCGCCGTAGTTCGCGGTTCCGCCTTGGCAAAGCCACCAGAACTCCAATGCCACACCGGTGGACCCGATCGTGCTTATGTCATTCGACATGGCGGCGAAATGGTTCCCAGCATCCGTGCAGAACCCATCGGCAGCACCGAAGGAGCAACAGAGCACTCCATCGGCAGCCGCCTCTGAACTGGCAGTGTGCATATAGTTGCCATTCGGCGTATCGATCCCACCTGGTTGACCTGCAGTAGAAGGTATCGTGAAGGGCAATTCCAAACCGATGCAGTCAGCGAGGCCATCTCCCCCTACATACACATCGTTGACCAACCATGTGTTTGCACCACCGCTCGTGGAGCCAACATCCGTGGTATTCAGCGTGAAGAAATTCGTCCCGCTTTCAAAGCTCTCTTGGAACAACACCGTTTGTGCAATTGCGCCATGGGTTGCAATGGCCAAGGCAGCACTTGAAATGATCCTGAACATGATTTATCTATTTTGGCGTAAGTTTATGGGATCCAATCCTGAACGCGAGGTTCGATCCCAGAAACACTTTCTTAACGTAACCTCTGATCAACATTCGCGTGGTCCCTTTGCAGCATGATCATTAACCAAAACCTCCCTACTATGAAAGACCCTACTTGGACGAATCAATTTCGAACGGCACTTGCCACACTTACCATACTTCTGGCAACCTTCGGATCAGCACAGACCGTATTCATCAACGAGATCCATTATGATGATGCGAGCACGGACTCAGGAGAAGGCGTTGAGATAGCCGGACCTGCCGGAACCAACCTCACAGGATGGACGATCATTCCGTATAATGGTTCGAATGGTCAAGCTTATACCCCTAGTGGCGCACCGACCGCCACGATCCCTGATCTCCTTGGTTCCGGATTTGGAGTAGTGTTCGTCCCTATTTCGGGATTACAGAACGGTGCACCAGATGGACTTGCATTGGTCAACCCCAGTAATGTTGTCGTCCAATTATTGAGCTATGAAGGTTCGTTCACCGCGACCAATGGTATAGCCAACGGAATGACGAGTGTGGATATCGGCGTTTCCGAACCCGGGAACATCGAAGGCCAATCCCTGCAATTGACAGGGACCGGCACTGTGTACACTGATTTCACGTGGGTTGCTCAAGCGACCAGTACCTATGATGCGTTCAATAATGGACAGACCTTCGGTGGTGCTGCATGTGGAATAAGCTTGGATCCGGAATTCGCAGATTGTAATACCGTTACCGTGGGTCCTGGTGATACCTATGATCTTTCCATACCCTATACCGGAACTGACGCAGGAACGACGGTCGTGAACAATGGTGCTTCTGGCACGATCGGTGGAGATGACCCTGCGACCGTTCCGAACGGCACTGTCGTGATCACCGGGATCGATGAAGCGGATGGGTACAATGTCACATTCACCGCACCCTGCGATGCGTTCGTTGTCTCTGGAAGTGCGCCGATCTGTGAGCCCGTAACTACCACCGCCTTAGTTGTAAATGAGATCCACGCGGACCCGGATGCAACTCTGGGCGATGCGAACGGAGATGGGGCCGTGAACACGAGTGATGACGAATTCGTGGAAATGGTGAATACAGGAGGGGTTGACGAGGATATTTCGGGTTGGAGCTTGAGCGATAGTTTTGGAGTTCGACATGTGTTCCCGAACGGCACGGTTGTTCCCGCAGGATGCGGCATCGTGATCTTCGGCGGCGGAACTCCAACAGGAGTGTTTGGTGGTGCCGTGGTGCAAGTTGCCACAGGTGGTACCGTTGGATTGAACAATGCTGGCGATGACATCATCCTAAAAGACCCTTTGGACCAAGTTGTGTTTACGGTAACCTATGGGGCTGCCGGGAATAACCAATCGATCAATCTGGATCCCGAGATCATCGGAGCGAGCTACGTGGACCATAGCACGATCCCTGCCGCGGCCAGCGCCTTGTTCTCTCCGGGCACGTTGGTGGATGGAAGCACTTTTAGCGGGTGTACCTTGCCTGCATGTGCGATCACTTTGAGCGCTGAGAGCACCAATTGCATAACGTTCACCGCCGGTAATACCGACACGTATGATCTGAGTATTCCCTACAACGGCATTGAGGTCGGCACCTCAGTCGTGAACAACAGCGGCTCAGGCACCATTGGTGGTGATGACCCGGCTGTTACCCCGAATGGAACGATCGTGATCAGCGGGATCAGCGAGGCGGATAATTACAACGTCACCTTCAGCACGCCATGCAATGCGCTTACCGTAAGCGGTTCAGCGCCGAGCTGTGATCCGCCAGCTTGCGCTTTGACGCTCGATCCAGAATCGGCCATCTGCAACTCCATTACTGCCGGACCTACAGATACCTATGACCTGAGCATCTCTTATACCGGCTTGGAAGCAGGTACCTCTGTCATCAACAACAGCGGTTCCGGAACAGTTGGTGGCGATGATCCTGCGCTTGTTGCCAATGGAACGATCGTGATCAGTGGGATCAGCGAAACGGATGCGTATTCAATAGCATTTGACGTGCCCTGTGAGACCTTGACCGTTTCAGGTGCCGCACCCAATTGCGAACCGGTCCCTACCCTTACCATTATCAACTTCGATGAAGCCACGAATTGGACGGCTGGTGCCGTTGCTCTCACGTCCTACGCCACCGATCACACTTATGTGGAAAGTGGATGGGGCTTTACGGGTGGCGGAGCACTGCGCAATGGAACTGCTTTGCAAGATTTGATACCCGGTGCATTGGATGTGTACAGCTGGCGGATGCAGAACGTAGCCGGGGTCGACTGGCGTGCAACATACAATGGCACTGCAACATTGACACAGTTCGGTTTTGACGTTCGCCGTTGGGATGGCGTTCCGAGTCCTGCCTTCGATGTGAGTTATAGCACGAATGGTGGAACTAATTTCTCCGCAGCTATCCTTACCATCAACAATGCATATTTGGATGAGTCATCGGCATGGAAGACCTTCAACTATGCGATCCCCTCTCCTACCCAATTGGCACCGGGCAACTTGATCGTTCGTGTGTTCTCCACCGGAGCCACGGAGCGTATCATGATCGACAATTTCAGCTTTGACACCGGGGCCGTCGCATGTGCTCTCAGTTTGGGTTCGCCTAGCGTTGCTTGCGATAGTTTCACCGCAGGTGCTGGAAGCGATACCTATACCGTAACCATCAACTACACCGGTATGCAATCCGGCACTTCCGTGATCAACAACAGTGGTTCTGGAACGGTTGGCGGTGATGATCCCGCCATCGTAGGGAACGGTACGATCACTGTAAGCGGGATCACTGAAGGGACCGGATACAACATTGGATTTGATGTTCCCTGCGAAACATTGGTGGTCAGCGGTTCTTCGCCCGTTTGCGAACCACCACCGACCTTGGTTATCAATGAGATCAACTACGATGAAACCGGCACTGACGTGGACGAATTTGTGGAGATCAAGAACACGGGAGCTTCTTCAGTGGACCTGAACGGAATGAAGCTGATCCTGGTGAACGGTTCCACTGGTTCGCCATACGTGACGGTGGTCCTGAACAACGTGATGCTCGCTGCGGGCGACTATTATGTAGTGGGTAACAGCGGCGTTGCCAATTTGGACCAAGTCGGTTGGGCCAGCAATACAATGCAGAACGGAGCTCCTGATGGTGTGCTGCTGACCACATCAGGTGACTTGGTGATCGATCAGATGAGCTATGAAGGTGACATGAGCACCACCGAAGGAACCGGTGCGGGCACTGATCCCGGTGATGAGATCGGCGTAGGCCTTAGCCGCATTCCTGACGGCGTGGACACGAATGATAACAGTGTTGATTTTGTCCTTGCTTGTAGCAGCCCTGGCACAGCTAACACCTTCGATGATGCCGATAGCGATGGTACACCGGACTGCATCGATCAATGCCCCGGTGGTCCCGAACCTTTCTCCGCTTGTGATGACCTGAATGCGAACACAAGCAACGACATCGTTCAACTGGATTGCTCATGTGCCGGCATTGCCAATGATTGCAACGGTGTGCCCGGTGGACCGGATGTACCTGGCGCTCCTTGCGATGACTTGGATCCGAATACGGTGAACGACACCTACCAACCGAACTGTTCGTGCGTTGGACAGATCATCGATTGTTTGGGTACCCCCGGCGGTCCTGCACTGCCCGGCACGCCGTGCTTTGACTTCAACCCGAACACCTTCAACGATGTCTATGATGCATTCTGCGTGTGTTCTGGCGGACCATGCACTGAGGACCTTTTGCTCCAGATAGACCCCGGTACCGAAGGTTCACAGATCGGCTGGGAGATCACAACACCAACGGATGCCTCGGTTATCTGCGGTGTTGCGCCGGGCACGTATTTGAACGACCCTTCCGGTTCACCTATCGTGGAGCCATGCTGCCTAGGTGTGGGTTGCTATCGCTTGAGCGTGTTCGATAGCGCTGGTGACGGGATCGCAGGTGGCGGTTACCAATTGCGGGAGATCGGCGCAAATGGTCGCAGGATCATCGACAACACCGGCAACTTCCCGGCCATCTTCGAAAGCTCGGTCTCAGGCAGCGAGGACTTCTGTGTGCCCATCAGCGATGATGAACTCATCTGGAGCAGCTGCGACAAGATGGATTGGGTGAATTACAAATACCTAGTTACCCATGCCAATGCTGCCGTTAGTGCTGAATGGATCCCAAACGGTGCGAACAATGTTCAGGATGCCAACAGCGGGTACGAATTCTGGATCTTCGACCCCAATGGCACATACAGCTATCGCCGTTTCCGGAGCCATAATGTGAGCGACGGTAAGTCACCGGCTAATGCTACGCGTGCGTGCCACATGAAGATCAACGGGTGGTACAACTCCGGGTTGACCCCATTGATCCCGCAGAACACCTTGTTGAACGTTCGGGTACGTGGTCGGGTGAACGGTGTGAACGGAGCTTTCGGGCCTGCATGCCGCATGAAAATGGATGCCGCGCGAGCAGCCTGTCCATTCGTCAAATTGCAGGATGACCCAGCGAATACAAGCGACTACAGCTGTGGTGTGACCCGGAGCTTCGGCGGTACCAATACCTCAGCGAACAAGCTCGTAGCCCTTCCGCCACAATTCCAGCCTGCGCCTTTGGCTGGTGGCAGTGGGGTCCGCTTCCAGTTCCGTTTCCGCATACCGGGAGAACAATTCTGTTTGGTACGTCCTCCACAGACCAGCCCAACGCTCTACTTGAACTGGACCAATGCACCTGCGTTGGAGGCCACAAAGACCTATGAGGTTGAAGTTCGAGTAAGCAAGGATCAAGGGGCTACATGGTGTGTTGATGGAGCCAACCCTGCTTGTGATCCGGATCCGGTAACAGCTTGGGGAAAGACCTGTTCTGTTACGATCAGTAGCGTGAATGTGCAAAGTGGTACTTCCAACATGCAAGGTGCAGGTGGCTCAACCTTAACCCTCTATCCGAACCCGAACCGTGGCGATCAATTGTTCCTATCCTTGAGCAATGTGGCCGCAACAACAAGGACTATAGCGGTGGAGTTGTTCGACCTTACAGGAAAGCGTGCAATTATGCGCACCATTCCAGTGAACGAGGGCATGTTGAACACAGTGCTTCCCCTCAACGGCGAATTGGCCAAGGGGATCTACCTTGTCCAAGTAACGGAAGGAACCAACCGATATACTGAACGCCTTGTAGTCCAGTAAGCGGGTAATACGTGTTGAAAACCCTTCCACCACCGCACGATCGCGGTTGGTGGAGGGGTTTTCTCTTTGGTGAAACCCTTTCTGGTATTTGCCATCGTAACGCGCGGCCCACCCACGTCACTCCGGAAGCGGCGATCGCAGTCCCGCTTTAGAGCGCGATGGCACCGGATCATGCCTGTTCGTGTATGCGAGTTGTGCACGAAGTCTCCCCAATTCCTTTCGTGGGACATGGATGAGACTTCGGGTCTTGGGTCCCAATGCCTCCCTTCCTCCAGAGAGACGATCATGGAGGCGTTGTTCGCAAAGCCTCCGTAATACCATTTGGACATTCAAAGGCATCCAAAGATGCGACGCTATTTTTGATCAAGACGCCTCGAAAAAGTCGTTGCATAGCCATAGCTACGGAACTACTTTTTCGGGGATGGATCGGACAAAAAGAGCGAATAGATCGGATGGATCTGAATGTCCAAATGGTATAAGCCCGGAATAACGGCGGTAGCTTACAACCACAAACAAAGAGGACTGCCCGATACGGACAGCCCTCTTCAATGAATTGAGCTTTGATCAATGCGCAACGCTCAACATGGCGTCCTGGATCGATCGGCCATCACGCCCTAGCAGGCTGACCACATAGCTTCCGTTGCGCAATTCAGAGACCCTCAGGACAAGACGTTCCTTGGCATTCATTGCTGATACTTCCAGCACCAAGCGACCTGTCATATCTGTTATGCGCACCAGTTCAGTTCCATTTGGCAACTGTGAAAGCACCAATTCGTCCTTGGCCGGTACAGGGCGCATCTCGAACTGGGGTATTTCTTCAACAGCGATCCCCACCGTGATCACCACCAATGGTTCAGAGAACAACTGGCAATTCCCAAAAGTGGCACGTACGGTGTAACTACCATTCTCTTCAGGCTGGTAGCTCTGGGAAGTTGCTCCAGGGACCACACTGCCATTGAGGAACCAAGCATATCCATCGGCAAGTGAACTTTGGAGCGTTCCACCTTCAAAGAGGATAATTGGAGCCGGCATGGGACAAGCGTCCACCAGATGAAAAATGGTACCGGTTTCGACGTTCCCCACGAACAATTCGCCATCATTGTTCTCACCGAAACAAGCCAGACCCTGTGTGCCGACGTTCCGTACTTCCTCGCGAACAAAACCGCCGACCCCATCCGGCAACAAGCTGTAGAACTCACCACCGACATAGTCCGTGTAGAGGTATCGGCCTGCCAAGCGTGGAAATTCCGTGCCTCTGTAAACACGACCACCGATCACGGAATACCAACCAAAAGCGCCCTGCGCATGTTCAGAAACCGGTGGAACATAGTTGGTAAGGTTCGCACAACCGGCACTAGGCGAAGAATAGGCGCCAAATCCTTCATAACAGTTCCAACCGAAGTTCGGATGGCTATTGTATAAAGCACCAGCAGGCCAGAAATCGACTTCCTCAAACGCATTTTGGCCTACGTCCCCGATCCATAGGTCACCGGTCAATGCATCGAAGCCCCAACGGAACGGATTGCGAAGGCCCGAGGCCCAGATCTCCGGAAGTGTATCGCCCACCAGACCGGCGAACGGGTTGGTAGGTGGAATGGTGTAGGTCGTATCCGGGTCACTCACATCAATACGGATCATATCACCCAATGGGTCGGACATATTCTGGGCGTAACCTTCCGGGTCTCCTCCGCTCCCACCGTCGCCTAAACCGATATACAAGTACCCGTCCGGGCCGAAGTGGATATCACCACCGTTGTGGTTACTGTACGGTTGTGGCCACGAGTAGATCACCTGCTCGCTTGCTTCGGCTGCAGAATCCGGGTTGGCCGTAACGCTGAACCGTGATATACGGGATGACCCATTGCCGCCGCCAAAGATGTAATAGACATAAAAGAACCCACTCTCGGCATAATTCGGGTCGAAGGCCAAGCCCAACAAACCTTGCTCACCTCCACTATTAACGCGAGTATGGATATCCAAAAATGGTGCTGCGGATACCACTCCATCCGCATCCAAGATCTTGATATACCCTGCCTGTTCCACCACGAACAAGCGTTCATCACCGGCATTGGCGATTGCAACGGGATTTGCTAGACCGAGAGTGAATGGTTCCAGACCCACGGTAACCGGGTTTTGTGCCAGGGCCGTTGTACCAGCCAAAATGGAGATCCAAAGAAATTGCCTCATTGTTCCGTCGTTCAATTTGGTCCCAAAACTAGGTAGTACATGCTCAATCGTTCCCGGCTTTTACAGGAAGGCTACTTTTGCGGCCCCTTTCCGGTTACCACCATTGCACTTTCACGGACGGATATCCATGTCACTCCAAAACGAAATTGACCACCGGCGCACCTTTGCCATCATCAGTCACCCCGATGCCGGCAAGACCACGTTGACCGAGAAATTCCTGCTCTATGGCGGGGCCATTCAAACTGCGGGGGCAGTAAAGAGCAACAAGATCCGGAGGGGTGCCACCAGTGATTTCATGGACATCGAACGGCAACGCGGGATATCCGTAAGCACGTCCGTTATGACCTTCGACTATGGGGGAAAATTGATCAACCTGTTGGATACGCCAGGTCACCGGGATTTTGCCGAGGATACCTACCGGACGCTTACTGCTGTTGACAGTGTGGTTTTGGTTATCGATTGTGTGAAAGGTGTTGAAGCGCAGACCGAACGCTTGATGGAAGTGTGTCGCATGCGAAATACACCCGTGATCGTTTTCATCAACAAGATGGATCTGGAAGGTCGAGACCCATTCGATCTGCTTGATGAATTGGAAAGTAAGCTGGACATCAAGGTTCGTCCAATGAGTTGGCCTATCGGTATCGGTCGCACCTTTCAAGGGGTCTATGACCTATTCAGTAAGGGGTTGCGGTTGTTCGATCCTGGAAAGAGCAAAGTGGAGCAACATAGTGATCGGATCGAGGACCTCGCCGATACACGTCTCGATGCCAGCATTGGCAAGGACCCCGCAGATCAGTTAAGGGCGGAAATTGACCTGATCGAGGGTGTCTATGATCCGTTGAGCCTGGAAGCGTATGCCGAAGGGCGGATCGCACCGGTCTTCTTCGGAAGTGCCTTCAATAACTTCGGTGTCAAGGAGGTGCTCGATGCTTTCGTGGCCATCGCCCCCAGCCCTCAACCTCGCCAAACTGACCAAGGTGAAGTAGCTCCGAATGATCCGAAGTTCAGCGGTTTCATATTCAAGATACACGCCAACTTGGACCCGAACCACCGGGACCGGATCGCTTTCCTACGGATCTGTTCCGGCAAGTTCGAACGAAACACGTACTACCACCATGTAAGGCTGAACAAGAACCTCCGCTTTGCCACGCCCACCGCCTTCCTCGCTGCGGCCAAGAGCATTGTGGATGAAGCTTGGCCTGGTGATGTGATCGGTCTGTTCGATACAGGTAGTTTCAAGATCGGTGATACCCTTACCGAAGGTGCCGATTTCCAGTTCCGGGGAATTCCGGCATTCAGTCCGGAACTGTTCCGCGAGCTGGTGAACATGGATCCCATGAAGACCAAACAGTTGGACAAGGGTATTCGTCAGCTTACGGATGAAGGCGTGGCACAGCTCTTCACGCAACAGCCGGGCAACAAGAAGATCGTGGGTTGCGTGGGCGAATTGCAATTCGAAGTGATCAGCTACCGCTTGGAACATGAGTACGGGGCCAAGTGTGCGTTCCAACAAATTCCAGCATACAAAGCCTGTTGGATGACAAGCACGGACGAAGCGGCGTTGGACCAATTCATCCGCGTGAAGGCCCTCCAGATCGTTCAGGACAAGGATGAGAACCCAGTGTTCATGGCACCCAGCCAGTATATGTTGGAGTTGGAAAAACGCAACAATCCGGAGATCACCTTCCACACCACCAGTGAATTCAAGACCGCGGTGGTTTGAATCTGGATCTTGCCTTTTCCAGGGGGTAAGACCATTAACCAAACCTTAACAAGGCAATGGGCCAACGCGTAGGCCAGCCGTTTACGTCCATGTTGGAACGGATCTTGCCTTGGGGCAAGGTCTTTACTTTTGTCGCCATGAAGAATTCGATCCGTACTTCACTTTTGTTGACCGCGCTAGTTGCAGGGAAACTCTTCGCCCAAGATGGACCGAAACGAGAGATCGAGGTGACCATAGCGGGTTCGGCCAAGGACACGGTGTACCTCGCGAATTACTACGGCAATAAGCTCTACTACGCGGATACTTGCGTCGCCGATGCCAAGGGCAAGGTGGTCTTCAAAAGCGAGAAAGGCTATAAGGCGGGTATGTATGCAGTGGTTGTTCCAGGACCCAAGTATTTTGAAGTGGTGGTGAATGAGCCGGTCATCAAACTCTCCACGGATACTGCAGACCTCCTCGGCAATTTAGTAGTGCGGAGTTCCAAGGAGAACGAACTCTTTTCAGCCTACATCAAGTTCCTGAACGCCCGAAAGAAAGACAGTGAGGTGTTGAACGAACAGGGCAATAAGGGAAGTGACCCGATGGCAAAAAGCGCGATCAAGGCGCAATTGAAGGAACTCGACGAGGCCGTGAAGACCTACCAACGTGAGCTGATCGCCAACAACTTCGGGACATTAGCGGCGGCCTTGGTAAAGATGAGCATGACCGTGGAATTACCGGAACCCTTGAAAACTGATGGCACCTTGGACAGCGCAGCGGCCTACTACCAATTCCGGGCGCATTTCTGGGACAACTTCGACCTGAAGGATGAGCGCATTGTTCGTGTTCCTGTTTTCGCCAACAAGTTCGATGAGTACATCGGCAAGACCATTCCACAAGTACCCGACACGATCAACGCGCTGGTGGACCAACTGATCCAACGTACCGATGGCAAGAACGACGCATTCAAGTACATGGTGAACACGGTGACCCACAAGTTCGAGACCAGCGACATCATGGGTATGGACGCCGTCTTCGTACATATGGCTCTGACCTACTTCTGTCCCAAGGACGGGAAACCGGGCCGCGTGGATTGGATGACCGAGGAGAAGTTGGACAAACTGTGCGAACGAGCAAATAAGCAAGCCCCGTTGACTCTTGGTCGAAAGGCACCGAATTTGAGCTTGCCGGACACCACCGAACAGAACTGGTTAAGCCTGTATGATATGCCGCAGGAGTACGTGGTGATCATTTTCTGGGACCCTCATTGTGGCCATTGCAAAAAGGAATTGCCTGTTTTCGCCGAGTTGTACAAGTCAGAGATGAAGGACTTGGACATCGGGGTGTATTGTGTTTCGAAATCGGTGGACTCCACCCTGATGAAGGATTGGAAGGCGTTCATTCGCGAGCACGACTTGGATTGGACCAACGTGGGCCTTACCGAAACGGTTTTCCGCGAGGCGAAAAAGGACCCGCGCAAATACATTCCCAAGTACACGACCATCGAAAGTCTGAACTATTCCGAGACCTACGATGTGTACAGCACTCCTAAGGTCTTTCTCGTGGATGGCGAACGCAAGTTCCGTGGCAAACAATTGAGCCCGGAGCAGATCGTGGACCTGGTGAAGAAGTTGAAGGAACGGAATCCGCCGAAGGCGAAGGAGTAATATTTCCGTCCGTCCCGGTCAGACCTTTCAAGTCCACCCCTAAAGCTTCGAAAGGAACCTATGGGATCGTCGAATGCCCCAGCGTGGACAGGATAGGCGCGGGCACGTCAACACCTCTTGCTTCGTTCCTTTGCCCTGCTTTGTGATCCAGCCACACGCCCTTTCCAGCGAGGCGCTTAACCTTCCGTGCCGTTGGTCCAGATCTGTTCAGTGATGCTTTGGCCGTTCTTGAAGTAGAACGTTCCCCACTTCGCGATCACCTTGCTGTATTCGTCGGCCTTATTGCCGCGTACCACCACCCTCTTGATGATCACTTTGTTGCCTTCGGTATAGCTTTCCTCGGTAACACCTTCGGGATATTCATGGGCCAACTTGGAGCGGTTGCGATCGGCGGCACCTCTGGGTTGGTTTGCGATCGTGTTATCCAATTCCTGCTTTGTGGCATTTCGGCTATCGGCACTGCGTTGGCCATAGCTGGTCTCCCGGGCAGTAGTCGCCCGCTTCTGCGCATCCACATCCCTGCGTTGTGCTTCAACGTTCCCTTCACCGCGTTTCTCTAATGCATCCATCCGTTCCTCGGTGGCGATCACATCTTCTCGGGCATTGCTGTTCCTCGCAATGCCAGCTTGGGCTTGTTCATTCCGACTTTGGGCAATGGCCTCTTTTTGCTCTGCTGCTTCACGGGCACGGCTCGATTGGTCTTGGTCCCAGATCACCCCACGATCTTGTACGCCCTGTTCCAGGTCCAGTTTGCCTTGGTAGTTCTGGGTCCGTGCCTCTTTGCTCCGTTGTCTTCGCTCAGCTTCAGCACGTTCCAATGCGCTCTGGTATGCCAGCAGGTCATCAGCTTGTTGTTGACGGCGTGCATCGCTACCCTATATAATTGCGCACTTTCTCCTTGCAATCTTTCCTTTTGCTGGATCGGAGCGTCCCGTCGTATGGCGGCTTCGTCGGCATTTTCCGCTTCTGTGTTCTGCAAGTCACTTCGGAACTTCCTTATCCGGTCGTATTTCTCGGCCTCTTCCCGCTCGCGCGCTTCGCGCATGAAACGGATCGCCTCGTCCTCCTGTCCTGAGCCCACATTGGTGCTTGGCGTGCGCACCACCTCCTTTGGTTTCTCTTTGTTCTGCGCTGCAAGTTCGGCCTCTAACCGCAAGCGTTCCTGTTCTGCCAGAAGCCTATCGATCTGGTCGATCTTGGCAAGTGGATAGGTCTCGTCCGGCTTTATGTCACTGGCCTCGCCGTAGATCCCTCTTGCGTTCAGATAATCCTTCGCGGCCATGGCTTCATCGGCGCGAACTATACTGGCTTGGTAACGGGCATCCAGTTCCTGCACACTTTCACGCGCTTTCCTATCCCGTTCCTCTGCTGCAAGACGCGCTTCTTCCGCTTCCCGTTCTTTGCGAAGCCGTTCAGCTTCGGCACTTTCCTGGGCATTTGCGGCAGCCAACCGTGCGACTTCCGCATCAGCCGCCTCCTTCAAGCGGCGTTCTTCATCCAACCGGGCCTTCTCTGCAGCCAAGCGTTCCGCCTCGGAAAGTTTGGCGGCTCGACGAGCCAACTCAGCATCGATCGCAGCCAATTTATCCTTGGGATACTTTTCTGCTGGCTTAACTCCAGTGCCGCCGTGTATTTATCCCGGGCCTTGTCAAAGTCATCCATACCAAATGCAATGTCACCAGCAGCAATCAGCTCTTTGTATTCGGCATCGATCTGTTCGGCAGCCATGTTCTTTTGGCGCTCGAGTTCTGCCAAACGAGCCTTTTCCGCTGCTGCGGCTTCCGCTGCAAGCCGATCTGCTTCGGCCTTTGCAGCACTCTCTGCAGCCTCTCGCTCAGCCCGCAGCCGGTCCTCTTCTGCTTTCTTGGCCGCATCACCCAACAGTGAATTGATCTCAGCCAGCTTATCCTTCGGGTATTGTTCTTCAGCCTTCACCTCCAAGGCTGCGCGGTAGTCCGCACCAGCCTTATCGTAGGTCTTCGCAGCGAAAGCCTTGTCCGCTGATGTGATAAGGTCATTGTACCGCTTGTCCTTTTCCTGCTTTTCACGCAACAAGCGTTCCTCTTCGGCCTTGGCCTGGGCAGTTGCATCGAGTTGCTTTTCGATCAATGTGATCCGCTCCTTCGGATAGGCCTCTGTCGGTTTCAAGGTCAGCGCGTCCTTGTAGTCGTTCAAAGCTTCCGAGAATTTGGACCCATCGAAGAACTTGTCTGCACTCTTGATCAGGTCGTTGTAGCGTTTTTCAAGTTCCGCTGCCTTCTTTTCCTCTTCTGCCGCCTTAGCTGCAGCCGCGACCAGAGCATCCACTTCCGCAATGCGATCCTTGGGATACTTTTCCGCTGTTTTCAACCCACTGGCCTCTTGGTACTTGCTCTTGGCTGCGGTGTAGTCCTTTTTGTCGAAGGCTGCATCCGCAGTGGCAATTGAAGCATCGTATTTCGCATCCAATTCGGCCTGTTTCTTTGCAGCCTCTGCCTCGACCTGCTTCTTTGAGATCAGCGCGAGCTGGTCCTTCGGATAGGCTTCGGCAGATTTGATAGCACTGGCCTCATTGTATTTGGTCTTGGCCTCTTCCCAGCTATCCTTACCGAAGGCTTTGTCCGCGTCTGCAATTGCGGCATCATACCGTTCGTTCAGTTCACGCGCCTTGCGTTCATCTTCTTCCTTCTTTGCCGCTTCTGCTTTGCGAGCCGTTATGGCTGCAAGTTGGTCCTTGGGGTACTTTTCGGCAACCTTCAGTGCAGAGGCTTCGGTGTATTTTCCAGTCGCATTGTCCCAATCCTGAGCAGCAAATGCGGCATCCGCTTCGGTGATCAATGCTCGGTACTGTGCGTCAAGTTCCTTGGCCTTGAGTTCGTCCGCAGCCTTCTTGGCGAGCTCTTCCCGCTTTTTGGTAATAGCGACCAATTGGTCCTTGGGGTATTTCTCCGCCGCCTTCAGCCCAAGTGCCTCATTGTACTTGGTTTCAGCAGCATCATAATCCGCACTTTTGAATGAAGCATCCGCAGCTAGGATGGCGGCCTCGTATTTGGCCTGGAGTTCCTTCGCGTTCTTTTCGTCCTCGGCCTTTTTCTCCAGCTCGGCCTTTTTCGCGATGATCGCAGCCAGCTGGTCCTGTGGGTACTTTTCCGTCGGCTTTAGAGCAAGTGCTTCGGTGTACTTCGCCGTAGCGACATCCCAAGTAGTGCTTTTGAACGCTGCGTCGGCAGCGGCTATTGCGGCTTTATAGTTCTCCTCCAACTCCTTGGCAAGTTTTTCCTCTGCCGCCTTCTTTTCGGCCGCCAAGCGCATGGCGGCCACCACGGAGAGTTGGTCCTTGGGATACCTTTCCGCCGGCTTCAGTTCGCTGGCCTCGGTATATTTCGCAATGGCCTGATCCCAGCCTTGGGCCTTCACGGCCGCATCACCAGCAGCAACAGCAGCATCGTATTTCGCCTGTAATTCCTTGGCCTTCTTTTCCTCCGCGGCCAAGCGTTCCAGATCCACGAGTATGGCCTCGATCTCCTTCACCTTCTGCTTGGGATACGCCTCGGTCTCCTTCATCGCAATGGCGTCGTTGTACTTCGTCTTTGCGCTTGCGTAGTCCTTCTTCGCGAAAAGCCCATCGGCCTCCTTGATCACGGCATCATACTTCGCGCTCGCGGCCTTGTCCGCCTCTTGGCTGGTCAAGCGCATATTGGCATCGCTCAATTTCGCTGTGGCGATGGCGTCTTTCGGCTTCAAGGTGAGCGCCTCACTGAAGTTCTCTACGGCTTTCTTGAAATCCGATGTCGCCATCGACTTCTCGCCACTTTCCATGAGCTTTGCGAACTTGGCTTCCGCATCGCCTTGGTTCTTCAACAGGTCTTGGTATTCCTTGATCAAACGCGCCTGGGCATCGCGCATTTTAGTGGTGTATTCGATGTCCCAATTGAAGGTACCCGCAGTGTAGGCGGCCATACCAAAAGGTTCATTCAAGATGGAATAATCGATGCCCGGCAGGTCCGTGAGCATGGAGAAATCGATGTTCATGCCGTGCCCTCCTTGCCGGTCTTCTTCCGGTACACTTCGTGTATCGATCTTGATGTTCTTGCCTACAAAACCGGCCTTGTCCACCACGATCTTGTAGTCTGCACCGTAGTCCAAGTTCAATTCATACTTCCCACTGGCATTCGTGGGCACGTCGATCAACTTCGCACCGTTCTTATAGACCGTAACGACCACATCATCCAATTTCCTTGATGAAGTAAGGTCCTTTACCGTCCCGTAGATCATCACATTGTCCACTTGGGCCATCGTCGTGCCTAAAGCGGCACACAGAGCAATGGTCAAGCACAACCGGGTAAAGGCTTTTCGACTAGTAGGCATGAAATTTTGAACGTCTTGCAGGAGGTTCATGGAACGCCGCAATTTACAACATCTTTGACAGCCCTTCGGAACACCATGACCAAAGGGGGATCCAACAATGAAAAGTATATGGGAATCCAACCAGTTCCATAGGCAGCCGGACCTTGTGGTTGTAGGGGCTGGCATTGTGGGCCTCTTTACCGCCCTGTTCCATAAACGCGCTTTTCCCCACCATCATGTGCTCGTCTTGGAACGCGGGCCGTTCCCGAGTGGTGCAAGTGTGAAGAATGCCGGGTTTGCCTGTTTCGGGAGTCCGAGTGAATTGCTTGCCGACCTGTCCAATGAGGGTACCGATGCCATGCTCGACCGGGTTGAAGAACGATGGCTTGGATTGCTTGAACTTCGGAAGGAACTCGGGGATCTGGCGATCGGATTCGAACCCACGGGTGGGCATGAGATGTATGCGGAACATGACCCGCTGTACACGAAAGTGGCCGATGGGTTCGATCGGTTGAACGAGCAACTGCACCCTATTTTCGGGAAGGCAGTATTCCAATGGGATGATGCCTCCATCCATCGTTTCGGCTTGACAGGTGTCAAACATCTGGTACGTACCGACCTAGAAGGCCCTTTGGATACAGGGATGTTGATGAGATCACTCTTGCAGAAATCAGTGGGTTCGGGCGTTCTTGTACGGACCAATGCGCACTTAACCGGGATCATCGAACAAGCGAGCGGAGTTGAACTTTCACTTGCCAATAGCGAAGTAGTGAGGGCGGCCAACGTGGTGGTCGCAACGAACGGTTATAGCAAAGCCTTGTTCCCCGAATTGGATGTTCAGCCTGCGCGTGGTCAAGTGCTTCTTACGGAACCCGTGGAAGGACTTCGATTGAAAGGAACCTTTCATTACGACGAGGGCTATGTGTATTTCCGGGACTACAACGGCCGCGTGTTGCTGGGCGGTGGAAGGAATTTGGACATCGCAGGAGAGACCACCACCGAAGATGCCACCACACCTTTGATCCAAAACGAGTTGGAACGACTGCTGCGTGAGGTGATCCTGCCCGGAAAAACAATAGCTGTGGCCCAACGCTGGAGCGGGATCATGGGCATGGGGGCAAGCAAAAGTCCGATCGTGCAACACATGGGTCCACGGGTGGTTGTAGCTGTCAGGTTGGGGGGAATGGGTGTGGCGATCGGGATCCGTGTAGCCCGGCAAGCCGCCGGGTTGATCGGGTAAATGGAAAATCACCCTATTTGGGTAGATCGCTCCACTTGCGGAATGCTTGAAAAGATCTAGTTTCGCCCGGTCAACGGCTGATCGCCGTAAAGTTCAAAAACAACCCCAAACTCCTTTTCCTCCAACCCCAAACTCCATGAAGAATTTGAAACACCTGGTCTTCGCCTTATTGGCCGTTACAACATTTTCACTCGCCTCTTGCAAGAAGGACAAGTGCAAGGACAAGACCTGCCAAAATGGTGCTCCATGTGTGGATGGGACCTGCAACTGCACGACCGGCTTCTCCGGCGAGAATTGCGAGATCGAGAACCGGGCGAAGTTCCGTAGCACGTATAATGTGAACGAGTCCTGCCCCAGTGGCAACTTCACCTACCAGATCACCATCTCCAATTCTTCTACCGGTGCCGACAAGGTCCTGATAAGCAATTTCGGAGGATATGGTGTATCCGTAACCGCAACGGCTAGTGGGAACTCGCTGAACGTGGCCACTCAACAAGTGGACATCAGTGGAAACTCTGCCACGTTCTCGGGCAGCGGTCAACTCTCCGGTAATATATTGACCCTTTCATACACCATTTCCGGTGGTGGTAGTTCCGAGTCTTGCACGATGAACTGCACGAAGGTCTGATCTTGTCCTTTCTGAAATTCTTGGGGCCCTGAAGTGCAGTCTACACTTCGGGGCCTTTCTCTTGGTACCATTCAGGCAGCAGAAGGACCGATCAAAGCCATCAGCCCTATCTTCGCGGCACTTCAACGAAACGTACCAACCATGACCCGACTTTCCATTTTCGCTCTTTGTGCTGTTCTCGTCCTCTCCTCGTGCGTGGGTAAGAAGAAGTATGTCGTACTGCAAGGCAATGCCACCAAGACGACCGAGGAACTGAATGCCTGCAACACTGCCAAAGCGGCTTTGGAAGCGAAAGTGGCCGGTTTGGAATCAACGAACGACCACTTGAAGGACCAGGTCCGTGACCTGAACAATACCAATGCGGCTCTTTTGAACAATGTCGGCAATATGGCCACGCTTTCCGCGAAAGAAGCGGAGAACTTGGAGAAGTCGTTGGAAAGCATGCGGGAAAAAGACCTGCAGATCAAGAACCTGAACGATGCCTTGACCAAGAAGGACAGCGTTACCATTGCATTGGTGACCAGCTTGAAGGGCGTATTGGGCAACATGGATGACAAGGATGTGGAGATAAACGTGGAGAAAGGCGTTGTCTTCATCAGCATCAGCGATAAGATGTTGTTCACCAGTGGCAGCTATGTGGTAACCGATAACGCCAAGGTCGTACTTGGGAAAGTTGCGACCGTGATCAACAACAAGCCGGAAATGGATGTTTTGATCGAAGGCCATACCGATGATGTGCCGGTGAGCAAACAGTGCATTAGCGATAACTGGGATCTGAGCGTGTTGCGTGCCACCGCGATCGTCCGCGTACTTCAAAAGGATTTCAACGTGGCACCTTCACGCCTCACCGCTGGTGGCCGCAGCCAGTATGTTCCATTGGTGGCGAATGACACACCGGAGAACAAAGCGACCAACCGCCGCACCCGTGTGGTGATCCTCCCGAAACTCGATCAGTTCTATGAAATGATCGAGGAGGGTATGAAGGAAGCAAGCGAGGAAGGAAAGTAGATCGGGTTTCTGAAAAGGCCGCACTAGAGGAACATTCCATTGTCTTCGATGGGATCAGGGTAAAACACCCGCTGCGACCCTTATCGGGTCGAAAATGCCTTCTCGCGATTTGCGCCCTGCGGGCTAGATGGTGCGACCCTTGTCGGGTCGAAATATCTTGTAACCACCAGGCTACTTGAGGTATTGCGTTAGCGCACCTTGGATCCGAGCGTTCACGTCCTCGGTATTCGCCGGGACAAATCGTTCACCGGTGATCCGCTCGTACAACTCCACATAGCGATCGGTAACGCTTTGCACGAAGGCATCATCCATCTCAGGGACCTGTTGGCCTTCCTTGCCCATGAAGTGATTCGCAATGAGCCATTCGCGGACGAATTCCTTGCTCAATTGCTTCTGCGGTTCGTTACGTTCTTGACGCTCCTCGTAGCCTTCAGCATAGAAGTAACGCGAACTGTCCGGGGTGTGGATCTCATCGATCAAGATGATCTGTCCTCCCGGCATCCCATTTGTGCCGGGAACCGTGCGACCGAACTCGTACTTGGTGTCCACTAGGATCAACCCTTGGGCCTTGGCCAGTCTAGTTCCTTCAGCAAATAAGGCGAGCGCATAACTCGCCATGGTATCCCATTCCGCAGGTGTACAAAGACCTTGTTCCAGGATCTGATCCGGAGTTATGTCCTCATCGTGCCCTTCTTCGGCCTTGGTGCTGGGTGTGATCAACGGCTGCGGGAATTGGTCGTTCTCCTTTAGGCCATTGGGCATCTGTGCCCCGCACAATACGCGTTCACCGGCCTTGTATTGCCGCCATGCATGTCCTGCCAAGTAGCCCCGGACCACCATTTCAACGCGCACCGTAGTGGCTGTTTTACCGATCACCACATTCGGATCCGGCGAGGACATGGCCCAGTTCGGTGCTATGTGTGCGGTGGCCTGCAGCATGTACCAACTCAGTTGGCTAAGCACTTGGCCTTTGTGCGGTATGCCGCGCGGCAACACCACATCGAACGCGCTGATCCGGTCACTGGCCACCAATATCGTGCGGCCATCCTTCAGGTGGTAAACATCACGCACCTTGCCCCGATAAACGCTTGCCACGTTAGGCAGCTCCAGGCTGGAACGCAACAAAGTGCCCGGCGTAGTAGTGGTCATTTGCGTTTTGACTTATCGGTCCGCTCTTCCAGTTCCCTGAAAGCCACCAAAACCTTGGTCACCAGTTCATGGCGGATCACATCCTTCTCATCCAACTCCACCACGTTGATCCCATCCACGCCGCGCAGCATGGCCACAGTGGGCATAAGACCACTGGGTTGGCGTTCCGGCAGATCCACTTGGGTCACATCACCGGTGATCACGAACTTGGCACTACGGCCCATGCGGGTGAGGAACATTTTCAACTGTGGAAGCGTGGCGTTCTGTGCCTCGTCCAAGATCACGAAGGCATGGTCCAATGTACGGCCACGCATAAAGGCCAGCGGAGCGATCTGGATCACGCCTTCATCCAAATGGTCGGCCAACTTGGAGGCCGGGATCATTTCACGGAGTGCGTCGTAAAGCGGTTGCAGGTAAGGGTCCAATTTTTCGCGCAAGTCGCCTGGCAGGAAACCGAGGTTCTCCCCCGCTTCCACCGCCGGTCGCGTAAGTATGATGCGGCGCACCTTCCGTTCCTTCAATGCCCGAACCGCCAAGGCAACCGCGGTGTAGGTCTTTCCCGTGCCGGCAGGACCGATCGCGAAGACCATGTCACTGGTCTCTGTGGCCTCCACCATTTTCTCCTGATTACGCGTGCGGGCTTTTACGCGCAAGCCAGCGTTCCCATGGACAAGCACGCCGGCTTCTTCACCGGGTGAACCGGGCGCAGGTGGCCCGTTGGTCCCCATAATATCGTCCAAGACCTTACGTGGCAACTCGTTGTAGCGTGCCACATGTTCGATCAACTGCTCGAAGCGTTCCTCGAAGAGGCCGATATCGTTCTCCGTGCCTTTCAAGATGAGCGTTTCGCCACGCGCGATGATGCTCAGTTTGGGAAAGAGCGTTCGGATGATGCGCAGGTTGGTATCGTTGGCACCAAGCACTTCAACGGGCTCGACACCTGTAATGGAAAGTTCTTTTTCGATCAAGGAACAATGGGGTGTTGAAACAATTTGGGACGATCGGCCGAGTGGCCTTCTAGTTTTGAGGGCCGAAGGTAGTGCCTCGTCGACACCTTCACTACCACCCTATGGCCATCATCACGCTTACTACGGATATGGGCTTGAAGGACCACTATGTGGCTACGGTCAAGGGTGCCATTTGGTCCCAGTTCCAAGAGGCCCAGATCGTTGACATAAGCCACGATATCAAACCGTTCGACAATGGCCAGGCGGCGTTCGTGCTCCGTCACGCGTACCCCGCATTCCCCAAAGGCACCATCCACATTATCGGTGTAAATCCCGAAGCTGATGGGCAAACACCCCACATCGTGGCGCGCCATGACGGGCAGTATTTCATCGGTGCGGACAATGGCATCTTCAGTCTTCTGTTCGATGGAATGCCGCAGGAAGCCTTTGAGCTTTCCATGAAATTGGATGAGGACCATGTGGCCTTTCCGACGCGAAGCGTGTTTGTAAAGGCCGCTTGCCATTTGGCCCGGGGCGGAACGCCGGAAGTGATCGGACGGAAAACGACAACGCTGCGTGAACAGATCGGATTCCAACCGGCGATCGATCCCATGAGTATCCGCGGAAAGGTTCTCTATATTGATTCCTATGGGAACTTGGTGACCAACGTGCGCAAAAAGATCTTCGACGATGTGGGCCGTGGTCGCACGTTCCGGATCGGTTTCGGGATCACGGATGATGATATCACCAAGGTCCATTCCACGTATGGCGATGTGCCCTTGGGTGAACGACTCGCTTTCTTCAATGCGACCGGTTTGCTGGAAATTGCAGTGAACAAAGGAGTCGAAGGTTCAGGTGGTGGTGCTGCCCGCTTGTTCGGTGTGGAGTATGAAGATGCCGTACGGGTCGAATTCGGAGAGTGGAAACGGTGATCGTTGCACCACACAGTAGCCGCCCATGATCGTTCGTATCGTAAAAATGACCTTCGAGCTGCAGCATGTGACCCGTTTCCAAGAGCTATTCGAGGGCTGGAAACCGAAGATCCGTTCTTCGGCCGGTTGTATCCATTTGGAATTGTTGCACGACGTTGATGATCCACGGATCTTCTTCACCTATAGCCACTGGAATTGTGTTGAGGACCTGGAAACCTATCGCCACTCCCCTGTTTTCGCCGAAGTGTGGCCTCGAACGAAAGAACTATTCGCCGCTCCAGCCGCCGCATGGAGCACCGAGAGAGAGCATCTTTTGCCTTGACCACCAATGCGTATTCCTCTTTTGGTCCGGTCTTTGTCCGATCTTAGGCCCATGTACCGTTCACTCTTCCTTTGCTCCTTCATGGTCCCCGTTGTGCTTTTTGCACAATCTCCCACGGCCGAAGACCATGTGCTATACGCCAAGACCGCTTACGCAGCCAATAACATGGAAGAAGCGAAAGCGCATGCTGATTCCGCGTTGACCCTGGACAGTGGCGTGCAGGGCGGTTTCAAGTTGAGGGGAGATATCAAACAACGGCAGGGCGATCTGCATGGGGCCATGTCCGACTATATCAAGGCCGAAAAGGTGGACGATTCGGACCCTCGGTTGTACGTGAGCCGTTCCGCAGTGTACATCACAGAGGGCCATTTGAAAGAGGCCATGAGGGATGTGGACCGTGCATTGGACATGGACAAGACCGATCCTGATGCATGGTACAATCGTTCTTGTGCAAATTATTTGGGCCAGAACAATGATGGTGCGCTTCGGGACATAGAACAATCGTTGGAACTGAGACCTGAGAATGCTGACGCGCTGTTCCTGCGGGGTGTGTTGAAAGGCGAGGTGTACAAGGAGGAGGCCGGCATTGTGGACATCCAGGAGGCCCTCCGATTGAAACCAACGATCCCCGGAGGGGCCATGAGCTTGGCCGTACTTCTTTTCGAGGACAAGCAGTATGACAAGGCGATCGAAAAATTCACCGAGGTGATCAACTTGGATGATAAGGACAAACCGGATGCGCACTACTACAGGGCAGACTGTTTTTACGAGCAGCAGAACAAGGAAATGGCCTGTGCCGATTTTCGGGTCGCCGCCCAGTTGGGTGATGCAGATGCGAAATTCATTGTGCGCAATTACTGCAATACGGATCAGGACAAGATCCCGAAAAAGCCTGTGAAGAGCCGCAGAAAGTCCGTGATCGAATTCTGATCGGGGCCCACTGCGCAAATGGTAACCCTTGCCTAGGACCATGTTCGGCATGGACCGGTCGGGGAACGGCGCCTCCCTCCCCAACCTTCAATAGTATCTTGGCGCCCGCTCTTCGGCATGCGTGTACTCATTCTAAAGGAGGTCCGTGGTTTCCTCGGATCATTGATCGGTCAGGTGGTGGTGGTGGTGTTCCTGTTGATCACCGGCCTTTTCTTGTGGGTATTCCCTAACAACATCTTGGACATGGGCTACGCCGACCTGGGGCCCTTGTTCTTCATTGCACCGTGGGTCTTCCTTTTTCTGGTCCCTGCGGTAACCATGCGCAGCTTCAGCGAGGAAAGGCGAACTGGTACCATTGAACTGCTGCTCACCAAACCGCTCACCGAATTGCAATTGGTGCTGGCCAAGTACATCGCTTCGGTGGTGCTTGTGCTTATCGCCTTGCTACCCACACTGGTCTACTGGTACAGTCTGAATGACCTGGCAATGCCACGTGGCAATCTCGACAATGGAGGGATCATCGGATCCTACATTGGTCTTTTCTTCCTTGCGTCCAGTTTTGCAGCGATCGGGGTGTTCGCTTCCGCGATCACGGAGAACCAAGTGGTCGCGTTCATGATCGCAGTTTTCATTGCCTTCTTTCTTTTCATCGGGTTCGACCTCATTGCGAGCTTCGATGCCTTCGGTGCGTTGGAAGGTCCCATCAAAGCGATCGGTATCCAGGACCATTATGCCAGCTTGAGCCGTGGTGTTCTCGACCTGCGTGATGTGATCTACTTCATGGCCATCATCGGCGTGTTCCTTTTGCTCACGCGCGCTGCGCTCCAAAGCCGACGTTGGTAGATGCAACGCAGTCCTCGTTCCGCCGATCTACTGGAGCTCTTGATGGGCTTGGGTGTGATCGCGCTCGTGGTGTTCATTGGATCATTCTTGCGGATGCGGGCCGACCTGACCAATGAAGGCCGCTTCACCCTAAGGCCAGCAACCACGGAAATGCTGGACAGCTTGAAGGATGTGATGTATGTGAAGGTCTATCTGACCGGAGCGCTGCCTGCCGACCTGCAGCGGCTTAGCAGCGCCACAAAGGACCTGTTGGATGAAATGCACGCTGTGCAACCCGGTAAGATCCAGTACACCTTCATAGACCCAAGTGAAAGTGACGATGAAAAGACCCGCAAGGAGACCTACGACCAGTTGCAGGAACAGGGATTGAGCTACAGCAGCATACGGATGCGCGATAAGGAGGCTTTCTCTGAACGGATCGTGTTCCCCGGCGCAATGGTGAGCTATCAGGAAAAGATGGTGCCTGTCCAGTTGCTGAAGACCCAAATGCGAACGCCGGATGCCGATATGGTGAACCGGTCCATCAACAACTTGGAATACGAATTTGCGAGTGCCTTCCGCCAGGCGACCAGGAGGGACAAGAAGAAGATCGCCATACTGGAAGGCCACGGCGAGGTGCCAGCGATGGAAATAGCCGACCTTACAGCAGCGCTGGTTGAATTCTATGATGTGGACCGCGTGCGGATCGATGACCGGATCGATGCATTGGGCCACAAAATTGCCGGCGTGAAATACAGGGTGAATGATTTTGACGCTTTGGTGATCGCCGGGCCGGACAGCACCTTCAGCGACAGGGACAAGTTCGTGGTGGACCAGTTCGTGATGAACGGAGGTCGAGTCCTGTGGATGATCGATCCGATGAACGCACAATTGGACAGCTTGCGCCGGAACCAATTCTCCATTGCTGTGCCTTCTGAACTGGGTTTGGACGAGTTGCTTTTCACCTACGGCGTGCGCTTGAACAAGGACTTGGTGCTCGACCAAAGTTGCGCGCCCATTGAATTGTACACCCAACCCTACGGCAACCAGCGGAAACTGGAACGTTTCCCTTGGTATTGGGAACCCGTGCTGATCCCGGAAAGCACCCACCCTATCGTAAGCAATATTGACCCTGTGCACATCAGGTTCGGCAGCACGTTGGACACGATCGCTGTTGATGATGTGAACAAGACGATCCTGCTCACCAGCTCGCCGCGCTCTATGGCCCAACGCAATCCTGTTCGGATCAGTTTGAACGTAGTGGAGATGGCACCACCCTTCGATCGCCAAAGCACTCCGTACATGCCCATGGCGGTGCTCTTGGAAGGAAAATTCGTGAGCGCCTTTATAGATCGGTTACCGGACAACTTTGCCAAGGACCCGGAGATCGCCTTCCGCGAGACCGGCAAGACCAGTGCCCAGATCGTGATCGCCGATGGGGATGTGGCGCGCAACCGTATTGATGCCGAAAAGGGCATGTTCTACGCGTTGGGTTTTGACCGCTATGCGAATGCCAAGATCTACGGGAATCGGGAATTGCTCGTTAACGCAATGAACCACCTGCTCGATGACAAGAGCCTGATATCCATCCGATCACGCACCATCACGCTGCGACAATTGGACCCCGACCGGATCGTAAAAGACCGTGGCTTCTGGCAAGTGGTGAATACAGCCGTCCCAGTGCTTCTTGCACTTGTCCTTGGTTTCTGTTTCCAATACCTGCGCAAGCGAAAAGCGACACGTGACACATGAAGAACAGACTCGTCCTCTTTCTTTTCTTGGTCTTGTTGGGTGGTGTTGCGTATTGGCTATGGGCGCGCAGTACACCTACCACGTTGGATCGACCGCTGAGTGATTTCGCTGTACAGGACACGAGCCGCGTTTCTCGCATCTTCATCACCGACCAGCAAGGCAGGCAGGTCGATCTGCAACGAACACGTGCGGGTTGGGTGCTGAACGATGTGTTCATGGCCAAACAGTACCAAGTGGAATTGCTGCTGAAGACCTTTGCCCGGGTGCAGGTGAAAAGCCCGGTACCAAAATCGTCCGAAGCCACGGCGTTGCGCCTGATGGGGGCTGCATCGAAGAAGGTGGAGATCTATGAAGGAGGGGCATCGCCGTCGAAGATCTGGATCGTGGGCCATGCGACCAGGGACAATTTCGGAACCTACATGTTGTTGGAAAAGCCTGGTGAAGGCCGAAGCAATGCGCCATTCATTATGGATATGCCGGGCTTCAACGGTGTATTGAACACGCGTTTCCACACCAGCACGGACAATTGGCGCAGCACGGAGCTGTTCAATTTCCCCGACTTGCGGGCCGTAGCCAAGGTTGAGGTGGTGAACCCCGCTGTGCCGACCAGCTCCTACAGGATCGATCAAGCTGCAGATGGGCGCGTTTCGCTTTTCAACGGCAAGGGCCAACTAGTTCCGTTCGATACCGTGCTGGTGAAGGGTGCCATGCTTCCCTTGAAAGCGGTGAACTTCGAGGCAATTGAGCGAAAAATGTCACCCGCATCCCGTGATTCACTTCTTGCATTGGCCCCCAATTACATTCTCAAGCTTTCATTGCGGGATGGTGCAGAGCATACTGCCAAGATCTGGTTGATGCCGTATACCGGTGATGAACCTGCTTTCGGTCAACCCAAGCCGCTGCACGATGCCGTGCGCATGCGCGCCTTGGTGCAGGACACCTTGTTGGTGGTGATGCAACGGGAGAATTTGGAACGCATCCTTCAGCCGATCTCCGGATTCCAGTAGCAAAGTGGTCCGATCTGTGGATAAACGGCCCTTCGTGTTGATAACTGGACCTTTCCCCGCTGAAGTGCCCGGCTAACTTTGCGCGACTTCCAAAAAGAGAGACTTTCCGAATGAAATTCATCGTTTCAAGCAATGCACTGCTCAAGCAGTTGCAACTTCTTCAAGGTGTGTTGGCCAGCAGCAACACCCTCCAGATCCTGGACAATTTCCTGTTCGAGATCGATAACAAGCAATTGACGTTGACCGCCAGTGACCTGGAGACCACGATCACGGCAAGCCTCGCCGTAGAAGCCAAGGACAAGGGCAGTGTCGCCATACCGGCCCGCCAGTTGCTCGATATTTTGAAAGCCTTTCCGGAGCAGCCCCTCACCTTCAGCATCGACAACAAGCATTTCGGCGTGGAGATCAGCAGCGATCAGGGCAAATACAAAATGACCGGTTACAACGGAGCCGAATTCCCACGTAGCCCTGTATTGGAGGACGCCACCAAGCTGAGCATGCCCGCTGGGACGCTCGCCACCGCGATCAACAAGACCATCTTTGCCACTGGCAACGATGATCTGCGCCCTGTTATGAGCGGGATCTTCTTCGAAATGACCGATGAGGATATCCGTTTCGTGGCCACAGATGCGCACAAACTGGTCCGGTACAAGCGCACTGACATACAAGCACCGCGGACGGCCTCATTCATCGTACCAAAGAAGCCGCTGAACTTGTTGAAGAACTCCTTGGCTTCAACGAATGCGGATGTGAAGTTGGAGTTCACGGAGAACAACGCTTCCTTCACCTTTGACAACACCGTGCTCGTTTGCCGCTTGATCGACGGAAAGTATCCGAATTACGATGCGGTGATCCCGAAGACCAACCCGAACAAGTTGACGATCGATCGCCAGACCTTCCTGAGTTCCATCCGGAGGGTTTCCATCTTTGCGAACAAGACCACGCACCAAGTGCGCTTGCATATCAACGGCAGCCAACTGGTGATCAGCGCCGAAGATCTTGATTTCGCGAACGAAGCGAACGAGACCTTGACCTGCTCCTATGACGGGGAAGAGATCACGATCGGCTTCAATTCGCGTTTCCTGATGGACATGTTGAACAACATCGGCACCGAACATGTGGTGCTGGAAATGAGCGCACCGAACCGTGCCGGGATCCTGCTTCCCGGTGAAGCCGGCGAGGAAGGCGAAGACGTGCTGATGCTCGTGATGCCTGTGATGTTGAACAATTGATCGGGGTTGATCGGCACGGTCTTCGTGAACTGAGGGATTATACCATTTGGACATTCAGATCAAATGAAAAAGATCGCCATTGCGCTTGCCCTCTTCATTTCCCTGAGTGCCCATACCTGCAACGAAAACACGGCGGATGCTATTGGTGATACAAGCATGACCAAAGCCGCCTCATTGCTTGGAAGTAAATGGGTGCTTCAAACGGTGGAAGGCAACGTCATTAAAATGCCGGAGGGTATCGAAAAGCCTTGGGTCAAGTTGGTCAAGGAGGGTTCGAAGGTTGAGGGATCCGGTGGCTGCAACAACCTGTTCGGCGGATTTGAACTGGATGGTGATGCGGTCAAGTTCCCGAATTTGGCAAGCACCAAGAAGTATTGCGAGGCGATCCAGCCAACCGAGAATGCATTCATGGGTGCACTGCGCAGCACGGACCATTTCAAGTTGGACGGATCAACACTGAAACTGTTCCAAGGGACCCGTGAATTGGTTGGTTTGCAACCGGAATAAAGCGCGCGCTCCGGTTAAGAAGCCCCGCCACTATCCTTATTGGCGGGGTTTTCGTTTGTTGGGGTCCGAATGTTCCATGTATCTGTGGTGTGCCATTGTCCGGCCTTTAGCTGGGTTGAAGCATCGTTTGTCGCGTTGTCCCCTTCTAATTGCGGAGGTGCATTGACCTCGTCCTCGTCATCCTCGTCCCAAGTAATGGGCTTAGGGTCCTGCACAGCCGCAGGAATGTGCCGATAGAAGTAGGCCATGAGAACACCGGCGGCGGCTCCCCAGAAGTGGCTTTCCCAACTCACGCGTGGCACAATGGGAAAAATGCCCCATAGGAAACTGCCGTAGAGAAAGACAACCAGCATGGAAAGACCCATGAGCACGCGTTGCTTTCGGATCAATCCGCTGGTGAACAGGAACGCGGCAAGGCCATACACCACACCACTTGCTCCAATGTGGAAGCTGCTGCGCGCACTGATCCAAACCCATACACCGCTCACCAACCAAGAAACAAGTACCACCCTGCCCGCCACCCGCGGAAAGAAATACAGCAAGGCGGACCCCAAGACCAACATCGGAATGGAATTGTTGAGCAGGTGTTCCGCATCGCCATGGATAAAGGGTGAAGTGAGTATACCGGCCAGGCCGCGGATCGTTCGTGGATAGGTACCGAAGCGGTAGAGATCGAGTTCGAAGGTCCGGTCCAGCAAGTACACGATCCACATTCCAAGCACCACCAAGGCCGGGGCGATTGCCGATGTGATCAGCTTCCGTTCGCGTACCGGTGGAGAAGGCTCCCGTGCTACTTGTTCCTTCACATCCATGGTCCTGTGTTGTCAAAGATCGGTCCCTGAAGTTCTACAGACATTGTGGCAGGGATGTACGCTTTATCTTTCCGGCCATGTCACTTATCAGAACAGCACTCCTTTCAGTTGCAGCATTGACCTTCATCGCATTTGTCCAGTTCCCCGAACCATTGGAACGATCAACAAATGAAGATGAACAGGAATTGGCACCGCCCAGTGATTTGGCCCTGTTGATGCGCGCCATGGCGATCCATGCCGATAGCGTAAAAGCCGGACTGGGAAAGAAGGATCGCCTACCACAGTTCCCAAAGACCTTCCGCAACTTGAACAAAACCACGCCGACCAAAGGCATGCACATTGACGCGATCACCTTCCCTACGTTCTCGAAGGACTATCTGTCCAAGCTCGACGACCTTTACGATGCACCAACTGCTGAGCGCCCCCAAGCCTACAACGCATTAGTGCAAAGTTGCGCGAACTGCCATGGTACACATTGCCCGGGGCCGTTGATGCGCATCAGGAAGATGTATGCGGAGCCGCTTGGTCAGTAGAACGCAGGTGCCGCAGTCACCTTCCCTCCCGGAGTCCGATGCCCACCGGGATAGAACGCACCGATCTTCACCTTGGAATCCAGAAGGAACTGGGTGATATCGAACGAGGGTCGTTGATCCGTGGCACGTAGCACCAATTCGGCGGTTGCCTCTGCATCGTTCCCTGCGCGGTGGTGTTTCAATGGGATGCCATGCATGTCGCACATCGGTTTCAGTCCGTAGGAGGATCGACCGGGCCACATCTTGCGCGACATGCCCACACTGCAGAAGTACTGGAAGGTTGGGTGTGCGATCCCGTGCGCAGCAAGTGTGCTTCGTAACACACTCATATCAAAGGCAGCATTGTGGGCCACTATGGTTGAACCTTCCAACAATTCAACCACTTCGTCCCAGATCCCGATCCAGCGCGGCGCTTCGGCAACATCGGCCGGACGAATGCCATGCACGGCTATATTCCATGGACTGAAATTCGGCCATTGTTTCGGCTTGATCAGCCAATTCCGGACCTCGCGCACAACGCCACCTCGCACCACGGCAATGCCCAATTCGCAGGGACTGTCCGGTTGTGCGGTCGCAGTCTCGAAATCAAGAGCGAGGAATTCCATCGCACATTAGAGCTTCACCACTTCCGCATCCGCCAAGGCCTGGTAGAGCTTCTTCGCCGTGCCCTCGCTGATGTTCACAAGGGGTAACCGAACGGTATCATCGCAAATGCCGAGGATCTTCAACACATGCTTGATGCCACCGGGATTCCCTTCAACAAATAGCAGATCGATCAGTTCCAGCAGGCGTAAGTGTTCCTTGCGGGCGGTTGCCAGATCGCCTTTCAAGGCGGCGTGGACCAACGCTCCGAATTCGCTCGTTAACGCATTGCCCACGACACTGATCACCCCTTCTCCACCCAAGGCGATGATCGGCAAGGTGAGCGCGTCATCCCCGGAGATGAGCATGAAGTCTTTTGGACGGTGTTTGAGGATGCGCCCCATCTGGTCCAGATTGGCGCTGGCTTCCTTGATCGCAATTATGTTCTTGAAATCGCGTGCCAAGCGCAAGGTGGTTTCAGCCGTCATGTTGCTCCCTGTTCGGCCAGGAACATTGTAAAGGATGATCGGACGCAAGCAGACTTGCGCGATCGCCTTGTAATGCTGGTAGATCCCTTCTTGCGTGGGTTTGTTGTAGTATGGGCTTACGCTCAGGATCGCATCCACACCGTCCATCTCGAACTCGGCCAAGGTCTCGACCACCTCGGCCGTACTGTTGCCGCCGACACCAAGAACAACGGGCACGCGATTTCGGACCAACTCGATGGTGGTGGCCAACAGTTGCTTCTTCTCGGCTTTGGTCAGGGTCACGCTTTCGCCGGTGGTTCCCATGCTCACCACATAGTCCACGCCGTTGGTGATCTGGTGTTCCAGCAAAGTACCCAGCCCAGCGTAGTCAATGCCGCCGTTCGGGCGGAAGGGTGTTACCAGTGCGACGCCGAGGCCGCGGAAACGTTCGTCCATGCTTGTTCGCCGTGATGGCGTAATTGTCAGTTGAGGGATGGTTCCGTTTTGGAATTCACCATGAGGAGATAGTGGTGTACTTGCTGGATCATTTGCGGCAAACTGCGCGAACCGGCCAGGTCGATCATCATGTCCAGGATCTTCTTGTTGCTATCGCTCCAGCGTCCCACCTTGAACCGGCTGCGGCTCTTCGCCATGATGTATTGTATCGGAAGTCGATCCTCCAACGTGAGGTCTATGATCACCTCGTACTCTTCCGCCATGAAATTTTCCACGGTGTTGCCTTGCGGTATGCGATACCAATTCAGGTCCTTCAGGCAGATCGCATCGAAGTTCAATTTGGCATGCATGTAATTCGGCAAGACCTTTTGATCGCAAAAGCCGAGTGCCATGACGTTGCTGATGCCCAGCTCTTCCTTGATCCGTTTCACGTAGTTCCGGACGTGGTTGTGGGCCGCCTCATCCTCCACGATGTAGACGATCGCGACCTTACGGGCGAGGGCCAAGTTGTGGACCACGGGCTTTCGGTCGGCAGGCAATTCCCGCAGCAAACGGCGGATCCCCATCCATTCCTTCAACCGGTCGAACAATTTCATGGTTGGATCATGCGCGTGAATTCATTCTCATCAATAACGGGCACCTTCAAACTATCGGCCTTGGTGCGTTTCGCGGGGCCCATGTCCGCGCCAGCGACCACATAACTGGTCTTACTGCTAATGGAGCCGGATACCTTTCCACCATTGCTTTCGATCGCTTCCTTGATCCCATCGCGGCTGAAATTCAGGAAAACTCCCGACACCACGAAGGAAAGACCTTTCAATTTATCACCTATTGGCTTTACGGTATCGGGATCGACCTCCATGGAAACCCCGTGTTCCTTCAATTTTCCAACGATCGCACGATTCCCTTCCACCGCAAAGAAATCGATGATGCTCTTGGCTATGACCGAGCCCACCTCCTCGATCTGGACCAATTCCTCTTGTGACAGAACCGCCAAGCGTTCCATGCTGCCCACGTTACGGGCGAGCTTCTTGGCGACGGTTTCGCCAACATGCCTTATCCCGATCGCGAAGAGCACTTGCTCGAATGGGATCCGTTTGCTGGCTGCAATGCCTTCGATCACTTGGTTCGCACTCTTTTCGCCCCAACCCTTTCCTAGTTGAAGGAGTTGGTCCTTTTCCAAGGTGTAGAGATCGGCGACGTTGTGGATGAGCCCTGCACGCACCAACACGCCAACAGTTTCCCCGCCAAGCCCGTCGATGTTCATCATTTTGCGGCCAACGAAATGCTCGATCCGGCCGGTGATCTGTGGTGAGCAGGCATGCTCGTTAGGGCAATAATGCTGGGCCTCCCCTTCGTACCGGACAAGTTCGGTCCCACACTCCGGACAGGTATGCGGAAAGGTCACGGGCGGCGCACCTGCAGGACGTTGGTCCAATTGAACTCCGGTGATCTTCGGGATGATCTCCCCTCCTTTTTCTACTTGTACCAGATCGCCGATGTGGAGGTCCAACTTCGCGATCTGGTCCGCGTTGTGGAGTGATGCGCGCTTGACCGTGGTGCCTGCCAAGAGGATCGGTTCCAATTCGGCCACAGGGGTAATGGCACCCGTTCTGCCTACTTGATAGCCCACATCGTTCAAGCGTGTTAGTCCTTGTTCCGCTTGGAATTTGTAGGCGATCGCCCAGCGTGGGCTCTTCGCTGTGTAGCCCAATTCTTCTTGGATACGGAGATCATCCACCTTGATCACGATGCCATCGATGTCCATCTCCAGATCGCGCCGGGCAATGTCCCAGTACCCGATGAAGGCCATGATCCCCTCCACAGTATCTGTGCGTTCAATGAAACGTCGTTGCGGGTCCGGTGTCTTGAAGCCCCATTCGGCAGCAGCCCGCATGTTCTCGTAATGACTTCGTGTGGGCAGTTGCTCGCCTTGAAGCGTATAGATGAAATTGTCCAGTCCGCGTTTCGCGACATCCTTCGGGTCTTGCTGTTTCAACGAACCAGCAGCCGTGTTGCGCGGATTGGCATACAGTTCTTCGCCGTTCTGTTCACGTTCGGCATTCAACCGATCGAACTGCGCACGCATGAAGAGGATCTCGCCACGCGCCTCAAGTTGGTCTGGAAAAGAGCCACGCAATTGCAATGGGATCGATCGGACTGTACGGACGTTGGAGGTGATGTCATCCCCTTTCTCACCATCGCCGCGCGTTACACCACGCACAAGTTGGCCGTTCTCATAGCTCAAACTGATCGCCACACCGTCGTACTTCAACTCCATCGTGTAGATCGTCTGGCCGATCTCCTTCTCTACACGCGCGACGAACTCGGCGACCTCTTCCTTGTTGTAGGAATTGCTCAACGAAAGCATGGGGTATTTGTGCTGCACCACCAGGAAATTCTTGGTGATGTCCCCTCCCACCCGTTGGGTTGGACTATTGGGCGATGCGAATTCCGGCCATTGCAATTCCAGACGTTCAAGTTCCTTCAACAGACCATCGAATTCCTGATCACCGATCGTGGGTGCCGCCAACACGTAATACTTGTGGTTGTGGTCCTCAAGCTGTCCAGAGAGTTCGGCGATCCGATGTTGGGCTTGATTACGGTCCATGCTTCTTCTATTCCAACTCCAATTGATGGTCCAGTTACTATGCTCACCGGACGGCGCGGGTGAAACGTGGATTTCCGCTCATGTCATGGATCAGTTCCACTTCGTCGTAGCCGAAACTCTTCACCAGTGTCGCAACTTCTTCAGCGTAATTGGTATGGCATTCGAACCATAACGAACCACCTTTGGCCAATGCACTGAACCCATTCTCGGCGATGGAACGATAGAACAGAAGCGGATCATTGTCAGTAACGAACAAGGCAAGTAAGGGTTCGTGCCCGCGCACATGTGTGCTGAGCGTGTCGGCTTCTGCTTCTGGAATGTATGGTGGGTTACTGATGATGAGGTCATGCTCCCCGTCGTAAACATCCCTGCTATGAAGTATGTCCGCGCAGCGCCAAACAACGGATAAGTCCAAATATCCAGCGTTCGCGCTAGCAATGTCCAATGCGGTCTGCGATACATCGACACCGATCACTTCCGCTGTTGGAAACGCGTGCTTCAGCGCAAGAGCGATGCAACCACTGCCCGTCCCGATATCGAGAATTCGCTTTGGGAGGGTCCCCGTCCGAATAAAGCGATCGACCATTTCCTCCGTTTCCGGACGTGGGATCAAAACGCCGGGCGCAACGCTTATCCGCAGTCCCATGAACTGCACTTCGCCGAGGATGTATTGCACAGGCTCTCCTTTCTTCAATCGGTCCAAAGTGTCGTCGAGTTCACCGTGCGCTTTTTCGTCCAACACTGTCGACCGGTTCGTGTCGAGCTGTATCCTGTCCCAGCCGAAGGCATTCTCGAAGACCAATCGCGTGATCGCCTTTGCTTCTTGCATACCATGTAGCTCGGCCATGGTGCTTACAAAGCGGTCATACATGGCACCCACGGTGATGGTCTGCGGTCTTATGTTCGTTGTGTCTGGCACCTTCCAACCTTCAGGAGCACAAAAGTAGCCGCACAGGAGATCCCGAAAACCGCACCTTTGCGCACCAACTGTCGGTCAACTGATCGGCATTCCACTCTGAGTATGGTTGAACACGAAAAATGGATGAGACGGTGCTTGCAGCTTGCTGCCCTTGGGGCTTCCAGTGCGGCACCAAATCCTATGGTGGGCGCTGTTATCGTGTTGAATGGAAGGATCCTCGCCGAAGGCTGGCATCGCAAAGCTGGCGAACCACATGCTGAAGTGGAATGTTTGCGTGCTTTCGGCGAAGGGCCCGTCCCCGAACAGGCCGTCCTATACGTGAACCTGGAACCTTGCGCACACCATGGAAGAACACCGCCCTGTGCGGAATTGCTCATTCAACGGAACGTGCGGCACGTGGTAATAGGCCACCGTGATCCTTTTCCATTAGTGGCCGGAAAGGGTGTTGATCTCCTGCGAAAGAACGGGATCACCGTTGTAGAGAATATTTTGGCTGATGAATGTCGTTGGTTCCAACGTCGCTTCCTTGCTTCTGTGGAGCAAGGCAGACCGTATGTTGTGCTGAAGTGGGCGCGATCCGCGGATGGGTTCCTTGACCAACATCCAAGAACATTGCGAAACGTTCAACGCATCAGCTCGCCAACTTCGGATGTACTCGTTCATAAATGGCGCACCGAAGAACAAGCGATCCTGGTTGGAAGTAAGACCGTTTTAAATGACAACCCTACGTTGACGGCCAGACACGTTGAAGGCAGGCAACCTTTGCGCGTGGTGCTTGATCGAAAGGGCATTTCTCCTGAAGAGAGCAAGGTGTTCGACAAGACAACCCCTACTCTATTTTTCACCACAGGACCACGAAGGGGAATTGATGTGGAACAGGTGATCGTGCCACCCGGATCGGACCCGGTCGCATTTATTTTGAACGAATTGCATCAACGTTCGATCAGGTCGGTGTTAGTTGAAGGAGGTGCGGAATTGCTCCAACATTTCATCCGTTCAGGAAAGTGGGATGAAGCACGTGTGATCAGTTCCGCAGTGAAATTGGCGAGAGGAACTGCGGCACCAGTGCTTGGCGTTGAATTGGCACGAACAGAGCAAATGCGCGAGGACCGACTGGACTTTTACGTGAACGGTTCCACCTCCCTTAAAGGAACAGTACCTCCATCGGAATGGGCCTGGTGATCGGTGCGGCAGCATTGCAGGCGTTGCTCTACCTGTTGTTCCGTGTGTTCGAAAACCGACGGATCCCGCTTATGCCGGGTATCGCCGTGAACTACGTTGTGGCCATGATCCTTGGGTTGCTCTATGCCCCCCCTTGGCAAGCGGGAGACCTTTCTCCGCTTTGGTTACCAAGCTTAGGTATCGGTGCATTGTTCGTGGTTGTATTCTCGTTGACGGGCTTGACCACCCAGCGTTCGGGAGTTGCGGCAAGTACCGTGGCCAGCAAGATGAGCGTGGTGCTCACTGTGCTTTTCGCAGTGGTGGTCCACCATGAACGACCGGACCTTTTCGCGTGGCTCGGATTGGCCGTTGCCATGGTAAGTGTGGTGCTGGTGGCATCCTCCGCTGGAAGAGAGGAACAGAGAACGCGTTGGCGTTTGCCGCTTGCGCTTTTCGTTGGCGTGGCGTGCATTGACATCACGATCAATGCGGTCCAACGGTTCGTGCTTACGCCGCAATTGGAAGCCGTTTTCCCAACGCTGGGACTTGGTTTTGCTGGCGTGTTCGCCATGGTCCACGTGCTAAGCGGCAAGGACCGTAAAGCACTTGCATCGCCGTCCGTTTGGCTCTGGGGCGGACTGCTCGGTCTTGCGAACTATGCCACGCTGCTGTTCGTGGTGAAGGCACTCGCACATTCTGGAATGGCCGCCAGTACGGTCTTTCCGCTGGTCAGCATTTTCGTGATCTTGTTCGGTACTGCGGGTTCCGTTTTTCTGTTCCAAGAAAAGGTAACCACAATGCAAAGGATCGGCATCGGTTGTGCCGTTCTCGCATTGGGCTTGTTGATGGTTGCGGGAACATGATCATGCAACGCTACCGGACCTTGGAAGGAAAGAGCACTGGAACCGTAAGGGAGAAGGCGAGCAAATTCATCGCGATCGCTTTTCCGATCTCCGATCAGGATGCGTTCAAAACCACCTTGCAAGCATTGCAAAAGGAACATCCAACAGCGCTGCATTTTTGTTACGGAAGGGTGTTGGGCACTGCCGGTGAAGACCACCGTGCGAACGACGATGGAGAGCCGCATGGTACTGCTGGATTACCGATCCTTCGCCGTATACAAGCACTTGAACTAACGTTCTGCGGCGTCATCGTAGTGCGCTATTTTGGAGGTACGTTATTGGGCAAAGCCGGCCTGGTCCATGCATACGGCGATGCTGCACAATTGGCCTTGGAGGCTGGTATCATCACGGGGAAAGTAGTCATGGAACAAGCATCCGTGAAGGTCGGTTATGATCGGTTCGAGCCGATCAAAGCGGAAGTGATCGCATGTGGTGGAACCATTCTAGACACGATGTTCACCGACCAATGTCTGATCCACTTTTCAGTCCCCATTGGAACTATGGCACGGCTCGAAGAACAGTGGGCGCCGTGGGGAGTTTCACTTGTCCGAAAATGAAGGTTCGGTACTCCTCAAATCACCAAAATGCAGGTTGTTCACGGCGTGAAGAACGGAACCAAAGCCTTTGTCAATTCGTCGGGTCCGCGCATGGGACGCATGGTTTTGCTGTCCACGAACACCAGTGTGGTGGAAGCTTCGCAGAGCAATTCTTCGGCTTCATTCCGGATCTCATAGGTGAACTTCATCCGCACGGAAGGCAACACCGGAATGGTGGTCCGGATCGTTAAAAGATCATCGTACCGTGCCGGTTTGTGATAGGTGATATGCAGGTCGTGGACAGGGAGCATCAGGCCTTCCTCTTCCAAACGGCGATACGGAAAACCCAAGCTGCGCAATGCTTCCACGCGACCTACTTCGAGGTACTCGGCATAGTCCCCGTAATACACATAGCCCATCTGATCGGTCTCGCCGTATCGAACGCGAATGGTATGCTCATGACTGTACATGGCGGCAATATACCAGCGGCAAAGGGCTTCCAACGGATATGGATACTTGCAAACAGCATTTCCAGCACCTATCTTTCCGTGGTCCAAATGACCGCTGATCGCACAATACCGCAATGTTCCGACAAAGCTTCTTCCATGGTGGAGCGCGCTTCGGAAGGGTGTTCTGCACTTAACTTGGGCCTCTTCGGAAACCCGCGTACGGCAAGGGTTCCAGCACGAGCACTGGAAGGACGAGTGGAAGTAAAATATTTGATCCCGTCAAGTGTTCTCCGTTTTTGTTTTTCACTTTCTTCGATCCATATTTGTCCCCCTTCCGCGTAACCCTATGCCAACTACCAAGAATATCACGGGAGACAACCCACCCACCACCCAATCAAAACTCGTCGAAGTATCCATGAAGAAGGACCACGAGAAGATCTGGGAACGGTGCTTGGAGGTGATCAAGGACAACGTAAGCCAGCAAAGTTTCAAGACTTGGTTCGATCCGATCAAGGCATTGAAGTTGCAGGACCACGTACTGACCATCCAGGTGCCTTCGCAATTCTTCTACGAATGGCTTGAGGAGCATTACATCCAGCTCATCAAGAAGATCATCAAGAAAGAACTCGGGAATGAAGGGCGGTTGGAGTACTCCATCATCATGGAGAACGGCTTCCAGAACGCCAACCCGTATTCCGTTAAAATGCCGACGAGCAATGCCCGCGAGGTGAAGAACCCCGCGGTGAGCATGCCGATCGATGTAGCCAACAGCCCCATCAAGAATCCGTTCATCATTCCGGGGCTGCGTAAGATCAAGGTGGAAAGCCACCTCAACCCCAACTATTCCTTCGATACGTTCATCGAAGGGGATTGCAATCGATTGGCCCGCAGTGCTGGTTATGCAGTTTCGCAGAAACCCGGTGGCACCGCCTTCAATCCATTGTTGGTCTATGGCGGGGTAGGCTTGGGCAAGACGCACTTGGCACACGCCATCGGTATCGAGATCAAGAAGAACCACCCCGAGAAGACGATCCTTTACGTTCCTGCCGAGAAATTCACCCAGCAATTCATTGAAGCGGTGAAGAACAATACCGTTGGGGATTTCACGCAGTTCTATCAGATGATGGACGTGCTGTTGATCGACGACGTGCAGTTCCTTGCGGGCAAGGAAAAGACGCAGGACGTGTTCTTCCATGTGTTCAACGCACTGCACCAAGCTGGTAAGCAATTGGTGATCACAAGCGATAAGGCACCTGTGGAAATGGCCGGTATGGAGCAGCGGCTCCTCTCCCGTTTCAAATGGGGATTGAGCGCTGATCTACAAACACCTGGTCTGGAGACGCGCATCGCGATCCTCGAGAAGAAGATGTACGCTGAAGGCATCGATCTACCGAAGGAGGTGGTTGAATACCTAGCCTATAGTATCACGACGAACATTCGCGAACTCGAAGGTGCCATGATCAGTTTGATCGCACAGAGCTCGTTGAACAAGAAAGCCGTTACGCTCGATCTCGCGAAGCAGATGATCGATAAGTTCGTGAAGAACACGGCGCGCGAAGTGAGCATCGATTACATCCAAAAAGTGGTTTGTGATTACTTCGACCTACCGATCGAATTGCTGAAGAGCAAGACCCGCAAACGCGAAGTGGTGCAAGCGCGTCAGATCGCCATGTACTTCGCGAAGAAGATGACCAAGAGTTCGTTGGCCAACATCGGCGCACATTGCGGTGGAAAGGACCATGCTACCGTGTTGCATGCATGTCGTACGGTGAACAACCTGCAAGAGACCGACAAGCAGTTCCGCGGGTACTTGGATGATCTAGAGAAGAAATTGAGCATTCATTGATAACACACTGATCCATTGAAAGACCCCCGCAATTTTCGGGGGTCTTTTCTTTGCTTCGGAATTTTGAACTTCGCACCATGAAGATCCTGCTCGTCTGTCTCGGTAATATCTGCAGGTCGCCCATGGCGGAAGGGATCTTGCGTGACATGATCCGCAAGCAGGGCCTGCCATGGAGCACTGATTCCGCAGGCACCGGTGATTACCATGTCGGTGAAGCACCGGACAACCGTGCGCAACGTGCCACCAAGGACCACGGGATCGATATCAGTGATCTTCGAGCACGACAGTTCCGAGCAAGCGACTTCGAAGAGTTCGATGTGTTGCTGGCGATGGACGAAAGCAACTTGAAGAACATGATCAGGCTCGCACCCAACGCCAACCTCGCGAGCAAAGCACAACTGATCTTGGACCATGCTCCGGAGGTCGGTACACGCGAGGTCCCCGATCCTTGGTTCGGAGAAGAACGAGGGTTCGATGAGGTGTACGACATGTTGGACCGAGCGTGTTCAAAGGTGATCACCCATGTCCGCGGCTGAGCGCGCATACGGCACGTTGTATCTTCTTCCTGTTTGGTTGGGAGATGTGGGTGGAACAGAACAGTTGCCCGTGCAGAATATTGAGGTATTGCGTTCCATCTCACTCTTCTTCACAGAGAACGAAAAGACAGCACGCCGCATGTTGCGCCGCATGGATCCTTCCATTGATCTGCCTGCACAGGAAATGCACCGGTTGGACAAGGACACCACCATGCATGAAGCCACCTCGTTGCTCCAACACATGAAAGGTGGTCGTGATGCTGCGATCCTGAGCGAAGCAGGTATGCCGGGGATCGCCGATCCGGGTGCACGATTGGTACATGCGGCCCATCTAGCTGGAGTTGAAGTGGTGCCCCTTACCGGTCCTAGTTCGCTGTTCCTGGCCCTTGCTGCATCCGGCTTGAACGGACAGCAGTTCACCTTCCACGGCTATTTGCCGGTGAAGACGCCCGAACGAAAAGCAGCGATCAAACGATTGGAACAGGAAATAACCAGGACCGGTGGGGCGCAGCTCTTCATTGAAACGCCTTATCGGAACGATGCGATGCTCAACGACCTGCTCACGACCTGTTCGCCGGATATACTGTTGACCGTGGCCATCGATCTTACACAACCCGGTGGCTCAACGATCACCCGGTCCATTGCGGCTTGGAAGAAAAGGATACCGGTCTTGGGAAAGCGGCCGGCCGTATTCATTTTGGGCCGCGGATGACTTATTTCACATGCTTCGGTGCGCGTTCAACTTTGTCCAAGCGAACGGTATATACCACAGGCATATTGGGGTCAACAATACCGGGCACCCCTTTCTCACCGAAAGCGAATTCCGACGGGAACAAGAAGACCCCCTCTTGCCCTTCTCGAAGGATCTCGATCGCATAACCCAGTCCTTTCATCACCTGGTCCTTATCGCCCATGCGGAAGGTCAGTGGCATGCCGTTCCGTTTGGTATCATCGAAAACGATCCCGTCCTCCATGTTCTTGCCACGATAGGATATGGTGACCACGTCGCCATTCTTGACCGCGATGGTATCCAACGCAGGTGTCTTGAGCCGGTAATACATGTCACTGCTGCCCCAACGTTGAAAAGGAACTTTCTCTTGTTTCAGGTAAGCGTGGATCAGCTTGCGCTCATAGATGTATGGCTCACTGGTCCGAAGCCGTTCATTCTCCATTAAGCGCATTGCCTCCGTGCCGATGCGGACAAGGGAGAGTTCCATTTGGACCATTCCCGAATCGGGTACCTCCACGACCTTATCACCCAGCAAGGTTTGCCATGGCCATTGTTGTACCGACGCGATCACGCTCATGCTATCCCCTTCATGGATCTTTTGCAGCACGTTACCGAAAGCCCCTTTGCGCAGGTCCTTTGCGGCGTACCATTCCTCGGTGCTGAGCAATTCACCTATCTCGCCGCCGACAATACCCGATCTCAGGTGGAACAAGAGACTATCGCCATCCTTGGGGACTTCTTCACCATCGCCGAGCACATGTAGGTGCATGTGAACATCATCGTCCAGCCGTTTGTACCCATCATAGGGCGAGGAATTGCACGCGATGAAAAGCCCGACCGTACATGCCGCAAGAACCCACTTGTTCATCTCCTGTCCGATACAGAGACCAGCCCCAAATGGTACACCACTGTGCTGCGCATTGGGATCCGGTCCTGATCGCCGATAATGCCATGGGCGCGGTATGATGGGATCACGATCAAAGCACTGTCGCCCGGCCCCATCAATTGGATCGCTTCGTGCAATCCGCTTTCCACATCGTCCATGCCGATGTGGAAGGATTCCGGATACCCCGGTTCACTAGCGTATGCGGAATCCCCGTTGAGCAATTCCAGCCGGTAGTTCACTTTCGCCCACTGGTCCGGTTTCGCATCGGGGGCATCCGCATTTCGGAGCATATGATATCGTATTCCAGTTCCCGTGGTGATCAACGACAACCCTATGCGCGTAGCGTACAGATCGATGTCGTGCTGCTCCAGTTTAACGGCCGCGATGTTGTCATCGATCATGGAATCGGCAGTTGGCATTTGCTGATCCCGGTTCGGCGTACCACGTTCATCTCCGCAGGAAACGGCCAGCGCCAAAAAGAAGAACACCGCCGTCTTCATGCTGGATGCGCATTCAAGAATGCAGGCAGCAGTCCGATGAAGCGTTGAACGGCCACATCCAGCGGTTCCTTGGTATGCCCACCTGCTGCATTCGCGTGTCCCCCACCATTGAAGTGTTCCTTCAGGAATTGATCCACTGGTAGATCGCCCTTGGAACGCAGGCTCACTTTTACCAATTCAGGTCGTTCCACGAAGAAGGCCGAAAGCCGGACCCCTTGGATGGAAAGCCCATAATTGACGAAGCCCTCGGTATCGCCCGGTTTGTAGTTGTGTTCCTTCAACTCGTTCATGGACAAAGCGATCACCGTGGTGCGCATTGAGGCCAACACCTCCATGCGCTGGCTCAGCATGAAGCCCATCAACTTCAGTCGTTCAACCGTGTTCGTATCTGAAATGGAGCCATGCACTTTATCGATATCCACTCCGCGCTCCATCAGGTCGGCGGCAACGCGCATGGTGTGCGGTGTTGTGCTGCGGTAACGGAACGACCCGGAATCGGTGACCATTCCAGTGTATAAGCATGTGGCCGCGTCCCTGTCGATAAGTGCTCCATGTCCAAGTGCCACAACAATATCGTACACCATTTGGCACGTGCTGCTTGATGCCGTGTCGGAGAACATGACCGGGGTGAACACATCGGGCTCTTGGTGGTGATCGATCAGCACCTTGTTGGTAACCACCTTGGCGGCTTCCTCAAGACCACCTATACGATCAAGCTTATTGAAGTCCAGACAGAACAGGATGTCGCATGTGCGGATGGTGGAAAGTGAAGCGTCCGGCGACCTGTCGAAACATAAGATCTCCGTTCGACCCGGCAGGCCGTCCAAAAAGGTTGCCGGCGTATTGGGCAACACCACCTTTACAGTGTGGCCGACCGCACGCAACACATGCATCAGGCCCAAGCTGGAGCCGATGGCATCACCGTCCGGATTGAAGTGCGAAACAATGACAATGCGCTTCGGCTTTGCCAACAAGGTCCTAAGCGCTTCAAGCTGCTCCTGCGGTACGGTTGGAAATGACATGGGGCGGCAAAGGTAGCCGCCCCATGTTGTTCGGATCGTCCGGAATGATCAGAAGCCCAAAGCCGGTGTTGGCATGTGCTCGATCAGGATGCCAACGCAACCGATATCATTGGTCTCGCCTTTCCTCTTCGGTTTGGCAGCGGCGTTCCCGGGAGCTACGATCTCCACGGCAATACGCTTGGAACTGGCGCAAGAGAATTCAACGGAAGTGGCCATGTTGTTGGCCGTATTGTCCCAGAGTACCTTCTCCTCCTCTTCATACACACGCTGGTTCTGCTTGGTACGCACCTCCTGCGAGGTTCCGGTCTTGTTGCCGGCTTCATCCATGACAGGTTCTTGGGTGGTCACTTCGGTAGGGTCGTCATGGGATACACGGATCTTTTCCACCAGTCGAATGGCCAGTTGCTCCCCCAAGACATTGTCATCATGGCATACGGTGATACGATAATCCTGCCCGCTGTATATGATGATGTTCAGTTCTGTTTCACGCCCGACCTGCACCATGGCACTTTTGCTTTGGCCGTTCTCTGAGAACCGCTTGTCGCCGGAAGGTTGGCAATTGAACAAGTGGTAATCGGTGCACTTGTATTGTGCAAAGGTCGTGGTGGCGATAAGTGCGAATACGGCGCTCGCCGCTATTGAATGCAGGGTCTGCTTCATGTTGTCTTTTCGATTACGCATTGGTCTTGTCCTGGGGTGTGATCATTCGATCTCGCAAACTTTGAACGGCTTGGACAAGTGCTTGGTACTTTTCTTCGGTCATGTCCATGGTCACATCATCTCCCAGGATCATGCGGCCGCTGGTAGAGGCGCCTTTGTGTGCAACACGCTGCACATTCACCTGATCGTAGATCTCACGTATGTTCAGCAATTCCTTTTGTAAGGAGGCCACATCGGCATCGGCATCATGCTCGTTCATCATTTCGATCAACTGTTCCAAGGTCACTTTTTGTTCAGCTATACGTTTACGTAGCCCATCATTGTTGCCTTTGGGCTGCATCTGGTCGGTCATCAGGTGCATGCTCTCCACCCAACCCCCTGCCAATACCATGGCCAACATGGAGCCCATTTTCTCTTCCTGCAACTTGTTATATGCCTTGGTATAGGCATCGTTACTGATCAATTCCAACGAATCGCCGCGGGTAAGGTTGGCTTCCAAACGAACGAAGTCGGCATCGGAGAAAGCGGATGCGATGCCCAGCCCGTCGGCCAGTTTCTTGGCGGTGAGGTAGTACCGAGCCACTTCCACGTTCAACTTGTAGTGGCTTGCATAGACAAGATCTGTAGAGTACACCCCAAAGTTGAACGCACGGCTCTTGAGCGTTACGTACTTCTCCACATTGGATGCCGGGTTCATTGCACGCTTGTTGCCTTCGGTCCCCAAGGCCCGAACCAAGCTGAAGAGCTCATTTGGGGTGGGCATCTGGTACAGGCTGGTCACCGTTGCCTCGGGTTCGTCGGCACCGATCACGAGCGTTTGCACCTTTCGGGAGTTTGGGTATCCGGGCTGTTCCCGCAAGCAGCGAGCAGGCAGGCCAGAGCGGCGACAGAGAGCAGTTCAACTTTCATTTCGAGAGGTGGGTTGTTGTAGGCGGTGGCGCCACTTTTGGGAGACTGCACGAAGGAATGACGTTCCGTGTGCTGGATCTTGGTCCCAACCGGTTAGTTTTGCGCGGCTTTTTCAACGATCAACATGACGAACAGAACTTTTACCATGATCAAGCCGGAGGCCGTGGCCGCCGGAAATGCAGGAAAGATCATCGATATGATCATCTCCAAGGGATTCAAGATCATCGCACTCAAGTACACGGAACTATCCGCCACCGAGGCCGGATCTTTCTACGAAGTGCACAAGGAACGCCCTTTCTACGGTGAATTGGTGGAGTACATGGCCAGCGGTCCGATCTACGCCGCGATCCTCGAAAAGGAGAATGCCGTGGAAGATTACCGCAAACTGATCGGAGCTACCGATCCAGCCCAGGCCGAAGAAGGTACACTGCGCAAACGATTCGCCGAGAGCAAGGCCAAGAACGCGGTACACGGAAGTGACAGTGACGAGAACGCCGCCATTGAAGGGAATTACTTCTTCAGCGGTAGGGAGAGGTTCTAGGTTGTTCCGGGTAGCGGGTACCTAGTACAAAGTACCGAGTACAGGGTATTGCTCGTGTAGTACTCTTTACCCTGTACTAGTTACTCTGTACTGAAATGCCCCTGCTTTTGATGCCTGATCCTGCCCCCTGCCTAACCCAACAGGATCTCGTCCACCACTTTCCGGCCGGCCCTTCTGTTGAGCAGTTCCTTCAAGGCTTCGCGCATGAAGGACAGTTCATGCCGCAACGGGGCAGAATCGACCTGAACATGGAGGCGACCCTTGCGCAAGCGAACGCTGATGGTGTGGCGCGCGATCATGGGTCCCGCGATCTCATCCCAGCCGGTGGTGATGTCCAGCTCGTCCATCTTTTCGCGCAGCCCGAAGCTGTCGATCATTAAGTCCAAGGCGGTGTTAAGCGACTGTTCGTTCGACCTTTTCACTGGTGATCTTTTTGTCGTGGGTGAGGTGGAAGAAGCGCACATCCAAGTCCAAGCCGTCCATGGCGCGGTGCAGTCGTGTGGCATCGGTGTCGGTAACAAGCACTTGACCAAAACGTTGGTCCCGCATCAATTGTAGCAAGTGCCGCATCCGTTGGGGGTCGATCTTGTCGAAGATATCATCCAACAACAGGATGGGCCGGATCCCGCTGCGGGTCTGGGTAAGATCGAATTGCGCCAATTTCAGGGCGATCAAATAGGTCTTCTGTTGGCCTTGCGATCCATAACGTTTCAACGGTTGATCATCTATGGTGAAGACCAGATCATCTTTATGAACGCCTTGTGTTGTGTACTGTGCCGACCTGTCCCGTGGCCAGGCTTGTGCCAGCAATTCAGCCATCGGCACTTCGCCCACCGCGGACTTGTATTGCAGGGCTACCTTTTCCGGACCCGCACTGATCCCTTGGTAGTGCTGCTCCAACAGCGGGACCATTTCACCCATAAAGGCTTCGCGTACTTGATGCACGTGTGTCCCGTTGGCGATCAATTGTTCATCCCACGGGGCCAATTCATCCAACGAGCCGTTGCCCCGTTCAGCGAATTGCTTCAACATGGCATTACGCTGGGTAAGCGAGCGGTTGTAGCGCATCAGCGCCTCCAAATACCCACGATCGAACTGCGCGATCAAGCCATCGAGGAATTTGCGTCGCACTTCGGACCCGTCAAGCACCAATTGCCCGTCGTACGGGGTGATCATCACCACGGGGAAACGCCCTACATGATCGGCCAATCGGTCATATTCCTTGCGGTTCCGGCTCAATATCTTCCGCTGCCCTTGGCGTACGCTGCACAGAACATTGTCCTCGCCTGCAGCGGTTTGCATGGCACCCTGCACCATGAAGAGCGTTTCTCCGTGCAGGATGTTGTGGAGGTCCACCGGGTCGAAATAGCTCTTGGCCATGGACAGGTAGTGCACGGCATCGAGCAAATTGGTCTTCCCCACCCCGTTCGGGCCCACGAAGCAGTTCACTTCCGGACCCAGTGCCACTTCCACCTCGTGGTGGTTGCGAAAGTGCATCAGGTTCAGGCGTGAAAGATGATAGCTCATGGGGGCGGTAAAGGTAGGCGTGATCAAATGAGGGTGTGACAGAGTCCGACGCTCATTGGCAGGTGATCGGTCATGCGGCTTGGCCGAAATCGACGCTCTTTGGCAAGGGATCGCTTCCTGATCGTCGCAATGACCTTGCCAATGGCGGTGACCCTCCTTCGAGGGCACGATCGACACCCCCTTTTTCATAACCGAAAGCGTCGGTGTACCAGAAGTGCTCAAAAGGTCTACTTTTGCCGCTCCTTAGACCGACCATGAGCAATAAGATCCATTCCCACGACACCAAGGATGCACCTGCAAAGGATGTGGACCTCGGTGAAGTGTACAGCCGCAGCGAACTCTTTTTGGAGAACAACAAAAAGGCCATCACCATTGGGGTGGTCGGTCTGCTTGTAGTGGTTGGTGGCCTAATGGGCTACAAGAAATTCATAGCAGAACCCAAGGCCAAGGAAGCCAGTGAGCTGGTTTGGAAGGCCGAGTACTATTTCGAGATCGATTCGTTGGACCGTGCACTGAACGGTGACGACCAATGGCCGGGTTTCGCAACCATTGCACAGGACTATGGTAGCACCCCTACCGGGAAGTTGGCGAACTATTACCTGGGAGCCATCCACATGCAAAAAGGCAACTTCGAGGAAGCCCTGGACCACTACAAGAAGGCCGATCCGGATGACGATATTTTGCGCGTAATGGCCGTTGGCAACCAAGGCGATGCACTCGTTGAACTCGGTCGAAATGATGAAGCCGTGAAGCAGTTCGAGAAAGCAGCTGGCATGGAGATCAATGAACTCACCACCCCAATGTACTTGATGAAAGCAGGCATTCTGCACCAACAAGCGAACAACTGGGGTGCTGCTGCCAAAGCCTTCAATCGGATCGCAAGCGAATTCCCCACCAGCCAAGAAGCCAATAACGCCAAGAAATACGCCGGGCGTGCTGAGGCCATGGGAGGTTAGGTGCTGGACATTGGTTTCTGGCCACTGGCCCTTTGTTCTGAATGGATGAATTCGCTGTATCAAGTAGTGAATAGCCAGTAGCTATCGGCTACGGCTAGGAGCTTCCTAAAAATGGCAACTTCCGAACACAACCTTTCCAACTACGACCCTGCGGGCGTTCCCAGTGGTGCCGGACTCAAGTTCGCGCTGGTGGTGAGCGAATGGAACCACGACGTGACCGATGCACTGCGGGCCGGGGCCAAACAAACCTTACTGGACCATGGCGTGGCACCAGCCGATATTGTTGAAGCGTGGGTGCCCGGCAGTTTCGAATTGGCAGGCGGTGCCCAGTTCCTGCTGGAAAAAGGCGGTCTGGACGGCGTGATCTGCTTGGGCAGCGTCGTGCGCGGAGAAACCCCGCATTTCGATTTCGTGTGCCAAGGAGCCACCCAAGGGATCATGAACGTTGGCCTCAAGTTCAGTTTACCTGTGATCTTCGGCCTGCTTACTGATGATACATTACAACAGGCCAAGGACCGAAGTGGCGGCAAGCATGGTAACAAGGGCGTTGATTGCGCTGTGGCCGTGTTGAAGATGGCGGCTTTGAAGGGTAAATAGTTTCTGGCGACTAGCTGCTGGCTACAGCGACCTCAGCAATTTGGCTCACTTGGGACCAGGAGCGACGCTAACCACGGAAGGGGGGGGGGGGGGGGGCAATGTCCTAGAGCGCATCTCAAAATAGTTTTTGGAAGCGAATGAGGATTTGTGACCATGCGAGGCGCCAAAGCGCAGCGGTGGCTATGTGAGACTTTTGCAACGAAGCAGGGGCGTGAAAGACACATTCGCAGCCCGAAGGATTATTTTGAGATGCGCTCTAACCAATTTTGTGTTCTCATTTCCCCGCTTTGGCCGATCTTCGTGGCATGCGTCGCATCGTCCTCATCACCCTCCTTCTCCCCACTTTGCTCATTGCCCAAACGCGCAGTGGCCCCAGAGCAGGTCTGTCGTTGGCGACCATTTCAAGTGGACAGTTGTTCCAGTGGAACGGACTACCCCAAGTGGGTCCTATTCTGGGTTATAGCTTCGAGGTGAAATGGACGGAACAGGCCGCTTTCCTGATCGAGCCGATGTACATTTCCAAAGGCAGCTTTATACGAAACGCGCAGTTCGATCAGAATACAAGTACGCGCTATGGGTACTTGGAACTTCCGATCATCTTGAAATTGTCATTGGGCAAGGACCCGGGCGGGATCTTCCTCAGCGGCGGTATCATGGGCGGCTATTGGCTCACCGGAAGGCAAGTCTCCAAGGTAAGTGGGGTCACGCAGTACAATACGCAATACGACCTTTCCCAGACCAACCGTCGTTTCCAATACGGCGCGGCGCTGGGCCTTGGGGTTGATAAGGGCAACTTCTCCTTCGAGTCCCGCGTTCAGACCAGCTTATCGCCCTTCAACCCGGTGTACCAAGCACAGAACTTGGTGATCGGCCTGCACTTCACCTACTACATTCCGAGGAAAGCGGACCGCGAGCGCAAGAAGGAGTTGGACGAATAGTGAGTGAAGCGTCCGTTCCACGTGCATTGAATTTCAGGTTTTGCCTAGGCAGTTTTCTCAAAAAAGGATCGTTTACATTGGTATACCCTAACCGGAACACCATGCGCACCATCGATCTCCTTTTGTTGGCCTTTTCAGTGTTCTTCGCTCTGAATTCAAGCGCGCAATGCACCGGGTCCGGTGCCATCATTGTTCCCAATGAAAATTGGTTGCTCCCGACCTATCCACCCATTCAACCTGCGCCACCATGGGGAGGCAATAACCCGCCCACTTCTTCTGGTCCGGTGATCAGTGCAGCCTGTACTTCAGCAGGCTATCGCCAGAATTGTATCCTGTGCCCTGCGACCTGGGAAGTGGAAGTGGCACCGACCAACCGTGCTTTCATTTACTTGTGCAAAGGGAATACGTACTTGTTCTCCACTTGTGGATCAACCGAGCTTTGGGACTCGCAGATCACCATTACCTCTTCCGTCAATGTGGTCATGGCTTTTGATGATGACGGGTGCGGTGATGGCGATGGGCACGCTTCGATCCAATTCTCCCCACAGGTATCACAAGTGTATTTCATAAGAGTGGACAATTCGACATGCAATTCGGATACAAGCCAACATGCGTTATTGCGGATCCAATGCATGGCCGCTGCATGCCCACCCGCTGGTGACAATCCTTGTGCGAGCGACCCAGCGCCATCGTGCAATCCGAACTTTGAGCAGTGCGCTTCGATCTCAGGTGCTATTCCACTGCAAGTGAACGGCACCATTTGCACTCCCACCCAAGCCACTACAATTGAAGCTACCGCCACTACGAACATCAACCCACCTGTGTGCGGCGGTTACCCCAATAATGGCGATGTGTGGTTCAACGTGGTGATCCCTACCAGTGGCAACGTGTTGTTTGAAATAGAACATATTTCAGCAAGCAACTTGGCCATGGAATGGTATACCGCAGATGATTGTACTGGACCATTCTTTCCTGAAGGATGCAATGCCGATCCCGTTCCCGGAGTTGTGACCGCACCACGGATCATCGTGGGTCGGCCCGATCTTGCCGGGCAAGAAGTGTTCATCCGAGTGTGGCCGCAGAACAATGTCGCCAACGGTGGCTCCTTTACCATTTGCGCAAGGGAGTTCGACCCACCAGCGAATGACTCGCCATGCGATGCTGCAATGCTGCCGGTGAATGAAACATGCGCGCCCCAGCAGTTTACGTTGATGGATGCGACATTGTCCTCTGGTGTCGTGTTCAGCCCGGCGACCCCGACCTGTGGGTCGCCGATTCTCCTTGGCGATGTGTGGATGCAAGCGATCGCACCGGCATCCGGAAGGATCACGATCCAGTTGAATGCGGTGGATACGATGAACTTGGGCATGGCGGCATACACGTTGGGTAGTGACCCATGCGCAATTGGCCCTTTTCTACAGATCAGTTGCACAACGGTCAATTTTGCCGACACGGTCGTTATGAACGTGCCGGATGTTACGGCCGGAACTACGGTGTTCCTGCGCGTTTGGAACCGGACATCGAACCTCGGTGCCTTCTCAATTTGCACAATTCCAACACCCGCACCGGCCAATGATGATCCCTGTGGTGCTTTCGCGTTGAACTTGGTCCATGGCTGCCTGCCGATCAATGTTGGCATGTACGGGGCCACACCATCAGCCCTTCCTCCATCTTTGAGTTGTTCCAATTGGACCACCGATGTGTGGTATACGGTGACCGTGCCGGACAACGGTGCTTTTGTACTGAATACGGATGATGGGTCCATCAACGATGCAGCATTCGAATTCTACAGCGCTGTTTCGGGATCATGTGCGAATGATGATCTGGTCTTGGAAGCGATCCCCAACACGTGCAGAACGAATGGAAGCACAAATGCCGGGGCGGTTTTCATGCCAAGTGACACCATCGTTGGACTTGACCCGGGTAGCCAAGTGTGGATCCGGATCATGAATGAAACCGTGATCTCTGGAAATTTGGCGCTCTGTGCAGGTTATACCGATACACTGCCGATCGTTCCACTTTCTTCTTGCTTTATTACATTGAACATGTATGATAGTGCTGGCGATGGTTGGGGCGGATCCTATGTTACGATCAATGTCGGTGCCGTGCCAACCAACTACACATTGCCTATTGGCGGTAGCGGAAGCGTGAGCATACCCATAATTCCCATTCAGCCATACACCATTGTCTACACCGCAATTGGTGGTCACCAGAACGAGATCTCGTACACTGTGAACAACTACTATGGAGCGGTCCTGTACTCATCCCCTTCCATACCAACACCAGGATTCAATTCTGCTGGTACGATGGGTTGCAACGAGTCCCCCCCATCTGATTGCAATAGTTCTCTATTTCGACAATACCCGAACAACTTCAGCGCAAGTTCATCTTTGAATGACAATGGATGGGTCGAGGACTTGATCGAAACCAACCGCGGTTGCTTGATCGCGAATGAGCAACTCGGGACTTGGTACCGAATTGCCGTAACAATTGATGGCCCATTATTTTTCCAACTCACACCAACCGGAACTGGCGGCCAAGACCTCGATTTCGCCCTTTGGGGACCACTTGCCCCTGTGGTCTGCCCTCCTGCTTCAGAGCCCATCCGCTGTTCGTACGCCGCTACCCTGGACCCGACCGGATTGAACATGACCGCCCTTGATCTTTCTGAAGGTGCCACTGGAGATGGTTGGGTCAAGTTCGTCGGTGCAATGGCTGGCGAGAACTACCTGCTTTACGTGACAACGCATGACTCAACTCCTTCAACATTCACGCTAACGAATGATTTGACCATTGGCCTGGCGGAAGGTATTACGGATGGAATGCAACCGCTCCTGATCTTCCCCAACCCTACCAACGGCACAGCCACACTGCGCTGCACGCTGCCCAATGCAGGCAAGTATTCCGTCCTTGTCATTGATGCCGCCGGAAGGACCATATCCACGATCCCTTGGAGCGGCACCGACGGTCAACAGGACATTCAGATCGCCACGGAAACCTTTGAGGCCGGGGCTTACTTGATCGAGGTGCGCGATGCGAATGGATCGCTGGTCGGAAGATCCCGGTTGATGAAGTCGGAGCGGTGATGGAAGTCCCAAAGCTGATCCTTACAGTATAAGCACCGAAATCTCGAACTTGTGATCAACCTCCAGTAAGTTCAACGTTCAGCCGAAATGAACCTCAGATCCGTTTTCCTTTTGTTGGCTGTGTTCCTCTACGCCACCTCGGCATGTAAGGGTCAATGCGTTGGGAATTCAGAACTTGTTCAGAATAATAATTGGTATGGCTCCCTGCAACCCATGAGTCCTCCATGGAGCGGAAACGTTCCACCAAGTGTGCAAGGAAGTGTGCTGCCGCCCCCCTGTGATGCACCGGGATATGGTACAAACTGCACCATTTGCCCATCAACCTGGAATACCAGCGTTGGAATTGATCAGTACGTCCTGGTCTATCTCTGCGCTGGCCAGCGATATGAATTCAGTACCTGCGAAACGAGTTATGCTTGGGATGCGCAGTTGACGTTGGTTGGTCCTGATGGCGCTGTTGTTGGTTTTGATGATGACGGGTGCGGAACACTGAATGGACATGCGGTCCTGCATTATGTTCCGATCATTCCAGGTCAATACATCTTGAATGTCAATAATCCTGATTGCGCACCGGAACCTACTTGGAACCTTGTCCAATTGAAGTTCCAGTGCCAACCCATGTACTGCCCCACCGCGGGAAATTCGCCATGTGGAGCCACCGGGGGTAACTCATGCAACCCGAACATTGAGGCTTGCCCTGGAAGTCTGGGTTCCGTTCAACTCGGCACTGCGACTTCCCTGTGCGTACAGTACAGTGCAACAATGAACGGTAGTACGCCTTCAGGTGTTGCACTGGCCGGGTGTGGCATGGAGAATGATCAACCCGACACTTGGTTCACTGCGATCATGCCTATCAATGGAAAGCTCCTCGTGGTCGTGGAAAACAATGGCTCAATGGATCTAGCCATGGCCTTGTTCACTGCACCCAGTTGCCTTGGACCATTCACCCATGAACAATGCAGTGGTGACCTTGTTCCGGGGATCGAGCTTGACCCCACCTTGGAGATCGATCGACCTGACCTGGCCGGTGAGGAAGTCTACATTCGGGTTTGGCAAGAAGGTGGGACAATTGCTGATGGTGCCTTTACCATTTGTATTCGTGATCTGCATCCGGTGAACGACGAACCATGCGGCGCATTGGCTCTGGACATCAACCTCAGTTGTTTGCCGATCCCACAGGATATGCGCGGTGCTTCGCTTTCTGTTGTGCCCTTGGCCGGATGCAGTTCTCCGACTTCGGATACTTGGTACACGGTCCATGTGCCGGAGAATGGAGAATTGCGATTCGACTCGGATGACCTCAGTGTTGCTGATGCAGCGATCGCTTTGTATCGACCGGCAAGTGGGTCATGTTCTACCAATGACCTGGTGTTGGAGTTGCTGCCGAACGGATGTGCAACCACCGGAAGCACGAATATAGGTGCTGGGAATATGCCGAGCCTTGCGAACACGGGCCTAACACCCGGAGAGCAGTTATGGTTGCGATTGATGGATGAAAGCGGCTCGAACGGTGAGGCCGCCATTTGTGCCTATCGGTCGGATACACTGCCCATTGTGATGTTCGATAGTTGCTTCTACACCCTTCGCATGTATGATACCGGCGGAAATGGATGGGATGGGAGCTACGTTGAGATCTGTTCCGGTTCGCCCTCGAACTGTTCCTCCTACACGCTGTTCTCAGGCTTTGGAGAAGTGAGCTTCAAGGTTGGCCCGGATGACACGATCATCGGGTTGTACCACCCGATCGGCGATCACGAGGATGAGATCTCCTTCTTCCTCGAATACGCCGGCGCTGCGGTGGTGGCATCCGTAACGGCTCCACCAGGCAGCGGGTTGGTCCTTGCCAATGGGAATTTATGCACCTACCCACCGCCGAATTCGTCCGACTGCGTAGGTGCAATTTGGTTGTATGACCCTGTTGGCCCCCCGTTGGGCGGCTGGTTGTCGAATATCGGAGCCCATGATGACCTGTTCGACACGAATCGAGGATGCCTGGTAGCGAATGAACAATACAACTATTGGTTCAACTTGACCATGACCAACAACCGCCCAATTGCATTTGAGTTGACCACGGCAACGATCGCTGGGCAGGATCTTGACTTTGCGTTGTGGGGGCCCATGGATGAATTCGCGTGCCCGCCGATCGGGATCCGATCCGTTGCTCATATGCCCAAACAACAGGTGGAACAGGAATGAACTTCATTGCTGATGATACATCGGAGGATGCTTCAGGGGACGGATGGGTCCGATATGTCGATGGCATCGCAGGTGAACGATACACTCTTTACATTGGATCCCACGATCCGATGAGTACCTTCTTTCAACTCGATTGGATGCTTTCAACAGACGATCAGGTTGTCCCATAATTGACGAAAAGGATGTCCTGATCTTCCCCAACCCCACCAGCGGATCAACAACCCTCCGCTGCACGCTGCCCAATGCCTGCAAGTATGCCGTCCTTGTCATTGATGCCGCCGGAAGGACCATTTCAACCGTTCAGTGGATTAGTTCTGCGGGGCAACAGGACATTCCAGTTGCCGCGGAAACGATGGAGGCTGGGGCGTACATCATCGAGCTACGCGATGCGAAGGGTGTACGGGTCGGGCGAACGCGATTGATGAAGTTGGGGCGTATGATCGAAAAACAGCTTCGAACAAAACCGGCTGCGAAGGGCCATGTGAGAGAACACCGCGATTTCATATCCACGGTCCAATTGCAGAAGTGGAGTATTCTGAAAAGCCCCTCTCCGGGTTGTACGGCCCATCATGTCCTGTATCTCTACCGTTAGAGGACCGCTTAATGCGGAAGGAAGTTCCACAATGAACGACCCTTCGATGGGCTGTGGATAGACCCTCAGTGTTCCTTGATCCAACACCTCCGAAATTCCAACTCCTACGCCGTTGTGTTCGTGCAAAACGTAACGCTCGGGTGCCATGTGCCTGTGTTCACATCCAAAAAAGGTGGTGCAGCAGTGGTGCGGGATAGGTCGCAGACATCCAGAATATGCCCGAAGTGACCGTGATTCTCTGAATGGCCGGAAATGCAAATTGGGCCCGGTCCAAAGAGACTGACACCTTCTTGTATCAATAGGTCACGTGTTACTATAGATCCATTGACCCCACCGGAAGTAAGGTGAATGCTAAATGGACTCGATGGAGCTTCGATGACCATGGCGCTCCTACAGACAGTGGATCCGTCCAAAAGCCACCCACCTTGAAAGATCAGCGAATCGGCGATCACAGAACCCGAATTATCGAAACTGCCGCAGAACATTTTGCCACTTACGGCCATTGTTCCACTTGGCCAACTGTCGAAAGACCGGCTAACGAAAGAATTCGACGTGGTATTTCCGATATTCGTGTAATACCAATTGGTGCTCGCTATTGAATTTGCAGCGGTGCTCCCATGGTTCTCGTAGAACCCCAACGAATAGAACACATCTGCATTCAGGTTCCCATAATTTCTCATCCTTCTGGCGTATCCAAGGACCAAGGAGTCGTTCCCCGTCATGCTGCCGTACTTCAAAGTACTGTCCTTGACGGTGATCAACACGCCTGCCTCAACGGTTCCAGTATTGATCAATTTGCCTTGATCAAAGAACCGGACATACGTGCCTGTTATGCTCCCCTCATTGAAGGTACGAGCTGGCAAACCGGTGAGTCAAGGACCCGTTGCGGTAACGACCAAATAGGGTTACCAATCGGTATAAAACTCCTATCCGAGCAAACGCACCATCTGCCCAAGCATCGGAGCGTTGTTCGGTGTTATCGGCTCTAGGCCTAGGAGGTACCCCTCACACCTTCGTCCGCACCTTGCTCCACTCCTTCACCTGCCAGATCACCGTACCCGTGGCCAAGTGGTTGCCGCTTTTGTCGTGTACTTCCACGGTGCTCCCGTAGTCCACGGAATCGTTGGTGCGTAATTGCCCTACCACCTTTTCCTGGATCTCGTTCGGCGCTGGAATGCATCGCGCAATGGCCACTTGCTTGGCTTGGTAGTGATAGGCCATGTGCAAGCTGCGCATGATCAAGCGGTATTTCTTGGGGTCCAATTGTTCCAGCACGCTGAGCCCGCTGCACATTTCAGAAGCCGTGGCCAATGCACACGCATGGATCCCTTTGATGTGGTTGTGGTTCACCCGCCAATTGGGAATGCCCACGCTGATCCCGCCACCGGGCAAAGGCACCACCTTGAACCCATGTGGATTGTTGAAGGGGATCGAGTAACGCAGCACGCCGTTCAAGATCCAGCGCGACATGGCGGAGTCACGGGCTTTCTTGAGGAGGGTCGGAAGGGTTGGGAGGGCCATTGTTTCTGGGATGATCGACTTAGTAATTCTCACTTCTGGCCATGGGCTGCTGGCCTCTGGCTATTTGTTCCAAGTGGACAAATCGTTACCATTAAGTAGCGAATGGCCAGTAGCCCGCAGCTAGAAGCCAGTAGCCAACTATCCTTCAACCAAGATCTTTTCGATCCCAGGCTTAAAATAAAGCTCGCTCTTCATCACCTTGCCATCCTCGCGGTAGATCGGTTTGCCATTCGCATCCAACTTGCTCATGTTGCTGCGCTGGATCTCGCGGAAGACCTCGGCCATTTTGTGTTCCAGGCCGTGTTTCAGCATGGTGCCGCAGAGGATATAGAAGATATCGCCAAGGGCATCGGCCACTTCCACCAGATCGCCACGCATGGCCGCATCCAAATATTCCTCGTTCTCCTCGCGGATCAGTTTGTAACGAAGCAAAGCGTCGCGGTCGCCAATTGCACCAGTGGGTGTTTTGGCGTTGGGTATACCGAAAGCATCATGGAACGTGCGGACGTGGTCCACGGCTTCGTCCAAGGTGAGTGGTGCGGTCTTGGTGATCATTGCGCCGAAGGTAGCAAGTGGCTTGATCCACGCCGATCTGCAGCTTGGCCGTGAGGCGTTAAGCAAAGCGAAAGGTTAACACTCTTTAACTGGCAAAATCCGCGTCTTTCATGGCGTTCCGAGCACCTTTGCGTTCAATCGAACGAGGGGTTGGAAAGCGGAGATAAACACACCTGTACCGTTCACCATTTTAAACTTACACGATCGAAGTTCAATTCCATGGAAGAGACCCTGCATAATGCACCTCAAGTAGCTACCTCGGAAAGTATTCGTGAGTTGAACGAACGCATTCAACATGCCAGTGCCTTCGTCGACTTGATCGATCAGGAGATGGCCAAAGTGATCGTTGGGCAAAAGGACATGGTGCAAAAGCTGTTGGTGGCATTGCTCGCCGACGGACATATCCTGCTGGAAGGCGTGCCGGGCCTGGCAAAGACCATGGCGATCAAAGCGCTGGCCCGTTGCGTGCATGTGGACTTCAGCCGGATCCAATTCACACCGGACCTCTTGCCCGCCGATCTGATCGGCACACTGATCTACAGCCCTCGCAACGAGGAGTTCACGGTGAAGAAAGGCCCGATCTTCAGCAACTTCGTGTTGGCCGACGAGATCAACCGAGCTCCAGCCAAAGTGCAAAGCGCGCTTTTGGAAGCGATGCAGGAAAGGCAGGTGACCATCGGGGGTGTTACCCACCAGCTGCCACAACCATTCTTGGTAATGGCCACCATGAACCCGATCGAACAGGAAGGAACCTATCCCTTGCCTGAAGCCCAAACGGACCGCTTCATGTTGAAGGTGGTGCTCGACTATCCGCGGAAGGAAGAAGAGAAGCTGATCATTCGCCAGAACGTGCGGCCGGGTGGTATGCCCGAGACCCAACCGGTGGTTACTTCCGCGGAGATCCTCAAGGCACGCGGCCTTGTACGCGAGGTGTACATGGATGAGAAGATCGAGCAGTACATCGTGGACATCGTGTATTCAACCCGAAAGCCGGATCAATACAAACTGGCCGACCTGACCTCCATGATCGGAGTTGGAGCCAGCCCGCGTGCAAGCATCAACATGGCCTTGGCTGCAAAGGCGTTCGCATTCACCAAACGTCGTGGATACGTGATCCCCGAAGATGTGCGCGCCGTGTGCCCGGATATCCTTCGCCACCGGATCAACCTCACGTACGAGGCCGAAGCCGAGAACGTATCGGTGAACGAGATCATCGATAGGGTCTTGAACACGGTAGAAGTGCCTTGATGATATCAGGTAGCAGGTGGCAGGTGCAGGTGGCAAGGGCGTAGTGCTGGCGATCCTTGAAGCCCCGTTGCCACCGGCTCCTGCCAACTGCCAACTGCCTCCTGCCCACTGCCAGATTCCAACAATGAACACCGCACAACATACCAAGGAGCTCTTGAAGAAAGTGCGCTTGATCGAGCTGAAGACCCGCGGCTTGAGCGAGCACATTTTCAGTGGAGAGTACCACAGCGCCTTCAAAGGGCGCGGTATGACCTTTAGCGAGGTGCGTGAATACACACCGGGCGATGAGGTGCGCACGATCGACTGGAACGTGACGGCACGGTTCGGGCATCCGTTCGTAAAGGTGTTCGAAGAAGAACGTGAACTGACCGTTATGCTCGTTGCCGATGTCAGTGGCTCAGCGGATTTCGGGACCACCACCCAATTGAAGCGCGAGTTGATCACCGAAGCCTGTGCCACCATTGCGTTCAGTGCGATCAAGAACAACGACAAAGTGGGGCTGATCCTCTTTTCCGATACCGTTGAGAAGTTCATTCCACCGAAAAAGGGCCGTTCCCACATTCTGCGCCTGATCCGTGAATTGCTCGAATTCAAGCCAACAGGCCACGGAACGGACATAACCGCTGCATTGCGGTACTTGAACAGCGTGATCAAGAAACGGAGCATCGCTTTCCTGTTGAGCGATATGATGGACGATGACTACGAGCCGGCATTGAAGATCTCCAATCGCAAGCACGATCTCGTGGTACTGCGCACGGCCGACCCACGCGAAGGGGAACTGCCCAATGTGGGATTGGTGCAATTCGTAGATCCGGAAAATGGCACCACCCGTTGGGTGAACACCGGTTCCCGAGCCATGCGCAACAGCTACCGCGCGGCGGCACTGAAGCACCAGAACCGTACACGGGAGATCCTGCGCCGCTCCGGCGTTGATCATGCAACCATCACGACGAAAGACGGATATGTGCGTCCGTTGATGGCACTCTTCAAACAGCGGGACGTGCGATGAGGTGGATGGTGTTGGCCATATTGCTCGCACTTTGCACCGGTTTACGGGCACAGAACACGATCGTCGGCGCGGATCTGGACACGACGCGGATCCGCATTGGAGAGCAAGTCCAGCTGCGGTTGCAGATCTCATATGCCCCTGGAAGTGTGTCCAAGATCCAATGGCCGACCGTTGGTGACACGTTGAATGCTCATCTGGAAGTGGTGTCGGACACCGGCGTGGACACGGTCAAGAATGCGGCGAGTGGATTGGACCAGCAAGTGCGGACGCTCACCATCACCTCGTTCGATACGGGGTTCTGGGCCGTGCCGCCCTTCCGTTTTCTGGTGAATGACCAACCGCTGGAGACCGCCGCACAATTGCTGGAAGTACGCAGTATGGAATTGGACAGCGCCATGGTCGTGCGCGACATCAAGGACATTCACACGTTGCCGTTCAGCGTTGGGTATTGGTTGAAGAAGCACAGCAAATGGGTCGCGATCGGCTTGGGCGCGCTCGCACTGATCGCAGCCGTGTTCTATTTCGTGAAGAAGCGTGTTCGCAACAAGGTGCCAAAAGCGATCGAAGCACCAGAACGTCCACTGGTTGAAAGGATCTTGAGCGCTTTGGACAAACTGGAAAAGGAACGCGTGTGGCAACAGGGTGATCATAAAGGGTACCAGTCCCGGGTCACCGATCTGCTGCGCGGTTACATAGAAGAACGCTATCAGGTACCAGCCATGGAAAGCACGACCGAAGAGCTGATGAACGAGTTGCGGGTAAGCCCGTTGAACACCGATCAGCGCGGTCAACTGGAGAATATGTTGCGAGCAGCGGACATGGTGAAATTCGCCAAGGCACTCCCCTCTCCGCAGGAAAATGAACAGATGATGGTCGGCGCCACGCGTTTCGTGCGTGATACTGCTCCATCAGCAACAACAGGTCATGCGTAGGAACAAGGACCTGGCCTTGGCAATTCTCTGGATCGCACTCGCCTTGTGTGGGATCGGTGCTACGCTGTATGGGATGTTGAAGAAATTCGATGCCGCACAGCCGATGTTCCTGTGGGCCATACTGGTCCTGATCCCGGTCGTGGCGCTCTACCTCTTCCGCAGTGTGCGGAAAGCGCCAATGGTGAAGCTGAGCACCTTGTACGCGTTGATGAACGGACCAACAGATCTGCTCGCATTCTTTCGGCACCTTCCATTCGCAACTGGGATCCTCGGCACAGGGCTTCTGTTCATGGCCATGGCGCGGCCACAAAGCGAAGACAATTGGCAGGATGTGAAACGTGAGGGCATCGACATTGTGATCGCGCTTGATATTTCTGCCAGTATGCTCGCGAAGGACCTGCGCCCCGATCGCTTGGACGCCTCCAAACGTGTGGCGATGGATTTCATTGATGGGCGTCCGAACGATCGGATCGGGCTCGTGGTGTATGAGGGAGAAGCCTTCACACAGTGCCCCATTACCACGGATCACCGAGTATTGAAGGAACTTTTTGCTGAGGTACGGTCCGGATTGATCGATGGTGGAACAGCCGTCGGAATGGGCTTGGCCACTTCGCTGAATCGGCTACGTGAAAGCGAGGCGAAAAGCAAAGTGGTGATCCTGCTCACCGACGGGGTGAACAACGCGGGCACCGTTCAGCCCAACGACGCTGCGCAGATCGCCGCCCAACTCGGTGTGCGTGTCTATACCATCGGCGTTGGCACGAAGGGCAAGGCACTTTCACCCGTTGCGCGCTATGCTACAGGCCAGTACCGCTACGATTATGTGGATGTGGAGATCGATGAACCCACCTTGCGCAACATCGCGGAGATCACGGGTGGCAAGTACTTCCGCGCTACGGACGAAGGAAAGTTGCGTGACATCTACGGCGAGATCGATCGATTGGAGAAGACCCGGATCAAAGTGACAGAGCACCGTTCCAAGAACGAGGAGTATTTCCCATTCCTCGAATTGGGAGGCCTGTTGTTGCTAGCGGGCTTCGTGTTGGACCGTACCCTGCTCCGCACTATGTCATGAGGGTAAAGGGCACATATCATTGGGGTGTCCTTGCGGTCGTGGTCCTTGTCGTGGAACTCCTTGCTGCGGTGGTTTGGGCCGTTACGTGGTATCTACTTGATCGCGAAGTCGCCGCGTTCCGGATCGAACGCCCTGAAGTGTTGTGGGCCATGCTGGCAGGACCTGCTCTTGCACTGCTGTTCTTGATCGAACTGGCATGGCGTAATCGGGCCTTGCAACGATTCGCTTCCGCAGGCACATTGGCAAGGATGGTCCCGGGGAATTCCTCGGTGCGTGTGCTTCTTCGATTCCTGCTCTTCCGCCACGGACTGTCCTTCTTGGTGGTGGCTGCTGCCGGTCCGCAATTCGGTACCAAGTATGAAGAGGTGAAAAGCGAAGGCATCGATCTGGTGGTGGCCATGGACGTGAGCAACAGCATGGACTGTGAAGACCTGCGCCCAAGCAGGATGGAAGCTGCGCGTAGGGCGCTTTCCCAGTTGATCGACAAGATGCGTGGTGATCGTTTGGGCATTGTAGTTTTCGCCGGTGAGGCGTTCGTGCAATTGCCGATCACGAACGACCGTTCGGCAGCAAAGCTTTTCCTCGGCACTGTAGGCACCAACTCCGTTGGAACGCAGGGAACCGCGATCGGTGCGGCCATCGAGTTGGCCAGGGAAAGTTTCGACATGGACACACCTGGTAGCAAAGCGGTGATTGTTATCACCGACGGTGAGAACCATGAAGACGATGCAGAAGGTGCGGCCAGGGAGGCGGCTGCGGCAGGTATCGTGGTCCATACGGTGGGCATGGGTACGCCGGAAGGAGGTCCCTTACCGGTGAAGCGGAATGGCCAAGTGGTCGGCTTCCGCAAGGATGGATCTGGAAATACGGTCGTTAGCCGGTTGAACGAGCCCATGTTGCAACGGATCTCGGCGGAAGGGAACGGTGCCTATGTGCGCGCTACTGCAGCTTCAACCGGAATTGAAGCGTTGGTAGCTGATCTGCGCAACATGGATACCAGCGAGAAAGGGACGTTCACCTTCACGGCACACGAGGATCAATTCCAGTATCCCTTGGGGATCGGCCTCTGCATGATCCTATTGGCACTTGCAACCGGTGATCGCAGGCACCGCCGCAAAATGATGGAAGCCGCATGAAATACGCCTTGTTCATAGCAGTACTCCTCTTGGTGGGTTGCGGTACCCAACAGGAACGTGACGCGGAGCATGCACTCCACACCGGTGAAGAAGCATACCGTGAAGGAAATTTCAGTGAGGCCGCTGATGCCTATTCGAAGGCTGCTTTCGACCCGCGCGTTGGTTACGACCTTGGGAATGCATTGTATCGGCAGCAGTTGTGGGATACCGCAGTAAGTGCTTTCGCGAATTCGAGCTACGCCTTGCCGAACGGTCCGCTGAAAGCTGATGCCTTGCACAACCTCGGGAACGGATGGATGGAACGGTCCTTCTACGCTGATAGTCTTTCAGCAGTGATGGGTAAGAAAGCCGCCGGTGTCCGTATCGAAGGCGATGATATTGGAATGAAAGTGCGGCAAGTTGTGTTGCGTGATTCCATGCAACGCGCAGTTCAACACTTACAACACTTGGTCGATTCGGCCTTGGCCCAAAGCGCTTCAGCCTACAAAAGCTCTTTGCGTTTGGCCCCAACTGACGATGACACACGCCATAATTTGGCATTGGCCTTGTACAAGATCGCTGCACGGGATAAGACAGCGAACGAAAAGAACGGAGGCAAGAACGATGAGGACAAGGAGTTGAGCGAACGTGCAAAAGAGATCATGGCACAAGCAGATGAATTGGTGGAGCAATACAAATTCCAAGAAGCCCTGAAGGTGATGCAGGACGGGCTGAAAGAGGATCCCACATTGAAGAACAAGCAGGAGTACATGGACAAATTGAACGTGGTGAACACCGCAGCAGCCGCAACATGACCATGATCCGAACCCTTCTATTGATCGCTTCGGCCTTTGCCTTTGTCTCTGGTAAGGCCCAAGTGACCACGGCTGATGGATACTTCAACTTGGCGAGCAAAGAGTATGTGAAGCAGGATAAGATCCAGGCGTTGCGCACACTGGACAAGGGATTGGCACAATATCCCGGAGACCCCAAGCTGCTGAAGTTGGCAGAGGAGTTGATCAAGGAGGACGAGAAGAAACAACAAGAGCAGGAGCAAAAGCAAAACGAGGATCAAGAAAAGAAGGATCAACAAGATCAGGAGAAGAACGACCAGCAGCAGAAGGAGGAGAAGGACAAGGAGCAGGAGCAAAAAGAGCAAGAGCAGAAAGAGCAGGAGCAAAAGAAGGAGCAGGAGCAAGGGCAAGACGGTAAAGAGCAAGAGCAGCAGGAGAAGAAGCCGCAGCCCGGGACCATTGCCCCGCAAGATGCCATGCGCATGCTGGAGGCCTTGGATCGCGAGGAACAAGGCGTACAGGAGAAAGTGCGCGAGAAACTGCGACCTTCGAACCCGCAGAAAATTGAAAAGGATTGGTGATATGAGTGTCGTTCTTCGTTCGACATTGTTGCTATTGATCACGCTTTTGGGCGCCCACCTCGGCATGGCCCAAGAGATCGGTTTCTCATCGAGCGTGGACAGGAATGCCATTGCAACCGGCGAGTACGTGAAGCTCACCGTTTCGCTTTCCAATAGCCAGGAGGGGTTCGCGGCGCCGTCCTTCGGTGGGTTGGCGGTGGTGCAGGGCCCTTACGAGAACAGCAGTTTCAACTACGTGAACGGGAAAATGAGCAGCTCGGTGAGCAAGACCTGGGTGCTTACCGCGACCAAGGCCGGGAAGTACACCATTGCCCCTGCCCAAGTGCGCGTGGGTGGTGGTGTGATCCAGACGGAACCGATCACCATAACGGTCTCACAGGGTGCCGCGAAACCTGCGGATACCGGGGCCGCCCAAGGCCAGTCCCGAGATGCCAATCTCTTCGCGACCATTACCCTGAGCAAGAACAAAGTATACGTCGGTGAACAAGTGGTGGCCACCTACACCTTGTATTCACGCTACAACAACATTGAGCTTTCCAAGTACGAGTTACCCAAAATGGATGGTTTCTGGGCAGAGGAGATCGACTTGGGAAACACCGGATGGGAAGATGCCCTGCAAACGGTGAGTGGCCTGCAATACCGCGTGGCCATCCTCAAACGACAGGTGCTATTGCCCCAGCAAAGTGGCAAGCTCCGGATCGCGCCAATGGAACTCACGTGCATCGTGAACCGGTCTTTCTTCAACCGGGGTAGTAGTATGAACGTTTCGAGCAATGCGGCTGAATTGACCGCAATGGCCCTGCCCGGTAGTGCTCCGGCAGATTACAAGGGAGCGGTGGGTGAGCTTGCCATGACCGTGAAAACCGACCGCACTTCCGTGATGGCGAACGAGGCGATCGAGCTTACGATCACCTATTCCGGAAAGGGCAATTTGAAATTATTGGATGCACCGGAACCGGAATTTCCCACGGATTTCGAGGTGTACGATCCTAAAGTAACAGACCGCATCACTGTGAATTCCGGTGGTATGAGCGGGTCGCGCACCTATCAGTACTTGGTGATCCCCCGCAGAGAAGGTGAATACCCTTTGGAGCCGATCAGTTTCAGCTATTTCGATACACGATCGGGCAGCTATCGCACTATGACCGCCGACCCGATCACCGTCTCCGTTTCACCTGGAGTTGGTGGCCCTTCAGCAGGGATCCAACGTCCGAACAAAACGGAGGTGGAAGTGCTTGGCAAGGACATCCGGTATATCCGCACCGGGGATCTTGACCTGCGGCCGACAGGGAAGCACATGTTCGGTTCCTTGGAATGGATCGCGGGCATGGGGGCACCTGCTCTGGCATTCTTGCTGTTCCTCGGTTGGCGCGGGAAACGGGACCGTGATTCGCAAGATGTACTGGGCAACCGACGGAAACAGGCTGACCGCGTGGTACGCAAGCGATTGGCTGAGGCGGAAAAGGCATTGCAGGGTAGTGACCGTGCGTCATTCTACGACACACTCGGTAAAGCGCTGCACGGATATGTAGCGGACAAGTTCGGACTTGGACCTGCCGAGACCAACGCAACCGTGATCACCCAACGCTTCGCCCAACATGCAGGTGGTGAAGGCTTGGCCGCGGAGTACCTCAAGCTGATGGAGGCCTGCGACATGGCCCGTTATGCACCTGTCGAGGACAGACCGAGGGAGCAGTTGTACAATGACGCTGCATCTCTCATAAGTAGAACGGAACAGACCATTCGCTCATGAACCGTTTTGTGCTTTCTTTCGTGTTGATCGTTGCATCCTTCTCGTTGGTGCGCGCGGATGTTCCTGTGGAAATGGACTCGTTAACTGCCCAAGCAACCCGCACGTACGCGGCAGGAGAATATGAGCAAGCGCTCGCTCTGTTCGACTCGGTCAATACGCGATACTCCTCTCCTTCCCTTTTGTACAATATCGGTAACTGCTACTTCAAGTTGAACGATATTCCGCATGCCATCCTGTTCTACGAACGTGCATTGCGACTTGCACCCGGCGATGCTGATGTGAAAGCGAACCTTGAACTGGCCCGGCAAAGCGTTGTGGACCGCGTGAACGAACTACCCGCTTTCAATTTGGGCAGTACTTGGGGAAAGATCCGTGGTGGCAATGATCCGGACCAATGGGCGCGACGCTCGCTTTGGGCTTGTTTGTTGTTGTTCTTGGCACTTACCACCGCCGTCGTTGTGCGGTTGAGGATCCTCAAGCGTGCACTCTTCGCATTGAGCGGACTGCTCTTCTTCGCCACCCTACTATCCGTTTCATTCGCTGCCTACCGCAACAGCGAGGTGAAGGATGACAGTGAAGCGATCGTAATGACAGCCAAGGTGGACGTGCGCAGTGAACCGCGTACAAATACAACCGTGCTTTTCGTGTTGCACAAAGGTACCAAGGTCATCGTGCTGAAGACCGAGAACCAGTGGTCAGAAGTCCAGTTGGCCAATGGCAGCGTGGGTTGGATGCCGCCATCGACCATTGAACGGATCTGATCGCCTTTCGTCCCCGACTTCGGGGTGCGGTCTATGGCACTTGGGCCGTTCGCACATTCGTTGCAACGGTGCCACCGATGATCGTAAGGATAATGTCCCGGTCGTTATCAACCCCGGTATAAGAGGTCGTGCCGTTCAAATTCAGATCGGTCCGCAAATAGCCCTGCACCGTGTTCGTCGCCACGACTGAACCGATCCCGAGGAGTATGACATCGCGATCGTTGCCCGTTCCTGTGTATTGTACGGTGCCATTGGTGGTCACGTCACCGGGCCAAAGAGCACGCTTAGTTCCGGTCGTCATGGTACCGTTCGTGCCGTAGAGCGCCGTAGTGCCCAGTGTTAGATCGATGATCTGGCCATTGGTAGCGATCGGCGTATTTGCCATAGCCGCCAAGTGGTTCCGATGTCTGATCACCATACGCTTGCCAATGGTGGATACGTTGAAGTTGATCTGCGCAGAACCCGTTGTCGAAACCACTTCTCCGTTGCTACGGACCAAAGCGGCACGGCGGGCGGCCACCGTGTTTCCCGCATCGTTGTTGCGCAGCTCGATAAGCACCCAATCCACAATGGACTGCGCACCGGTCGTGTTAAGCAAGCTCGCTGTTAGTGCTGCGTTGGTGTTCTCCACTGTATAGCCCAACGCGGAGTAGGGTTCTGTGGAAGGGATGAGCCCTTGTTGGCGAAGGTTCTCGCGCATGAGGCCGGTAGTGCCCACCATGGCACCGCCCAAAAGCACTTTTGCACCTACTGAGCTGGCCGTTGGATTGTTGCAGCCGGTGCCGGGTACTTGGTAAATGATCTTGCTGGAATAGGCTGCAACGGACTGGTTCCCGGAGAGCATGGTGCCGTTCATATCGGACCAGCATCCCGTTGGAAGTGGAAAGCTTTGCGCAGTGGCCTGATCATTGACGAGCAGAACATGTTCTTGTGAAGGAACCCTTGGTTGGACAGTAACGCGGTGCAGTTCCACATTGTCCAACCAGTACGTGTTGTCCGTGACGTTGTTCGCGAAAGCACCGACGGACTGTTCCGAAGTATTGCTTTGGAAGTAGAGTTCCAGGTCACGGCGCTCACCATCGAAAGGTATATTGTCCACGTGAACATATCCCGGAGTACCCAGCTGGGAAACCGTTTTCACCCCGGTTTCGATCACCCCATGTATGCTCGACTGCACGCTCATCCGCATCCGATACCATTGACCGTTCTGCATGCTGAATTGATCTTGACCGACCATATAGAGGATCGGACTTTGCGATGAATTCGGCAGGGTCACCTTAAGTGCTCCATTGTCGAGGTACCCATCGTCCCGGGTAAGAACGGAGTTGGAGGGCCAAGCGCTCCAGCCGCTGGCATTGCTGGCGAAGTTGCCGTTCAAGATCAAATTGGAACTCAATTCGCTTACCGTGTTGTACATCGTGGAACGCAGCGGACTACGGGTGGAGCCGGTCTCCTCGTTCCGTTCAGCTTTCCAACGTTCCAAGGTGTACTCCTTGAAGTTCCCGGCTGAAAGGTTCTGGGAATAGATGCTCAACTCATTATAGGGGCTGTACAATTTGTTGTTCGTGAATGTTCCGTAGTCCACGTTGCCTTGCTGATAGCAATTGAGGATGTACATGCAATGTTGATCCGCGTTCAAGGAGTACATCTGGTTCCCTGAATACACCGTGTTGAAGTTGGCCACGTAATATGGCCATGCGGCCCCAGGTCCGTTGTAGTTGGAGTAGTCCGAAATTGAAAGTTGGTACAGATTATTGAACAGGATGTTGTCCTTCACCTGGTTGTTGACACTCACCATCGTATGATCCACATGGATGCCACTGGTGCAGTTGCTCACCGTATTGCGCCGTACGATCGTGTTCTGGATCACGGCCTGGCCGAAGTACACACCATGCAGGATCGGAAACGTTACGTGTACCGTGGACGCAATGCTGGTCAGGTTCCCGATCGGGTCGCGAACGATGTTGTCCTGGACGATCGCCCCATTCGCGTTATCGAAATAGATGCCTCCTCCATCATTCACCGTGGCCATGGCCCCTACCACCACGTTCTTCTCCACAAGCGTATTCCCCTCGAAGAAGATCCCGCAATACCCAATGGTCTCCATGCGATTACCCCGGACCGTATTGTTGGCACCGATCGCGCGCATCCCGAAATAGCCGGTGGACGATTCACCAAGACCTGCCTCCAACGCGATGTTCGTGAACGTGTTGTTGGAGATCATCGTGTTGTTATCGATCAGCTCCATGGCCGTGGCATAAGTGCGATCGAAGGTGTTGTTGTTGTATGTATTGTAGCTGCTGTAGCTCCGGATGCCGTAGTAGAGTTTCTCGAATCTGCATCCGGTAACGTTGGCGTAGCTCGCTCCCGGAAGGTCGATCCCTGCGACCTTCTGGCCCTTGAAGGTCAAGTCCTGAATGGTCACATAAGTGCGCTGCCATTCTGCGAAGATCCCGAAATCATTCACCGAAGCTTCCACATTCAAGCTGCTCGGGTTCCCCCCGCTCGGTGCCCAGAAATAAAGGACACCTGCCGTAGCATCGTGGTACCATTCACCTGCAGCATCCAATTGGCTCAACTTGTTGCACAAATAGAAACCCCAATCATCGGTGCTTGGGTTGAACCAAGTGGAAGGGTAAGTAACTGTGTTACCGGAATGATTTGAGATCACGCGATTCTCGTAACACCAACTCTGGCTTCGTAATACGATGGTGCCGCCGGTCCATGTACCGCTGCCCTGCGTGATCCCCGAACTGGTGACCTGCGTGTTGCTTCCTGCACTGTTCCTTAGCCAGCCCGTGTTCGGAAAGCGTGCTAGGGTTTGTAACGCGCCATTCACAAAGACATACTGCACCGCTCCCGAAACATTCGCCTTATAGATATTGCCCGAGTGTTGGGTCCAACCGGTAACGGGGACCGCACCGTTGATAACTGGAGCAGCGCCTGTTCCATAAGCGCCGAAGACAATGCGGGAAGCGCTTGTCCCCGAAGAGGTCCATGACAACTGGCCCGGGAAGTTGCCTCCCCGTTGGAACAAGAACTGATCACCGGGCTGTGCCGTGTAGCGCAATTGCTGCACCCGTGCGATCGTTTTCCATGGCGTGGTCTGCGAGGTCCCGTTATTGCTGTCATTTCCACTTGGTGATATATAGTACACCGCGGCTTGGGCGCTACAGATCACGAAGAAGAGACCCAGAGAGAGGGTGCGGGGCAAGTGGTTCATCATTTCTTTGTGCAGGTCTTTTGTTACGGTTGCAAAATTGGCCCTGCATAAGGCCGCAGATCGAGAAAATGGTCGTAAGGAATTCAACAATTCGACCAGTGAGGGAGCTTGCCCGTTGGACCTACCAGCCGCCGCTTCGACCGATGTCATTCACGGTATGAACGCCCAAAAATGCTTGAGAACAGGTGTGAATAACGCTCCTTACGATGTTCATCTTTCCGAAAGGTCCATTCACGACCTTCAACAACGCATCCGTCGGAAAGTCCTAAAACCCGATCTCGGAAATCCAAGCTTTCCAGGATCCTGAATGAGGTCAACTGCCGTCACAAAGTGGTGTGAGCTGTTCCTGAATGAACGGAAAATGCACGCTCGTAAATGCGGATCTTGCTCCCGCGAAGACCAAGAATACGTGCTATTCGAATACCAGGAACTTCCGTTCTGGACCTGTGGACATGGACTCCACAGCGCCATCCACTGTGCGCGTCGCCGTTGTGATAACCCCACCAACATGTAGACGCGAAACACCGAAGTAGAGCGCCGCCAAAGGGTCTACATCGAACTGTGTTGACCACGTGTATGGGCCTGGACCGATCATGGTCGTCGTTATCATGACGGTCGTATCCATGCCGTTGATGACCGTATCCCTCGCAACCGTATTGGTCATGGTGTCCGGAACGATCTTAACGTAGTTGGACACCCCATCTGCGTCCAGGTACCGTGCCGAGCAGTAATAGCACGAAACGGAATACCCCACGGATCGTTTGTCCTTCCCACAGGAAAAGAGAACTACGGCCAAAAGGCAAAGGATGGTTCCTTTCATGTCCCCAAACATACAGATCCATTAGGTATGTAGTTCTGGGACCTTCTCGAGTACCATTGAGGACTGAAGTGATCCCGGTTGGATCGGCTTTGCCTTTCCGCGGTCATCCGTGCAGTGGATCATTTTGATCGAAAACCTGCAACCCCAAATTGCACAAGTGAACTTTGGATCCGACCCGGTTGGATCGGCTTTGCCTTTCCGCAGTGGTCCGTGCAGTGGATCGAATAGATCTATTGAAATACCAGAACTCCAAATTGCCAAGCTCGCTTGAGCAATTTGGAGTTCTGGTATTTCGTCTATTCGATCATCAAGTGATCCCGGTTGGATTCGAACCAACGACCGCCAGCTTAGAAGGCAGGTGCTCTATCCAGCTGAGCTACGGGACCGGATAAGGGTTGCAAAGATCGGTTATTCCGGCCGGTGATCTGCAGGGTTTGTCAAGGTCCTTATTCTCCCTTATGAAGTGTGGACGAGAATGTACATGAGGAACCTAGTATTACTGAAGAAGCCGTCCCAAATCTGGAGACGGCTTCTTTCTGTCGGGGCGGCCAGATTCGAACTGACGACCTCCTGCTCCCAAAGCAGGCGCGATACCGGGCTACGCTACGCCCCGAAATTCAATACAAGCCCCTTTTGAAAGGACCCATGCGGAGAGGGGGGGATTCGAACCCCCGGTACAGAATAACCCGTACGGCAGTTTAGCAAACTACTGGTTTAAGCCACTCACCCACCTCTCCTTTTGGGCACCACCACGTTCGGCGGGGCGGCAAAGATAGAAGTACCTTCCATATGGGCACTATCTTCTTTGCATCGGTTACCTTTGCGGCCTCAAATTTTACCAAACCCCCTGATTTCCATGGCCCGTGAAGTAGTGATCGTTTCAGCAGTCCGCACACCGATAGGCAGTTTCGGAGGCTCTTTGGCGGATGTTCCAGCTACAGAACTTGGCGCAACGGCCATCAAGGGTGCTTTGGAGAAAGCCGGTGTGGATCCTTCCGCAGTGCAAGAAGTGATCATGGGAAATGTGCTTCAAGCCAACCTTGGCCAAGCACCTGCCCGACAAGCTGCCAAAGCTGCTGGTTTACCGGATGAGGTGGCCTGTACAACGGTGAACAAAGTGTGCGCCAGTGGCATGAAGGCGATCATGATGGCTACACAGGATATCCTGCTCGGTGATCACGACGTAGTGGTCGCTGGTGGTATGGAAAGCATGAGCCGTACACCCTACTACGTTGAGAACGCACGTTACGGATACCGCTTCGGCAACGGGGTTTTGATCGATGGCATCAGCAAGGACGGACTACTGAACGTGTATGACCAAAAGGCCATGGGCGTTTGCGCAGACCTCTGTGCCACGGACAAAAAGATCAGCCGCGAGGAACAGGATGCCTTTGCCATTGAGAGCTATACCCGCAGTGCCAATGCATGGAAGGACGGGAAATTCAAGAATGAAGTGGTACCGGTTACCGTGAAGGGCCGTAAAGGGGATGTGATCGTTAGCGAAGATGAGGAATACAAGAACGTGAACTTCGACAAGTTGAAAGCGCTGAAGCCGGTCTTCACCAAGGAGGGTAGCGTTACGGCCGGGAATGCCAGTACGATCAACGATGGTGCGGCCGCATTGGTGTTGATGAGCGCCGAGAAAGCCAAGGAACTAGGTCTGAAGCCGATCGCGAAAGTGATCGGGTATGCCGATGCCGAACAAGCGCCGGAATGGTTCACGACCACGCCTGCCAAAGCATTGCCGATCGCGGTGAAGAAAGCCGGGTTGAAAATGAGTGACATCCAATACGTGGAGTTGAACGAAGCATTCTCGGTTGTTGGGATAGCCAATACGAACATGCTCGGCTTGGATCCGTCCAAGGTGAATGTGAACGGCGGTGCTGTTTCACTCGGACACCCTTTGGGATGCAGCGGTGCCCGGATCGTTGTAACGCTCCTCAATGTGCTTCAGCAGAACAATGCCAAGTATGGTGCCGCTGGGATCTGCAATGGTGGCGGTGGTGCCAGTGCCATAGTGGTTGAAGTGCTCTGATCATCTGACCCCCTCCCATGAACGCTGTGATCTGCCCTCTTGCCATTGTTCCCGTTCGAAAGGAACCTTCCGATCGATCGGAAATGGTAACCCAATGGCTCTTCGGAGAAACCGCGGAGGTCCTGGAACGTCTTCCAAACTGGACCAAATTGGTCTTTGACCACGACGGTTATGAAGGTTGGGTGGACAATAAGCAGATCGCCGTTTGCACAACGCCCAACAACGATCCGGACCTGCGCGTAGTGGACCTCTCAGCGATCTTGGATCTGGGTGAACGACAAGTGCATTTACCCTATGGTTCGGTACTTCCCTTTACACCGATGGCCTCATTACTTGGCAGGATCGTCGTGTTCCCGTAGAGGCGATCACCAACCGACCGACCGACGCCACACGTGCGGAATTGATCGAGCTTCACCTGCACCCCTATCTCGGTGCACCATACCTCTGGGGTGGCCGCACACCAGCTGGCATCGATTGTTCTGGATTGACGCAGATGCTCTTCATTTTCCAAGGGATCTATCTGGATCGCGATGCCTCGCAACAAGCCGAAGAAGGGGATATCGTTGAGCTCTTGGACCTTGTGGAACCGGGGGATCTCGCCTTTTTCGATAATGACGAAGGTGCTATTACCCATGTTGGCATGGTGCTTACCCGATCCGAAGAAGGAGACCTGCGGATCGCGCATGCGAGCGGCCGTGTTCGTATCGATAAGTTGGACCAACAGGGCATCTTCGATCGCGAAAAGAAGACCTATTCGCACAAGCTGCGGATGGTGAAGCGGGTTTTGTAGTAGGCTTGGGCTTGGCCGAATTCGGCCTATTGAGACCCATTACCCAACACAGTGATATAACCTGACTTCTGCGTGGTCCCACCTTGCCCAGAAGTGATCTCAGCGATGTAGAAATACGTTCCATCAGGGACTTTCAAGCCACTGTTCGTGCGTCCATCCCATCTTACATTGAACGACTTGACATCGTACAAAACCTCTCCCCATCTATTGAGGATCCGTATATGCACTTTACTTTTATTAGGTGCTGGATAGTTCCATGTATCATTGACACCATCCCCGTTTGGGGTGATCACGTTCGGAATGACCACGATCGGACCCTCCCCTCGCAGGAAATGAAACCGACCACTACTGTGACAGCCACATCGCATCCGTTGAGGTCCGATGCCGTAGCCGTGTAAGTTCCGGGTTGCTGCACCATGATCAAATTACTGTTTTGACCTGAATTCCAAACCACATCAGACAGGTCGGTCGGAAGTTGTAAGGCTAATGCTTCTCCATTGCACAGCACGGTATCAGGGCCTAGGTCCAAAAGCGTTGGAGCAAACACCATGAGCGTATGGAAAAGGGTGTCTCTACCGCAATTTCCAAGCGCCACACGAACCTCATATAGCCCAGCATCATTCTCCGTGACGGGATCCAACAAAGCCGTCGCACTTGTTGCACTCGTTCCATTCGGCCGGATCCACAGTGCCGTTCCGGGAGCCGGTATCGCAACGCTCAAAGTAACCTGTTCGCCTAGGCAAGCTGAAGCAGGCCCCGTTACTGAAAGTTCACCCAGTGCTGGGAATACCGTAACTAAAACGGACTGTGGTGGCGTGGTGCAGCCATCTGAGGATTGCACCAGATAATAGAACGTCGTTTCAGTTGGAGACACCGAGTATGAGTGGCCAGAGTGGACAAGTTGGATCAACCCCGGATCAGCGTACCAGTCGATCGTGCCAGAGCCTGTCGCATTCAATGTTACACTTCCACCGGCACATAATGTCGCACCTGTTGCTATCAACACACTATCAAAGGGGTATTGGAGTGTGGTGGAGGCCGAATCGACACAACCGAAAGCATCGTAGGCGAAGAGCTGAACCGGACCTACCTCCGTTACCCAAACTGCCGGTTCCCCAGAATTCAGACTAGGCCAGAAATAGCCTGCTTGACCAGGTGTTGCGATGAGCAGAACACTATCGCCGGGACAGATCGTGAACGGACCAGGGTCAATGAACGAGGCATTTGCGCCACCCTGATATATCGCCACGGAAGTCTGATAGACAGACCCGCACTGGGTGATATCGCACGAATATACTCCGCCTTGAAAAACGACCTGGCTGGTTGCCGAACCAGAAAGCGGTGACCCCCACGTTACTGCATTGAGCAAACCGGCGATCACGTGGATCGTAACCTCCTCGCCGGGACATAGTGCGGCCTGTGGGAATACTTCAAGCGAAGGTGGAGCAACATGATTGATGCTAACAGGACCCAATTCTGAAACGCAACCGCGGTTATCCACAAGGGAAACAGAATAATCACCGGGAATGGCAGCTGTCAGCACTGGACCCGTTTCCAGCAAGACCCCGGCAGGGCCACTCCATGTGTACGTTGCGGCAGGCTCTGATGTTGAGATCTCCATCGAAGCACCCGGACAAAAGAGTCCGTCGTAGGGCGATAACTCCAAATACGCAAATGGGTCTGGACCTTCAATAATATACTGGACCACCTCCGTGCAAGCAACATCGCCACCTATGGAATATACAAGCAACGTGTATGTGCCAGGTCCATGTATCCAAACCGTATCCGCATTCACGGAGATCGAATCCACCCCGACCCCGAAAAATCCCAAACTATCACAGAGCGCACAATTGATCAGAACTATCCCTGGTTCATATTGACAAAGAGCTTCAGGAATTTCAATATTGTACGGAGGGATCTCACTTGGTAACATGAACAAACTATCACTCACTTGGACTACAATATCATCGCCAGTGCAGTTATAATTGGTCAAAGTAACATGCACGGTAAAATGGCTCCATTCGCCAGCGACAACGGGAATGGAGTTGATCCAGCCGATCGGTGTATCGTGCAGTACTCGGCTCATGGTATCCGATCCAACGATCAGATCAACAAGCATGTCAAGATCGGGTGGCGGGTCTGCTTGCATGCCGTCTATATACCAGACCAACAACGCCGTTAATCCGTATTGATCATAGCAGCTATGAACCGTGTCCTGATATAGGGTATCCAACCCAAGGAATAAGGTGAGTTCATGATCCGTGATATTCGGCATGGGTGAACGTATTCCTACAAATACTTCGTTGGAAGCTGCACAGCTATCTGCCGTCGTGTACGTTACGGTCAGTGTTTCGTAAAATGGATATTCGATCAACACACTGTCGCTTGTTGAAAGTACGATGGCGCTATCATTCTCCCAAACCACTGTACCACCCACCGGTGGATTGGTCACCCACACCCAAAATGGATCGCAACCGAGCACCGGGTCAGGCTCTTCGTTCGCTTCATTTACCATCAAACCATCACTGATCAATGGAATATCAGGTGGTGCAAGTATGGAAACAAAAACCGAGTCCGTCTCCCAAGTCCAGCAACCATTATCAGAGGATAAGGTCCATTGGACCCAATCCGAAAAAGGATATTCGTATGGTTGCACTAAATCTGGATGGATCGATGAGGATGTTGCGTATATACGGGGTTCAGAATGTTGAAAAATGTTATCCATCAAAAGTTGCACAGAACATCCAGAAAATGAATCCAAGTTCTGAACCGGTTGCACTACGTATGGAGGGCGGTATAAGACCCTCATGTTGATACTGTCCATAACTCCTTGACGATCACACGAAGGTATCGTATCCCAACGCCTCCAAACATCCAACGGCTCACGGGTCCTATCATACCCTTTTCCGACGAAAGCATGAGCTTCGCCCTCTATGGGTGCATTCCAAATCCCATACGCGGTATAGAAACTATCTGCACAATAAGAGAAGGGGTACAGCAGGGCCCCTGGAGGCCACACCAATCCCAATGTATCCAAATTCTGTTCCTCTGTATTCCAAAGCGGACTAATTGGTACTGTTAACCATTGGGGGAAACTACCTCCAAAGGTCAAATGACCATCAGGTAGAAATGAGATGCCATTCGCGTGCTTTGCACTCGGACCTGCAAATTGTTGGGCATCGACCAAGTCGAGGCTGGAATATGTCAACCGGGCTATGAACAGATCCACATCACCAGTGGCCATGAAAAGTCCACTTCCACTGTAATGATCGGCCAGCCCTTGGAATTGACACTTGAATTCACCGTATATAGCCAAGGTGTCACCCTGCAAAGCCAGTGATTTGGCCGCTACGTTGGAATACGAAGGTATTGCTGCGTACTGCGAAAGTGTGCCATCTATGGTTACCCGCCAAACGAAGGCCGCCCGTGAACCGGCAGCGGTAAGTAGTTGCTGGGATGTGCCGGAGAAGATCATTGATGACCCCATACCACCACATATAGCAAGATCACCTTGTGGCGTGTAGATCTTCGTAACCCCGGTCCGTGGGTCCACCTCCTGCGCTACAGAACCACTCCTCAGTCCCTGTAGTGCTGTACCGGATCAAGAAGATCGCCGAGAAGTAAGGATTATTGTGCGTCTGATCGAAAGTGATCGTATCGCTGAATTGTCCCAATGCATAAACTTCGTTCCCCGGGCCATGCGTCACGGAAACCCCTCGATCGGTGTATTCCGCAGCGCCTTGCCTGACCCATTGTAACTGACCTGTGGCCGCATAGGATGCAACGAACGCATCCGTACTTGACGTCATTGACAATGGGTTGATCATACTTGTTAAGTATGAAACATCCCAATTGGCCACCCCTATGAATTCCCCGACCACGGCTACTTCGCCATTCGGTGCGATGCTCACCCCGAGGCCTCGGTCCGTCCCTTCATCTCCGCCGAATCGTTCGGCCCATAGAGCGGTTCCATCATCTGCATCCAATAGAGCAACGAATCCATCGGCCGAGGCGTTCGCGCTTTCCAACGAGATCCCGAAAATATCGGCGATCCCAACAAAATTTCCCGAAACCGCTACAGTACCGTTCTCACTCGCTGCTACCGACATGCCCTGGTCCTTCAAAGTACCACCTGCCCTGCGGAGCCAAACATGGTTTCCCGCAGGATCGAGTTTCAATAGGAAGATATCCGTACTACCAGACGAGTGCACGTACACGTCTTCGAACTCCAGCGCCATAACCAAGTCCCCACGGAAATCTCCCAATACATAAGTATTGCCGGCTTGGTCTGTGGCAATGTCGTTCACTAGGTTCTCCCCTCGTAACGCCCGCAGCCAATGGGTCTGTGAGTGCACCGCGTTGGCACTCCATAACCATGCAAGAGCGACAAAAGTCAGAGCGGAACGGTATCCTTGGATGTCGGCCATATCCAAATCTAAGTCCAACCATCCCTGGATCTTCCGCTTCAGATCAGATTATGTCCAAAATCACCACTTTGGGGGATACGGCCATTTCCTTCGATCAAAACCGCAACGTGTACATGATCACTGGCAGCAACGCCAACTGCGGTGCCCCTTGGATCGTTCCTGTTCTGCGGTCGTAGTAGGTGTAAACGCGCGTGCTGCCGTTCAATACGTTCTGTGCATCGGCCTTGATCTCGTGGCTCACTTTAGCACGGCCAACGCGGTAGGCGATCATGAGGTCGAGCTTATGGATCGGATCACCCTTCTTGCTCCATGGCGCCCCACCGGCAACCTCCTCTCCTGCTGCTTGACTGGCCTGTAGGTCGATCGGTGTGCCGTATTGCCCGCCCAGCACGGAGTAGCGGAAACTGGTGGTGAGGACCTTGTCCTTACTGCCGATCTTCCATTCCTTACCAGCCAACGCATTCGCCACAAGGCCCATGTTGAAACGGGAATTCCGCCATACTCCATCGAGCGCTTTGTACCGGGTATCGCTCAACGATGCCGTGGTCATGAAATGATAGCCGTGGGTGAAGAACTTTTCCAAGGATAGTTCCACGCCATAGTTGCGACCAACGCCTTTGTTGACCAATGGCGTGGTGGTGAACCAACCGGAGTAATTCGTGAGGCTGTAAGAACTGTTGGGGTCGTTCTCCACGGGCACATTGAAGTGGTGTTGGTAGTACGCTTCCATTTTGAACTGGATGTCCTCGCTCAACATTTGCTCGTAGCCGATCACTGCGTGTACTGCTTTGGAAAGGCCCAGGTTCTCATTCGGTCTGTATGTTGAACCTGCATCGTTTGCTGCCTCTGCTTGGTAGGTCATGATCGCTTCAGTACGCGAATGCAAGCCACCCGCAATACTTAGTGCTTTGCCGGGATGAAACTGGTACTTGAGCCCCACACGAGGTTCAACGCTGGCAGCTCCGTTGAGGGCGTAGTACAGCAAATGAACGCCGCTGGTCATCGTCAGCTTTTCGTTCATGCGCCATTTCCAACTGGTGAATGCTTGGACCGTGGTGGCCTCTCCTCGTGTATCCAACTCGGTCACGGTGCGTTGCACTTCCCGGTCGAAACTCGAAGAGCCCATACGGAATTGTTCCATGGAAAGGATGATACCGCTGCGCAATTTGTGCTTTGCGCTAAGACGATTGTTCACCACGGTCGAAGCGCGTAACGTCCACTTGCCTAGCTCATCCGTGTGGTAACGGGTCAACGGTGTTTCTCCTGGCACTTCACTTTCATCGTATTCCGTTGCACTGCTGTTCCCACTGACAGAGACCGTGCTGTAAACGAAACCGCTTGCGCCCAAAGTACGCGTGTGGGTGAGGCCCAGCACACCAATGCGTGATCCGAAATCGGCACGGGAAAAGAGGGTGTCCCCATTGTCGCTCTCATCCTTGTCCACGATATGGCTCGTGCCGCCAAGGCCGAACAAGGAGAACGTTCCATTCTTGCTTGTGGGCACTTTCACTTTGAAGGAACCATCCATGTATTTCGGCACACCGCCGTAATCCACTATCCCGGCTCCATCCAGCAGGGCCAAGGTTGAATAACGGAAGTTCGCTAAGTAGGACCCGCCCTTCAAACCGGGGATCGGCCCTTCAGCAGTGAGATCGGTACCGAGTACTCCCAACTTGAAGGTGTATTCGCGCTGCTTGTCGTTGCCATCGCGCAGCCGCATGTCGAAGATCGCGCTCAACGCATTGCCGTATTCAGGAGCGAAGGCACCCGTGTAGAATTCTGAATTGTCCAACATGTCACTGTTCAACACGTTGATGGGGCCACCGGTACTTCCTTCGTCGCTGAAATGGTTCGGATTGGGGATCTCGATCCCTTCCAAACGCCACAGAACACCTTTGGGCGAATTGCCACGGGCAATGATCGAATTGTCCCCTGTTGCATCGCCCGCAACACCGGGAAAGCTGCTTACCATGCGTGCCGGGTCGTTGATACCACCAGCGATCCGGGAGGTTTCCTCCACACTGATCCGTCGTGCACTCAACGTTGCCATATCATTACGCACCACACCTTTCTTCTCTTCGGGCTTCACTTCGATTTCCTTTAACTGCACAAGTGATTCCTGCATGCGTACCGTAACGATCAGCTCCTTCGCACTGTTCAAGAGCAGGTTCGGTAGGATCTGTTCCTCATAGCCCAGCATACGGATCTGTAGATCGACCCGACCTGTGGGAACCGCTTCGATAGTGAAATTCCCATCGATGTCCGCCGTAGCTCCTTTCAATGGATCGGAATTGGTCACGATCACCGTGGCACCGATCAAGGGTTGTCTGGTATCGCTATCGAGGACGGTGCCGCGAATGGTTTGTTGGTTCCCTTGTGCAGATAATTCCTGGACAAGAAGAAGAAGGAACACACTGAAAATGATCTGAAGAATTCGAACGGACATGGTTTGGTGGTTTGTGGTTTAGGACAAGCACTGAATTGAATACCCCTACTTCTTCCTAAAAAATAGTTGGGCCGGATCGGTTCGGGAAATATTCCCTGAACGATCCGGCCCTTTGGCGAAAAGAAGATCAGTGATCAGAACTTGCCAACCTTGATACTGACCCCGGTGGTAATGCCATGCAATGCATCCTTGGCTGTACCGGGTAGATCGATATCCGTCGTGTAGCGATACGAAGCACCAACGCCGATGCGTAAGAAGGGAATGAGGTTCATCTCCAGTTCCACACCTGGTTCGATCACGAAAAAGGCCGCAGCATCATCGCGGTAGTTGAAGTCGTAATGGTCATCCGTGCCGTCATGGTGCTCGTCATTCCAAGGAAACTCAGTGGTATAGGCACAACCACCTGCCCCAATGACGATGGGAAAGCTGATATGGATCGGCGACTTGTAGGCGATGACCGGCTCGATCAACAATCCGCCATAGCCCATATTAAATCGACCTGAGCGACGAGGCAAGCTCCCGGTTTCCAAAATGGCACTGTCGTAGGCCTCGTTGCCGAGGCTTGTCACCATTCCCTGTCCGGCCAAGCCAATGGTAAGTCTATGGTTCACCAACCAGCCGCCGCGTAGACCAACCAGCATGGCATCCTGCTTCAGCATCTGTGTATACGATGCGGTGGGTGCGGCCCAGCCTCCGTGGGTCATTTTGCCTTGACCGCCGAAAAGTGTACGCGGGGCTTGGTCATTTGTGTTGGGCTCAGTTTCCTGGGCATTCGACAATTGGGGTGCGAAAATGAGGAGTGCTGCTACAACAGCAGAAGAAAGATCGGGTCTCATCGAGTTGTGTTTTGTTTGGTTGTTGTGTGTATGACAACCGCCCCTCTCGATACCCCTACTCCATTTCTAGAATCTTACCCCCAACGACGCCTTCCAACCGAACCAGCCAGTGATCCGGGTAGTTCCATCGCGTTCTTCGTACATGGGATCGGCTGGTGGCAATGAACTGAGGTAAAGTCCACTTTCAGGATCGTGCCAATCGGTCACGAGCATATTCAAGACCGGTCCTGCGGAAAGCACCAACGGGCCAATTAGCTTGTGGCCGTATGCCAAGCTGAACCTTCCAAGGATATTAATGGCATCCACCCATTCGGTCTGTTCCACGATCTGTTCACCGGTCAGGTCGATGTTCAGGAAACCGTTCTTGCCGATCCTTGGTCCAGTACCGATCCCATAAAGAAAGCCCCAACGCGCGCCGGGTTCCACTTGTGGTGAATAACCAAGTATGTTATGAAAGCCACGCGTGCCGGTACGGAATTGAGCGCTCAAGGGCATCACATCGTTGGTGATCACATCGAACCGATGATACCCCTTCAATGAAAACGAGAGCAGGCCGATCGAATAGCCTGAAAGGGAATCGCTGAAGTTGAGCAGTCCCAATTGACCACCCGAACAATGCCTCGCGAAATTCAATGCACCGACTTGTGCGCCTTGCGCCTTTCCTGCAACCGCATTTATCCCGAAACCGAACTGGCCACCGGTGATATTGCCGGCATAGTTCAAGCCGAAACCGATCTGCCCGGCCTCCACTGTGCCCGGCACCACGTTAGCCCCGAACGAGAATTGACCACCAGTAACGGATCCGGCATAGTTCAATCCGAAACCGATCTGCCCACCACTCACTTTGCCCGGAGCGATATTCGCCCCGAAGCTGAATTGGCCACCCGTAACATGACGCGCATAGTTCCCACCGAAACCCACTTGACCACCGCCCACCGTATCGCGAGCAATGTTCACGCCCGCTGACAATTGGGCCCCGCTCACGTTCCGTGCATAGTTGCCCGTGCCTGAGATCTGGGCTTTACGCACATCTTTCGGAGTAACATTGATCCCTGCGCTGATCTGGGTTCCATCCACATTTTGGGTGGCCAAATTGCACGTACCTGAGATCTGCACGCCCCGCAGGCCACCTTTCACAACGTTAACACCGTACGTGATCTGAACCCCTGAAAGCGTATCCCAAACCGTATTCCCGATGCCGGAGATCTGCACGCCTTCCAGCGATCGCATGGTGTGGTTGATGCCCCCTGTGATCTGGACCCCCTTTGTATTTCGGCCGACCAAGTTCGTTATGCCCGCGATCTGTAGACCCACCACATCATGGCTCTCGACATTCGCCAAGCCTCCCACCTCGATCCCGTTCAACCCGCGTGAATAACCGGCGAGAACGTTCAACGAATATCGATTGACCACTACCGGTGCTATTTGTCTGTTTGAACTAACCGTAGGGATCAATGTGATCTGCCAATTGCGCTTTTCCGAGAATGAAAGGTCCGTGCCTTGCTCTAATTGGGCGTTGGGGATCAGTAAACGTGCCACACCAAGGTCGGCCACTTGACAGCGTTCGTGGATGCACAAGGGTTCCACGCGTTCCATCGTCGCTCGTTTTCGCAAGGGCACACTGGCCGATGCTCCATCTCGCCCTACGTAAACCACTGTATCGTGGTACTCCTTCCGCATCAAAAGGATGGCCGTGCGGTCCTGTTCGCCGGAAACAGAGAGTTTAAAGGTGCCGAGCGCATCGGTCACTTGCATGGCCTTGCCATCCACCTCGTGGACATATACGCCAGCCACCGGCCAACCACTTTTCTGATCATACACGGATCCCGAAACCTTGAATTTGTCACGGTGCCCTTCCGGCCCCAACAGGATGATGTGGTTCCCGGTCTCCTTCAATTGGAACCCTTTGCCCACCAACGCGTGCAAGGACTCTTCCACGGAACCATTCAGCGTTGCAACCACGAGGCTGTCCTCGTTCACACTGGCCGCGTTGTAGCTCAATTGGAATGCACCATCGTGAGCTACCAAGGACAGTGCCTCAGACAAGCGCACATTGTTGGCGATCACTTGTACCCGCCGTTCCAGGATCTTCTGTGCATTTACGGGAAAGGCCAGAAGAAGAAAAAGGAGTACTTGCCAGGGTCGTTCAACACCCATCGCCGCTGAGGGTGTAGCTACCAATGGCCTCCATGTTGAGCGTGGCTCCGTACGTATCGGCGATCACACGCAAGATGTAGTCGATCGGCTCATCCTCGAACGTGGCGGTGAGCTTGCAGCGGGATAATGCCCCATTGCCCAATTGAATGCGGACCTTGAAAAGAACTTGCAATTGTTCCACCACCTGCGACAACGGGGTATCATGGAATTGGATGATGCGATCGCCCCATACTTCGGATGGCGGTGCCGGCATGCGTTCCAAGAAGTGCGCACCCTTGTTGTAACGGGCGTATTCGCCGCCATGAAGCACCACGCTGTCCATACCTGCCACAACACGCACCTTGCCATGTCGTACGCGCACCATGACGCTGTTGCTCGTATCGAATGCGCTCACCTCGAACGCGGTGCCCAGCACAGTAACGGTAACCCCATCCGCCTCAACGATGAATGGACGTTGCTCATCCCGCTTCACCTCGAAGTAGGCTTCTCCTACAAGATCGATCCTTCGTTCTTTCTTGAGTTGCGCGTTAAGGCTTGAGCCGGGTGAAAGGATGATCGAACTACTATCCGGCAATGTTGTGCGCTGGTATTCCGTGGATGCCATGAGGGTTATGGAGTTGTTCGTCAGCAGAAAACGAACACCCATGAAAACGCCAGCAATAACAGCTGCGGCCGCTAACCAATGGATAACGGGAACGCGTCGCTGGATCGGGATCACCTTCGTATTGCCTTCCTGACCGATACGATCGTTCACCTTGCGCAACGCGGCTTCCATATCCACCTCTATGCGGTATCCTTCGCCGGAGAGGTCCCAAATCGCGCGCATGGCTTCGAGTTCCTGCCCGTTGGCCGGATCCTCGCTTACCCACCGCTGCACGGCAGCGCGTTCCACGGCATCGCTCTCCCCAGAGAGGTAACGTGCCAGCAGTTCGCTATCGATATGTGGTCCTTTGTTCACGTGTGTTCAGCCTTATGACAATCCATTCTTCAAATCCCCCTATCCGTTACCGAAAAACCAAAGCAACCATGCTACAGTTGCCGAAGGCAAGAGGTCGGCCAGCTCCACCCTCAATGTTTTCAACGCCTTTCCCATCTGGTTCTCCACGGTCTTGATGCTGATCCCCAATTCATCAGCGATCTCTTGGTACTTCTTGCCATCATGTTTGCTCATCTTGAACACTTTCCTTCGCTCCTCCGGCAACAGTTCAATGGCGGCATGCACGCGGGCCGCTCGTTCGGTATGTCGGTCCTCTTCATCCATTCCATCCGATGCACTTCTGATGTTGGCACGTTCCAACGGCCGCATTCGCGCGCTCACTTTCGCGGCGTTCAGTGATCGATTGCGCACCGCGGTAAAGAGGTAGGCCTTAAGCGAGGTGGTGATGCTCACCTTTTCACGGTCTTGCCATAAGCGGAAGAACAGGTCCTGCACAAGATCCTCGGCAACATCCCGGTCCTTTACATACTGCACGGCGAACGCACAGAGCGGCTTGTAATGCGCCCTGAACAATGTATCGAATGCGCTGCGATCGCCCGCTGCAATGGATGCAAATTCCATAGTAGAAGTGGCGGCGAAAATAGAACTCGGCTTCGGATCGATAACCGGATCAGTGCATGCATGCTTCTAGTACATGGCACGACCGACCGGAACGATGACCCTGGACCTCAGTTTCTCAAATGCACCTGCATTATTGGCGTTCAGGACCAGTTCCGACTGTCGAATTGTCCAGATCTTCCTTCATCTCCTGCCGATCTTACCATTAACTTCGAACGAACATCAATGGCTCGCGGTTTGTCGCCCTGTTGCAACTCAACCTATTTACTATGGACCTGAACAAATTCACCATCCGTTCCCAGCAAGCCATTCAACAAGCGCAGACCATCGCTACCGGTTTGGGCCAACAAATGGTGGAGAACGGCCACCTGCTGAAGGGCATTCTGGAAGTGGACACCGATGTGGTGCCCTTTCTCTTGAAGAAACTCAATGTGAACATGCCCGCGCTGGAACAAGCGCTGGATCGCATCGTACAGGGCTACCCGAAAGTGACCGGTGGCCAGTTATCCCTTTCGCGCCATTCTATTACCACATTGAATAAAGCCCTGGCCGCGTTGAAGGAATTCGGCGATGAGTATGCAAGCGTGGAACATTTGCTCATCGGTGTTCTCGATAGCGGCGATACAATTGCCCAATTGTTGAAGGACAATGGCGTTACAAAGAAAGACCTCGTAGCCGCGATCAACGAATTGCGCAAAGGCGAAAAGGTGACCAGCCAAAGTCAGGAGGAGACCTATAACGCACTGAACAAGTACGCCAAGAATTTGAACCAGTTGGCGAAGGAGAACAAGTTGGACCCGGTGATCGGGCGCGATGAGGAGATCAGGCGCGTGTTGCAGATACTTAGCCGCAGAACGAAGAACAACCCGATCCTGATCGGTGAACCCGGCGTGGGTAAAACGGCGATAGCAGAAGGCATTGCTCAACGCATCGTGAGCGGTGATATTCCGGACGATCTGAAGAACAAACAGGTCTTTAGTTTGGACATGGGCGCATTGATCGCCGGTGCCAAGTACAAAGGCGAATTCGAAGAAAGGTTGAAGGCCGTGGTGAAAGAAGTGATCAGCGCGGATGGCAACATCGTGCTCTTCATTGATGAGATCCATACGTTGGTCGGTGCGGGTGGCGGAGAAGGTGCTATGGATGCCGCTAACATCTTGAAACCAGCGCTTGCCCGTGGCGAGTTGCGGGCGATCGGAGCCACCACATTGAACGAATACCAGAAGTATTTCGAGAAGGACAAGGCGCTGGAGCGTCGCTTCCAGAAGGTGATGGTGAACGAGCCTTCCCGCGAAGATGCGATCAGTATCCTACGTGGGTTGAAGGAGAAGTACGAGAGCCACCACAAAGTGTTGATCAAGGATGCCGCGATCATTGCTGCCGTGGAGTTGAGCACCCGTTACATCGCGGATCGTTTCCTTCCCGATAAAGCCATTGATCTGATCGATGAGGCCGCGAGCAAATTGCGGATGGAGATCAACTCCAAGCCGGAGGAACTGGATGAGATCGATCGCCGGGTGATGCAACTGGAGATCGAGCGGGAAGCGATCAAACGCGAGAACGACGATTCGCAGCTGACCACGATCAACAAGGAACTCGCCGAACTCAGCGAGAAACGCGATGGCATGAAGGCGCGCTGGGAAAGTGAGCGCGATCTAGTGGAGAACATCAACACCGCCAAGGACAAGATCGAGCAACTGAAGTTCGATGCTGCACAAGCCGAACGGGAAGGCGATTTTGGAAAGGTGGCCGAGATCCGCTATGGCCGCATGAAGGACACCGAAGACGAATTGGCCAATGCCAAGGCCGCTCTCGCCGAAATGCAGGTCAGCTCCAAAATGATCAAGGAGGAAGTGGATGTGGAAGAGATCGCCGACGTCGTGAGCCGTTGGACCGGTGTGCCTGTGAGCCGTATGCTCGAAGCGGAACGCACCAAGCTCTTGAAGCTCGAAGATGAATTGCACAAACGCGTGATCGGCCAGGATGATGCGGTGCGTGCCGTTGCCGATGCTGTGCGACGCAACCGCGCTGGTATGGGAGATGAGAAGCGTCCGATCGGCTCGTTCATCTTCTTGGGTACGACCGGAGTGGGCAAGACCGAGTTGGCGAAAGCGCTAAGTGAAGTGTTGTTCAATGACGAGAACGCCATGACGCGGATCGACATGAGCGAATACCAGGAACGCCACGCCGTGAGCCGCTTGGTGGGCGCGCCTCCGGGCTATGTCGGATATGATGAAGGCGGGCAATTGACCGAAGCCGTTCGTCGCAAGCCGTATAGCGTTGTGTTACTGGATGAGATCGAAAAAGCACATCCCGATGTGTGGAACATCCTCTTGCAGGTGCTCGACGATGGTCGTCTAACCGACAACAAAGGGCGCGTGGTGAACTTCAAGAACACCATCGTCATCATGACGAGCAACATCGGCTCGCACATCATCCAGGAGAATTTCGAGAACCTGAAAGACAAGGACCTGGAAGCTGTGGTGGTGAAAACCCAGACCGAAGTGATGGACCTCTTGCGCAAAACGGTTCGCCCGGAATTCTTGAATCGCATAGATGATCTGATCATGTTCCGCCCACTTAGCAAGACCGACGTGAAAGCGATCGTGAAACTGCAGCTCGATCAGTTGATGGGCAAACTCGAAGAAAAGGACATTCACCTAACACCGAGTGAAGAACTAGTTGCACACATCGTGGAAGGTGGCTACGATCCGCAATTCGGTGCACGCCCGATCAAGCGCATGATCCAAAAGGAACTGCTGAACGCACTTTCAACACAGATAATCGCGGGTACAGTTGAAACTGGAATACCGCAGGTGATCGATGTGTTCGATGGGAAGATCGTGTTCCGGAAGCCGATCGGTGAAAAAGAGAACGGGAAGGGGAAGAAGGAAAAGGCGGTTTCGCATTAGGGTTTGATATGCCATGTTGAAGGGGCTGTTGGTGACTATCCAACGGCCCCTTCGTCTTTATGGACTATAGGATCCGTGATCGTTTACCGGATCGTGGATAACATCGGTCACCTTTATTCCGTCGGTTCACTTGTACCGAGTAGTTTGCGATCGCATTTAGACCTGATATGACCTTTACCGCACAACTTGACACGATGGTGAGCACCTTGCGCACCGCACGTACCCGCCTGCTGGCCCCGCTGGACTTCAGCCAACAACAACTACCGCACGACCCGGAGATCTTCGTGGAGAACGTATTGCTCTACGTTATGGACGAATGGAGCGCAGACTTGAAAGCACAAGGCCACGTGTTGGAAGAAGATACTGAATGGAGTGATGCTGCGAGCCACTATCCACGTTTCGTGTTACGCATGGCCGGGGGCAATTCGGCCCAGTTGCACTTTACGGGTCGGTATCCTGAAGCCTTGTTCCTTACCGTTTCAAAAGGGTTTCGGAACAACACACAATTCAGCGATGCGAAGCACGCAACGGTAGAGTTGCCCATTACCAACGATCCCAATGTGCTCATGATAAGCCTGATGGACGGCTTGAAGGGCATCACGGTCCAATAGTTGCGCATTTGCGGCCATGAAGACGCTGTACCTCTGCAGACATGCAAAGAGCAGTTGGTCCATGGCAGGCATGGCTGACTTTGATCGACCGTTGAACGAGCGTGGTTTGCGGAATGCGCCTTTCATGGCGAACCTTTTGATGGAACGTGGCGAACGCGTTGATGCGATCGTAACAAGTCCAGCGAACAGAGCACTCACCACAGCGCGTGCATTCGCCACTGCCTTGGATATTCCGGATGCTCGCTTCAAACAAGACCGAGCGATCTATCATGCTGAACGTTCAACCTTGGTGCATGTGGTGAACAACTTGCCCAACGACGCGCAACGTGTGTTGCTTTTCGGCCACAACCCCGGTTTCAGCGAATTGCTTTATCACCTTGCCGATGCAGGTGTGCGCGTAATGCCGACATGTGGATTGGCCCGCATTGATTTCGCTTTGGACGACTGGGGTGCTGTGGCGAGGAACACAGGTAACCTGGTCTGGTTCGACTATCCGAAGAACCATTCAGGGCAAGAGTGAGGATCCGCGCTTGACGGCTCCCTTCTACTTTCAATGGACCGATTCCCTGTACAACGTACGATGTTGCAACGAGCCATAGGGCCGGTATACGTAGTACGCATGCCTCCCATGCACCTTGACCTCTTCTGGAAAAGGATGTGTAAGCCGACTCATAGGACCTAGGTTTCCGGTTGAAGGATCCACCTTTCGGAGCCACGTCAACAAGTTCTTGGAATAGACCGCATACACGGATCCATCCATTCGGTCCTGGATCAACCGTGCGCTCCAGCTGCGATCTTTCTGATAGCTGATCGGGATCTCATCGATCGCCATGAGATCCGACCTTGACCGGTGGATCATTCCTTTGGCGTGGTCGAAAATGCACAACGTATCATGCACCACGAACAAGGGAGCATAGGGCAACACGAAGTAAGGGTCGTTCTGGAACCCGGTCATGTAACCGGCGATGATCTCACGCTCGATCCCGGTCTCCTTCTCCAAGTCCATGGCGATCACCTTATCCCTACCCGTCATGTATTTGTACTGGCTTCGGAAGAGCTCCATGGTATGGTCGTCTTGGACTTGACAGAACACGTGGGTCTCCTTCGTTCCCATGGTGGTAGCCGATGTGTTCGAACGCGGGATAGGTTGTGCTCATGGTGCTTCCGAGCAAGAGGTCGGGCAAACTATCTGTCCAGGGCAGGACTTCTTCACGAAGTGTGCTCAGGTCGATCGCACCGAGTAGGATCTCCTCCTTCGTCACGGTCGCGATCCACGCTTTCCGTGTGCCTTCCACGATCGTGCGGTTGGCGTGGTCATGTTGCAAACGGACCGCATCACCGGGTATGCGCACCGAACAAAGCTCCACGAAATTGGTATCGAGAAGATGCAGGCGCGCCTCCCGAAAGACCTGTGCCCCCACTTCCGAATCGCGGTGCCAATACTGTGGTCGTTCATAGGTAAGCACCCAAAGTCCCTGGTCATTGGCATGGTAGTCCCCTACATGAAGATCTTCGCGTTGATAGACCACCTCCGGGCCAGGGCGTGTGATCGTAACCGCGGGTAGTTCCACCATGCGACTGCCAAGTGCGATCACCAATTTGGAACCAGCCTCCGATTCGGACGTTGATAGGTTTCGTTGGACCGTGGTGTACCCAACGAAGGAGAACTCCAGTAACACAGATCTGCCTCGCACCAACAGGAATTCGAAATTCCCTTGTTCGTCCGTTGTAGTTCCGCGATCACTCTTTAACAGTTTCACGTGCACACCAGCTAATGCTTCTCCAGTTGCCTCATTCACCACGTTGCCATGAAGCCGAACATTGGACTGCGCGCATACCAAGCCCGACAAAATCAAGGTGATCGTGATCAGAAATATGCGGATCCTGGACATGGTGCGTTAACATCAGTAAGATACACGAACCTCCAAGATCGCATACATTCACAGCGAGGAAAGGACGAAATGGACCCATTTCCGGATGAAAGGATCCTTACAATATGATCACTATCAGGTTCTCGGGGTTCCACGCAACGCAACGCCCGAACGCATCAAACGGGCATTTCGCGAGCGGGCCAAACGCTACCATCCTGACCGTTCCGATTCGCCTGCAGCAGCATCCTTGTTCCAACTGGTCCACGCTGCGTATACCGAGTTGATCGATCCGGATCGGCGCCAGGTCTATGATGAAAGACTCCAGTTCTACCACAGATCACAACACACCGAAATACCTCCTCAATACCGACCAGCGGGTTATCGGAACCACGCCACACAAAGCCCTGTAGGCAACGATCGACCCGTGAACCGGTTCGCATACGTTGGCCTACATGTGACCGGTTTGTGTTTCGGAGTAGTACTGATCAGTGGCATTTTGATCGGCGTTACCTTCTTCAACTGGCCCATCTTCACCTTGCTCCTTTGCATAGCGGGGATCGTTGTGATCCCGGATAGCATCGCAGGGTTACGGAAATAATTGGGCCTAGTTCACCTCGGACCGGTCACCAGATCCAGTCCCGCACTTCAGAGGGACAGTCTCTTAAACCACCGGCACCAGCCAACCGTAAGGATCGGCAACACGCCCCCTGCGTATCCCATCGAGTGTTTCGCCGATCGAATTTGTCAAGAGCCGTTCATCGACACTGGGAAGCGAGAATTCCTCATCTCCGAAGGTGATGCTCGCGATCTGGGCAATGGTGGCCGCGGTACCCGCACCGAATGCCGAACGTAGCCGACCGTTGCGCGCTGCCAGATGGATCTCTTCAACGCTTACTTGGCGTTCTTCCACTTTAATGCCTTGGTCGTTCGCAATGCGGATGATGCTATCGCGCGTTACACCACGCAGGATCGACCCGTCCAAAGCCGGAGTGATCAAGTTGCCATCGATGTTGAAGAACACGTTCATGGTACCGCTCTCTTCAATGAACTTGTGCGAGAGCCCATCGGTCCAGATCAATTGGTGGAACCCTTCTTCCGCGCCCTTCTTGGCAGGATACAATCCACCGGCGTAGTTGCCACCACATTTGGCTTCGCCCGTTCCTCCCGGGAACGCACGGCTGTAATGGGTCTCCACTTTCACACGCACTGGCTCCGCATAGTAGGCACGTACGGGGCAGGTGAAAATGATGAAGCGGTAACCATCGCTTGGACGAACACCGATGTATTCATCACTCGCGAACATGAACGGCCGTATGTACAAGGCTGCATCTGGGCCCTTGGGGATCCATCCCATGTCCAATTTGACCAGTTGCACCAATGCATCCAAGAACAAGTCTTCAGGAATAGTTGGCATGCACATGCGCTCCGCACTGCGGTTCATGCGTGCGATGTTCGCTTGTGGACGAAAGAGATTCACTGCGCCATCTTCCGTTCGGTAGGCCTTCAAACCTTCGAAGATCGTTTGGCTGTAATGGAGCACCAATGCCGCAGGGCTGATCCGCATGTCCGCGAAGGGCTTGATCACGGGTTCTTTCCATTCACCATCCAAAAAGTCCATCACGAACATGTGGTCACTGAAGACGCGACCGAACTTGATGTTTTCGAGATCCGTGTCGACCAATCGTGATCGATCGATAAGTTGTGTTGCTATCTTTTGCCCGGTTGAGATCATCAATCTGGGGGTTTTTAAGAGGTTGGAACAAATGTAGCCACTTCGTTTTCTGACATCCCTACAATATCCAAAGTACCCATGGCCTCAGCGCCCAAAATAGCACTTCCGCACGGTGACATCCACGCGGTGCTGAAAAAGGTATGGGGCTATGACCAATTCAGACCGAGCCAAGAGGAGGTGATCAACAGCGTGCTCGCAGGTCGTGACACGCTCGCGCTGCTGCCTACCGGTGGTGGAAAGAGCCTTTGTTTCCAAGTGCCCGCACTGAGCATGGGGAAACTCTGCCTAGTAGTGTCGCCGCTGATCGCATTGATGAAGGATCAAGTGGGTCGCCTTCGGAAACAAGGCGTGCAGGCCCGTGCGATCATTTCCTCCATGACCCCGGCCGAGATCGATAATGCATTGGAAAGCGCTGCCGTGGGAAAGCTCCAGTTCCTGTATGTGAGCCCGGAACGATTGGCCTCTCCCCTTTTCCTCGGCCGCCTGCCCCGTTTGCCATTGGGACTTATCGCTGTGGACGAAGCTCATTGCATTTCCCAATGGGGTTATGATTTCAGGCCTGCCTACCTGCGGATCGCAGCCATTCGGGAGCTTCGGCCGGAAGTCCCGATAATCGCATTGACGGCTTCCGCAACGCCTGCTGTGGCAACGGACATCATGGAAAAGCTCATGTTCCGCGACCCCAAGCTGGTGCGCGGTTCATTCCACCGGCCCGAATTGAAACTATGGGTGAGCAACGGTGAGGACAAAGAGGGTAGGCTATTGAAGGTGGCGCGGAACGTACAGGGCTGTGGGATCGTCTATGTGCGTACACGAAGGGCCACTATGCGTTTGGCCAATATGCTCGTGCAGAACAAGATCCCAACTTCTGCGTACCACGCTGGACTTCCCGGTGAGGAACGGGATCGTATCCAACAGGAATGGACGAGTGGTGCAGTGCGTTTCATGGTGGCCACCAACGCCTTCGGAATGGGCATTGATAAGGCGGATGTTCGTCTGGTGGTGCATACCGAGCCACCACCGGATCTGGAGAGCTACTACCAAGAAGCCGGCCGTGCAGGAAGGGATGGCGAAACCGCCCATGCTTTCCTATTGACAGGCCCCGGCGATCTAGAACGGTTGCAGGACCAGCTGGCCGCGTCATTCCCATCAATGACCCATGTGCGCAGCGTCTACCAAGCTTTCGCAGACCTTCATAAAATTGCCATGGGTTCCGGTTTTCTGGAAACCTATGAGGTGGACATTCGCGAATTGGCAAGGCGCACTGCACTACCGGCGGTAACCGTCGCCAATTCGCTGAAGGCATTGGAACTGGATGGGAAGCTCGCGCTTTCCGATGGGGTGCGAACACCTTCGAGGGTCCTGATGATCGCCACGCAACAAGTGGTCTACCACACCCGCGTGAACGATCGGCGCAACGGCCCAATGCTGGAAGCACTTTTGCGATTGTATGGTGGTCTTTACGAAGAACCGGTAGTGATCGATGAGTTGCGTTTGGCGCGTGCAGCGGAATGGCAGGTGCCAACGGTCCTATCCAGGTTGAAGGAACTCGACCAGATGAAGGTGATCTCGTACAAACAACGCACCGACTCACCAACCGCCACCTTGCTCGTTCCGCGTGTTGACCCCAAGCGGATGGTGCTCGACCCCGCAGCGTTGGAGGCACGCAAACAACGGGCGGAGGCGCGAATGAACGCCATGGTCGCCTTTCTGAAGAACACCACCTCATGTAGAGCTGTTCTGTTGTTGGCCTATTTCGGCGAACCCATGGACCACGATTGCGGTATCTGTGATGTATGTGTGTCAAAGCGTGTGGCATACAAAATGGACGATGTTACCCCGATCAAGATCGCACAGCCGCTAGGACCCGACAAGGACCAACAAGTGAAGGCACGGTGGAAAAGTGATGATCGCGGGGCTGGTAAGTGAGGCGCCAATGATCAAGACAAAGAGAGAAGAACGGTCAATGAAATTGGAACGGTCATTCTATGTTTGTTCAACTGCGCTGAATGCGGCGCACCAACTATTGGGAAAAGTGTTGGTAACCGACCTGAATGGAGAACGAACGAGTGCCGTGATCCTTGAGACGGAAGCGTACATGGGCATCACGGACCGTGCTTCCCATTCACACGGTGGAAAGAGAACCGCGCGCAACAAGACCATGTATGCGATCGGAGGCACGGTGTACGTTTACCTCTGTTACGGCATTCACCATTTGTTCAACGTAGTGGTAGGTACTGTCGATGTTCCGCAGGCGGTTCTGGTCCGTTCCGTGCATGCGGTTGACGGGATCGCGATCATGCAGCGGCGCAGACAAACTGCCGCAACCAGCACCGGCGGGCCGGGAACCTTGACACAAGCCTTGGGCATCCGCACAGCACACGATGGTCTTGATCTTTTGGGCGATGCGATATGGATCGAGGATCGCGGAATTCATGTTCCAAATGAGAAGGTGATGATCGGTCCACGGATCGGTGTGGACTATGCCGGAGAAGATGCGCTGCTCCCTTATCGCTTTCGCATCGCATATTCGCAGTTGGAATGGAATTGAAGAACGAACGTATCGTGTTCATGGGCACACCCGAATTTGCGGTTGCCACTTTGGATGCTCTTGTTTCTGCGGGCTTTCAAGTATGCGCGGTGGTAACAGCTCCTGATCGACCAGCAGGACGCGGAAGACAACTCCGGGCTTCCGCCGTTAAGCAGCGTGCTTTGGAATTGGGGATCGATATTCTTCAACCTGAAAAGTTGAAGGATCCCACTTTCGTTGAGCAGCTGAAGGCCTACAATGCTTCCGTCCATGTGGTGGTGGCGTTCCGTATGTTGCCGGAAGTGATCTGGAAAATGCCACCCTTGGGCACGATCAATTTGCATGCTTCATTGCTTCCGAAGTATCGCGGTGCTGCCCCGATCAATTGGGCCGTTGCCAATGGAGAAGATGGAACGGGTGCGACCACTTTTCGCATCCAGCAAGAGATCGATACCGGCGATGTCCTTCTGCAAGAGAAGATCGACATCGGGAAGAATGATACGGCCGGCGATGTGCATGATCACTTGATGGTCATGGGTGCCGATCTCATGGTGCGTACCATACACGGGTTGTTCGGTGGCACACTGCACGCCACGCCACAGCGCAACGATAATAGCGATCTGCCAGCGGCACCAAAATTGAACAACGAGAACACCCGTTTGCATTTCGATCGTTCAGCACAGCAGGTACATGATCTCGTGCGCGGCATGAGCCCTTTCCCTGGAGCATGGTGCGAATGGGTGACCGATGGCAACCGCCCGCTCCATTGCAAAGTGTTGCGCACACATGTTGCCAACTTGAATGAAATGAAAGCTCCGGGCACCGTTATACTGAACGGAACACGAATGTTCGTTGCTTGTGCCGATGGGTTTATCGAGGTCATGGAGTTGCAACTCGAAGGACGCAAGCGCATGGAGGCCGCAGACCTTTTCCGCGGACTGCGGGTGGAAGGCAGCATTACACTACAGTGAAAGTTGGTCGACATGTTGGCGAAGTCTCGATATGGAACTGGCCTGGATAACGGTCCTATGCTCATTCAACCAAATGAGCGTTGCACGCAGGGGAATGCAGTTCCTTGGTATTGAGCACGAAATCCCGTTGACCCAACGGTTAGTGATTTTTGGGAAACGAGTTTTCTGAAAGCCTTGCTGGGGGCGGGATGCAGCGGTACTTATCAACAAAGGCCCCTGTTTATCAACATTTCGGCCGATCTACGTCGGAAACCCTTGACATCAGGGCTTCCTAGGATACATTTGCTGCCGAGTTACACAAAACAAACCAACTCAAAAACCAAACACCATGGGCTTGAACAAAGCAGAATTGATCGAATCGATCGCCGCTGATGCAAAGATCTCAAAGGCTGACGCAAAGCGCGCCCTTGACGCTTTCGTAACCAGCACCACCAAGGCTCTGAAGAAAGGCGAGCGCGTTGCTCTCGTTGGCTTCGGTACCTTCTCCATCACCAAGCGCGCTGCCCGCAAAGGCCGTAACCCACAGACCGGCAAAGAGATCAAGATCGCTGCCAAGAAAGTGGTGAAGTTCAAGGCAGGTGCCGACCTTTCCAACAAGGTGAAGTAAGCTACCTTCCAAGTATGAAAAGTCCCTCGCCAAAAGCGGGGGACTTTCTTTTTGTACCGATCTTGTTGCACATCCGGGCAACACTTTACGCCGCTATTCCACAAGTGCCGCCATGTTCCGGACCACGTGCCTAGACCGCTCAATGACATGACCGACCAACAACGTTACGACCTTCTCCTACCCTTCTTTTCGGAGAACAAACGCTCGCTCTTCGATCGACTAGCACCCATGCGCACGCGCCACGTAACGGTGGTCATGGAGAACATTTTCCAATCGCAGAATGCAAGTGCCGTTATCAGGACCTGTGACCTGGTTGGTGTACAATCGGTGCATGTGATCGAGGATCGCAATCCGTACAAACTGAATCCCGATGTAACCTTGGGTTCCTCGAAATGGGTCGACTTGGAACGTTACCGATCACAGACGAATAACGTGAAGGGTTGTCTTGATACGTTGCGTGCAAAAGGGTATCGCATCATCGCCACCTCACCACGCAGTGAGCACACCACGCCAACGAACATTGATCTTCAGAAGCCGATGGCCTTTTGTTTCGGAACGGAGCTGACCGGACTGAGCGATGAACTGATGGAGCAAGCGGATGAACATATCCGCATACCCATGTATGGCTTCACCGAGAGCTTCAATATTTCAGCGTCGGCAGCGATAGTGCTTTATACGATCATGGAACGGTTGCGTGCAAGCAATGTGGCGTGGCAGTTGAGTGAAATGGAACTGATCGCACTGAAGTTGCAGTGGGCACGAACCGTTGTTCAGCATGCGGACCAAGTGGAAGCAAGGTTGCTGCGCGATGCTGGTATCGAACCGGAAAAAGGCGCGTGATATTCGCGTACCCGGATGAGGTGCATTGCAGCTGTTCCTCGCTCGTCCATAACGTTCGATCCATCGCGTGCCATGAACACTTCCGGGTTCACAAATGAGCAGTTCGTTGATGCTGTGCGACGAGCTGGAACAATACATTTGACCAAATCCTAACAGATCGAAAATGGGAAAAGGTGACAAGAAAACGAAGAAAGGTAAACGCGTAATGGGAAGTTCAGGCAACAGCCGTCCGAGCACGCGTAAACAAGCTGCCGTGAAAAAGGCCGCTCCTAAAAAGGATGCACCGAAAAAGGCAGCAGCCAAGAAGGACGCACCGAAAAAGGCAGCACCAAAAAAGGCTGCAGCGAAGGTCGCAAGTCCAGCCAAAGTGGAGAAGGTCGCAACAAAAGCTGCTGCTCCAGCAAAGGCCGCTCCGAAGAAAGCTGCGAAGAAGGCCGCGCCAAAGAAGTAGTCGATCAGTTTCAATTACAATACAAAAGACCCCGACGTTTGTCGGGGTCTTTTTAGTTCAAGGAGTATCGATGAATGCTCAGGGTTGCAACCGGACCTTCACCCAGCTGCCATCTGCAAAATGCTCGAAAGCGATCCGATCATGCAAACGGTTCGGTCTGCCTTGCCAGAATTCGATCCGCTGCGGACGGACCAAGTAGCCGCCCCAATGCAAGGGTCGTGGTACATCACTTTCGCCGAACCGCTCCTTCCAACGTTCGAAGCGATCGTCCATGAACTTACGGTCCTCAGCCGCCCTGCTCTGGTCGCTGGCCCATGCCGCGATCTGGCTTTCGCGAGGTCGTGAGGCAAAGTAGGCATCGGAAAGCGCGGCATCCAATTGTTCCACTTTGCCTTCGATACGCACCTGGCGTTCCATGTCGGGCCAGAAGAAGTTCAACGCCACATGGGGCGAACGTTCCATGTCCATCGCCTTGCGACTGTTGTAGTTGCTATAGAACACGAACCCGTGCGCATCGAATGAACGGAGCAACACGACGCGACTGCTGATCGTAACGCTACCAGCCGTAGAAAGGGTCATGGCACTGGGTTCTGCTCCGCTACCATCCTGGACGTCCTTGTACCACGAAGCGAACAAGACCATTGGGTCATTGCCGACATCTTCCTGATCCAAGCTCCGTTTCGAATAGTCCGTTCGGTCGTTGGTGTGCTGCTTCTCCATTCTTCGGTTTTGGTAGTGGCGAAGGTATCCGTTGCTGCAATTATACCCTTACCCAATTCAAATCAACCCGTTCTACTCGCTCTTTTAGACCAATCCATCCCCGGAAAAATAGTGCCGTAGCTTAGGCTATGCCACGATTTTTCCGGTGCGTCTTGATCCAAAATAGCTTCGCATCCTTGGGTGGATCTGAATTGGGTAAGGGTATTAGATCCACCTCTTCCTCATCCATCTTCTTCCATTTGTCCAGAACTTGCTATTTTTCAGAACAACATGGCAAGAGATCATTTGGACCTTGACCCCGAGAACAGGATCAAACCTGCACGGGGAAGATTGCTTGTAAGCGAACCGTTCCTTCCTGATCCCTATTTCCGAAGGACAGTGGTGCTGCTTTGCGAACACAACGAAGAGGGCTCGTTCGGTTTTGTGTTGAACAGGCACATGGACATGGCGGTAAGCGACCTCATGGAGAACCTGCCGCCGGTGGCCTCCCAAGTGAGCATTGGCGGACCGGTCCAGAGCAGTAATCTTTACTACTTGCACACCTTGGGCAAACGCATTTCGGGTAGCGAAGAGGTCGTGGATGGCGTGTTCATGGGCGGCGATTACGAACAGTTGAGCGGTGTGCTCAGCGCAGATGAAAGGCTCTCCAAACACGTACGCTTCTTTGTCGGCTATTCCGGTTGGGGTAAGGACCAATTGGACAAGGAACTGGAGGAAAAGGCGTGGTTGGTCTCCAATGGGGAAAAGGCACGGATCATGGATGTGCGCACGAGTGATCTGTGGGCGCAAACACTGCGTGCAATGGGAAAACCATTCGCTCCGTTGGCCAATTTCCCGGACGATCCAAGCCTGAATTGAACGGATCAACCGGGTGTTGGCACACTCTGTGGTCCAGCTGCACCAACACCTGTCGGAGAGCTGGCAACGAGCAACTCCGTGAGTTGCCCCGATAGCCGGTGCGCATAGCGTTTGGTGCGATACGTTCCCACCCATTGCACACCTTGCACAGCATTGGTGAAGAACACTTCATCGGCGGCCAACAAGTTTTGCGGGTTCAACGAACATTCATACACTTTGATCCCTCTTTCTATCGCCAGGTTGATGACCCGCGCGCGCATCACACCACCCACGCAACCATCGGCTAAAGAGGGCGTGTACAGTACACCGTTGCTAACAATGAAGAGATTGCCCGATGTGCTTTCGATGATGTTTCCCCGGTCGTTCTGCAAAAGACAATCGTCCAAATTCCGTTGCTCGCTCCATAGCGAGGCCATGATGTAGTACAGGCAATTCAAGGTCTTGTGGCGGGCAAGCACATTGATCGGTTTACGCATCTCCGGCCAGATGTCCACCATAAGGCCGTTCGTGTTCAGTGTGAAATTCGGTTCGGCGATCGGTTTCAATTCAATGGTGAAGGCACCTCCATGACCTGCTGGTCTATAAGATCCTTCGGCATCGCGATACAACGTGAACCGGCAGCGTGCGCTGGTATGGCCTGTGCGCTGCACCAACTCCAGGATATACCGTTCAAAACCGGCCCGGTCCAAATTCTTCGGCAGCACGATACGCAACAGTTCCGCACCCGTTGTCAGTCGCGACCAATGCGCATCGATGGAACACGGGCGACCATCCACCACACGCAAACTCTCGAACAGGCCATCGCCATAGTGGAAGGCGCGGTTGTCCAAGGTGATCACCGGCTTGTCGCCGTGTACCACTTCACCGTTGATGTTCACCAGATGCTTCATGAAAGCAAGTTCTCCTTTTCCAAGATCCGTCCCAAGTGGCTGTTCGCTTCGACAAGTATACCACGAACCCCAACAGCCACGGCTGCATCAATGTCACGATCGCGGTCGCCGATCATGACCGATCGTTCCAGATCGATGCCATTCCGTGCTGCACCACGCTCCAACAGCAGCGATCCCGGTTTCCGGCAAAGGCAACGGCCCTTTGACGGATGGTGCGGACAATAGAGTATGTCCGCTGCATGGGCACCGGCGGAACCTAGCATTTCGTGAAGGTAGGTATGGATCCGTTCCACTACCGAGTGGTCATACAAACCCAGGTCGATGCCGCTCTGGTTGGTGATCACAACCACTTTCCAACCTGCTTCGTTCGCCGCTCGAATAGCCTCCGGAACGCCGGGTAACACTGTAAATTCTGCCAATGATGTCGTGTGTCTTCCGATCTCGCGGTTGATCACGCCATCCCGATCCAGGAACATTCCCTTCACCATTCGTTATAGACCCAATGATCGCTCGAACGAGCCGAAGTGCAGCAAAAGGTCCGGATGCAGTATCGTGCTGAACAAAATGCCGAAGACTGCGCCATAGAAGTGTGCATCGTGTGCTACATGGTCACCGCTCTTTTTGTCCATGTACCACGAGTACGCCAAGTAGGCCAAGCCGAAGAGCCAAGCCGGTATATCGATGGGGATGAACATTATGTTCACGGCTTGTGTTGGCAACAGCATGATCTCAGCAAATAATACAGCCGAAACGGCACCGCTCGCTCCCACTGCTTTGTAGCCCGGATCTTTGCTGTGCCGTGCCATGCTCGGTAAGGAAGCCACGATCGCACCACCGAAGTACAACACGAGATAGGTCAACACCGCCGGCATGGCAGAAATGCGTCCGTACAGCACTTCCACATAGTTGCCGAACGAATAGAGCACGAACATGTTCACCAACAAATGCGGCCAGTTGGCGTGGATAAAGGCATGGCTCACGAGCCGGTACCATTGCCCTTGTATTCGCGCCAAGTACGGCGACATGAGGAGGTTCTCGAATAGGCGCCGGTCCTGGAAAGCCCCGAACGAGATCAGGCTAGTAACGGCGATAAGAAGCAGGGTGATAGAGAATTGCACGGTGCCGAAGGTATTTGGGTTTAGGGAATTTGGACAAGAACCGGAACACTCAGTATGTATGATCCCGCAATATCCGCCAATTGCCATGCTCATTCGCCCAGAACAAGGAAAAGCCGCCACCGACCGTATCCTTCTCTCTGAACAGTTCCCATGTCCCTGTGACCCAAGCATGATCATTGGCGGGTAGGATCTCGTGGATACCGAATTGCAACTGGCCCATGGTGGCCTTGTCGGGATAGCTCTGCTGGTAGTTCTTGGTAACCGCTTGCTTTCCGCAGGTTCGCCCCTTTTTGGAGATGAAGCAGATCGTGTCTGAATACGCGCTCATGAAACCGGGAATGTCACCGTTGTTCCAAGCGACTTGTTGGAGTTGCATGGCATTTCGGATGGCGACATCGGCATTTGGCGTGGGGCCTGGACCACAAGCGATCAAAAGCATTAGGCCGAGCATCGTTCGCAACATTCCGAAAGGAACGACAAGCCTTCCGAATGATGATCGGCCCCTTTTCCGCAATGATGATAGCACTATCATTCTCGCCCGATATGGAACAACGCATCGCCTTGGTTCACCACGGGCGAAGTATTCAGGCATAAGATACGGCCGGCGAACGGCGCACGAACATGGTGGAGTGAGGTTCCATACGGATCATTGATGTGGCCGAGGATGATCCCTTTGCTCACATATGCGCCGTTGGGGATCGTGGTCTCCAACAGTCCGGAATAATTGGCACGCACCCATTTCGAACGCATCAATTCCGCGGCTCCACGGGGAGTATCCTTCGGTCCACCCCACATGTCCAAACCTTCCAATACCCGCGTAACACCGCGCGTCCCTTCTTGAATAGTGTGGTCATCGAACTGTTTGCTTGCACCACTTTCATAGAGCAAATAAGGTTTCTCGTGGCAGAACATGTGGTGGCGCAAGGAGCCTGCGATGGTGTTGGAACGCAGGATCACAGGCGGGTCGAACATACGTGCCAGTTCCAAGGCCCGCTCATCGCCCTTGGTGTAACGGAGCTGGGGGTAGTTCATGCGCGATGCCCCTCCCGCGTGCAGGTCGATCACCACATCGGCCGCCGGCAATACCTCGCGCACCAACATGTGGGCCAATCGTGAAGCAAGCGAACCTTTCGCGGAACCCGGGAAGTAGCGGTTCAGGTCCCGGCCATCGGGCAGTTCCCGCTGCATCGCCAAGAAGCCGAACACGTTCAACACCGGGATCGCGATCAAGGTGCCGCGCTCCAAGGACCGGTGTTGTAATTCCACCAAAATGCGCCGGACGATCTCGATACCACCAACCTCATCACCGTGGACCGCCGCCATGATCATCAACGTGGGGCCATCCTGTTTGGCGCGATGCACGACAACCGGGATCTCAACAGAGGTGCGCGTGTACAACTTCGCCACCTGCATGTCCAACGTAACATGCTCGCCGGGCTTCACGCTTTCGCCCAATACACGGACCAGCTTACAAGCCTCGGGTTGCTCCACTTTTCTTGAACGCGCCATTCTTGGGTGCCAAGGTATGTGGGGCAAGGTCGCACGGGTGCGAAAGAGATCCCTGCTACATCACAAGAACTTAAAGTGGAAGTTGAAGAAACCGGAAATGGACGGGAATGAACGTGAATGCAGGATGGCGGCATTTACTCACGCTTATACACGTCCATTCCCGATTGTTGCCTTCTATTTGATGTAAGAAAGGCGGTCGAATGACCACGGCTCCCATTACTTCACTTCATTCAGGCTCCAATCGTAGTCCAGATGGTCCACCTTGGCACTTTCAGCTATTTGCACTTTGCTGAATTTGTTGAGGTACAGGATCAAGCTACCGTTCTTTTTGAAATCGCCTTCGAACCAACTGAAGATCTTCGAAAGCTCCACATGATCCTTGGTGATCTTGTTGTACCGCGCCGTATTGATGAAAGTCTTCGCCTGATCGGCCAATTGTGCATCGATCTTTTCCGCCGTGTATGCTTCATTCCGCAAGGGCGGGCAGGACATGGAGGCACAATTGATGGCAAAATGGATCCGTGGTTCATCCATCTTTCGCAACACCTCATGTTCCACATCGTTCAGGCTCATTTCCGTGCTGCCCGCCTTGAATTTGGTGACGTGCCAAACTGAATTGACACCTGGGATCTTTAGTGTTGGATGCATGTCTCGAATGCTTTCCACCGGATAGTTGTCGACGATCAACTTCACCGTTTGCGCATTGTACACGTTGATGAAATAGGCCAGTTTGGTGTTCTTGCTCGCCTTGTCGGAAGGTGCGTTCTTGGAAAGCAACTCACAATACGCATTTAACCGACCCTTGTCCTTCACAAAGCCTTTATAGTCCACCAGCCCATCCCGCACGTGTGCTTTTAGAAGTTGATCCCAATCCGCATGCAGTTCTGCGGGAGCGACTACCGGTCCATCGGCCATGGTATAGTTCCAAGTGATCGGAGTCGTTCGATCACAAGCTACTGTCGTTAGAAGGAAGGCGATGGCGATGCTGTTCATGGTTCGCATTTTAGGTACTTACGTTCGCGGAATGTCAATGGACCAAATTGTAGGCCGATCAACGGAGGAACGGTCGAGGGACCGGGAAAACCTGACACCTCTGCCGTGGTTTTCAACCAATAACTATTCTAAATGCATCGGGCGGATGATCATCCGCCCCAACGTCAGTGCTGATCGTAATCGATCGTTACCTCGGCAGAACGCGGGTGGGTCTGGCAGGTAAGAACGTAGCCATCTGCGACTTCTTCATCGGTGAGGGCGTAGTTCATCGCCATCTCCACTTTGCCGAAGACCACACGGGCTTTGCAGGTGCAGCACACCGCCCCTTTGCACGCGTAGGGCACGTCCAATCCGGCATCCAAGGCCACATCCAGAACGGCATCGCCACTGGCATCCACTTTCAATTCCTGTTCGCGCCCGTCAAGGATCACTTTTACGGTTGCTGTGCCAGTGAATGCTCCTTCACCGACCGCCACAGGTGCCTTTTTAGCATCCGTGGTAACAGGGCTACTGAACAGTTCAATGTGGATCCGATTCTTCTCCACACCTTGCTTTTCCAAGGCCTCGCTCACGTTCACCATCATTTGTTCCGGTCCGCAGATGAAGAACTCCTTGTCCAACGGATCGTTCACGAAGCGCTTCAACAACTCCACGGCTTTTCCTGTGGTAATTCGACCGTTGAACAGCATGTCCTCATCCTTCCCTTGGCTTAGGATGTGATGCACCGAAAGACGTTCGCCAAAGTGTTTGCGCAACTCTTCCAAGCGGCTGCGGAAGATGATCCTGTCCTGATCGGAATTACCGTAGAACAGGGTGAATCTACTTTTCGGTTCGGTGCGAAGTACGGTTTTGAGAATGCTCAGGATCGGCGTTATCCCACTGCCTGCCGCGAAGGCGATGATGTGGCGCTCCTTGCTCGGGTCCAACGCAGTAGTGAAGTTGCCCATCGGGGTCATGACCTCGATCTGCATACCCGGTTTCAGCTTGTCCACCAATTGTGTGCTGGCCCTGCCCCCTTCCACTTTCTTCACGGCGATCCGCATTTCACCTTGGTCCAACGGACTACTGCAAATGCTGTAGCTGCGTCGTAGTTCCTCCCCGTTCACCGTCAACTTCAACGTTACGTACTGGCCGTGCTCGAATCGGAAATCTGCCTGCTCCGAAGCCGGAACCGTAAAGCCGACCACGATGCAATCGGCTGTTTCCTGATGAATGCTTGCTACTTCAAGGGTATGGAATCGGGCCATGCGGGTGCTTGTCATTCTTGGGCGGCGAATTTAGATGATCCTTCGGGTGGTTGGTCCTCTCAATGAACATACAGCCACCGGTAAAGGTTTTCAAACGAAAGGCCAAGCCCCGTACCTTAGCGGACCAGAACAAGAACATGGAGAACCAAGAACTTGAGGAACGCTTTCAAGAGAAAGTAGATGCCGAACTGAAGATCGAGCCGAAGGACTGGATGCCCGAGAAGTATCGGAAAACACTGGTACGGCAGATCAGCCAGCACGCCCACAGCGAGGTGGTAGGCATGTTACCCGAGGGGAATTGGATCGGACGCGCTCCTTCACTAAAACGGAAAGCGATCCTTTTGGCCAAGGTGCAAGATGAGGCGGGGCACGGGCTTTACTTGTACAGTGCCGCTGAAACGCTTGGTACCACACGTGAAAAGACCGTCGAGGACCTCTTGAGCGGCAAGGCGAAATACAGTAGCATCTTCAACTACCCCACCCTTACATGGGCAGATATCGGTGCAGTGGGTTGGCTTGTTGACGGTGCCGCGATCATGAACCAGGTGATGTTGTGCCGTACCAGTTATGGACCTTACGCCAGAGCCATGGTGCGCATCTGCAAAGAGGAAAGTTTCCATCAGCGTCAGGGGTACGAGATCATGAGCGTGCTGAGCAAAGGCACTCCTGAACAACTTGAAATGGCGCAAGATGCGTTGAACAGGTGGTGGTGGCCCAGCCTGATGATGTTCGGACCAAGCGATGCGGAAAGCCCGAACAGCGCCGCGAGCATGAAGTGGAAGATCAAGCGCCAGAGCAATGACGAACTGCGGCAGATCTTCATTGATCGCACGGTGCAACAGGCCGAAGTGATCGGGTTAACGATCCCTGACCCGGATCTGAAGTGGAACGAGGAAGCCAAGAAATACGCCTGGGGTACGATCGATTGGACCGAATTCAATAACGTTGTGGCCGGGAACGGTCCTTGCAACAAGGAACGACTCGTGGCACGCAACAAGGCCCACGATGAAGGTGCTTGGGTGCGCGAAGCAGCGATGGCCTACGCCGCGAAGAAGGCGAAACAAAAAGCAGCATGATGTACGGTTGTCAGTTGTCGGTGGACCGGCTGTCGCGCAAAGCCAGCGCGCAGCTCGTGCGACCGAAAAACGGACAACCGAAAACCGACAATTGATCAATGAGCGAGAACCCGAACAACTGGCCTCTGTGGGAGGTCTTCATCCAAAGCAAACGTGGCTTGGACCACAAGCATGTAGGCAGCTTGCACGCACCCGACGCACGCTTGGCGATCGAGAATGCACGTGATGTTTACACTCGTAGGCAAGAAGGGAACAGCATTTGGGTAGTACCGGCAAACGCCATCAGCGCCAGCCAGCCCGACGATGCAGAAATGTTCTTCGACCCGGCCGATGACAAGACCTACCGACACCCGACTTTCTATTCGATCCCGGAAGGTGCGAAGTACATCTGAACCAGCCGGTCTTGATCGAGGTAATGGTCATCCAGCACATTCTTGGACGACTTGATCATCGCCACTCATCTCCTATACATCCCTACTCTTTTTCCCTCGTTAATGGCCCAACAACTACCCCTCCTTACCTACCTCCTTCGTAGAGGTGATGATAACCTGATCCTTGGCCAGCGCCTAGGTGAATGGTGCGGCCACGGTCCACAGTTGGAAGAGGATATCGCCCTTGCCAATAGAGCGTTGGACGTGATCGGACAAGCGCGTAACTATCTGCAGTACGCCGGTGAAGTGGAAGGGAAACAGCGGACCGAAGATGACCTCGCCTTCTTGCGCCCAGAGCGTGAATTCGTGAATTGCAAGTTGGTGGAACAACACAATGGGGATTACGCGCACACCATGGTCCGTAGTTTCTTGTACGATGCGTGGCACCTGCCATTGCAGAAAGCCTTGACCAAGAGCAGCGATGAACGGATCGCCGCTATCGCGGGCAAAGCAGTGAAGGAGATCAGCTACCACCTGCGGGCCAGTAGTGATTGGGTGATCCGCTTCGGGGATGGAACAGCCGAAAGCAAAGAACGCGCGCAGAATGCGTTGAATGCTCTTTGGACCTACACCGGTGAACTTTTCGTGCAAGATGAAGTGGATCAAGCATTGATCAAGGCTGGTGTAGCTCCGGACATGGCAAAGATCAAGGCTGAATTCGATCGTACAATGGACCGAGTCCTTGCTGAAGCCACCTTGGAGCGTCCTGCAGATGCATACATGGCCACTGGCGGCAGACAAGGCGTGCACAGCGAACACATGGGCCTACTTCTCGCCGAGATGCAATACCTGCAGCGGGCCTATCCGGGTGCGGAGTGGTAAATTTGAGGGTCGATGCTGCGATCGACCTTACCATGACCTCGAAGATCACATCCCCTACCAGAGAAGGGATCTACGCCCTGCTTGAGAACGTGAAGGACCCCGAGGTCCCCGTGATCAGTGTGCGCGAGCTGGGAGTTTTGCGCGATGTTGCTGTTGTGGATGGAAACGTGTTCGTGACCATAACGCCCACCTACACGGGCTGTCCCGCCATGGACGTGATGCGCGAGGATATTGAAAAGGAATTGCAAAATGCAGGGATCACCCGATTCAAAGTAACACAGGTGCTTGCCCCGGCCTGGACCACCGATTGGATCACAGAAGAAGGCAAGGCGAAATTGTTGGCCTATGGCATCGCACCGCCACAGAAGACTGCGGATATCCGCGCACTGAAAGGTGAGGCTCCGATCGTGCCATGCCCACAATGTGGTTCGAAGGATACTGCCATGATCTCCCTTTTTGGTAGCACAGCATGCAAGGCACTTTGGAAGTGCAACGCCTGTTTGGAGCCGTTCGATCAGTTCAAGTGTTTGTGAAGGTCCGGAATCGATCAACGGTGTTCGGTCCGTTCTTACGAACTTTGCACCATGGCCTACAGCTCGATATCCTTCAACGTTTCCGATGGCGTTGCGACGATCACACTGAACCGTCCGGACAAGCTCAACTCCTTCAACCGGGAAATGGCACTGGAGACCATTGACGCATTGGAACGGTGCATGGACGACGACAGCATTCGGGCGGTCATGCTCACCGGTGAAGGTCGTGCATTCTGCGCAGGACAGGACCTTGCTGAAGCGGTTGCGCCGGGCACCTTGATCGAGGAGATCATTACTGTACAGTACAATCCGATCATCCGGCGGATCCGAGGCTTGCACAAACCGGTGATCGCGGCTGTGAACGGTGTGGCAGCGGGCGCTGGGGCGAACATCGCGTTCGCGTGCGATCTCACATTGGCCGCGGAGAGTGCCAAATTCATCCAGAGCTTCATCAACATTGGCCTTATCCCGGACAGTGGCGGCACCTTCACCCTACCCCGCTTGGTTGGTATGCAACACGCATTTGGCCAAATGATCCTCGCACCAAAGATCACGGCCAAAGAAGCCGAAGAGAACCGCATGATCTGGAAAGCTGTCCCCGATGCAGAACTGATGGAGCAGGCCACAGCACTGGCAAAACAACTCGCAACCATGCCAACCAAGGCCATTGCCCTTACCAAGGAAGCGTTGAACAGGTCCATGGCAAACGACCTGGATGGACAGTTGGATGTGGAGAATGAATTGCAGAGCCTTGCAGGCCGCAGCCACGACTACAACGAAGGCGTGCAAGCATTTCTGGAAAAGCGCAAACCTGTCTATAAGGGTTCTTGAAAGACCGGGTCGATCCCAACTCTATAGTAGGTAGGAACCGATCAGTCCGTTTTAAGCACCTTTGCGGAATTCCCGTCGTGCCCCTAGTGGGTAAACCCGAATGTTCGCTGCCACCGACATTGAATTCCACTTCTTTTCCGGAACCGTTGTGTTCTCCGGACTCACCAGTGGCAACCTGACCCGTTAAGCGCGCATGCTCTTCAACACGCTTGAGTTCGCGCTCTTCTTCCCGATCGTCTTCGTGCTGTATTGGTTCGTAACGAAGCGCTCTTTGCGGTTGCAGAACGTGATGTTGCTCGCGATGAGCTACTACTTCTACGCCCAATGGGATTGGCGTTTCCTGTTCCTGTTGATCTTCTCCACCTTCTTGGATTACTTCAGCGGCCTGCAGATCCATAGGACCCCCACCCATGCCATGAAACGGGTGTGGCTGATCATCAGTGTAGGGATCAATCTGGGCTTCTTGGGCGTGTTCAAGTATTACAACTTCTTCGCCGACTCCTTCGCCAACCTGGTGGGCAGCTTCGGCTTTGAAGCTCATCCCGTCTTTCTAAGTGTGATCCTACCAGTGGGGATCTCCTTCTATACGTTCCACGGCCTCTCCTACGTGTTCGACATCTACTACGACCGGATAAAGCCAACCACGGACCCAGTGGACTATGCCTTGTTCGTAGGCTTCTTCCCGTTGCTGGTGGCCGGTCCGATCGAGCGGGCGACGCACCTATTGCCACAGATCCAAAGCCCAAGGCAATTCGAAATGGCCAAGGTCGTGGATGGCTGCAAGCAAGTGCTGTGGGGACTCTTCAAGAAAGTGGTGATCGCGGACAACGCAGCGGAGATCGTGAACCTGATCTTCGATGGGCACCAAGACTACGGTGGAAGTACCCTCCTATATGGCGCTGTTCTATTCGCGTTCCAGATCTATGGCGACTTTTCCGGGTACTCGGATATCGCCTTGGGAACCGCACGGATCCTGGGCATCGAGCTGTTGCAGAATTTCAACTTCCCGTACTTCTCCCGCGACATCGCCGAGTTCTGGCGGCGTTGGCACATCTCCCTCTCCTCTTGGTTCAGGGACTACGTGTACATCCCGCTCGGTGGTTCACGAGGCGGAACATGGATGAAAGTGCGCAACACCTTCGTGATCTTCCTGGTCAGCGGCTTTTGGCACGGCGCCAACTGGACTTTTATTGTTTGGGGTGCATTGCATGCGCTGTTCTTCCTACCGGTCCTTTTGAGCGGAAAGAATCGTTCCAACATGAGCATCGTTGCAGAAAACAGCATGCTTCCAAGTTGGCGCGAAACGTTCAATATGGCCGTGACGTTCTTCAGCGTGGTCATTGCTTGGGTCTTTTTCCGTGCGGAGGATCTGGGACATGCATTCGCCTATATCGGTGGCATGTTCTCGCCAACGATCTTCTCCAAACCGGCCGAATTCTCCATGCAGCTAGCGGCGCTGGTCGGGTTCTTCCTGTTGATCGAATGGGTCGGAAGACGCGGGAAATACGGGTTACAGGACATCGGTTTGAAATGGCCACGATTGGCACGGTGGGCGATGTATTACGGCATCATGTTCCTGATCTTCCGTTTTACCGGGAAGAGCGAAACCTTCATCTATTTCCAATTCTGATGAAGCAATTCCTCAAATGGCTCGCCTTGTTCATGCTGCTCCCCGTGGCGATCTTCGTGATCACCCTGTACAGCGCCGATGGTCGAACCGATCCATATTATCTGCGCTTCACCACGCCACCGCAAAGTAGCTTGATCGTTGGCACGTCGCGGGCGGCACAAGGCATTCAACCCCATGTGTTGGACAGTATGTTGAACGCGAACGGTCGCGCCGTGAAGAGCTTCAACTACAGTTTTGCCATCGGCTATTCCAATTATGGGGCACCCTACTACGAGAGCATCAAAAAGAAAATGGACCCTGCGGCGCAGAACGGTGTGTTCATCGTGGCCGTTGATCCTTGGAGCGTTGCTGGCGATCTGGCAACAGTAAGGGCCGGTATACCCGAATACGAATGGACGTTCTTGCGCACCTTGAACAACGTGAACATGAGCCCCAATGTGGAGTACTTGATGGAGGAGTACGACAAACCATTGTTGAACATCCTAGTGCCTGACCCACGAAAAGTGGACGATCGTTTGCTGCTGCATGAAGATGGCTGGTTGGAGACCAATTTGGACCTTTCCCCTTCCACAGTTACCGAACGGACCGCGAAGAAAGTGAAGGAATACCGCGACACACGTTTGAATAGCTCAGCCCCTTCACCATGGCGGCTTGGATACTTGGAAATAACGGTTGACCTGCTGCAAAAGCACGGTGAGGTGATCCTTGTCCGGCTCCCTGTCCACAGCAGCATGCTGGTCCTCGAAGACCAACTGATGCCGACGTTCGACAGGACAATGGAACTTCTCGCACTGCGCAAGAATGTCAAGTACCTCTCAATTCCTGTGAATGATCGGGAATGGTCCTTTACCGATGGAAATCACCTTGTGCCAAGCGATGGAGCCAAGGTTACCAAGCTGATCGCGGAGGAATTACTGCATCCGTGAGAGGCGGTTTCCGTTGCGACCTTTGCACCCATGTCGCTTCCTTCTGTACTTCTTGAACACGCTGTCGATCAACTTGCCACTTTGCCAGGTATCGGTAGGCGCACGGCCATGCGTTTGGCATTGGACCTTTTACGTCGCGAAAAACAGGAAGTGGCGCGGTTCAGTGATGCGATCCGTAAGCTGCGCGATGAGGTGCGGTTCTGCGATGTCTGTTGCAACATCAGTGATGAACCGCGCTGTGCCATCTGTCGTGAACCCAACAGGGACGGGACAACGATCTGCGTGGTGGAGGATATACGCGATGTGATCGCGATCGAAAACACAAGGCAGTTCAAGGGATTGTACCATGTACTTGGCGGCGTGATCAGCCCCATGGACGGGATCGGTCCGGACGACCTGAACACCGCAGAATTAATGCTGCGCGTGCAAACCGGAGATGTGAAGGAAGTGATCCTCGCTTTGGGCACCACACTGGAAGGCGACACCACCGGATTCTACTTGAACAGAAAGCTCAATGAACACCGCGTAATGGTGAGCATGTTGGCACGTGGGCTCAGCGTGGGCGGCGATCTCGCTCAAGCCGATGAACTCACTCTGGGCCGCAGTATCGCGGATCGCAAACCTTACGAGCAGGGGAGGAAGTGATCCGTGTGCGATCTTCGCGCCATGCAAAAGGACATGATCGTAGGGGTGGTCGGTGCCGGCACCATGGGTAGCGGCATCGCTCAAGTAGCGGCGCAAGCGGGTCACAGCGTGGTACTTTTCGACACCCGCCAAGAAGCATTGGACAGTTCGAAACAGGGCCTCGCGAAAGTTCTGGACCGCTTGGTGGAGAAGGGCAAATTGACAGCAGAAGCATCCGCCGCGATCCAAGGTCGTTTCACTTACGCAACGGACCTGAAGGCATTCGCAAAGAGCGGGTTGATGATCGAAGCGATCGTTGAAGATCTCGCCATCAAACAGAAATTATTCCTTGATCTGGAGGCCATTGTTGGGAAGGATGCAGTGCTCGCCACCAATACGTCGTCCTTGAGCGTTACCGCAATTGCCGGGGGGTGCAAAGTGCCTGATCGCGTGATCGGACTCCATTTCTTCAACCCCGCTCCGCTCCTTCCCTTGGTCGAAGTAGTACCCGGATTGGCGACCGATCCGCGGCATGCAGCAGCGTGCGTTGCGCTGTTGAAGGACTGGGGAAAGACCCCGGTACTGGCGAAGGACACGCCGGGTTTCATCGTGAACCGGGTGGCACGGCCGTTCTATGGCGAAGCATTGCGCATCTACGAAGAAGGCATCGCCGATATGGCCACGATCGATCATGCCATGAAAACCTTGGGCGGTTTCAAGATGGGCCCGTTCGAGCTGATGGACCTGATCGGCAATGATGTGAACTTCGCCGTGACCAGTACCGTGTTCAAAGCCTTCTTCTATGATCCACGGTACCGACCTTGCTTCACCCAGCAACGGATGGTGGAAGCTGGCTGGTTGGGGCGCAAATCAGGGAAGGGTTACTACAGCTATGCTAATGGCGCCGTCCAACCGGAGGCGGCGAATGACAGTGTTCTGCACAAAGCGATCGTGGATCGGATCATACTCATGTTGATCAACGAAGCAGTGGATGCCTTTTACTTGGGTGTTGCCGACCGTAAAGACCTCGACCTGGCCATGACCAAAGGGGTAAATTATCCTAAGGGCTTGCTGGCATGGGCAGAAGAGATCGGTTTCTCACCGTGCCTTGCTGCTCTGGAAAGATTGCAGGCGGAATATGGGGAAGATCGTTACCGGCCATCTCCCCTACTTAGAAAATTGGTACGGGAAGGGGCAACATCAGTGTAAGCCAAGGAAGTTCACGGCGTGATCTGAAAATTAATTTCCATGGAAACAAAATCCGATTACATTTGCACCCCATAAAACAACCCCCCAGTATTTCACATGAAGACCCAATTGCTCACTGCCCTTTCAATTTCTGCCCTTTTCTTGGTCGCTTGCGGCCCCAATGAAGCTGAAGTTGCTGCCGCGAAAGCACAAGCAACTGCCGATAGCCTCGCGGTTGTTGCAGCCGCCGAACACGCTTACACGATCGATCCTTCCACCGCAAAAGTGACCTGGAAAGGTGTTATGCTGGGTGTAAAGCAGCACCATGGTGTGGTGAAGCTTTCCGATGGAAATGCTACCGTTAAGGGTGGCCAGCTGCAGTCCGGCAGCGTGACCATTGACATGGCATCGATCAACTCATTGGACAGCGCCTATGCAGCTGATGATGCGAAGGAAGGAACACGTGCCATGTTGCTCGGCCACTTGGCAAGCCCTGATTTCTTTGATGTTGCCACATACCCTACTGCTACGTTCACGATCACCTCCGTGGAAGGAAATACCGCAACGGGAGACCTTACCGTGAAGGGAAAGACCAACAGTGAGAAAGTGACAGATCTAGTCGTGACCGAAGGCGAAGGAACCGTGAGCATTACTGGTAAACTCAGCTTTGATCGCCAGAAATACGGCGTGGCATGGAGCTCCGGTGCAAAGGACATGGTCCTCAACGATGCAATTGAACTGACGGTGGAGCTATCGGGTACAGCCCAGTAATTCCATTTCGGTGAAAGTCGAGAAGCGCTCGCCGAAAGGCGGGCGCTTTTTGTTGCTGGCATTCGTCTACCGCATTGCACCCGCGAGCCAAGCATTGTAGGGCCGCATGGCCGAATAGTGCTCCATGAGCTTCTCCAACAACTTCGGGTCGGCAACCCATTTCGCAGGCAATTCGGCTTTTACATAGAATTGCTTGTTCGCGATCAATGGTTCTTTGGCCAAGAAGCGCTTGAATTCCCCCGGCAACACCTTGTTCTTCTCTCCTTCCACCGAACCAAATAGGGCTTTGAACGACTGGTGATCCACCACTTTACGGAAGCCCTTGTGGTCGAGCATGATCGCATTACGGATCTTGTGAAGTTGCTCCTTATCGGGCATGTAGGCACCTCCATAGAAGTTCACGCTTTCGGGGCCCAGCTCGAAGTAGATCCCGGCCGCCGTCATGTCCTTGCGACCGCCAGGTGAAACGATCGCAGAAGTGCTCAACTTGTAAGGTGTCTTGTCTTTGGCGAACCGGATATCCCGATTGATCCTGAAGATCGCTTCCTTGGGTTCTATCCGGATCGTCTTGTCTTGCTTGCCCACCTCCTTGATCACGGCTCCAACGAACGCCACGAAAGGGTCCTTCACACTGGCCTCATACCGCTTCCGGTTCGCATCGAACCACTCTTTATTGTTGTTCGCGGCCAATTCCTTGAAGAACTGGTTGAAGTCTTTGGTGAACCAAGGCATGGGAGATGTAATTTTCCGGAAAGTTACTGAGCCATGCCCCAAAGCCGCACCCCGCAGCCAGAGTTGTTCAAACCACCTTACGTAGTCGGCGTTGACACTCCCCTCGGTAAAGTCTGGTTGGCCAGTGATGGTGTGCTGATCACTGCTCTGTCCTTCGACACGCTGCATGGCCGGCACTCGAAACCACCCAAGGTGTTGCTGGATGCCGAGAAGCAACTGAACGCTTATTTCAAGGGAAAACTGAAGAAATTCGACTTGCCGGTGCAACGACTTGGGACGCGTTTCCAGAAATTGGTTTGGACCGCACTGGAGGATATCCCATATGGCAAGGCAGCATCCTACAAAACACTAGGTGCTCATATCGGTGGGAAAGCGATCGGGCGCACGGTGGGAAATGCTTGTGCGAGGAACCCCGTTCCTATCATCGTGCCTTGTCATCGCGTGATCGGTAGTGACGGATTGCTCACTGGCTATGTCGGTGGCATTTGGCGCAAACGCTGGCTCTTGCAGCACGAAGGGGCTTTACCGAAGGAGCTGTTCTGAAGCTGGATCCCGCGGGACCACGATCTGCAACAAATACCTTTGTCCCGATGTTGCCCGAGGTATTAGCGGAAAAGGTGGTAGATCAGATGTTCAACAACGATCCATTCAGCAAATGGCTCGGGATCGAGCGGTTGGGAGTGGCACCAGGTCGTTGCGTTCTTGGCATGACCGTGCGGGAAGACATGCTCAATGGCTTTGCGATCGCCCATGGAGGCATCACCTATTCCTTGGCCGATAGCTGCTTGGCCTTTGCTTCGAATTCGCACGGCATCCAAGCCGTGTCTGTGGAAACATCCATCAGCCATACCAAACCGGTTAAAGCTGGCGACACACTCACCGCCACGGCCGACGAAATGAGCTGCTCCAACCGGATCGGCATCTACCACATCACTGTAACGAACCAATCGAATACTGTTGTCGCACTTTTCAAAGGCACCGTATTCCGGACCGGGAAACTCTGGTTCCCCGATCTTCAACCCATTCCAAAAGCATGACCGAAGCCTTCATTGTTGATGCCGTTCGTACACCCATCGGAAGTTTTACCGGTTCCCTTTCACCGGTACGGGCCGATGATCTGGCTGCCCACGTGCTGAAAGCGTTGATGGCCCGGCATCCAGAACTTGACCCTGCTGCGCTGGATGATGTGATCCTGGGATGCGCCAATCAAGCAGGTGAGGACAACCGAAACGTCGCACGTATGGCCGTATTGCTTGCAGGACTGCCTGTATCAGTACCCGGTGAAACAGTGAATCGGCTTTGCGCCAGCGGAATGAGCGCTGTGGTCCAGGCCGGTCGTGCGATCGCCGCCGGACAGGGCGACCTCTTCATAGCAGGCGGCATGGAGCACATGACACGTGGACCGTGGGTGATCAGCAAGACCAGCACACCGTATGGACGCGATGCCCAGATGTTCGACAGCAGTTTCGGTTGGCGCTTCGTAAACCCGGCCATGCACGAACGCTTCGGCACCGAGGGCATGGGCGAAACCGCCGAAAACCTGCTTGACGAGAACGCCATTTCGCGCGAAGACCAGGACCGGTTTGCCGCTTGGAGCCACAAGAAGGCGGCAGCGGCACAAGCATCCGGCCGTTTGGCAAAGGAAATTGCGGAAGTTCCGATCCCTCAGCGCAAAGGGGATCCCGTCCTATTCGCACAGGATGAATTCATCAAACCAAGCACCACGGTGGAAGTACTCGCGAAGCTCCGTCCGGCCTTCCGTAAGAACGGTTCTGTTACGGCCGGCAATTCCAGCGGATTGAATGATGGTGCGGCCGCCGTTCTGGTCGCGAGTGACCATGCGTTGAAGCAACATGGTCTCACGCCCTTGGCACGCATCGTAACAAGTGCTGTTGCTGGAGTGGAGCCCCGGATCATGGGGATAGGTCCGGTGAATGCGACCAAACTGGCGTTGAAAAGGGCCGGTCTGAAGCTGGAACAAATGGACATCATTGAACTGAACGAAGCTTTCGCCGCACAGGCCCTCAGTTGTACCCGCACCTTGGGGATCGGTGATGATGATACGCGGATCAATCCGAACGGAGGCGCCATTGCATTGGGTCACCCATTGGGGATGAGCGGAGCACGGCTCTTACAGACCGCAGCGCTGGAACTGCAAGCCACCGGAAAGCGCTATGCCCTGTGTACCATGTGCATTGGTGTTGGGCAAGGCTACGCGACCATCATAGAGCGGTGTTGAAAACTGGTGCAGCATTCGTCCATCCTTAGGTGAGCTATTGTTAGTTTGGCCCCCTCATTCCTGCTCCAAATGCAAGCACAAGAACAGATCAACCTCTACATCGCCGAGCTACCGGAGTGGCAGCGTAAGCTGTTGGTACGTCTGCGACAACTAGTACACACCGTGGACGACGAAGTGGAAGAGACCTGGAAATGGGGAAAGCCACATTTTGACCACGATGGTATCATGCTCGGGTTCGCGGCATTCAAGAACCATTTAGGCGTGTGGTTCCACAAGGGAGCTTTGATCGATGATCCAAAGAACCTTTTCGCCAAACAAGAGAAGGACGAAGCCAAAGGAATGCGGGGCTACAAATTGGTCGAAGGCGATGTGATCAACGAGAAGGCTTTCGTGGAACTGGTCAAACAGGCTGTGAAATTGAACAAGGATGGCACCAAGCTCGGCGATGCCAAACCGGCCCGCAAAGCCCTAGTGGTACCTCAAGAGTTCGATCATTGTCTGCACAAGGATGAGCAGACCTGGGAGAATTGGGAAAAATTCAACTACACCCATAAGAAGGAGTACGTGGAGTGGATCACTGATGCCAAGAAGGACGAGACCCGGAAGCACCGTATCGCCAAGGCGTTGGAAATGATCCGGGAAGGTGTGGGCAAAGAGGAAAAGTACCGAGTGAAGTAGAATACGTTCTCCCTTCAATTGGGGAAACGAAGAAAGCCCTCGGAACGAACCGAGGGCTTTCTTTGTGTCCTTGTTTGAATTACTCCGCTGCCGTTTCCGGAGCGCTTGCTTCGGGAGCAGCTTCTTCGGTCACTTCCGGTTCTACCGCAGTTGCTTTTGTTGCTACTGCTTTTGGTGCAGCGGCCTCAGGAGCAGCAACGCTTTCGTCCTTTTTCGCAACGTGCTTTGCAAAACGCTTCTTGAACTTGTCCACACGACCGGCGGTATCCACCAACATCATCTTGCCGGTGTAGAACGGGTGCGATGATTGGCTGATGTCCAACTTAACCAAAGGATATTCGTTACCATCTTCGTATTGGATGGAATCCTTCGTGTTCGCGCAGCTCTTGCCCAAGAACATATCATCGTTGGACATGTCCTTGAACACTACGACTCGGTAGTTGGCTGGATGGAGGTCGGCTTTCATTGTATTTTCCCTTTGGGGCGGCAAATGTAGGTTGAAAGGTTGGAATTGCAAAGTGTTGATGGTACAGGTATTGGGTCCGGAGTACCAATGCGTACGCTGTACCCTGTATCAGTTACCCTCTACCAGTTCAACCCAAAGACAATGATCGGCGCCAATTTCCGTAGATAAACCCGAAGCTCCATCTTTGCCGACCGTGAAACAGATCCGAACCCTCTTCTTGGTCGCCCTTGCCGCTCTGGTATTAACTAACTGCCGGAAGGACGAGAAGTTCACAGAGGACTCCGGGGTCCGGCTGGATTTCAGCATGGATACGGTGATGTTCGATACGATCTTCGCACCGGATCCTGATTTGCCAGAAGTCCCTTCGGTCACGAAACGCTTTACCGTGCACAATCCACATACCAATGCTATTCGGGTAAATATCACCTTGGAAGGAGGCGCACCCTCCCCTTTCCCAGGATCAATGTTGATGGCGCTACGGGGACTAGCTTCCAAGACATAGAGATCTACGGTGGCGACAGCCTTTACGTCTTTGTTGAGACCACTGTGGATCAAAGCAACACGGCAAATCCATTTGTCATAGAGGACCACATCCTCTTCAATACCAACGGCACCCAGCAAAGCGTGCTGTTGGTGGTCTGGGGGCAGAATGCGCACTTTTTCCGGCCGCAGATCACGTTCCAAGGGCTCCCTCCATTCAGCTACGTAGCCGGTGGATTTGACGAAAACGGTGTCCAAATATGTGAGGATGTCATTTGGCCTAATGATCTTCCTTATGTGATCTATGGGTACGCAGTGGTCGATTCTTGCTCTTCACTTACGATCGAACCCGGTGTTCAAGTCTACCTCCATGGCGGAGGTGGTCTTTGGGTGTACCGATATGGGAGGATCGCTGTGGGTGACCAATTTTCCGTTGACCAACCGGTTGTATTCCAAGGAGATCGCCTTCAGCCGTTCTATGACGAGGTGCCCGGCCAATGGGACCGCATATGGATCAATGAGGGACCAGGATCCTATAACAACACGTTCGATAACGTGGTGATCAAGAACGCTTTGGTCGGGATCCAGTGCGAAACGTGGCCGTTCCTGCCATCCGAGCCAACGAGTTCGACCAAGTTGCAGTTGCACAACGTGCGTATCCGAAATTGCAGCGCTGCTGGGATCTTGAGTCGTAATTACCGCATCGATGCGACCAATTTGCTGGTTGGCGATTGTGGCCAGTACGGAGTGGCCCTCACCGGTGGTGGTGAATACAATTTCGACCACTTCACCCTGGCCAATTTCTGGAGCTTCGAGATCCGCCAAACACCGACCTTCTACATGACCAATGGTTTCGTGGACATCAACAACGCCCTGCAGATCCGCGATATCGGGAATACGAACTTCACCAATGGGATCATCCATGGCTCCAACGCGAATGAGTTCCTCTATGAATTCAACGATACAACAACCCCGGTCATGACCTTCGACCACATGTTGTTGAAGACGGATCAGGGAACTAGCAGCTCGAACTTTTTCCCGGATCAAAGCTCCATCCTACGCAACCTGAACCCGGCGTTCGTGGATGTGATAAACAGGGACTTCCATATCACCTCAAATTCAGCTGCAAGGAACGTTGGTACGAACAGTACAACGGTCTTTGATCTGGACGGCGTAAACTATGGGTCTGATGGATTCACGGACCTCGGTTGTTACGAATACGTGCCGTAGTCAATTACTTAAGGTCAAGTAGGAACTCCATCGTATCTGCACCGTCGGCGTAGTCGTTAAGGGCAGGGAATTGGCTCTGGCCGAAGGGTACATGACCGTGGCCCACCACACATTGGATCTGATCGACTTGTTCCGCGATCTGTTCTTCCACCGTTGAAAGGTCCTGATAGTGCTCGTAGTAGATCGCACCTATGGGGCTCGCCAATGCCGTATCCTCTTTCAAGAGCACGAACCCGTTCTCAAGGATAGCAACCTGGTCCAGCATCCAAAGCGCACGTTGGTAGTCGTAATTGTTGGCGTATTTGTTGTGGTTGACGATGTCCTTCCAAGGAAAAATAGCGTTGAATACCCGGTCAAGGTCATAGTCCGACGGGAGGTAGAGCTTGGAGACATTGCGGCAGCCCATACCGAAGTATCGGAAAATGTCCTCGCCCAAAGCGGTGAGTTCTTCGGTCGTTTCTTTTCCATCCAAGATGGCCACGCTTGTTCTGCTTTTGCGCACGATCCGTGGAATGTGCTTGAAGTAATACTCGAAATACCGCGATGTGTTATTGCTTCCGGTGGCGATCACAGCATCGATCTTGTCCAACTTTCCTTGCGTCATTTCAAGTACGTCTGCGCTGCCCGGCAGTAAACGGTCCAACGCCTTGATCAATGCGGGTAGCAAGACCTGATCTTGGCTGGAGCATTTGATCTTTGCCTTATGTCCGCTGAGCAAAACGCACAGCACATCATGCCAGCCGACAAGCGGCAAGTTCCCAGCCAGCACAAGACCCACGGTGCACTGACGTTTCTGCGGTCTTCCCAAGTCCGGATAGTTGTTCAACCAATCTCGTAGTGCAGGACCCGATAAAGCAACCGCCCATGCACCTAACGCATGTCGAACATTCGTTTCGGTGAACCAATTGTTCTGCTGATGGGCAAGAGCTATCGCACGGTTGAGTTCCTCATACTCCGCCTCGTTCAGGCCGCAACTATGTCCGGGCCAATTTTCCGACCGACCCAAAAGGCCAAGGATCGTTCCCAGTTGGGCCAAAGCGGCAACCTGCTGCTCACTGCCCATCGTAGGTTGTTGTGTTGTCTTCATGCGGGTATTTGGCCACGCCTATCTTTGCGACCCCTATCCCGGAACGGTGCCCATTGTAGGTCACCACTTCTTGGATGGCCCAAAAGTAGACCGTAGCGCCATGGCGATCATGATCACCGACGAATGCATCAACTGCGGTGCATGCGAACCTGAATGTCCGAACAACGCCATCTATGAAGGTGGTGCTGAATGGCGCTTGGCCGATGGCACTTCCCTGCATGGCACGATGACGACGCCCATGGGCAACACCTACGATGCCGATGCCGCCAACACGCCCAAGACCATGGACGTGTACTTCATCGTTACCGATAAATGCACCGAATGCACTGGCTTCCATGATGAGCCCCAGTGTGCGGCGGTTTGTCCGGTGGATTGTTGCGTGGACGACCCCGATTTCCGCGAAAGCAAAGAAGCTCTCATGGCGAAGAAGGAATTCATGCACCTGTGACCAATATTGGTTCCGGCACGATCTTGGCGCAACGCGATGGAAATTCCACCGTTAGTGTATCCATGGACCTGATCAGGATCGTCTTTCTTTCAGTGATCGTCGTATCGAACCTTTCATCAGTTGCGCAACCGTCCGAACGTGCACGATTGGCGGTGAACCTGAAGGCTTTGGGCAATGCCCCGAACGATGCTTACCAGGATAGCCTGAACAAGGTGATCAAAAGCGATCTTCGGACGTTGCTGGATGTGGACAATGGCCTTGGCGTTCCGTTCGACAGTATACCGATAACCCGTGTTGATGCGACAGATGGCGCGTTCCGACTTTGTACGTGGAATCTCCCACGAGCGGATGGCAGTCAACAGTACGAAGGCTTCCTTGTGGTGCGCACGGATCGCGGACGATCGCTGTTCGAATTGCGCGATATGACCCCAAAGATCCCTTCACCGGAAGTGCCGGAATTGGGTCCGGAACGATGGTACGGCGCGTTGTATTATGACGTAATTCCTGTGAAAAAAGGCAACAACACCTTCTACACCCTGCTCGGCTGGAAAGGCTACAGCAAGTCCGAAACGCAGAAAGTGATCGAGATCCTCAGTTTCAAGAACGGAAAGCCGCGTTTCGGTGCGCCCTTGTTCGGCAAAGGCAAGCTGAAGGTCATGCGCAAGGTGTTCGGATTTTCGGCGCAAGCAACGATGACCCTGCGGTACGACAAGACCATGGAGGGCATCCTTCTGGACCACCTCTCCCCTTCGCGTGCAGATATGGAAGGTCAAAGGGAATTCTACGGCCCCGACATGACGCAAGATGCCTATTTCTGGCACAAAGGCGAATGGTGGTTCGGGCCGGATATGGACACCAGGGACTTGAAGTTGGAAGGGCAATAGACGTGCCTTTTTCGAACTTCAACCGTTCATTGTTAGCGTTCATTTATGCAGGACCATCGCCCATGCCTTGGTCCGTTACCTTTGCCGCGCCGGAACCAAAGCCGGTCATCCAATGAGCATAGCGACCAAATTGAAGATCCACAACTTTAGCGCAGGCCCGTGCATCCTTCCACAAGAGGTGTTGCAAAAGGCAGCCGAATCCATTGTTGAGTACGATGGAACGGGGCTTTCGATCATAGAAATGAGCCACCGCAGCAAGCCATTTGAAGCGGTGATGGCCAACGCACAGCAATTGGTGAAGGAATTGCTGGGAGCGCCAGACAATTACCAAGTGGTCTTCTTGGGTGGCGGCGCCAGTTTGGGCTTCCACATGGTGCCATTGAACTACATGCGCTCCGGTGGTAAGGCAGCCTATGCCAACACCGGGGAGTGGGCGACACGTGCCGTTAAGGAAAGCGCTCTAGTTGGCGAGACGTTGGTGGTGGCCAGTAGCGAGGACAAGAATTTCAGCTATATCCCCAAAGGGTTCGAGATCCCCGGTGATGCGGATTACTTCCACTTCACCAGCAACAACACCATTTTCGGGACCCAGTACAAACAGTTCCCCAAAAGCCCGGTGCCGCTGATCTGCGATATGAGCAGCGACATCTTCAGCCGTCCGATGAACGTTAGTGACTTTGCCCTGATCTACGGTGGTGCCCAAAAGAACATGGGACCAGCAGGTGCGACTGTTTATTTGATGGATCCGGACCAACTGGGAAAGACCGGCCGGAAACTGAGCCCTGTTCTGGACCTGAAGAACCATGCTAGCAAAGACAGCATGTACAACACACCTCCGGTCTATGCCGTGTACGTGAGCATGCTCACCATGGAATGGATGAAGAAGATCGGTGGGGTGAAGGAGATCGAGAAGCGAAATGCCGCCAAGGCGAAGTTGCTGTACGATGCGGTTGATTCCTTACCCCTGTTCAAAGGCACAACAGCCGTTGAGGACAGAAGTGTTATGAATCCCACCTTTGTCATGACCGATGCTGCTCTGGAACCTGCATTCGATGCGATGTGGAAAGAAGCCGGGGTCAGCGGTATCCGCGGTCACCGCAGTGTGGGTGGCTATCGCGCCAGCATGTACAATGCGTTGCCGTTGGAAAGTGTCCAGGTGTTGGTTGACGTAATGAATGAATTCGCTAAAAAGAACGGTTGAACATGCGCGTACACGCTAACGATGGCATTTCGGCGCAGGCCGTGAACAGCCTAAAAGAAGACGGACTCAAAGTGACGACCGACCATGTGCCACAGGACGACCTTGCGGCATACATGAACAAGGAAAACGTTGAGGTGCTATTGGTCCGCAGCGCCACTAAAGTCCGCCGTGCCTTGATCGACGAATGTCCACAGCTGAAAATGATCGGTCGTGGTGGTGTCGGCATGGACAATATCGATGTGGCCTACGCCAAGGAAAAAGGACTAATGGTGATCAACACACCAGCCTCCTCCAGCATCAGCGTTGCCGAATTGGTGATGGCCCATGTCTTCACCCTCATGCGCGACCTGCACAAGAGCAACCGGAACATGCCGGTCAATGGAGCGGCCAAGTTCGGTGAGATGAAGAAGGAATACGGCAAAGGTGCAGAGGTGCGCGGAAAAGTGATGGGCGTGATCGGCTTTGGAAGGATCGGCCAATGGACCGCCCGCTATGCATTAGGCAACGGCATGAAAGTGATCTATGTGGACAGCCGTGCCACCGCCGAAGCGATCGAATTGGAAGTGGGTGGGAATACCGTACGCGTTCCAGTGAAGATGGTGAACATGGATGAATTATTGGCTCAGGCCGATGTGATCACCATGCACATCCCCGCACAAAAGGATGGACTTGCGGTTTTAGGTGCTGAAGAACTTGCTAAAGTGAAACCCGGTGTGGTGATCGTGAATACCGCACGTGGCGGAAGCATTGATGAGGACGCCCTCTTGAAAGCGCTGAAGGATGGTCGGGTACGCGGCGCTGCTTTGGACGTATTCGTAGGCGAGCCTTCCCCCAAGGAGGAACTGCTCAAGGAAGAGAAACTGAGCCTCACCCCGCATATTGGAGCTGCAACTACCGAGGCTCAGGACCGTGTCGGTGACGAGTTGGCCGATCAGATCATCGCGTGGCGTGCTTCCGTGGGTGTTAGTTGAACCCGGTCCATGATAAACCTGCGCCCCTTTCGCGCCTGGCGCCCTGCTCCAGACAAGGCCCACTTGGTGGCAAGCCGCAGCTACGTGGCGTATAGCGACGAGCAATTGCGCGAAAAGCTGGCGGGGAACCCCTTCACCTTTCTGCATGTGATCCACCCCGAACACGGCAATACGACGAAGCGCACGCGCTTCGAACGGTTCGCAAGTGTGAAGCGGAAATGGGATCAATTCCTGGACAACGGTTGGTACCAGCGCGAGGAACAACCTTGCTTTTATCTTTACGAGCAGAGCAATGATCGTTTCCGCTCAAGGGGTGTGATCGGTGCAGTCGCGGTTGATGATTACCTCCAAGGAAAGATAAAGGTGCATGAGCATACCTTGGAAAAGCGGGAGGGCCTGTTCAAGGACTATCTGGAAAGTACCGGGATCAACGCGGAACCCGTTTTGCTGGCAATTCCCGGTACCAATGAGTTGGAGGGTCTTCTCTCCGAATTCTGGAACGCCCGACCTGATCTGGATTTTAGCACTACGGACATGGTACGCCACAAGCTATGGGCCGTTCATGAGCCCGCAGTAATGGCCAAGGTTACGGAACGGTTCAGCCGTGTAGATGCGCTGTATATCGCAGATGGACACCACCGCATGGCCAGCAGTGCACGCTTGCCGGACCCTGCTTCTGCGAACGCGGACGATCCCAAGAAGTGGTGCTTGGCCTTTATCGTTCCCCAAGACCAATTGCATATCCATAATTTCGATCGTGCCGTAACGAGCTTGGCCGGTATGGATACGCAGGAATTCCTGCGTGCCGTGGCTGCGGTGGGCAAATTGAAGGCAATGGACCAAGCCCCTTCCGTCCCACCCCCAGCGGGAACGGTGTACATGTGTACGAGACAAGGTTGGTATGCCTTGGAACTTCCCCCCGCGCCGGTTGACGCGGACAGTTCCGAAAGACTCGATGCGTCCATACTGAGCAATACCGTATTGGGCCCAGTACTCGGCATACACGACCTTCGGACCGACCCACATGTGAAGTTCGTACCGGGTGATAAAGGGACCAAAGAGATCGCCCGGATGGTGGCCGATGGGGACGCGGCGGTGGCCTTCAATCTGCGCCCCGTGAGCTTCGCTGAACTACAGTCCGTGGCCGACCCTGGTGGTTGCATGCCTCCGAAGAGCACCTACATTGAGCCGAAACTGCGCAGTGGATTGACCGTGTACTCTTTGGAAGACATGTGAGCCACAACGCGTGCGTACGACCCCTGCATTTACATGAACGTGTCACAACTTGCAGAACGCTACCATGCTGTTCGATCAGCAATTCCGCCCAGTGTGAAGTTGATCGCCGTGAGCAAGAAACGGACGGTCCAAGAGATCCAAGCCTTGTACGATCTTGGTCATAGGGCCTTCGGGGAGAACTATCCGCAAGAGCTCCGCGACAAACAGCCTCAACTTCCTACCGACATTGAGTGGCACTTCATTGGTCACCTACAAAGCAATAAGATCAAATACCTGGGAGCATTTACCCGGTTGGTGCATGGCGTGGATTCGGTCAAATTGCTGGATGCACTTGCAGATCGTGCAAAAGGCGAAGGACGGATACAGGATGTTCTTCTTCAGGTCCATATTGCCCAAGAGGAAACGAAGCATGGCTTTTCGCAGGATGAGATCCGTGCGCTATGGGCAACCGATCCTGCTGAGCATTGGCCAGATCTGCGCATCTGTGGTTTGATGGGAATGGCCACCAACATCGAATTCCAAGCCCAAGTGGAAAAGGAATTCAACGGCTTGCATACTTTCTTTCTGGAGTTGCGATCCAAGGGTCCTGGGCGCTCGTATTTCAAAGAGCTGAGCATGGGAATGAGCGGGGACGTTGAACAGGCCGTAAAGGCGGGTTCGACCATGGTACGGATAGGCACGGCAATTTTCGGCGAAAGGGGCTAATTGGACGATCGTTGCAAACTTATCGGGCACGAACAGGCAACTTTTAGTGCGAATAGCGTCTTAACCATGTAATTTCGTTTAAAATTCTAGCCCATGATCCGTTCACTTTTACTCTTCTCTGCTTCATTGTTGGCCTTTGCAGGCTACTCCCAGCGGAACGTTGAGGTTGGGATCAGCGGCGGCGTTACGCACTACTACGGCGACCTGGGGAACATTGATGGCCCAGTTCAATGGAACAGCGCCCGACCGGGCATGACCATCACCTTTCGGGACTTCCTCAACAACAAGAAGCGTTACGTGACACGCTCTTTGACCACAGAGGCAAGGTTGAGCTGGTTCAGGATCGGGTACAATGAGACTTCATCGATCAGCGGTGTGGATGTCAAAGACCTCAAGAACTACAGACGCGGGCTCAGTTTCAGAAATGACCTGATCGGTGCTTCCGGTCACTTGGTATTGAACGCCTATCGAGAGCCCTTCACCCCCTTGTTCCAACAGCGGTTCTTCATGTATTTCCACATTGGGGTCGGGGTTTATTATGGACGGCCCAAAGCTGATCTGTTCCGTGGATCGGTGGACCCGGGCAACAAATACTATTTCTGGGACGATGGGACGGTCCGTGACGCACCACGAGGAACCAAGGATGCAAACATTACCGGTCGTGATGGCAAGTACGATACCGATCTCTACAGCTGGCTTACGGAGGGTGGGGCAGGTGCAGGTGATTCCGGACGACCACAACGTTTCTCACCATGGCACGTCGGCATTCCTATGGGCGCCGGATTGCGTGTAATGGTCAACGAAACAACTCAGCATAGGCCTTGAATACAGCTACCTTATGTTCCTCACGGATATGCTCGATGATGTGAGCGACCGATACTCGACCTATGAGGAGATCGACAATACCTATTCGGAGCCCAGGGACCAGGATCTGGCACGCTACATAAGTGACCCCACGGGCTACGGCACGAATGGGGAGTACAGCAAATTCACCAGTCGTCGTGGCAATCCGGGATTGTTGGATTCATTCAGCTATCTGAACGTAGAGGTCTCCTACAAGTTCAAGCGCCGACCTGGGCGCAGAAGCTATATGAGTTTGTGAACGGTGCTGTTGAAATGTACGAACGGCCTCTTGTGGGGCCGTTCGGCATTTATGGCATCCCTACCTTTGCGCCATGCCAACGGCCAACACCAAGGGAAAGCGCATGGACCTCGCTTTCGCCGCGCTCTTAAGTGATGATGATGAACAGGTCCTTACGGCACTTACGCGCATTGAGAAAGAGGGGGATTCCAATGCCATACCACCGCTGCTGCGATCGCTGATCAGCAGCAAGGAGAATAGGGTGAAACAACGGATCACCAATTTGCTCTATCAGGTAAAAGCTTCCGATGCAGGTAGTGTTTTGCTGATGGCGCTGGACAACCCGGAGTTCAAGACCGTGCGACCAACGATCCTGGCTACATTCTGGAACGCAGGGGTGGATATGCGCGATCATTTGGACCGCTTTGTAGAGATCGGGATCAATGGCACCGCAGATGAATCCTTTGAATGCCTTACGGTGATCGAGAACCAGGAGATCTGGCCGGAAAAGGCAGTTCGGGAAGCATTGGTCAAACTCAAAGGACCTGTGGCGTCAGAAACCGACCCGTACAAGGCTTCCATGCTGAACGACCTGATCAGCGTGTTGCGCTATCGCATCGGCAAAGAGGATTGATCCATCTACTGTTGGGCCATCCAACCTTGAAGTATGATCGTGGCGCTGATCCGGTCCACTTGACCTTTCTCTCGACGGGCCATCCTACCCTTTCCGCTCGTGTTCAATGTTTCTTGGGCTATGCGGCTGGTGAAGCGCTCGTCCACGGTTTCCACCCACAATGCGGGGAAGGTCTTCTTCAATGCCTCTACCAAGGCATGCACGTTGGTTGCAAGCTCTGTCGGTTTGCCGTCCAAATGAACGGGGAGCCCAACAACGAATCCATCGACCACTTCTTTCGCTAGATACGCTATGAGATAGTTCATCAGGTCCTTCGGGTCCACGGTATCCAATGCAGTTGCAATGATCCGTAAGGGGTCGGTAACGGCAAGTCCAGTGCGTTTTAAACCGAAGTCGATGGCGATGACACGTGGCATGGGGCGAAGGTCCGCCGCGGATGATCGCTTCGCGCTCTCCGGGGTGACAAATTGAAGGGATCAGTTGGTCATCTATGGGCCCGGCCACTGGATGATCGTGGTCATCGACCGGAATATTGATGGCGAAGTTCGTTGGTTGTTTCCGAAACTAGCCGATCTTTTCGACACGAATAATTCCGGTTCTGCGCTAAAGAACGTTCCCCCCCGGCTTTCCCGCATCTTTGTGGTCCACTTTGCTCTAATTGCTCAAGGCGGGAACCCATGCATGAATTGATCGAAAAGGCTTGGAACAACCGTTCCATGCTCAAGGATGAAGAGGTAGTGCTCGCCATTGAAGGCGTGATCGAAAAACTTGACCGTGGCGAATTGCGTGTGGCAGTGCCCGACGGCGATGACTGGAAAGTAAACGAGTGGGTGAAGAAGGCCGTGCTGATGTACTTCCCGATCAAGCAAATGATCACCATGGAGGTAGGTCCGTTGGAATTCCACGATAAGATCCCGTTGAAATCGCGTTACGCGCAGCTTGGCGTGCGCGTAGTGCCACATGCCATCGCGCGGCACGGCAGTTACCTCGCGCCGGGCGTGATCCTGATGCCGAGCTACGTGAACATCGGCGCATATGTAGATGAAGGCACCATGGTGGACACCTGGGCCACGGTGGGCAGTTGCGCCCAGATCGGGAAGCACGTTCACCTGAGTGGTGGTGTTGGCATTGGCGGTGTATTGGAACCTGTACAAGCAGCTCCTGTGATCATCGAGGATGGTTGCTTCATCGGCTCACGGGCCATCGTGGTGGAAGGCGTGCGTGTAGGTAAAGAAGCTGTCCTTGGTGCCAATGTGGTGCTAACGGCCAGTACCAAGATCATCGATGTTACCGGACCTGAGCCGAAGGAAATGCGGGGCTATGTACCGCCGCGTTCGGTGGTGATCCCCGGAACACATCCGAAGAAATTCCCCGCCGGCGAATACGGTGTGCCCTGTGCCTTGATCATTGGCCAACGCAAGGAAAGCACCGATCGCAAGACGAGCTTGAACGAGGTTTTGCGAGAGCACAACGTGGCGGTGTGAAGAAGTTCCTAATCATACAGACCGCTTTCCTCGGCGATGCCGTACTTGTGACAAGCATCGTGGAGAAGCTGCATTCCTTTTATCCGGATGCGGCGATCGATCTAGTGGTGCGTAAAGGCAATGACGGTCTTTTCACTGGGCATCCCTTCTTGCGCACCTTGCATGTGTGGGACAAGCGCCAAGGCAAGACCAGCGCATTGTTCAAGTTGATCGGCACCTTCCGCAGTCAGCGTTACGACCACGTGATCAACGCCCAGCGCTTCTTCAGCACCGGTTTGATGACTGCACTCTCGGGTGGAAAAGAGACCTTCGGCTACGACAAGAACCCGCTGAGCTTCCTGTTCTCCAGAAAGGTGAAGCACCTGATCCCGGATCCTGCCGAACTGCGCAGTCATCCGGTGAAAAGCGATGCTAGGATCATCCACGAGGTTGATCGGTTGAACGACCTGATCGCTCATTTGACCGATCACAACAGACCGCTTCCGCGCCTCTATCCAAGTGTTTCGGATCATAAGAAAGTGAATGGTTTGATCGAACGATGGACCAAGGACCACAGGTCATATATCACAGTTGCGCCTGCCTCCGTCTGGTTCTCCAAACAATGGCCAGAAGCGAAGTGGATCGAATTGGTCAAGGCAATTCCGAACGAACAGCAAGTCTTCATAATTGGCGCACCAAGTGATACGGATCTGGCGCAGCGCATCATCGCGGCAACTGGCCGTGGCGTGGATCTTACGCGCGAATTGAAACTGTTGGAAAGCGCAGCACTCATGAAAAGCGCCACCATGAACTATGTGAACGACAGCGCCCCTTTGCACATCGCAAGTGCCATGAACGCACCGGTAACGGCGGTGTTCTGCAGCACTGTGCCAGCCTTCGGATTTGGGCCGTTGCGGGAGAACGGGCGGGCTGTTGGATCGAACGAGCTCTTGGATTGTCGGCCTTGCGGGCTGCATGGGTACAAGTCTTGTCCGAAGGGGCATTTCAAGTGTGCGCTGGCGATCGATAGTCAACGAGTAATTGGATCATGAACGACCACTTCACCGCCAACCGCAACCTCTGGAATGCGCGTACCGAACATCATGTGGTTTCCAAATTCTACGATGTGGAAGCCTTTGTGAAAGGTGGCAATTCGCTGAACAAGATCGAAACCGATCTGCTCGGCGATGTTGCGGGCAAAAGGATCCTCCATCTACAATGCCATTTCGGACAGGACACACTTTCGCTCGCCCGCTTGGGCGCATCGGTTGCCGGATCGGATATCTCCGAAACCGCTATTGATGAAGCGAAGGAACTAACGGAACGCTGCGGCCTGAAAGCGGATTGGGTGGTGGGCAACGTGATCGACCCGGTACCTGCACTTGATGGCCAATTTGATATCGTCTTCACCAGCTACGGAACGATCGGTTGGTTGCCGGACCTTGCCCCCTGGGCTGCGAACATTGCGCGCTACCTCAAGCCCGGTGGTCGATTCGTATTTGCGGAATTCCACCCAGCAGTTTGGATGTGGGACAATGAATTCACCCATTTGGCCTACTCCTACTTCAACAAACAAGTGATCGAGGAAACCGAAGAGGGTACGTATGCTGACAACCAAGCTGCGATCAACCTACCCTCCTATTCTTGGAACCATAGCCTTGGCGATGTGCTGTCCGCTTTGATCAACGCCGGCCTGCGTTTGGAGGTTTTCCAAGAATTCGACGGTTCACCATACGACTGTTTTAGCAACACAGTGAAGGGTCCGGACGGTCTGTTCCGGATCAAAGGCATGGAAGGAAAACTGCCGATGGTCTATGCTTTACGCGCAGTTAAGGCGGGCTGAGCGGGGCTGATAAGGTCGTCGGTCGTCCACACTCCATTGTTCACCAAGTTCGGTTCGGGTGTGTGCAGTGCCGGACTGCGTTCCGCTTCTTTGTCGCTGCATGGCACTCAGTAGATTCTGGACCTTCATCCTGATCCTCAGCATTGGTTACGCACTGTTGATGCTAGCGATTGGGAAACAGTATTCCCTGAACGCCATGATCAACGGCGAACAAGGCGAACCCTTGGTGATCGCTGAAATGGACCCGAACGGTGCGGAGAACAAGGCGCTCTTGCTCGCTATTACAGAAGCCGGAGATGCCGGTTTCCAACGTGGTGACACCCTTTACACCATCAGCAAGAGCGGTGCTTTACGGGCAACTATGGGGAACCAACCCGCGGATGGCCTTTTTGCCACGTGCCGCAATACGATCACCGATCTATGGCTACCGCTGATCGGTTACCTCACGTTCTTCTGTGGCCTCCTCAACCTCTTGATCGATGCCAGGGCTATGGAAAAGGTGGCACGTTTCCTTTCACCGGTCTTCCATCGCGTGTTCCCTGATCTGCGTAAGGACCACCCGGCCTACGGCTTCATGACGTTGAATTTCGCAGCGAACTTCCTCGGTCTGGACAGTGCTGCAACTCCCTTCGGTCTGAAGGCGATGGAGAGCATGCAAGAGGACAATCCGGACAAGGACCGTGCGACGAACAGCCAGATCATGTTCCTCTGTTTGCACGCAGCCGGGCTAACGCTGCTGCCCACCAGCATAATCGGTTATCGTGCGGCACAAGGTGCATCCAACCCGGCGGACATCATGATCCCGATGATCATCACCTCCTTTGCCGGGACCTTGGCGGCTTTGTTCTTGGTGGCTTGGAAACAAAAGCTCAACCTTTTCAACCTGCCCGTAATGGGTGCGATCCTTTTAGTGACCGCGATCATTGGTGGACTTATGGCCTACATCGCGACATTAGCTGGCGTGTCCAAATTCCACTTCACGGACAACCTGAGCAATGGCATGCTGCTTGTGATCATCGGTCTGATCGTCGGGTATGCGTTCCTGGTGGAGAAGTACTTCACGGCAAAGGGCACGAACATGTTCGATTCGTTCGTCCATGGGGCGAAGGACGGTTTCACTACTGGCCTTCGCGTGTTGCCATACATGCTGGCCATGCTTGCCGCGTTGAGCATCTTTCGAAACAGTGGGCTGATGGGTATAGTTATGGACGGGCTCACATTCGTAATGTCCAACGTGGGCATGAACAAGGAAGTGATCGATGCCATTCCTGTCGCACTAATGCGGCCCTTCAGCGCAGGTGGCTCACGCGGGTTCATGCTGGATGCGATGAAGACCTATGGCGCTGATAGCGTCACCGGGCAGCTCAGTTGCCTTTTCCAAGGCGCAGCCGAGACCACGTTCTATGTCGTTGCCTTGTACTTCGGAACGGTCAACGTGAAGGATACGCGCTACACCTTGGGGATCATGCTGCTTTCCGGTCTGGTTTGCGTGATCGCTGGGATCTTCGTGGTGCAATTCTATTTCTGAACGCATTGTTTCGGGAACTTTCGAATTGCGACCGCGATACCAAGGTCCTTCGGACAATGCTTTGAAAATGCCTGCTACGACCCTTTCCGGGTCGAATACCGCTTGTTGGAATCAATGCTAAAAGGTGCGACCCTTTCCGGGTTGAATACTTGCTGGCAAGAACAAATGCAACAGGCGGATACCCGCTGTATTGAGGGGTGTAACCCGTGTTCTTCAACCTTTCTTCCGGATCTACGGAACAACTACGACCTTCGCGCCATGAAGAAGCCATTGAAGATCACCAAACGCCGCTCGAAGATCCATGGCAATGGTGTGATCGCCACGGCGCGTATTCGCAAGGGTGAGGACATTGTGGAGTACAAAGGCCGAATTATTTCGCACGACGAAGCCGACGAGCAGTACTATGGCGACGTCGGGTCCGGACATACCTTCCTGTTCACCTTGAACGAGGAATGGATCGTGGATGCCAATGTGCGTGGCAACGTTGCCAAGTGGATCAATACCGGTTGCGACCCAAATGCAGTGGCCTTCATTCATTCAGAAAAGAAGAAGAACCCCGATCCCAAGAAAGATCGTGTGATCATTGAAGCCTTGCGTGTAATTGAACCCGGCGAAGAGATCATTTACGATTACGGCTTTGCGTTCGATGTGCCCTACACCAAGAAATTGCTCAAGATCTGGGAGTGCCGATGCGGTTCCCCGAAATGCACAGGTTCCATGTTGAAACTGAAGGAAAGCGCAGATAAGAACGTGAACAAGGCGAAGGTGAAGAAGTGAGCCCCGGCTCGGAGGCCGAGGTGACGGGTGAAGATGGTATCAAATGCCTTGGCACAACCTTTGCGTTATAGCGACCACAACAAAAATGAACATGACGAAACAACTGCTTTTCCTCCTCTCGTTCCTCCTGATAGGCGTTACGCTCCATGCCCAAGACGACCCGAAAAGCAAGGCCATTGTGGACAATTTGATGGTTAAGGCCAAGGCATGGAAGACCTTCGAAGCCGATTTCAGCAGCCGCATGCAAAGCACTAAGGACAAGCTGGATGTGAAGCAGGAGGGCAACATGAAAGTAAAAGGCAAGAAGTTCCGTTTGGTGCTTGATAACAACACCATCGTCAACGACGGCACTGCGATGTACACCTACAACAAGGAAAGCAACGAGGTGAACATCAGCGATCCTTCGGAAATGGATCAGGACATGGACCCGACCAAGCTCTTTACCCAATATGAGAAAGGATTCAAGAGCCAATTCGTGGAGGAAAAGGCCGATGCCGCAGGTGTAATGACCCAAGTTGCGAAACTATTCCCACTGGATGCCGCTAAGAAGCCGTTCCATACTGTTGTGCTGACCGTGGACAAGGCAAAGGCTGAACCGAAGAGCGTTCAGGTCCTTTACAAGGATGGGAACGTGGTCACGTACACGTTGAAGAAATTCACCGCGGACCATGAACTCGCCGACGCGCTTTTCACCTTCGATAAAGGGAAGTACCCCGGTGTTGAAGTGAATGACATGCGTTAAGCTTTCCTGCCCTATACGGCGGAACAGGATCTGAGACTTCAGTTGGTAAAGGTCAGTAGTGGACCACCTTTTCTGTAGCGACCTTCTCCCCTTCTCGGACCTGCACTAGATAGATGCCCGGCTCCGTGCGCAAAGCAACGGAGCTGTCGGTTGAGGTGCTGGTGAAGACCAACTTCCCAGCTATGTCCCAAAGCGTGATCGTACGTTTTTCGTGCCCATTGAAACGGATCAGAAAATCGTCCATGGTCGGGTTGGGACCAACCGTGAAGAGAGCTTCCGCATTAGCGGTGGAACCTATACCAGCATCCACGGTCAATGTGTATTGGCTGAAGAAACGCCAGATCTCCTTACACGCATTGAAGTCCTGGTTCGTGACCCCGATCACGAAGGGTGAACCCGGCCATGTATGGCCACCACCAATGACTTTTAAGAATTCCACTGTGCTTCCGAGGTCGCCATTCAGGTAGACGAAATGTTCCGCGGTGCAACCATCTGTTGTGTTGATGTCCGGCAGTTGCGTGTATTCCGGAGTTGGATTGCAATTGTTGAAATAGACCCAATGAGTTACAAGGTCCTCTATCGCCACCAGCCCACTTCCGCCAAGGAAATTAACGGTAGGATCCGCAGTTCCATGGATCTGCATGACAGGAGTAGGATGCACTGCGTTACAGCTGATCAATCGGGAATCAAGCATGGTTCCTGTTACAGAAGCGATCGCCGCGAATCGTTCACTGCGAAAACAAGCCAGATCGTAGCTCATGAACCCACCATTGCTCATGCCCGTACTGTACACTCGCTCCGGATCAATGCTGTAGTTCGCGGAGATGGAGTCCAGTAAGTCGGTGATGAAACCAAGATCATCAACAAGGCCAAGTCCGAAGGTGTCCCAATACCGGTTGCCTACTGGATCAATGGTCCCGTTGGGCAGCACAATGATGAAGTTCGCGGTGTCCGCGATCGGGCGGAAATCAGCGTAAAGGAACTGCTGTGCATTATCGCTTGTATACCCGTGCAGGTTGAAGACCAACGGTACCGGTATGCCCGCTTGGTAACTCGCTGGAACGTAAAGAATGTATTCCCTCACAAGGCCATCATGCACAATGGTGCCCGAAAGAGTGGCTTGCGCTGAGGACGAGATCCCGATCAACACCCCGCACCAACCTAGGCAGAACGCAAGCACCCAACGACTTGTACGCTTCAATGACATTAGCGGAATGTGCATGAACGAAGGTACACCGACTTTGAACATCAACCGGGAACGTACCGTTGCCAGATCATCCAACAGGCAACACCGCTGACCAAAATAGTAAGCGGCAGACCAGAGAAGAAATAATCCTTGAACTTGTAGCGCCCCGGTGTGTAGATCAGTGTGAGCGTATGATAGCCAACGGGAGTAAAGAATGAGGTGCTAGCCGCGAACATGATCGTAAGCAGCAGTGCTTTGGGGTCGATGTGGAGCTGCTGTGCGATCTTGATGGCGATCGGGGCCATGAGCAGGGCGGTCGCGTTGTTCGCCATGATATTGGTGATCACCACCGTGAAGGCGTAGAGGATCACGATGACAGCGAAGGGTTCCAGTCCACGCGTAGTCGTGATGAATGCACCTGCGATCCGGTCATCGAGACCCGTGTTCTGTATGGCGATCCCCAATGGGATAAGACCCGCGATCAAGAAATAGACCTTCCACTCCACGCGCTTGTAGGCCTCGTTCATGGTGATGCAACCCGTAACAGCCATGGCCAATACGCCACCTAGAGCGGATATGGCGATCGGGACCAAATTGAACGCCGCCGCCGCAATGGCCCCTGCGAATATGAGCACGGCCGTCCAACGACGACGGAGGCTTTGCACTTGGTGTACCGTATCCAGCACGATCAGGTCCTTAGGCACATCTGGGTCCATGGACAATTTGGTCGTGGCTTCCAAGAGAAGCACATCGCCGAGCTTCAACCGGACCTCGTCGATCCGGTCGGTTGCCAATTCGTCTGGTCGCTGTATGGCCAGTGGTATGCATTCGTACTTGCCCAACAGGTCGAGGTCTTGGATGCGCCGACCAATAAGCTCGGAGCCGGGGGCTACCACCGCCTCGACCAACTTGGTTTCCTTTTTGTTCAGTTGTAGGTTCACCTCTTTGGTCTGCGCTGTCAAGGCAAAGGTGGGGTCCGCTTTCAGTTTCAAGATGTGTTCCGGATTTCCACGCAACAGCACCTTATCTCCGGTTCGGATATCCGCATCAGCACCCCGCTGCGTAACCCGGCCGCCGGGTGTGGTGATCTGTACAATTTCAAATCCAAGGTCGGTCAACGTTTTACGTATCTCTTCAACCGGTACGGCGCTCTCAGGGCTTGGTTGGATCGTGATCTCCGTGAGGAATCGTTTCACCCGATCCGTAGCGCTCTTGTCCAAAGGCTTTCTACGCGCTGGAATAACGCGATGCCCGATCAATAGCATATAGACGGCTCCGGCGATCACCATGGCCCCGCCAATTTCTGCAAACTCGAAAAACGTGAACGGCACGATCCCATATTGTCGAGCAATACTGTTCACCAAAAGATTGGTACTGGTGCCGATGATCGTGCAGAGTCCTCCCAAAATAGAGATGAAGGCCATTGGCATAAGAAGTTTGCTTGGGCTTATTCCCTTTGCATCTCCGATCAAGAGCAGAATGGGCAGGAACATGGCAATGACCGCCGTGTTGTTGGTGAACGCGGATAGGATAGCCACAAAGGGGAGCAGGACCAACAATACGCTCCAAGCATGTTTACCGGTAAGCTGAACAAGTTTGCTGGTAACCACCCGGAGTACGCCAGTATTCTCCAGTCCGGTATTGAGGATCAATAGGGAAAGGATGGCAAGCGCGGCTTGGTTGGAGAACCCGGATAACCCTTGGGTTACCGTGACCAGTCCGCTCGCCATCAGTGTAAATGCGATGAAGATGGAGGTCACATCAATGCTGACCTTCTCGGTCACGAAAAGCACCATGGCCACGAGGATCACGGCACAGAGGAACCACATTTCAAAGGTCATGGGAATGGTGGAGATAGACAAGGGGGAAGGTACACTGGGTCCGCGACGGGCCAATTCCATGCCCATTGTATGTTCGTTTGCAGGGTTAGCGTCATGACCCATTTTATCGCGGTCCTACAGCTTTTAGGAAAATGATCATCGTTCTTTTGAGTGCCTCTCATTTGGGGAAATACAGCCCCAATATCTTCGCGGTATGGACATCGAGACCGCCCGTACAACACTCCTCTTGGAATACTCCTGTGAAGAGTATGATCATTTCGGCAAGCCGGCCTATCGACTTGGACCAAAGAAGCACGGTGGAAAACCGGGCCGGACATTCGTGACCTTATGGATCGAAGAAGGCTTTGCGGTGCTGATGCTCAACCTCGACCAACAGACTGTTCTGGTTGAAGAGCATTCGGGAAAATTCGAACCCCACCCGAGCAAGTGGGGCCAAAAGGGAGCCACAGTAATGCACTTGGATAAAGTCGATAAAGCGCTCTTTGCCAAAGCTGTCAGCTTGGCTTATGAGCAGGCGAAAAGTTGAGTGACGTGATCACACCACCATGACCCGCTGAAGGATGGCCTTGCAGGGCATTGTGCTGGTGACGCGAACGGAATGTTCCGTGAACATGGGAATGGTGATCACATTCCCGGGGATCATAGCATGGAGTTCATTGCCAATGGTCACATCGCAAGTTCCTTCCAGGATCAGGAAGCGCTCAACACAGTCCGTATGTATTTCAGTTGGCTCCTCCTGCTCCAACCAGACCAAGGCGGTTTGCCGATCATCGCTCTCGTCCAGTGGGATATACTGCATGTTGCCCGCTCCTTCCGGTCTAACATGCTCCATTCCGATCCAGTTGGCAAAATCAGCAACGGTGGACTTGTGATGCAACAGTGGGGGCCTACCCGATGCCCGTTCTTTTTCCACCTCCAACTGGATCGCCTGGATCACATGGGATCTCAATCCAGTAGGCGGTTGCGTGGCATTGTCGGAAGCATGGTGGGCCATGGCTTCCTGCAACTCCTTGAGCATACCACGAACCTGGACGTCATGCACGGCCGCCGCCTCCACACGCTGTGCGGTCTCGACATCCAAAAGGCCAAGCACATAGCGCTCGACCAATTCGTCCATGCTCTCTATGGTTCCCATCGAATTACAAAGGTCAGATTAATTTCCGGTCAGACGTACGTTACAAATGCGCGATCGGACCATTTGGGGCATTCCCCTTCACTGGCCCTATGTGCAATGGGTTGAACGCCCGGTCAATGGAAGAATTGCATCACCTTGCTCCACAGCTTGCGGGTAACGAGCATTGGAGGGGCTTGGAATCCATTCAATCGCCATGATCGGCGCACTTCGGTATTCGCCTTCAATACATGCCGCACGCTGCCGTTGCTCATGCCTCCCAACCTGAATCGGACCAATACTTTGGGGACGTGGAGCGTTGCCAATTCGTGCTTGTACAAAAAGCGAAAGAGGATCTCGTAATCCGCAGCAATGCGCAGGTCCGTATTGAAGTGTCCGAAACTATCATAGGCGCTTTTCCGGATGAAGGTGGCCACATGTGGCGGCATCCAGCCCTTGGTGAAGTTGCTTTTGTGGTAATCGCCGCTCTTCCACGTGCGCTTCACTTGCGAGATGTCATTCTCGTCCACCATGATGATGTCGCCGTAGACCGCATCCACCTTGTGGGTTTGGAATTTCTTCACCACTTCCGTGATCACTGTCGGGTCCATCAGCAGGTCGCCAGCATTCACAAAACCGATGATATCGCCCGTGGCGCGAGCCAGCCCTTTGTTCATGGCATCGTAGATCCCGTGGTCCTTCTCACTTACCAAGTGAGCGAGCCGTGGCCGATAGGTTTCCAGGATATCCAAGGTGCCGTCCTTGCTTGCACCATCGATCACGATCACCTCCAGGTCTTGGTGTTCTTGGGCGAAAACACTGTCCAACGTTTCGGCGATAACAGGTGCCACATTCCAGCAAACGGTGATCAGGCTTACTTTCATTCCACGATCCTTTCACGCACCGGTTGCGCAGGATTTCCCTGATAGATGGTATACGCTTCCAGATCCTTCGTTGCAACGGAACCGACCGCCAACACCGCATGGCTTTTGACGGTAACGCCCAACGTTACGATCGCGCCTGCCCCTATCCAACTGCCGTCTTCCAAAACGATGGGCTTGGTGTACGTTGGGTAATCCACCTTCTTGTAGTCGTGGCTCCCTTGTATGATCATAGCACCTTGGCTGATCACCACATTGTTGCCAATGCTGAGCCTATCCAAATTATCCAACCACGCTCCTTGACCGATCCAACTGTTATTCCCGATCTCCAATTTCCAAGGGAATTTGATGTTGACACCGGGATGGATCACTACGCCTTTGCCCACTCGTGCACCGAACATTCGCAGCAACCAAGGCTTCGGCGAGCGGAACGGGAATGCCGGATTGAGAAAGAACAGCGCATTGGTGAAGTACCAAAGTGTGCGCTTTATAACGCCTGCTCCGGGATCGAAGGTGGCCGTGTTGTTGAAGCGGCTCAGGTCGACTTGTTGCTGGGTGGGGTTCATGATCTGAACATCGCCAGACTGCGTTCCACAGGTGCTGGGTCCGCCAAATATCGGGCGCCCAACGTGAATGCTCCCTCCGCAAGGCGGTCATAGGCCAATTGGTCCATGTCCACGAGACCCTGAAGAGCCTTTACGAACAATGCCGGATCTTCCAATGGCAAGTCCCAACCTGCGCTGGCTTTTTGAAGACCTTTCCACGGCGTGCGATCACTGATCACCAGCGGACGACCAACGCTGAGCGATTCCAACATGGTGTGACCGAAATTCTCGCCCACGC